>NZ_JAIZAZ010000001.1:0-1468501 GCF_020515645.1 Pseudomonas sp. MWU16-30316 | reverse complement strand
GCATTCCCACGCTGGAGCGTGAGGAACGATCACTGTCCGGCAGAACACCATCGTGTCCATGCTACGCGTGGGCATGCCGTTCCGGACGCTCTGCGTCCTCTTCTGAGCAGGCGGCGCTTTACGACAAGCGCATCGCCAGCGCCTTGGCCTGAATTGCCACGTCGGTCACCGCAGTGCTTTCCCACCACATTCCGCGCAATGGCGGGCCCATGGCGAACAGACGTGCCGAGTACTGACCGTGTGCGTCGAGCACTGCGCCAGTGGCGTCGGCGGCGATGCCGAGTGCCAGCGGACCGGGCTGGATCAGCCCGCGTGCCAGCAGTTGCCGGGGCAACGGGCGGTCCACGCGCCGCCAGTCGTATTCGATACCGGTGGAGTTGATCAACGCATCGCCGGTGATCTGCGTCGGCTGACTCTCCCCGCGTCGACGAACGCTGATCTGTACCTGACCTGACGGCAGGCTGGCCACGCCCTGCAGCGAGGCCGCATCAATACTCAACCGCCCTTGCCTGATCAGCCGCGCCAGTAGCGCAGCGCTCGGCGGCGGGGAGCGATGGTGGTGACTCTCCCACCAAGGCCTTACATGACGGACGAACTGGCGGCGCTGCTGGTCGCTGGCCTGATTCCACAGCCTGCCGACGTTGGCCCGCACGGTGTCCAGCGGGGCCTGCCAGTCAATGCCGCTCTCGATGGCCAGTTCGCACTGTTCACGCACTTTGCGCACCAGTTGCCGAGTGCTGCGGATACTCGGGTCCTGAGCAAGAAAATCAGACCATTCCGGCGGCTGACGCCGAACGTGCGGCAGCAGGCCGTGCCGGGAAAAAATCTGAATGGGCCCGCGGTGCCCCGCCGTTTCCAGCGAGACCAGCGCATCGACCATGGTCAGCCCCGAACCGATGATCAGCACCTTTGACTGCGGATCAAGCTTTTTCATCACCGACACATCCCAAGGGTCCAGCGCTGCCGTGTTCAGCTCGTTCGAATCGCGTCGCGGGGTGCGTGAAGCCGCGTACATGCCGGTCGCCAGCACGGCACGGCTACCGCGCAACTTACGGCCGTCAGCCAGCGAGACACTGACCCCGCCTTCATGGACCTGCAGGTCGACTGCCTCGCCGGGCACATGCACGGCGGTCGAGCCAAAGGCTTCAGCAGCGCTTCGGGCTTCACGCAGTCGCTGCTGAACATAAAGCCCGAACACACCGCGTGGCGGAAACAGTTCGGCAACCGGGACCCTCTGCTCATAAGCTTCAGGCCAGCCCCCGGCGGCCAGATAGTCAGTCAGCCACTGGGTGAGGTCATCCGGATTATCCGGATCGACGCTCATCCGCGCAGCGTTGCCATTGAGCGTATGGCCCGGCTCCGTCGCACTGTAGGCCTCGCCCCTGCCGAGTTCGCTGCGGGTTTCGATAATCAGGATTCGGCGCTGGCCCGGTCTGCGCAGCAGTTGCGCCGCCAGCATGGTGCCGCTCAGACCGCCGCCGATGATCAGAATGTCAGCCGTCTGGTGGGAATCTTCAGTCATCGAACAGCGCCTCGGTCGAGTTGCGATAAAGAATCGGAAAGGTCAGAGCACGACATTACGCACGAAGCGCAGGGGCACATCGGCGTCGTTGCAGTAGCGGTGCGGCTGGTTGCTGGGAAACATGAAGAACTCGCCCGCCTCGACCTGCTGCACGGCCGCAGGGTCGGCAAAGCGCAACGTCAGATGCCCTTCGACGACGTAGACCTGTTCACTCCAGCCATCGGGATCGGCCTCCGAGACATAGGCGTCCCCAGGCTGCAGGCAGAATTCCCACAACTCCACCTCGCGCCGGGCAACGGCCCTGGCCAGCAGTACCGCCTTGCTGCCGACGATCGTACCGGCCCATGCCAGCTCGTTAATGCGGCTGTAATCACGATTTTCAGGTGCCTGGATCAGGTCGCTGAACGCCACTTCCAAGGCTTCGGCCACGCGGTCCAGTGTCGCCAGGCTGACGTTTTTTTCGCCGGCCTCGATAGCGACCAGCATGCGTCGGCTGACTCCGGACTTTTCCGCCAGAGCCGTCTGGCTGAGGTCCGCACTGTTACGCAGACGCCGGACGTTCTGGCTGACGTGCTGCAGCACCGGAGGGCGCTGGGAATTTTCTTTGTGCATGCAGGTGCTCACATCAAACCGTTGCGCATTATACTGCCCAGCCCAGGAACACTGTCAGGTTGTTCCGCCTTTCACCGCGCGCATGGCAATTAACAGGAACCAGGAGCTGACATGAAGTCTATCAGCCGCATACCCCGCATCAGCAAGGCAGAAGCCGTACTGATTCTGATCACCATGCTCTGGGGAGGCACCTTTCTGCTGGTCCAGCATGCGATGACCGTCAGCGGGCCGATGTTCTTCGTCGGCCTGCGCTTTGCCGCCGCAGCGCTTATCGTAGCGCTGTTTTCAATAAAGGTGCTGCGCGGTCTTACCTTCCTCGAACTCAAGGCGGGCGTCTTCATCGGCACCGCGATCATGCTCGGTTACGGTTTGCAGACGATCGGACTGCAGACTATCCCCAGCAGCCAGTCCGCGTTCATCACGGCACTCTACGTGCCCTGCGTGCCTTTGTTGCAATGGCTGGTACTCGGTCGACGACCAGGATTGATGCCGACACTGGGCATCATCCTGGCTTTCACCGGGCTGATGCTGGTAGCGGGGCCGCAAGGCGCATCCCTGCAACTCAGTTCCGGCGAAATCGTGACGCTGATCAGCACGGTGGCCATTGCCGCCGAGATCATCATGATCAGCGCCTATGCCGGTGAGGTCGATGTGCGTCGAGTCACGGTGGTGCAACTGGCAACTGCTTCAGCGCTGGCATTTCTGATGATCGTTCCAACCGAGGAACACTTGCCGGATTTTTCCTGGTTGCTGGTGCTCAGTGCCGTGGGACTTGGGACCATGAGTGCGGCGATCCAGATTGCCATGAACTGGGCACAGAAAAGTGTTTCGCCTACCCGCGCCACCGTGATTTATGCCGGTGAACCGGTCTGGGCCGGGATTGTCGGAAGACTCGCCGGCGAACGTTTGCCGGGCATCGCCCTGCTGGGCGCGGCATTGATTGTGGCCGGGGTGATCGTCAGCGAAATGAAGCGGCGTTCTCCGCGCGCCGAACAGAACGTCGTCGACGAAGAGCAACAGCAGCGAGGCGTGCGCGAAGCTGAATGAACCGTGCTTAATTGCAGACCGTCAACCACCTTGTTTCTTCGAAACTGTTCCAACGACATATCACCGCATCAGAAGCAATTATTTACCGAATTAAAAAAGCAGACACTTTTTGTAGGAAATTTCGGAAACCGTCCCTTTGGTATCGGAGTGTCTGGCACGTATGATGCTTGACATTCCCCTGCAGATTAGAAGTCTATGTCCCTGATAGTTCTACTGCTTCTGCCTTTCATCGGCAGCTGTCTGGCGGCCTTTTTGCCGCACAACGCGCGTAACGCGGAATCGTTTCTGGCCGGTCTGATCGCCCTCATCGGCGCCGTGCAGATGGCCTTGTGGTTCCCGCAGATCGCCGACGGCGGCGTGATTCGTGAAGAGTATTTCTGGCTGCCAAGCCTGGGCATGAACTTCGTGCTGCGCATCGACGGCTTCGCCTGGCTGTTCTCGATGCTGGTGCTGGGCATCGGTGCGCTGGTCTCGCTGTACGCCCGCTACTACATGTCGCCGGACGATCCGGTGCCGCGTTTCTTCGCGTTTTTCCTGGCTTTCATGGGCGCCATGCTCGGACTGGTGATGTCCGGCAATCTGATTCAGATCGTGTTTTTCTGGGAGCTCACCAGCCTGTTCTCGTTCCTGCTGATCGGCTACTGGCACCATCGGGCCGATGCCCGACGCGGCGCGTACATGGCGCTGATGGTCACCGGCGCAGGCGGTCTGGCGCTGCTGGCCGGCATGATGATCCTCGGCCATGTGGCCGGCAGTTACGACCTGGACCGTGTCCTGGCCTCCGGCGACGCGATTCGTGCGCATGCCCTGTACCCGGTGTTACTGACCCTGATTCTGATCGGCGCGCTGACCAAAAGCGCCCAGTTCCCGTTCCATTTCTGGCTGCCGCACGCGATGGCCGCGCCCACGCCGGTGTCGGCGTATCTGCACTCGGCGACCATGGTCAAGGCCGGGGTCTTCCTCCTGGCGCGTATGTGGCCGGCGCTGTCCGGCACCGAGCAATGGTTCTGGATCGTCAGTGGCGCGGGGGCCTGCACACTGATTCTCGGCGCCTACGCCGCCATCTTCCAGAATGATCTCAAGGGTCTGCTGGCCTACTCGACCATCAGCCATCTGGGCCTGATCACCCTGCTGCTCGGCCTCAACAGCCCGCTGGCTGCGGTGGCTGCGGTGTTCCATATTCTCAACCACGCGACCTTCAAGGCGTCGCTGTTCATGGCCGCCGGTATCATCGACCACGAGAGCGGAACACGCGATATCCGGCGTCTCAGTGGCCTGGTAAGGCTGCTGCCCTACACCGCGACACTGGCGATGGTCGCCAGCGCGTCGATGGCCGGCGTACCGCTGCTCAACGGCTTCCTGTCCAAGGAAATGTTCTTTGCCGAAACCGTGTTCATTTCCGCCACAGCCTGGGTCGAGATTGCCTTGCCGGTGATCGCGACCATTGCCGGGATCTTCAGCGTTGCCTATTCGCTGCGCTTCACGGTCGATGTGTTTTTCGGTCCGGCGGCCAAGGATCTGCCGCACCTGCCGCACGAACCGCCGCGCTGGATGCGTGCACCGGTCGAACTGCTGGTCCTGACGTGTCTGGTGGTGGGGATTTTCCCGGCGCAATCGGTCGCCCCCCTGCTCGCCGCCGCTGCGCGTCCGGTAGTCGGTGGAACATTGCCCGAATACAGCCTGGCGATCTGGCACGGCTGGAACCTGCCAATGGTCATGAGCCTGGTGGCGATGGCCGGCGGTATCATTCTGTATCTGTTGCTGCGCAAGCCGCTCAAGCACGAGCGCATCACCGCCCCGCCACTGGTGGGACGCCTCAACGGCAAGCGCTTTTTCGAGCGCAGTCAGGTTGTGATGATGCACTGGGCGCGCCGTTTCGAACGCAAGGTCAGCACTCGCCGCCTGCAGCCACAACTGTTTCTGCTGGTGCTCGCGGCGGTACTGGGCGGTTTCATTCCGATGTATTTCAGCGGCCTGACCTGGGGCGACCGACCGAAGATTCCGGGCTCCGGGGTGTTTGTCACGCTATGGCTCATCGCGATTGCCTGCGCCATAGGCGCGGCATGGCAGGGTAAATATCACCGTCTGGCAGCACTGGTGATGGTCAGCGTGTGCGGTCTGATGACCTGCATCACCTTCGTCTGGTTCTCGGCGCCTGATCTGGCACTGACGCAACTGGTCGTGGAGGTGGTGACCACGGTGCTGATCCTGCTCGGTCTGCGCTGGCTGCCGCGACGCAACGAAGATGTCGCTCCGCTCAGCGCACGCCTGCGTGCCCGCACCCGGCGCATACGCGACTTCGGCCTGGCGGTGCTCGTGGGGTTGGGCATGGCGATACTCTCCTACGCCATGCTGACCCGCCAGACGCCCAACGCCATCTCGTCCTTCTACCTGAGTCGCGCGTTGCCCCAGGGCGGCGGCACCAATGTGGTCAACGTGATGCTGGTGGATTTTCGCGGCTTCGATACGTTTGGCGAGATCACCGTGCTGGCGGCGGTCGCCATGACAGTGTTCGCCCTGTTGCGACGCTTCCGCCCACCGAAGGAAAGCATTCTGCTGCCCGCCCAGCAGCGCCTGCTGGCCCGTGACGTGGTGACGGATCTGGTCAACCCGCGCAGCGCCAGCGATACCGCGCTCGGTTTCATGATGGTGCCGGCAGCACTGGTTCGATTGCTGCTGCCGATTGCCTTCATTATTTCGATGTACCTGTTCGTCCGCGGTCACAATCAGCCTGGCGGCGGGTTTGTTGCCGGGCTGGTGATGTCGGTGGCGTTCATCCTGCAATACATGGTGGCAGGCACCCAGTGGGTCGAGGCGCAAATGAGCCTGCGACCGTTACGCTGGATGGGCACAGGCCTGTTGTGCGCAGTGCTGACCGGCGCGGGCTCGATGCTGCTGGGTTATCCGTTCATGACCACCCACACCGCTCATGTCAACTTGCCGATCCTGGGGGATATTCACATCGCCAGCGCGCTGTTCTTCGATGTCGGCGTGTACGCCGTGGTGGTCGGCTCGACGCTGTTGATTCTCACCGCACTGGCGCACCAGTCGGTGCGTAGCCATCGGCCGACGCAACTGCCCAAGCCTGTCGCCAACCCGCAAGGAATCCTCTGATGGAAGAAGTCATTGCAATTGCCATCGGCGTGCTGGCCGCCTCCGGCGTCTGGCTGATCCTCAGGCCACGTACCTTTCAGGTGGTCATGGGGCTGTGCCTGCTGTCGTACGGGGTCAACCTGTTCATCTTCAGTATGGGCAGCCTGTTCATCGGCAGAGAGCCGATCATCAAGGACGGTATTCCTCAGGACCTGCTCAATTACACCGACCCGTTGCCACAGGCGCTGGTGCTCACCGCGATTGTCATCAGCTTCGCCATGACCGCGCTGTTTCTGGTGGTCTTGCTCGCCTCCAGAGGCCTGACCGGCACCGACCATGTAGATGGCCGGGAGCCCAAGGCATGAGCGGGATGAATCAACTGATCATCGCGCCCATCCTGCTGCCGCTGCTGACCGCCGGGCTGATGCTCTGGCTGGGCGAAAAGCACCGGCCTCTCAAGGGCCGTATCAATCTGTTTTCCAGCATCTTCGGGCTGGGTATTTCCGTGGTGCTGTTCCTCTGGGTACAACACAGCGGCAGCAGCGGCTCGATCGGTGTCTATCTGCCGGGCAACTGGGGCGTGCCGTTCGGCATCGTACTGGTGGTGGACCACCTGTCAGCGATGATGCTGGTGCTGACCGGGATTGTCGGTGTCTGCGCCCTGCTGTTCGCGCTGGCTCGCTGGGACAGGGCCGGTGCCAGTTTCCATGCGCTGTTCCAGATCCAGCTCATGGGGCTGTACGGTGCGTTCCTGACTGCTGATCTGTTCAACCTATTCGTGTTTTTCGAAGTACTGCTCGCAGCGTCATACGGCCTGATGCTGCACGGCTCCGGCCGGGCACGAGTATCGACGGGCCTGCATTACATTTCGATCAACCTGCTGGCTTCGTCGCTGTTTCTGATCGGTGCTGCGTTGATTTACGGGGTGACCGGCACGCTGAACTTCGCCGATCTGGCCATCAAGATCCCGCAGGTGGCGGAGTCCGATCTGGGCCTGCTGCATGCGGGTGCTGCGATTCTGGCCACGGCGTTCCTGGCCAAGGCCGGCATGTGGCCGCTCAACTTCTGGCTGGTCCCTGCCTACTCGGCAGCCAGCGCGCCGGTGGCGGCGATGTTTGCGATCATGACCAAAGTGGGGATCTACACCCTGCTGCGCCTGTGGACGCTGCTGTTTTCCGGCCAGGCCGGTGCATCGGCATTCTTCGGCGGCGACTGGCTGATCTATGGCGGCATGGCAACGATTTTCACTGCAGCCATCGCCATCATCGCCGCCCAGCGTCTGGAACGCCTTGCCAGCCTGAGCATACTGGTGTCAGCGGGCATTCTGCTGTCTGCCGTGGGTTTCGCCCAGCCAAGCCTGACCTCGGGTGCGCTGTTCTATATGGTCAGTTCGACGCTGGCGCTGAGTGCCATGTTTCTCCTGGGCGAGCTGATCGAACGCTCCCGCTCGGCCAACGAGATCCCTCTGGAATACGATGTGGATCAATTGCCTCGTACCCTGGAGTCTCTGCATCCGCCGCCCGGCACCAACCTGGACGACGAACAGAAGGTCGTGGTCGGTCAGGTCATTCCCATGACCATGGCCTTTCTGGGCCTGAGTTTTATCGTCTGCGCCTTGCTGATCATCGGCATGCCGCCGCTCTCCGGGTTCATCGGCAAGCTGACATTGCTCAGCGCCCTGATGAACCCGCTGGGGCTGGACGTCGCGCAGGACGAAGCGCTTTCGACCCAGGCCTGGATGCTGATCGGCCTGCTGATCTTTTCCGGGCTGGCGTCGCTTATCGCTTTCTCGAGGCTCGGCACGCAACGTTTCTGGACGCCACACGAGCGCCCTTCGCCGATGCTGCGCCGCAACGAATGCCTGCCGATCATCATCCTTCTGGGTCTGTGCATCGCGCTGACCTTCAAGGCCGAGCCCTTGCTGCGCTATACCCAGGACACCGCCGCAGCGCTGCATGAGCCCAAACAGTATGTGCAGTCAGTGCTCGCCACACGCCCGATACCCGGCCCCACCAGTCGGGAAGTCGATCCGGAGGGGCAACCATGAAGCGCCTGTTTCCCGCCCCGCTCCTCTCGTTGGCACTCTGGCTGCTGTGGCTGGTATTGAACCTGTCGATCAGCCCCGGTCACTTGCTGCTGGGCGCGGTGCTGGGGTTTCTCGCCCCCGTATTGATGGCCCCGCTGCGCCCGCTGCCGGTACGTATTCGCAAACCAGGTACGATCCTGAAGTTCTTATGGCGGGTGGGACGCGACGTGGTGATCTCCAATGTGCAGGTCGGCCTGAGCGTCTGGCGGCTCGAAAGCCGTCCGCCACGCTCGGCCTTCGTACGCATTCCACTGGACCTGCACGACGCCCACGGCCTGGCCGCGCTGGCGATGGTCACCACGGTAGTACCCGGAACGGTGTGGTCGGAGCTGGCACTGGATCGCAGCGTGCTGCTGATGCATGTCTTCGATCTGGAGGACGAAGCGCAATTCATCGAGCACTTCAAAACCACCTATGAGCGACCGTTGATGGAGATCTTTCAATGAGTGCACTGCTCGACAACGCCATCCTGATCAGCCTGCTGATCTTCGCTCTGGCGATGGTGATCACCCTGCTGCGCTTGCTCAAGGGGCCTTCGGCGCAAGACCGGGTGCTGGCGCTGGATTATCTGTACATCATTGCCATGCTGATGATGCTGGTGCTTGGCATTCGCTACGCCAGTGACACGTATTTCGAAGCGGCCATGCTGATTGCCCTGTTCGGCTTCGTGGGCTCGTTCGCTCTGGCCAAGTTCCTGCTGCGCGGAGAAGTGATCGAATGACCGGACTGCCGAATACAGTGCCCTTCTGGGTGGAAATACTGACCGCCGGGCTGCTGATCGCCAGCAGCCTGTTCGCCTTGACCGGTGCTCTGGGATTGCTGCGCCTCAAGGACTTTTTCCAGCGCATGCACCCGCCCGCCCTGGCATCGACGCTGGGCGCCTGGTGCGTTGCGCTGGCGTCGATCATCTACTTCTCGGCGCTGAAGTCGGAACCGGTGATCCACGCCTGGCTGATCCCGGTATTGCTGGCGATCACGGTACCGGTGACCACCCTGCTGCTGGCGCGCACGGCGCTGTTCCGCAAGCGCATGGCCGGTGACGACGTGCCCGCGGAAGTCAGCAGCGGTGCCGGCAACGGAGAATCGACAGGCGGCTGAACCGACGCCTGGCCAGTGTTACTCGCTGGCCTTGAAGGTCAGCTCGCCCTTGCGCCATTTGGCGGCCTTGCCGACCGCGCCTTTGAGAAGCTTGCTCATGCCGATCTGCAGTTGCTCTTGCGCAGCGAAGACCATGAATACGGTCTGACCTTCCTTGAACACGATACCGTGACCTTCGGGGACGTCGACGAAGGCATATTCGCCCAGCCCGTACACGGTGGTCTTGATTTCACGGAATTTCAATTCGAGCTTGCCGCCCTCGCGACTGGGCAGAACAGAAGCGCGGAAATGGTCGCCCACCTTGAGCTCAAGGCGAGGTTTATCGTCGACTACCAGTGCGGTTTCGGTGTCGATTTCAGCGATATAGATGCCTTCGGCTGATTGTTCGGTGATGTAGACAAAACGGGATTGGAACTGCTTGACCAACTGTGCACGGAGGTCGCCGAGCACGAACAAGGCATGGGTATCCAGATTACTTACAGCCAAAGTACAAACCCTCAAACATGAAATGAGGCTGCCTGATGTCAGGGCAGTCGAGAAAGTGATTCGTCCATAGACCGCTTCATGTGGCCGGAGATTTTCCGGCATGCTGCACGCAGAAGCGCAGACAGCGCCGCCGCAAACCTTGTGCAGGCGGGTGGCGGATTCTACCGGCTCATGGCAGCTACGGGATATATACCTTTTGTACACAGCAGTGTCACAGCAGCGCTGATGCCCTGAAAATTGCAGTCAGCCCGGGCACGGCGCAAAGGCTGGACGGGTTCCAGCCTGCGTTGGGTGCATCCTGCGATAGCAGAAACATATCATTTATAGCCGTTGCAAAAAAAGCCATCTTTTCTCCACAGCCAAATGCATCGAACTCTTGCCTGTGCCCACCACTCCCATAAGAACTGATGAATACGGGGATATCCCCCGGCGAGGAGATGACATGGAACAGACTACAACTACCATCAACGACCTGTTCGCCCAATTGGCGCTGGATTCCGATGATGAAAGCATCGAAAAGTTTATCGCCAGCCATCCTCTGCCCGACGACGTCAAACTGATCGACGCAGAATTCTGGACGCCGCGTCAGTCTGACTTTCTCAAGGAACAACTGCACGAAGATGCCGAATGGGCGATGGTGGTCGACGAGCTGAACGTGCGTCTTCACAAAAAGCCCGAGTGAGCCACTCGGGCGTTGAGGCCTATTGCGGATAACCGGGCTGGCCGATATTGGGATGCAATATCCGGCCGCCTGGCTGGGGTGCGTGGACGAAAACAGCGTCGCCTAACGTACCTACTCTGCCAACCACTGCATTCCAGTGCGCGGACTGATGGATGTAGCGCCAGCGCAGTAATGCCTCTTCATGACTGTCCAGCAAGTAAGGCCCGCCTCGCGCATAGTCGATCAACCGGGTAGAGATGTTCTCGAGTTCGGGAGGCAGCTGGAATTCAGGTGTCAGTGGCACCGGATTGAAAGGCACGCCCTCATCACACGCCAGTGTGTGCATGACCAGCAACGACACCCTCGACAGATGGCCAAATACCTGGCGGCTCATGCCCACTGCGGCAGCGACCGTACTCATGCCATTCAAGCTTTTCCTGCACGAATAACACTTGCTCTCGCATGTCTGAACCCTCAGCCAGGCCTGGCTGTCGAGCGGGTCGATCCAGTGATCGCGGTTCATCCGGTTTAACTCAGCCTGTGCCTCCTTCCAGCTCGGTGCCGCCTCGCAGGAACTGTCACGGCTTACCACGCTGCTACGGGGGCGCGTGAGCAGTACGCTTTCTTCCATCTGTGGAGGATAACCCCCACCGATATCGGAATGTGCACCGGGCAGAACGATTTCTCTGGGCCACACGGGCAGGACGCTGTTCAACGCAAAGTTGCGCCGTGACTCATCGCGAGCCACCAGATGCAACACCTGCTGCGCACACCCCGGAGGCAGGTACAGATTGACCCTCCTGTTGCTCGCATCGCGGGTATTGCCCATGTCCTTGAAGCTGCCTATGGCCGCCACGGTGTCGAACAGACCGATAACCTTGAGCCGTACGCTGCCGTTGCTCCAGCTGAAACTGTCGCTCAACCTGACCCTGCGGCTTTCGAGTATCGGCTCGAGCATGCCCGAACGCTGCTTGAGGATTTCATTGACCAGATGCCTGGCCGACGCTGCACCTCGACTGAAACCGAACACGTCCAGTTCCAGCGCATCCAGCACACAATCGGGGTTGTCGCGGGGGAACGCGTTCAATACCGACTTCAGCTTTTTGAATGCGTTTTCCACCTTGGATATCACGCCGGTGGCCCCGCGGCCAAAACTCTGCCCCGGCCATACCGAATCACGGCCACCGGAAGTAGTGCCGGCGCCACTTATATAGATCGGGTAATACACCTTCAGGCCTTCACCGTCATTTTCGGCAACAGGTTGCAGGCGGTAGATATCGACCAGTCTGGCTATATTGCTCGGATCATTACTGTAACTACTGCCAGGCTGAACATGACGACCCGCACACGCTTTAATGTGCTGCCCCGCATTGATCTCCATCAATGCCTGGCAGTCGGCACCGATCTGACTGTTGACCCGGTTATTTCCCGTCCCATCGAAGAAAATGCCTACCCGCGCCGTGACGCGGCGTGTCACCACATCTGAAAGGGCTGCTGACTGTTGGAAACTCCATTTATCGCTCATAACTTTTCCGTCCCTAGAGGCAAGCCAGGAAAAGGCCGCACTTAAATCAAAACGTAAATAACGTTGATTTAAACAGCTTGCTTAAAGACAGTGAGCAGTCAAGCCATGTTGCGCCTTTTCAGACCTTTCCTACGACTTCTATAGTCATGACTTTATTACTTATAAATAAAACCCTACACACACGCACTGATAACTTTCTGATGCACTCTTTCAATGAAAACCAACTAACAGGCCAGCCCCGTTGCCAACCCGAATGATCGGTTAGCCGTATCAACGGCCTTGCGGCCTGTACCCCAGGCGCAGACCACCCCAGTGTCGTCCGTTGACCATGATCGGCACGGACAGGTCGTGCATCAGTTCGCCGGTGTCTCGCGTGTAGGTTTGCAGCAGGACCGGCTGTTGGTGGCTGCCACAGCGAATGCCGGTACGGTCATCGAACTTGCGCTTGCTTCGATTACGCGCGTTATCCACCGTCGCATCACCCGTCAAAGGCTGGCTGAAGGCGTTGTTGTGCGTCGGCACATAGCCCTGTTGCGTACAGGCGATGGCAAATACCAGACCTTCATGGCGCGACAGCAGCGGCTCCTGCAGTGCGGGCAATACCTGATCGGTGTAACGGTCGAAACGCGTTGTAAAGCGGGTGGGCGAAGTATTGGCAACGGGTTTGTAATTGCGATCGAACAGGTCATCAAGGCTGACCCGCCCCTGTTCGATATCGGCCTCGAACTTTTCGCTGATCATGCGTGCGCCTTCACGAGCCAGGTCGTAAATGCGCTGGTGGTATTCATCCAGACCGACCTGCGCCAGGCGCTGGCTGATGGTCTCGGCCTGCCCCTCCATCTGCACTGCGGCCTTGGCCAGTTGCCGGGTCTGCTCATCGCTGACGGCAAGATCACTGCGCATATGCTCGACAGCGTCGAACAGGCTCGCCAATTGATCCTGATTGCTCCTCGCGCCCTGCGCGATTTCGCCGACCTGGCTTTCCAGCTCGACCGCAAGCCGGGCGATATTGCCCAGGTGCTCGCCGGTCAGCTCGACCTGCTCGACACCCACGTCCAGATCGGCCGACAGCTCGCGAATTTGCTCCACGACTTGTGCGGTGCGCTGCTGGATATCCGCCACCATCTGCCCGACCTCGCCCGTGGCACTGGCAGTGCGGCCGGCCAGACCACGGACTTCGTCGGCAACCACCGCGAAACCGCGTCCGTGCTCGCCAGCCCGCGCCGCTTCGATGGCGGCGTTGAGCGCCAGCAGGTTGGTCTGGCTGGCAATCGACTGAATGACCAGCGTCACACGCTGGATCTCTTCGCTGCGCTGGCTGAGTGCCTCGATCAGCTCACGGCTGCCGACGGCACGCTTGCTCAGGTGGTGCATGCGCTCGATGGACTCATTCAGCACGCTGCTACCCGATTCGCTGCGCTGCCGCGCCTCGCTGGCAGCAACCAATGCCTGCTGGCTCAACTGGGCCGTCTGTTGCTCGGTGGCGATCATCTGCTCGGCACTGCTGACGATCTGTTCGGCAGCCCCCAGTTGCGATTGCACCTTGCCAGCCAGCCGACCAACGGAAAAGGCCACTTGGGCCGCGGACAGCGCGTTATGACTGGTGGTGCGCGACAGGTCGCGAGTCAGCAAAGCGATATCGCTGTCGCCCACCGCGCTGCCTGGCAGCACTTGCCTGCTGCGCACCAGGCGCGGCAACCAGACCACCAGCAGCGCCAGGGGAACGACGACATACAGCGACAGACCTGCAACGCTCATGGCGGCGAACAGCAGGCACAGGACTACGCTCTGCACCGCTGGCACCCACCACCTCGATGCAGCGTCGGGCGTATCGGCCAGCGGTAATCCGGCTGCCATGGATAGGTTCTCGGCCATGCTGCGTCACCCCGTCTGTCATTGTCGTTATGACACTATTAAACGCCAGATAACGGCCTTGTGCCATGCGCTGTTGGTCGTAGCGACCGAGCGATGGCGATCAACGCGTTTTCGACAAATCCCGGGCACAACAAAACCGGGAGGCAATTGCTTGCCTCCCGGTCTGGTCACTCAGTCGCTGTTGCCTGCGTATCAGGCCTGGCGCTGGTGCTTGTCGATCTGCTCGTGGCGCTCTTGCGCTTCGATGCAATACTTGGTGGTCGGGCTGATCAGCAGGCGCTTGAGGCCGATTGGCTCGCCGCTGTCGTCGCACCAGCCGAAGGTGTCGTCGGCAATACGCGAAAGGGCCATTTCCAACTGTGGCAGCATGCGCTGGTCGCGATCGATCACGTTGACCAGCCAGTGACGCTCTTCTTCGACCGAAGCGGCGTCAGCCGGGTCGGCAGGCGTGTCCAGGCTCTCGATCGCAATGCGGCTCTGCTCGATACGCTCATGGATCTCGACCTTCATGCCCTGCAACAGCTCGACGAAGAAAGCGTGCTGCTCGGCGTTCATGTAGTCATCGGCCGGCATGGCCAGCAACTTTTCCTTTGTCATTTATTTCTCTATAAAAAAACGTGCATTGAGGAGCGGCCTGACGTTGCCGTTCAAACCAATAATCTCCAAGCGCCACCTGGCACTCAATTTACGAGGGGCGGCAGTCTAAGGCCGGCTAGCGGGCTCGGCAACACAATTGAAGGATTTTTGTACAGCGAATACCGTAAAACCCTTGAAATGCGGGCGAAAGACCTGACCAGCAGGTTGCTTGATGAGGCTCTGACCCACTGACAGCGAATCGGTTCCTGCAAACTCCAACGCACAAAAGGGCCTTGAAAGGCCCTTTGCTGCAGGTGATTGAATCAGCGCTTGGTCTTGCGCTTGTTGCGATATTGATCGATTACCACGGCCACGACAATGATCAAGCCTTTGATAATGTCCTGAACATAGGCGTCCACACCGACAAAGGTGAAACCGCTGGCCATCACGCCGAGGATCAGCGCACCGATCACCGTACCGGTGATCCGCCCGACCCCTCCGGAAAGGCTGGTGCCACCGATGACCGCAGCGGCAATCGCGTCCAGCTCGTAGGACATGCCCATCCCGGCCTGCCCGGTTGCCGCCCGCGCCGAGGCAACCACACCCGCCAGCCCGGCCAGCAGCCCGGCGATGCTGTAGACAATCACCAGATGGCGCTTGACGTTGATGCCCGAAGTACGTGCCGCCTGCATGTTGCCGCCAATGGCGTAGGTGTATTTGCCGTACTTGGTGTAACGCAGGGCAATATGAAAGATGACCGCCACCACCAGAAAGATGATCACCGGCATCGCGCCCTGGCCGATGGCCGTGTACGAGTCGGAGAGCATGCTCACCGGCTGACCTTCGGTATAGAAGCGTGCCAGACCGCGCGCAGAGACCATCATGCCCAGCGTGGCAATGAACGGCGGAATGCCGGTTATGGCAATGATGCTGCCATTGATGGCGCCCGCCAGCAGCCCGACCCCGAGACCGACAACGACCGGAATCCACACCGGCAGGTCGGTCAGCGACGGGAACACCGCCCGGGAGAAGTCGGAGGTTTGTGCCAGGCTCGCGGCAATCATCGCTGAAAGTGCAAGTACCGAGCCCGACGAGAGATCGATGCCTGTAGTGATGATCACCTGAGTCACGCCAATGGCCAGCAAGCCGATGATCGACACCTGCAGGATCATCAGTACCAGACGCTGGGAATTGAGCAGGAAGCTCTGATCACGGACGATCCAGCCGAACAGTTCAAAGATCAGGCCGATGCCGATCAGCACCAGAAAGATGCTCAGTTCGGTGGGCAGCCGCCGTTTGCTTCGGGTCGGCGTCATGGCCGGTTTATTTTGCAGAATCGCGTCGCTCATGTTCGTTTCCTCTTGTTCTTCTTCTACCGAGCCCTGTAGTGCGAACTCAATGAACCTTGTGGCCGGAGGCCAGATGCATGACTTTTTCCTGGGTCGCTTCGCCACGATCGAGGATGCCCATCATTTCGCCTTCGTGCATGACCATGACCCGGTCACTCATGCCAAGCACTTCCGGCAGCTCCGAGGAAATCATGATGACCGCCATGCCTTCACTGGCCAGCAGGGAGATCAGGCGGTAGATTTCCACCTTGGCCCCCACGTCGATACCGCGTGTGGGTTCATCCAGAATCAGCACCCTGGGGTTGGTCATCAGCCAGCGCGCGAGCAGTGCCTTCTGTTGGTTACCACCGGATAATGTGTCGATGCACTGCTCCAGCGACGGCGTCTTGACCCGAAGCTTTTTGCACATGTCTTCGCACAGTGCGCGCAAGGCTTTCTGTTGCACGAAACCGTTACCGGCATAGTTGGCCAGCACAGCCATCTCCATGTTTTCCATCACTGACAGGCATGGAAACAGGCCGGTCAATTTGCGATCCTCCGTGAGCAGCGCAAAACCCAGTTCAATCGCCTGATGCGGATCGCCGATGTGCACCGTCTTGCCATCGAAGCGCACCTCGCCGCTGTCGCTGGGGGTTATGCCGAACAGGGTCTCGGCGACATTGGTGCGCCCGGACCCCATCAGACCGGCAATGCCAAGCACCTCCCCGGCACGCAGGTCGAAGCTCACGTCCTTGAAAATGCCGTTCAGGCTCAGTTGATTGACGGACAGCAGTACGTCGCCTGCCGGTTTTTCCCGCTCGGGGAACAGCTGGGTCAGTTCACGGCCCACCATCATGGTGATCAGGCTGTCACCGTCCATGCTTTCGGCGCGCTGCAGGCCGATATAGGCGCCGTCGCGGAACACCGCCACTTCGTCGGCGATTTCGAAGACTTCGTTCATCTTGTGGGTGATGTAAATGATGCCTTTGCCCTGGGCACGCAGGTCGCTGATGATCGAGAACAGGTGAGCGACTTCGGTTTCGGTGATCGCCGAGGTCGGTTCGTCCATGATCAGCACGTCCGAGTCGTATGACACGGCCTTGGCGATCTCCACCATCTGCCGCTCGGCAATGCTCAGCGTGCCGACCAGCTCCTCGGGATCGAGCTTGATGCGCAGACGCTCCAGCAGTTCGGCAGTGCAGCGGTGCATCTCGCGGTGATCGACCATGTGCAGGCCGTTGAGCTGTTCGCGACCGATCCAGATGTTCTCGGCAATGCTCATGAACGGCATCAGGTTCAGTTCCTGATGGATCATGGCGATACCCGCCTGCAACGCTGACAGAGGCGTATCGAAGCGGACCGGCTTGCCACGCAGGCGGATTTCGCCCGAGTCCGGCTGATAGATGCCCGCAATGATTTTCATCAGGGTCGATTTTCCGGCTCCGTTCTCGCCCATCAGCGCCAGCACGCTGCCAGGGCGAACGCGCAATTGCACATCATTGAGCGCAATGACGCCGGGGAAGCCCTTGCTGACATGGCTGATTTCCAGCAGATACGGGGCCTGGGCATCAGGCGCCCCTCCGCCCCCGTCGCCGGACGGCAGATCGCGTTGCGCGGGCGGATTGGCAGTAGCAGAACCGAACATGATCACAACTCCTCAAGCGGCAGGCTGCGGGAGCGCATTGGCATGCCCTCCCAGGCCTGGCGATCGTTGTTATTTGAAGGTGGCGACGTTTTCAGGGGTGATCAGGCGATAAGGAATGATGATCGCCTGGGGCTCGACCTTCTCCTTCCTGGCCAGTTTCACCGCAGCATCGATCGCCCCGTCGGCCTGTCCTTTCGCGTCCTGATAGACCGATACGGCCAGATCGCCCTTGGTCACGGCGTTGAGCCCGTCCGGTGTACCGTCGACACCGGCAACGAAAACGCTGCCTTTATCCACGCCTGCCTGCTTCAGCGCCATCGCCGCGCCAATGGCCATTTCATCGTTGTTGGCCAGCACCGCGTTGAATTTTCGGCCCTGGGTAAGCCAGTCGTTGGTCAGGTCCATGCCCTTCTGGCGCAGCCAGGTGCCGGTCTGCTCCTGGTCTATCTTGATGTCCGGGTACTTGGCCAACACCTCTTTGACGCCCTTGGTGCGGTTTTGCGTGGAGTTGTTGGCCAGGTCACCCAGAAGAATCATGACGCGGCCCTTGCCCTTCATTTTGTCGGCGATGTATTGCGCCTGAAGTCGGCCGGCCTCCATGTCATCCGACGTCACTGTGGCGACGCCCGCAGGCAGTTTCGGATCGTCGGGGCGGCGGTTGACGTAGACCAGCGGGATACCGGCGGCGACCGCTTCCTTGGTGATCCGCGCAGTAGCGGCGGTGTCGACCGGATTGACGATCAGGGCGTCGACTTTCTTGTTGATCAGGTCCTTGACCTGATCGAGCTGCTTGTTGACATCCGCGCGGGCATCGACGAACTGCAGGTCCACTTTCTCGGTCGTGGACATGACTTTGGCCTTGGCATTCATGTCGTCACGCAGGTAGGTCAGCCAGGTGTCATCGAACTGCGACATGGCCACACCAATCTTGATATCGGCCAAAGCTGCACCGCTGCCCACCATCAGCGCCATCGCCAATGAGGTCAAAGCAATCTTGGTCTTCATGAGGATCTGTCTCCAAATTATTGTTGTTGTTCGGATGCAGCGAATCAGCGTGACAGGCGGATCCCGGTGGCACCGGGAATGCAGAACAGTTGCGCATCCTTGTGGCGCACGCACAGGCTCAGGGCGACGACGGTGAGAAATCGCTCCAGGGTCCGGATCCAGAATGACGAGGTGGCAGAACGCTTGGCGGTGACGCCAGAGGTAGGGGTTTTCATCGACAGTACCTATCTTTTGTTTTGTTTTTGTCGGGCTTGCTTCTCGTGCTTTGAAAAACCTTCAAAACGCGAGGGATTCGATAGTCGGCAACCTGAAAACGACTCTATTGGAAAATATTTTCCAATTCAACTGATTTTAGAATTTTATTCCATTTCATTTTATTCGGTTACAGAGACGACAAAGCCCGACGCATGGCAAGCGTCAGGCTCTCTTCGATAACGGGCCACTGGATGCGCTGCAGCGCGCAATGGCTACAGCACCACAACGCGCCCTTCTCTGGCACTCAGGCGCGCGGCATCCATGATTTGCGCCGAGGCTATCGCGTCATGCGGATTGACTGGATTAATACCCTGCTCGTCAACCGCGCTTTGCAACTGGCGGTAGAACTCCAGCCAGCAACCACGCTCCGACGGCACACGCTCGCGATGCTCGCCCTGCTCGAACCAGCCCCAGCGCCGATGCTCCTCGACACCCCAGCGCTCGCCCTCGGACCTTGGCGTAAGCCCGGCAAAGGCGGCCTCTTCCTGACCATCCAGCCCGTCGACGCTGTAACAACCCTTCGCTCCACTGACCCTGAAACGCGGCTTGGCAGTGTTTTGCAGGCAGCTGCCGGACAGGTGCGAGGTCACGCCGCCGGCATGGCGCAGGGAAACGAAGAACGTGTGATCCAGTTCGTCGTGCGGCGCAGCGAATTGCAGTTCCGCATACACCCGTTCGACCGGGCCGAACAGCACCAGCGCCTGATCCACCAGATGACTGCCCAGGTCACGCAGCACGCCACCGCCGCTGGCCTTGCCGACAGACCGTGGCGAATAACGCTCGATGCTGGACTCGAACCGGCTGACCGCGCCCAGTGCCTCGCTGTCGAGCAACTTGCGCACAGTGAGGAAGTCCGAATCCCAGCGGCGGTTCTGATAAACGCTGAGCAGCACGCCACGACGCTCGGCCGCGTCCACCAGCTCGCGCGCCTGGGCTGCATCACTGGCGAAGGGTTTGTCGCTGACGACCCCGACACCCAGCTCTATCGCTTCGAGGATCAACGCTCGTCGCGAGGCCAGCGGTGTGGAAATCACCACCACATCAACCCCGGCAGCGACCAGATCGGCCAGCGTATCGAAGGTCGCCACGCCGGGAAGGTCTTTGGCCACTTCCTGCTTGCGCTCTTCGGAGCGTGTGACGACGCCCACAAACGTGGCACCCGGCAAACTTGAAATCAGCGTCGCATGAAAGTAACGCCCTCCCTTTCCGTAGCCTACCAATCCTGCTCGCATGCATGTCTCCTGTATGTGTCGGGCGTCAGCCGTAGAAAGCCGGACGCATTTCCAGTGTGACAGGGACGATCGCCCCGCTGTTCTGCGCCAGAATACAGGCATCGGCGGCCACGGCGGCTGCATAACCATCCCAGGCGGAAGGCCCGAAGATCGTCCCCGCCTTCACCCCGTCGATGAAATTCTGCAGTTCAACGTCATAGGCAGCGATGAAGCGGTCCTTCCAGTCCATAAGGATTTCGTTCGACCGCTTGGCTTCACTGCGCAGTTGTACCTGTGACGGCTCGGGCAACCTGGCGATGCCGCTCTCGCCCACCACTTCGCACTGGATGTCGTAACCGTACTGACAGTTGACGAAGACCTCAACGTCGATGCGTGTACCGCGTGCCGTTTCCAACATCACGATCTGCGGGTCTTTCATGTGTGCCAGAGCCTTGCTGGTCTTGCGCGGGAAGACTACCTGCACCGACACGTAGTCATCGTTGAGCAGCCAGCGCAGTACATTGAGTTCGTGAATCAGCGTGTCGGTGATAGCCATGTCGGTCTTGTAGTTCTCGCCCACACGCGGGTTGCGGTGCGCACAATGCAGCATCAGCGGCTCACCTATCCGGCCGCTGTCGATCACCGATTTAAGGGCGCGATAGCCCTGATCATAAGGGCGCATGAACCCCACCTGCACCAGACGCCTGCCACTGGCGATCTCGGCTTCGACAATGTGCCGGCAGCCCTCGGCAGTGACTGCCAGCGGCTTTTCGCAGAACACCGGTTTGCCCGCAGCGATGGCCGCCAGCACGAACTCTTCGTGACTGGGCCCCCAGGAGCAGACCAGAACCGCCTCGACGTCCGCCGCGGCGATCAGTGCGTGCCCGTCGGCATACACTTCGGCACCGATGTCCAGCTCGCGCACGACCTTCGCTGCCTGCTCAAGATTGATGTCGGTGACGGCCACCACCTGACTGCCGACCAGCGTCTTGCTGCAACGCCGGATATGATCCTGACCGATTGCGCCTGTGCCGATCACGCCGAGTTTCAATGCCATGTTCATGTTCCTTTTTTTATTAGGTATTCCCGGGAAGGGAGTCATGGAGTCCTAGCGAGAAAACGATCAGTACTGACGTGCCTTGGCCAGCTCGCGACTGAGTTTTTCGTACACCTGCGCTGTGGTGCCGGTGGTCGACACTTCGGCAACCCCGACACGCCACCAGGACAGGTAGTTGTGGATCATGGTCTTGGGCAGGACCTTGATGTCGATCAGGGTCGAGACTGTCTGCTGTTGCGCATCGGCCAGTGCATCGCGCAGCTGTTCGGCGGTGCTGACCTTGTAGGTCTTGCAGCCGTACGCGGCAGCGCTCATGGCGAAATCCACCGGCACAAAGTCGCCATCCAGCTTGCCGGTTTGCGGGTTACGGAAACGGAACTCGGTACCGAAGCTGTTCATGCCGTTGCCCATTTGCAGGTTGTTGATGCAGCCGAAGGTCATGTTGTCGAGCAACACCACGTTGATCTTGCGTCGCTCCTGGATCGAGGTGGCCAGCTCCGAATGGAGCATCATGTAAGAGCCATCGCCGACCAGTGCAAAGACTTCGCGGTGCGGCGCTGCGAGTTTCACGCCCAGTGCGGCGTTAACCTCATAGCCCATGCAGGAATAGCCGTATTCGACGTGATAGGTGTCGACCCCGGTGCTGCGCCAGGCGCGCTGCAGGTCACCCGGCAGGCTGCCTGCCGCCGCGACGATCACCGCGTCGTCAGGCACGTTCTGATTGAGGATGCCCAGCACGCCGCTCTGGGTCAGGCACGAGCCGGTCAGCTCGATGAATTCGCGCAACACGGCCGGGTCCAGATGATCGTTGATTTCCGGGACAAAATCCTCGCTCTGGTACTCGACCGCGTACAGGCGATCCACCTCGGCCTCCAGCTCGGCACGCGCGGTCTTTGGCGCATCGCCCCAGGCCGCACGATAGCCGCTGGCTTGAAGGCTTTCGGTCAGCGCCTGCAAAGCCACCTGTGCATCGGCTAGCAACTGCACGCCGTCCAGCTTCTGCACATCGAAAGCACCGACATTGAGGTTGAGAAACTGCACATCCGGGTTCTGGAACAGCCATTTCGACGCAGTGGTGAAGTCGCTATAGCGGGTACCGACACCAATAATCAGGTCCGCCTCTTTTGCCAGCCGATTGGCCGCCAGCGTACCGGTTTCGCCGATGCCGCCCATGTTCAACGGGTGTGCCGAAACGAGGGCACTCTTGCCGGCCTGGGTTTCGGCGAACGGGATATCGAAGCGCTCGGCAAAGGTTTGCAAGGCATCCGCCGCGCCGGAGTAACGCACCCCGCCGCCGCAGATCAGCAACGGCTTGCGCTTGCGTGCCAGCAGGTGCAACGCATCATCGAGCATGGCCTGGCTAGGTGGGCGACGGTCGATACGGTGCACACGTTTTTGCAGGAAACTGTCCGGATAATCGTAGGCCTCGGCCTGCACATCCTGAGGCAGCGCCAGCGTGACTGCGCCCGTATCGGCCGGATCGGTCAATACGCGCATGGCATTGAGCGCAGCGCTCATCAACTGCTCGGGACGGTTGATGCGATCCCAGTATTTGCTCACCGCCTTGAACGCATCGTTGGTGCTGATGCTCAGGTCGTGAAACTGCTCGATCTGCTGCAGCACCGGATCGGGCTGGCGGCTGGCATAGACGTCACCCGGCAACAGCAGCAATGGAATGCGGTTGGCCGAGGCGGTTGCGGCGGCGGTGATCATGTTCGCCGCGCCAGGCCCGACCGAAGAGCTGCACGCGTAGATTTTGCGCCGCAGGTGCTGCTTGGCAAAACCGATGGCGGCGTGGCACATGCCCTGCTCGTTACGGCCTTGATGAACCACCAGGTCGCCGCTGTCCTGTTCCAGCGCTTGCCCAAGACCCAGCACGTTGCCATGCCCGAAAATGGTGAAGATGCCAGCGACGAATTTGCTCTGCACGCCGTCGACTTCGACGTACTGGTTATCGAGAAACTTCACCAGGGCCTGGGCCATGGTCAGTCGGGTTGTACTCATGCTCACACCTTATTGTTGTTTGAGGTGGAAAGTGTTGCGATGCGTTGCCGCGAATTATTTGGCAGTCGGCATACTGAACTCGGGGCCTTTGGCGATGCTGTCCGGCCAGCGCTGCATGACGCTTTTGTAGCGGCTGTAAAAACGCAGGCCTTCTTCGCCATACGCGTGGTGATCGCCAAACAGTGAACGTTTCCAGCCACCAAACGAATGCCAGGCCATGGGCACCGGGATCGGCACGTTGATGCCGACCATGCCGACCTTGATGCTGCGAGCGAATGCGCGCGCCACGCCGCCATCGCTGGTGAAGCACGACACGCCATTGCCGAACTCATGGGCGTTGATCAGCGCCACGGCGCTGGCGAAATCCGCGACGTGCACGATACCCAGCACCGGGCCGAAGATTTCTTCCTTGTAGATCTGCATCTGCGGCGTGACGTGATCGAACAGCGTCGCGCCGACGAAAAAGCCCTGCTCGGCACCCGGCACCTTGAAGTTGCGGCCATCGACGATCAGCTTCGCGCCTTCTTTGACGCCCTGATCGATGAAGCCCTCGACCTTAGCCTTGTGCACAGCGGTGACCAGCGGCCCCATGTCCGAATCGGCCTGCATGCCGTTGCCGACCTTGAGCTGGTCGATGCGCGGCAGCAGCTTGTCGATGAGGCGCTGGCCGACATCGCCGACCACCACGGCAATCGAGATCGCCATACAGCGCTCTCCGGCCGAGCCATAAGCCGCCCCGATCAGGGCGTCGGCGGCCTGGTCCAGATCAGCATCGGGCATCACGATCATATGGTTCTTGGCGCCGCCCAGTGCTTGCACGCGCTTGCCATGGGCAGTGCCTTGCTGATGGATGTACTCGGCGATCGGGGTCGAGCCGACGAAGGAAATGGCCTCGATGTCAGGGTGTTGCAGCAACGCATCGACCGCCACCTTGTCACCCTGCACCACATTGAAGACGCCATCGGGCAGACCGGCTTCCTTGAGCAGGCGCGCCATCAGCAGGCTGGCCGACGGATCGCGCTCGGAAGGTTTGAGGATGAAGCAGTTACCGGTCACCAGCGCCATGGGAATCATCCACAAGGGCACCATGACCGGAAAGTTGAACGGCGTAACCCCGGCGCAGACGCCCAGTGGCTGACGCAGGTTCCAGTTATCGATACCACCGCCGATGTTGTCACTGAAATCGCTCTTCAGAAGACTGGGGGCACCGCAGGCAAATTCGACGATCTCGATACCGCGCACCACCTCTCCGCGCGCGTCGGACAACACTTTGCCGTGCTCGCGGCAAATGATCTGCGCCAGTTCGTCATGGTGCTGGTCCAGCAGTTCCTTGAACTTGAACATCACCCGCGCCCGGCGCAGCGAGGACTGCTCGGCCCAGGCCGGAAACGCCGCCTTGGCCGCCGCAACCGCTTCATCCACAGTCTTCACGCTGGCCAGCGCAACACGCGCCTGGACCGTGCCGATTGCCGGGTTGAAGACATCGCTGTAACGCTCACCCTCGCCATTGTTCAGGTGTCCGTTGATGTAGTGGCCGATCACCGGTGACTCGTTCATCTCATGCCTCCATAACACAAATGGGAAATCAGAGATCCAGCAGCCAGCTGTGCTGCGGATCGTTGTGGAACTGCCAGGCGCGCGTCGGGCCGGCCATTACGTTCAGGTACCAGGATTCGTAGCCGTAGGGGACGGAGACCGGGTGGTAGCCCTTGGGCACGGTCACCAGGTCATTGTTTTCCACGGCCATGGCCTGATCGATGCTGCGGTCGTCTGTATAAACCCGCTGAAAAACGAAGCCCTGCGGCGGGTTGACCTGGTGGTAATAGGTTTCTTCGAGAAAGCTCTCGTGCGGCAGGTTGTCCCGGTCGTGCTTGTGCGGCGGGTAACTGGAGGAATGCCCGGAAGGTGTACGCACCTCGACCACCAGCAGCGAATGCGCCGCTTCGCTGTCCGGCAATATGTCGCACACATAACGGGTATTGGCGCCCTTGCCGCGTACGCTGCGCTTCATGCTGCCCGGCATGATCAAGCGTGCCGGAAAATGTTTGCCGGCATCGCCCGGCGCCGTGCATACGGCAAGCTGCACCGCGCCGCGTGCGACAAACTGCGCCTGGCTATGCGGCGGCAGGTAGACCGCGAACGGTGATTTTTCTTCGAACACCGATTGGCGGTCGCCGATGTTTTCCCAGCTGAAAGCGCCCTGCCCCGGCGCTTCGCCACTGACGCTGGCGTGCCCGGTCAGCAGGACCACGCACAGCTCGTTTTCTCCTGCGCTCAGCGGCAGGCTTTCTCCGGACTCCAGGCGGTAGGCGGCGAAGTTCACGTATTCCAGCGAACCGGGGGCCAGCGCTACGACGTCGCGGCCAGTGGATTTGCTTTTGGTCAGCAGATTCATGTTGCAGTCCTCCTTATCGTGCATCGGCCAGCAGTTGGCGCAACGTGTCATAGCCCTTTTTGGCGTACACATAGCTGGGCGCTACGGCGGGGTCCTGTTCGGCCTCGACCACCAGCCAGCCGTTGTAACCGGCCTGCCGCAAGACCTTGAGCAGCGCCGAGAAGTCAATATCGCCGTCCCCCGGCACCGTGAAAGTGCCGTTGATGATGCAGTCCGGAAAGCTCCACAGGTTGTTGCGTGCCAGTTGCACCACCGGCTTGCGCACGTCCTTGAAATGCACATGGCAAATACGCTGGATGTGCTTGCTCAACACTTGAAGAGGCTCGCCACCACCCATGTAGCAATGCCCGGAATCGAACAGCAGCCCGACCTCCTCGCCGGTCAGCGCCATCAGCCGGTCGATATCCTGCGGCGACTCGACGTAAGCGCCCATGTGGTGGTGATACGCCAGGCGCACGCCTCGAGACAGGGTGAAACGTGCCAGCTCGGTCAGTTTTTCGGCGTATTCATGCCAGGCGGCATCGGTGTGAAAACGTGGACGTTCGACCAGCGGGATACGTTGCCCCTGAATCGAGTCGGCCACCTCGCCGTACACCAGCACCGAAGCGCCATTTTCGGCGAGCAGGTGCACATGCGCAGCGATGGCTTCGATTTCCTCGGCCACCGAACGCCGCGCCAGGCGGCTGGAATACCAGCCGGACACCAGCGCCAGGCCATGGGGCCGCAACACATCGCCGACGCCCTTGGCATCTTTCGGAAACTTGCCGTTGAGCTCGAAGCCCTCGTAGCCAATGGCTTTGCCTTCGCTCAGCGCCGTGCTCAGCGGGGTTTCTCCGCCGAGGGCCGGTAAATCATCGTTGCTCCAGGAGATCGGATTGATGCCGATGCGGATTCTGGGTGTGGAAGTCGAAACGGGCATGGCTGCACCTTTTTTGTTGTTATCGCGACGTTGTCGTGGCGTCGAAATCCGGAACGAATCAGGCGCGGCTTTCGCGCCAGGA
The DNA here is from genome assembly GCF_020515645.1 of Pseudomonas sp. MWU16-30316. Classification (NCBI taxonomy): domain Bacteria; kingdom Pseudomonadati; phylum Pseudomonadota; class Gammaproteobacteria; order Pseudomonadales; family Pseudomonadaceae; genus Pseudomonas; species Pseudomonas sp. MWU16-30316. The sequence continues at coordinate 1,442,019 of NZ_JAIZAZ010000001.1, read as the reverse complement.
CTCGATCAACCAGTTGAAGGTGCTCTGCACCCGACTGATCAGCGTCGCATCGTCTATTTCTCCGGCCATCCAGGCCCGGCTTGGCTCACGGAATATTGTCCGGCCGACAGCAAAGCCCTGGCAGACGCGGCTGTGGCAAGCTTCGGCAAAGCCGGCAGCGAGCTCTTCGACAGGCGCATTGAGCCCGAGCAGTACCACGCCGCGGCAATACGGATCGCGTTGCTGGATCAGTTCGTCCAGTTGCTGCCAGACCTGCGCACTCTGCGCCTCGATCTTCCACCACGCCGGGTAGATGCCCAGGTTGTACAAGCGCTTCAGCGAGCGAAGCATCACGTCCGGGTGAGGCGACGGGTGATCCTTGGGCGGAATGATTTCCAGCAGCAACTCATGGCCGCTGACTTTCGAAGCGTCGTAGAGCGCCTTGATCTGCGCTTCCTGCTCCAGACGCAACATCGGCTCGTCATCGGGGTGATATTGCACCAGGCACTTGATGATCTGCTCTTGCGGCCAGGCGAGCAAATTGCTGCCGATGGAGCGACCGTGCTCGAAGGCCAGCGGCCTTGAGCCCTGTACTTCCACCGGACGCGCCACCCACCAGCCGCGACCGGTTGCGGCGTTGAGTGAATCCTGACCGAAGCGCTGGTCGGCAAGCAGACCGACATCGGCTTCGATGCCGCGCTTGCGCAGGTCGGCTTCGACCCGCTCGACCGCCTGCACGAACAGCTGCTTGAGCTGGCTGATGCTGCCCAGATCACGCCCGGCCTGTTGCGCCAGCTCGACCAACTGGCCGCGATGATCGAAGGCAAAGATGAACAACTGCCGCCACTGCTTGCGCGGCACGCTGACCTGATGCAGCCGTTGCAGGGCGACATCCTGATCAGGACGGGTGATGGGTTCAGGGCTGTTGAACAGGTAATCGAGTTCGGCCGGGGTCGGCATCGCGGGCGCACAGGCATGCCGCGACACCACCAGCCCGCCACAGGCATTGGCCAGCTGGCAGCAGCGTTCGTCACTGGCTTCCTTGAGCCAGCCGCTGAGAAAACCGGACATGAACGCGTCGCCCGCACCGAGCACGTTGAGTACTTCGACCTGCACGCCGGGGTAGATGGCGCCCTCTTCCAGCCGCGCAGGAATGGCCCCGTGAATCACCGTGCAGCCTTGCGGGCCGAGCTTGACCACCAGCGTTGCGGCCGTCAGTTCACGCACCTTACGCAGGGCCGCGAGCAAATCGGTCGAACCGCCGGCAATCTGGAATTCTTCTTCGGTGCCGACGATCAGGTCGAAACGCGGCAGGATGCGCTGCACATGCTGGCTGACCTTCTGATCGGCAACGAACCGGGTCTCACCATCGGCCTTGCCTGCCAGCCCCCAGAGCACCGGGCGGTAGTCGATATCCAGCACGCGCTTGACGTTGTGCTTCTCGGCATAGTCGAGCGCCTGACTGCTGGCCCTGAACACCTGATCAGTGGAGAAATGCGTGCCGGTGATCAGCAGCGCCTTGCTCGAGGCAATCTGCTGCTCGTCGATGTCCTCGGCGCGCAGGGCCATGTCAGCGCAGTTTTCACGGTAGAACACCAAGGGGAAGGTTTCACGATCCTTCAACCCCAGCAGCACCATCGCCGTCAGACGCTCGGGGTCGCGCTTGATGGCGCTGACATCACAGCCTTCGCGGGCCAGGGAATCGACCAGAAAACGGCCCATGTGGTCGTCGCCGACCCTGCTGAGCATGGCCGACCTGAGACCGAGCCTGGCCGTGCCGAAGGCGATATTGGCCGACGAGCCGCCCAGGTACTTGGCGAAACTGGAAACGTCTTCGAGTCGCGCCCCCACTTGTTGCGCATAAAGGTCGACGCCCAGGCGTCCGAGGCAAATCAGATCCAACTGACGCCCAGTGGCAAAGCGTGTCTGGCCCATGGTGGCTCCTGTTATTTTTATCAGCCTGCAGCGCCTGCATCATGTGTACACGCTGCTTTGTGAATGCAGCGTAAAACGTCAAGACACATCAATCAATATTTTTTCTATAATTATTTTTAGTGGAATATTTTTTCCATACCGCCACTCAAGTGCTGGCACACTGCGCAGGCGGGTAGGATATAGTCGTCGCTCCTGCCCCAAGGCAGCCTCCACCGTCAGGCCCACAACGGTCGTGCTGTGCGCGCCGTTGCCCTGAAGAAGAACAAGCAGAAAGGATTTGAATATGACCAGCGCCGATCAGCCCACTCTGCCCGGGACGAGCGTCGACATGCCGCCGAACAGTGCCGAAGGCTTGTTGCGGCTGATCACTGATGAATACGAGGGCCTGCCGCGTCAGCTCAAGCGGATTGCCAGCTATATGAGCCAGCAGAGCGACCGGATCATGGTTGACCGGATCAGTGACATCGCCCGCGAGTGCGAAGTCCACCCTTCGGCCATCGTGCGATTTTCCCAGCGTTTCGGGTTCAGCGGTTTCAGCGAGATGCAGGCGTTGTTTCGCGAGGCTTATACGCACAAGACCACGCCGGTGCAGAATTACCAGCAGCGTATCCGCAGCCTGATCGCCAACAAGTCACAGAAGGCCAATGCAGGCGATCTGGCACGCGAATGCGTCAGCGCCACCCTCTCCGGCCTGGAACGCCTGAGTGTCGAACTGGATGACGATGAATTCGAGAAAGCCGTGGACCTGGTGGTCAACGCCGACAACATCTATGTGGTGGGCGTGCGCCGCTCATTCGCGGTGGCTGATTATTTGGTCTACAACCTGCAACACACCAACAAGCGCATTCATCTCATCTCCGGCCTGGGGGGCAGCTATCGCGAGCAAATGCGCAGTGTGCGCGCCAATGACCTGGTGATTGCCATCAGCTTCACGCCCTATGGCAAGGAGACCCAGCACTGCCTGCGCATCGCCCAGCACCACCAGGCCAAAACGCTGATCATCACCGACAGCAACCTGTCGCCGCTGGCCAAGCGCGCCAACTCGGTGTTGCTGGTCAACGAGGGCAGCTCGTTCGCCTTCCGCTCGCTGAGCGCCACGCTATGCCTGTGCCAGGCGCTGTTCATTGCCGTGGCCTATCGCCTGGAACTCAAGGTCGATGAAATACACGAGCAGGTCGGGTTTGATGACTGAGGGCTGAGCCCTCAGGATTTGGCTTCCTCGCCCATGCGTTGCTGGTTCTTCTCGCCCATTTTCTTCGCGCGTTTTTCCAGCACCAGATACACCACCAGTGCCAGCAGCAGCGGCAGCAGGAAGTAGATCGCGCGGTAGCCGATCAGCGCTGCGAGCAGGCTGCCCTTGGAGAACTGGTGCGCCAGTAAGGTGATAAACACGGTCTCAAGCACACCGAGGCCCGCTGGAATGTGAGTGATCACACCGGCGATGCTGCTGATCAGCAACACACCGAGAATCGCCGGATAAAACGCCTTGTCCGGCAGCAGGGTGTAAATCACCGCGGCCATCAACGACCAGTTCAGAGCGCCCAGACTGGCCTGCATCAGCGCCTGCTTCATCGACGGCAGATTGAACTCCTGCTCACGGATGGTCCATGAGCGTTTTTTCGAAAACCGGCAGGCCAGCAGGTACGCAAAACACACGGCCAACAGTCCGAAGCCGATCAATTGCAGGGTTGTGGTGCCGATCGACCACTCCTTGGGCAACTCCAGAAAGCGCATCGAAAACACAAAACCGGCCAGCAGCATGTAGCCCAGCCAGTTGGTAATCAGGCTCAGGCTGAGAATCCGCGTGATGGTCGAAACATCCAGCCCCAGTCGCGAATACAAGCGGTAACGCAAGGCAATGCCGCCCACCCAGGAACTGAGGTTGAGGTTGAACGCGTAGCAGACAAACGTCACCGGCACGATCTGCTTGATCGACAATGTGTGCCGGGTGTAATAACGCGCCAACACGTCAAAGCCGCAGTAGGTCGCGTAGCTGGCAAAGGCCACAACAGCCGCGATAGCCAGGGTGCTGGCCTTGTAGGACGCCAACGCCTGTTTCACCTCTTGCCAGTCAAGCTTCTTGACCAGCATAAACAGCAGAACCGGGACGGCGATAAAGAAAAACAGATTGAACGCCCGCTTTGCCCATTTCCACTTGGTTCCCTGCGCGCTTTGCGGCGCTGCCTGCGTGGCTTGGGTCATAGGGTTTTCTCCTGGTCCATCGGATGGTTGTTCTGCTGCTGTTCGATCACTTTCGCTTCGGGCACTACATCACCGGCACGCAGGGGCTTGAGGCGCACACCGTGAACCGGGAACAAACCGGCAATGGCCGGAAAACGGCGCAGGAAAAAGAAACTCAAGACGATCATCGGCGCACGCCACCACTGGCCACGCGCCGCGCCCTTGAGGCTCATCTGCTTGCTGTGCGCAGCGGCAAGCTCCATCAGGTGGTTTTGCAGATGCTCATTGAGCCCGCGATCACGAATGAACAGATTGGCTTCCAGGTTCAGCGCGAGGCTCAGCGGGTCAAGATTGCTGGAGCCCACGGTGGACCAGTCCTGATCGATCAGCGCGACCTTGCCGTGCAGTGCACGTTGCTTGTACTCATGAATGACCACGCCGTCGCGCAGCAGATAGGTGTACGTCAACCGCGAGCAAACCCGTACGAACGGCATGTCGGGCTGACCTTGCAAAATAAGGGTGACCTTGACGCCCCGCCGTGATGCATTGCGCAGCTCACGCAGAAAGCGATAGCTGGGGTAAAAATACGCATTGGCCAAGGTGATCCGTTGCTTCGCAGCGCGAATCGCCTTCAGGTACTGCTCTTCGATATCGGTACTGTGCTCGTCATTGTCACGCTCGGCGAGCAGCATGCTGGCGTCACCGGCGCGGTCCAGCTTCAGTGCAACGGGCGGCAATTTGTCACGAACGACCTTGCTGAGCATATTCAACGCGCTGTGGTGAATATCGCCAACAATCGGGCCGCGGACCAGAACGGCATAGTCCTGTTTGGCCGTCACCCCCGTGTCAGTCATGTGATCGACGCTGTAATTGATGCCGCCGATAAAGCCCAATTCGCCGTCGATCACCACCACCTTGCGGTGCAGCCGGCGAAACAGGTTGGTGCGCATGCCCATGAACCTTGGGCGCGGATCGAACAGCTGAATCTGGATACCGGCGTCGATCATGGTTTTGACAAACGTCGAACTCAGATCCGAGGTGCCATAGTCATCCACCGTGACGACCACCTTCGCGCCATTCGCAGCGGCTTCGAGCAACGCCTGTTGCAGACCCTCGCCGATTCGGTCTTCAAAAATGATGAAGGTCTCGATCAGCACCTCTTTGCGCGCGGCACGTATGCACTCGAATACCCGGGCGTAGAAATCCTCGCCATTGATCAGCAACTCTACCGAGTTGCCGTCGCGCCACTGCCCTGTCGTATTGCTCATAAGGTCAACTCCACCGCCAGCGGTGCATGATCGGAAAGGTGGGACCACGGTCGGCTGGACAACACTTTCGGCCGGTGGGACGTTGCATTGCGCACATAGATCCGGTCCAGCCGGAGTAATGGCCAACGGGCCGGAAAGCTTTTCGCCGGTGCCCCGAAGCGCTCTACGAAAACCTCGTGCAGCCCGCTGCCCTGCAGCGACGCATCGGCGCGTTGGCGCCAGTCATTGAAGTCACCGGCAACGATCACCGGCTCGCCTTCGGGAATACGCGCCATCAGCTCGTTAAGCAGTTTGAGCTGCTGACGTCGATGGCTTTCACGCAGTCCCAGGTGCACACAGACCGCATGCACCCGGCCCGCGTGTGGCACCTCGAGAATGCAGTGCAACAAGCCGCGCTGCTCGGTGCCATGAATGGAAATGTCGAGGTTTTCATGCTGGATGATCGGGTATTTGGACAGCAACGCGTTGCCATGATCGCCATCCGGATACACCGCGTTGCGGCCGTAGGCAAAATCACTCCACATGCTGTCGGCCAGAAACTCGTACTGCGAAATCGTCGGCCAGTCCTTGACCCTGCGCGCGTGGCTCTGGTGTTCGCCGTGCACTTCCTGAAGAAACACGATATCGGCCGATACAGTGCGCACAGCTTCACGCAGCTCGGGCAGAATGAAGCGGCGATTGAAAATGCCAAAGCCCATGTGCATGTTCATGGTCAGTACATTCAATGAAACACTGGCGGACACAGGTGTCGCTGGGCCGACAGGCGGATTGGCACTGGTCAAGACTTGCTCCCGGGTGAATATTCACGGCATATGAAGCCACCCGTGAGCACAGGTTCCGTCGCGTATCTCACGTGCTGTGTATTTGCCATATGCAGTGGCGCAGAGATACACGTGAAAAAAATCAGGCCAACATGAAACGCAGGCGCCTGATAGACAGCCTAAGCTGTCTATCAGTCCTGCAAAAAAAGAGACAAGGAATCAAACCGTGGATGCATCGACTTCTCAACGCTACACCGCCCGAGCCAGATGGCTGCACTGGGCCATGGCCATTCTGATCGTGCTGGCGTACACCCTGATTCTGAGCCGCACCCAGTTCAGCAAGGGCTCGGAATACCGCTTGCTGGTCGTGCAGAGCCACTACTGGGTCGGCATTCTGATTCTGATCATGGCGTTTTTCCGTGTCGCCGAGCGTCGACGTCATCGTCCGCCCGGTATCACACCGCCGCTTGAAGGGGCGTTGCGCATCGTCGCAACCCTGACCCATTACGCGCTGTATGCGTTCCTGTTTGCCCAGCCGTTGCTGGGCCTGCTGACAGTGATGGTGGAAAAAGGCGCACTGCCCATTCCCCTCACCGATCTGCAGATTCCCTGGCCGCTGGCCACCTCGGACCACCTGGCCGAGACGTTCGAAGACGTGCACAAACTGCTGGGCTCGATCTTCTACTATGTCATCGGCCTGCATGTGATCGCCGCGCTCTGGCACCACTTGGTGCGCAAGGACAATACCCTCAAGCGCATGCTGTAACTCAGGACGCCGACAGGACCCGGGCAAGCGTGGCCTTCACCTTGCCCATCCCCTCACGCAGGGCCTGTTCGATTTCCGCCATGGTAATGACGGTCGTCGACTTGCCCGCTGCCGGATTGACCACCAGCGCCAGGCAGGCGTATTCAAGCTCCAGCTCACGAGCCAGCGCGGCCTCGGGCATGCCAGTCATGCCAACGATGTCGCAGCCATCGCGCTCCAGGCGGATGATTTCGGCAACGGTCTCCAGACGCGGTCCCTGGGTGCAGGCATAGACGCCCCGGTCGGAGAACGCGCATCCCTCGGCAGTCAATGCTGCAATCAGCCGGGCGCGCAGGGGCTCGCTGTACGGATAGCTGAAGTCGATGTGCGTGACCTCTTCCAGATCATCGGCAAAGAACGTGTGCTGGCGACCGCTGGTGTAGTCGACCAGATCATGCGGCACACAGAAATGCCCGGTGCCCATGGCCGGATGAATGCCACCGACTGCGTTGACCGCAAGAATCGCTTCGGCACCCGCCTGCTTCAGTGCCCAGATATTGGCCCGGTAGTTGACCTGATGCGGCGGCAAGCGGTGCGGGTGGCCGTGGCGCGCCAGAAACATCACCTCGCGACCGGCATAGTCGCCGATCTGGATTTCGCCGGAAGGTGCGCCATAAGGGGTGTTCATCGGCAGGGATTGCCGAATGTTCAGGCCCTCGAGCTGGGTCAGGCCGGTGCCGCCAATAATCGCGTAAACAGTCATCGCAAATCCTTAATCGATCAGTTGAGCAGCGCGCAGAGCCTGGAGCGCGGTCTGCCAGCGCGGGTGTTGCCGATAGTCGGTACTGGCCGATGCCTGACCGCGCATGCGCGCGATACGTGGCGAAGGCTTGACCTTCAGACGCTGCGCAGCACCCAGCGCAAGCTCGGCGGCCGCCCGGTCGTTGCACACCAGGCCCATGTCGCATCCGGCTGTCAGCGCCGCTTCGATACGGCTCGCCGCATCCCCGACCACATGAGCGCCGGCCATCGACAGGTCGTCACTGAAAATAACACCGTCAAATTGCAGTTCGTCGCGCAAAATGTCCTGCAACCAGCGCCTTGAAAAGCCTGCGGGCTGCGAATCGACTTTCGGGTAGATGACATGCGCCGGCATCACTGCAGCCAGTTGCTGACTCAGACGTGCAAACGGCACCAGATCACTGGCGCGGATCTCTTCGAGGCTGCGCTCGTCATTCGGAATAGCCACATGAGAATCGGCTTCAGCCCAGCCGTGGCCGGGAAAATGCTTGCCGGTGGCAGCCATGCCTGCAGCGTTCATCCCACGAATGAACGCCCCTGCCAGCAACGCCGCGCGCTGCGGATCGCCTTCGAACGAACGCGTGCCGACCACGGCGCTGCGCTGGTAGTCGAGGTCCAGCACCGGGGCGAAGCTCAGGTCCAGTCCGACCGCCAGCACTTCGGTCGCCATCAGCCAGCCGCAGTGTTCAGCCAGAAGCTCGGCATCAGGCTTGTCGGCAATGGCACGCATTGGCGGCAAGCGTACGAACCCCTCACGCAGGCGCTGCACCCTGCCGCCCTCCTGGTCGACGGCCAGCAGCAGGTCCGGGCGCACGGCCCGAATTGCGGCGCTCAACTCACGAACCTGACGGGGATGCTCGATGTTTCGGGCAAAGATGATCAAACCGCCCACTTCGGGCTGACGCAAAAACTGACGGTCTTCACTGGTCAGCCAGGTGCCGGCGACATCGACCATCAGGGAGCCTTGCAGGCCAGAACTCATAGAAAAACCCTTACACACCAGTGCTCGTTCACAATCCGGGCATGGTGCTTGATCCTGAAGCCCGACGCAATCCGACACGCCGGTGCCGCTTGATTCAGGGCAAGGGCAGAGGCTTCAGGCCTTGGCGACCGCTGGTGTGCCGGTGCTGCTCTTGGTACGCGGCCTGAGCTGCGCGGCGATCATTGCCGGGTCGCTGACGCCGGTGTCGGCGCGCATGCCGGCGGCCAGAAACGGCACCATCAGGCGCATGACCTGCTCGATGGAGGTATTGACGCCGAAATCGGTCTCGGCAATGGCGCGCAGGGCCTTGATGCCGGACATGCTGAACGCCGCAGCACCGAGCATGAAGTGCACGCGCCAGAACAGCTCGATGGGTGGAATGCGCGGTGCGGCTTCGTTGACCAGCGTCATGTAGCGACGGAACACTTTGCCATACATGTCTTCGAGGTAGCGGCGCAGGTGGCCCTGGCTCTGACTGAAGGCAAGCCCCAGCAGGCGCATGAAGATCGACAGGTCGTTACCGCTGCGTGGCTGCACCACAAGTGCCTGCTCGACGAGAATCTCCAGCAGTTCCTCAAGGCTTGGCTTGTGCTCGGGCTTTGCCTGGCGACGTTCCAGTTCGCGATCAAGACTGATGCAGAAGGGTCCCAGAAAACGCGAGAATACGGCCTGGATCAACGCCTTCTTCGAGCCGAAGTGATAGTTCACTGCTGCCAGATTGACCGACGCCTTGCTGGTGATAAGGCGCAAGGACGTTTCGGCAAAGCCTTTCTCTGCAAACAACTGCTCGGCAGCATCAAGAATGCGTTCAACGGTTTCCGACTGGGCCATGGCTCTCTGCCTAACAAACGAACGTTTGAAACATACGTATCAAACGCCTCGGTTGTCAAGCCGGGCCGTTCATTTTGTGGCCGAACAGTCACGGTAATGGATGTTAAATGACAAAACGCAGGTGTTACCGAGGTTTTGGACGAGAAGCGCTACGCGGGTTGACCACCGCCTGGCGGCGAAAATGAAATGGATGATTGCCAACGCGCCTTCACTGTATATAATCCCAGTCACTGTATAAAAAGCCAGAGCGCCCCTCATGATCAAACTGACGCCACGCCAGGCTGAAATCCTGGGTTTCATCAAACGCTGCCTGGAAGACAACGGGTTCCCGCCGACACGTGCGGAAATCGCTCAGGAGCTGGGCTTCAAATCGCCCAACGCGGCGGAAGAGCACCTCAAGGCCCTGGCCCGTAAGGGCGCCATCGAAATGACTCCGGGTGCTTCACGCGGCATTCGAATTCCCGGCTTCGAAGCGCGGCCCGATGACAGCAGCCTGCCGGTCATCGGCCGCGTCGCAGCAGGTGCACCGATCCTGGCTCAGCAACACATCGAAGAGTCCTGCAACATCAACCCGTCCTTCTTCCACCCGAGCGCCAACTACCTGTTGCGCGTTCACGGCATGAGCATGAAGGACGTCGGCATTCTGGATGGCGATCTGCTCGCCGTGCACACCACGCGCGAGGCCCGCAACGGCCAGATCGTGGTTGCCCGGATCGGCGATGAAGTGACCGTCAAGCGCTTCAAGCGCGAAGGCAGCAAGGTCTGGCTGCTGGCGGAAAACCCTGATTTCGCACCCATCGAGGTCGATCTCAAGGATCAGGAACTGGTGATCGAAGGTTTAAGCGTCGGCGTCATTCGCCGCTAAGGAGACGTTATGCAGTTCCATCAAGCACCGCATTCGCAATTGCCGCTGTTCGAGGCGTTTCTGGCCCAGCCCATCGCCCCTCTGCTCACAGATGCAGTCGAAACGCCGTGGAGCAACGACCCAGAGCCCTTCAGTGAACTGTCATTGCGTGGCGCTGCCGGGAACTGCCTCAACCTTCTTGCACCCATCCTTCGGGAATTGAGCGAGGAACTGGATGCGCGCTGGCTGACGCTGATCGCACCGCCATCCAGCCTGACCCAGACATGGCTGCGCGATGCGGGGCTCAACAGGGAGCGAATTCTTCTGCTGCAGCCACGCGGCACGCAAAGCGTACTGGAGCTGACGCGCGAAGCACTTCGACTGGGCCGTAGTCATACGGTGGTGAGCTGGATCAACCCGCTGGGCGCCATAGCGCGTCAGCAATTGATCAGTGCAGCAAAAATCGGGGAAGCACAGAGCCTGAACATCCGGCTGGGCTGAGGCCCAGTCGTCGATCAGTGCAGAACGTGAGGCACATCATCCTTTTCGATTTCGCCTTCAGCCAGGCGGCCAGCCATCTGCACACCCACACTCAACATGGCTTTGGCGACTTCGACATGCTGACCTTGCATGAACGCTTTGGCATCCGCAGAGAAATCAAGCGTTACCAGGGAACCCTCGTCATCGGCACGACGCAGCTCTATACGTCCGTCAGGTAGTTCGACAATTTCCAGGAAAGAGGTAGGCATTGGTACAGTTACTCCGCGATAAGCCGGCATTGTAACAGCCTGCCAGCCCTTACTTCATTGGTTTTCAGCATTCGCTCAGGCCTTCACGAAAACGGATGGCCAACCCTTTGAGTTGTTGACGCCAATTTTCAAGCTCTTCACGTGAGAGTTCAGACTCCGGCTCGGCATCCAGGTTCACTGCCTGTATCATCGGCTGCGTGACATCACCCTTGAGCTTTTTCGGCGCACGAGGCGGCTCATATAATGCGTTATAGGCCGACAGCAGTTGCGCAAGCCAAGTCTGGCGATTCTGGGCAAGCTCTACCAGCTCGGCCATTTCTGGGATGGCGATGGCGTCCAACACTTCCTGCGTCAACAATTCCTCCGCACGACGCGTACCGGCTTGTGGCAGACGGTAGTAGCCTGCGATCTCGTGGCACAGGCCCAGCAGCGCACCGTAGAGATGAAACAGCACGGACTCGCGCTCTGCCTGCAACAACGCAGGAGAGTTCACCGCCTGCCCCTTCTCCGCCCTGCCCAACGCCTCGAGCGAGAGCCCTGCGAAATAGATTTTCTGGTTGGTACGGGTATAGAGCTCATGGGCCATGGCGACACTCTCCACAACGATGGGATAGAGAACAGCATAGCCTGCGGCGCCTGGACAGGCCGGCGAAACAGGCTGATGCCTATCGAAAACAGCGCCCGGCTACCTTGAGCCGGGCGCTTGCGATCAACGCTTGTCTTCAACCTTCCAGGCGCTGCCGTCGTAGAACGCACGCCAGCCGGTAGGCTTGCCCTCTACTTCGGTCTGGACGTATTGCTCTTTGGTCTTGCGACTGTAGCGGATCACTGCTGGACGACCGTCCGGATCCTTCTTCGGCGCTTCGCAAAGGAAGTGATACTTGGGATCGATTTCGTCCTTGTGCGGGGCGATTTCGATGACCAGCGGTGCGCGGGTTTCGCGATTCTTCGGGAACTGGCTGGCGGCCAGGAACAGGCCCGAAGCGCCATCACGCAGTATGTAGGTATCGTCAACCTTGTCGCACTTGAGCTCCGGCATCTTCACCGGGTCCATCTTCGGCGGCGCTGCGTCACCGCTTTTCAGCAGTTTGCGGGTGTTCTTGCAGTCCGGGTTGGTGCAGCCGAAGAACTTGCCGAAACGGCCGGTCTTGAGCTGCATCTCGCTGCCACACTTGTCACATTCCAGGCTCGGACCTTCATAGCCTTTGATACGGTAAGTGCCTTCCTCGATCTCGTAACCAGTGCAATCAGGGTTGTTGCCGCAAATATGCAGCTTGTGCTTCTCGTCCAGCAGGTAGGCGTCCATCGCCGTGCTGCAGATCGGGCAGCGATGCTTGCCGCGCAGAACCCGCGATTCGGACTCACCCTCGTCATCGTCGGCAATTTCGTCGCCGGGAGTCAGATTGACGGTCGCCTTGCAGCGTTCCTTGGGTGGCAGGCTGTAGCCGGAGCAACCCAGGAAAACGCCCGTCGAGGCTGTACGGATCTGCATCGGACGGCCGCACACTTTGCACGGGATGTCGGTCATCACCGGCTGGTTGGCGCGCATGCCGCCATCAGCGGCCTCGGCCACGTCGAGCTTTTTACGGAAATCACCGTAGAACTCGTCCAGCACGTTTTTCCAGTCGCGCTCCCCCTGAGCCACGTCGTCGAGGTTTTCTTCCATCCCGGCGGTAAAGCCATAGTCCATCAGGTTAGAAAAGCTTTCGGACAGACGTCCGGTGACGATGTCGCCCATCTTTTCCGAGTAGAAGCGGCGGTTATGCAACGCCACGTAGCCACGGTCCTGGATGGTCGAGATGATCGCTGCGTAGGTCGACGGGCGACCAATGCCCCGCTTTTCCATCTCCTTGACCAGACTCGCTTCCGAGTAACGCGCAGGCGGCTTGGTGAAGTGCTGGCTTGGATCGAGCTTGTTCAGTTTCAGGGTTTCGCCCTGTGCCATGTCCGGCAAAACATCGTCATCGCCCGGCTTGGCCATCTGCGGCAGCGCACGGGTATAACCATCGAATTTCAGGATGCGGCCCTTGGCGCGCAGCTCGAAATCGCTGGCGGCGACCGTGACGGTGGTCGACAGGTATTGCGCAGGCAGCATCTGGCAGGCCACGAACTGGCGCCAGATCAACTCGTAAAGACGCTCGGCGTCACGCTCCATCCCGGTCAGTTTGCTCGGGTGAGTGTTGACGTCGGAAGGTCGAATCGCTTCGTGAGCCTCTTGCGCGCCTTCCTTGCTGCTGTAGACGTTGGGCGACTCCGGCAGGTACTTCTTGCCGAATTCGGTCTGGATGTAGTCACGCGCCATGCTGACTGCGTCAGCCGACAGGTTGGTCGAGTCGGTACGCATGTAAGTGATGTAGCCCGCTTCGTACAAGCGCTGGGCCATCATCATGGTCTTCTTTACGCCAAAGCCCAGACGGTTGCTCGCCGCCTGCTGCAGGGTCGAGGTGATGAACGGCGCCGATGGCTTGCTGCTGGTCGGCTTGTCTTCACGCTTGACGATGCTGTAGCTGGACGCCTTGAGCTTTTCAAGAGCGGCCATGGCCTGGGTTTCATTGAGCGGTTTGAACGCTTCGCCGTTTTCACGCGCTACTTCGAAACGCACGTTGGCGCCCTTGGCGGTGCCCAGATCGGCGTGGATCTCCCAGTATTCTTCAGGGTTGAACGCGCGGATTTCACGCTCGCGCTCGACCACCAGCTTCACCGCAACCGACTGCACGCGCCCGGCGGACAAGCCACGGGCAACTTTCTGCCAGAGCAGTGGGGAAACCATGTAGCCGACGACGCGGTCGAGGAAGCGACGCGCCTGCTGGGCATTGACCCGGGCAATGTCCAGTTCGCCTGGCTTGGAAAACGCCTCCTGAATGGCTTTCTTAGTGATCTCGTTGAACACCACGCGCTTGTAGCGGCTGTCATCACCACCAATGGCTTCGCGCAGGTGCCAGGCAATGGCTTCCCCTTCGCGGTCCAAGTCCGTCGCGAGATAGATGGTGTCGGCATCCTTGGCGAGCTTGCGCAGCTCTTCGATGACCTTTTCCTTGCCGGGGAGGATCTCGTACTTGGCTTTCCAGCCGTGTTCCGGATCGACTCCCATGCGCGAGACCAGCTGGCGTTGCGCCTTTTCTTTCGGCGTCAGTACCGGGCCTTCGCCCGCAGCGGCCTTGCCACGCTTGGCGGCAGGATCTTTGGCGGCACTCGCCGAACCGCTGGTGGGCAGGTCTCGGATATGGCCGATACTCGACTTCACCACGTACTGGTTGCCCAAATACTTGTTGATGGTCTTGGCCTTAGCCGGGGATTCCACGATGACCAGCGATTTGCCCATGGATCAGAAAATTCCTGAATACTAGATGAAAGACAGTGAGGAGCTTGTAAAGGCCACGCTATATATAGTGGCTACAAGGTGAGGTCAAGCACAGCCTGTTGTGCAATCGCCTCTCACGTTCGGGAAAACAGGCTGGGTTCAGCCTCAATCAGAGCAAAGCGCGGGACGTGCTCGCCGTCAACCTCGACCGACTCCAGAAACATGCTCAAGGGACGTACCCACATGCCGAAATCGCCGTACAAAGCCTGATAGAACACGACTTCCTCTTCGGTTTCGGAATGTTTTGCAACGCTGAAAACCCGGTAGTGCGGGCCCTTGTAATGGCGATAGAGCCCTGGTTGCAATTGCATGTCGCGGTCCTCTTGTAACACGTCCAGAAAATTTGCCTTAAACCATTTTTCCAAAAAACAAAAGCCGGGGCACCAAGCCCCGGCTCGCATCACACTCAGGAATCAGACGCGTTCGAAAACGGTCGCGATGCCCTGACCCAGACCAATACACATGGTCGACACACCGAAGGTGCCGCCATTTTGCTTCATGACATTGAGCAAAGTGCCGGAGATGCGTGCACCGGAACACCCGAAAGGATGCCCCAGAGCGATGGCGCCGCCGTGCAGGTTAACCTTCTCGTTCATCTTGTCGAGCACTTTCAAATCTTTCAACACCGGCAAGGCCTGTGCAGCGAAGGCTTCGTTGAGCTCGAAGAAGTCGATATCGGCAATACTCAGACCAGCGCGCTTGAGCGCTTTCTGAGTGGCTGGAACCGGACCATAACCCATGATTGCGGGGTCGACACCGGCCACCGCCATCGAACGAATCACCGCCATCGGCTGGATGCCGAGGTCCTGGGCACGCTGGGCCGACATGACAATCATGCACGACGCACCGTCGGTGATCTGTGAAGACGTACCGGCAGTCACGGTGCCACCTTTTGGATTGAAGGCAGGCTTGAGTGCCGCCAGACTTTCCAGGGTGGTGTCCGGACGAATAGTCTCATCGTAGTCGAAGACCTTGAGGAAACCGTTCTCGTCATAGCCCTGCATCGGGATGATCTCGTCCTTGAACTTGCCTTCCAGCGTTGCCTTGTGCGCCAGCTGGTGGGAACGCAGGCCGAAAGCGTCCTGCTGCTCGCGGGTGATGCCGTGCATTTTCCCGAGCATTTCAGCGGTCAGGCCCATCATGCCGGAGGCCTTGGCGGCGTGCAGGGACATGTGCGGGTTCGGGTCGACGCCATGCATCATGCTGACATGCCCCATGTGCTCGACACCGCCGATGACGAACACGTCACCGTTGTTGGTCATGATTGCCTGAGCAGCCGTGTGCAGCGCGCTCATGGACGAACCACAAAGACGGCTGACCGTCTGGGCGGCCGAGGTGTGCGGGATCTGGGTCAGCAATGACGCCATGCGCGCAATGTTCCAGCCCTGCTCCAGGGTCTGGTTGACGCAGCCCCAGATCACATCCTCGACTTCGGCCGGATCGACCTTGTTGTTGCGCTCGAGCAACTTGCTGATCAGGTGCGCGGACATATCTTCAGCGCGGGTGTTGCGGTGCATGCCGCCCTTGGAGCGGCCCATCGGGGTGCGACCGAAGTCGACAATCACGACGTCTCTTGGATTAAGGCTCATTGGTTCATTCCTCGGAAGACGCTTGACCGAAGAAGCTCTGGCCATTGGCGGCCATCTCACGCAGCTTCGCGGTCGGTTGATACAGGGCACCCAGTTCGGCGTATTGGTCAGCCAGGGCAACGAATTCGGCAACACCGATGGAATCGATGTAGCGCAGCGCGCCGCCACGGAACGGAGGGAAACCGATACCGTAGATCAGGCCCATGTCAGCCTCGGCAGCGGTTTCGACAATGCCGTCTTCCAGGCAGCGGACCGTTTCCAGGCACAGCGGGATCATCATCCAGTTGACGATGTCTTCATCGCTGACCTCGCGTTGTTCGTAGACAATCGGCTTGAGCACGTCCAGCACCGCCGGGTCATTGACCTTCTTGGGCTTGCCCTTCTTGTCGGTCTCGTACGCGTAGAAACCCTTGCCGTTCTTCTGCCCGAGGCGCTTGGCATCGTACAGAGCGTCGATCGCAGAGCGGCGATCGTCCTTCATGCGATCAGGGAAGCCTTCGGCCATGACATCACGCCCGTGGTGTCCGGTGTCGATACCGACCACGTCCATCAGATAGGCAGGACCCATCGGCCAGCCGAATTTCTCCATGACCTTGTCGATGCGCACAAAATCCACGCCTGCACTGACCAGTCTGGCGAAACCACCGAAATACGGGAACAGTACACGATTGACGAGGAAGCCCGGGCAATCGTTGACCACGATCGGGTTCTTGCCCATTTTCTTGGCGTAGGCAACGGTCGTGGCGACCGCTTCTTCACTGGATTTCTCGCCACGGATCACTTCCACCAGCGGCATCATGTGCACAGGGTTGAAGAAGTGCATGCCGACGAAGTTTTCCGGGCGCTTGAGGGCCTGGGCCAGCAGGCTGATCGAGATGGTCGAGGTGTTGGACGCCAGAATGGTGTTTTCACCCACATTGGCTTCGACTTCGGCCAGTACCGCCTGCTTGACCTTGGGATTCTCGACGACTGCTTCGACGACCAGATCGACGTTACCGAAATCGCCGTAGGACAGCGTAGGACGAATGGCGTTAAGCGCTTCGGCCATCTTCGCAGCGGTCAGACGACCTTTCTCCAGACGACCGCCAAGCAGTTTGGACGCTTCGTTCAGACCCAGTTGAATGGCTTCTTCGCGAATATCCTTCATCAGGATCGGCGTGCCTTTGACTGCCGACTGATAGGCAATACCGCCGCCCATGATCCCGGCGCCCAGTACGGCAGCCTGTTTCACGTCCTTGGCGATTTTGTCGTAACCCTTGGCTTTCTTTTTCAGCTCCTGATCGTTCAGGAACAGGCCGATCAGGCTCTGCGCAGCAGCAGTCTTGGCCATTTTCACGAAACCGGCAGCTTCGATCTCCAGCGCCTTGTCACGACCGAAGTTGGCGGCTTTCTGGATGGTCTTGATGGCTTCTACCGGGGCCGGATAGTTCGGGCCGGCCTGACCTGCGACAAAGCCTTTTGCGGTTTCGAATGCCATCATCTGCTCGATGGCATTGAGCTTGAGCTTGTCCAGCTTCGGCTGACGCTTGGCCTTGTAATCGAACTCGCCGGAAATGGCGCGCTGGATCAAATCAAGGGCAGCAGCCTGCAGCTTGTCTGGCGCAACCACCGCGTCCACGGCACCAACCTTGAGCGCATCTTCTGCGGCGTTTTCCTTGCCCGAGGCGATCCACTCGATCGCGTTGTCAGCGCCGATAATGCGTGGCAGACGCACGGTGCCGCCAAAACCCGGGTACAGGCCGAGCTTGACCTCGGGCAGACCGACGCGAGCGCTGCTGGAGATGACTCGATAATCTGCGGCCAGGCACATTTCCAGACCGCCGCCCAGCGCAATACCGTTGATTGCGACGACAGTCGGCACGTTCAGGTCTTCGAAATCACTGAAAATCCTGTTCGCTTCCAGATTGCCAGCGACCAGTTCAGCTTCCGGCAACTTGAAGTTGTCGACGAATTCGGTGATATCGGCGCCGACAATGAATGAATCTTTGCCACTGGTGACGATCACGCCCTTGACCGATGCGTCGGCCTTGAGCGCGTCGACTGCCTGGCGGAACTCATTGAGGGTGAGACGGTTGAACTTGTTGACGGACTCACCCTTGAGGTCGAAATTCAATTCGACGATGCCACTTTCAAGAGCCTTAACCGTGATGGCTTTACCTTCGTAAATCATCAACTGATCTCCACAATATGGAAGCTGAACAATACCCGCCGGACCTCAATGTCCGACGGGGCTACGACGTCGCCGTCGATGAACACGCCAAATCACACGCTTACCGCCGCGACGTGGTAGTCGGGATTCTGTGAGAGCCCTCTGACGACCAAACGCTCATTTCATACGCCCGTTTGATTTGGGTACGCACACCATCAGGCATAACCACAAGATTGTCAATTCGACAAAACGCCTGAAAATTCGCGTTTTAACAGGAACATGCCGAGGCCCCATAATGCCCGCTGCAACCTAAGATCTTCCATCATTCGCGGTAATGATAGTGCTCACTTGAATGCCCTGCAGTTGCTGGACGCGGAGCGCGGTAATAAGCCGCCACGCCAGGGACGACGGGCCTCTGCATGACAATAATCGCGATGCGTGACAATCGATAAGCGCGGGGAAAATCAGCCAGGAACGCACCGCACGAGGGCACATGCAAAAAATATTTGCAGGAATCGCGACAAAAAGGAGCAAAAGGTCTAGAGTCGCAGCACTGCGCCACAAGAGGCTCGCAATGCAGCTGATTTGCGGGTGCGCAACAGCGAAAGCCGACATGGCAGCGAAAGCCTGTCGGCACGCGACGAATTATCGGCCTGCCTGGCCAACCCCGGCCCGATGTTGTTATCGGGCTTTTTAATGCCTGCGATTCAGGGTCAGGCCAGCGCCCTGAGCACCGCATCAATACGCTGTAACACTTCTGCCTCGCCCCGCTCGGCCCAGTACACCGCAATCAGTTGCCCATCAGCCTCGACCTTGTAGGCATCCACGGGCAACGTTTGCAGGTGGGGCAGCAGCCTCGCGTCCTCGCAAGGCTCGCGCCAGCGGTTAAGCCATACGCCCGGTTCGCTTTGCCAGTACACCCAGGTATCTGCATGCGAGCCCAGACGCGGACGATGGTACTGCGCGCAAGGGCTGGGCGGCTCTTTGCTCAGCCAGTGCGGCCACTCCTGCGGGGTCAGTTGCATACCCATGCCCAGCCGCCGCGCCTGCATGCGCAACGCCATCCTGCCGCTTTGCTGGCGCGAGGGACGTAACCACACCAGCGGACTCAGCATTACACCAATGATTGACAGGACTATCCAGACCGTCATATTTCTTGCCCCCAGCCGATTTCAGGCTCTTTACAACATTCTTGAAAACAATGACTTGCACGGGGGCCTGCCCAGATGCGAACGAAAGAGCCATACTCCCATCATTGCAATTCTCCCGGAGGACACCCTCATGCCATACAAACACGTTCTGGTTGCCATCGACCTCACCGATGAGTGTGAATCGGTCATCCACCGCGCCAGCATGCTGGCAAAAGACAGCGGCGCGAAGCTGTCGATCGTGCACATCGTCGAACCCATGGCAATGGCCTTTGGCGGTGATGTACCCATGGACCTGTCGCAGTTGCAGCAGCAGCAATTCGACCAGGCCAAGGAAAAACTCAAGAAAGTACAGGACTCGCTCAAGCTAAGATTCCCGCTGCTCAACGAAGGCGAAAGCCATCTTGTGTATGGCCAGCCGCGTCAGGAAATCCATCAACTGGCCAAGAACAAGGGTTGCGACGTAATCGTTGTCGGCAGCCACGGCCGCCATGGCCTGGCCCTGCTGCTAGGCTCGACCACCAACGACGTCGTGCATGGCGCGCCCTGTGACGTACTGGCCGTACGCCTCAACAAACAGGAAGACAAGAAGCCTGAATAATCCCGGGCCCGCTATAGCAAAAAGCCCGGTGACCCGGGCTTTTCCTGCAACCTGAGACGCGCCGGACGATCACTCGTCCAGTTCGGCCCAACGCTCCAGCAGCTTGTCCAGTTCGGCCTGCAGGTTTTCCAGCTGCGCCAGCACGGCTGCAGTCTGCTCGGACGAGCGCTGGTAGAAGCCCGGCTCGGCCATTTCCGCGTTCAGCGCGGCCATCTTGCCTTCGACTTCATCGATCTGCGCAGGCAACGCCTCCAGCTCACGCTGAAGCTTGTAGCTGAGCTTCTTCTTCGCCACCGGCATGTCCTGAGCGGCAACCGGTGCGGCCTGCACCACAGCGCTGGCCAGCTCGGCCTTGCCCGACTTGGTGTCGGCGACGCCCAGCAGACGCGGTGACCCGCCCTGACGCAGCCAGTCCTGATAACCACCCACGTACTCGCGAACCTTGCCTTCGCCTTCGAACACCAGCGTACTGGTGACGACGTTGTCGAGGAATGCCCGGTCGTGACTGACCATCAGCACAGTGCCTTTGAAGGTCAGCAGAACCTCTTCGAGCAGCTCCAGGGTTTCGACGTCCAGGTCGTTGGTGGGTTCGTCGAGCACCAGCAGGTTGGCTGGCTTGCTGAACAGCTTGGCCAGCAACAGACGGGCACGCTCGCCACCGGAAAGCGCCTTGACCGGCGTGCGGGCACGCTGCGGGCTGAACAGGAAGTCGCCGAGGTAGCTCAGCACATGACGGCTCTGGCCATCGATATCGATGAAATCACGTCCCTCGGCAACGTTGTCGATTACGGTCTTTTCCAGATCGAGCTGGTGACGCAACTGGTCGAAATAGGCCACATCCAGACGCGTACCGACTTCAACCTTGCCTGCGGTTGGCTGCAGGTTGTCGAGCATCAGCTTGAGCAGCGTGGTCTTGCCGGTACCGTTGGCGCCGAGCAGACCGATACGGTCCTCGCGCTGCAGGACCATGGAGAAATCCTTGATCAGGGTCGGCCCGCCCGGATGGGCGAAGCTGACGTTATCGAGCACCATGACCTGCTTGCCGGACTTCTCGGCAGTGTCGAGCTGAATGTTGGCCTTGCCGGTACGCTCACGACGCTCGCTGCGCTCTACGCGCAGCTCCTTGAGCGCACGCACGCGACCTTCGTTACGGGTGCGACGAGCCTTGATGCCCTGGCGGATCCAGACTTCTTCCTGGGCCAGACGCTTGTCGAACAGCGCGTTGGCGGTTTCTTCGGCAGCCAGCGCAGCTTCCTTGTGGACCAGAAAACTGGCGTAGTCGCCATCCCAGTCGATCAGGCCGCCGCGGTCCAGCTCAAGGATGCGGGTCGCAAGGTTTTGCAGGAATGCCCGGTCGTGCGTGATGAACAGCACTGCACCCTGGAAATCCTTGAGGGCTTCTTCAAGCCAGGCGATGGCGCCGATATCCAAGTGGTTGGTCGGCTCGTCGAGCAACAGCAGGTCCGGCTCGGACACCAACGCCTGGGCCAGCAGAACACGGCGACGCCAGCCACCGGACAGTTCGGCCAGGGTCTTGTCGGCAGGCAACTGCAAGCGGCTGAGAGTGCTCTCGACCAACTGCTGCAGGCGCCAGCCATCACGGGCTTCGAGGTCCTGCTGAACATGCATCAGCTTGTTCAGGTCTTCCTCGGTGACGCAGTTCTGCGCCAGGTGGTGGTACTCGGCCAGCAAGGCACCGACGCCATCCAGACCTTCGGCCACCACGTCGAACACAGTCCGTCCGTCGGCTACCGGCAATTCCTGGGGCAATTCGCCGATCTTGAGGCCGGGCGCGCGCCAGACAGCCCCGTCATCAGGCTTCTGAACGCCTTTTACCAGCTTCAACATGCTGGATTTGCCTGTGCCGTTACGGCCGATGATGCACACCCGCTCGCCACGGGCGATCTGCCAGGACACCTTGTCCAATAACGGCATGGCGCCGAAAGCAAGGGACACATCGCTGAATTTGAGCAGGGTCATGAGCTTCTCCAAAAACCGGGCGCGCATTCTACCTGAGATAGCAGGCAGATGTCGGCATTCATGGCACCGCTGCGCGCCTCGACAAGACTTTATGACCGCCAATTATTTCCATATGAGACAAGCTCGTCGGCAATGCTTTCACCAAGAGCTGGCAAAAGGCTAAGCTAGCAATACTTTTCACCGACTCATCTGCTCGGAAGTCTCATGCGCAGTCGTTTGTTCAGCTTTTTATCGTGCCTGCTCCTCTCCGCCACCGCCGTCCAGACTGCTCATGCGGTAGACCTCAACCAACAACGCAAGTATTACGACGAAGCAAAGCGCGCACTGGCCAAGGGCGATTCCGGCCCCTACCAGATGTACGCCACAGCCCTGGCCGACTATCCGCTGGAGCCTTACCTCGAATACGACGAACTGACGGCGCGCCTGAAAACGGCAAGCAATCCCGAAATCGAGAAGTTCCTTGCCGAGCACGGCGACCTGCCGCAAGCCAACTGGATGAAGCTGCGCTGGTTGCGCTGGCTGGCCGAGCGTGGCGACTGGCAAACCTTCGTCAAGTATTACGACCCGAAGATGAAGTTCGTCGAGCTGGACTGCCTGTACGGGCAGTACCAATTGAACAACAACAAACGCGCCGAAGGCTTCGCCAGTGCTGAAAAGCTCTGGATGACCGGCAAGACATTACCCGCCGCCTGTGACGGTTTCTTTGCCCAGTGGGCGGCCGCCGGCCAGCTGACCGAACAGAAGCGCTGGCAGCGCGCCAAGCTGGCGGCGCAGACGCGTAATTACAGTCTGGCCAGCACGCTGGTGGACAGCCTCAACTCGCTGGCACCGCAAGGACGCCTGCTACTGGCTGTCGCGCAGAAACCGGAGATGGTCAACAACCCGTCGCAATTTGCCCCGGTAGACGAAGCGATGTCCGACGTGGTCGGTCTCGGCCTGCGTCGGCTCGCCAAGCAGGACCCGCAGAAAGCCCTGTCGATGCTCGATGGCTACGCCGTGACCATGCATTTCTCCCGCGAAGAGCAGGTCGAAATTGCCAAGGAAATCGGCCTGACCCTGGCGCGTCGTTATGACGACCGCGCACTGGAGGTCATGACCAAATATGACCCCGAGTTGCGTGACGACACCGTGACCGAATGGCGCCTGCGCCTGTTGCTGCGCCTGGGTCGCTGGGAAGACGCCTATGAGCTCGCGCGCCGGCTGCCCAAGGATCTGGCGGCGACCAATCGCTGGCGTTACTGGGAAGCCCGCTCTCTGGAACTGGCGCAACCCAACAGCCCGCTGATTGCTGCGCTGTACAAGGATGTCGCCAAGGAGCGTGACTTCTACGGCTTTCTGGCTGCCGATCGCACCCAGAGCCCATACCAGCTCAACAATAAGCCGCTGGTGCTGAGCCAGGCGCTGATCAACAAGGTACGCAACACGCCGGGCGTGCGTCGCGCACTGGAGTTTCATGATCGCGGCGAGATCGTCAACGGTCGGCGCGAGTGGTATCACGTGAGCCGCCTGTTCAATCGTGACGAGATGGTTGCCCAGGCCAAGCTGGCCTACGACATGCAGTGGTATTTCCCGGCAATCCGCACCATCAGCCAGGCGCAATACTGGGACGATCTGGATATTCGCTTCCCGATGGCGCACCGCGACACGCTGGTACGCGAAGCCAAGGTGCGCGGCCTGCATTCGAGCTGGGTGTTCGCCATCACGCGTCAGGAAAGCGCCTTCATGGATGATGCCCGCTCGGGCGTCGGTGCCAGCGGGCTGATGCAATTGATGCCTGCCACCGCCAAGGAGACCGCGCGCAAGTACAGCATCCCGCTGGCCTCGCCTCAGCAGGTGCTCGACCCGGACACCAACATCCAGTTGGGCGCCGCCTACCTGAGCTCGGTGCATGCGCAGTTCAACGGCAACCGGGTGCTCGCCTCAGCCGCCTACAACGCTGGCCCGGGGCGCGTGCGCCAATGGCTTAAAGGTGCCAATCATCTGGCCTTCGATGTCTGGGTAGAGAGCATTCCGTTCGATGAAACCCGTCAGTACGTGCAAAACGTATTGTCGTACTCGGTGATCTACGGCCAGAAGCTCAACTCGCCGCAGCCTCTGGTGGACTGGCACGAACGGTTTTTCGACGACCAGTGACCGGTGTCGGCAGGAGTGCCGCGCACAGCACTCCTGCCGGACAATAGCGCTGCCCGCCCCTACTCCAGCACTTCGACGGACATGCCCACTTCAAGCTCGCCCACCCCCTCGTTGACCACGTTCTGACCGAACAGCACGTTGCCTTCAACTTCCCGATAAGTCTTGAGCGTGGCAAACGGTTCGCGATCTGCACTGCGCTCGCCGGTTGCCGGGTCGACAGTGGTCAGGATGCAGCGTGCGCAAGGCGTGAGCAACTGGAACTCGATGTCGCCGATACGGATGCGTTTCCAGCCATCCTCGGCAAAGGCCTCGGCCCCTTCGATCACCAGATTGGGTCTGAAACGCAGCATTTCCATCGGCCTGCCCATGCGCGCTGACAGGTCATCGAGCGATCCCTGGCCGATCAGCAGCAATGGAAAACCATCGGCAAAGCTCACCCGGTCGTTGACCGTCTGGTAGCCGCCAGGGATCCAGCGCGCACGCTCCGCTGGCAGGTAGACCATGCGCGTGGGCTTGCCGATAAACCGGCTGACCCATTCGCCGGCCTCATCACCCGCATCCGGAACCTGCAGCGAGTCACGCCAGACGGTCACGCCACGCAAATTAGAGTCGATATCCAGCGGAATCGCGACGTCCAGAGGCTCGAAGCCAGGTGCCGAAAGGGTTACGCCACCGCTGGTGTTCCACAATACCGACAGTCGGGACATGTGCGGCAGGGCGCGTTGAGTGAAGAATCGGCCATTACTGGCGTCGACCAGCATCCAGCGTCGATCGCCCGCCAACCCCAACGCATCGAACGAGGCGCGCTGCATCGACTCGGCCTTGCAGGATTTGAGGGGGAAACGATAGAGCGAGCTGAGACGTAACATGTGCGCCGATTCCTTTGGGGCTGGATAAGCTTTGATGCAGACAGCAAAGCTTATCCGAAGCCGGAGCCGGCAGCACTCGCGATGAAGAATCGAGCGCGGTGTCAGACAATCATCAAAAGACGTTCGCGCACGACCTCGACCAGCTTGTCGGGCTGGAACTTGGAGAGGAAGTTGTCACAGCCGACCTTCTTGACCATCGATTCGTTGAAGCTGCCGGACAACGAAGTATGCAGGACGATGTACAGACCGCGCAGGCGTGCATCGTTGCGAATCTCAGTGGTCAGACGGTAGCCGTCCATTTCCGGCATTTCCGCATCGGTGAACACCATCAGCAGCTTCTCGTGCACGTTCTCGCCTGCGTCCGCCCAGGCCTTGAGCATGTTCAGCGCCTTGAGGCCGTCGCTGGCGACGTGCAGCTTGAGGCCTAACTGAGACAGCGTATCGCGCAACTGCGCCAGCGCGACCTTGGAATCGTCGACCAGCAACACTTCCCGACCACGGGCATTTTCCAGCACCGGATCTTCGAGCTTCTCGCGGGATACCTTGGCGTTGTAAGGCACGATCTCGGCGAGCACTTTTTCAACGTCGATGATCTCTACGAGTTGATCATCGACCTTGCTGATGGCGGTCAGGTAATGCTGACGACCTGCGCTGACCGGCGGTGGCATGATTGCATCCCAGTTCATGTTGACGATACGGTCGACACCGCCAACAAGAAAAGCCTGAACCGACCGGTTGTATTCGGTGACGATGATTGTGCTGCCCGGACCCGGTACCAGTGGGCGCATGCCGATGGCCTGGGAGAGGTCGATCACCGGAAGGGTCTGGCCGCGCAGGTTGACCACACCACACACGAACGAATGGCGTTGCGGCATGAGGGTCAGCTTGGGTAGCTGCAATACTTCCTGGACCTTGAACACGTTGATCGCAAACAACTGCCGACCGGCAAGGCGAAACATGAGGATTTCCAGGCGATTCTCGCCCACCAGTTGTGTGCGCTGATCTACTGTGTCGAGAATGCCTGCCATTATTAGCTCCTGAAGCGATGGTCGCGTTGATTCTGTTGAGCTTGTATCGGCTGAAATCAGCCGGACCTTAATGGCGATGAACGGCCACTCTCAAGCATTGATGTCATTTTACCATCATGCTTTACTGATGTCGCTTTCAAGACACACAAATACAGCTTCAAACCCGCGCCGAAAATGCCTCGGCGCCTCTTTGCGCCCAGAGCAAAATCATATATCCGCAAAAAGTCAATCAGGGATAACCTGATATGATCGACATCTAATTGCCACTATTGTGACGGCATTCTCACTACATGAATGGCGTTCGATTTGTGTCCGCGTCCCAATCCCTGCAATCGAGTGGCGCTGGCGACATTCAGAAACGTCCTACATACTTTTGTTTGAAATCGACATTAACTGTCAGCCATTCGCCGCGGGCGGAAGTTCGCTATCCATGATCAGTGGAGACAAAGGATGCTGAGCCACAACGATTGGCAGCACAAGCACGACCAGTTCCTGAGCCTGTCTCAGGCACTTTTGCACAAGTCGGAAGAATGTCTTTCGCATCTGGAGCTGATCCCCAACGACGAGGACGCTACCGGCTGCCTGCTGACAACCCTGCGCAAGCTCGCGCAGGAGGCAGAGGCCGTTCCTGTGCCGTGCATTGCCGATTTTTCCCGCCAGCTGTGCCAGTTGTTGAAAACCGGCAGTCAGGCCAACGAGCTTTCCCAGGAAGCCCTGCTGGCCGTCAAGAACTGCCTGACGCTGATGTACTGGCAAGTCGAGCTTCTCGATCCGCTGACCGGCGAATTGACGATGGACGACCACGAACAGCTCGAACTGCTGGAAAAACTGGCCAGCGCCTCCGCGCAATCGGCCTTGCCGAAAGATGCAACCCGCCAATAACGCTCGATCACGCCCGGCCGTTGAGAATCGTATCGCGATGTCATTGAGGCAGCGTTGTCACGCCAGCATTTTCCGTTCATTGTCTTTACTGGTGTTGACATCGTCTTCACGTATGACCAGAGACTGCACACGCGCTTGAGCGGTCCCATTTGCACAAGAAATCACAATGACCTGCAATCTGTTATTGGTCGACGACCACTCCCTTATCAGAGCCGGCGTGCGAGCGCTGGTTGCAGACATGCCCGGATACACCATCGTGGGCGAAACGGCTGACGGCGCGCAATTGGCAAACCTTGCGCAGCAGCTCAGGCCCGACATCATCCTGCTCGACATCTGCATGAAAAGTGTCGACGGCCTGGATGCACTCGAGCACCTGCTGCAGGTGCTACCGCACTGCAAGGTATTGATCCTGTCGATGCAGAATGATCCGGACATGATCATGCGTGCACTCGACATCGGCGCGCATGGTTATCTGCTCAAGGACACTACGGCTGCGGAACTCGAACAGGCACTCGGGGCGCTGCGCAGCAACGAGCGCTACCTGAGCCCGGCCATTGCTCAGATGGTCATCGAGTGCGCATTGCGCGGTACCCCCTCAGACCGGGCTCAGGCGGCGAAGGAGCGTTATCGCCTGACCGCTCGCCAACTTGAAATCCTGCGCCTGATCGTGCGCGGCAAGTCCACACGCGAGATTGCCGATGGCTTGGGACTCAGCGTCAAGACCATCGAGACTCACCGTGCCCAGGTCATGAAGCGCCTGCAGATATTCGACGTGGCCGGGTTGGTGCTGTTCTGCGTTCGCGAACGGATTATCAGTCTGGACGATTGAGTTCAGGTGCGCCGCTCAGTACCGGCGAATCGGTTGGCAGGTGTACCTGAAGTGCCCCCGGCCGGGCCTCGAAACGCAGGTACTCGCCCGACAGCGGCTCACCGTCCAGATTGATATCCAGGCCCTGGGCGGACTTGAGTTCTACCCACGGCAAACGCGCTCGAACGAACATATTGTCGATGCCCAGCCCGCCTTCCAGAAGACTCCTCAGCGTGCCGACCACTTCCTGAGGCGCCGGCAGGATACTGATGTCGAGCAGACCGTCATCGGCCAGCGCGGTCGGGCACAGCTCGTGTCCACCGCCCGCCTGCCGACCATTGCCGATACCCAGTGCAAGCAGGTCGCCGCGCCAGTGAAAATCCGGCCCGGTGAGCTCGCCGTGGGCCGCATGCAGCTCGCTGAATCGGGTCAGGCCGGTGAACAGGTAGGCAGCGCCCCCCAGCACCTTCTTCAGGTCTTCGGACGTGCTGGCCGTGACCTGGCTGCCAAACCCACCGGTCGCCATATTGAGGAACAGCTTGCCGCCGACCTCACCCAGATCGACGGCACGCGGAGCCACGTCCATCAGTTGCAGGGCCCTGGAGACTTCCAGAGGCACGCCAGCCGCACGGGCAAAATCGTTGGCAGTCCCCAGCGGCAGAATAGTCAGGCTGGCCTTGGTTTCGGCCATTGCCAAGGCTTCGGCGATATCGCGCAAGGTGCCGTCGCCACCACCTGCGACGATATGCCGATGACCGGCGGCCAAGGCCTCGCCGACCAGGCGCTGGGCATCGCCGGCTTCCCAGGTCAGTCGCACGTCCAGTTCCCAACCCTGCTTGCGCTTGTCTGCCACCGCGTCACGCACGTCTTCGTTGAGTGCCTGTTTACCGTGAAGAATGAGCATTGCCCTGCGTTGTGTCATGACACCTCCTCTGCCGAACCCTACGAATTGAAACCTGCGAGCGACGCTCTTGGTGTAATCGGCGCCCGCATACATTTCGCACGACGCATGACTCTGACCCCGGGCAGCCGGAAAAAGCCCATCCGTTGCGGAAATTTTTTTCACCTCTGCAACAGCTCGCTTGCCCCCGCAGGTACTGGGGAGAACCTCGCAACGGGCTGTCCGGATCAACGCCTGCGTCAGGGCTGAAGCACTTTTGTCCTGTCACTATTCGTTTCATGAGCTTTACTGACAGCAGTACCCTCACTTGAGGGAAATTTCCTTCACAAATGATTGAAAAGGCTTAAATAAAATCCGGTAAGGGACGACATATATAAAGTGATATTCACAAAAGACGGTCCGGATTCCTCATCAGCACGACCTGTAACTGGCTACGCTTGGACACAGTCCCCGTAGAAACACCTCTCGGGTCTTACAAAAAATAGAAATACGTCCTGGGTCAGCAGAATTCAGGCGCACACAGGGAGTAAGGGATTTCCATGAGGTTGCAGCCCGTCGACAGCCTTTCGCTGACCCGCACCAGCCTGGTCGAATACTTTCTTTTCGGCATTCGCCTGGCTCACGGCATCGCCTGCATACTGCCGGGCCTTGTGATCATTCTGCTGATCAAGGATGGCGGAGCGGAAACACAGCAGGGTTACCTGACCATGCTGCTGTTTTTCGGCTTTGTCGGGGTGCTGGTGTTCCAGGCCATGGGCGTCTATTCCGAAGCACTGTTCAGCAACGATCTGCGCATGGGCGCGATGGCGCTGGCCTGGACGGCCGCCTTCGGACTGTTGCTGTTCATGCAGCAGGCAATGGGCCTGTTCGGCTACCTCCCACCGGAAGAACTGCTGATCTGGTACCTGACCAGCCTTGCGCTGTTCGGCATCATTCGCCTGCTGCTGCTGATGCTGTTCAAACGTCAGATGCGCAAGGGCGTGTTCCTGCAGCACGCCGTGATTCTTGGCGCGACGGAGAATGGCCAGCGCCTCGCCGAATACCTGCTTGAACATCAGGACATTCGTTCGGGGGTGACCGGCTTTATCGACGACCGTATCGGGCGCATGCCCAAGACCGTAGCCAACCTGCCACTGCTGGGCAATACCAGCGATCTGGAGCGGCTGATCCGCGAAGAGAAAGTGACCCAAGTGCTGGTCGCCCTGCCCTGGACAGCGGAAAACCGCATGGACTACATCATCCGCGAACTGCGCAGGCTACCGGTCAACGTATTGCTGGTGCCGGACATGATCGCCTTTCGGCACACCCACAACCGCATCACCGAAGTCGCCCGGCTGCCGATGTTCAATGCCTCGGATCTGCCGCTCAGTGGCTGGTCGCCGTTCATCAAACGCGCTGAAGACATCGTGCTGTCATCGCTGGCGCTTCTGGCGCTATCACCCTTGATGCTGCTGGTCGCACTGGCGATCAAGCTCGATTCGCCAGGACCGGTGTTTTTCCGTCAGAAGCGCTACGGGTACAACAATCGCCTGATCGAAGTGTTCAAGTTCCGCTCCATGCATCAGCACCAGGCCGATGCAACGGCCGAACGGCAAACCACCCGCGGTGACGCCAGAATAACGCGGGTCGGTCGCTTCATTCGCAAAACCAGCCTGGATGAACTGCCACAGCTGTTCAACGTGGTGGCGGGCAGCATGTCGATGGTCGGACCGCGTCCGCACGCCACGGCGACCAAGGCAGCCGGGATTCTGTTCGAGCAGGCGGTGAAGGAATACACCTCGCGGCACCGCGTCAAACCAGGCATTACCGGACTGGCGCAGATCAACGGCTATCGGGGCGAAACCGACACCGTTGAAAAAATCGAAAAACGCGTCGAGTTCGACCTTGAGTACATAGAAAACTGGTCCGTCTGGTTCGACCTCTACATCCTTATGCGCACTGTGCCTGCAGTGCTATTCACCCGTGAGGCTTACTGATGAGCACGCTCATTCCCTGCATCATTGCCGGCGGCTCCGGCACCCGTCTTTGGCCGGTTTCCCGTGAAGCGATGCCCAAGCCATTCATGCGCCTGCCAGACGGCCAAAGCCTGCTGCAGAAGACCTTTCTGCGTGCGGTCGGTCTGCCCGGCGTCGAGCGTCTGCTGACCGTCACCAACCGGGAAGTGTATTTCCGCACGGTGGACGACTACCGCCAGTTGAACAAAGGCAATGCACGTCTGGATTTCATCCTCGAACCCTTCGGTCGTAATACAGCAGCTGCCGTTGCCGCCGCGGCATTGCACGTCAGCCAACTGTATGGCGACGAAGCGCAACTGCTGGTGTTGCCTGCCGATCACCTGATCACCGACGTGGCGGAATTCTCCAGAGCAGTGAGCGCTGCACAGAAGCTGGCCGCAGAGGGCTGGCTGGTGACGTTCGGCATCCTGCCGACCGCGCCGGAAACCGGTTTCGGCTACATCGAGAAAGGCCCGGCACTCAATGCCGACGCCTGTCAGGTCGCCCGTTTTGTCGAAAAGCCCGACGCGATCACCGCCCAAGGCTATCTGGACAGTGGTCAGCATTTCTGGAATTCCGGCATGTTCTGCATGCGCGCCGACGCCGTGCTGCGCGAGCTGCGCACGCATGCGCCGGACGTCCTGAGCGCCGTCAGCGCGTGCCTGGAATCCAGCCCGCGCAAGGAAGGCAACCGTGAGCTGCAAGTCGAGCTGGACAGTGAGTCGTTTGCCCTGACACCGGACATTTCCATCGATTACGCGCTGATGGAACGCTCCGACAAAGTCGCCGTGGTGCCCTGCCAGCTTGGCTGGAGTGATATCGGCTCGTGGCAGGCGGTGCGTGAACTGTCTCCCGGCGATGCTCAAGGCAACTACTGCAATGGCGAAACCGTGCTGCACGACGTCAGCAACTGCTACATCGACTCTCCCAAGCGTCTGGTGGGCGCTATTGGTCTCGACAATCTGATCATCATCGACACCCCCGACGCCTTGCTGATCGCCGACGGTCGCCGCAGTCAGGACGTCAAGATCATCGCTCAGGAGCTCAAACGTCAGGGCCATGATGCCTACCGCCTGCACCGCACGGTCACACGCCCCTGGGGCACTTACACCGTCCTCGAAGAGGGCAAGCGCTTCAAGATCAAACGCATCGTGGTTCGCCCGCAGGCGTCACTGTCGTTGCAGATGCACCATCACCGCAGCGAACACTGGATCGTGGTCAGCGGCATGGCCCGCGTCACCAACGGCGAGCGCGAGTTCATGCTGGATACCAACGAATCGACCTTCATCAAGCCGGGCCACACGCATCGTCTGGTCAACCCTGGCGTCATCGATCTGGTGATGATCGAGGTGCAGAGCGGCGAGTACCTGGGCGAGGATGACATCGTACGTTTTACCGACATTTATGGACGTGTACCCGACAAGGCCGTGAAGAGCTGATCGGCGCAGCAGCAAGCGCCGCTTGATTCACGCGGCACGCAATTGACAGCACCCGGAACACGCATGACCCGCCAACATGAATTTATTACCCGCAAGGGAGCCGTATTTGTGCATGACAGGAGCTCAGGACCAATGAAAAGCATGATGCTGATCGCCAGCTTATTGCTGTTAAGTGCGTGCAATACCCCTTCCAGGGTGGGCCTGCCCGATGACCGTGCGCAAATCGAGGCCGGTCAGGCGGCGGGGCGCGCGCTGGCAGGCAAGCCGCTGCCACCGGAGCGGATCCGCCCCGGCGACACGCTGCGCATCGTGCGCAACAGTGGTGAGGCGCCGTCGATTTCGGCGTTCACCGCCAACTCCATCTATGAACTGACCCTGTTTCAGGTGCTCAACGACGGCACCTTTTCCTACCCTTACATCGGCACCGTCAAGGCCGCAGGCCTGACCCTCCAGCAACTCAACGACCTGCTGGAAAGCAAGCTGCAGAACGTCTACCGCGAGACCGCGCTGACCATCAACATTTCCCAGTCACCGGGCAATACCGTGTTTGTCGGCGGCGCGGTGCGCAACTCGGTCACTTTGCCGGTCAACGTCGCTACCAACCTTGACCAGGCGATTGTCGGCGCGGGCGGCGTGGCGCTTGACGCCGATGCCGGTCAGGTCGCCCTGCTGCGTCAGGAAGAAAACGGCCTCTACAAGACTTACTTCTTCGATTACAGCAAGTTTCTCTGGGCCGGCGGCGCCGGTGGCCCCAGCGCACCGGTCCTGTTGAAACGCGGCGATATCGTGTTCGTTCCCAAATCGTCGGTCGGCAACAAGGTTGACGGCGTGTCCCTGTATTTCAACCAGTTGATCCCCTTCGCGAAGTCGATCGGCCTGGGCATGAATTACGAGCTGCGCAACAACAATTAATTGTCAGGGAAACAGACATGATCAACATCCGCTCATTCCGCGACCTGCTGCGCCTGCTCTTCATCTTCCAGCGCGAAGTCAGGATTACCGTGCTGGCGACCTTCGTCATCATTCTTCTGGGCGCGTTTCTGCTCCCCAACCGCTATGAGTCCACCGCCCTGCTGCTGGTCAAGCCGGGCCGCGACAGCAGCACGGTGCCGATCGAGTTGTCTGATCGTCAGGCCATTGTGATTCCGAGCGGTCTGCGCGATCCGCTGCTCGACGAGGAGCGCATGCTCAGCGGGCGGCCGATCATGCGTGCAGTGTCCGAGAAATACCTCGCCGAACTGTCCATGGTGCCACCTGAAACCGGCGTTCTGGCCTCGGTGAAGAACGGCATCAAGACCGTAGTCGGAGCGCTCGTCAATGGCGTGCGCAACGTTCTGCAGTTCATCGGGCTGGTGGAAAACCGCTCTCAGGTCGAACGTCTGGCCGAGGATCTGGAGAAAAACTTCAAGGTCAGCCATGAACCGGGCTCGTCGGTGATGGAGTTGAGATTTACCTGGAACGACCCGGAAATCGCGCAGACCGTACTCAAGACCTGGATCACCGAGTACCAGACGCAGCGCACCAAAACGCTGGGCCGTGTCAGCCTGTACGCGTTTTACGAAGGGGAAGTGAAGACGACCGGTGCGAACATCATCGAGTACAAGAAGCAAATTCAGAACTACCTGAACCAGTTGAGCGCGGTCAGTATTTCCCAGCGTCTGGCCGACACTTCGCAGGGGCTCAACGATCTGCGCACCGAGCGCAACAACACCACCCGCTCGATTGCCTCGACCAAGGCAGGTCTGGACCTGCTGAAAAAACAACTGGCAGAACAACCCAAGACCGTCTCTGCAGGCCGTGAACTGGCCCTCAACCCCAATCGTCAGGACCTTCAGAACCGCATCAACGGCAAGGAAGTCGAGCGCCAGGAAATGCTTCGCTCGTTCAAGGAAGAGGCGCCACCGATTCGGGCCATCAACGAGGAAATCAATAACCTCAAAAAACTGCTCAAGGAACAGGACGCCACCGTGCAGCGTTCCGAAAGCATCACGCCCAACCCCATCTACAACCGCATGCAGAATGTGTATGCCGACCAGCAGACCAGCTACGCGCGCTTGCAAACCCAGCTTGCCCAACAGAATGCGCAGATTGCCCAGCTGGAAAGCGACCGCCAGCAGGCGCTGAATCTGGAACCGGAACTGTCGCGCCTGCAGAACGAACTCGATGCAGCAGAGAAAAGCTATGCGCTGTACAAGGACAGCCTGGAAAAATCGCGTATCGACCGTGAGCTCGACAACAGCCAGATCAGCAATATCGCGACCGTCGAGGACGCGACTTTCAACCCCAGCCGGGTATTCCCGAAAAGCCTGCTGATGCTGTTTCTGGCATTCCCGCTGAGTATTGTGGTCGGTGCCGTGGCCCTGTACTTCTTCTACCTGCTGGACCAGCGCATTCACGACGGCGACAAGATCGAGAGCAGCTTCGGTGTTCCGGTCTGGACCAGCCTCCCCGACCTGGAACGTGCTCAGGAACGCAGTGCAGCGTTCACCTCGAATCTGCATCGGGTGTACGGCATTCTGCCGCTTGATCAGGTAGAAGAGCGCGGATTGACCATCGGTTTTACCTCGGTCAAGTACGGAGCTGGCGTATCGTTCGTGATCGCGCGGTTAAGCGCGCTGCTGATCGAACAGGGCCATCGGGTGCGTACCGAGGGCCGCGGCCCGGCCAGTCCTGGCGAAATCGTGCTGATCAATGCGTCGGCGCTTTCGGCGAATCAGGACGCCTTCGTGCTCTTGCGCAAGGCTGACCTGATCGTGCTGGTGGTTCGCGCCCAGGACACCACCGTGCCGATGCTGGAAGACACGCTCAACAACCTCAACACCGCGTTCAAGAAAGTCGACGGCATCATCATCAACCGTCGGCGCTTCGAAGTGCCTGAAAAGGTCCTGAATTTCCTCAAGCGGATCGGGAGCCGAGGCTGATGCGAATAGCGTTGCTTGCGCCGCTGCCGCCCGAACAGAACGGCATCGCCGATTACGCCGGACATCTGCGGCATGCGCTTGAAGGCCTGGGTCTGCAGGTCAGTACACCGCTGCAGGGTGTTGGCAACGATCCCCGCGCTGCACAACAGCGGGTGGCCGAAACCGACTGGAGCGGCATCGATCTGGTCCACGCCGAACTGGGCGGCGGTCGGCTGGCGGAGTTTCAAGCCCTGCGCGCATTGCGTCGGCGTTTCCCGAGGCTGCCGTTGACCGCGACCG
This sequence comes from Pseudomonas sp. MWU16-30316, assembly GCF_020515645.1. NCBI lineage: Bacteria > Pseudomonadati > Pseudomonadota > Gammaproteobacteria > Pseudomonadales > Pseudomonadaceae > Pseudomonas > Pseudomonas sp. MWU16-30316. Next base: position 1,406,861 of record NZ_JAIZAZ010000001.1, on the reverse strand, counting down.
TGCACGATCCCGAGCGCCTGGTCTGGCGGCGCGAGAAACTGCCGTGGCCATTATCGATGGTCAGCGGCATGCGCTCGCCGCTGCCGGAAATCGCCACAGTACTGGCCGATCCGCTGTGCCTGCATGAAGAACGGCAGCTGGCGCGGCACATGACCCGGCTGGTGACCCTGACCCAGGCAGGCAGTCAGAGCCTGCGCCAGCGCATGGGGCTGACGGCAGCGCAGATGGCCGTCATCAATCACGGCAACCTCGACATCGCCCCCATGCCGTTACCGCCGTTGAATCCCTTGCGTCTGTTGTATTTCGGTTTCATTTATCGCGGCAAGGGTATCGAGGACCTGCTCGATGCGCTGTCCAGCGTATTCACCGCCCAGCCTGCGCTGCGCTCGACCGTGCGCCTGACCCTGGCCGGCGGCAGCGAGCCGGAAATGGCCTTTGGCCCGTCCGGCAGTTATCTGGAACAACTACGCCTGCGCATCCGCCAACTGGGCCTTGTCGATCTGATCGACTGGCAACTGGACCTGCCTGCCGAACAGATTGCGCAGGTGATCCAGGCCCACCACGTGATGGTTTTGCCCTATCGCGAGTCGAGCAAACTGAAGATTCTCGGCAAACTGCGCGGCACCAGCGGCGCGCTGTCCTGGGCGGTAGCCTGCGGACGTGGCGTGATCACTTCGGATGCGCGCTCGTTTGCCGAAGAAGTCTCGCATGGCAACGGCATGATCTACCCGCAAGGCGATGTCGACGGGCTGGCGCAAGCCCTCGCCCGCGCCTGCGCAACACCGGAGCTGGTCAGGCAGTGGGCCGACAACGCCGCGCAGATGGGCAAGGCCCGGGTCTGGAGCCATACCGCAGAACATTTTCAGGATGTATTTCGCCAGGCTTGCCAGGAGAAGTGACATGCAGCGTCCATCCAGATTCGGGCAACTCGTCACCAGCATACTGCTCGGCGCAGCAATGAGCTGCGCCGCCCAGGCGGCAACGGTCCTCAAGGCGCCTCGCGAGGTGGTCTGGGCGGACTTTCTGGGCGTCAACGTACAGTTTCAGTACTTCGCCCCGGACATCTACCAACAGCAGATGAGCCGTCTGGACGAACTGGGCCTGAACTGGGTTAGGCTGACCATTCACTGGCCGGTGATCGAGCCGCAAAAGGACCGCTACGCCCTGACCGAGCTGGACGCCGCCATGACCGCGATCAAGGCGCACAATTACAACACCCTGGCGTACCTGGTCGGGTCAGCGCCTTTCGCCAGCAGCGCGCCGGCCGATGCAAAGAGCCGCGATCAATACCCCCCGACGGATTTCAACGTGTTCGCCGCACGCATGACCGCCCTGGCCCAGCGCTATCCGCAGGTCAACAACTGGCAGGTCTGGAACGAGCCGAACATCGTCTGGCTGCCCAAAGAGGATCCGGCTGCCTATGGCCGCTTGCTGACCACCACCGCCAATGCGATCCGCGCCGTCCTGCCGAACAAGACGATTGTCACGTCAGGCATGGCTTACTACAGTCAGATGCATAGCACCTCTGGCTACATGCTGCAGACGCTGCTCGATAATGGCCTGGGCCAGCAGAATATCGTCGCGGCCTATCACCCCTACTCCGAGTACCCGGAAGGCGATTCCATACCGGATCGCGATTTTCTGGTGCGTGCCAATGCCATGAACCAGTTGTTGCACAGCAATGGCGTCAAGCAGGTGTGGGCCACTGAATGGGGCTGGTCGAGCTATGCAGGCCCGGTGGAGATGCAGCACCTGATTGGCACCTCCGGCCAGGCTGACTACACCCTGCGGCGTCTGGCGCTGATGAGCGCCATGGATTTCCAGCGCATCTTCCTGTTCAACCTCAGCGATCTGGACGAGCGCGCCTCGGCCCGCGATCAGGGTTACGGGCTGCTTGACCTGCAAGCCAGTCCCAAACCGGCCTACACCGCGCTGCAGAACTTTCTGAAAATCACCGGGCCACGTCTGCTGCCCGCCGAACCACCCGCCGTAAGCAGCGTACCGGACGACCTGTATGCCATACCATGGACGCGCGCGGATGGCTCGCACTTGCTGATGTTCTGGAGTGCGGCGGGCACATCGCTGACTTTCCCGGCTATCACCGATGCGGTGGTCCACGACCCATTGACCGGTAGCCGCACCCCGTTGTCCGGCAGCCAGGGGATCACCCTGCTGCTGAAGCCGACTCTGCAAATTCTGGAATGGAAGCCCTGAGCCATGCGAATCCTGTGGACGCTCCCCTATCTGCCCTGGCCCACCACCAGTGGCGGCAAAACCCGGGAATACCATTTGCTGCGCAACCTGGCAGCACGTGGTCATCGCATCACGCTGCTGGTGCAGTCCAAGAACCCGCTGGACGACGATGCCCGCGCGGCACTGGAGCCCTGGCTGGAACGCCTGATCGTGATCGATCGACGCCCGTTGCTCAGCTTGCGTACCCTGCTGGCCGTGGCGTTTGCCCCGCCACCGATGCTGGCCAGCGTGAACGGTTACGCACCGCAACTGGAAAAGGCCTTCGAACAGTTGCTGGAGGAAGACTGGGACATTATTCAGCTGCAGCACACTTATGCCTTTCAGCCCTTCGAGCATGCGCTCAAGCGCTCCGGCAAACCTTTCGTGCTGACCGAGCACAATGTCGAATCGGACCTGGGTGCCGCCAGCTATGACCGTCTGCCACGCTGGGCCAATGCCTTCGCGGTCTATGACCGCTGGCGCTACCGGCGCTGGGAAACCCGCGTGTTTCGCCAGACCGGTGAGCTGATCGCGGTCACCGAGGACGATGCCAAGGCGCTTTCGCGTCTCAGCGGCAGGGCGACGTCCTATGTGGTCAACAGTGTCGACTGCGATTACTACGCCAGCGTCCACGCGGACCGTCACAGCCATCGCCTGCTGTTCATCGGCAACTATGAATACGGCCCCAATGTCGACGCCATCGAATGGGCGCTGGACGAGATCATGCCAAAGGTCTGGGCCCTGGCACCCCATGTGCGTTTTGCCATCGGCGGCTTCGGCATGCCGCCCGCCTGGCGCGAGCGCTGGTCTGACCCGCGCATTGAATGGCTGGGTTATGTAGCTGACCTGCGTGCCTTGCAGGCCACTGCCTCGATGTTCTTCGCACCCCTGCGCCAGGGCGGCGGCTCCAAGCTCAAGACCCTGGAAGCCATGGCCGCCGGCCTGCCAGTGGTGACCACCGCACAGGGTGTTTCCGGACTGGCGGTGCGGCATGGCGAACATTACCTGGGCAGCGAGGATGCGTCAGGGCTGGCGACACTGATCGCCGAATACACCGACAAACCACTGCAGCTTGAGCAGATTGGCGAAGCCGGCCGCATTTATGTTCGCGCCCGGCATGACTGGTCCGTTTCCGCCGCTCAGCTGGAAGTGATTTACACCCGCTTTTCGTTCTCCAAGCAAGGATTGCGCTCATGCGTATAGGACTCGACTACCGCGCCGCAGCCGGTTACCCCACCAGCGGCATCGGACGCCAGAACCTGGCACTGGAACGGGCATTCCGTGAACACCCGGACGTGCAATTGCAACTGTTCGGCGTGGCCCCCTACGATCATCCGGTACGCCGCCTGATGCATGCCCCGCGCTGGGCTGCCCCATTGAATTCAGTTCATCGGCTGCCGGATCGCCTGCGCTTCGAAGGCCAGTTCCTGCCTGCAGCCCTGCGCGATGCCGGCATTCAGATCTACATGGCCAATATCAACATGGGCCTGCCGCTGGGGCGCAAGCCGGGCGATATGCGTTACGTACTGCAACTGCACGATCTGTTTCAGCTCACGCAGCACAACAGTCACGGTTCGCGACTGAAAGCCAGGATCTACCGGATGACCGACTACCTGTCGATTGCCTGGTCGCTGAAGGTTGCCGACCAGATCTGGGTGCCTTCGCAATTCACTGCAAACGAGGCTGCACGGATGTTCCCCAGGATCAAAGCCAAGCTGCGCGTCATACCGCTGTTGGTGGAAGCCTTCAAGGGTGAGCCGGCCGACATCGCGCAACTGCGCCTGCCGCTGCGTTACTGGCTGTGCGTGGGCACGCGCGAACCGCGCAAGAACATCAAATGGTTCGTGGATGCCTGGCAGACCGCGCGCATGCAATTCGTCGATACCCCGGAACTGGTGCTGGTCGGTGGCGATGATCCGCTGACCGAAGCGCAGCGCCAGTTACCGGGTCTGCATGTGCTCAGCGGCCTGAGCGACGCCGAACTGCACGCCGTCTACAAAAATGCCGAACGGCTCTGGCAACCCTCCAAAAGTGAAGGTTTCGGGCTGCCGGTGATTGAAGCACTGAACAGCGGCACACCGGTTGCAGTGGCCTCGGGCTCCTCGCTGGACGAAGTCGCCCCGCCCGACAGCCCACGCTTTTCGCCGGTCGACAGCGGTAACCTGATCAGGTTGATGGGGACCCTGTCGCAGGCGCCTGAAGAGGATCCGGCGATTGCCACAGACTGGACGCAGCGCTACCAGTTGAAAGCCTTTTGCGAACGCGTGCACGTGGCGCTGGAGGAATTGCGCTGATGCCATTGGCCTTGCCCTTGGGGCTGCTGTTCAGCCTGCTGTTCGGCGTAATGATCTGGATGCTGCCGGCGCCCTTCGTGGTAGCGGCGGCAATCGGTATCGTGGCGGTTGCCACGATCATCCGCCGGCCGGTACGCGGGCTGCTGCTGTTCTGCCTGATCGGAACCTTCCTGCCCTACTCGACGATTCAGATCGGCATTCGCACCACGGTCTCCGAAGCGCTGATCATGCTGACCTGGGCCAGCTATCTGCTCCATGCAGTCTTTCAGGAACGCCACCGTGTGCCCCATATGCTGCGCCCCGAACGGCTGCTGGTGGCGTTGATGCTGTTCAGTGCGTTTCCGTTTTTGGTCGGCCAGTTGACCGTCATCGCCGAGGGCAACGGCCCGATCAACTGGATCCGCTGGCTGTTCAACCTGTCGATCCTGTTTCTGGTGCCCCGTCTGCTGACCGACCTCAAAACGCTGGAAAACGCAGTCATCGCGCTGCTCGGCGGGACGCTGTTGTTGCTGGTGCTGTCGATCGGTGTCTACGTCACCAAAGGCTCGGCCACTGCAATCATTCCGATCCTCGGCAGCCTGGGCTACAGCGGTGCCGACGTGTTGAGCGAGAGCCTGCTTTCGTTCGCCAGCCGCATGGGTTCGCCGTGGATGCACCCCAACGTGGCGGGGGGTGCGCTGGCGATGCTACTGCCACTCGCCTTCTGCTTCGGCATGACGCGCAGCGGCACGGCCCGCAGGCTGGGCCTTGCGGTGGCGGCCCTTGGCGTGGTCGGCCTGTTGCTGACCGGCTCACGCGGCGCGCTGTTGAGCCTGATCGCAGTGATGCTGCTGATGGCCCGGCGACGCATTCCGCATCTGGGACGGCTGTTGATGGGTGGCATGGTGGCCGGCATTCTTCTGCTGATGTTCTACCCGCCCCTGCAAGACCGGCTGATGGGGCTGTTCAGCAATGACGATGCCAGTACCGCGATTCGCTTCCTGGAATACAGCCATTTCCCCGACGCAGTGGCCACCTTCCCGTTCGGCATCGGTTTCAAGACCGACCCACCGGTGCTGGGCTACACAGAATTCGGCATTTCCAACCTGTGGCTGAACTTCATCTACAAGATCGGCATACCCGGCATGCTGCTGTTCATCGCTATCACCCTCAGTTGGTGGAAGGAAGTGCGTCCCGGAAGCGGCCGGGTCGTGCTGACTCGCGAAAACGCCATTGCGCTGGGCTGCACCACCGGTGTACTGGCTGCGTTGTTCAGCGGTCTGTTCGACCATTACTTCAGCTTCACCAGTGTGCTGGTTGCGTTGTTCTGGCTCTTGCTCGGCATCAGCCTGCACGAAACCAGACGCCTGCGCGCCAGGCCCGACATGACATCCAGACACCTTGACGCCTCACCCGAGCCGGGAGCCTCCTCATGAAACACCGCATGCTGCATTCTCATAATCTCAGAGAGGCACTGCCCGATTACGCGCGCAAGATGGCGGTGCCGCTCGAAGAGCTGGAAGCCGCCTATCAGTGGATGCTGGACAACGAAGTGTGCTTTGAAACGCGGATCAAGGAACGCACCCTGTCGTTCATCTGCTACCTGAATATCGAGACGAGAATCGAACACCCGCTGGCGCGACGCTTCTACAAGCTGCTGGCCAGCGAAACCAAAGGCGCGCTTATTCCGCTGTACGGGATCAACTGGCCGACCCTGCGCGACCGCATGTTGCGGACCTGGGAGCAGGCTTACAACATCCTCATCTGCAAGATCCCCAGCCACACCCTGCGCCTGCTGTGGTTGCGCATCGGCGGCGCGAAGATCGGCAAGGGCTCGACCGTCTGGCGCAATACCGAGGTGCTCGGCGTCGACAGCCTGCGCATAGGCAATGACAGCACGGTGGGCTGGCACTGCCAACTCGACGCACGCGGTGGGCTGGTGATCGGCGATCACGTCACCATCGCTTCACATGTGCTGATCATCGCCGGTGGACACGATCTCAACGAACCCGAATTCTGGGCGGTAGGCGGACCGGTGTTCATCGGCGACTACGCGTGGATCTGCAGCCGCGCGCTGCTCTCGTTCGGCGCCGACATCGGCGAAGGTGCCGTGGTGGGCGGTAACAGCGTGGTCTCCAAACCGGTTCCGCCCTACGCCATCGTCAGTGGCCCGAACGCAGAGATCAAGGGCGAGCGCGCTCGCGGCCTCAAGTACAAGGTGGGCGGCAAAGGCCTGTTCACCTTGTTTCACTGATCAGAAGCACAGACGATGCTGGGTTCGACACTGTGGCTGACACTGGCCACCCTTACTGGTCTGGCTGCCGGATTTGCCCGCGAATGGCTGCTGGTGGCGGCCTGGGGTGCCGGAGGTCAGAGCGACGCGTTTCTGGTTTCGATGTTCCTCCCCGAGGCGCTGCGCATGTCACTGGCCGCGGGCTTGCTCAGCGCCGCTGCCCTGCCCCTTTATCAGCAGCGCAGCGTTGAACGGCAACAGTGCTGGCTGGGAGGCATGGCACCGCGTCTGTTGCTGACCGGGCTGGCAGTGAGCGTCGTTCTGCTGTTGAGCGCAGAGGGACTGGTGCGGCTGATCGGTCCTGGGCTGGACGCCGATGGCTACACGCAGGCTGCCAGTGGCTTGCGCTGGCTGGCATGGTGCGCTCCGGGCTTCATGCTGCATGCGCTGTTTTGCGTACCGCTACAGGCTCGCTCGCGCTTCGTGCTGGCCGGGCTCGGCTCGCTGCTGTTCAACCTGCCGCCGGTCATTTACCTCGCCACGTTCAGCCATGCCTCGACATCGAGCGGGCTGGCCAGCGCGTGCGTATTGGGTAGCGTGCTGATGCCGGGTGTGCTGTTGCCCGCCTTGTATCGTTCGGGCTGGCGGCCCTGGCAGTGGCAATCGGAAGCGGGCGCAATGCGTGAGCTGTTACAGCGTATCGGCCCGCTGCTGAGCAGCAACCTGGCCAGCCAGGGGCTTGCCCTGCTGGAGCGCATGGTGGCTTCGCTGCTCGGCGAAGGCGCGGTGACCTGGGTCAACCTGGCGCGCAAACTGATCAACCTGCCGTTGATTGCCTTGATGAGCCTGAATCAGGTGCTGCTCGGCCTGATGAGCGGCAGTGCCGGCGATCAGCGCCTGTCGTTGCTCAAGCGCGGGCTGGGCAGCGCGACCTTGCTGACCTTGCCGGCAGTGGCCGGCCTGATCGGTGCAGCCGGGGCGCTGGTGGCCCTGCTGCTGCCCAACCAGACCCAGGGCGGGCCGCTGCCGGAACTGCTCGCCTGGTTTGCCGTGCCGCTGATGTTCGGTGCCTGGAATGCCTTGCTGGCGCGTTATGCCTACGCCGCTGGCGACACGCGCCTGCCGCTCAACTGCGAGCTAGTGGGCAGCCTGTGCAATGCACTGCTGCTCGGCGCACTGCCCTTTGCCTTCGGCCTGACCGGCATTGCCCTCGCCGCGCTGGGCGGCGCGCTGGTCACCGGCGTGCTGCTGATGCGTCGCCAGTCGTTGCTGCATGTCTTGCCGTGGCGCAGCCACTGGTTACTGGCCAGCCTGCTGATGGCTATCGCCGCCCTGTTGCTGCATCCATTGCACGACACCTGGCTGCAACTGGGCCTGAGCTGTGTTTACGGCGCGCTGCTGCTGGTCGGGCTGGCGTTGTGGCTCAAGCCATGGCGCAACGTGTCAGCCTGATCGGCAGCCTGGCGGCAGGCCTCCCTGAAGCGCTCCAGGCTCGGCGAGATGAACTTGTCGCGATGCCTGATCATGAAGAACCGGCGATTGAGCGGCGGCAACGGGCTGGCGAGCGTGCGCAACTGCCCGCTCGCCAGCAGGTCGGCGACCACACGACGGGACAGGCAACTGATGCCAATGCCTTGCGCGAGGGTGCGCATGATCGCTTCCGAACTGCCTACCTGACGCATGTCCTGCAAGTCGTGCAAATGCCTGAGCAGCAAGTGTTCGACCTCTTCGCGCGTCCCCGAACCCTGCTCACGCAGCAGCCACTCCGCGCCCTGCAGATCGCCCAGTGACACGTATTCCTGCCCGGCCAGCGGATGGGCGCAGCCGGCGACGATGACCATTTCATCGACCAGCCACGGCTCGGCGATCAACTCCGGCAGATGACAGGGTGCCTCGATGAGCCCCATGTCTATTTCAAACTGCGCAACCTTGCGCGCGATCAGCGCGCTGTTGCCGATGTCCACATCGATTCGCAGTTGAGGCGTCGAGCTGCGCAATGCTCCGACGATCTGTGGCACGACGTAATTGCCGATGGTGCTGCTACTGCCGATGCGCAGCCGAGCCTTCAACGCCGCGTCGGGCAATAGAAAGCTGTCCTCGATCTGCTGGGCGTTTTCCAGCATTTTCATGGCACGCGGCAGCAACGTCTGGCCGCTGTCATTCAGAACCAGGCGTTTGCCAACCCGGTCGAACAAACGCGTACCCAGCGCGCTTTCAAGCTCGTTTAATGCTGCGCTGGTGGCTGATTGGGACAGTGCTAGAGCGTTGCCTGCGCTGGTGGTGCTGCCACAGCGGGTGATCGCGCAAAAAATCTGTAATTGCCGCAGGTTGATTCTCAAGGCCGTCTCTCTCGCCGGGTAGACCTACCTGAAAAACAGGTAACAATGAGAGAGATTACCCGTTTAGAAGATTGACTGTCGATCCGTAGACTGATGGCACATCCCGAAATCACCCGCAGGAGACTGCCATGAGCAGACTCGCAATCCTCATCAAGGGCAACGCCCCCTTCACAGCGCTGAGCAGCCCGCTGGAGGCGATTCGGCAATTCACCCCCAACTGGTTCGCCGTGACCATGGGCACCGGCATTCTGTCGCTGGCGCTGGCGCAGCTGCCGGGTGGCCCTGCCCCGCTGCGTGCGTTGGGCGAAGCGCTGTGGTTCCTGAACATCGCCCTGTTCACGCTGTTCAGCGTGATGTACGCCAGCCGCTGGTTGCTGTTTTTCCATGAGGCGCGTCAGGTCTTCGGGCACTCCACCGTGTCGATGTTCTTCGGCACCATTCCCATGGGCCTGGCCACCCTCATCAACGGCCTGCTGGTATTCGGCCCGGCGCGCTGGGGCAGTGCCATTGTTCCGGTCGCCGAAGCCTTGTGGTGGCTGGACGTGGCGATGGCCCTGGCGTGTGGGGTGCTGATCCCTTTCATGATGTTCACCCGTCAGGAGCACAGCATCGAGAAGATGACTGCTGTCTGGCTGTTACCGGTGGTGGCGGCCGAAGTTGCAGCGGCCTGCGGGGGATCGCTGACAACGCATCTTGCGACCGCTGACTCGCAGTTCACCGTGCTGATCACCAGCTACGTACTGTGGGCCTACTCGGTGCCCGTGGCGTTGAGCATTCTGGTGATTCTGCTGTTGCGCCTGGCGTTGCACAAACTGCCCCACGAAAGCATGGCCGCCTCCAGCTGGCTGGCACTCGGGCCCATCGGTACAGGCGCACTGGGCATGCTGGTGATGGGCAGCGACGCCCCGGCCATCTTCGCCGCCCACGGCCTCGCATCCATCGGCACGGTAGCAGCAGGCATCGGTGTGGTGGTCGGTATGCTGTTCTGGGGGCTCGGTCTGTGGTGGATGGCGCTGGCCGTGCTGATTACGGCGCGCTACGTGAAACAGGGCATCGGCTTCAACCTGGGCTGGTGGGCGTTCACCTTCCCGCTCGGCGTGTATGCAGTGGCGACGCTCAAACTCGGCGCTACCCTGCATCTGGGCTTCTTCGATGTGTTTGGCACGTGGCTCGTTGCGCTGCTGGCACTGATGTGGTCGGTCGTGGCGGTACGTACTCTGGCCGGCGCCTACCGGGGTTACCTGTTCGTCTCGCCCTGCATCGCAGCACAAGGGTGCGTCCGCCGGTAAGTTTCCTTGAACTTACCTCGGCGGCGAGGCGCCTGAGAGGAATATCTTCATGACAGAGAGCCTCCATGCCCAACTCAGCCTTTTCCGCCAGCCACTTTTCCGGCAACCACGCCGCTCGCGATGAAAACATCGTCATCAACTCCTACACCACCGTGCTGCGCAAGACGGGTGTTCCCCATGAACTGTTCGCGACCTACTGGCGCGACGTTCATGGCCCGCTGTGCGCCAGGCTTGAGGGCCTGGGCTGGTACGTTCAGCATCACCTGACGCGCGAAAAGGACGGCCACCTTTGGCCAGTCATCGAAGGCGTTAAGGCATTACCGGGCTACGTGCTGGATGGTGGTGTGGAGATCGGCTTTCTGTCCGCCGATGCGCAGAAACAATTCAAGGATGCCAGCGCCCTGCTGTTCTCCGACGAGCAGAATATGTTCGAAGAAACCATCGCCTACGACGTACCGGATGGCTCCAGCACCCTGGTGGATCGCCTGCCTGACCCGATCCCCAACGAAACCGCCACACTGGACAAGATGCATCTGCACTTTCATCTCGCCAGCGATGATCTGCCCGCAGCCCGCAAAGCCATTGAGCAGCTCGCCCGTGACATGGCCGGTTCCGAGGCTGTGCTGAAACTGCGCCTGCACCTTGCGCAACCCTACGATAACGCCAAGCCTGCGCCGCCTGCGCCGGACGTTAATCATGAGGTCGAAGAGTCGCGCCTGAATATCGTCATGATGGAGTTGGTGTTCGAATCGGCCTGGACGCGCAGAACCTATTACGCCAGCGAGCATTTCAAGACGATCACCCAAGGCATCAGCCAGCATGTTCGCTACATCACGCCGTTCGGTGTCAGCGGCGTCTACACCTACGTGCGCGATGCGCTGATGACCACTGCTGGCGTGCGTGGCAGCAGGCAGGCCGAACTGATCCGTCAGTTGGGTGCGATCAACCAGACCCGGCCCGAGATCGAAAGCCTGTTTGGTGCGCCGTCGACGTTTTGAAGCGTCTGCTTTAACCGGCACGATTCGGAATCGTGCTTTACTCAGCAAAATGGATTTGAGTGACGCCTGTGAAAGCTCTGACGACTCGTGAGGTGTATCAGCAACTGCGGGATGCTGCGATGGGTACTCGGTCGCTGAAGCTTATCGGCACATCCTCCGGCTTCGGGCTGCAACAGGTCGAGATTGACGGCTGGTTGCTGACGCTGGAAGTCGCCGAGGGCAGCCCGACCCGCTGTCGGGCATGTCGCTGTCCGCTGGGTCGGGAAGGCTCGTTCGAAAGCTGGCTGCGCACTGATCCGGTGAGTTTGCTCAGCGGTTGGGAGCATGCGCAGATCGAGCGGTTGCTGGGTGAGGCGGCAGCCGAGCGGCTTGGGCTCGATCAGGTTCGGGGGCAGTCACCTGAATCTCGATGACCGGTGATTAACGTGCCTGGCTATACTCGGCGAGGCACCTCTCGTTCCTCATCGTCCGCGCTCATCGTTATACACAAATCTGCTTTTGATGCTGGCCGGAGGCCGTGGGAGCAAACTTGTTCACGAAGGAGGCTGTGGTATCAGGTGGATTCAGGTTCGACTCGGATTCTCGTTCCTCACGCTCCGCGTGGGAATGCAGTTCGTGACGCTCTGCGTCACACAGCAGTTTTTCTTTGTCAGGTGGATTGAGGTTTGACTCAGGTCACCTTTTCGCCCCTCGGCGACTCACTTTGAGGGACCAACGTGAGCAACGTCCCCGCTCCTGCTTGCGGCCCGACTTCGTTGGGTTCCTTCGCTCTGTCACTGACGTCACACTCTGCGTCGTCAGTGCCATCGTGGTTAAAAGCGCTGTGCCTGGACTCTGCCCATTGCTGAATCGTTTAACTCGGCGTTAAATAGCTGTTCAGACGGTATGCAACACCATAATTCCAATAATTACAGAAGGACCATCACCATGAAATCCCTTCCTCTGCTCGTAGGCCTCGGCGCTCTTACAGCCGCTTCCAGTGTGTTTGCCTGGGATTATGTGCTGCTCGACACCGACAAGGCTGCGCAGAATCAGCAGATCACCAGTCAGCAGCTGGGCGTCAAGACCGACAAGCCGTTCACTGTCACGATGCGTACGCTGCATGGCGGTCGTCAGGAAGGCGTGAGCATTATCGATATCGATAATGGCACGATGAAGCTGTCAGTCGTCCCGACCCGTGGCATGAACGTGCTGCAGGCATCAGTCGGCGATGTGCGCATGGGCTGGGATTCTCCGGTCAAGGACGTGGTCAATCCGGCCTTCATCGAGCTCAATGGCCGCGGCGGCCTGGGCTGGCTGGAAGGTTTCAACGAGTTAGTGACCCGCTGCGGCTATGAGTGGGTGGGCCACCCAGGCATGGACAACGGCGAGCTGCTGACCCTGCACGGCCGTGCGGCCAACATTCCGGCGAGCAAGGTGACACTGCAGATCGACGAAAAACCGCCCTACGCGATCCGTCTCAAGGGTGAATTGAAGGAGCAGGCGTTCAAGAAGGTCGACTTCTCGGTGCAGACCGAACTGGTCACGGAGCCAGGCAGCACGAGCTTTTCGCTCAACGATACGCTGACCAACAATGGCGACTATCCGAAAGAATACCAGGCGCTGTACCACAGCAACTTCAGCACGCCGTTCCTCGAACAGGGGGCGCGTTTCGAAGCGCCGGTCAAGCAGGTCTCGCCGTTCAATGAAAAAGCCAAGGGTGACCTGGACGACTGGCAGACCTACCGCGCACCGACGCCGGATTACGACGAGACGGTCTACAACATCGTGCCCTACGGCGATGCCAAGGGTGACACGCTGACCGTGCTGCACAACAAGGCTGGCAGCCTGGGCGTGTCGGTCGGTTTCAATACCAAGCAGTTGCCGGTGTTCTCGCTGTGGAAAAACACCGACACCAAAGGCCAGGGCTACGTCACCGGACTGGAACCGGGGACCAGCTTCTCCTACAACCGCCGCTTCCAGCGACCGCTGAATCTGGTGCCAACCATTGCGCCGAAAGAGCAACGCCAGTTCCAGATCAGCTACAGTCTGCTGGCTGACAAAGGTGCTGTCGACAAAGCCCTTGGGCAGGTCAAGCACATTCAGGACGGTCGCGAGACCGAAGTGCGCAAAGAACCGCTGGTGGATCTGACCAAGGAGCAATGATCCTCATCCGACGTTTTTAAACGCAGCGGTGAAACAGGGCCGGATGTCGACGCACGTCATTGTGTCGACATCCGGCCCTGCTCGTTTCGGTGGTAAAAAATTCTCACAACACTTGAGGTTTTTGCCTGTCTACACCCTCTCACCCCTTCGAAGACGAGCATGCACATGAAAATCCTGATGGTTTTGACATCCCATGACCAACTGGGCGACACCGGCAAGAAAACCGGTTTCTGGCTCGAAGAGTTCGTCGCGCCGTATTACGCGTTCAAAGAGGCCGGTGCCGACGTTACGCTGGTCTCTCCGAAAGGCGGTCAACCACCGCTGGACCCGAAAAGCGATGAGCCTGACGCTCAGACCGACGACACCAAGCGCTTCTCCAAAGATGCCGATGCGCAAAAAGCGCTCGCCAATACGGGCCTTCTGTCTGGCGTCAATGCGGCCGATTTCGATGCCGTGTTCTACCCGGGCGGTCACGGCCCGCTGTGGGACCTGGCTGAAGACAAGGACTCCATCGCGCTGATCGAGGCCTTTGCCAAGGCAGACAAGCCACACGGGATGGTCTGCCACGCACCTGGCGTATTGCGTCACGTAAAGTCGCCGGACGGCCAGCCGCTGGTCAAGGACCGCCGTGTCACAGGCTTCACCAACAGTGAAGAAGAAGCGGTCGGCCTGACCAATGTCGTGCCTTTTCTGGTCGAAGACACGCTCAAGCAACTGGGCGGTGACTATTCCAAGGGCGACGACTGGGGCGTCTACGTGTTGACCGATGGCAAGCTGGTAACTGGCCAGAACCCGGCCAGCTCTGCGCAGGCGGCCAAAGACTTGATCACTCTGTTGAGCTGATTGATGTGCGCGGTTCAGCGTCCGACGCTAACAGCACCGGGCAATGAACCGCGCGTCATTTAAATCGAATCTTGCACCCGCCACACTGACCAATAACCATACCCCCCGACAAAAAGGAATACGGTCATGGCAGATGAATCCAAACGCGAAGACCTCGATCACAAACCGGAAAACGCCGGCAAGGTGGGCGAGAAGAACAAACAGCTCAATCAGCAGGGCGAACAGGCCCGACCTGCCACCTCACCCGACCCGCAGAAAGACAAGTCAGGCAACTGACAACCCGTCAGAGCAAGCCGCGTTCGGCACACACCTTCACGACTTGTTCACGCAGCCAGCCGCTGGCTTCGTCTCGATCCGCCTGGGCGCTCCACAGCATGTCCAGGCTGAAGCCAGGCAGGTCAGGTGGCAGTTCGAATACGGAAATCCACGGTTCATTACCCAGCAGCGTCTGAATACGCCGTGGCAGAACCAGCATGAAATCGGTGCCTTCCAGCAATTGCAAGGCCGCCCGATAGCTGTTGGCCCGCGCGACAATGTTGCGCTCCAGACCCTGTCGCTGCAGCCAGCCATCCACCATGTTGGTGTCGGACGTCCACGGCGTCGGGTAGACATGACGATGCTGGACGAAGGTTTGAGTGTCGATCAGGGCGCTGAGCGGCGCGAACCTGGAGTCCATGACGCAAACCAGATCATCCTCCATCAACACCTGCGAAATCAGACTGTCCGGGACTCGGTGAAAGCCAGGCCCGAAGCACAGGGCGAGGTCAAAACGACCGTCGTTCAACTGCTCGGCAGGCAACTGCTTCTCAAGTTTTTGCACATTGACCGTCACAGAGAAACCAGCGGCAGCGAAGTCACGCATCAAATGCGGCAATACCAGCAGCTCGAAATACTCCGGCGCACAGACCGTGAAGGTCGTTTGTGTGCGAGTCGGGTCGAACAGATCCAGGCCGTCATGGCACAGATTGACCGAGCGGAGAATCTGCTGCACATGGTCGTGCATGGCCAATGCCTTGCGGGTCGGGCGCATGCCGTTGCGGGTGCAGATGAAAAGGTCGTCCTCGAAGTTCGCCCGCAGCTTTTTCAGGCAGTAACTGACCGTCGACTGGCTGACATGCAACGCTTCCGCGACCAGGGTCAGGTTGCGCTGCTCATACACCGAGACAAAGACCATCAGGTCCTGCATGTCCAGCTTTCTCAGAGCATTACTGTTAAGCATCAAGGTATCTCGCTGGCGCTGTGACCAGGCGGTCAGGTCAACGCGCACAAGATAGCATCAAAATGCGATCATGCCGCCTATCTGCCAGTGATGACAGGTTCGTCGAGTGCGTCGCGCAGATGATCAGCATAACGCCGGGGGTCGAGTCGCACCACCATCAACAGCATGACCGCGACCAACGCCATCAGTGAACACCATGCACCCGCAAAGCTGCCCGTCAGGTCACGAATCACTCCGGCAAGCAGCGGCGACAGGCTGGCGATCAGATAACCCACGCCTTGCACGAATGCCGTCAGGCTGCCCGCCTGCTGTGGGTCATCGAAATGATCCATGGACACGATCAGGCTCATCGGAAAAAGACCGCCAATCCCCAATCCCAGCAGGCATGCCCACAGCAGTCCCAACTGCTGCGGCATCAGAATCAGCCCGGCAAAGCCGGTCATCATCAACAGCAGCAGCACAACCAGCGCCACGCGCTTATCGCGACTGCGGTTGGCCAGCACCGGCACCAGCAGACCCGATACGACCTCCATCAGGGTCAGAAAACCCAGCAGCAGCCCTGCACTCTGCTCACTCCAGCCGTTCTCCAAATAATACGGGGCCAGCCAGGCCAACACGCAGGTATAGGACGCAGTGCCGAGGCCGAAGAAAACCCCCAGCATCCAGGCCCGAGGCGTGTGGAAGAAAGTCTGCCGGAGCCCTGCAGTGGTTGACGCATCGGAGCGCAATACGCGCCGCTGGGCAAACCAGAAGCACATTGCCAGAAGAGCCAGTAGTGACCAGACCGCCAGGCCGAAGCGCCAACTGCCACTGCTACCCATCACCACGGGGCTGAATGAAGCGGCCAGCGCGGCCCCGCCCATGATCGCAGTCACATACAAGCCCATGCACAAGGAGACATTGGCTTTGAAGCGCGATTTGATCAACGCGGGCATCAGCGCCTGAATCAAGGCAATACCCAGCCCCGCCAACACAGCGCTGAAAATCAGTTCGGCAGCAGAATCCAGAAACAGACGCGCCAGGGTTGCCAGACCGATAAGCGCCAGTGAAAGCATGATGCTGCGATACGACCCCAGGTAGCGAGCGATGCCCATGCCGAAAAACATTGCCAGTCCCATGGCCATGACCGGCAGCATGGTCAGCAACGACGCCGTCCCGAAACCCAGTGGGACGTCCAGCCGAATCGCCACCAACAATGGACCGACAGCGGCCATCGACGGACGCAAGTTGAGCGCCACCAGTATGACACTGATCATTAACCCCATATTCTGAACCACCGAGCCACGCATCTGCATACCTTCACCCTCCCTGTCGAGGGTCACGATTAGGCCGGGCGTGTGCTCAGGTGACAAATCAAAATCTGGGCCCTGCTATTTAAAAATCAGTTCATCGTTACCAGAGTTGGTTTTCAGGCGTTCTGACGACGGCAGTTGCAGGGTTCTGCGCCCTCCGTCTGTGCGGTTTCAGACTCAACCACCTCATCCACGCCCAACCACCAGGTCAGACCCCGACACGGGTACTGCACATAAAACGGCTGGCCCATCATCGGCGTGGTGATCGAGACATTCTGCTCCCAGGCCAGGGCCAGAATGCGATCGAACGGCTCGTGCCAGGCATGCATCGACAGGTCGAAGGTGCCGTTGTGGATCGGCAGCAACCAGCGACCGCGCAGGTCCAGATGCGCCTGCAGCGTCTGCTCGGGCTGCATGTGCACATCAGGCCACTCGACGTTGTAGGCGCCGGTTTCCATCAGGGTCAGGTCAAACGGCCCATATTGCTCGCCGATGGTCTTGAAGCCATCGAAGTAACCGCTGTCGCCACTGAAGAAAATCCGCTGATCGCTATCGATCATCACCCAGGACGCCCACAGCGTGCGGTTGCTGTCGAGCAGCGTACGCCCCGAGAAATGCTGCGAAGGCGTGGCGACGAACTCGATGCCCGCCACTTCGGTGGACTGCCACCAGTCCAGCTGACGCACCTTGTGCGCAGGCACGCCCCATTCGATCAACGTATCACCCACGCCAAGCGGTGCCAGAAAGTGCTCGGTCTTGTCGGTCAGCGCCTTGATAGCCATACGATCAAGGTGGTCGTAATGGTTGTGCGAAAGAATCACCGCCTTGATCGGCGGCAACTCTTCGAGGCTGATCGGCGGCTGATGAAAGCGCTGCGGGCCCGCCCACTGCACGGGCGAGGCACGTTCGGCAAACACGGGGTCGGTAAGCCAGAACTGATCGCGCAGTTTGAGCAGAACGGTCGAATGCCCCAGGCGATACACCGTGTTGTTCGGTGCCGCCAGCAATTGCTGACGCGACAGCGGCTGTACCGGAATTTCGCCTGCCGGACGTGTGTCCTTGGGTTTGTTGAACGCCTGATCCCAGAAAATACCGAGCGTGCGAAGCAGACTCGACGGCTTCATGGTGGCGTGATTGCGGTATCGCCCTTCGTGACGGGACAAGACAGGCAGTGTAGAAGAGTCCTTTTTCTGATGTGTCGAGGCCATGGTTCGCTGACTCCTGGGGGCAGGTTGAGGCTCCAGCCGTGCATACTTCGTACGTGATCCTGTTGCAGGATGTCCGAGGGAAAATATGTAACAGTGTTTTACACTACACGGTGTAGTTTTAAGCTTGCATGATCCTCGGTGACAAGTAAACTGCTGAGTGTAATTTTCTCTAAACGCACGTTTGAAGCGAACCTATGACCGAACCCATGCGCCTCACCGATCAGAAACGCGAATCCATCGTCCAGGCGGCTATCGCCGAATTCGGCGATCGTGGCTTCGAGATCACCAGCATGGACCGGATCGCCGCGCGGGCCGAGGTTTCCAAACGTACGGTGTATAACCACTTCCCCAGCAAGGAAGAACTGTTCGCCGAGATGCTGCAGCGCCTCTGGAGCTGCGCCCCGCCGCAGGCCGAAGTGGTTTTTCATCCGCAAATCGGCTTGCGCGAGCAGTTACGGGAATTGCTCTGGGGCAAGATGCGCAACCTGACCAACAGCCATTTTCTCGACCTGGCCCGCGTGGTGGTCGGCGCGACCATTCACTCCCCCGAGCGGGCTCAGGTGTGGATGGCGCGTATCAATGAGCGAGAAGAAACCTTCAGTGCCTGGATTCGCGCCGCGCAGAAAGACGGCCGTCTGAAACCGGTCGACCCGGCCTTTGCCGCGACGCAGATGCATGCATTGCTCAAGTCGTTCGCGTTCTGGCCGCAGGTAACGTTCAGTGCGGCCTTGCTTACCCCCGAGGAGCAGCACACGGTGGTCGAATCGACGCTGGACATGTTTCTTGGCTGGTACGAAATAACCCGCTGACGTTGCAGGAGCCGAGCACGGTATTCTCAGTCGAGCACAACGCCCCGGCACTCACCAAAGCCAATCGAGGCATACCCGTCGCGATGACAACGGGCACGCAGAATCACCTCGTCGCCACTTTGCAGGAACATCCGTACTTCGCCGTTGGGTAGGCTCACCGGTTGTTTGCCGCCGGCGGTCATCTCCAGCAGGCTGCCGTACTGACCTTCTCCGGGACCGGACAACGTACCGGTGCCGAGCAGGTCACCCGGCTGCAACCTGCAGCCGTTGACGCTGTGATGCGCGACCATCTGCGCCACTGTCCAGTACATGTTCAGCGAGTTGCTCAGACCCAGCCGGTGAGGCGCCAGCCCGTCGGCTTTCATCCGTGCAGTCAGCAGCAGCACTTCCAGCTCGATATCCAGCGCCCCACCCTGCTGATCGTGGTCATCCAGCAGATAGGCCAACGGTTGCGGATCGCCGTCCGGACGCGGCGGTTGGGCGCGACGAAACGGTTCAAGGGCTTCGGCAGTCACCACCCAGGGCGAAATCGTGGTGGCGAAGCTCTTCGACAGAAATGGCCCCAGTGGCTGGTATTCCCATGCCTGTATGTCACGCGCCGACCAGTCGTTGAGCAGGCAGAACCCGGCAATGTGCTCGGCGGCCCGATCGATCCCGATGGCCTCGCCCTGGACATTTCCCGGCCCGATCCAGACCCCTAGTTCCAGTTCGTAATCGAGGCGTTGGCAGGGACCGAAAACGGGCGACTCCTGACCTGCCGCCAGGGTTTGTCCGCTGGGGCGCCGCACAGCAGTACCCGAGGGACACAAGGTCGACGCTCTGCCGTGATAGCCGATCGGCACGTATTTGTAGTTGGGCAGCAGCGGGTTGTCCGGGCGGAACAGCTTGCCGACATTCAGCGCATGATGAATACCGACGTAGAAGTCCGAGTAATCACCTACCCGAGCGGGCATGTGCAACGTGCACTCGCTCATCGGCAGCAACAAACCGGCCATACCCTGCAGCCTGTCGCGCTGCGGGCTGTCTTCATCGAGCAACTGCAACAAGGCGGTGCGCAATGCCTGGCGCGCTGCGGCACCCAGCGCAAGAAAATCATTGAGCTGGTCGCGGCTGGCAACGTCAGCAACGTCGGCGGCCTGTCCCTGAAACACCCCGGATTCTGTTGCCGCGTGCAGATCGAAAATCCTGTCGCCTATCGCCACTCCGCCACGCGGGCCGGTCTGGCCGTGACTGAACACGCCCAATGGCAGGTTCTGCAAAGGGAAATCGGCATGCCTGTTGGCAGATTCGACCCAGCTACGACGCTTGAACGCGGTATTCATCAGCGTGGCTCCCTGGTAAACGTTCTGGCCATGTCCTTCCAGCAGGCATCGTAATCGGTTTGCAGTTGCGGGCAGTCGAGCGCGTGACGACTGGGGCGCAAGACCTTGCCGGTCTCGAACATGAAGGCCATGGTGTTGTCGATCCTGTGCGGTTTCAGCTCGGCGGCAATAGCCTTTTCGGCGGTGACATTATCGGGGCCGTGCGCGCTCATGCAGTTGTGCAGCGAAGCGCCACCGGGCATGAAGCCTTCGGCCTTGGCATCGTACGCGCCGTCGATCAGGCCCATGAACTCGTTCATCAGGTTTCGGTGGAACCACGGCGGGCGGAAGGTGTTTTCCGCCACCATCCAGCGCGGCGGAAAGATCACGAAATCGATATTGGCCTGGCCGTGAATAGCCCCCGGTGAGGTCAGCACGGTGAAAATCGACGGGTCCGGATGATCGTAGCTGACCGTACCGAGGGTGTTGAAACGCCGCAGATCATACTTGTACGGAACGTTATTGCCGTGCCAGCCCACCACGTCAAACGGTGAGTGCTCCAGTTGCGTCGACCACAGCTCACCGAGGAACTTCTGCACCAGTTGCATTGGCTGGCGACTGTCTTCGAACCAGGCGACCGGGGTCAGAAAATCACGTGCGTTGGCCAGCCCGTTGCTGCCGATCGGACCCAGTTCCGGGAGGCGCAGGGCGCAGCCGTGATTCTCGCAGAGGTATCCGCGGGCGCTGCTATCGAGCAGGTGCACGCTGAACTTCAAACCTCGCGGCAGGACGGCGATTTCCAGGGGTTCGATGTCCAGCAGGCCCAATTCGGTGACGACTCTGAGCCGGCCCTGCTGGGGCACCACCAGCCATTCGCCATCCGCGCTAAAGAAAGCTCGCTGCATGGAGATGTTGGCGGTGTACAGGTAAACGCTGACGCCCTCGGCCTGCTCCGCCGCCGAGGTGCTGGCGAGAGGGATGAGGCCGTCGATGAAATCGGTCGGCTCTTTCGGGATATCGAAGGCATTCCAGCGCAACCGGTTGGGGTTGATCGGCCCCTGCTCCCGACCGGCGATCTGCAGATCCATGCGCTGGTAACGCGGATGGGCTGCCGATGGGCTGATCCGATACAGCCAGGTACGTCGGGCTTCGCTGCGCGCAACCGTGAAAGCGGTGCCCGAGAACTGCTCGGCATACAGGCCCAGCGGATGCTTCTGCGGCGAGTTCTGACCAATCGGCAAGGCACCAGGCAGCGCCTCGCTGCTGAACTGGTTGCCAAAGCCCGACTGATAAAGCAGTGCGTCGGAACTGGAGTGGATAGCCATCTGGACCTCTTGTTATTGTGGGGTCGGACACAGACACGAGGAAATATAATTTAACGTAAACAGATTACGCATAACGTAATTTGAGTTTGCCAGCCGGTCAAGCTATAAAGCTGCCTTTCCCGATCGGCGCACAGCATCCCATGACCCAGCAAACCGAAAGCCCCGCAGGCGGACGCCAGCAGAAGGTCCAGGCCGCCGAAGTCGGGCTGGGCGTGCTCAAGGCGCTCGCCGAACTCTCCCCTGCCACGTCTTTGTCGAGACTGGCCGAACACCTGGGCATGCCCGCCAGCAAGGTCCATCGTTATCTGCAGGCGCTGATTGCCAGTGGCTTTGCTGAACAGGATGCCGTCAACAATCACTATGGGCTGGGACGCGAGGCGTTGCAGGTAGGGCTGGCCTCGCTCGGCAAGCTGGATGTCCTGAAGGTATCCGCCCCCTGGCTGGCTGGCCTGCGCGACGAGTTGAATCAGACCTGTTTTCTGGCGGTATGGGGCAACAAGGGGCCGACCGTGGTGTATGTCGAGCCCTCGATGGGTGCGGTGACGCTGGTCACGCAGATCGGCTCGGTGCTGCCGCTGCTTGGCTCGTCCACCGGCCTGGTGTTCGACAGTTTTCTGAACGGGCGCGAAACCGCTGCGCTCCGCGAGCAGGAAGTGCCGTTGCTGAGCACCGGCCAGCTGCGTGAGGTCGAGCAGCATGTCGAGCAGATTCGTACCACCGGCGTGCACCAGATTCAGGGCCTGCTGATGCCGGGTATCAATGCAGCCTCGTCACCGCTGTTCGCCATGGGTGACAAGCTGGTGGGGGTGATCACCGTGGTCGGGCCGGGATCGATGTTGAACGACGAGACGCAGAATCTGGCGGCCAGGCGGCTTTTGCAAACGGCGCAGGCCATCAGCGAGCGTATGGGCGGTAGCCGTCCGTCAGACTGACTCAGGAAGAGGCGGTTGATACCCTGGCGAAATGGCTCGCTCCATGCCAGCCGTGAATCAGCCGACCTTCGACGCGGTTACGCCCTTTGGTTTTGGCCAGGTAAAGCAGCCGATCCGCTTCCGCCAACGCGGCGGTATGTCCATCCTTCTCTGCTGCGTTGATCGACACCACGCCCGAGCTGATGGTCAGTTTGCCCAGCGGGCTGGCCGAGTGCTCTATACGAGTGGTTTCAACGGATGATCTGATTTTTTCCGCGATCTTCAGCGCCCCTGCCAGGTCGGTTTCAGGCAGCAGAATGACAAACTCCTCGCCGCCGTAACGTGCCGCGATATCCCCAGCCCGGTCAAGACTGTTGCCTATGAGCCCAGCCACTTGTTTCAGGCAGTCGTCTCCCTGCAGATGACCGTAGGTGTCGTTGTATTGTTTGAACCAGTCAATATCCAGCAGAATGATCGCGATAGTTGCAGTATTCCGGCTCGCCCGCCCCCACTCCTGCTGCAAGGCCGCATCGAAGCAGCGTCGATTGGCCAGGTGCGTGAGGCTGTCCGTGTGAGCGATGATCTCCAGTTCGTTCCTGGCGATGTTCAGTTCACCTTCCGCATTGATCAACTGCTGGATTTGCCGGTACAGCAGGACGCCAAGCAAAACCAGCGCAAGGATAATGATGCCGGTGATGGTCATGGACCGGTGTGCATAAGCCCACCAGGGCGCGAACACATGCTGACAGGAGACGCCTGCAGCGGCGACGATCGGCAATCCGGACACTCGCCGATAGGCGTAGATCCTTTCCACCCCGTCCACCACGGAGTTGATCACCGCGGTGCCGCTGTCGCTGTAGGGCAGATAGCGAGTGAAGATATCGCCCTTGGCGACATTGGTGGTCATTAGTGCGGTTAATGTGGGGCGTCGCGCCAGCAGGTCGCCATTGCTAAGAGCGAGAAAGATTACCCCCTTGTCGTCTACATCCATGCGCTGGAAAAACGCCTGGAAATAAGCCACCGGTACGGTGGCCAGTGCAACGCCAGCAAAACTGCCATCCGCAGCATTGATACGCCGACTGACCGGGATGACCATATCCCCGGTATTACGGCTTTCTACGATAGACCCTACATGAATGGACGGGTCAGGGTTATCGCGATGGTAAATGAAGTAATCGCGGTCTTCGTTGTTTCTGGTGTGCACGCCATTGGCAAAGGAATTGGCGACCCAGTTGCCCTGAGCATCGTAGATGAACAGCCCCTGAAGCCCTTTGACGTTTATCAGGTCTTGAGCCATCAGCCTGGTCAAGCGGCTTTGCTGCTGGCCTGCAACCCCGTCCTGTTCCACACGCTCGACAAGGTCACGCAGCGTATTGTCAGCCTGTTGCAGGGTGTCCTGAGCCTGCTGCTCAGCGGCAAGCACGATATTGGACACCGCAATCCTGGCGGTGGCCGCGCGCTCGAGCTTCGACTGGTTCATCTGCCAGACGGTAGCCAGGGTCAGCGATAGACAGACCAGGGCAATGAAGCCGATCAACGCTTTGCTGAGCGCCGAAGGTGTAAGCCTCGTCGAAATAAAGGAAAGCCGTTTCATAGGGTTGTCATCAAATTGGCAGTGAACCCCGCCATGCAGTTTCCATACCTTAGCGCCACTCACCCGAACACGTTGTTACACCGAGGTCACGCGGGGCTTAGTTGAATGAATGCCCCGCAGGCTAGTTGCTCAAGAAGTCATTACAGGTATTCGGTTTTTTGACGATACAGCTTCTAAGCTGCTAGAGACAGCTACCGATACACTACTGTGAGAGGTGCTGCAATGTATCGAACTTTGCTTTTCCGGCATGGCGCAAGCGCGTGTTGGCAGGGTGTTTTCACCGATGCCGGCACAGCGGCATTGTACATCGATCGCTTCGCGTTTCAGGCGCGATCAGCTTATAGCGATGACCTCAAATGAGTACTTACCCAGTCGGCGATGACGACGAAGAGCGTATTCGGATTTTGAATGCTTTTTCGTTGATGGATACCCCACCTGAGCATGAATACGATCAGATCGTGCAAATGGCATCGCGGATTTTCGACGCGCCCATTGTTCTGATTTCTCTGGTTCATCGCGACCGGCAATTCTTCAAGGCGCGTGTTGGCCTCGATGTCTGCGAAACGGGCCGCGACGTCTCATTCTGTAATTTTGCGCTGATGGGCCGTAACGTTTTTCTGGTGCCTGATGCATTGCAGGATGAGAGGTTCCGCTCAAACGCTCTGGTGGTAGGCGCTCCCTATATTCGCTTTTATGCCGGGGCGCCACTGATAACCCCCAGCGGTCATGTGCTGGGCAGCCTGTGCCTGATCGACAATAAACCTCGGGAGACCTTCTCGGAGCGAGACCAACTGATTCTTCAGGACCTGGCGGTCATGGTCATCGAAAGAATGGAATTGCGTCGGCTCGAGCTCGAGAATGAAGACAGCCACGCCCGCTTCATGAATATCACCTCGACCTCACCCGACGCGATCATCTGCTCGGACAGCAAAAACCGGATCATCTCATGGAACAATTCGGCCGAGCTCATTTTCGGGCATCGATCCGAGGACGCCATGGGAAAGCCTCTCGATATCATTATTCCGCCCGAAATGCGCTCCAGACATCATGCAGGTCTGTCGAGGGTGTCTGCAGGCGGCCCGGCCTCCATTATCGGAAAATCCATCAACCTGACGGCCATCCATCGCGACGGTCATACAATCCCCATCGAGCTCTCGCTCTCACAATGGACGTATGCCGGCGAGCCACAATTCGGAGCGATCATTCGTGACATCACCCAGCGTGTCGAGGCGGACAAATTACTCAAGCATGCGGCTGAATACGATCATCTGACCGGCCTTGCCAACCGATCGACGCTCAAAAGGCGGATCAAGGAAGCGTGCGGCGCACAGCTTTCGGCGGCCATCCTGCTGATCGACCTGGACGGCTTCAAGGACGTCAACGACACGCTGGGCCACGCTGCGGGGGATTTTGTGCTCCAGGTGACCTCTCTTCGTCTTCGCGAAAACGTCCCGGCCAGCCATATGGTCGCGCGTCTGGGCGGCGATGAGTTTGTCGTGTTCCTGTCAGACACGGCAGACCCTGACAACGCGACCAGGCTGGGCCTGGAGCTCATCGCGGTCATCGAGGAACCGATTGAGTTTGAAGACAATTCAATCTACATCGGCGCCAGCATCGGCGTCTCCGTAAGGTCCGGCTGCGACTACGACGAGGAGCAAATGCTCGGCAATGCGGATCTGGCGCTCTACCAGGCCAAGTCTGACGGACGTTCCCTTGTTCGCACCTTCACCTCCGAGCATCGACAGACCGCGTCAAGAAGAGGCGCGCTCAGCTCATCGATGCGTCAGGCGTGGGCCAACAAAGAGTTCGAGCTGTACTATCAGCCTCAGGTACGCCTTGCGGACGGTCGTATTACCGGAGCCGAAGCCCTTATTCGCTGGAACCATCCGACACTGGGTGTGGTGTCCCCGGCGGTTTTTCTACCTGCACTGGAAGCAGGTCTTCTTGCGGTGCCGGTGGGCGAATGGATCCTGCGTTCAGCCTGTGAGCAGGCAGCGCAATGGAGAAATACCGGCTGTGACGAATTCCGCATCGGCGTCAACCTGTTCGCCGCGCAGTTTCGCATGCGTGACTTTGCGGAAATGGTTGAAAGTGCGCTTGAAGACTTTTCCTTGCCAGCACACGCTCTCGAGCTGGAGATCACGGAAAACATCATCCTGCGAAACGAACAGCGCATCATGGAACCGCTGCGCCACCTTCGCTCATTGGGAGTGGGCATTGCATTCGACGATTTCGGTACCGGCTATGCGTCCCTGAGCCTGCTGAAAGACTATCCGGTGACACGGCTGAAAATCGACCGCTCATTCGTAAGTGGCGTTGAGCGCAGCAAAAAAGACGAAGTTATCATCGAGGCCGTTATCAGGCTGGCGAACGGCTTCAATCTCCAGGTCACGGCAGAAGGCATAGAGACCCGCG
The DNA here is from genome assembly GCF_020515645.1 of Pseudomonas sp. MWU16-30316. NCBI lineage: Bacteria > Pseudomonadati > Pseudomonadota > Gammaproteobacteria > Pseudomonadales > Pseudomonadaceae > Pseudomonas > Pseudomonas sp. MWU16-30316. Next base: position 1,380,435 of record NZ_JAIZAZ010000001.1, on the reverse strand, counting down.
AGCAGGAAAGTCTGATGCGTCATTATGTGTGCGACGAGGGTCAGGGCTATCTGTATGGTCGTCCCATGCCGGCGCATGAATTTACCGAGCGTTATATCTCGTCTCACAATCGGCAGGCTGACGTGCTCAAGCACAAATGACTCAGAACGAGCCTGAGCAGGCTCGTCTGATCGCGCAAGGCGGGCACTTCCGGTTATCGCTCAATCCGGCGTCAGTACACCACGCTGGATCTGGTCGCGTTCGATGGATTCGAACAGCGCCTTGAAGTTGCCTTCGCCAAACCCGTCGTCGCCCTTGCGCTGAATGAATTCGAAAAACACCGGGCCCATCAGCGTGGCGGAGAATATCTGCAACAGCAAGCGACGCTCGCCCCCTTCGGAAGAGCCATCGAGCAGAATGCCGCGTGACTTGAGCTCGGCCTCCGGCTCACCGTGATCGGGCAGGCGGCCTTGCAGCATCTCGTAGTAGGTGTCCGGTGGCGCAGTCATGAAGCGCATGCCGGTTGCTTTCAGCGCGTCCCAGGTCTTGATCAGGTCATCGGTAAAGAACGCTACATGCTGGATGCCTTCGCCATTGAACTGCATCAGGAACTCTTCAATCTGCCCCGCCCCCTTGGACGACTCTTCGTTGAGCGGAATGCGGATCATGCCGTCCGGGGCGGTCATGGCTTTGGAGGTCAGGCCGGTGTATTCGCCCTTGATGTCGAAGTAACGCAGCTCGCGAAAATTGAACAGCTTTTCATAGAAACCGGCCCAATACGCCATGCGCCCGCGGTACACGTTGTGGGTCAGGTGATCGATGAATTTCAGACCGGCACCGACCGGGTGGCGATCGACGCCTTCGATGAAATTGAAATCAATATCGTAAATCGACGTGCCCTCGCCGAAGCGATCAATCAGGTATAACGGCGCGCCACCGATGCCCTTGATCGCGGGCAGGCGCAACTCCATGGGCCCGGTAGCGATTTCCAGCGGTTGTGCACCCAGTTCGAGTGCCCGGTTATAAGCCTTCTGCGCATCTTTCACGCGGAACGCCATGCCGCATACCGAAGGACCATGCTCGGCGGCAAAGTACGATGCCAGGCTGTGCGGCTCGTTGTTGAGGATCAGGTTGATCGCGCCCTGACGAAACAGGGACACGTCCTTGGAGCGGTGCGTTGCGACTTTGGTGAAGCCCATCATCTGAAACACGGGCTCAAGGCTGTTGGGCGTCGGTGACGCGAACTCGATGAATTCAAAGCCCATCAGGCCCATTGGATTTTCGTAAAGATCAGCCATGACTGGCTCCTTGCAGGAAAGTGAGAGTGGGTAACCCTGGCAATCACTGTCCTGCGGGCGGCGCACACGGAATCCCTCGCACGCTGCGTGCGAGAAAATCACCGAATATCAGTTGCAGACCAAGAATCTTCATGAAGGCAGCCTACTCCGGCTTGTCCGATTGTGCATCAGGATGTGCCTGCTGAAAGGCCGGGTGCTGCATGGCCAGATACTCGACCCGCTGAATACGCGCAAATGCAGTCAGGTCAACGTGGTAACGATGGGCTGCGTACAACTGCGGTAACAGGTAAATATCCGCGAGGCCGGGGCTTGAGCCAAAACAGAAACCCTGCTCCCCGATCAACTGCTCGACGGCCTGCAAGCCTTGGCCGATCCAATGCCTGGTCCAGGCCACGACAGCGGCCTCGTCGTGACCAAGCGTGCGCAACCGGTCAAGCGCCGAAACGTTGTGCAAGGGCTGGATGTCACAGCCGATAAGCGCCGCCACGGCACGCTGTCGAGCTCGCATCACGGCCTCCTGCGCCAGTAACGCAGGTTGCGGATAACGCTCCTCCAGGTATTCGATGATCGCCAGTGACTGAGTGATGACCACTCCATCGTCCAGCCGCAGCGCAGGCACCCTGCCCTGCGGGTTCAAGTCCGTGTAATCAGGTTTGTTTTGCTCGCCGCCCTCAAGCGCCAGGTTGACCGGAACCGCCGTGTAATCCAGCCCCTTGAGGGCCAGCGCAATACGCACACGGTAACTGGAGGTCGAGCGGTAATAAGTGAATAGGTCCACGGGAGTCGCCTGCCTGACGCATGGGTGCGTGTTTTTATTTTCGTAACCGCATTACGTAATGCGTAAATTGCGTGATCAGACCTTCGCTGTCAACTCAAGCTTCGTAGCGAATGAGCTAGGATGCATTAACCCGATAAAAACAACCCAGGGTGGCTTGATGAATATCCTTTACGACGAACGCATCGATGGCGTGCTGCCCGCCGTCGACAAGCAACAACTGTTGCAGGCGCTGCAACAGCAGTTGCCCGACCTGGACATCCTGCATCGGCCCGAAGAACTGCGGCCTTACGAGTGCGACGGATTGTCGGCCTATCGCAGCACACCGATGCTGGTGGCATTGCCGCGGCATGTGGAAGAAGTACAGACGCTGCTCAGGCTGTGCCACGCACGTCGCGTACCGGTGGTCGCTCGTGGGGCGGGCACCGGGCTGTCGGGTGGCGCGCTGCCGCTGGAAAAAGGCGTGCTGCTGGTCATGGCACGCTTCAATCAGATCCTCGATATCGACCCTTCGGCGCGCCTGGCGCGGGTTCAGCCCGGCGTGCGCAATCTGGCCATTTCTCAGGCGGCAGCGCCCCACGGCCTGTATTACGCGCCGGACCCGTCCTCGCAAATTGCATGCTCCATCGGCGGCAATGTGGCGGAAAATGCCGGCGGCGTGCATTGCCTCAAGTACGGGCTGACCGTGCATAACCTGCTCAAGGTCGAGATCCTGACCGTGGAAGGCGAGCCGATGACACTGGGCAGCGACACGCTGGACTCGCCGGGCTTCGACCTGCTGGCACTGTTCACCGGCTCCGAAGGCATGCTCGGCGTCATTACCGAAGTCACGGTCAAGCTGCTACCCAGACCGCAAGTGGCCAAGGTGCTGCTGGCGGCGTTCGATTCAGTGGAAAAGGCCGGACGCGCGGTGGCCGATATCATCGCCGCGGGCATTATCCCCGGCGGACTTGAGATGATGGACAATCTGGCGATTCGTGCCGCCGAGGATTTCATTCACGCAGGTTACCCGGTCAATGCCGAAGCCATTCTGCTCTGTGAACTGGACGGCGTCGAAGCCGACGTGCACGCCGATTGCGAACGGGTCAGCGAGGTATTGACACTGGCGGGCGCTACCGAAGTGCGCCAGGCGAAGGATGAAGCCGAGCGGGTCCGCTTCTGGGCCGGGCGCAAGAACGCTTTCCCGGCCGTGGGTCGCCTGTCGCCGGATTACTACTGCATGGACGGGACCATCCCGCGCCGTGAGTTGCCGGGAGTGTTGCGCAGCATCAGGGAGCTATCCGAGCAATACGGCTTGCGCGTCGCCAACGTGTTTCATGCGGGTGACGGCAACATGCATCCGCTGATCCTGTTCGATGCCAATCAACCGGGTGAGCTGGAGCGCGCCGAGGCACTGGGCGGCAAAATCCTCGAGCTGTGCGTCAAGGTCGGCGGCAGCATTACTGGCGAGCACGGTGTCGGTCGCGAGAAGATCAATCAGATGTGTGCCCAGTTCAATAGCGACGAGCTGACCTTCTTCCATGCCATCAAGGCGGCATTCGACGCCAGCGGTTTGCTCAACCCTGGCAAGAACATCCCGACGCTGCATCGCTGCGCGGAATTTGGCGCCATGCACATACATGCCGGGCAATTGCCGTTCCCCGACCTGGAGCGCTTCTGATGAGCACGATGGACAACGACGTCAGCCAGGCACTGCTCCAGCGGGTCGATCAGGCGCTCCGCGATAACCGGCCGTTACGTATTCAGGGCGGCAACAGCAAGGCTTCTCTCGGTCGTGAAACGGCTGGCGAAATACTCGATACCCGCGAGCACCGAGGCATCGTCAGTTATGACCCGACAGAACTGGTGATCACGGCGCGCGCCGGTACGCCATTGAACGAGCTGATACAGACGCTGGATGCCGCAGGTCAGATGCTGCCTTGCGAACCGCCCGACTTCGGCGCGGCAACGCTCGGCGGCATGGTCGCTGCGGGGCTCTCGGGACCGCGCCGTCCGTGGAGTGGGTCGGTGCGTGATTTCGTGCTGGGCACACGGGTCATCACCGGTCTTGGCAAACACCTGCGTTTCGGCGGAGAAGTCATGAAGAACGTTGCAGGTTATGACGTTTCACGCCTGATGGCAGGCAGTTTCGGCTGCCTGGGGCTGCTGACCGAGGTGTCGCTCAAGGTGCTGCCCAAACCACGTCTGTGCAGCAGCATCGCACTGGAAATGGACAGCGCGCTGGCCTTGGCGCGCCTTGCCGAGTGGGGTCAGCAACCGATACCGATCAGCGCGGCCAGCCATGATGGCCACGTACTGCGTCTGCGCCTGGAAGGCGGTGAAGGTTCAGTGGCCGCAGCCCGGGACCGGCTCGGCGGCGAGCTGCTCGATGCCGCGTACTGGCAACAGTTGAATGCGCACCGCCTGCCCTTCTTCGATGACCCTCGGCCGCTGTGGCGGCTCTGTGTACCTGCTGACAGCCGCCTGCCGGATCTGCCGGGCGAGCAGTTGATCGACTGGGGTGGCGCGCAACGCTGGCTCAAGTCGGATGCTGACGGACAAACCATTAGAGCGATCACTATGGCGGTTGGCGGCCATGCGACCTGCTACAGCCAGGGCGTCGTCGACAGCCCGTTTGAACCGTTGGCCGCACCTGTGCTGCGCTACCATCAGGCACTCAAGACCCGACTCGACCCGCAGGGGATTTTCAACCCCGGCCGACTGTACGCGGAGCTTTGAAACATGCAGACCACATTGAGTGAACACGCCAGAACCCTGCCGCGCGCCGAAGAAGCCGAACGTATCCTGCGCAGTTGTGTGCATTGCGGTTTCTGTAACGCCACGTGCCCGACCTATCAATTGCTGGGTGATGAGCTGGACGGTCCACGCGGCAGGATCTACCTGATCAAGCAGGTGCTCGAAGGTCAGCCGGTCACCGAGAAAACCCGTCTGCATCTGGACCGCTGCCTGAGCTGTCGCAACTGCGAGACCACCTGCCCGTCCGGGGTGGATTACCACAACCTGCTGGACATCGGCCGCGCGGCGGTTGAGGCCCTGGTGCCGCGGCCACTCGCAGAACGCGTGCTGCGTGAAGGCTTGCGTCGCGTCATCCCCCACCCCGGGCTGTTCAAATCCCTGACCGGCATGGGCCTGAAGTTCAGGCCGTTGCTGCCACAAACCCTGGCCACCAAGCTGCCGGAGACGGTCCATCCTGCCGGACTTCGTCCGCACACCGGTCATGCGCGCCAGGTGCTGCTCCTGGAAGGTTGCGTTCAACCGGGCCTGTCGCCCAACACCAATAGCGCTACGGCGCGGGTGCTGGATCGTCTGGGCATCGGCGTTACGGCGGTCGGACAGGCGGGTTGCTGCGGCGCCGTGGATTATCACCTCAATGCACAGGAGGCAGGGCTGGACCGGGCACGGCGCAACATCGACGCGTGGTGGCCCGCGTTGCAGGGCAGTGTTGAAAGCCTGATCCAGACGGCCAGCGGCTGCGGGGCCTTCGTCAAGGATTACGGCCACCTGCTGCGCCATGATCCAGCCTATGCCGACAAGGCCGGGCAGATCAGCGCGCGAACCAAGGATCTGGTCGAACTGCTGCGCGACGAACCGCTGGAAACCCTCGGCATCAAGACCGATCAGCGCCTGGCGTTTCACTGCCCGTGTACGCTGCAACACGCGCAAAAACTCGGCGGCGAAGTCGAGCGTGTCCTGACTCGTCTAGGCTTCAATCTGACCACAGTGCCGGACGGTCATTTATGCTGCGGCTCTGCAGGCACCTACTCCATCACCCAGCCTGCCATCGCCCGTCAACTGCGCGACAACCGCATGAACGCACTGGAGAGCGGCAAACCGCAGGTGATTGCCACCGCCAATATCGGCTGTCAGACCCATCTGGCCAGCGCCGGCCGAACGCCAGTGCGGCACTGGATCGAACTGATCGACGCAGCGCTTGGCACGCCTGAATCACACTGAACCCTATTCAATAATCACTGCTCCGGAGAACCCCATGAAGATCAAAGCCGTCCTGACCCAGACCGAAATCAGCCTGATGCTCGGCGCCGCACGCGATGAAGCACGGGCCAATGGCTGGGCCGTGTCCATCGCCGTCGTTGATGACGGCGGCCATCTGCTGGCATTCGAGAGACTGGACGACGCCGCACCGATCAGCAGCTACATCGCGATCGAAAAAGCCCGCACCTCGGCACTCGGCAAACGTGAGTCCAAGGGTTACGAAGAGATGGTCAATGGCGGGCGCACTGCATTCCTGAGTGCTCCACTGCTGACTTCCCTGGAAGGCGGTGTGCCGGTCATCGTCGACGGCCAGGTAATCGGTGCGCTGGGGGTTTCAGGCGTGAAAGCCGAACAGGATGCTCAGGTCGCCAAGGCCGGTGTCGCAGCACTTGACGCCGACTGACGGGCGGCCCGGCTGGTCACACGCAAGCCAGGCCACTGCAGGAGTCTTCATAGCCGGTAGATCGAAATCCAGCTCATGTCCGGATGGCTGGAATAGATATACGTGCCGGTCTTGTTGAGTACCGCGCCGCCTACCGACGGAAAGTAGGCAATGCAGGTGGCGATGCCCTTCACCGTATCGATCCGGTAAACGTCGTAATTACAGGTGTAGATTGCGTAGACATAGCGGTCATCCGGTGTCACGCCGATGACTTTCACCGGGTAACCCTGCGTGCCGATTTTTTCCCGATAGAAGGTTTTATTGGTCGCGGCATCGACGATGTAGACCTCGTCGATGCCGCCGACATACAGCCAGGCGCCATCGGAACTGAAGGCCATCGAACGTGGGTCGGAAAACCCGGTAATGTCATGCTGCAGGTAATCGACCTTGCTGATCGCAAGAACATCGGTAGGCGCGGTGCGATCAACCAGCATGGTCGCGTAAAACCTGTCGTTCAACGGACTGATCCCGAGGGCCAGCGATGCGTTGGTCAGGGCGCCCAGATCGAACTCGTTTTCGACCGTGTAATTCTCGGTCTCGATCAGGCGAATCAAACCGCCTAGCGCATTTTGAAAGGACAGGCAGATAAAACGGCCATCGGCACTGCACAGGATCCTGTTGACGTTGGCTGCCGGGAGTATCCTGATCACTTCGCGCAGGCGCGTATCGACCACGTAGCACCTTTTCTGGCCAATGGTGTAAAGCCTTTTACCATCGGGGCTCAGGGTAATCGCGCCGGCCCCTGCCCGCTTGATGGCGCCCGTTACGCTGGCACTGGCGATGTCGACCACACTGACTTCCCGGCCACTTTCATGGGCGACATACAACGTGGTTTCATCAGGGCTGATAGCGATCTGTGCGGGTACAAAGCCCAGGGGGATAATGCCGGTCAGCCACGCGATGTCCAAGGGCACACCCGAACCGACGGGGTCAGCGATATGCGTCAAGGCTCTAACGTTCTGAGATGCTTTTTTTTGCATTTCTCTGATCCTTCAATAGGTCTTGTAAGACCGCCAGAACGGGGAATAGATAAGAAGATATATCCCCGTCATCCAACGATGCGGCCAAGACACTTATGCCGCTCCGAGCCAAAAACATAGGGTCATTGAATACTCAACACGGGGGGATGGGTACTGTCAGAAATGACAGTCAAAATGTGCCGGAACCGTTCGAATGAGGGTATCGCTGGCAGTGCAGGACAGCGCGGTCGGGCACTCCAGCCCGAAGGCATCGAGCCCGCAGAGCGCCATTACCATTGGTCAGCGCAATGACCCGGAGAAGGCTCGCGAGAATTGGCCGGGGAAAATCCTCAAGAGCTTTCCCGCACCACCAGTTCAAAGCCGAGATCCACCAGAGGCTGCTGGGTGACCCCGTCAAGCAGGCCCAGCAATACCTGAGCAGCGCGCTGCCCGACTTCTTCTCTGGGCGTGCGTATCGAGGTCAGGCGCGGCACCATGTGAGCGGACCCCGGCAGGTCGTTGAAGCCCACCAGAGAGACTCGTTCGGGAATCGTGACGCCCAGGCGCAAGGCCTCCAGCGCGGCGCCTTGTGCCAGGTCGTCGTTACAGAAAAATACCCCGTCGACATCCGGATGCTGGTCAAGCAGGCGCGCAAACAACTCCCCGCCCAGACCGATCGACGAGGCCTGGCGTGTCGAGACCTGCAACGCGGGGTCGAACAGCCCGGCGTCTTCCAGCACCCGACGGAACCCGGCGCCACGTTGCAGTACACGAGGGTCGAGTTGGGCGGCCATGTACGCCAGCCGACGGCGGCCACGCCCGAGCAGATGGCGCGCGGCTTCAGCACCGGCCTGTTGTTGCGAGAACCCGACGCAATAGGCGCCCAGGCGGGTGTCGAGTTCCATCATGTGCACGCAGGGTATGCCACTGGTTTCAAGCATCTGGCGAGACGCTGCCGTGTGGTCGAAACCGGTCAGCAGAATACCGCGCGGGCGATTGACCAGATGGTTGCGCAGCAGCTTCTCTTCCTCGTCAGGTGAGTAATGGTAGTTGCCGATGACCACGTCCAGGCCCCGCACGCGCAACACGTCCTGAATGGCTTCCAGCGTCTCGATGAACAACTGGTTGGACAGTGACGGCACCAGCACCACGACGGTCTGACTGCAGGAAGAAGCCAGTGCCCTGGCGGCCGGGTTGGCTACATAACCCAGGCCCTGCGCCGCAGCACGGACCTTTTCCACAAGTTCAGGCGCCACGGTGCTGATACCGCGTAACGCACGCGAGGCGGTGATCGGAGAGACACCAGCCAGCTTCGCCACTTCATTGAGCGTGGGGCGACCGGTAGAGCGGGAACCAATGCGTATCATGCGTTGCCAACTAACATAAGGGTTGCCAAATGTGTCGAATGCCCCATAAGGTAGCGCTGTCTCATGGAACGTGACAATGCTTTATCGCTGGTTTCACAGGGGTTGCCCGGTTCGGGTCCCGCGGAGAACAGCCTCCCATGCTTATTGATGAGCCCAAAACAACGACAAATAACTGGAACAGTCCGGGCTGGGACTCATGTCCACCCGAAAGAAGACAGCGCTGTCTCCAGATGAGGTGCCTACTGTGACAACTGCGAATACTGCTATTTCCGCCCTTGTGGTGATGGGTGTGTCTGGCTGCGGCAAAAGCGCCGTGGGTGCCGAGATTGCCCTGAACAGCGGCGGCCGTCTGATCGAAGGCGACGCGTTCCATCCACCGGCCAACATCGAAAAGATGAGCGCCGGAACCCCCCTCAACGACGAAGACCGTGCCGGCTGGCTGACCCGCCTGGGCGAAGAGATGGCTGCCGCCCTCGCCAACGGTGAACACCCGGTGCTGACCTGCTCCTCGCTCAAGCTCATTTATCGCCAGCGCCTGCGTGATGCGGTGCCTGGCCTGGGTTTCGTTTTTCTGGAACTCAGCAAGGAACTCGCCAGCGAACGCTGCTCGCACCGGCCTGGGCACTTCATGCCCGCCAGCCTGGTGGACAGCCAGTTCGCGACCCTCGAACCGCCCTATGGCGAACCGCTGACATTGATCGTGGACGCGTCCCAGCCTATCGATGTCATCGGCAAACAAGCCGCAGCATGGTGGAAAGGCTCTCACGCCTGATAAAGGTGTGAGTGCAAAAGACAGCGCTGTCTTGCGCACACACGATTGAAGTCGGCGCTGTTAACAGTTCCTTAAAACAATAAACCGGAGAGACACCCATGTTCGGTATGACCCATGAGACGTTCCTGCTCGTCGATGCCTTGGTGACCATCGTCGGCCTGGTGCTGCTGATCACCACCTTCAAGGTGCACCCTTTCGTCGCGTTGACCCTGGCGGCAGGCTTTCTTGGCCTGACCTCGGGAATGCCGGTCGAAAAAGTCATGAAATCCTTCCAGGACGGCTTCGGTGGCGTACTGGGCTTCGTCGGTATCATCCTTGGCCTGGGCACGATGCTCGGCAAGCTGATGGCCGACTCGGGCGGCGCAGACCAGATTGCGCAAACGCTGATACGCACCTTCGGCAAGCAGAAAGTGCACTGGGCAATGATGTTCTCTGCCTTCCTGGTGGGCATCCCGTTGTTCTTCGAGATCGGTTTTGTCCTGCTGATACCGCTGGTGTTCATTGTCGCGCGACGTACCGGCGTGCCCATCGTCAAGATCGGCATTCCGCTGCTGGCAGGCCTGTCAGCCGTGCACGGTCTGGTTCCACCGCATCCGGGTCCGTTGCTGGCCATCGGCATCTTCGGTGCAGACATCGGCAAGACCATTTTCTACGGACTGATCGTTGCTCTGCCAACCGCCATCATCGCTGGCCCGATCTTCGGTAACTGGATTTCCAAAAGTATCCCCGGTACGCCGTCCAAGGAACTGATGGACCAGATTGCCAAGGAGTCGAGCACTGACAACCTGCCAGGCTTCGGCATCACGCTGGTGACCATCCTGCTGCCAGTCTTCCTGATGCTGCTCAAGACCTTGGCCGACGTGGTATTGCCGGAAAACAACATGTTCCGCATCTGGATGGATCTGATCGGTCACCCGATCACCGCCCTGCTTGCCGCGCTATTGCTGGCGTTCTACACCTTTGGTGCCGCGCGCGGGTTTGACCGCAGCAAGATCATGAAGCTGCTGGACCAGAGTCTCGCTCCGGTGGCGGCAATCGTGCTGATCGTGGGCGCAGGCGGTGGCTTCAAGCAGATGCTGGTGGCCAGTGGCGTCGGTGACGTGATCGGGCACATGGCTGTGCAGGCGCAGATCAACCCTATCATGCTGGCCTGGCTGGTAGCGGCGGTCATCCGCATCGCAACCGGTTCGGCGACGGTGGCAACCATTACCGGTGCCGGCATCGTAGCGCCGGTGGTCGGCCTGATTCCAGGCGTCAATCGCGAACTGCTGGTGCTGGCAACCGGTGCCGGTTCGTTGATCCTGTCGCACGTCAATGACGCCGGGTTCTGGCTGGTGAAGCAGTACTTCAACATGACCGTTGCCGAGACCTTCAAGACCTGGACAGTGATGGAAACCATCCTCTCGGTCGTCGGCCTGATTTTCATCATGCTGTTGTCGATGGCGGTGTAAACCCCGGACCAGGCCTTCGCGGGAGCTGCAGCCCGCGAACGCCTGGCCCCGCCTCACGCCTGTGCATCACCCTTCCCAGCCCCCCCGCAATACACCGCATCAGCGTGGACACTACGGTGATCTGCAGCCCCTTCCTACACACTCGTTCGCCACTTTCATTTGAATTTTCAGAAAGCCCGGGCAATCTGGTGAAGTCGTGCCTACGCTTGTACTCATATCGAAATGGCTTGAGCAGCACCGTCGACCGAGACGATGACGACCCTGAACGGTGCAGCGGCTGACGTTACTTTTTATATGACGCCAGTAAATACGGGCATTTTCACGTCGAAACGGGCAGAATTGGCGCACTCGTCGTATCCGGGATGCAAATCTCGATGACAAGAAAATGAACCGAGGGAATTTAATTCACCTGTGCGACGTCATAAGACGGATGCATTTGGATGCACTCGGCAACAATCACCACGCAAAGGCAAACGCCAGCCTCTTGAGAGAGGCGTTTTCAAGAGGCCATCAAGGAAAAGATTATGTTGATACTCACTCGCAAAGTAGGCGAAAGCATAAACATCGGTGACGAGATCACCGTCACGATTCTTGGCGTTCAAGGGCTTCAAGTCCGCCTGGGCATCAATGCACCTAAAAATGTTTCAGTGCATCGTGAAGAAATCTACAAACGTATCCAGGCAGAACTGGCTCCCAACCAGGACCCACAATAATTCCCGCACCACCCCCTTATTCAATGCTGATCTGCCGTTTATTGGCAGACCGGCCGTACGGCGTCCCTGGGACGCCGTTTTTTATGGCCGCCATTCTGCGCTTCTCTGCTGCACCGGCCTAACCGGCCTGAAGGCCTAAAGCCGCCTGCATGAACCCCTCCGAAATGAACGTCTCGGCAGCTACAGGTTGATGAGCGAGCCTGCGCGTGACCGCCTCCAGTACCACTCGGCTGGCATCATGATGAAACTGCCAGACGCCGTATATCCGGCCGTCGAAGGCGGGTTCGCTGCCCAATTGCGGGTCTACGCCCAGTCCGGCGCCCAGACCGAAAAGATGCAGGCCCTTGATTCGACGACCGTGCTGGTCGAACGGGCAGCCGCCAGCGTCCGAGTCGAGTCCCCCCTTGGCCTCGCGCAAGCTGACAAGGTTGCCATCGGCATCCTTCAGTCTGGGCAACACGGGCTGATAACCAGAGCACTGCACGATCACAGTCGAATCAGCCAGGACACGTCGTGCCTGCTCGTGTTCATCGGGGCGTCCGCCCAGTGTCTGCACCATCTGCACGTGCACGCCGGTTTTGCCTACGCGGCCGCTTTGCAGCGCTTCGCGCCCGATCTCCAGGGCACGGTAACGCAAACCTCCGGAACGGTTGATCCGACCTGAAACCGGACAGACATCAAGCTGCGCGTCGAATGCGTAGCCGGCTGCGTGCGCCAGTTCAGCACTTTCGTAATACAGCCTGATACTGCTCCGGTGAACCAGTGACAGTTCTTGCAAGCCAGCAAACTCCAGTGCATCCGCCAGATTCTCAAGCGTCGAGAAAGCGCTGTGAGATCCCCCGACGATGGTGATACGCCCGTTATCGGCCAGCGCCGGGGCAAATACTTCGCGTAACTGCACCGCGTTCATGCGCAACAAGCGGTCAGCGCTCTGGATAGTGCAGGTGTCCGGCAGCGTCAGACCTTGCCGGGCAAGATCATCGATCAGGTGTTGTGGATCCTGGCGCCCGCCCAGGTTGAGCACCAGCGTCTGGCAGCGCACGCTTCTTTTGCCGTACACGCTGTCAACGTGCAGACAGAACTCGTCGCCCTCGCAAATCACCTCATCAAGGCGCGTGCCGGACCATACTTCTACGCCATAACGTTGCACGATGTGGTCCAGCACCAGCCTGGCTGCCTCGGCCATGAGCAGGCCCACATCCGACAGCTGTGGCGCGCTCTGTGCCTGCGCCTTGATGCGCCAATAGGCTGCCGAGTACTCGAGGGGTTCGAACACCTCGCGCAATGCCGGATCACGAAGGCAGTCGATGAATACATCGCCTACCGAGTTGGCAGTAATCCGGTAATCTCCCAGCGCACCCGCCCCCGGCTGGTCGCTTGCATCGATGACAATCAGTCCTTTGGCAGCGAGCCCGGGCATCGCGCCGCTCTTCAGGGCGTAGAACAAAAAGCCCATGCCCGCGAGCCCGGCACCTCCCACCACGCAACCGCAGGCTGTTTCCATACAGTTATCAAACATAATGATGCTCCATCGTCATTTTCATACGTGGGTGCAGTCCAGATGTTCTGGATGTCGAATACCTGATTGATAAGGCGAACCAGCGTCCCTGCACGATTCGAGGCGAAACACATGCAGCACACTACACACGCGCTCATTCACGGCGCCCATGAGACGACATGGTTAGAGAAGGTGTTCTTCACAAAAAATTACACTAGGTACAACAGACACAGGCCCAATGTTCAGACCTGACAGGAAGAAGGCGTCATGCTACCGCCCTTTTTAAGACAACGCTTTTATCAGCCTGAAAAGAGTGACAATGCGTTACAAAATAAGTCGGGCAACTGAATAGTTGCAAAGAAAATCGGGGGTGTCAAATGGGCTGCAAGCGGCGACAATGGCCTGGAACGCTTTATAACCTGATGATTTGAATGACCTTGTATCGTTTAATCGTTGAATGCCCCTTCAAAAAAGCAGTTTTCGCTGACATTAACGCATTCAATGCGTTCAACTTATTTTTTATAGTCCGCGCTAAAAATAGCATTCTTTCGACGCTGTTAATTTGACGAGCATAAAGCGGTTGTGCGCCACCAGAGGTTCGCGTTCATGAATACCCGCCTAGCCTCTCTGCCTGCGCCGAATGCGGTCGATAAAGCGGCCCTTAGAAACGACAAGGCCCCGATCAGCGATGATCAGGGCCAGGTAACGTGATGCCGGGGCATCAGCGGGGTGCAGCAGTATCAGGCAGCGCTGTAATACGCTTTCGCCACCCGGGGCATTACCGGTTCTTCGCGCAACTCGGCCACCAGTGCCGAGATGTCCCGAACCGTATTGATACGGCTGAGCGGCAGATTCATCTGGCGCTGGGTACGCCCCGATACCGGGTCGCTTATCTGCACGTTCATCTGATCATTGGCAATCGTACAGGTGCAGCGTAACGGCAGGAACGCACGTTCAACGATGCTTCTGAGTTCTAACTCGGACAGTCCACTCGCGATCATCTCTTTATCTCCTTATGTGTGTAAGCATGTCCCGACAGTGACAAATTTTTGATAATTTTTATTGTTGATGACTTTTTAAAAACGGCCCGCGCCAGCCCGCCAATTATCCGTCGCCACTCACTTGATGCTTAAACCCGTTATACACTGCGCGCTGCACTTCAGGCAACTTCCATACCTGAATATCGATCATCCTTTTAACGCGGTTTCTTATTGAGTGCTCCCACAGAAAAAACGATTCACCCTCATGTTCTTCAACAGAATGGGACTCGGCGTGAACCGCAGCGTATAAAAGGCACGTGAACGGAAGGAATAAAGACCGACGAACGGTTGAACATGAAATGGTTACTGCGCTCGCAAGGCACGCCCGCTCCTTTAAAAGAGTCCTGCGTGCCCCGCTCGAAAACTTACTCTTGTGTGTCTTGCATGTTCTCTTTTGCGTCGGTGCCGGACAGCCGCAGGTGAATCAGCGCAACACGCTCGCCACGCTTGTCGCGCTTTTCTTCGATGTGGAAAGGACGAAACCCCATTCGCGGATAGAACAGCAAGCCCGGGACGTTGTGGTTGTAGCAGGACGCGATCATTTCACTCGCCTCGTGCTTGTCGAACGCAATCCCCATCATGGTGGTGATCATGAAGCGCCCTACTCCTCTGGAGCGGGCTTTCGGTGCGATGATGACGTTGCCCAGCGAACAGCGGCCGCGAAACGTGCAGAGAGAAAAGTTGGCAAACCCTACTACTTCGCCATCCATCTCGATGACGGTCGAATCATGACGCGTCTCAAGCGCTTCGATGAGTTGCGAGGCGGTCAACGGGTACGTGGCCCTGGGGAACATATAGAACAGCTCATCGGCATTCTGCGGCATCTCGCAGATGAGGGGGACGTCTTTTTCTTCCAGGGGACGGTAGGTGAACATAGGCGGTAACCTCTTGAAGAAATTGAAGAAAGCGCGGGAATACAGCAGGCAGATCGGCGAATCCGGCGGCGGTAGATGACAAAAACACAGCGCCCTCGCCGACACAGCATAATCCGCAGCTATCGATAAGGGCTACCTCAATAACAAAACGTGCTAATGAGCGTCGTTGTCCAGGCTGCCTTCGGGCCACATCGCGCAAGGTATTGAAGCCACCGGTTTTACTCGCCTCGGTCTATCAATCCTTCCGGCGCAGGTACGCAATATCCTGTAACCCGGCGTTCGTCGGCTGGTCTTGCATCCCGGATGCAGATTCTGCATTTATTTCACTTTGTTGACCGGACTCTCCTTCTTATGTCGATTTCGCCTCTGGCTCGCTTCAAAGCCCGTCCGCTCAGATGGATTAGCATGATAGCCGTCATCCTTGGCCTGCCCGTTGGCTGCGCAGTGCTTGAACACAAGGAGCGCGAACTGGTATTTCGCATCGAGCCCGGTACCGCCAGCTGGTACAGCGGTCTGCCGGCAGATGTACAGGAAATCGAACTCAGTACACCGGCATTCGGTAACTCACAGAATATCCACGCATGGTGGTGGCCCGCTGCGGACAAGAACGCCCCGGCGGTGCTGTACCTGCATGGATCACGATGGAACCTCACCGGCCAGCTGTTCCGTATCCAGCAACTCAAGGCGCAGGGTTACTCGATACTGGCGATCGACTACCGGGGTTTCGGGCAAAGCATGGGCCAGCTGCCGTCGGAGAAGTCCGTGTATGAAGACGCACGCATCGCCTGGGAACGCCTGAAGCAATTGCAACCCGATCCGCAGCGCAGGCTGATTTATGGACATTCTCTGGGCGGTGCGGTGGCAGTGGATCTGGCTGCCGAGCTGGGCGAAGACGCTGAAAAGGGCAATGTGCCGATTCAGGCCCGCGGGCTGATCATAGAATCCACGTTCACCAACCTGGCCGATGTGGCTACCGCGCTGGCCAATACCTCGCTGCCGGTGCGCTGGCTGCTGTCGCAGAAGTTCGACTCACTGGACAAGATTGCAGACATCCATATGCCGGTGCTGATCGTGCATGGCACCGAGGATCGCTATGTCCCGGCCCGCTTCAGCGAACAGTTGTTTGAGGCCGCGCAGGAACCGAAGAAACTGCTATTGGTGCCTGGCGGTACGCATAACAACAGCATGCAGCTCGGGCAGCCCGCTTACAGCCGGGCCATTCGCGCCCTGCTCGATACACCCGCATCGCTGCCTCAGGTGACAAAACAGGGCAAGGGCTCAAAGACCGCCGGTTAGACAATGCAGGGCGCGTGGCCTTAGTCTTCGGATTCATGGCTAAAGGACCCCGCAATGAACTGTATTGTCGAGTATTCAGACCCGCATCACCGTCTCGCGGTCATCCAACTGTGGAAGACCGTCTTCAATGACGAAAAGCCGCACAATCGCCCAGACCTGTCGATCGACAAGAAAAAGGCTGTCGACGATCATTTGTTTTTCGTCGCTCTAGCGGATGACGAGGTGGTCGGGACCCTCCTTGCCGGCTATGACGGTCATCGCGGCTGGCTGTATTCGGTTGCCGTTGATCCCCAACAGCGTGGCAAAGGCCTGGGCACCCGGCTGGTCAGGCACGCTGAAAAAGCGCTCGCGGAGCTTGGCTGTGTGAAGATCAACCTGCAGATCCATACCTTTAATGAAAGCGTGCAGGCCTTCTATCAAGCCCTGGGCTATACGCCTGAGCCCATTATCAGCATGGGTAAGCGGATTGATGCCAATGTATCTAATCTGCCCTGAGCCGTGCGCCCCCTGTTTGCAGGGGGAAAGAAGCCGGCAGGCGCCTCAATCATTTATTTACATGAGAATTAATATCAAATTACAATTATTGCTATTAACGTCCTAGCAGAGCATCTCCCTTGAGCACTTCCTTCCAATGCCCTCGCCGTCCCGGCACTTTTCTGCTGTCCGCGCTTTCTCTGGCGATGTTCTCCGGCGGCGCAGTGCATGCAGCCGAAACCGCAACGCTGCCTGCCACGCAGGTGTCGGCAACCGCGACCGAAACACAGGAAGGCTACAGCGCCAAAAGCGCCAGCACCGCGAGCAAGAGCGATGTACCGCTGAAGGAAGAAGCGCAGTCGGTCAACGTGGTGACACCGCAGACCATCGCCGACTACAACGTGCGCTCGCTGGACGATGCCATGAAGTTTGTCAGTGGCGTCAGCCAGGGCAACACGCTTGGCAACACCAAGGACTCGCTGGTCAAGCGTGGCTTTGGCACCAACGATGATGGCTCGGTGCTGCGTGACGGCGTGCGCTCGGTGGTGTCGAAAAATTTCGGCGCTACCACCGAACGCGTTGAAGTGCTCAAAGGCCCGGCCTCGCTGCTGTACGGAGCCATGGAGCCGGGTGGCGTGATCAACGTGATCAGCAAACAGCCGCAATACGTGCAAAGCACCACGCTCAGTGGCTCGGCGTACAGCGAAGGCGGCGGCAGCTTCGGCATCGACACCACCGGCCCGCTGGGCGACTCGGGGCTGGCCTACCGCTTGGTGGCCGAGCGTCAGAGCGAGGACTACTGGCGTAACTACGGCGTTGACCAGCACACGCTGGTCGCGCCGTCGCTGTCCTGGACGGGGGAGCGCGCCAGCCTGACGCTGGCTTACGAATACAACGATTACGTGAGCCCGTTCGATCGTGGCACGGTGTTCACGGGCGGCCATCCTGCCAATATCAGCTACGACAAGCGACTGGATGAAAAATGGTCCAATACAGTCGGCATCAGCGAAACCGCAACCGCGCGCTTCGAGTACCAGCTCAGCGATGACTGGAAAACCCGTCTGACCTACGGCTGGAACAACGACCGCTACAGCCTCTCGATTGCCCAGCCGAGTACGCTGTCCAGCAGCGGCGTGCTGCGGCGTCAGGCCAATGGCGGCCACTACGATTATGAAACGCGTTATGCCAGCTGGGACTTCATCGGCAAGCAGGAGCTGTTTGGCCAGCAACATGATCTGCTGATCGGTGCCGAACAGGAAGACTCCGACAAGTACCGCGGCAAGACCTATCGCAACACCGCCCAGAACGGCTTCAACATCTTTTCGCCCAGCTATGGCAGCCTGGCAGAGCCCAGCGTGATCAGCGCAGCGAACAGCAACCTGAGCAATCAACTGACTTCATCGTCCATTTACCTCAAGGATAACTGGCACCTCGATGACCGCTGGATTCTGGTCCTCGGCGGCCGCTATCAGCATTATGACCAGTACATCGCCCAAGGCCTCGGCGCCAGCCGCAACACTAACCTGGACAAAAATGACGATATATTCCTGCCGATGGCGGGCCTGGTATTCAAGGTCAATGAAGACCTGTCGCTGTACGGCAACTACAGCCGCTCCTTCGTCCCCAATGATGACGTTAACGATGACGGCACCACCTTCGACCCGGAAGAAGGTCGCAGTTACGAAGTCGGGGCCAAATATGCACTGGCACCGGAACTCGACTTCAACCTTGCGGTGTTCGATATCGAGAAGAAAAACGTCGTCACCCCTACTGGCGTGACGGGTGTCAGCGAAGCCGCTGGCAAGGTAGGTTCACAAGGCATCGAGCTGGACGTGACCGGTCGAATTGCCGAGCGCTGGGACATGATCGGCACTTACGCTTACACCCACACCGAAGTGCTGGATGATCCAAGCAACAAGGGCAATCGTCTTAGCCAGGCCCCCAAGCATACGGCCAGCCTGTACCTCACCCACCATCTGCAAGTCCCGTCCGGCCTGGGCGACTGGCATGCAGGTGGCGGCGCACGCTATGTGGGCGAACGTGCTGGCGACGATGCCAACACCTTCTATATGAGCAGCTACACAGTGGCGGATGCGTTTCTGCGCTGGGACGTGCCCATGGCCGGTTATAAAACACGCCTGCAGTTGAATGTGGATAACCTGTTCGACAAGCAGTACTACCCGTCCAGCACCGGCAGCCAGTTGCAGGTCAACGTGGGTGAACCGCGCACCGCGCGCCTGAGTGCCAGCGTCACGTTTTAAAAGGCTGCCGCGTAGCAGGCCTGCCCAGGCGTGCTACGCGGACATTCGCAGGGACTGATCAGAACTTCATTCGGTAAAAGCTGATCAGCGCTTCATTGCCATACAGGTATTCGAACCTGCCGATGAATGCGCTCTTCTCCAGCCACTCGTTAGGGCCCAGAGAGACCTGAAAGCGCGGTGTACAGGTGCACTGATAATGGCCTTCGCTGATTGGCCATACTCCGTTCTGCAGGTCGTGCTGGCCCGCTTCGTCAACGAGTAGAGCGCCCCTGCTTTCAACGTTGATCATTTCACCCAACTGGGTGACCAGCGTGAAACGGGTTTCCAGAAAGGCAAGCTCGGATGACAACTCAACCAGCGTATTGCTGCCGCCGGAGAGTACCGAGCCGCTGAAGTTTTCGCCGTAAAATTCCCCGCCCACTACATTGCTGTTGCTACGCAGCCCGTCACTGCAAATCCCCATGAGCACAGGAGCGTCGGTCTTCAGAATCACGGTCAGCATTTTTTCCAGCTGAGGAGCGGCTGCCGTATTACTACGAAAAGCACGTTTGACGGATTTGTTGAAGTCGATAATGGTCATAGAACTGTTCACTCCATCTTTGAATGGATTCGGGCAACGAATGGCCGGGTGCAGTCCATCGGCATTTATCTGCGCCTGCTTTTCCAGTAAGCTCCACGGAGTCTGCTGAAATCGTACCGAACGGTTCAGTTCCAGTCTAGAGAATTTTGCACACAATCTGCCCACTGGAGAATTGAGGATATGAATGAAGGTCCGTACTGAAGCTCGCCGCGAAGCCATCATTGATGCCGCAGCAAGTGTCTTCCTCGAAATGGGCTACGAGCGTGCCTCGATGAATGAAGTCACCAAACGAATGGGTGGCTCCAAGGCGACGATCTACAGTTACTTCCCCTCCAAGGAAGAACTGTTCATCGCCGTGGTTAACAGGCTCGCAACCGCTCATCTGGCCGACGCGGTTTCAGAGTTGGCGATCCAGGATGACAAACCGATCAATTTGAGAACACTGTTTACCCGTTTCGGGGAACGCATGCTCATGGTGCTCATCAATGACGACAAGGCACTGGCTGTCTATCGCATGGTAGTGGCCCAGTCAGGGCACTCGGACATCGGCATGATGTTTTACGAGTCCGGTCCCAGCCAGTGTTTGCAAACAGTCAGCTCACTGATGGCTCTGGCGATGCGAAAAGGCCAGTTGCGTGAAACCGATCCGCACATCGCCGCATTGCAGTTGACCTCGCTATTGACTGCCGAAACCGACATTCGTCTTTACCAGCAGGCGCCCATGCCGCTGAGTATCGAAGAAATTCACGCCATGGTCGAACGCGCGGTGGATACCTTCATGTTGGGTATGGAGAAACGTTGAGTCCGCATAACAGAACCAAGCGGTTTTGATAAAAGTCAATATTGCAACCCTTCTGAAACACTTTGTTACTCTTTTACGGCCAAGTTAATCCGAATGAGGGCGATACCTGATTACCCCTTCGGAGAAACACTTATGATCCTGCGAAAACTTAACCTGGCCGCTCGTTCGACGCTCTGTTTCGGCGTGTTCTGCCTGATGATCATTGCTTTGGGCTTGCTCGCCCTGCGTCAGGCCGCCGAGCTCAATGCTGCGGAAAAATTCATCGAGACCAATGTGCTTCCGAGCGTGAAACAGCTCGCGTCGATTGATCGGGAGTTTGTCAGTATTCGGGGCAACAACGCCCGAGTGCGCAATCCGATTGAACCGCAGGACCGAAAGACCAAGGCGCTCAGCGATATCCAGCAGTCTCGTTCGCTGATCGCCGGCTATTTTGACGCCCTCGGCAAATTGATCGTGACTCCGCAAGGACGCCAGGCATTCGATGAATTGTCCCAGGCACAGGCCGGGTATCAGGTGGCACAGGATCGCTACCTGGCCTCGGTGGCCGCCGGCAATCTGGAAGCTGCAGTGGCAACCTCCAATGGCGAAATGAAAAGCGCGGCCGATCAGGTTGAAGCCGGACTGAAGAAACTCAGGACCGTCAACGACGCCAAAGCCGAGAAAGCCGGTGATACCGCTCAGACTGCCTATCAGCAGACGCTGTGGGTGGTGGGTATTTTCATCGCCGTGGGCGTCATTACCACGCTGCTCCTTGCCTGGATGTACACCCGCAGCCTGACTGGCCCGATTGGCGATTCGTTGAGTATCGCGCAACGCATCGCCACCAATGATCTGAGCAAGGATATTCCGCAGCATGGCACTGATGAGGCGGCGAAACTGATTGCCGCACTTGCCACCATGCAGGCCAACCTGCGCAATGCCCTGACCCTGATCGGCGACTCCTCCACCCAGCTGGCTGCCACTTCCGAGGAAATGCATGCCGTCACGGAGGACGCATCGCGCACCATTCAGCGCCAGACCAACGAGATCGAAATGGCAGCCACGGCCGTTAACGAGATGAGCGCGGCGGTGGAAGAAGTAGCCAGTAATGCCGCATCGGCATCTGAGGTGACCTCGCAATCCAGCACTGCCGCCATGGCCGGGCGCGCTCAGGTCGATGAGACCGTCACGGCGATCAACCTGATGGTTTCCAAGGTGCAGATTACGTCCACCGAGGTACAGGGCCTGGCCGTCATGGCGACGGATATCAGCAAGGTGCTGGATGTGATTCGGGCCATCGCCGAACAGACCAACCTGCTGGCACTCAACGCGGCCATCGAAGCAGCCCGCGCAGGTGAAGCCGGACGGGGCTTTGCCGTGGTTGCGGACGAAGTCCGGGCACTTGCGCATCGTACTCAGCAATCGACCCGTGAAATCGAACAGATGGTCGGCTCGATTCAGACCGGCACCGGCAATGCTGTCAGCGCAATGGAGCAGACCAGCGTTCAGGCCCACAAGACACTGGAGATGGCCAATGGTGCCGGCAAGGCGCTGCTCGAAATCACCGAATCCATCAGCCAGATCAATGAACGTAACCTGATGATTGCCACCGCAGCTGAAGAACAGGCTCAGGTCGCTCGAGAAGTAGACAGAAGCCTGGTCAGCATTCGTGATCTGTCCAGCCAGACGTCCGAGGGTTCCAATCAGACGGCCATCGCCACTGCCGAACTGTCGACCCTGGCTTCAAGCCTGAACCGTCTCACCAGGCAATTCCGCGTTTAAGCCCCTCTGCCGGGAAGCTCGCTTCCCGGCATCTCTCCTTCGAATGGTCTGCCCAGGCTTGCCAGCCACTGGCGCAGCGCTAGACGCTACTGCTGCGTGCCGAACATTGCCGTCCAGTAAATCCCTGCGTCACTTTTGGGGTCCATCGCGTAGGCTGCACCCAGCTCGCGGAAATCCGGATTCATCAGATTGGCGCAGTGGCCCGGGCTCAGCAGCCAGCCATCCACCACCTTGCGCGCACTGTCCTGGCCGGCAGCAATGTTCTCGCCCACCTGCTGTCCCACATACCCGGCCAGTTCAGCGCGGTCGCCAGGCGTGCGGCCGTCACGATCCTTGTGGTCAAAAAAGTTTTGATTGGCCATCGCCTGGGAATGACGTTGCGCAGCGGTCCCTAGAACCAGGTTCCAGGCCAGCGGCGTGGTAGCGGCGAAGGATTGTGGGCCGCACTGACGTGCCTGAGTGCGGGCATTGTTGATCATTTCCAGAATCTTTTGCCCCTCTGTCTGCCAGTCGCCAAGACGCGACGCGACCAGTGAGCGCGCCAGCACGATACGCCAGTCTCGCCCTTCGCGGCTGACACCGATGTCGACGAACTGCGGGTCCAGCACCACGCGGCAGAAACTCTCCAGAACCGCCTTGAGTGCAGCGTCTGCATTGTTCGGACCGGACAGGCTTATCGCCTGCACAGTGACCATTGGGTAGGAAGCGCGCGTCAACGCCTGTTGCAGGTCCAGATTGCCACTGGCCGGCAGCACCAGACGGGCGTCGCTGGTCAGCGGCGGCAGTTCCGTGGACACCTGCTCGCCACAGCGCTGTGCCTGGCTGCGATAGGCATTGAGGGATTCGATCAGTTGCGTTTCGTCGCCAGCCAGCGCAGCACTGGCAAACACACCAGAGCACAACACGGCCAGAAAGGCTAACGACACTCGCGGGAGCGACAGGCGCAGAAAGTAATGAATGACAGGCATGAAAAGTCTCTCTCGGGCTGAGTCCGCCTATGATGCGCGAAATGACCCGGTCGGGCGCAACGCCTTTTTTATGCCTGACCGGAATTTCACAACCGATCGGGCCAGGACGTGCGCCAGACAATGCCTCTTGGGAGCGACTTACAGCTTGAAGTTGGCCACCAGTGAATTGAACGAGGTGGCCAGTCGCGACAGTTCCTGACTGGACGCGCTGCTCTGGTTGGCACCCGCAGCGCTCTGGGTCGACAGGTCCTGAATGTTGAGCAGGTTGCGGTCCACCTCGCGAGCCACCTGGGCCTGCTCTTCCGAAGCAGAGGCAATGACCAGATTGCGCTCGTTGATGGTTGCAACACCCTGGGTGATTTTCTCCAGCGCCGCGCCCGCACGCTGGGCCAGTTCCTGCGTGTTGGTGGCCAGTGACAGGCTCTTGCCCATCGCCGCAACCGCGCCGTCAGCACCCGATTGCACGGTGCTGATCATGCCTTCGATTTCCACTGTCGATGCCTGGGTACGGTGCGCCAGAGCCCGAACCTCGTCAGCCACCACCGCAAAACCACGACCCTGTTCGCCAGCACGTGCAGCTTCAATGGCGGCGTTCAAGGCCAGCAGGTTGGTCTGCTCGGCGATACTGCGAATAACGTCAAGCACCTTGCTGATTTCCCGGACATGCCCGGCCAGCTCGGACACAGCGCCAGTGGATGCGGTGATCTCATGGACCATGGTGGTGATGCCCTTGACCGTGTGATCGACCTGGCCACGGCCATCGATGGCATCGTCTGTAGCAGACTTCGAAGCCTCAGACGTGGATACCGCGTTACGCGCCACTTCTTCCACTGCGGCAGTCATCTGATTGACGGCCGTTGCCGCCTGCTGGATTTCGTCGTTCTGGCGAGTCAGCCCGCGGGTGCTTTCATCGGTGACGGCACTCAGTTCTTCGGCAGCGGAAGCCAGCTGGTCCGAGGCACTGGCAATCTGTTGAATGGTGTTTTTCAGACCGCCCTGCATGTCGGACAGCGCGTTCAACAGTTGTCCGGCCTCATCGCCACTGTTGGAAACAATGGGCTGGGTCAGGTCACCGCCCGCAATGCGCTGAGCACTGGCGACTGCGACAGCCAAAGGACGGGTGATCATGCGGGTAATCAGCACGCCGAGCATGATGGCCACCAGAAAAGCAATCACCACGCCAATCTCCAGCATCAATACCGAACTGGCCTTCAGGTCGGCAGCAGCGGCTGCGCCTTCCTTGATCTGACGGTTGTTGGAATCGATCATGATCCGCAGATAGCTGCGCACCTTGGTAAAGCTTTCCGAGGAAAGGCTGTTCAACTGGGTCCGGGCAGCCTCGTAATTACCCGCCTTCATCAGGTCGACAACCTGTTGAGAGCTCGAAACGTACGCGGGCAGCATCAGTTCCAACTGGTCACCGGCGGCGCGCTCGTCATCTTCCAGAGGCGTGGCGCGGTAGATCGCAAACACTTTTTGCGCACGGGCCAGGTCATCACTCAACGCCTGACGAACTCGATCCTTGTCCGTTTCGGAAACACCGCCATCCTGCGCATCCAGCAAACGGTAAAGCCCGCGGTTGTGGGCGGTGAAGCTGGTCAGCGCTTCATTGGTGTTGCTGACCGAGACAAGGTTGTTGGAGAAGGTCAGCTCAAGGGCATTGGCCAGGCGTGTCACGCCCACCATACCCAAGGCGCCGACGGCCAGCGTAATCAATGCACAGATGATGAAAGCGGAGAGCAGCTTGGTAGAAAATTTGGACTGACGCAGGACGTTCATGGGGCTTACCTGTTGCTGAATGAGGAGTGATGTCAGTGCCGGAATGAGTTGATCAAACAGCGATGATGTCATAATGACTTCACCTCATTTGGATCGTTCCCGACCTCCTCGCTTTTTGATAGAAAAACTTTGACAAGTCGCAGATCTGCGATTATTGCCTTCTATCGGCACCGCCCCGTTCGCAAATCCTGTTCGTTATCAGTGCAGCCGCACGGTGTTTGATGCGCCGGCTGCCAGGCCATCATTGCCAAGACGTTGCTCGGCGAACGTTCTCGCTTCAAGAGTCATGCGGTCCAGATGGCGATCGCGTTGCTTCTCCGCATCGACCATCGCGCTTTTGCCGTGCTGTTTGAGCAGGTAAGCGTGGATCTGCCGCACTTCGACCGAGTTGTAGATGGGCGCGATATCCATGACCGCAAGCAGACCGTCAGTACCGTGATCACGCGTGTTCATGATGACCTGCGGACCACGCGCGCCCAGCACCTGAAAGCCCATTACCTCGAAATACGCGACTTTGCCGACCACGCAATACAGCTCTGCGTGCGGATAGCGGCTCGTCATTTTCTCCAGCATCGAGCGTGCGATGCCCTGACGGCGGTGGCTGTCGCGCACCGCCATGTAGGCTACGGCGCAGGCCTGCGGATCGTCCTGCACAGGCAGATAGAGCAAAAACCCCACTACAGTTTCGGGGTCTTCATCGTCCAGCGCGACGATCAGCTCCACGGTCAGCTGCTGCGAACCGTCCATGGCATTCAGGTACAAATGCACCTCATACCCCACGCCGTACTGGTAAAGGTTGTACAGCGGGTTGCTCGCCGCGATCGCCACCAGACTGATGTCCGTCACGTAGTCGACGACCATCTGCTGGATCTGGCTACGGATGAATTCCGGCGGCGGGGTTTTCAGCAGCATGATCGTCGACATGGGACAAGGGGCTCCATTAATAGGTGTGTTTGTACGGGATGTGGCCACATGATAGCGCGTCGAGGCACTCAGGACCGATATTGTCATATTGCCAGCATGCTGCAGCGCGCCAACTTAGTTGCAACTTATACGATGATTTTAAAAAAAGAATATCAAATAGCCATCCACCCGAAAGACCACCACAAGTATCGGTACGATCGTACCAGCACACACCACAGTCGCCAGTCTGTTACCAAATAATAAAGTTGATAATGATTCACATCTACCTGAGTAAGAGGATACAAGGAAGTTTAATGACTGTTGACATTCAATAAAAATCCAATTTTTTCAAAGGGATGCATAACTAGCAAAAAAATGGAAATATAACTTGATTTACAGCGACCGAACGTGCAATCAACGCATCAGGCCAACTCGGTACAAACATCCGTTACCGGGTCCACCTTTTGTTCGAGTATTTATCTCAATCACCCCAATATATTTTTATAATCACCGCATTTCCCTCACGCGCCTAAGATTATCCGGCCTACTAAAAATATGAGGGATTCAAAATGCCGTTATTAAACTGGTCCAGACACATGGTGTGCCTGACTGCAGCCGGTCTGATTACTGTTCCGACCGTTTATGCAGCCGACACCCTGACCCGCGACAATGGCGCCGTCGTCGGCGACAATCAGAACTCTCAGACCGCAGGCGCCCAGGGCCCTGTCCTGCTGCAAGACGTTCAGTTGCTGCAAAAGCTGCAGCGCTTTGATCGCGAACGCATCCCCGAGCGCGTCGTGCATGCCCGCGGCACCGGCGTCAAAGGCGAGTTTACGGCCTCTGCCGACATCAGTGATCTGAGCAAGGCGACCGTTTTCAAATCCGGTGAGAAGACGCCGGTATTTGTACGCTTCTCCTCCGTGGTTCACGGCAATCACTCGCCTGAAACCCTGCGCGACCCGCACGGCTTCGCCACCAAGTTCTACACGGCTGACGGTAACTGGGACCTGGTTGGCAACAACTTCCCGACGTTTTTCATTCGTGATGCCATCAAGTTCCCGGACATGGTCCACGCGTTCAAACCTGATCCGCGTACCAACCTGGACAACGACTCGCGTCGCTTCGACTTCTTCTCCCACGTACCGGAAGCCACCCGTACGCTGACCCTGTTGTATTCGAACGAGGGCACCCCAGCAGGCTATCGCTTCATGGATGGCAACGGTGTACACGCCTACAAACTGGTCAATGCCAAGGGCGAAGTGCACTACGTCAAGTTCCACTGGAAATCCCTGCAGGGCATCAAGAACCTTGATCCCAAGGAAGTCGCTCAAGTCCAGTCCAAGGACTACAGCCACCTGACCAACGACCTGGTTGGTGCGATCAAAAAGGGGGACTTCCCGAAATGGGATTTGTACGTTCAGGTCCTGAAGCCTGAAGAGCTGGCGAAATTCGACTTCGATCCATTGGACGCCACCAAGATCTGGCCGGACGTTCCCGAGAAGAAGATCGGGCAGATGGTCTTGAACAAGAACGTCGATAACTTTTTCCAGGAAACCGAGCAGGTCGCCATGGCCCCGGCCAACCTGGTTCCAGGTATCGAACCTTCCGAGGACCGCCTGTTGCAAGGCCGTGTGTTCTCCTACGCTGACACCCAGATGTATCGCCTTGGCGCGAATGGTCTGAGCCTGCCTGTCAACCAGCCCAAGGTTGCGGTCAACAACGGTAATCAGGACGGTGCGCTGAACACTGGCCACACCACCAGCGGCGTCAACTATGAGCCGAGCCGTCTGGAACCTCGTCCAGCGGATGACAAGGCGCGCTACAGCGAACTGCCGCTCAGTGGCACTACCCAGCAGGCGAAGATCACGCGTGAGCAGAACTTCAAGCAGGCGGGTGATCTGTATCGCTCCTACAGCGCGAAAGAGAAGACTGACCTGGTGCAGAGCTTCGGCGAGTCGCTGGCCGACACCGATACTGAAAGCAAGAACATCATGCTGTCGTACCTGTACAAGGCAGATCCGGACTACGGCACTCGGGTAGCCGAAGTCGCCAAAGGCGATCTGAGCAAGGTCAAGTCCCTGGCTGCAAGCCTCAAGGACTGATGATCTGATACCCCGTCCCGGTGCTCAGTCGCCGGGACGGTTCCCGTCAGGAGAACGCCCATGAAGCATCTGATCTATGGCTTGCTGCTGTTCGCCGCAGCCGCGAACGCCACACCACCGACATCAACAACGACCCCCACTCCACCGCCCCCGGAGCTGACTGCCGAACAGACGGCCAGCCAGCTGCGCACGCTGTTTTTCGACGCCTCCCGTGAAGGCAACAACCCGATGCTGGACACGTTTATCGAGGCTCATTACGACCTTAACATCCGCGATGAACAAGGCTATACCGGTTTGATTCTCGCGGCCTATCACGGCCATGAAGACTCGGTGATACGCCTGATAGATGCCGGAGCAGACCCTTGCGCCAAGGACAATCGCGGCAATACGGCGCTGATGGGTGCGATTTTCAAAGGTGAACTGAGCATCGCCAAGCGTCTGGTTCAGGCAGATTGCGGTGCGAACCTTACCAACAATGCCGGGCAGACCGCAGCCATGTACGCCGCCCTGTTCAAACGCACCGAAGTGCTCAAGGAGCTGACCGACAAGGGCGCAGACCTGAGCATTCGTGACAGCATGGGCAATGACGTGGAAGGCTTGTCCAAGGGTGAATTCCAGGCGCCGCCCACCCGCTGACGGCTGCTGGAATCAGTCTTCGCGCTCAATCATTTCGTAGATGCGGCTGGCAAACGCTTCCATGGTGAAGGGTTTGGTGAGCACCCACATCCCCGGATCCAGATGGCCGTTGCCAATGATGGCGTTCTCAGCGTACCCGGTGATGAACAGCACCTTGAGGTCGGGTCGAATGATGCGTGCGGCATCGGCCAATTGCCGGCCATTCATACCCCCCGGCAACCCGACATCAGTGACCAGCAGGTCGATACGCGCATCGGACTCCAGCACCTTGAGCGCAGATGCGCCTTCGCCCGCCTCGATCGGAATGTAGCCCTGATCCTCCAGCACTTCGGCCACCAGCATGCGGATGGTCGGCTCATCGTCGACAATCATCACGGTACGCTCGGTCTGCACAGGCGCCGATCCAGCAGCATCTGCAGCCTCGATCTCTTCCGGTGCCCCAACGTAATGACGCGGCAGGTAGAGACACATGTTCGTGCCCTGATCAGGCTCGGAATAGATACGCACCTGCCCGCCGGACTGGCGCACGAAACCGTACACCATCGATAAGCCCAGCCCCGTACCCTGCCCCAGTGGCTTGGTGGTAAAGAAAGGGTCGAAGGCCCGATTGATGACCTCGGGCGACATGCCTGTACCGGTGTCGCTGACACACAGCGACAGGTATTGCCCGGGGATCAGATCGCGGCTTTGTGAGCCGCGCTCGTCAATCCAGCGGTTGGCTGTCTCGATGGTAATTCGCCCGCCGCGCGGCATGGCGTCCCTGGCGTTGATGCACAGGTTCAACAAGGCATTTTCCAGCTGCGGTGCATCGATGAACGTTGACCACAACCCGACCGAGGTCACCACCTCCACAGTGATATGCGGTCCGACCGTACGACGAATCAGCTCTTCCATGCCGATGACCAATCGGTTGACGTCGACCGGCTTGGGGTCAAGGGTCTGCCGGCGCGAAAACGCCAGCAATCGATGAGTCAGTGACGCCGCACGTTTGGAGGCATCCTGCGCAGCCCCTATGTAGCGGTCCAGTTCATTGAAACGGCCCTGGCTCACCCGTGTCTTGAGCAGTTCCAGCGAACCCGTGATGCCGGTCAACAGGTTGTTGAAGTCATGGGCGATACCGCCCGTCAACTGGCCTACGGCTTCCATCTTCTGGGACTGGCGCAAGGCTTCCTCAGCCTGGCTCAGGCGCTCCTGCTCGCGAAGCCGTTCGCTGACATCGTAGGCAAACAGGTAGGCCCCAATGGCCTGCCCCTGAGCATTGCGCAGCGTGCTGTAACGTATTTCAAAATGGCTGGCCGGATCGTTCGAGTCACTGAAGCTGACACTTTCGGCGAACTCTTCGCCCGCCAACGCACGCGTCCAGCGCCGTTCAAGATCAGCCTTGCTCTGCGGCCGGTCGTCGAGCAGGTCGAGCATATTGTCACCCACCTGCGGCCGAACACCGAACAGACGCTCGAATTCGCGCAGGGCAGCGCCATTGATGGCCATCCAGCGAAAATTGCAGTCGACGACATGAATGAACGCATTGGTGCCGTTGACGACGTCGGCCAGCACATTACGCTCGGCCACCGCTTCGATAATGCGTGCTTCCAGAGTTTCGTTCAGTTGCTTGAGCGCCAGTTCAGCGCGTTTGCGTTCAGTGATGTCTTGAAACAACACCGCGACCTGCTTGCGGCTGGCCGGCTCGATGCGAAACGCGGTCAAGGCCAGATAGCGCCCTGTGGCCACCAGTTCGCGCTCGAAACGGATCGGCTTGCCGGTCCGCAACACGTCGCCGTAAAACTCCAGCCAGCCATCAGCCTCCTCGGGAACCATCTCGCGCAGCTTCTTGCCCACCACGTTGGAAATGCCGGCGTGGTACTCGTAGGCCGGGTTGGCTTCGACGTGAATGTAATCGCTCAGCGGGCCGTGTGGACCGTCAAAGAACTCAATGATGCAAAAGCCTTCATCCATGGCGTTGAACAGAAAACGATAGCGCTCCTGGGATTGGGCCAGGGCGTATTCGGCCTCCCGACCGGTGACGCTCAGGCTCTCTTTAAGCGAGGCATTTTCCTGCTCCAGAGCCGCCAATCGGCTCTGGAGATGTTGTAAATCTGTCGGGGTCAAAGCGGCGGCACCTGAGGTATTGGTTGCGCCGCTTTCCCGTCATGCGGGGCGGCACGAGCACGCTACGAGAAAAACCGCTCGCATGCAAAAATAATGGCGTTTTGAGCTCAGAAATTCTGGTTTTTTGACCCAGTCAGCGCGATAGGTACTTTTGTGAACAACATTCACGAGTACAGGGGCCACGCTGTACCGATCCCGATTGACCCGTGATATCAGTTAGACGCCGAAGCTGCGGCATGCAGGCGCAACCATTGGTCCGCGACTTGCCCCATGTTCTTGGGCTCGCCATTGTTGATCCATGCCATGAATGGCCGATCGAACCTGAACGACGCCCCGCACTGCCCGGTCATGAAACGCCTCACATTCTGCGTGTTCCGATAGGTGTCATCCACCGGCGTATCACGCGTGATGAGGTCGGAGTGCCAATCGAAAGCCATGCCTGATTCCTTCTGCCGTCGGGTTGCAGGCACTCTTTATAGCGGGATTCTGTTGCAGTCGCGAGGTTGGAAGGGCTTGTGGCGTACAGGAATTCGCTTAAACCCGTCTCACTCTCCCGCGAACGGCACCAGCGACTCCAGCAGCCACGCGCCCGCAGGCCCCAGGCTGCGCTGGAATGACCAGATGACGTCCACCGCCGAGCGCCGCGGCCAACCGGAGACGTGCAGTTCTTTGAGCAGTCCGCCCGAATAACGCGACACCAGCCAGCGCGGCAATGCCGACCACCCAAAGCCGAACGCAGCCATGTCCATCAACAGCAGGTAATTGGGTGCCGACCAATGCCGATGGCCGCTGGTGGGCAAGTCGTCGGTGGGGATGCTGTGCTCGATCAGCGTATTGAGGCGCAAGGCGCGATAGCGGGATAACTGTTGGTAATCGACCCGTTCCAGCGCGGCAAGCGGATGTTTGTGCGACACGAACAGACCGAAATCGGCACTTTCATCGATGGTCGCGTGACCGATTTCCGGTGGGTAGCTGGCCTGCGCCGACAGCAGCCCCAGCGACGCCCTGCCCGACTGCACCAGGCTGATGGCGTCGCCATGCTCGGCGAACACGCATTCCATCTCCAGCTCTGGAAAGCGTTGATCGAGTTCGGTCATCAGCCGCTCGAAATCAGCAAACTGGTTGGCATCCGACAGCACCAGCGTGAGCCGCGGCTCGACGCCTGCTGCAAGCCGCGCGGCAGCACGACGCAGCCGGTCCGAGGCGCACAGCAGATCATCGACACGGCCAAGCATCACCCTACCCGCTTCGGTCAGGACTGGTTGCCTGGAAGAACGGTCGAACAGCTCCAGCCCCAGGTCGATTTCCAGGCGGGCGATCGCCTCACTGATGGTCGATTGACTCTTGCCCAGACGGCGTGCGGCGGCGCTGAAAGAACCCAGCGCGGCAATCTGGGCGAAGGCTTCCAGGGCTTCTGGTGAATAACTCATGGCGCTCTCATATCGGTTTAACCGATGGTACTGATTTTCAGCTTAACGCAAACACCGATGATAATACTGCCATCCATCAGCACCAAGGACAGCGTAGTCATGAGTAACAACCAACCGCACACCGACCGGCAACCCGGCCTCGCCAGCAAAACCCTGCGTGAGCGGGCGCTGCATGCCGCGCTGTTCGAGATCGGCGGTGTGATTCTGGTCGCACCACTGCTGGCCTGGCTGATGGACCAATCGCTGGCGATGATGGGGGCCATGACGGTGATGATCTCGACCATCGCCATGTTGTGGAACATGACCTACAACGCGCTGTTCGACCGTCTGCGCAACCGCTGCGGATTTACCATGAACCTGACGGTCCGCATCCTGCACGCAACGGGGTTCGAAGCCGGACTGATTCTGGCCGTGGTGCCGCTGGCCGCATGGTGGCTGACAATCAGCCTGATGGAAGCGTTCTGGCTGGACATCGGTCTGCTGCTGATGTTTCTGCCCTATACCCTGCTGTTCAACTGGGCCTACGACACGCTGCGTGAACGCCTGATGCAGCGACGCCTGGCGAGGTGTGAGGTGTGACGCATCAGGCAGATGGATGCCGTACATCAAATGTTCTCACTGGATAATCAAATCCTTGCCATTGCACACTGTCCCCTACTGACACAGGCAAGGACACCCTTCGATGACAACTGAAGTACTCAAACTGGCGGCGTTCAGCGATGGAGATCGCGGTGGCAACCCGGCAGGCGTATGGATCGGCGATGCGTTACCCGATGATGCCGTCATGCAACAGATTGCCGCCGACATCGGTTTTTCCGAAACGGCGTTCGCTGCGCCTGTCGAAGCCGGCTGGCGGGTGCGGTATTTCTCGCCGCTGGCAGAAGTACCGTTTTGCGGGCACGCCACCATCGCCCTGGGCGCAGCGCTGGCGGCGCAGCAAGGCGATGGCGTGTATCAGCTGACACTCAATCAGGCGCAGATTACTGTCGAAGGCCATGCGCAGGGCTCTCTGACGTCGGCGGCGCTGCAATCGCCGCCCACGTTCAGCACGCCGATCAGCGCGCTGTTGCTGGAAGAAGCCCTGGCGCTGTTCGGCTATAACCATGCCGATCTGGATGAGCGCATTAGCCCCGCGCATATCAATGGCGGTGCCGGGCACCTGCTGTTGGCGCTGAACAGCCGCGCCAGGCTCAAGGCCATGCGCTATGACCAACAAGCGGGGCACGACCTGATGGTCCGTGAAGGCTGGGCGACGATTTTGCTGGCGTGGGCCGAGACCGATCAGTTGTTCCACACCCGCAACCCGTTTGCGTTCGGTGGCGTTTATGAGGACCCGGCCACCGGAGCGGCCACGGCGGCACTGGGCGGCTATCTGCGCGATATCGACTGGCCGCATGGCGGTTTGATAGACATTATTCAGGGCGAGGACATGGGCAGCCCATCGCGCCTGCGCGCCGAAATCCCGCAGCAACGGGGAAGCTCGATCCGGGTGTCGGGGATGGCGCGCAGGTTGTAGCGGGGATCAGGTCCTGAGTTTGCTGCCGCCGATCGCCACGCCCAGAAGCATCACGGCAACGACCATGAACGCCAGTTCAAGGCTGCTGACATGGGCGATGAAACCGATTGCCGCAGGACCGATCAGAATCCCGGCATAACCGACTGTGGTAATCGCCGGGATGGCCACGCTTTCGGGCATGGTCTTCTGCCGACCGACCGCGCTGTAGCACACCGGCACGATGTTCGAGCAACCCGCGCCTACCAATGCATACCCCAGCAGCGCCGCCTGCCAGACCGGGATCAATGTCGCGACGGCCAGACCCGCTGCGGCACACAGTCCGCCAAGAATGATCACCCGATTGGAGCCCACCCGTTTTACCACCGCATCGCCAAACAACCGCCCCAGGGTCATGGTCGCGGCGAATACCGCATAGCCCAGCCCGGCATACGCCGCTTCGACACCACGCAACGAGGTCAGGAATACCGCGCTCCAGTCGAGCATCGCGCCTTCGGCCAGAAATACGGTGAAGCACAGCAGGCCGATGAACAGCACCACGCCACGCGGGATGGCAAAGGCTGGCCCATCGGCCGGACTGCCGTAAGGCAACAGATTCGGCGCCGCTTTGGCCAGCGCAACCAACGTCAGAAATACCACGATCAGCATCGCCGTGAACGGCGAGATGCCCAGACTGAGCAAGCCGGCGACACCCGCGGCACCGACAATCCCGCCGAGGCTGAACAGGCCGTGGAAGCCCGACATCATGGTCTTGCCGCTGGCGCGCTCGACGATCACCGCCTGCACGTTGGCCGTGCAATCCACCCCGCCCATGCTCGCGCCAAACAGAAACAGCGTGGCGATCAATAGCGGCAGACTGGAAATCGTCGCCAGCAGCGGCAGACACAGGCAGATCAGCAGCGTCGAACAGACCAGCAGGCGCCGACAGCCTAACCGTGCCGCCAGTGCTCCCGCCAACGGCATCGAAATGATCGAGCCCACCCCCAGACACAGCAACAAGAGCCCGAGCGTGCCCTCATCGAGGCCCATCCGCTGTTTGACGTAAGGCACCAGCGGCGCCCACGAGGCGACACTGAAACCGGCAATGAAAAACGCGATACGCGTCGAAGACTGCTCCGCCCGAGCCTTGGCATCCTGGGCTGCGGTGCTGAAAGAGGTCATGCATGCTCCTTGTAATTTGCCGAGTACGGTCACGCCGGCCAGCGCGACAGCCTAACAAAGCTGATCGATTAGCCAAAACCTCTGATGCACTTGCACGAGGCTCGTTCCATCGTCGTGCAAGGGCCGTCCGATTTGCAGCTTTTTGCACCTCAGGCCAGTAGACTGACGACCACGCGCACCAGACAGGTGCGTAATCTGTCGAATCAGCTGTCGCGGAGGCCGTTGTGTACAAAGGTGTGGTGCTGTCGGTCCTGGCGTCAACGCTGTTTGGGGTCATGTATTTTTATACGTCACTGATGACCCCGCTCGACGGTGAAGAGATCTTCGGCTGGCGCATGCTGCTCACCGTGCCATGCGCGACGCTGTTCATGCTGGTCAGCGGTGACTGGCGGCGAGTCCGCGAAGTGGCTGTCCGGCTCAGGCAGCAACCGCCGCTGATCTTCGCGCTGCTGCTGTCTTCGGTGCTGCTCGGTGCGCAGTTGCTGATCTTCATGTGGGCACCGTTGCACGGGCGCAGTCTGGAGGTATCGCTGGGCTATTTCCTGCTGCCGCTGAGCATGATTCTCACTGGCCGCTTGGTATACGGCGAGCACCTCTCCTACCTGCAGAAAGTCGCTGCGGTGTTTGCCATGATCGGCGTGGTGCATGAGCTGTGGAGGCTGGGCAGTTTCTCCTGGGAAACCCTGCTGGTCGCGGGCGGCTATCCCCTTTACTTCGTGCTGCGTCGCAAGCTCAAGACCGATCACCTCGGCGGGCTCTGGTTCGACATGCTGCTGATGCTGCCCATCGGACTGTGGTTCATCGCCAACGGCCATCCTCAGGCCATTCAACAGGCACCGCTGTTGTACCTGCTGATTCCGCTGCTCGGGGTGATCAGTGCCTCGGCGCTGGTCAGCTACATCCTTGCCAGCCGCCTGCTGCCGTTCAGCCTGTTCGGGCTGCTCAGTTATGTCGAGCCGGTGCTGCTGGTCGGCGTCGCCCTGCTGCTCGGCGAGAGCATCGGTCGCGAGGAATGGCTGACGTACCTGCCGATCTGGATGGCCGTCGTGGTACTGATGATCGAAGGCGCCAAGCATATGCTGGCCCAGCGACGCCGGGATGCGAGCTGAGCGTCAAGACTCGGTGAAACGCTCCAACTGCATTTCCTGAAGTCGACTGAGGGTGCGCCGGAAGGCAAACGACAGATAGCCCTCGGTGTACAGCTCGTCCATCGGCACCGGCGCTTCGACATACAGCGGAATGCGCCGGTCATAGCACTCGTCGACCAGCGCGATGAAGCGTCGCACGCCATCATCGTTAGGCGACAACTGCGGCAGCTCGCGATCCCCTGCGCTCACCTGCTCGACGCCATCCTCGGTGCCGCGGGCGATTTTCGCTTCGCGCTGTGCTGCCCCCAGCAGCGGCACCTCGCTGAGCAGAATCACCGAAAAGCGATCGCACAGGGCGATGAAATCCATGGCCGCCAGCGGCTGTTCGCAAAGGTCGCGGTAACGGCACCACACGGCGGTGTCGGAATGCTGAACCACGTTGATGCTGCGATAACCGAGCATGACCTGCGAGTCGTGAACCGGCTGATCCGCGCTCAACGCTTCGAAGATGCCCTGTAGGGCGCTGGGTCGACCGGCTTCGGCAATCCAGTAGCGCTGATGCAGTTGCCCGGGGTGCAGTCGGTGATCTTCGCCGCCGTCGACCGCCACGACATCCATGTACTTGAGAATGGCCGCAACCGCTGGCAGGAAGCGCTCGCGATTATGGCCGTGACTGTATAACTGCTCCGGTGGCTGGTTGGACGTGCAGACCAGCACCACGCCCTCCTCGAACATGACCTGCAGCAGCCCGCCCAGGATCACTGCGTCGCCAATATCGGTGACGAACAGCTCATCGAAACACATCACCCGCACGTCACGCGCCAGCTCCCTGGCAACCACGGTCAGCGGCTGGGAGGTGCCCATCAACTCGAACATGCGTTTATGCACCCAACGCATGAAGTGATGAAAATGCTGACGCCGGGCCGGTACGCTCAGGCTTTCGAAAAAGCGGTCCATCAGCCAGGTTTTGCCACGCCCGACCGGCCCCCACAGATAAACGCCCCGGGCCCGACCTCGAGCGTCGGCCAGCCCCTCGTAACACACCTGCAATTGCCGGGCGGCCTGCAACTGCGCCTGATCGGGTTGAAAACCACGCTGGACGGCACGTTCGTAGGCTTGCAGAGGAGAGACAGCATCCATCAGGCACACACCCTTCGCTATCGGAGAAAAGACATCCAGCCTATACGAGGCTGCGCCGCGCAACTCAACTCAACTCAACTCAACTCAGGCATGCTGCACGCCGGCACGCTTGAGCAGTCGCTTGCAGCGCTCGGACAGGTGGACCACACGCAGGTGCTTGCCCGCCTTGGCGTAGCGTTCGCGCAGGGTTTTGAGCGCAGCGATGGCCGAGTAATCGACAAAGCTCAGGTGGCGGCAATCCAGTGTCACCTGCGCCGGGTCTTCGGCCGGGTTGAACTGGTCGAGAAACGGTGTGGTCGAGGCGAAGAACAGCGTGCCATGCAGGTGGTAGACCTTGCTGCCGTCGGCTTCGACATGGCTGTCGGCGTACAGCTCACGAGCCTGCTGCCAGGCGAAGTTGATCGCCGCGATAATGATCCCGAACAGCACTGCAGTGGCCAGATCGGTCAGCACCGTGACCACCGTCACGGCAATGATCGCCAGCACATCGTTGACCGGCACCTTGCGCAGCACACGCAGCGAGGCCCAGGCGAAAGTCTGTTGAGCGACCACGAACATCACCCCGACCAACGCCGCCAATGGAATGCGCTCGATCAACGGTGAGAGGAACAGCACGAACATCAGGATCATCAAACCTGCAACCACGCCCGACAGACGACCACGGCCGCCAGAACTCAGGTTGATGACGGTCTGGCCGATCATCGCGCAGCCGCCCATGCCGCCGAAGGCACCGGAGACCACGTTGGCAGCGCCCAGCGCTACGCACTCACGATCCGGATAGCCACGGGTTTCGGTGATCTCGTCGGTCAGGTTCAGGGTCAGCAGGGTTTCCAGCAGACCGACCAGCGCCATCAGAATGGCGTAAGGCGCAATGATGCGCAGCGTCTCCAGATTCCACGGGATGTCCGGCATGGCGAATACCGGCAAGCCACCGGCAATGTGCGCCATGTCGCCCAGGGTGCGGGTCGGCAGGCCGAGCAGGTAGACCGCCAGCCCGACGCTGAGGATCGCCACCAGCGCTGGCGGCGCAATGCGGGTCAGGCGTGGCAACAGATAGACAATCGCCATGGTCAGCGCCACCAGCCCGAGCATCACGTACAGCGGCGTACCGCTGAGCCATGACTCACCCACCTTGAAGTGCTCCAGTTGCGCCATCGCGATGACGATTGCCAGGCCGTTGACGAAGCCCAGCATCACCGGATACGGCACCAGTCGCACCAGTTTGCCGAGCCGCAGCAAGCCGAACAGGATCATGATCAGGCCACCCAGCAATACGGTCGCCAGTAAATACTGCACACCCTGCTGCACCACCAGCGCGACGATCACCACCGCCATGGAACCGGCCGCGCCGGACACCATGCCCGGACGCCCGCCGAACAGCGCAGTCAGGGTACAGATGATGAACGCACCGTAGAGCCCCATCAGCGGATTGAGATGAGCCACCAGCGCAAAGGCGATGCACTCGGGCACCAATGCAAAAGATGTGGTGAGGCCTGCCAGGACTTCGGCACGTATACGGATCGTTTTCATGGGTTACCTGAGCGGCGCTCCGTGGAAGAAGCGCAAAAAAGTGGGCATATTACGCAAACCTTTGACGACCGACCACCACGGAGGGGCTCCCAGGAAGGCGCTCTGATGATCGGCCCATGCCCCAAAACAACAAGGAATAACCCAATGCAATGGAATGGAACGCTGCTCTGCACAGGACTTCTGCTGGCCAGTGCGGTGGCTGTTGCAGACGACGACACCGTGGCTGTCGACGCATTCGTGCAGGCAGAAGCCAGCAAAGTGATGCAGGAAAATCATATCGCGGGCCTGTCGATCGCCGTCACTCACCAGGGCAAACAGCAGTTCTACGCCTACGGCGTCGCGTCAAAAGCCACTGGCCAGCCAGTCACCCGCGATACGCTGTTTGAACTGGGCTCGATCAGCAAGACCTTCACCGCCACCCTCGCTACCTGGGCACAGGCCAATGGGCAGCTGTCGCTGACGCAAAGCATCGACAGCTATATTCCGCAGTTGCAGGCTACGCGACTGGGCAAGGTGCCGGTTTTCCATCTGGGCACTCACACGGCTGGCGGCTTCCCGCTTCAGGTGCCGGATAAAGTGCACAACACCCGTCAGTTAATGGAATATTTCAAGGCGTGGCAGCCCGAATATCTATCCGGCACCCATCGCACCTACGCCAACCCCAGTGTGGGCCTGCTCGGCATGGTTGCGGCGCGCAGCATGAAGCTGCCGTATGAAACAGCCCTGCAGCAGCGGCTGTTTCCAGCGCTGGGTCTGAGTAATACCTATATCAACGTGCCCGATGAAAAGCAGGCGCTGTATGCGCAGGGCTACAACAAGCTCGACGAGCCGGTCAGGGTCAATCCAGGTCCGCTGGCGGCGCAAGCCTATGGCGTGAAATCGAGTGCCCGGGACGTACTCCGTTTTATCGAAGCGAACATCAACCTCGGTCAAAACGACGCCGCACTGCAAAAAGCCCTGCGCGATACAAGGACCGGCTATTTCAAGGTCGGCGGCATGACTCAGGACCTGATCTGGGAACAGTATCCGCTGCCGGTGCGTCTGGAGACGCTGCTTGAGGGCAATGCCAGCGCCATGCTGAACACGGTCAAAGCCGAAATGATCGAGCCGCCGCAGGCAGCGCAATCTTCGGTCTGGGTCAACAAAACCGGATCAACCAACGGTTTCGGTGGCTATGTGGCGTTCATTCCGGAGCAGCAGCTGGGGATTGCCATCCTCGCCAACAAAAACTACCCGAACGAGGAGCGGGTAAAACTGGCCTATCGAATTCTGCAGAAAATGGGCTGCTGCTCAACGCTCTGAAAACAGCCCTGCCTGCTCGGCCGCTTCGAGTTCAAGCAGCTTGCGCTTGCGCTCGACGCCCCAGCGATAGCCCGACAACGATCCATCGCTGCGCACCACCCGGTGACAGGGAATGGCCACCGCAAGCTTGTTCGCACCGCAGGCGTTGGCAACCGCACGGACTGCACTGGGCAGTCCTATCTGCGCCGCGATCTGCGTGTAGGTGGCCGTCGATCCAGCGGGAATGTCCCTGAGCGCCTGCCAGACCCGCTCCTGAAACACCGTGCCGCGGATATCCAGTGGCAGCGCCAGGCCGGTCGCGGGTGATTCGACAAAACCCACGACCTCGGCAACCAGTTGTTCGAACGCTGCGTCTGCACCGATCAGGTTGGCGTTGGGAAACTGGTCCTGGAAAGCTTCGATCAGCGCATGCGGGTCATCACCGAGCGAAATCGCACAGATGCCCTTGCTGCTGGTGGCCACCAGAATCGAACCCAGCGAACTTTCACCCAGGGCGAACCTGATATCGACATTGGCGCCGCCCGCGCGGTATTCAGAAGGTTTCATGCCGAGCATGTTCTGCGAAGCCTCATAGAAACGACTGTTGGAGTTGTAGCCCGCCTCGTACAACGCACGGGTAATGCTTACGTCCTCTGAGAGCTGAGTTTTCACCCGCGAGCGTAACGAGGCGACGCTGTAGGCCCTGGGCGTCAGCCCGGTCAGCCTTTTGAAAATACGGTGGAAATGAAAACCGCTCATCCCGACCTGCTCGGCGAGCTCGGTCAGATTGGGCATCGATTCGGCGGCATCGATCAGTCTGCAGGCTTGGGCAACGACTTCTGCGTGCCTGAGTTGCAGCGCATTCGGGTCGCCGGCATTGCGCAGGGACGGGCGAAACCCGGCAGCCTCGGCGTCGCGCGCACTGTCAAAAAACACCACGTTCTCCGGACGCGGAAGGCGTGTCGGGCTGCAAGGGTTGCAATAGATGCCGGTGGTCAGCACGCCATAAACGAAGTCAGCGCCAGCGTGTGAACGCCGATTGACCAGAATGTCCCAGCGCGGGTCGTCTTCAGTGCGCGGGGCGCGTGCCGGTTGGGTGCGTTCTGTGCTGTCCATGGTCGAGCCTGCCTTGAGTTTCGATAAGCCTGCGCCTGTCAGGGCCACCGGGCACTCCGACTCTTGCTTTCAAATTCGAGATGAGCCGTTTTCGCTGAAATCGGCCGGCACTCGCCACAGATACCAGGCAGCAATGGTTCGGTAAGGCGCGAAGCGCTCGGCAAGCCGGGCCATTTGCCGGTGCGACGGTTTGAGTTCCAGAGCATACAGTCGCCGGTAGCCTTCGCACACGCCGAAGTCGCTGGCGGGCATCACATCCAGCTGACCGAGCCCGTAAATGAGCATCATCTCCACGGTCCAGCGCCCCACGCCCGGCAGTTGGATCAGGCGTTCGACCAGCGCTTCGTTGCCCATGGCCAGCGCCGCACTGACCTCAGGCACCAGACCGTCCACTCGCGCAGCGGCAATCGCCTTGATCGCCCGGCATTTGGACGCCGAGAACCCACAAGAGCGCAGTGCCTGATCATCCAGCTCGACCAGTGCCTGCGCCCCCGGGAAGCTGTCATCCACAAAAAGCGCACGCAACCTCATGACCATCGCATCGCCTGCCCTGGCATGCAATTGCTGGTAGGCGACGGCCTTGACCAGCGCCTGAAACGGGTCCTGCGCCGCACTGACCGGGTGCAGACAGGGGCCGACCTGGTCAATCAGCGACTGCCATTGCGGGTCTATGGACCTGAGCGCAGCGACCGCCTCGGCATGCCTGCGGTCAGCGCTGTCTGATTCTGATGACATGATGATTTCCGGAATAAAGCGGTCAGAGGGGCAACCACGGTTTACAGGGGTGTTGAAAATGATCGCTGATTTCCGAAGACCACGGAACGTTCAGAAAATCGTGATCGATTAGCTGAACCTGACCTGAACGACTTTTCAAAAACGCAATCCCGATAAAAAACAACTACACGCATTCAAGAATGAGTATCATTATGTTACGCAGTGTTTCCGGCCTACGACATGCCGAGACACCTTCACCCTACAGCTTTGACTCGGTGAGATATGCTCGTTCCCTTTTTGATCATGCTGCGCGAAGGCATCGAAGCCGCGCTTATCGTTGGCATTATCGCCAGTTACCTGAAGCAGACCGGCCGCGGCGAGTGGATGCCTGCGGTGTGGATCGGCGTATTTCTGGCCGCCGCGCTCTCGCTGTTCGTCGGTGGCGGGCTTGAGTTGATGAGCGCCGAGTTCCCACAGAAGCAGCAGGAACTGTTCGAAGGGATCGTCGGCCTGATCGCGGTCGGCATTCTCAGCTCCATGGTGTTCTGGATGCGCAAGGTCGCGCGGTCGATCAAGCATGCGCTGCACGAATCACTCGACGCGGCCCTCACCGGCTCGAAAAACCAGACCTACGCGCTGATCGCCATGGTGTTTTTTGCCGTGGCCCGCGAAGGGCTGGAAACCGTATTCTTTCTGCTCGCCGTGTTCCAGCAGAGCGAAGGCTCCGGCGCGCCATTGGGTGCGCTGCTCGGCCTGTTGCTGGCGGTCGGTTTCGGCGTAGCCATCTACAGCGGCAGCATGCGTCTGAACCTGAGCCTGTTTTTCCGCTGGACCGGTTTGTTCATTCTGGTGGTAGCGGCGGGCATTCTCGCCAACTCCGTTCAGGCACTGCATGAAGCCGGCGTCTGGAATCACCTGCAGGAGGTGGTCTTCGACATCAGTGCGCTGCTGCCGATGGACGGCCCTGCCGGTTCGGTACTGGCGGGCATGTTCGGTTATCAGGACGCGCCGACGGTCAGCACCCTGAGTGCCTACCTGATTTACCTGATCGGGGCACTGCTGCTGTTCTTCAAGCCGCACACCCCGACGACTGGCAAGGTCATGCAGCCAAACACATCTTCTGTTACGAACGAATAAGGGCCTCCATGTCTAACCGTCCCTCAGGGCCTTCCGGGAAAGCCCGGTCGCCCCGTGTCCTGCGATTGGCAGTCGCCGGCTCAGTGATCCTGATGATCGCCGCTGGCGGGCTGTTCTACTACGCCTCGCA
Source organism: Pseudomonas sp. MWU16-30316 (assembly GCF_020515645.1). Classification (NCBI taxonomy): domain Bacteria; kingdom Pseudomonadati; phylum Pseudomonadota; class Gammaproteobacteria; order Pseudomonadales; family Pseudomonadaceae; genus Pseudomonas; species Pseudomonas sp. MWU16-30316. Next base: position 1,337,365 of record NZ_JAIZAZ010000001.1, on the reverse strand, counting down.
GGTCGCGGCCAAAAAGCGCGCGGCCAATGCCGGTACTGAAACCGTGGTCAATATCCACGCCCACAACTGCGAACCGAACGCCTTGACGGTCGCGGCGGGCAAGAACGCCTTCCGCATCGTCAACCGCTCGGAGCGCGCCGTCGAATGGGAAATCCTCGATGGCGTGCTGGTGATTGAAGAACGGGAAAACATCGCACCTGGGCTAAGCCAGGTGATCAATGCCAACCTGGCACCCGGCGATTACGCGATTACCTGCGGTCTGCTGAGCAATCCGCGCGGCACCTTGCATGTCACGCCGACCGCAGAGTCCGACGCCAAGGCCAAGGCGCGTCCGTCCATGACCGCCTTCATCGGGCCGCTCTCCGAATACCGCGTGTACCTGAGCCTGCAGAGTTCGGCGCTGATCAAGGCAGTCAACGCCCTGCAACAGGCCATCGATGCCGGCGACCTGAGCGCTGCCCAGGCGGCCTACCTGCCCGCCCGCGCCGCCTACCAGCGCATTGCACCGGCTGCGCAGCGCCTGGCCGAGCTGGACAACGCAATCAACGCCCGCGCCGACTATTACGAGAAACGTGAACAGGACCCCGGCTTCGGCGGCTTTCACCGCATCGAATACGGCCTGTACGAGCAACACAGCGTCGAGGGCCTGGCGCCGATCGCGCAGCGTCTGCAAACCGATGTCACCCAGCTCAAGCAACAGTTGATGGCGCAATCGCTGGCGCCCGAACAGCTGGCGGCCATTGCCACTCGCACACTGCGTAGCCTGGCTGAGGTACGCAGCAACGGCGAAGAGGAACGTTACAGCCACAGCGACCTGAACGGTTTTGCCGCCAACCTGGACGGCACCCGCAAGATCGTCGACCTGCTGCGTCCGTTGCTGAGCCGCAGTGCAGGCGATCTGTTGCAGAAGATCGACGCCGCCATGGCGGATCTGGACACCACGCTCGATGCGTTGAGCAGCGCTGATGGTGGTGTGCGCCCCTACGACCAGGTGGATGAGGCGCAGCGCAAGCAGATCGCCGCCAAGGCTGGCGCTCTGGCTGACGCACTCAATGGCATCGACCCGGCACTCGGCCTCTCTGGCCTCTGATTCACTGGAGCACAGCACATCACGATGAAAAATCCGGACAGCAATCCAGAAACAACCAACGCTCCGGCCTCCCTGCAACGCCGCCGCGTGCTGATGGGGCTCGGCGCTGCAGGGGCTGCGCTGGCTGGCAGCAGCCTGAGTGGCAATGTACTTGCCGCAGCACCTGCACAAGTCGCCGAAGCGCCGAACAGTGAAAAAACGCAGGATCACAACGAGTTTCACGGCCAGCATCAGAGCGGCATCGTCAACCCGCGCCCGGCCGCGGGCATGCTTGTGGCATTCGATGTTCTGGCCGCCGACCGTGAGGACCTGGAACGCCTGTTTCGCACGCTGAACGAGCGCATCGCGTTCCTGATGACCGGTGGCCCGGTGCCGGAGATCGATCCGAAACTGCCACCGCTGGACTCGGGCATTCTCGGTCCGGTGGTGACCCCGGACAACCTGACCATCACCGTGTCGGTGGGCGAATCGCTGTTCGATGAGCGTTTTGGTCTGGCCCCGGTCAAGCCGAAACGCTTGAGCCGCATGACCGGTTTCCCCAACGATGCGCTGGATCCGGCCAGTTGCCACGGCGACCTGAGCATCCAGTTCTGCGCCAACACTGCCGACAGCAACATCCATGCGCTGCGCGACATCGTCAAGAACCTGCCCGACCTGCTGCTGGTGCGCTGGAAACAGGAAGGCACCGTGCCGCCCCAGGCACCGAAGAAACCCGGTCAGCCGCCGGAAAGCGCGCGCAACTTCCTGGGTTTCCGGGACGGTTCGGCGAACCCGGATTCCAACAACCAGAAGACCATGAACGAGCTGGTCTGGGTGCAGCCGGGCAGCGATGAACCGGCCTGGGCCGCCAATGGCAGCTATCAGGCGGTGCGCATCATCCGCAACTTCGTCGAGCGCTGGGACCGCACGCCGCTGCAGGAGCAGGAATCGATTTTCGGCCGCAGCAAAAGCACCGGCGCGCCCATGGACGGCAAGGTCGAGAGCGATGTGCCCAACTATGCGGCCGACCCGGAAGGCAAGAAAACCCGGCTGGATTCGCACATCCGCCTGGCCAACCCGCGTACTGCCGAAAGCCAGCGCAACCTGATCCTGCGCCGCCCGTTCAATTACTCCAATGGGGTTAACAAGAACGGTCAGTTGGACATGGGCCTGCTGTTCATCTGCTACCAGGCCGATCTGGAAAAAGGCTTCATTACGGTACAGAGCCGGCTTAACGGCGAGCCGCTGGAGGAATACCTCAAACCAATCGGAGGCGGCTATTTCTTCACCCTGCCGGGGGTAACCGGCGACCAGGATTTCATCGGTCGCTCGCTGCTGGCGGCCGTAGCGCCCACTAAAAACGCATGACCTATCCACTCCCGACCCGGAAGACACTCATGAAAAAGACGCCCCTGGCTTTGCTCCTGACCCTTGGCCTGCTCCAGACCCCGCTGGCGGCCTTTGCCGCCACCGCGCCGCTGGATCTGGTAGGCCCGGTGTCGGACTACAAGATCTACGTGACCGAGAACATTGAAGAGCTGGTCAGCCACACCCAGAAATTCACCGATGCCGTGAAGAAAGGCGACATCGCAACGGCCAAGAAGCTCTACGCTCCGACCCGCGTGTACTACGAGTCGGTAGAACCGATTGCCGAACTGTTCAGTGACCTGGACGCATCCATCGACTCACGCGTCGACGACCATGAACAAGGCGTGACGGCGGAAGACTTCACCGGCTTCCATCGTCTGGAATATGCGCTGTTCTCGCAGAACACCACAAAAGATCAGGGCCCTATCGCCGACAAGCTGTTGAGCGACGTCAAGGACCTGGAAAAGCGCGTGGCCGACCTGACTTTCCCGCCGGAAAAAGTCGTCGGCGGCGCCGCAGCCCTGCTGGAAGAAGTGGCAGCGACCAAGATCTCCGGCGAAGAAGACCGTTACAGCCACACCGACCTGTATGACTTCCAGGGCAACATCGACGGCGCGAAAAAAATCGTCGACCTGTTCCGCCCGCAGATCGAACAGCAGGACAAGGCCTTCTCCAGCAAAGTCGACAAGAACTTCGCCACCGTGGACAAAATCCTCGCCAAGTACAAGACCAAGGACGGTGGCTTTGAAACCTACGACAAAGTCAAAGAGAACGACCGCAAAGCCCTGGTCGGCCCGGTCAACACCCTGGCAGAAGACCTCTCGACCCTGCGCGGCAAACTGGGCCTGAACTGACCTGAAACGCCGCGCCTGAAAGCGCTTTTTAACGCGATGGCACTGACGACGCAGAGTGCGACGTCAGTGCCAGGGCGAAGGAACCCGACGAAGTCGGGCCGGAAACCGGAGCTGGGACTTTGCTTACTTTGGTCCTTCAAAGTAAGGCGCCGAGGGGCGAAAAGGTGACCTGAGCCGAACCTCAATCCACCTGACAAAGAAAAAACCGCCATGTGACGTAGAGCGTCACGAACGGCATTCCCACGCGGAGCGTGAGGAACGATAGTCAAAATCGTATTAACTACCACCGAAATGCTTTTCAACCACGATGGCACAGACAACGCAAATTGCGACGTCAGTGACGGCTGAGTCCTGGCGCTGATCCGGGGGTAGCCTGGCAGGACGCCAGGCTAGCCGCACCGGGCCATGGATGGCCCGTTGCGGCGACCCCCGGATCAGTGACAGGGCGAAGGAACCCGACGAAGTCGGGCCGGAAACCGGAGCGAAAGGCTTTGGTTACTTTGGCCTCATCAAAGTAATTCGCCGAGGGGCGAAAAGGTGACTTGAGTCGAGCCTACATCCACCTGACACCACAGAACCGCTGTGTGACGCAGAGCGTCACGAACGGCATTCCCACGCTGGAGCGTGAGGAACGATAATCTCACTACCGCCATCGTGCGACGCTCTGCGTCCGCTCCTAGATCCCGCTGAACCAGTTGTACCCCTGATCCTCCCAATACCCCCCAGGATTCTCGTTGCTGACGAAAATCTCGACGATGTGCTTAGGATTCTTGAAACCCAGCTTGGTCGGCACCCGCACCCGCAACGGGTAACCATAATCAGGTGGCAGCGCCACTTCACCGAAGTCCAGCGCCAGCAACGTCTGCGGATGCAGCGCAGTGGGCATATCCAGGCTCGAGTAATAGCGGTCAGCGCACTTGAAACCGACAAAGCGCGCCGTTGTATCAGCGCCGATGTACTCCAGGAAGGTCTTCAACGGCACACCGCCCCACTGCCCTATCGCGCTCCAGCCCTCGATACAGATCAACCGCGTGATGTCCGTGCGTTGCGGCAGTTTGCGCAGCGCCCCCAGCGTCCACGGCTGCTTGTCCCGCACCAGCCCCGACACCGCCAGCTGGTAATCGGAAAGATCCAGCTCCGGCACGTTGTACTCAGGGTAGAAGGCATTGAACGGGAACGGGTTGGTCAACTGCGCCTTGCTGTAGGTCGGCGCCAGCTTCTGGCCATTGAACAGCCAGGCCTGAACCCGGTCATTCCAGCGCGACATGGCCCACAGCACCTTGTCGACCTGATCGCCATCCTGCAGGTTGCAGCCCGTGAGCATCGACATCGCGCCCACGGTCAGCCCCGCGCGCAGAAACGAGCGGCGCTGAATATCGATCAGTTGACGCTCCTGCGCGGGCTCCAGGCGGATACGCTGAGTGATGCGTTTACGTGGTTCGTTCATGATTGCGCAGTTCCGTCTTCGTTCGGCTGGCGGCCGCCGGTAATCATCGGCAGCAAAGTACTGGGCACCAGCACGACCAGCAGCAGATGGACGATGACAAATGCGCCGATGGCGGTCATCGCCCCGAAATGTACCCAACGGGCGAAATCGAATCCGCCCAGCAGACTGACCAGCCCCTGAAACTGCACCGGTTTCCAGATGGCCAGGCCGGACAGCACCACCAGCACCCCCATGGCCAGCACCAGCCAATACATCAGCCGTTGCACCGCGTTGTAACGGCCTTTGACGTGGACCAGTCGAAAACGCAACGCGTCACTCATGTCACGCGTCACTTCGGACGGCCGGACCGGCAGCAGGTCGCGTTTGAAATGGCGGCTGAACACGCCATACAGCACATAAATCAGACCGTTGATGACCAACAGCCACATCACCGCGAAGTGCCAGGCAATGGAACCGCCCAGCCAGCCGCCGAGTGTCAGGAATTTGGGAAAGGTGAACGGCATCAGTGGCGATGCGTTGTAGATCGCCCAACCGCTCATGAACATACAGACCATGCCCACGGCATTGACCCAGTGCGTCAGGCGCACCGGCCACGGATGAATGGGGCGGGTTTTCATGTCGAGATCCCTCTGATCAGGCATGGAAAAAGCTGTCAGGGGCAGCCTTGCGCCCCTGACAGCCCTGGCGGTGATTACATCGGCGGGGTAAACCCGTCCTTGCCGACTGCCACACCACGGGCAGACTTGCCGTCGTCAGCCGGGAACACCACGACCTTGGCGCCCTTGGTCAACTGATCAACCTTGCCTGGCTCGACGTAGGCGATAGGCACATCCTGCGGCACCACCAGCTTCTTCTCGCCACCCTCGTATTTGACGGTCAGCGTGCGGCCATCGGTGCCAGCCAACGTGCCAACGGTGCCATTGGTCATGGTGCCGGTGCTGCCATCAGCGTTTTCCCAGCCATAGTGGCCTTCGCCGCTGCCTTTGAGGCTGGCTTCAAAAACGGTCACTTCCAGCGCTTTCAGTGTGCCGTCCGCCTGCGGGATGGCAGCCGAACCGACAAAACTGTCGCCTTTGATTTGCTTGAAGTCAGCTTCGGACACAAGACGAATACCGGTCTTGTCAGTCAGCTTGATACTTTCGTGCTGACCCGAGCGGGTGGTGAAATCGAGGGTGTCGGCGCTGACGCTGTCGACGGTCCCGCGCATCGGTTTAACCACCTTCATGTCAGCAGCCTGAGTCATGACAGCAGCGCTGAGCAACAGCAGGCCGAACGTAGTAGAGAGTGCAGTCTTCATCGGTACTTCCTTGGCAGTTGATATCTGAAACCCATCCTTGCACCGTTACCGGCACCGCAGAATGACCGGGCAATGACATTTTTGTCATTCGCCGGACACCTTGTCGGCAACTGGTTAGACTCCGGCATCGGCGCACCATGGGTGCAGGCAAAAGCGTAGCGGACAAAACGATGCATATCCTGCTGATTGAAGACGACACCAAAACCGGCGAGTACCTGAAGAAGGGTCTGGGTGAGTCCGGCTACAAGGTGGACTGGACCCAGCACGGGGCCGACGGCCTGCACCTGGCGCTGGAAAACCGCTACGACCTGATCGTGCTGGACGTGATGCTGCCAGGCATCGACGGCTGGCAAATCATCGAAGTACTGCGCGCCCGGCAGGACGTGCCGGTGCTGTTTCTCACCGCGCGCGACCAGTTGCAGGACCGGATTCGCGGCCTGGAACTGGGCGCCGACGATTATCTGGTCAAGCCATTTTCCTTCACTGAACTGCTGCTGCGCATCCGCACCATCCTGCGCCGGGGCGTGGTGCGCGAGGCGGACCATTTTCATCTGGCCGATCTGGAACTGGACCTGTTGCGCCGCCGGGTGACGCGTCAGCAACAGGTTATCGTGCTGACCAACAAGGAGTTCGCCCTGCTGCACCTGTTATTGCGCCGCGAAGGCGACGTACTGTCCAGGGCACAGATTGCCTCGGAAGTCTGGGACATGAATTTCGACAGCGACACCAATGTCGTCGACGTCGCCATCAAGCGTCTGCGCAGCAAGGTCGACCTGCCCTACCCGGTCAAGCTCATCCACACCGTGCGCGGCATTGGTTATGTGTGCGAGGTACGGCCATGCGACGCCAGCCTTCCCTGACCCTGCGCTCGACCCTGGCATTTGCTCTGGTGGCGATGCTCACCGTCAGCGGTGCCGGCCTGTATCTGTATCAGTCAATCGAGGCAACAGTGATGCAACGCAGTGACCATGCCGTGCTTGCGCGACTGGACCACTTTCGCAAGCTGCTGCGCTATGACCTGACCATGGACAACCTCAAGGGCAGCCCGCAGCTGTTCGAGAACATGCTCGACAGCGAAGAAGACATCTTCATCATCGGCGAGCCGGGCAAGTCACCGGTTATCTCCGTCAACCCGCAGCACGCGCCCTTGCCGGAACTGCCGACCGTGGCGCAGGACCAACCGCTGCGTGTCGATGACCTGCGCAGCGGCATGAGCCTGCAAGGCGTGCCGTTGCGCGCTGCTGCCGTACAGGTGATGTCCAACGGTGTCGAAGTACGTTTGCAGGCAGCGCATTTGATGGTCAAGGAAATGGCCATGCTCGCCAGCTTCCGTCAGCGCATCTATATAGCCGTGGCCCTGGCGTTTCTGATCACCGCAGCCCTGGGTTATGTACTGCTGCGTCGCGGCTTGCGTCCACTGCGAAGAATGGCTGCCCATGCCGCCGCAATCACCCCGGCCAGCCTGCACAAACGCCTCGACAGCCGTGATACGCCCGTCGAGCTGCAACAATTGAGCGACGCCTTCAACGCCATGCTTGACCGTCTGGACGATGGCTACCGACGCCTGATGCAGTTCTCTGCCGATCTGGCCCACGAAATCCGCACACCGGTCGGTTCGCTGATGGGCCATTGTCAGGTTGCCTTGCGCCAGAACCGCAGCGCCGATGAATATCAGGCGCTGCTGGCCTCCAATCTGGAAGAGCTGGAGCGCATCTCGCGGCTGGTGGAAAGCATCCTGTTTCTGGCACGGGCGGACGAAGCCCAGGCCGCTCTGGAGCGTCAGTCGCTGGATCTGCATGATGAACTGCAACGGGTTGCCGGCTATTTCGAAGGGCTGGCCGAAGAACGCAACCTGACCCTGAGCCCCCACGGACAAGGTACGTTGCAGGCCGATCCGATTTTGCTACGGCGTGCATTGAGCAATCTGGTCGCCAATGCGATCCGCTACGCCGATGAAGACAGCGAGATTCTGATGCAGGTGACGGCTGTGGACGGGCACTGGAAGATCGATGTGGAGAACCGTGGACCGGTGCTGCCGGAAGCCACCCTCGCACGCTTGTTCGATCGTTTCTATCGCGGTGATGCCTCACGCCATGAGCGTTCGGATTCCAACGGCCTGGGGCTGGCGATCGTCACGGCAATCATGCAACTGCACGGCGGTCGGGTCGAAGTCGCTCAACCCGCCGTCGGCAGAATCTGCTTCAGTCTGATATTCCCGGCGGCCTGAAGCCTGCGGCGCGAAAGGATCAATTCTTTTTCTCGTGGGCAATGGCCAGCTTGTAGAACGTGGCCGAGCCGCCTTCCGTGGTGTAGCCGGTGTTGTCCTGGGTGTAGACCCCTGCCTTGAAATAGAACAGTTTGCTGGCCCAGGCTGAATCCAGCTTGGCGTACCAGACTGCGTCGAAGGCATTCACCGTCAGATCGCCAGACGGCGATAGGTTGATGGTGTAGTTGAACTGCTTATTGAGCGGCACACCCTGGGCGATGTTGATGACCTCGATTTCCGAGTCCGGCGTACGACGAAACTTGGCGACGATATTGCCGGTCTGCAGCTTCTCCTTGTACTGATACTCCACCTTCAGCAGCGGTTCGGTGCTCTGGTAGCAGTGAATCTGACCGATCACGATCTTGCCGCTGGAAGGCACCTGATCGACTTCCAGTGTCGCGCGCAGAAAGTTGTCGGCACTGGAGTAGGCCCAGTTGAAGACTCTTCCGTCCGACGTCGTCTCGCGCAATTCGGAACGCGGGTACTTGGCGTTTTCGGTGGTTGAACCCGTCACCGGTGCCCAGAAGAACAGCGTATCCCCGGACTGGAAATAGCCATCCCGATAGCCCTTTACCAATTTGGGGGTTTCGATGATGGTCGCAGGGCTTCCGACAGGGACGGAGAGATTCCAGGTAGCAAGGTCGATCATGGCGTAGCTCGCAAGGTGCGCATCGCGCACCAACTGAATGGCTCTGGAACGGGTGTGCTGGCCCGTTTGGTCATCCAGACTATCGGCTGAATCGTTTATTTTTTAAACAGCATCGACAATGCTTTGGCGTCAACAAAACGTCTAAATATAGCCGATGCCATCATTGCGATATCAATTGTTGCGATGAAGCTATGTGCCACCACCAAGCTGCAAGCGTTGATTAACGTGAAGAAGTGTTTTGCGAAGCGCGTCATTTTTTTGAATGTATCGAGGCCGATACAGCGCAAAAAGCCGCAAATTACCGACAGACGGTAGCAATTATCTTCATGGAAAATGAACTTATGGCACTTGAAACTGACAAAGGCGCCCCTTCATCAACGCTGCGCTGCCTCGAAATACGCTTTCGCCGGGTTAAAAAAGCGCCTCCGCCGGGCGGCTTCGGGTTGACTGTAAGCAGTTGTTACGAGATATTAGTTAGCAAGCTATTTATCTCCCTGCTAACAATATCGCTCCTAACTAAATTCCTGGTGTTTCCATGTCTGTCGAATCCCTGCATCGGACAATCAGCTGTGGCCTGGTGGCCGCGTCTCGCCAATGGCGACGCATCTGCCAGAACACGCTGGTGACCTATGGCATTTCCGAAGCCTGCGCAGGTCCGTTGCTGGCCATTGCGCGTCTGGGCGATGGCGCACATCAGGTGAAAGTCGCCCAGGCGGCTGGCATGGAGAGCCCGACGCTGGTGCGTCTGCTCGACCAGTTGTGCAAGGCCGATATCGTTTGCCGCACTGAAGACCCGAATGACCGCCGCGCCAAGGCCTTGAGCCTGACTCGCAAAGGTCGCGCACTGGCCTGCTCCATCGAAGCCGAGCTGACCCGCTTGCGCGCCGAAGTGCTGCAAGGTCTGCAGCCTGCCGATCTGGAGGCCACCTTGCGTGTGTTACAGGCCTTTGCTGATGCGGCGCAGCGCGAACACGGGGGCCAGGCTTGAACGGATTTTTCTCCAGCGTTCCGCCGGCACGTGACTGGTTCTACGGTGTGCGCACCTTCGGCGCGTCGATGCTGGCGCTGTACATCGCATTGTTGATGGAAATGCCCCGCCCCTACTGGGCGATGGCCACGGTGTACATCGTCTCCAGCCCCTTCGTCGGCCCGACCAGCTCCAAGGCGCTGTACAGAGCGGCCGGGACGTTGGCCGGTGCAGCGGCGTCGGTGCTGCTGGTGCCGATGTTCGTACAAACGCCCTTGTTGCTGGCCATCGTGGTCGGGCTGTGGACCGGGACCCTGTTGTTTCTGTCCCTGCACTTGCGCACCGCCAACAGCTACGCCCTGATGTTGGCCGGCTACACCATGCCGCTGATTTCGCTGCCGGTGGTCGACAACCCGCAGGCTGTGTTCGACATCGCGGTGTCGCGTACCGAAGAGATTTTTCTCGGCATCATCTGCGCCGCCGTCGTAGGTGCGATGTTCTGGCCCAGGCGCCTGGCACCTGTGTTTCAGGCCACCACGGAGAAATGGTTCAGTGATGCCGCGACCTACAGTCAGCGCTTTATCAGCCGTACCTGTCAGCCCGAAGAAATCGGCACGCTGCGCAATTCGATGGTCGGCAGCTTCAACTCGCTGGAAATGATGATCGGCCAGTTGAGCCACGAAGGCGCCCGTAAGCAAACCGTGCGCAACGCCAATGAACTGCGCGGCCGGATGATCCACCTCTTGCCGGTCATCGATGCGCTGGATGACGCGCTGTGGGCGCTGGAGCGGCGCACGCCCGAGCTGCTGGCCAGCATCAAGCCCTTGTTGCAAAAGGCTTGTGACTGGCTCGAAAGCACTGCCGACGCGCCGCAGTTGGAAGGATGGCAACAGTTGCACCACGACTTGCAGAGCCTGCAACCAGATTCCGCGCAACTGGACGATCGCGATCAACTGCTGCTATCCAATACGCTGTTCAGGCTGGGTGAGTGGATCGACCTGTGGCTGGATTGCCGAACCCTGCAATACGCGATCAAGACCGACGATCAGTCACAGTGGCGCGCGGTCTATCGCCACTGGCGCCTGGGCCGGTTGACCCCGTTTCTCGACCGCGGCCTGATGCTCTATTCGGTGACTTCGACAGTACTGGCGATCATTGCTGCGTCGGTGTTATGGATTCTGCTCGGCTGGAAAGACGGCGCAAGTGCCGTGGCACTGGCAGCGGTGTCGTGCAGCTTCTTCGCTGCCATGGACGACCCTGCTCCGCAAATCTACCGGTTCTTCTTCTGGACCCTGCTCTCGGTAGTGTTCGCCAGCCTGTACCTGTTCGTGGTGCTGCCCAACCTGCATGACTTCCCGATGCTGGTGCTGGCCTTTTCCGTGCCGTTCATTTGCGTCGGTACCCTGACCGTGCAACCGCGCTTCTTTCTCGGCACGCTGCTGACCATCGTCAACACCTCGTCGTTCATCAGCATCCAGAGCGCTTATGACGCGGACTTCATGAACTTCCTCAACTCCAACCTGGCGGGTCCTGCCGGGCTGTTGTTCGCCTTCATCTGGACCCTGGTGTTCCGCCCGTTCGGCGTCGAACTGGCCGTCAAGCGTCTGACCCGTTTCAGCTGGCGTGACATTGCCAGCCTCAGTGAAAACGCTTCTCTGGCCGAACACCGGCGCATGGGCGTGCAAATGCTCGACCGCCTGATGCAGCAATTGCCGCGCCTGACGCTCACCGCTCAGGACACCGGGATTGCCCTGCGTGAGCTGCGCGTCGCGCTGAACATGCTCGACCTGCTGGCCTACACCCGCCGCGCCACGCCTGCGGCTCAGGTATTGCTGCGTCAGGTGATCGACGAAGTCAGCGGCTATTTCAAACAGTGCCGCAAGGCCGGTGAACGACTGCCCGCGCCCAGAGGCCTGCTGATGGCCATGGACCGCGCACGCCGTTCACTGACCGATCAGGAGATGGGCGACAACCCGGCCCGACTGCACCTGCTGCATGCTCTCAGCGGCCTGCGCCTGGCGCTGCTGCCGGGGGTCGAGATCGTCACCGTGGGCGGGGAACTGACCGAACAACTGCCGCATAACATCGATGGAGCGCCCCTGTGATCGGTGATCTGGATATCAGCGGGATCTTCATCCCCACGTTTCTGGCGATGATGGGCATCGCCTATCTGCTGTTTCTTGTCGTGCATGCGGTGCTGTCGCGTGCCCACTTCTACCGTCTGGTCTGGCACCGGGCTTTGTTCAACGTAGGTCTATACGCTTTGTTGCTCGGCGCCGTGGATACTCTAAGTCGATACCTGATGACATGAAAAAACCGATACTGACACTGGGCCGCGTGGTCCTGACCCTGCTGGTTGTCACCCTGGCCGCCGTGGTCGTATGGCGCATGGTGATGTATTACATGTATGCACCGTGGACGCGCGACGGGCATATCCGCGCCGACATCGTGCAAATCGCACCGGACGTCTCCGGGCTGATCCAGAAGGTCGAAGTCACTGACAACCAGCCCGTGCACAAGGGCCAGGTCCTGTTCACCATCGATCAGGACCGCTTCCGTCTGGCACTGCGCCAGGCGCAGGCGACGGTCGCCGAACGTCAGGAAACCTGGGAGCAGGCACGCCGTGAGAACAAACGTAACCGTGGCCTGGGCAATCTGGTCGCCCGCGAACAACTGGAAGAAAGCCAGTCACGCGAAGCCCGAGCCCTTTCCGCACTGGGCGAATCAAAGGTTGCAGTGGACGCCGCGCAGTTGAACCTGGATCGCTCGGTAATACGCAGCCCGGTGGACGGCTACCTCAACGACCGCGCGCCCCGCGAACATGAGTTCGTCACTGCCGGGCGTCCAGTGCTTTCGGTGGTTGATTCGACGTCGTTCCACATCGACGGCTATTTCGAGGAAACCAAGCTCGATGGCATCCATGTCGGCCAGGGCGTCGACATCCGCGTCATCGGCGACAACGCGCGGCTGACCGGCCATGTGGTGAGCATCGTTGCCGGTATCGAAGACCGCGACCGCAGCAGTGGCTCGAACCTGCTGCCCAACGTCAACCCGGCTTTCAGCTGGGTGCGTCTGGCGCAGCGGATTCCAGTGCGGATCGCCTTCGATGACGTGCCCGCCGACTTCCGCATGATTGCCGGACGTACCGCGACGGTGTCGATCATCGACGACACGCAGGAGCGCAGCCGATGAAACGTGCTTTACGCGTGGCCGCGCTCGGCTTTACCGCCTTGCTGTCGGCCTGCCAGATGGTCGGCCCGGATTACCGGTTGCCCAAGGAGGGCGCGATCAACCGTCCGGACCTGCAGGGTGAACTGGCGGGCCGCTCGGTCAACACGGTTTCCGCCCCGGTGCCGGCGCACTGGTGGCGTCTGTATCAGGATGCGCGGCTGGATGAGCTGGTGCGCCAGGCCATCGCTTCCAATACCGACCTGCGCATCGCCGCCGCCAACCTGCAGCGTGCTCGCTATCAGACCTCGGAAGCCGAGGCGGCTGGCGGCTTTACCAACGGCGCGAAGATCGGCGCTCAGCGCGTGCAGGAGTCCGGCGAGGCGTTTCTGCTGACCGACAAGGTGCCGGTGGCCAATGTCGGCGACGTGGGTCTGACCACTTCGTACCAGTTCGATCTGTTCGGCACCTTGCAGCGTGGCATCGAGGCGGCGCAGGCCAATGTCGATGCCAATCAGGCGGCGGTGGATACGGCACGTATCACAGTGGTCGCCGATGTGGTGCGCGCCTACACGCAGATTTGTGCCGCCAACGAAGAGCTCGATATCGCCCGCGAATCGCTGGACCTGCAACAACAGAGCGTGACCCTCAACCAGCGCCTGCGCGATGCCGGGCGTGGCGATGAAACCCAGGTCACTCGTTCGCAGACGCAGTTCAAGTCATTGCGCGCCGAAATGCCCCGTTACGAAGCGCGCCGTCAGGCCGCGATGTTTCGCCTGTCGATGTTGCTGGCCAAACCTGTCGAGCAACTGCCCGCCGGGGTAAGCGCCTGCAACCAGTTGCCGCAGATTGCGCAGGTCATTCCTGTGGGCGACGGAGCAGCACTGCTCAAACGCCGCCCGGATGTGCGTCAGGCTGAACGCCATCTGGCGATGTCGACTGCCGAGATCGGCGTTGCCACCGGCGAGTTGTATCCGGACATCAGCATCGGCGCGAGCATTGGCACCACCGGCCTGATCGAGAACCTCGGCAAACCGGCGGCCAATCGCTGGGGCTTCGGCCCGCTGCTGAACTGGACCATCCCTTCAAATGGCTCGCGCGCCCGCATCCATCAAGCCGAAGCCTCGGCGCAGGCGGCCCTTGCGCGCTTTGATGGTGTGGTGCTCAACGCCATCCGTGAAACCCAGACTGGCCTGGCGCAATACACCGCCCTGCTCGACCGCCGCGACGCCCTCAGAGAAGCCGAGCAATCTGCCAAAGAAGCGGCTGACCAGACGCACCGCTTCTATCAGGCCGGGCGCGCCTCGTTCCTCGCCGACCTGCAAGCCACGCGCACTTACACCGACGTACGCGCGCAGATGGCAGAGGCCAACACGCAGGTGGCGATGGGTCAGATCAATCTGTTTCTGGCTCTCGGCGGCGGCTGGGAGAAGGATGACGTGGCGCAGCAGTAGGATGCGCGTTCGCCACGCCATCAGGCGTGGTTCGGATTGATCAGTGCTCTGAGGACATGATTTTCCCAGACACCGGCAATTTTCAGGTAGGCGCGCGCGTGCCCTTCCTTTTCGAAGCCGAGTGATTGCAGAAGTCGCTCGCTGCGTACATTGGCTGGCATGTGGCTGGCCATAATTCGATGCAGCCCCATCTGTTCGAAACAGTAGCGATTGGTGACTTCCAGCGATCTTTTCATCAAGCCACGCCCCTGAGCGGTTTCTGCCAGTGAGAAGCCGAGGTTGCAGGCCTGGAAAGCGCCTCTCACGATGTTGGTGTAGCTGCAGCGTCCCAGCAATTCGCCGCCCGGAGCTGTTATGAGGAAAAAGACCGCGCTGCCGGTCTGCATGCTTTCCCATTGCTGCTGGACCCTTGATCGGGTGTTTTCGAGGATGAAATAGTCATCGTCCCTTAGCGGTTCCCAGGGCTGCAGATGCTGGCGATGGGTGTTTTCATAACGGCTGATCAGCTCGGCATCATCAAATGCCAATATCCTGAGAGAAAAGCCTTCGCCTGCATACTGCATGTTTACTCCCCGTGTCAGTCACTACCCGGATTATCGTTCACACGCTCCAGCGTGGGAATGTAGTTCGTGATGCACTGCGTCACACGGCGGTTCTGCGATATCAGGTGGATTGGGGGTCGGCTCAGGTCACCTTTACGCGGCTGTAACGACCTCTTCGCGAGCAAGCTCGCTTGTGTGCTTGCACTTGCCGATCCATGCTCCTAGGCTCACCCGATCTTTGATTCGGGAAGCACCATGGACAGCTCTCTCAGCCGCCGCGAGCGGTTGCATATTGTTATTTTCGAGGCCAATACGCCTGCCGGGCGGATGTTTGACAAGGCGGTGCTGGTCGCGATTCTGCTCAGTCTGCTGGTCACTATCATCGACAGCATCGAGAGTATTCATCGTGATTACGCGATGCTTTTCGCATGGATCGAATGGGGCTTTACGCTGATGTTCGCCATCGAATACATCCTGCGCCTCTATTGCTCGCCACGGCCGCTGAAGTACGCATTCAGTTTCTACGGGCTGGTGGACCTGCTGGCCATCGTGCCCGGCGTGCTGTCGATCTATTACAGCGATGCGCAATACCTGCTGATCGTGCGGATCATCCGTATGCTGCGGATCTTCAGGGTGCTCAAGCTCGGCACCTACCTGCGCCAGGCCAACTATTTGCTGGCGGCGCTGCGTGGCAGCAAGCAGAAGATCATCGTGTTTCTGGTCACCGTGTCTACACTGGTCACGGTGTTCGGCACGCTGATGTACGTGATCGAAGGCCCAGAGCATGGCTTCACCAGTATTCCCAAGGGCATTTACTGGGCTATCGTGACCCTGACGACGGTGGGCTTTGGCGATATCGTGCCCAAGACCCCGCTCGGCCAGATGCTCTCTTCGCTGGTGATGATTACCGGCTACTCAATCATCGCCGTGCCTACCGGGATATTCACCGCCGAGCTGGCCAATGCCATGCGCGGCGAGCAACTGAAACACGACTGCCCCGTGTGCTCGAAAAACCTTCACGAGCATGGCGCGGCGTTCTGCTCAAGATGTGGCAATCAATTGTTCAAAAAAACCGAGCACAAGGCATAAGCAAAGATCTTTTCGGTCTTTAAACCGCAGGCGCGATGCTGATAGTGTCGCGGCATTACGCCATCAGGCTTGTCACACGACTCTTCATCTCAAGGACCCTGCAGTGAATAAACTCTTCGCCGCCTCGCTACTGGCCGCCGGCCTGGCTTTTGCCAGCGCTGCCCAGGCAGCTCCAACGCTGCTCAACGTCTCTTATGACGTGATGCGTGATTTCTACAAGGACTACAACAGCGCCTTCCAGAAACACTGGAAAGCCGAGAAGAATGAAGAGGTGACCGTGCAGATGTCCTTCGGCGGGTCGAGCAAGCAGGCGCGCTCGGTCATCGACGGGCTGCCGGCTGACGTGATCACCATGAACATGGCCACCGACATCAACGCCTTGGCCGACAACGGCGAGCTGGTGCCGAAAGACTGGGTCAGCCGCCTGCCGAACCACAGCGCGCCCTTCACGTCGGCCACGGTGTTCATTGTGCGCAAGGGCAATCCGAAGGCCCTCAAAGACTGGCCGGACCTGATCAAGGATGGCGTGGAAGTCATCGTGCCCAACCCGAAAACCTCGGGCAACGGTCGCTACACCTACCTCTCGGCATGGGGTTACACCCTGAAAAAAGGTGGCGATGAAGCGGCGGCGAAGAAATTCGTCGGTGATCTGTTCAGCCATGTGCCGGTGCTTGATACCGGCGGCCGTGGCGCGACCACGACATTCATGACCAACCAGATCGGCGACGTGCTGGTCACCTTCGAGAATGAAGCGGAAATGATTGCCCGCGAATTCGGTCGCGATCAGTTCGAAGTGGTTTATCCCTCCGTGTCGGCAGAAGCCGAGCCACCGGTGAGTGTGGTCGACAAGGTCGTGGACAAGAAAGGCTCCCGCCTCCTGGCTGAGGAATACCTCAACTACCTATGGTCCCCGGAGGGCCAGGAAATCGCTGCCAAAAACTACCTGCGCCCACGTGATCCGGCGGTGCTGGCCAAGTACACCGATCGCTTCCCGAAAGTGGACTTCCTCTCGGTGGAGAAAACCTTCGGTGACTGGCGCACGGTGCAGAAGACCCATTTCATCGATGGTGGGGTGTTCGACCAGATCTATCCGGGTAAATAAGCCGCTCAGGCAATGCAAAACGGCGACCTTCGAGGTCGCCGTTTTTGTTGAAGCCTGAATCATTTACTGAACTGTTTGCCCAGCCCTGCCGGTACACCACTGACATCGGTCGCCTGCCACGGACCGTTGGGGCTGGTTGCCCAGCTCCAGCCGTCATTCCACTGGTAATAGGTGCGCTGGCGATAGAAAGTGTTGGGCTGATCGTCCATCACGTACACGCCCAGGCGCGGGTCCCAATGGCTGCCGCCACCCGGTGGCGGCGCGAAGCTGGCCGAGGTCTTCGGCGCTGCGGCAGGTGCCTTGGCAGGCTCCGAAGGTGCGGTACTCGGACGCGGCGCGCCGGGCTGTTGGCCACCCGGCAGGTTAAGAATCGGATCCTGACTGTGAGGCGGTGCCGGATGCTGGACAGCACAGGCACTCAGGCCAACGACCAGACCCAACAAGGTGATGCGTGCGGTACGGTACATAAGCGATTTCTCTAGTTATCCGGACTGTCGATGGTCAATGCCTGCTGCGCCGCAGTATCACTGGCCAGAGGCTGACTGCGGCCGACCCACTCACCGGTGGTTGGCTGCCCCGCGCGAGACACTCGCGCAACCAGTTGGACTTGCGCGAAGTTCGACAGGTTCAGTTGCGGCATCATCGCATCGGCATCGCTCAGTTCCACGTCGGCAGGCAAGTCCGCCACGGTAATGCGTTTGACCGCCAGAGGTGCCGCCGGGCCATTGATGGCGCGGGCGAAGATGAACACGCTGTCGCTCGGCCTTACTTTGCCTTGAAGCCCGGGAGCCAGCTCGACATGAATTTTTATCGACTTCGCCTTCACTGCTGGCGCCGCGTCTGCAGCGCGTTTGGCAAGGTTATCTCTGGCGCGGGCAATGCCGCCTTCCAGTGCCGAACGCGACGCGTCATCTGCGGGCAGTGCGGCAAGTAACCGGGTCCAATAATCCACGGCCGCCTGATAGCGCTGTGTTTCGAACGCGGCAATCCCGAGCAGGCCAAGGCTGGTAACTTCCCTGGGGTCAGCCTGCAGCGCTTCGTCGGTCAGCGCCTGCACCTGTGGCGTGAAGTGCTTGTCGCGGGCGAAATACAGCGCCTGAGCCCATTGCCCGAGCAACTCGGGCTGCCTTCCGGCCAGCGCCACCGAACGCTCGAACATCTGCGCGGCATCACCGGGGCGGTTCTGCGCCATATAGCTGCGCGCCAGAAAATAGAGGTTTTCGGCGGAATCCGGCTGAGCCTGCACGCTGCGCTCAAGGCGCTGGGTCATGTCTGCCAGCGAGGTCGGTGGTCGAGCGAATTCGCGACTCAATTCAACCCGGTCACTGGCACCCAGTTGAAGATAGCCCGCCAGTCCCAACACCGGGACCAGCACCGCAGCCAGCACCAGCAAGGGCTTGCCCAGACGCGATGTCCGGGCAGGCTCTGCGCCTTCGGTGTCGGCGAGCAGCTCGCGCGCTGCTTCGGCACGTGCAGCCTGCAATTGCGTCGTCAACAACACGCCCTGCTCGTGCTGAACCTGTAACTCGCTCAGTCGCTCCTGATACAACGCCACGTTCAGAGCCGTGCGGTCTTCTTCCCGTTGCGCGCGATGGCCGCGCAGCAGCGGAATCAGCAAAAAGCTCAGCGCGACCAGCAGCAACAGCCCGGTTGCCATCCAGAAATCGATCATGGCCGGTGCTCATCCAGCAAGGTGGCAAGACGCTGCCGCTCATCTTCGGAGAGTCCGTCGGCCTGTGCGGATTGTGCCTTGCGGCGGCGGCCAACGATAAGCCCGATCACCACAAGCCCGCCGACCAGCAGGCAGGCCGGCCCGAACCACAGCAGCCAGGTACGCGCAGTCAGGCTCGGTTTGTAGCGAACGAAATCGCCATAGCGATCGACCATGAAATCGATGATCTGCTGATTGCTCTGCCCTTCGCCCAGCATGCGGTAGATTTCCTTGCGCAAATCGGCGGCAATCGGCGCATTGGAGTCGGCGATGTCCTGGTTCTGGCATTTCGGGCAGCGCAGCTCTCTGGTCAGTTCGCTGTAGCGCGCGCGCTCGGCGTCGTCGCGAAAGGCATAAGCGTCGATGGCCGCGTGAGCAATACCGGAACACAGCATGCCGAGCAGGACGATCAACAGACAGCGCTTCATGGCCGCGCCTCATCGACCAGTTGCTGATAACGCGCGGCAAGCTTTTCGCGCCACACCGCATCGTCGATGACCCCGACGTGTTTGTAACGGATGACGCCTTGAGCATCGATCAGGAAGGTTTCCGGCGCGCCGTACACCCCTAGGTCGAGCCCCAGAGAGCCCTCCTGGTCACGAATATTCAACCGATACGGATCATGGAATTCCTTGAGCCATTTCAGCGCGTCCGCGTTGACGTCCTTGTAATTCACGCCGTAGATCAGCACGCCCTGCTGCGCCAGCCGGGTCAGTACAGGATGCTCCACCCGGCAGGCCACGCACCAGGTGCCCCAGACGTTGACCAGCGCAGGTTTGCCGAGCAGATCGGCACGGCTCAACATCCGCTCGCCCTGCACCGCCGGCAGCGAGAACGCCGGAAAAGGCTTGCCGATCAGTGCCGAGGGCAGCTCGGCGGGGTCCAGATACAAACCGCGATACAACAACGCCGCCACGCCCAGAAACAGCACCAGTGGCAGTACCATGAACCAGCGTTTCATTGTGCAGCTCCCGACAGACCCAACGCCTCGCGCACCTTGTTCTTGACCCGGGTGCGATAACGCCGATCGAGCGCCGCCAGCACCCCGCCCAGACCGGTCAGCAGGCCGCCAAGCCAGATCCAGCGCACAAACGGTTTGACATGAACCCGAACAGCCCAAGCACCATCGCCCAGCGGTTCACCCAGGGCGACATACAGGTCGCGACTGAAACCGGCATCGATGCCCGCCTCGGTCATCATCGATTGCTGCACGGTGTAGAGGCGTTTCTCCGGGTGCAGTTCGGTCAGTTGAACGCCGTTGCGTAACACACGAACGGTGCCCCGATCCGAGGTGAAGTTCGGCCCTTCATAATGCCGGGCGCCCTCGAAGACAAAGGTATACCCACCCAGTTCGGTGGATTCGCCGGGGGCCATGCGCAAATCGCGCTCGGCGCTGTTCTGGCTCGACAGCACCACGCCCAGCGCGCACACGACAATGCCAAGGTGCGCCAGCTGCATGCCCCAGTAGCTGCGGGTCAGACTGCGTGCGCCACTGAGCAGCCCCCTGTGGCGGGTCTTGTCGAGCAGGTCGCGAACCCCGGCCAGCAGCACCCAGGCGGCAAGCATCAGAGCGGCCAGCACCGCCCACTGGAAATCGTCCAGCAGCAGACCGGCCAGCACTGCCAGAACGACGCTGCCGAGCAGTACCGGGGCCAGCATGCCGAGCAGCCATTTCAGTGGTGTGTCCTTCCAGCGCACCAGTACACCGACCGCCATGACCGCCAGCAACAGGCCCATCAACGGCACGAACAGCGTGTTGAAGTAAGGCGGGCCGACCGACATCTTGGCGCCGCTCATGGCATCGATCACCAGCGGATAAAGGGTGCCCAGCAGAATCATGGACGCGGCAACCACCAGCAACAGGTTATTGCCCAGCAGCAGGGTTTCCCGCGACCACAGACCGAACCCGACGTGGCTTTTGACCACCGGTGCGCGAATCGCAAACAGGGTCAGCGAACCGCCGACCACGAACAGCAAAAACATCAGGATGAACACGCCGCGCGCCGGGTCCGAGGCAAAGGCGTGAACGGAGGTCAGCACTCCGGAACGGACCAGGAAAGTGCCCAGCAGGCTCAGAGAAAACGCAGCAATGGCCAGCAATACCGTCCAGCTCTTGAACACGCCACGTTTTTCCGTGACCGCCAGCGAGTGAATCAGCGCAGTGCCCACCAGCCAGGGCATGAACGAGGCGTTTTCCACAGGGTCCCAGAACCACCAGCCGCCCCAGCCCAGTTCGTAATACGCCCACCACGAGCCAAGGCTGATGCCGATGCCGAGAAAGGCCCAGGCCACCAGCGTCCACGGCCTGGACCAACGCGCCCAGGCGGCGTCGAGTCGGCCGCCGAGCAAGGCAGCGATGGCGAATGCAAAGGCCACGGAGAAGCCGACATAGCCCATGTACAGCATCGGCGGATGCACGATAAGGCCAATGTCCTGCAACAGCGGGTTCAGATCACGTCCGTTGGCAGGCATCTGCGGCAACAGACGCGCGAACGGGTTGGAGGTGAGGATCAGAAACGACAGAAAACCCAGGCTGATCATGCCCATCACGGCGAGGACCCGCGCCAGCATCACCTGCGGCAGTTGCCGGGAAAACACCGACACGGCGAAGGTCCAGCCACCAAGAATCAACGCCCAGAGCAGCAGCGAACCTTCATGCGCACCCCACACGGCGCTGAATTTGTAGTACCAGGGCAGCGCGGTGTTGGAGTTCTGTGCAACGTAGGCGACTGAGAAGTCGTCGACCATGAACGCGTAGGTCAGACAACCGAAGGCGAAGATCAGAAAGCTGAACTGGCCCCAGGCTGCCGGACGGGCAAGGCTCATCCACAAGCGATCACCGCGCCATGCGCCGATCAGCGGAATGATGGCCTGCACCAGCGCAAAGCAGAATGCCAGAATCATGGCCAGCTGGCCGAGTTCGGGAATCATCGGTCAACCCTGTTTGACGGGTGTGGAAGACGCAGCCGGTGCCGCCTGACCGCTGTCACGCAGCGCCTTGGTGACCTCGGGGGGCATGTATTTCTCGTCATGCTTGGCCAGTACTTCATCAGCCACCACTACGCCCTGTGCATTGAGTTTGCCCAGCGCCACGATGCCCTGCCCTTCACGAAACAGATCAGGAAGAATGCCTCGGTAGGTGATGGTCACCGACTTGTTGAAATCGGTGACCACAAAACGCACGTCCAGCGAATCGGCCGAGCGCTGCAATGAGCCCTTTTCGACCATGCCGCCAGCCCGAATGCGCGTATCCAGCGGTGCCTCGCCATTGGCGATCTGGCTGGGGGTGTAGAACAGGTTGATGTTTTCCTGCAAAGCGCTGAGGGCCAGGGTCACGGCCAGACCGACACCGGCCAGCAGCGCGACAATGATCAACAAGCGTTTTTTGCGCAACGGGTTCACGGGCGATTCTCCCGCTTCATGCGACGCGCCTGCTGTTTCATAAACCGCTGCCGTGCCCATAGCGGCAGCGCCACGTTGACCAGCAGTACCACAAGGCACAGACCGTAGGCCGACCAGACAAACACGCCGTGGCGGCCCATGGCAAGAAAGTCGCTGAACGATGCAAAACTCAAAGCGTGTTCTCCGACTGCGCGGTTGAGTGACCCAGGCTGCGCAGTATCTCGGCCTTGACCCATTGCGTGCGCGCTTCGCGACGCAATACTTCAAGACGCATGCGCATCATCAACAGCACGCCGAACAAGCAGTAGAAACCCAGCGTGGTGAACAGCAGCGGTAGCCACATTTCAGCCGGCATGGCGGGCTTCTCGGTGAGGCTGAACGTCGAACCCTGGTGCAGGGTGTTCCACCACTCGACCGAATACTTGATGATCGGAATGTTCACCACACCGACGATGGCCAGCACCGCGCAGGCCTTGGCGGCGCTGTCGCGGTTACTGATGGCATTGCCCAGCGCGATCAGGCCGAAATACAGGAACAGCAGAATCAGCATCGAGGTCAGTCGCGCGTCCCAGACCCACCATGCTCCCCAGGTGGGCTTGCCCCAGATCGCGCCGGTCGCCAGCGCCAGCACGGTCATCCACGCGCCAACAGGTGCAGCGCAGTGCAGTGCGACATCGGCCAGCTTGATTCTCCAGACCAGCCCGACCAGCCCGCACACGGCCAGCATGACGTAACAGGACTGGGCGAGCATCGCGGCAGGTACGTGGATATAAACGATCCGGAAGCTGTTGCCCTGCTGGTAATCCGGCGGCGCGAACGCCAGGCCCCAGACCATGCCGATGACCAGCAACAGCACGGCGGCAACACTCAACCAGGGCAGCAGGCGTGCGCTGACGCGATAAAACCCTTTCGGTGAGCCGAGCGTGTGCAGGCAGGCCCAACCGATGCTGCTTTTCATGGCGTTGCTTTTCATCAGGGTACATCCAGGGTATTGAACGGCATCGAAGTCTCGATCCCGGAACCACAATTATTCGCCGATGCTGATCTTCAGGCCAGCGGCTATCGCAAAGGGTGTCAGGGTGATCGCCAGCGCCGCCAGGCTGCCCAGCCACAACAGATAGCCGGTCGTCGGCATGCCCTGCAACGCGGCCTGCAACGCACCGCTGCCCAGAATCAGCACCGGGATATACAGCGGCAGTATCAACAATGCCAGCAGCAGGCCGCCACGCTTCAACCCCACGGTCAATGCCGTCCCCAATGCCCCCAGCAGGCTGAGCACCGGTGTGCCCAGCAGCAGTGAAACCATCAACACCGGCAGGCACTGCACCGGCAGGCCGAGCATCAAGGCCAGCAAGGGTGACAACAGTACCAGTGCCAGCCCGGAAAAAACCCAGTGTGCCAGCACTTTGATCAGCACCAGAAGGGCCAGCGGGTGCGGCGAAAGGACCCACTGCTCCAGCGAGCCGTCCTCGAAATCACTGCGCAACAGCCCGTCCAGCGACAGCAGCACGGCCAGCAGCGCCGCCACCCAGACCAGCCCCGGCGACAAGGTTTGCAACAATTGCGTCTGCGGTCCCAGCGCTAGCGGAAACAGGGCGACCACGATCGCGAAGAACACCAGTGGGTTAGCCAGCTCTGCGGGACGCCTCGCCAGCAGCCGCACCTCACGGAGCATCAGCAGGACAAACACATTGCTCATGCTGACCACTGCCCCAGGTCGAGGTCCCGATAGCCCGCAGGCACCCGGCTCAGGCTGTGGTGGGTGGTCATGACAATCATGCCGCCCTGTTCACAGTGCCCGGCAAGGTGGTTTTCCAGTTGCTCGATGCCTTGGCGGTCGAGCGCGGTAAACGGCTCGTCGAGCAGCCAGAGTGGCGGACCCGGCAGATACAGACGCGCCAGCGCGACGCGACGCTGCTGCCCGGCCGACAAGGTGTGACAGGGCACGTCCTCGAAACCTGCCAGGCCGACCGCATCGAGGGCGGTGGCTATGGCGTCGGCATCGGCTGGCTGGTGCAGTGCACTGAGCCAGGACAGGTTTTCCAGCGGCGTCAGCACATCCTTGAGCGCTGGCGCATGACCGATCCACAACAGCTTGCTGCCCGGTGCCGCGGGCTCACGACCCACTGGCTGCGCGTCGAGCACTACCTGCCCGACCGTTGGCTGCATCAACCCGCACAGCAGGCGCAGCAGGCTGGTCTTGCCGCAGCCGTTGGGACCGCTGATCTGCAACATGTCGCCTGTGTGCAACTGAAGATCGAGGTTTTCGAACAGCATCCGCCCGTCCCGCTCACACGCCAGAGCCGTCGCTTGCAAAAATGGGGTGGCTGGGATCATCGAGCGTTTCCAGTGCTTTGCGTCGCGAAATGTGCCAAAACAGACACATACGGAGTAAAACGCGGTTCAAGTCGGGGTTGATACGGCCGTTACATGAAGAGAAGTTAATGGCGGCTGGTCCGGTTTCGGCCGGTATTATACATGCGAGTCCTGTTATCAAAGGGGCAATTTCCTCGGGTCGATAGTTCAATGACAGGCGACATCACCAGCGTTCCGGCAACAAACGCCACCATGACACTGCTGCGCAACGGCATCTCCCCGGCGCAAGTGCTGACCATGCTGCAATCGGCGGAAAATCTGATCCCCGAAGGCGAGACCGTCAACGCCGAAGTGCTGACCCTCAAGCAGGTCAACCAGAACTTCCAGCTGTTGTTGCGACTGGTGCTCGCCAACGGCAGCCTGACCAATTTACCGGTCACCAGCAGCGTCCCGTTCACGCCCGGCAGCCTGCTGCAAGTGGCGCAGGCGTCGGCCAACGAGCTGACCTTGACGCTGCAGCAGCTCAACGGCGCGCTGAAAAACTCGATGACCAGCATCGATACCCGACAATTACCGGTCGGCACGCTGCTGCAGGGCAAAGTCATGACCAGCCAGGTGATCGCTCAGGGAGTCAATCAACTGGCCGGCCAGAACCCGGCCGCTGCGACGCCCACCTACCGGTCCATCGTGATGCTGCTCAACACAGCGCTGGCGGGTTCCAGCCTGACCATCGAGAGCCCGCAGCCGCTGACGGTGGGCAGCCTCTTGAGCGCTCAGGTGCAAGGCAATCAGGCACTCAACTTCGTTGCCCTGCCCGGTCGTTTCGACCAACTGGCCGTGGCGCAGCAACTGTCCGCACAGCAAAATCGCCAAGGCTCGCTGGACACTCTGATCAACGCCCTGCAAAACCTGCAGTCCGGCAGCCCGACCAGTACCAGCCCGGCCATCAGCGCGCCGCTGCAGGCCAGTATCAACCAGTTACTTGCCGACCTGCCCGACGTTGAGCAGATGACCACGCCCAAAGGCGTCGCACAGGCGCTCAACGCCAGCGGTGTATTTCTGGAAGCCAAGCTGCTGGCCGGATTGAACCCGGCGCACATGCCGGACATGAAAGCCAATCTGATGCGCCTGATCGCCCAGATCCTTCCCGGCCTGCCGGATAACACGTCCTATGGCGCAGCTGCGGCGTCCAATACCCTGGCGCGCACAATGCCCAATGCAATCCGCAATGCGCTGGGCACCCTGGGCCTGGTCGCGGCACGCACACAGCCAAGCATTTTTCCGCTGCCATCGCGCACGGTCAGCGGAGGCGAGAAGGAGGACGATCTGGAAATCCTCCTCAAGCTCGCTGCGGCTGCCGTATCACGCCTGCAAAGCCATCAACTGGGCGGTCTGGAGCAGACACGTACCAACGCCGACGGCACCCAGGTGACCACCTGGCAACTGGAAGTGCCAATGCGCAACGCCCACGACATCGTGCCCTTGCAGGTCAAGGTGCAGCGCGAAGACACGCCGGATCAGGAGGCCACCGAAGACCGTGATGATGGCGAGATCAAGGACACCCGGGAAAAGCTCTGGAAAGTCGATCTGGCGTTCGACCTCGAGCCGTTGGGCCCCTTGCAGGTGCATGCACAGTTACTGCGCGGCACGCTGTCCAGCCAGCTGTGGGCCGAGCGCCCCGACAGCGCGGCATTGATCGAACATGAGCTGGGGTATCTGCGCGAACGGCTGATAGCCTGCGGCCTGGCAGTGGGTGAACTGGCCTGCAGTCACGGCACACCGCCAAGCGGTCCGCGTACCGCGCTCGAACAACGCTGGATCGACGAGAACGCCTGATGAGCCTACCCGACCACACTCCGCGCCAGGCTATCGCCCTCAGCTATGACGGCCAGCATGCTCCGACGCTCAGCGCCAAGGGCGACGACCAGTTGGCCGAGGCGATTCTGGCCATTGCTCGCGAATACGAAGTGCCCATCTACGAGAATGCCGAACTGGTCAAGCTGCTGGCACGCATGGAGCTGGGCGACAGCATTCCCGAGCCGCTGTACCGCACGATTGCCGAAATCATCGCGTTCGCCTGGCACCTGAAAGGCAAGTTTCCGGCAGGTCAGGACCCGGACGCGCCACCTGTCGAGCGCGATATTACACCGCGCTACTGACAGCAGAAGCGCTGGCCGGTATCACATCGAAATCGGCTTGCGCCCTGCAAACGAGTGCGCCAGGGTACCGCCGTCGACCAGGTCCAGCTCGCCACCCAGCGGAACGCCGTGGGCGATGCGCGACGCGACCAGGCCCTTGTCATGGAGCAACTGGGCGATGTAATGCGCCGTCGCTTCGCCTTCCACGGTCGGATTGGTCGCGAGAATCACTTCGGTGAAGGTGCCCTGCTGGCTGATGCGTTCCATCAACTGCGGAATGCCGATGGCCTCCGGCCCCAGGCCGTCGAGCGGCGACAGATGGCCCTTGAGCACGAAGTAACGACCGCGGTAGCCGGTCTGCTCCACCGCATAGACATCCGTCGGGCCTTCAACCACGCACAACAACGTGTCATCACGACGCGTATCTGCACATTGCGGGCAGAGTTCCTCTTCGGTCAGCGTACGGCACGAGCGGCAGTGACCCACGCCGTCCATCGCCTGCCCCAGTGCCTGCGCCAGCCGCGAACCGCCGCTGCGGTCACGCTCCAGCAACTGCAACGCCATGCGCTGAGCGGTTTTCTGACCGACGCCCGGCAGCACGCGGAAGGCATCGATCAACTGGCGAATCAGGGGGCTGAAGCTCATGGAGAAAAATCCGACAAAAACACAAGACGCGGTTTATACCCGCGCGTTGCCGTGAGCGTCAATTAAGGTATTCAACCCTGCGACCAACAGCGTGCCGTTGCTTTGCCGGATCAGGCTTTCAGAGCTGTCTCGAGAAACTCGGTCAGCGCCTGCACCCGTGCGCTGCGATGCTTGCGTACAGGCACCAGCAGGTTGATCGGCGCACTGGCCAGCTGCCAATCGGCGAGCACCCTTACCAGCCTGCCGCTGGCAATGGCGTCGCTGACGTCCCACTGCGAGCGCAACACGATGCCCAGCCCCTGCTCGGCCCAGCGCCGGGCGACCGAACCGTCGTTGCTGAGCAGCGCGGGCTCGATGCGTAGGGTCTTTTTGGTCTGGCCCTTGCTCAGGTGCCAGAGGGTGACGTCTTCATCGTTTTCGCGAATACAGATGCAGCGATGGGCAGCCAGCTGTTCGGGCGTCGAGGGCACACCATGCTGCTCGATATACGCCGGGCTGGCGCATAGCCAGCGATGGTTCTGCGCCAGCGGCCTGGCGATCCACTGGCTGTCATTGAGGCTACCGATGTGTATCACCGCATCGCTGTCATGACGGTCCGGCCAGGGTGTTTCGCGCAGGTCCAGCTGCAGACACAACTGCGGGTGCAGCCTGGCGAAGCGCGCCAGCAGCGGCGCAATGCGCTGGCGCCCATAACCGAATGGCGCTGCCAGGCGCAGCGTACCCGCCAGCCGTTCGTCACGCTGCTTGAAGGACTCCGGAAGCGCCTCCAACTGCTCCAGCAACTGTGCGCTTTCGCGTGCGAAACGCTCGCCATCAGCGGTCAGACTCAGGCGCCTGGCGTCGCGATTGGCCAGGGTGATGCCCAGTTGCGCCTCCAGTTTGCGCAAGCGCATCGACAACGCCGGCGGCGAGACGTTGAGGATTCTGGCGGCAGCACTGAGCGATTCGCAGCGCGACAGGGTCACGGCCAAACGCAGGTCTTCGATGGCTATCATTCACTTCAGCTTAATGATTGATGATCACGCATTGAACCACAGCTTCATCATCGCTGCGTAGAGTGGCTGCCGTACCCAGCCACATGAGCGCTTTCCATGTCAGCCTCCCTGTCCTCTCTCGATACGCCTGTCGCGCTGCTCGATGTGTCGCGCATGCAGCACAATATCCAGCGCATGCAACAACGCATGAATGAACTGGGCGTGCGCTTGCGCCCACACGTCAAGACCAGCAAATGCCTGCCGGTCATTCAGGCGCAGATTGCAGCGGGCGCCAGCGGCGTCACGGTATCGACATTAAAGGAGGCCGAACACTGCTTTGCCGAGGGCATCGACGATGTGTTCTATGCCGTGGCCATTGCGCCCGGCAAGCTGGAGCAGGCACTCAGACTGCGGCGCAAGGGCTGCCGCCTGAGCCTCCTGACCGACAGCGTGGCGGCTGCCCGGGCGATTGTGGTCTTCGGCCAGGCGCATGACGAACGTTTCGACGTCTGGATTGAAATCGATTGCGACGGTCATCGTTCCGGCCTGACCGTCGACGATGCATCGCTCGTCGAGGTCGCGCGCACGCTGGTCGACGGTGGCATGCAACTGCGTGGGGTAATGACCCATGCCGGGTCCAGTTATGACCTCGACACCCCCGCAGCCCTGCAAGCCCTCGCCGAACAGGAGCGCAGGCTCTGCGTCAGCGCCGCCGAGCGGATTCGTCAGGCAGGACTGCCCTGTGCGGACGTCAGCATTGGTTCGACACCGACGGCCCTGTCGGCGCAGAGCCTGCATGGCGTGACCGAAGTTCGCGCCGGCGTGTATGTGTTCTTCGACCTGGTGATGCACAACATTGGCGTATGCCAGGCAGATGAGCTGGCCCTGAGCGTGTTGACCACGGTCATCGGCCACCAGCACGACAAGGGCTGGATCATCGTTGACGCGGGCTGGATGGCCATGAGCCGCGACCGTGGCACTCAGCGCCAGCGCGAGGATTTCGGCTACGGCCAGGTGTGCAGCGAAAGCGGCGAGTGGATCGACGGTGCACGGGTCACCGGTGCCAATCAGGAGCACGGCATCATCACGCTTGCTACGGGCAGCGAGACCGACATCAGCAAGCGTTTTCCCATCGGCAGCCGACTGCGCATTCTGCCCAATCACGCCTGTGCCACCGGCGCGCAATTCCCGGACTACCACGCCTGCGACAGCGAAGGCGCAATCCATACCTGGAGTCGCCTGCATGGCTGGTGAGATGAAACCGATCAGTACGTCCCTGGCCGCAGCACCCGGTGGGCATTATTCGCAGGCGATGCTGCATCAGGGCACGCTGCATGTTTCCGGACAATTGCCGGTGCGCGCCGATGGCAGTCACAGCGTCGGGGAGCCGTTCGAGGTCCAGGCTGCGGTCGCGCTGGACAATCTGCTGGCCATCCTCGGCGCGGCGGGATGCAGCACGAATGACCTGCTGAAAGTGACCATTTATATTGCCGGCGTCCAACACTGGCCTGCCTTCGACCGTCTCTACGCGGGCTATCTGGGCGAGCATCGCCCTGCGCGTGCCGTAGTGCCGGTCCCGGAATTGCACCACGGCTACCTGATCGAGATCGAAGCCTTGGCGCGCTGTGATCAATGAACATGACCGGGAGCCCCTCATGACCCCACAAAAAAGCGATGTCCTGATTATCGGCGGCGGCTTCATGGGCGCGTCCTCCGCGTTTTTTCTGCGCCAGCACGGCCGTTCGGTCACCCTGCTGGAGCGTGACCAGATCGGCCAATATGCCAGCGGCGTGAATTTCGGCAACGTGCGCCGTCAGGGACGATTTCTTGGCCAACTGGAACTGTCCAATCGCTCTTGGGCACTGTGGAAGCGCCTGCCTGAGCTGATCGGTGAAGACCTGGAATTCATTCCCAGCGGGCATATGCGCGTTTGCTATCGCGAAGACGAAATTGCCGAACTGGAAGCCTATGCCGCCGCCCCGGAAGCCCGCGAGCTGGATTTGCAGATCCTTTCCGGCAAGGCTCTGCATGACCGTTTTCCGTTTCTTGGTGCACAAGTCAAAGGCGGTTCCTATGCGCCCCATGACGGGCACGCCAACCCGCGGTTGGCTGCACCCGCATTCGCCCGTGCGGCGATTCGCGCAGGTGCAAGAATTGAAGAACGCACTGAAGTGATCGAGGTGCAGAAGGTCGGCGGCGAGTTTCAGGTCACCACCGCCGATGGACAGCTATTCGTCGCCGAACAGTTGCTCATCACTGCGGGTGCCTGGGGCGCCAGGCTCGCCGAGCAATTCGGCGAGTCAGTGCCTCTTGAGCCGAACGGACCGCAGATGTCGGTGACAGAACCGATACCTTACGCGCTGCCGACGGTGATCGGGGTGTTCACCAGGATCAAGGAAGAAGTGATCTATTTCCGGCAGATCCCGCGCGGCAACATCATCATCGGAGGCGGCAATCGCAATAAACCGGACATGCTCAACCGCCGCGCCTACTTCAAGCCGGAGAGCCTGATCAACCAGATGAAACAGATGAAACGCCTGCTACCAGGTGCAGAGAAGCTGAACATCATCCGTGTCTGGAGCGGCATCGAGAGTTACACGCCGGACTCGCTGCCGATCATGGGCCGCAGCGGCAAGGTCGACGGCCTGTTCTACGCGTTTGGCTTCTGCGGCCATGGTTTTCAGCTTGGCCCCGGCGTCGGTGACGTCATGGCCGAGCTGATCAGCACCGGCAGCACGCGCACATTGATCAGCCCGTTCGATATTCGCCGCTTCACCGATCCGACCGCCATCGAGATGCCGCTCATGTCCAGCCTGATGAGCACTGGAAAGCTGGTATGAGCCCAACCACTCACCCACCCCATCGCAACGGAGGCGCCATGCCTGCAACCACAGACGCTCACTACCAGTATCGCCCGGTGACTGCGGAGGATATCCCGGCAGCCCATGCCCTTTCAGTGAGCCTCAAATGGCCACATCGCGAACAGGACTGGGCAATGGTGCAACGTACTTCCGAGGGCTTTGTCGCCGAGCATGATGGCCAACTGGTTGGCGTAGCGTTTACCTGCCATCAGGGCGACTGGTCCTCGATCGGGCTGGTGATCGTCCGCGATGATCATCAGGGCAAAGGCATCGGTCGCCGCTTGATGAAGCTGTGTCTCGACGCGACGGCACCGCGCACGCCAGTCCTCAACGCTACGGAACTGGGCGCGCCGCTTTACCAGAGTCTGGGTTTCGTGGATTTTGCCCGCATCCAGCAGCATCAGGGCATTGCTGACCTGTCAGGTCTGTTGGCACCGAAAGACGACCTGCCGATTCGTACGCTGGGTCCGACCGACCACGCAGAACTGATCCGACTGGCCAACGCGGGCAGCGGCCTGGATCGCACTGCCGTGTTGACTGACCTGTTGTCGCGCGATGCAGAACGCGCGGTCGGGATTGAATACGCAGGTCAGTTGCAAGGCATCGCCCTGCTGCGCCGCTTCGGGCGCGGTCATATCATCGGTCCGGTGGTCGCCCGTGATGTCGATCAGGCACAACGATTGATTGAACACCTGTTGCAACAGATACCCGGCATGTTCGTGCGCTTCGACATTCTGGCTGACTGCGGACTGGCAGCGTGGCTCGAAGGGCTGGGGCTGCCATGTGTCGACAGGGCACCGCGCATGGTGCTCGGGACGCCGCCCGCCTCCGCCCCGGATGTGCAGCAATTCGCGCTGGTGACTCAGGCGATCGGCTGAAAACAGCGCGGATAAACGGCCGAAACAGGTCCGCCATGTTAGCGGGTTGCATACAGCAGATTATTCTTTGCAACCCGGCAGATCGGCGCTTTTTATCCAGACTGCTTTGTTAGCTTATGGGTATCGAACGGCCTGACAGCAAAGTGCCTGGCCTTGACCATTATTGCTCCAGGGAGCCCGCTGGATGACCTCACAGTCCTT
Organism: Pseudomonas sp. MWU16-30316; assembly: GCF_020515645.1. Taxonomy (NCBI): domain Bacteria; kingdom Pseudomonadati; phylum Pseudomonadota; class Gammaproteobacteria; order Pseudomonadales; family Pseudomonadaceae; genus Pseudomonas; species Pseudomonas sp. MWU16-30316. The sequence continues at coordinate 1,304,967 of NZ_JAIZAZ010000001.1, read as the reverse complement.
GAACAGCCATCACGTTGATCCGGACACCGCGCTGAAACTGTATATCGATGGGGGGTGGTCCGCCCCGCTCGACCCGGTCAGTATTGCGGTGATCAACCCTGCGACCGAAGAGGTGGTGGCGCACGTTGCCAGTGGCTCGGCCGCCGACGTCGACCGCGCGGTTGCAGCGGCGCGGGCAGCCTTTGCGGGCTGGTCCGGCACCTCGGCGCACGCCCGGGCACAGATAATCGGTCGGATCCACGAGCTTATTCTAGAGCGCAAGGAACAACTGGCGCAGGCGATCTCGCTGGAGATGGGCGCAGCCATCAGTTCGGCGCGGGCCATGCAGGTGCCGCTGGCCGCCGAGCATGTGCGTGTCGCACGTGACCTGCTGGCGACCTATCGCTTCCAGACCGTTGAAGGCGGCACGGCAATCGAACGCGAGCCCATCGGGGTGTGTGGCCTGATCACGCCGTGGAACTGGCCGTTGTATCAAATCACCGCCAAAGTCGCGCCGGCCATCGCGGCGGGTTGTACGGTGGTGCTCAAGCCCAGCGAATTGTCGCCTTTGAGCGCCCTGCTGTTCGCGCAACTGGTGCATGACGCCGGTCTGCCGCCCGGGGTGTTCAATCTGGTCAATGGGAGCGGCCCCGAAGTCGGCGGCGCTATGGCGGCTCACCCTGATATCGACATGATCTCGATCACTGGTTCCAATCGGGCAGGCGCATTGGTGGCGCAGGCCGCCGCACCGACGGTTAAACGAGTGACTCAGGAACTGGGCGGCAAATCACCGAATATCCTGCTGCCCGACGCCGACTTCGCCAACGCGGTGCCGCCCGGCGTGATGGCCGCGTTCCGCAATGTGGGTCAGTCGTGCAGCGCACCAACGCGAATGATCGTGCCCAGGAACCGACTGGCGGAAGTCGAAGCGCTGGCTGCCGAAACGGCCGCGGCAATCGTTGTGGGTGATCCGCAGTCGGAGCACACGGTATTGGGCCCTATCGCCAACGAGGCGCAGTTTCACCGTGTCCAGGCGATGATCGATGCAGGGCTGAGCGAAGGCGCGAAGCTGGTGTGCGGCGGGCCGGGACGGTTGCTGGGCCATGAGCGAGGCTTCTATACCCGGCCAACGGTGTTTTCCGAGGTGGATTCGTCCATGCGTATCGCCCGGGAAGAGATTTTCGGCCCGGTGCTGTGCCTGATGGCCTACGACACGATTGAGGAGGCTATCGCAATTGCCAACGATACGGTCTATGGCCTGGGTGCGCATGTCCAGGGGCAAAACCTCGAGCAGGCACGCGCGGTGGCTTCGCGCATTCGTGCCGGGCAGGTGCACCTGAACTACCCCGCCTGGAACCCGATGGCCCCGTTCGGCGGCTACAAGCGCTCTGGCAACGGTCGCGAGTATGGTGTGCAGGGGTTCGAAGAGTATCTGGAGACCAAGGCTATTGTGGGGTTTGGTTGAGTGGCGCTGGTGCTGAAAGTCCGGAAAATGGGGCTCAGACTACGATGAGGATCGTTCCAACGCTACGCGTGGGAATGCAGTTCGTGACGCTCTGCGTCACACAGCGATTCTGTGGCGTCAGCTGGATTGGCGTTCGGCCCAGATTCTCGTTCCCACGCTCCGCGTGGTAATGCCTTTCGTGACGCTCTGCGTCACACAGCGGTTCTGTGGCGTCAGGTGGATTGGCGTTCTGCCCAGATTCTCGTTCCCACGCTCCGCGTGGTAATGCCTTTCGTGACGCTCTGCGTCACACAGTTCTGCGATTCAGTGAGATTCAGGCTCGACTTGAGTCACCTTTTCGCCCCTCGGCGACCTACTTTGATGGGGCCAAAGTAGGCAAACCCCCTCGCTCCTGTTTCCGGCCCGACTGCGTCGGGTTCCTTCGCCCTGACACTGATCCGGGGGTCGCCGCAACGGGCCATCCATGGCCCGGTGCGGCTAGCCTGGCGTCCTGCCAGGCTACCCCCGGATCAGCGCCAGGACTCAGCCGTCACTAACGTCGCACTCTGCGTCGTCAGTGCCATCGCGGTTGAAAAGCACTGAGTTGGCAGCGACTGCGTGTAAGGCATGACATTGTTTAGTATCGATGATTTGTGACGCAGAGCGTCACGAACTGCGTACCAACGCGGAGCATTGGCACGATAATCCGATAGTCACTGAAATCCTATAGTCACTGAAGCATGCGGCGCGAGTGTGAGAAATCACTTTCTCGCCGCTTTGGCCACATCAAGCCTGCGCAGGTGGCAGGTGACTTCTTCGCGGTCGTGGTAGAGCTGTTTGCAGCCGATGGACACCCGTACCCCTCGCGCCTGAAAGCCCTCTTCGATGCGGTCGAGCAGTCGGCGTACTTCAGCGTAACGCTGTTTCATCGGCAGCTTGAGGTTGACCACTGCTTCGCGGCACAGGCCTTCGCCCAGCCAGGTTTCCAGCAGCGCGGCATTGCGCGCAGGCTTCTCGACGATGTCGCAGACCATCCAGTCCACCGGGTGCCGGGGTTTGTAGGTAAAACCGTCAGCCATCAAGTGCTGGACCAGCCCGGTGTCCATCAGGCTTTCCGCCATCGGCCCGTTATCGATTGCCGTCACCAGCATGCCGCGGCGCACCAGTTGATACGTCCAGCCACCCGGTGCGGCACCAAGGTCCACGCCGGTCATGTCGCCGGAAAGGCGTTCGTCCCACTGGTCTCTGGGGATGAAATGGTGCCATGCCTCTTCCAGCTTCAAGGTAGAACGGCTAGGTGCCTCGCGGGGAAATTTGAGGCGTGGGATGCCCATCGGCCACATGGCAGAGTTGTCCGCATCGGCCAGACCGAGAAACACCTCGCGACCACTCTTGAAGGTCAGCAGCAGACGCGGCTTGCGCGGGTCATCCACCAGTTTGCCTGCCTGAGTCAGAGCCTTGCGCAGCGGCGCTTCGAACTTCTTGCAAAAATTCGACAGTTCCTTGCCGTCGTTGGTATCCACCACCTCAAGCCACAGACTGCCGCAGATCGGGAACGCCGCCAGCTGCGCCAGAATCACGCTGATGCGATCGGTTTCCGGCAACTCGAGAAACAGCCCCCGCGCCCACTGCCGGGGAAAGATCAGCTTGTCGAAGCGCTGACCGTTCATCAACCGCTCGGCACCATCCGCCTCGGTGCAGATGAATTCGGCGCAGGCGGTGTCGGGACGGGCCTTGGCATACCCGGCCACGTCCAGGCGCGCGGCGTGATCGGCTATTTCCGAGCAGACTTCGCCCTCAAAACCGGGTCGGCAGTGCATAAACAGTGTATTCATGGGTTACTCCTGGGCAGTGGGCACTCGGGCGTAACCCCGCAGACTTGAAAGCCGCGCATGATAGCCCAATCCAGGAACCACTGGTGCTGCAGAACAGTCCACAACAGTTGAAGCCTGATGCGGCGCTCCCGACCTGATGCACATGGAGCCCGTGAACCGATGTTCGGAGAACATTCCTCAAAGGAGACATTCATGCCCTCCCTCGATAGCCTGAAGAGCCTTAAAACCCTCGAAATCGATAACAAGACCTACCACTACTTCAGCCTGCCGGAAGCCGCCCGCTCACTGGGCGATCTGGACAAGCTGCCCATGTCACTCAAGGTGCTGCTGGAAAACCTGCTGCGCTGGGAAGACAACAAGACAGTAACCGGCAACGACCTCAAGGCGCTTGCCGACTGGTTGACCGAGCGTCGCTCTGACCGGGAAATTCAATACCGCCCTGCCCGCGTGCTGATGCAGGACTTTACCGGCGTGCCGGCCGTGGTCGATCTGGCCGCCATGCGTGCTGCCGTGGCCAAGGCTGGTGGTGACCCGCAACGCATCAACCCGCTGTCCCCGGTGGACTTGGTGATCGACCACTCGGTGATGGTCGACAAGTTTGGCAACGCCGAGGCGTTCGGCGAGAACGTCGACATCGAGATGCAGCGCAACGGTGAGCGCTACGCGTTCCTGCGCTGGGGCCAGAGCGCTTTCGATAATTTCAGCGTGGTGCCGCCCGGCACCGGCATTTGCCATCAGGTGAACCTCGAATACCTGGGCCGCACGGTATGGACCAAGGAAGAGGACGGCCGCACTTACGCATTCCCCGACACGCTGGTCGGTACCGACTCGCACACCACGATGATCAATGGCCTGGGCGTACTGGGCTGGGGCGTGGGCGGTATCGAAGCCGAAGCGGCGATGCTTGGCCAACCGGTGTCGATGCTGATCCCGGAAGTCATCGGTTTCCGGCTGACCGGCAAACTGAAGGAAGGCATCACCGCTACCGACCTGGTGCTCACCGTCACCCAGATGCTGCGCAAGAAAGGTGTGGTCGGCAAGTTTGTCGAGTTCTACGGCGACGGCCTGGCCGATCTGCCACTGGCCGACCGCGCGACCATTGCCAACATGGCGCCCGAGTACGGCGCAACCTGTGGTTTCTTCCCGGTCGATGACGTCACGCTGGATTACCTGCGTCTGTCGGGTCGTCCCGACGAGACCGTCAAGCTGGTCGAAGCGTATTGCAAGGCTCAGGGTCTATGGCGTCTGGCAGGCCAGGAACCGGTGTTCACCGACAGCCTGGAACTGGACATGAGCACGGTCGAAGCCAGCCTTGCTGGCCCCAAGCGCCCTCAGGATCGTGTAGCGCTGCCGAATGTGTCCAAGGCCTTCAGCGATTTCCTCGGTCTGCAGGTCAAGCCTGCCAAGGTCGATGAAGGTCGCCTGGAGAGCGAAGGCGGTGGCGGTGTCGCGGTTGGCAACGAGGCCCAGGTCAGCGGCGAAACCCAATATGAATACAACGGCCAGACCTATCATCTGAAAGACGGCGCTGTGGTGATCGCGGCGATCACGTCCTGCACCAACACCTCCAACCCCAGCGTCATGATGGCAGCCGGGCTGGTCGCGAAGAAAGCCGTCGAGAAAGGCCTGAAGCGCAAGCCGTGGGTGAAAAGCTCATTGGCACCCGGCTCCAAAGTGGTGACCGATTATTACAACGCAGCAGGTCTGACCCAATACCTCGATGCCCTGGGCTTCGATCTGGTCGGTTACGGCTGCACCACCTGCATCGGCAACTCCGGACCGCTGCTGGAGCCTATCGAGAAAGCTATTCAACAGTCCGACCTGACAGTCGCGTCGGTGCTTTCGGGCAACCGCAACTTCGAGGGCCGCGTCCATCCGCTGGTCAAGACCAACTGGCTGGCATCGCCCCCCCTGGTAGTCGCCTATGCACTGGCAGGCTCGGTGCGCATCGACATCAGCAGCGAACCCCTGGGCGAAGGCGCAGACGGCAAACCGGTCTATCTGCGCGATATCTGGCCGAGTCAGCAGGAAATCGCCGACGCCGTGGCCAGCGTCAACACCGGCATGTTTCATAAGGAATACGCCGAAGTCTTTGCCGGCGACGAACAATGGCAAGCCATCGAAGTGCCGCAGGCTGCCACCTACGTCTGGCAGGACGATTCCACCTACATTCAGCACCCGCCGTTCTTCGACGGCATCGACGGTCCGCTGCCGGCTATCGAAGACGTGGAAAACGCACGCATCCTGGCCCTGCTGGGCGACTCGGTGACCACCGACCATATCTCCCCTGCCGGTAATATCAAGGCCGACAGCCCTGCCGGGCGCTACCTTCAGGAGAAAGGCGTCACGTATCAGGACTTCAACTCTTACGGCTCGCGCCGTGGCAACCATGAAGTGATGATGCGCGGGACCTTTGCCAATATCCGTATCCGCAACGAAATGCTCGGCGGCGAGGAAGGTGGCAACACGGTGCATGTGCCCTCCGGCGAGAAGCTGGCGATCTACGACGCGGCCATGCGTTATCAAGAAGAAGGGACGCCGCTGGTAATCATTGCCGGTCTGGAATACGGCACGGGTTCAAGCCGCGACTGGGCAGCCAAAGGTACCAACCTGCTGGGCGTCAAGGCGGTCATCGCCGAAAGCTTCGAACGGATTCACCGCTCGAACCTGGTGGGCATGGGCGTGCTGCCTTTGCAGTTCAAGAACGGCCAGACGCGCAAGACCCTCGGCCTGACCGGCAAGGAGACGCTGAAGATCACCGGACTGACCAACGCAGACGTACAGCCGGGCATGAGCCTGACCCTGCATATCGACCGCGAAGACGGCAGCAAGGAAACCGTCGACGTGCTGTGCCGCATCGATACGCTTAACGAAGTGGAATACTTCAAGTCGGGCGGCATTCTGCATTACGTGCTGCGCCAGCTGATCGCGTCCTGATACCCCTGAATGGGGCCTGCATCCTGCTTAAGGGTCAGGCCCCAGCATGAAAATTTTTATAAACTCGCTCCTGCTCCGCCCACCTCCAGCCTGATGTATTACGGGCTGTTCACCTGTCCCATGCTGGCCCGCCAGGGCTGACTCTCCGGTCACTTGTCGCACGTCGCTCAATTTATCGACGTGCCCGCCGATAACCACGCCACAGTCTTCCGGATCGAAGGATCGAAATCCCATGCGCAACAACCAGCCCGTCACTCAACATGAGCGGACATTCCCTGCCGAACAACGACTGATTTCCACCACCGACACCCGAGGCACCATCACCTACTGCAACGATGCCTTTGTCGACATCAGTGGTTACAGCGAGGCTGAATTGCTGGGTGCTGCGCATAACACCGTACGTCATCCGGACGTACCGCCTGCAGTCTTCGAGCACATGTGGACCACGCTCAAGTCCGGGCAGCCGTGGATGGGCATCGTCAAGAACCGCTGCAAGAACGGCGATCATTATTGGGTCAATGCCTACGTGACGCCGGTACTGGAAAACCGCCAGGTGGTGGGTTTCGAGTCGGTACGTATCAAGCCGACCGCCGAACAGATCCGCCGTGCCGAGGCGCTTTACACCCGCCTCAACAAGGGCAAGAGCGCCGTACCAAACCGCGACAAGTGGCTGCCGGTACTTCAGGACTGGCTGCCGTTCATTCTGGTCAGTCAACTGAGCTTCCTGATCGGCGTGTGGCTCAATTCACACTGGGGTTTTGCATTGGCTGCGGCGTTGTCGGTACCGCTCGGCCTGCTGGGGCTTTCCTGGCAGCAGCGTGGCACCAAACGCTTGTTACGCCTGGCCGAACAGACCACTTCCGACCCGTTGATCGCGCAGATGTACACTGACAGCCGTGGCCCGCAAGCGCGTCTGGAAATGTCGATCCTCAGCCAGGAAGCGCGCATGAAAACCTGCCTGACGCGTTTGCAGGACACCGCCGAACACCTGAACAGTCAGGCCCGCCAGTCCAACTCGCTGGCCAATGCCAGTTCGATCGGGCTGGAACGTCAGCGTGTGGAAACCGAGCAGGTTGCCGCCGCCATCAACCAGATGGCCGCCACCACTCAGGAAGTCGCCAATCACGTAAACCGTGCCGCTGATGCCACCCAGCAGGCCAACGAACTGACGCGTCGCGGTCGCGATATCGCCGGTGAAACCCGCGAAGCCATTCAGCGCCTGTCCACCTCGGTGGGCGAAACCGGCCTGACCGTGACCCGCCTGGCCAAGGACAGCGATGAAATCGGCGGCGTGGTCGATGTGATCAAAGGCATTGCCGACCAGACCAACCTGCTGGCGCTCAACGCCGCGATCGAAGCGGCGCGCGCCGGTGAGATGGGTCGCGGCTTTGCGGTTGTGGCAGATGAAGTGCGTCAGCTCGCGCAACGCACCGCCGAGTCCACCGGACAGATTCATGGCCTGATCGCCAAACTGCAGCAGACCGCAACCGACGCGGTTCACACCATGGACACCGGTCGCCGTCAGGCCGAAGAAGGCGTAGCCCGGGTACTGGAGGCAGATCAGGCGCTGGTGGGCATCAGCGAGGCCGTCGCCAATATCACCGACATGACCACGCAAATCGCCACCGCCACGGAAGAGCAAAGCGCCGTGGCCGAGGAAATCAATCGCAACATCGCCACCATCGCCAGTCTGGCAGATCAGACCTCTGACGAAGCGCGTCGCTCTGCCGTATTAAGTGGTGAACTGACCGACACGGCCAACTCACAGTATTCACTGGTAGAGCGGTTTAATCGCTAAGGCCTGAGACTGTATGCCAAGCCTCGACAAACTTCGGTTGGTCGGGGCTTTTTTATGAGCGTCAATAGTGTGCAGTGTTAGCACTCCCTTCAAATCTGACAGAACTTGAGAAGCCATCTGAAGAACGTGCAGGATATTTTTTAACACCTTCAATGACAGCAATGCAGTACTTTTATCTATTGACAGTGGACGCATACTCCGATTAGTTGAAATCCAGTTGATGCGGTAGTTATTTATTACCCCTTACGCCAACATGCAGATCGTTTTCAGCAAAGCATTGCTGTTCGGTCTGAACACCCCGGCACCGTCAATACAAGTTTAAACACAGCAGCCTACATTTCCGCCCACAACCTTGACGGCCTCGCACGCTAACGCGTGCGAGACCCTAATGATAAAGTTGAGTGAATATTCCTACGCAGGAGTGGGAATTCAGCCAAAACCTACTTTTTCACCTTCTGTAAGACTTATCTGTAGTTAATGTCCTACAGGTATTTCACACACAAAAACCCCTGAAAGAACACCCACACCAAGCCACACCCTTTATTTACAGCATCTCCAACACTAACGAGTGATAACTCACTGTGCACATGATACCAAATGTAACTGCATAACCTCACACAAGCTTGGCGTGTCTTTGATATCGGCAGACACTTGACCTGAACACTTATGTGCCTTGTAATAATTCCGTTGCCGACAACTGCCGGCACGCACATAACAACTCAACTTAATGTCAATAAAAGAGTTTACGATGGATAAACAACAATCCACGGATGTAGCGGCGCGCACCCAAAAAGAAAAAAACACTCCCGACAGCGCGAGCACTGTTCAAGAAGCCCCACCCCACGAGAGCCGCTACCGACACGCGAGCCCTCTCCATCTTCCATCCGATATTTCCAACACGCTGAAAGCACCTGTGCTGCCTAACATCGATCCTGATTCCATCAGTCACGAACAGGCACATGCGGGCATTACCATCCATATCCCTGGGTCAGTCAAAATGTGCTGGGGTGACGAAATCCATTTCTATTGGGGTAAAAACCTGTCATCGACAACGCTTTTCCATCGGGTAGGCGAAAACAGCGTGGTACGTGTGCTGTGTATTTCCTACAACTTCACGCCCTATGTTCAGTACGGCCTGGTTGACCTGTATTACGAGCTTTATCGTGATCATCGCCTGATCGGCACATCGCCGGTGTTGCGGGTGAACGTCAACTACGCGGTGCCTGTCACGTCCCGACAGAGGCAACGCAAACGCAGGTTTACCGATCATTAACCGAAAAGCCCCCGGTGATCATTCACCGGGGGCTCTGGTGTTACTCAGGCACTGGCCTTAAGGATCAGAATGCCAGGCGTAACCCCACATTCGCTCCCCAGGGTTGCTCGATATGCCGACCTTTCATGTAATCGAAGTCTGCGTGCAGTTTCAGACGCTCGGACAGCGACACCGATACCCCGGCGCCCAGTTCGCCGCGCGAACCGAACAGGCTGTTATCGAATTTCACATCGTTGGCTTTCACCTCGTTGCGGCGCGAAAACTCCTGTGCAACGGCGACGCGCACATAAGGCTGCAATACCCCGCCATCCTTGAGCGCGACACTGCGGCCCAGCGAGGTGCCCACCTTGCCCAATAGCGATTGGGTCTGATCGTTCTTCGCTTTCATGCCGTTGTCCAGGCGCAGTTCCTGTCCCTGAACGATGACACTGGACAACTGAGCGAACGGTTCGAGAAAGTAATCGTCCGCCAGTTTGATGTGGCGGCCGAACTCTACCCAGCCCCCTACCCCGTTGTTGGTATAGTCACCCTTGGCCTTGCTTGCATCGCTCATGGCAACATCTGCCTTGTTGCGAAAGCGGTTGAGTTTGAGCACGCCGTCAACGTAGTAGCCATCGTCCGACAGCCAGGTGGCATAGGCGCCTGCATAGTAGCTGTCGACTTTACCCGTAGTACCACGGCTCAAATCGATACCGGACGTGCTGTACCCTCCCAGCACACCGACCACCAGTTGGCCGTTGCTGACCTCGACGGGCGCATCGGCCCCCAGCGACAGGCCACTTTGCTTCTGCCGATAGTCGACACCGTCACTGGTCGTGGCATTCAGCCTGTTGCCATAGGCGCGCATCCAGCTGCCCGCCCTGCCGCTAGCACGAACCTCACCCATGCGCGAACGCAGGGTAGAGAGCTCACTCATCCAGATGGCAGGTGCCGCGCTGTAAAGGGCAAGCGCGCTCTGGGTCGAGGGGCTTATGACCTTGTCTTTACCGACGATGAACCAGTCATTGCCCTGCTGTTCCAGCAAATACGAATAGGCGCCCAGGTCGACCCGCCCGCCCAGCAGGCTGAATTGCGCGTCGCCACCTTCGGTATGCACCACCTTGAGCGGTGCCATGTCAGCAGACACAACCTCCACCCCCGTGTTGCGCACCTGCAAGCCGAACTGTCCACTGGCCTGGCCGTTGACGTCGATGAGATCTCCGACACCGTTGTCCAGATCCACGCGCAAGCCAAACGTGCCGCCCCCTGACAACTCATTCAGCGAAAGTGTATGAAAGCCTTCGCCAGCAAACGCCACGCTGCCGCCATGCAGGGAAAGCGACCTGACGGCATTGTCGCCCTGCATCTGCCAGTGACTGCCCGAGGTAATCGCCAGACGGTTGCCATTGACGATGTTGCCGTTCAATTGTGCGTCGTTTTGCAGCGTGATGTTCAGGGTGCTGGTGTCATCGGCGACAAGGTTGCCATTGAGGGTGCTGTTATCGACGTTGAAGTTGACAGTGCTGTGATCTTCCACCTCCAGCAGGTTGCCATTTCCGGCCCATAGCTCGGAATGGTTTTGCACAGCAATGTCGGCCTCGATGTCGAGTGCAACGCGCTGGTTTACTTTGATGGCGGCCCCGGCCAAACCCTGGACTATCGATCGGTCAATCACAGCAACGGACTTGTTTCCGACCAGTATTCCGGCTTGGGATCCATCTACCAGATGGATTCCATTCATGTCGCCTGTCACATGACTGTTGTCGGCGATCAGCACATTGGCGCCAGAAACAGAAATCCCCTGGCCACTTTTGCTTTGCGACGCAAACCCGCGCACATCGGTATTGAAAATACTCAGCGCCCCCCACAACCCGACTGAAATACCGTCGCCCGATCCCGATACATCGCTTGAATGAGCCGATACCGTGGAGCCAGGGTTGATAGAGCCCATCACTCCATGAAGAACGATGCCGCTACCTGTCGCGTTTTTCACGGTAGCGTTGGAGAGATTACCCAACGCATCGGAAAGGCTGATACCGCTCTCAACCACGCCGGACTGAATATTGACCGTAGCGTCTCTCACGACCACCTGGTCTGCTCGCCCACCGACAATATTAAGAACACTTTGATAACCAATGTGATAAGAATCGAAAGGAGTATCAGGACCTACGGTAATGATTTCAGCCCGTCTAACGGTTTCATCTGGCAACTCTTCATCCGGCCACAATCCGGTGACTGCTGCAGTGTCTAAAGGCAGACCATTATTATCGCCCGATGCCGCTGCCGACGCCTGTACATTAGCGAGAGCGCCAAAAGCAATCACGGCAAGTTGAAACGCGCCACCCCGCGACTTAACGACGTTACTTTTTCTACTAGACACCGTCCATCTCCTCGTTTTTTTGAGAGTGGAAAGATAGCTTACTTAATTCATAAACCCTGGCCCTGTTCAATACCCAAAACGTAGGAGCCTTCCCAAAATAATATAAGAAGTTTCTTACAGCGAGCATCCAAATGGGCGCCAAGCAAAAAACTCTCAAACTAATTAAATAATCTCCACACAACCACTTGACCAGCCCACCAAAACCCTATTACGTCCAATTTTGACTGAGAACATCATTGACTCTTTCGCCAAGTACCAACCCAAAAAATCTCATTCAGAAACACGTTCGAAAAAAAGTAGGAAATCCCCTACAAAATTTTAATGATAAGGCCTCTACACATGAAAAATTGCTCAAACAACTATCTCCCAACACCTGTTTCAATTTCCGGAAACAGGCACAGAAACTTGAATCTTGTATTGGCTGCACCCGATATTGCAGTCGCATTTCATGATCAGGATACGCCAGGGCTCATACCGGTCGCTGAGGCATCACAACCGTTGACGGTCGATCTCGTTGTATGGCCAGCGGCACTTCCTGGTTACACATATCAACTGCTGTTCAACAGTATCGCGACTGGCCCCCAAAAACTGATTCTGCCCTCACATGCACCAGGAGACCCCCTGCACTTGGAGATCCCGGCCGAGCTGTTGCTGGAAGGTTTCCACGATGTCGCGTACGTCGTTGTCAATCCGATCAATCAGGTAGAACAGAGATCGGAAATTTTCCGGATTCAGATCGACCGGACAGCGCCAGGCGCTCCGGAGCTTGCTGCCATACAGTTCCCAGCCGAGATCCAGAACGGTCTGACTGCCGCCGAGCTCGATCAACTGGGTGGCCAACTTGATGTGCAGATTCCCGGCTACACCGGTATGGCCAAGCATGACCGCATTCTGACCAGGTGGGGAGATATCGTAGGCCCCACTGCCGTCGTCAACGAAACCGACATGGGTCTGGACAAGGTCTCGGTCACTTTTACACGAGCGTTTCTGCAAACGTTGGGGGAGGAAGAAAAGCAGGTGTGTTACCAGGTCATCGACCGTGCAGGCAACCCTTCAATCCTCTCGAACACTGTAGCGGTGAAATTAAGGCTGAAAGATTTGCCTTCTGATTATCCGGCACCTGTCATTGATCAAGCGGTAGGCGATCTGATTGATTATCTGGAAGCTCAGGCCGGAGTATTGGTCGACATCCCCCATTATCCGGGCGCAGCGGCGCTTGATAGCATCCAGCTATTCTGGGGCACCAATAATCCCTTGACCCCTGTCTTCGTTGCACCTGGCGACGAAAATGAAGCCGTCATACTCACGTTGAAACTGCCATTTGAGGCCATTGCCCAAGGTCCGCAAGGCGACACCGCGGTTCATTATGAAGTGTTTCGCAACGGCGAACTGACCGGCACATCGCTGGACACCCACATAGACGTTTTTACAACACTTCCCTTCCCCACCCCCTTGAACAATTTGACGATACAAGGGACGAGCGTACAAAACCCGAACACCCAGGACAACTTCATCGACGAAGACGATTACGAGTTGAACGGCAGAGGCGTAGTGCTCTGGAATACGGGATTCGAAATCAATGATGATTTGAACCTGTACTGGGGCAATCAGTTAAAAACGCAGTGGTATCAAATACGGTCTAGCGACGTTGCAGCGGCAAGAGACTTGATTATTCCGATTGATAACGAGCTGATGAAGTTGCAAGGCACTGGCGAGGCCATTCCGGTGTACTTCACAGTCACGCGTACAGGAAACCCAAACAGTATGACGAGTCCGACTCAGCCTGTAACAGTACGGTCTCGAGAAGAGCAACCCGGTGGCGAAAACGGATTGACTGGGCCCACGTTCAATCTCACGTCCAACGGAGTGCTGGGGCCCAATGAAAATCCAGACGGTGCCGATGTAAAAGTCTCACCTTATGTAAATATTGCCGAGGGCCAGAAGATCACCTTCACGTTCAAGGGTTTTGACGACTTCAATAATCCCATCGAAGCCACTACTTATGTGACGACTCGTAAGCTCGATGAAGTGGATGTTGTGCAAGGGCATGTATTCAAGGTCCCTCAGATCAACACACTGCTTATTTGCACAGGGTTTGCGGAGGCGAGTTATACCGTCGACCCTGTCGAAGGCAGCAATCAAAGTCCGGCAACCTCCACGGTCACTCGCGTCATCGTGCATATGCTTAAACCTACCGACTTTACCTGTCTGAGTCGCTAAACCGTTGCGGGCTCACAAGGCCCGCAACTTTTACACGTAGAAGGAACGCCCATGTATAACCTTGCGACTGAAAAAAAAGAAAACGTGCTGACTTCGCCAGTCATCGCAGCCGCCTTGAACGGTGGACTATTACCCGTCGACAGTTTGAACATGCCCCTCGAAGTGCTGTTGAACGTCTGGCAAGGCGCGCGCCCCGGCTATACCTATCAGCTGTACTTCGATGGAGTGCTTATTGGTCTCAAGAAAGAGATACTGCTTTCGCAGATGCCAGGTGACGACCTCATGCTGCACATTCCATCCGAGCTGTTGACGGAAGGTCGTCACTCGGTGGCTTACGCGGTCGAAAACCCGATCAATATGGTCGTCGAGTTTTCTGCCGAGACAGTTGTAATCGTAGACCTTACCCCGCCTGGCGATCCGCTGCTGGCCCCCATCATTTTTCCCACGCAGGTACAGAACGGTCTGACCTCAGAAGAACTGCAAACCATGGGTAACGTGCTTTCAGGGACGATTGCCAGCTACAACGGCATGCAGGAGGGCGATGTTGTCCGCACCTACTGGAATGATCTGCTCGGTCCGATGGCGGTGGTGAGCAGTGATGACGTGGGTCTTAAACGAACAATGGTCGACTTCGCCAAGCCGTTTCTGGAGTTGATCGGCGACATTGAGGCGCCGGTCTACTACACGATTACAGATATGGCAGGGAATCTGTCCATGGCCTCGGAGTCGGTGGACGTGAAGCTGCAACTCGCGCAAGCAACGCCCCTGCCCACCCCAACCATAAAAGAAGCCATCGGCACCATACTCGACCCGGCCAACGCTTCATCCGGTGCAACCGTGGTGATCGACGCCACCGCCAACCTGAAAGCCGGCGATCAGGTGATCGTGCAATGGCAAGGGCCGAACGGCAGTGACACCCAGGAAAAGACCCTGTCGAGCGCAGAAGCCGGCAAGACGCTGGAGATGCTGTTTGCGTTTGCTCTGGTAACGGCAAACGCCGGGCAGACGGTGGCGATTTCTTATGTGGTCAATCGCGTCAACGGTCTGGTGCAGGTATCCGGCACGCTGGCCTTGCAGATTCTGGCGGCGCAGCCCGAGCTGCTGCTGGACACCTCGCCGGTCACGCTGGCCGGCAAGGTGTATCTGCTTCCGGGCTCGCCGGACCTGTTGCCGAACTTCCCGTCCGATACCACCCTTCTGCGTCAGGCCAGTGGCGGACAGGCACCCTATCAGTACGCTTCGAGCGACCCGCTGGTCGCGAAAGTGGACAGCAATGGCCTGACCTCGGTTCGAGGCAACGGCACAGCCACCATTACGGCGACCGATGCTTCGGGCGCGAGTAAAAGCTACCTGATCACCGTCACCGGCGTCATCCATTGCATCGGTCTGGGCAGCGGCAGCTTTTCTCAGATCAGCAAAAACGCGGGCAACAACAGCGCGAGGATTCCGACCATTCACGAACTGGTGGAGATCTATAACCTGTACGGCAATCGCTGGCCGATGGGCAACGGCAACTATTGGTCGTCGACTGTTTCAAGCGCCGGCATCGGCGGATGGAACTGGTATTACGTGAAAAACATGGTCACTGGCGGCAACTTCAAACTGAAGAGTCACAATTCCAGTCTCGGCGTAGGCATCAGATGACCGATTGCTGAACCCATTGTTCATCCGGCAGGGCGTTGCGCTAAAGGCGTAACGCCCTGTCACCGTTTTCAGGAGTTTCCCAGGGCCAGCCCATGCACCGTCCGACTCCCTCACGCCAACGCTGCGTTCAACCTGCAACCCATGAAGGCCGCTTTGCCGCGAGCATCAACTCACAGCCTTTCAGGACGTCCTCACTGACGGGTCGGCTGACGCTGAGATCGGAGCTGGAACAGTCCCCCGCTCAGTGGATATGGCAGGTCATCGCCGACGGCAAGGTGGGTAAAATGCGAACCACCATCGGCCTGCCTTGCCGGTGACTCAGGTGCGCAGGAACCCGGCAATCTCTCTCGCGGACTCAGCCAGGCAGTGCTCATGGCTGATACCCGCGACCTTCAGGGCTTTGAGGTCGTGATTGGCAGTCGGCAACCAGTGCAGCCGAATGGCACTCGACAATGCATAGCCTTCTACGGCTTCGCGATTGCCTAGCGCGTCGCGTTCGCCCTGCACGATCAGCGTGGGTGTCTTAAGGTCGGCCAGATGCGCCACGCGTGGTTTTTCAGGCTTGCCCACGGCGTAGAACGGATACCCTAGACACACCAGCGCATCGACCTCAAGCTCATCGGCGATCAGGCTGGCCATCCGCCCGCCCATTGATTTGCCGCCGACCGCCAGACGCCCGCGGATGTGAGCACGCACACAGGCGAACACCTCTCTCCAGCACTCCAGCAATTGTGCCTGTGGATTGGGGGGGCGCTTGCTGCCGCCCCGACGCCGCTGCGCCATGTAAGGAAACTCGAAGCGCAGGACGCTGATACCTTGCGCCGCCAGATCAGCCGCCATGCGGTTCATGAAGTCGCTGTCCATCGGTGCACCTGCACCATGCGCCAGCAACAGGGTCGGCGCGTCCAGCGCACCCGCAAGTTGCGCGGGCGTCCACAGCCAGCCTCTTTCACTGACCAGCTGCAGCCATTGATCCTGACCGATACCGGGCTTAAAGCCGTTGCTCATGTTTGCCTCATTCAGGTGGGTCGCAAAGTAGCCCATCACTATAGCGGCGAACCGGGTCGCGAATCCCGTACGAATCGCGAGCGCACGGCGCATCGAGACGCCCCGCCCCGTCGGACAGCCGCCATTCAGGTCTGCCCGGGTACTCTGTCAAGGTGCACTAGGTAAAGTACCCAGGCGATGAGCGCCCCAAACCTGACACCGCCGGGCGGTTTCATTGACGGCACTGGCCTCGCACATTGCAACAACACCGCTGAGTCGGTCACCAGAGTCATATGCCTGCTCAGGCCGATTTGCTGGGCAATGACAGGTGTTACTGCCGACTGAACATACGTGACAGTCTTTGCGCGGGTCCTGATCAACTCGTCTGTACGCGAAGGTCGCCACCGCTGTGTTCCAGTCCAGCGGCGATGCGTGAACTCCGCACCCTGCAACGGGGTGCGGAATACTCGCTGACGCATTGCGCAGCATCTTTTCGTACAGAACCTGCGACTTCCCACACCCCCTGTTTCAACGCTAAACTCGTGACACGCGTCTGCCGCAGCCCTTTGACGCTCATTGATGTGCCTGTCTGTTCCTGCCCCTGCCTCTTCGGTGTGCTTCGATGCGATTGCCAGCGCTGCATCGCCCTGGCCCGATTACGTCTGCGGTAACCCTCTGAATCGTGGAAGTCTGCAATGAGCACAACAATCAGTCCTACAACCTACAACTACACCGTGGTGCGCCAGTTTGCCATCATGGCTGTGGTCTGGGGTGTGGTCGGCATGAGCCTGGGCGTGTTCATTGCTTCGCAACTGGTCTGGCCAGGGCTGAACCTGGAACTTGAATGGACCACCTTCGGACGCCTGCGCCCGCTGCACACCAATCTGGTGATCTTTGCCTTCGGCGGCTGCGCGCTGTTCGCCACCTCTTATTACGTGGTGCAACGCACTTGCCAGACGCGGCTGATTTCCGATGGTCTGGCGGCCTTCACCTTCTGGGGCTGGCAGGCCGTGATCGTCGGCGCCATCGTGACCCTGCCGATGGGCTACACCACCACCAAGGAATATGCCGAGCTCGAATGGCCGGTGGCGATTCTGCTGGCCATCGTCTGGGCCGCCTACGCTGCAGTGTTTTTCGGCACCATCGTCAAACGCCGCACCCGGCATATCTACGTCGCCAACTGGTTCTACGGCGCGTTCATCGTGGTGACCGGCATGCTGCACATCGTCAACCATATCTCGTTGCCGGTCAGCCTGTTCAAATCCTATTCGGCCTACGCTGGCGCGACCGACGCCATGATCCAGTGGTGGTACGGACACAATGCCGTCGGTTTTTTCCTGACCACCGGTTTTCTCGGCATGATGTATTACTTCGTGCCCAAGCAGGCCGAGCGCCCGGTCTACTCCTATCGTTTATCCATCGTGCATTTCTGGGCATTGATCACCCTGTATATCTGGGCCGGTCCGCACCATCTGCACTACACCGCGCTGCCGGACTGGGCGCAGTCGCTGGGCATGGTCATGTCGATCATTCTGCTGGTGCCCAGCTGGGGCGGGATGATCAACGGCATGATGACGCTGTCGGGCGCGTGGCATAAGTTGCGGACCGATTCGATACTGCGCTTTCTGGTGGTCTCGCTGGCGTTCTATGGCATGTCGACCTTCGAAGGCCCGATGATGGCAATCAAGACCGTCAACTCGCTTTCGCACTACACGGACTGGACCATCGGCCATGTCCACGCCGGGGCGCTGGGCTGGGTCGCGATGATTACCATCGGATCGATCTACCACATGATTCCGAAACTCTATGCCCGACCGCATATGTACAGCGTCAGCCTGATCAACACACACTTCTGGCTCGCGACCGTCGGCACCGTGCTTTACATCACCTCGATGTGGGTCAATGGCATCACCCAGGGCCTGATGTGGCGCGCGGTGAACGACGATGGCACGTTGACCTATTCCTTCATCGAAACCATGCAGGCCAGCCACTTGGGCTATATCGTGCGGGCCATCGGCGGCGCGATTTTCACCAGCGGTATGTTGCTGATGGCCTACAACGTCGTGCGTACGATACGTGCCTCGGACCCGCAGGCGGCCGAGGCGGCCACCCGTATCGCAGTCGCGGGGGCGCATTGATGAAGCATGATGCGCTGGAAAAAAACATCGGCCTGCTGGCCTTCTTCATGGTGATTGCCGTGAGCATCGGCGGACTGACGCAGATCGTCCCGCTGTTTTTTCAGGACGTGACCAACCAGCCTATCGAGGGCATGAAGCCACGCAGCGCGCTTGAGGTGGAAGGCCGTGATGTATTCATCGCCAACGGCTGCGTCGGTTGCCACTCGCAGATGATCCGACCGCTGCGCGCCGAAACCGAGCGCTACGGGCATTACTCGGTGGCAGGCGAAAGCGTCTGGGATCATCCTTTCCTGTGGGGCTCCAAACGCACCGGGCCGGACCTGGCACGGATCGGCGGTCGTTACTCGGACGAGTGGCACCGTGTACACCTGAACAACCCGCGCGACCTGGTCCCGACCTCGATCATGCCGGCTTATCCGTTTCTGGCCGAGAAGACCATCGACAGCACGCAGACTGCGAAAAAGCTGCAGGTGCTGCGTACCCTCGGCACCCCTTACACCGACACGGATATCGCCGGTGCGGCGGCTGCGGTACAGGGCAAGACCGAAATGGACGCGCTGGTGGCCTATCTGCAAGGCCTTGGCACGCTCATCAAGAGCAAACGGTGAACATGATGGACATCGGAATGATTCGAGGCCTTGGCACACTGGTCGTGATGGTGGCGTTCATCGGCCTGATGCTGTGGGTGTTCAGCCCTGCCCGCAAGGCAGACTTCGACGACGCGACCCTGCTGCCTTTCGCGGATGATCCCGAGGCCATCGGCAAGGTCGAAACTGCCAGGGCTGAACGGGACGGCCGGTCATGAGTACGTTCTGGAGCCTGTACGTCGCGGTCCTGACCCTGGGCACCATCATCGCCATGCTCTGGCTGCTTGTGTCCACGCGCAAAGGTCAGCCCGACGAACCCACGGATGAAACTGTCGGCCATACATTCGACGGTATCGAGGAATACGACAACCCGCTACCCAGATGGTGGTTCTACCTATTCATAGCGACCATCGTCTTTGCGTTGGGCTATCTGCTCCTGTACCCGGGCCTGGGCAACTGGCAGGGTTTGCTGCCCGGTTATGAATACCGTGACCAGGACAGCAAGACGCAATTCTCCGACGGCCAGCAAGGCTGGACCAGTGTCCACGAATGGGAGCGGGAAGTGGCAAACGCCGAAGCCCGTTACGGGCCGCTGTTTGCCAAGTACGCCGCCATGCCCGTCGAGGAAGTGGCCAAAGATCCGCAGGCGTTGAAAATCGGTGCTCGCCTGTTTGCGTCCAACTGCTCGGTCTGCCACGGCTCTGACGCGAAAGGTGCCTACGGCTTCCCCAATCTGACCGATGCCGACTGGCGTTGGGGCGGCGATGCCCAGGCGATCAAGACCTCCATCCTCGCCGGGCGTATGGGCGTGATGCCGGCTCTGGGCAGCGTGCTCGGCGAACAGGGTGTTCGCGATGTGGCGGCCTACGTGCTGACGCAGCTGGACGCCCGCCCGCTACCGGAGGATGCGAAAGCTGACCCGGTGGCCGGACAAAAGACCTTCGCCAGCCTGTGCGTTGCCTGTCATGGGCCAGAGGGCAAGGGAATGCCGATTCTCGGCGCGCCGGACCTGACCCACCCCAGTGCGTTTATCTACGGTTCCAGCTTCGCGCAGTTGCAGCAGACCATTCGTGATGGCCGCCAGGGCCAGATGCCTGCTCAGCAAGCACTGCAAGGCAATGACCGCGTTCACATTCTGGCTGCCTATGTTTACAGCCTGTCGCGTCAGGAGAAACCGGCAGAGCCCAAGTGATGTTGTTTTGCCGATAGCAAAACCTGGCATCGTGATAGCGCAAAAAACTACGACTGCCATCAGCGATAGATCAAGGCTTGGGACTGCATCTCATCCGCATGCCGTTCAACGCAGAATCGTCATCGCTACCCTGATAGGTTTCGACGCGGGTTTCAAAGCCGGTGGCAACCATTCCGGTGGGGCAACGGTAAGTTTTCCTCCAGACACCATAGTTTGTGTCGTAAGGTGCAGCTATATACTGATCTCCTTCACAGACGAGCCTGACGGAGTCCACCGCAGTGTCGTCACCGTTTCCTTGATGAGCCTCCATTTTCAACTGAAACCCGTCCACAGCTTTGCCTGAAGGACAGCGAACGATCGCGGTCCAGTCTCCCCAGCCCGCTTCCTCGCTCCTTAATACCTGATTATTATTGCAATACATAACGATCGCGTTGATGGCTGTATCGTCACTGTTACCTTGCCACTTTTCCGCTTTGACCTGAAAACCATTTATATGCTGCGTCTCTGAACAAGATGCCGTGCCCCCCCAGCGCCCCCAAAGCCCTGCATTGTCATATTCGTCAACGGGAGGAACAGCAACGGACAGTTTCAACGGCAACGCACCCAAATATTGAGCGGCTTGCGGATTATTGTTCTTAACGAGCCAAACCTGAAAAAGACTAGAACTTTCATTGACATCAACAATGAGAAAAGTTTCTTCAGTTGCCGAGCCACTCAGAAAAACAGGCACCCCATCATAAGTGCTGGAGTAGCGTCCAGCGCTGGCGTGGAAGTGGCCCGCAAAGATAGCTGAAACATCGTAGAGCTTTAGTAAGTTACGGAACCGAGTTAATATTTCTCTCGTGCGCGAGTTAGGGGAATACGTCCATTCAGCCGGATCATGCATGCCGATAATAACGAATTTCCTCTGAGCCCTTGCATCTATCAGCACACGCTCCAGCCAACCATTTTCGACAGGTGACTGGATATCAAACTCATACTTTGACCTGACCAGCGGTGTGCCTAAGGAATAAAACCAGTTGATATAAGAAGGCTCCAGATTCAATTGAATATACCGTACCCTACCCAAATCTTTATAGTAAGCAAAGCTTCCGGAATATCGCTTGGTTGGAGGAAGACCACCGCCATTATCCAGACTGTAATCCATATTATTACCGCCCATCCGGCCAATGAGGTCGTTCATACTGTCTCTGGCGCAGCCGTTGTTTTGGCAGTTACCCACATTGTTCTTATAATCATGATTACCCAGTCCAAAATACCAATTCGTCGACAATATTGAATCCAGTGTCCCGTACAAAAATGCCCTTTCATCGCCATGGCCAAACGCCGTCATGTCTCCGTTTATGATGACCGGGTTATTGCCTGTCCCGCCCATGGCTCCGGCACGCCATTTTTGTATCGCAGAATATTGATTTCTGATGAGGTCTTCAGTACTGACCTCGTTAACCGAGGAACGGGATGGCAGTAGGACGTCCTGCGATTGCTGGTGCGGCAAAGCGCCCAGACTGTCCTCTATGTTTTTTTTATCCTTTGACCAAGGGTATTGAGGGTCAGAAGCAAATATAATATGCCTTATTATGCCCTTCGGCCCGACCGCGCTCGCCACAGCGTCTGGGCTTTCATTTTTCACATCACTAACGCACCCGCACATCAATAACAATGTGCTGAACAACGCACAAGGAAAAAGCCTGTAGTTAGACATATCAAAACCCTCATGAAAACTAAAACCCCAGAACCAAAACACGGACAGAGAGCGTTACTCAGAGCATTTCGGCTGTACTCATTATTACAAACATCTGCTGAAACTCTACTATCAGAACTGATAGGTCGGCTATTAGATACCGACGGCAGTTCTTTGAGTGACAAACGGCACGACGTTTAATAAGTAGCCCAGTCATAGGGGCTGCTTATTACTCCACGCCTACGTGACGGGCTTCGGTAATAAATTTTGCATTTTTGCAATCTGAAATACCAAGAGAAGCTGGCGACGCGCACTGACGCGCATGCAGATAAGCACTGCATACGCCGTAGTCAGCAAAGCTGACCCATATGCTGCGTCAGGAACCTTCAGACCAAGTGGATTTTTAGCATCGGGATACCAGGCAAGCAGTGCGCGGTAGTAATTTGCGTCACTGCACGCATTGTAGTTACATCTCTACACGCTTAGAATTGCTCATTATGACAACGATGTGTCTGCCCATTCCAGAGGTCGCTTTCATGACAACAACCCTCTCAAGCCGCGAATTCAACCAAGACACCAGCGGGGCCAAGAAGGCCGCGAATGAAGGCCCGGTGTTCATTACCGACCGAGGCCGCCCTGCCCATGTGCTGCTTTCGATCGAGGCGTACCTGCAACTGACCGGCAGTGCAGAGAGCATCGCTGACTTGTTGATCATGCCGGCGCACTTCGATATCGAATTCGAGCCGCAACGGGCTGTCATCACGACTCGACCGGTTGACCTGTCCTGATGTTCCTGCTCGACACCGACGTGGTGTCCGAACTCAGAAAACGCAACGCCGATGCGAACGTGCTCCGTTGGTCGCGAACGCAGATGGCCTCCAGCCTGTTCATCTCGTCCATCACGATTCTTGAACTCGAAACAGGTATCCTGCGCATCGAACGCCGCGACCCGACACAAGGCGCTGTATTGCGAATGTGGCTCGACCAGCATGTAATGAAGGCGTTCGCCGGACGTATCCTGACAGTCGACACTCAGGTCGCAAGGCGCTGCGCGCAATTGCACGTTCCCGACCCGCGCAGCGAAAGCGATGCGCTGATCGCCGCCACTGCGCTGGTGCATGGCATGACCGTGGTCACACGCAACACAATGGACTTTCAGTCGTGCGGGGTCGCGCTGCTCAATCCCTGGGTCAGCCAGTTGAATGAAGAAGCGGCCGTTTATTCACGTGCATCACGTTGAACGCGGGTGTGAACCTGCCAGACCTTTATAGGCCGGGGCCAGGCCACCGCCGCTGGACTCATCGATGACCAAGCAGATTCCAGTACACGACATCACCCCGGCATCCGAAATAAACGGCGAATTCACCGACCTCTACGCTTCGCGCGAGAAAATCCAGACCCGCGCGTTCAAGGGTCTGTTTCGAAATGTGCGGATGCTCGGCGGCGCCCTGTTGCTGCTTATCTTCTTCGGCACGGTCTGGCTGAATCGAAGCGGGCATCAGGCGGTCTGGTGGAACCTGCCGGAACGCAAGTTCTACATCTTCGGCGCGACGTTCTGGCCACAGGATTTCATCCTCTTGTCCGGCATTCTGATCGTTGCAGCGTTCGGGCTGTTCTTCATCACCGTTTATGCCGGCCGGGTCTGGTGTGGCTATACCTGCCCGCAGAGTGTCTGGACCTGGATCTTCATGTGGTGCGAGAAAGTCACTGAAGGCGACCGCAACCAGCGCATCAGGCTCGACCATGCCCCGGTGAGTGCCGGCAAACTGCTGCGCAAGTTCGCCAAGCACAGCCTGTGGCTGCTGATCGGGCTTGCCACCGGCATGACCTTCGTCGGGTATTTCTCACCCATCCGCGCGCTGTGCGTGGATCTGTTCACGGGCCAGGCGGATGGCTGGGCCTATTTCTGGGTCGGTTTCTTTACCCTGGCCACTTACCTGAATGCCGGCTGGCTGCGCGAACAGGTATGCATTTACATGTGCCCCTATGCGCGATTCCAGAGCGTGATGTTCGACAAGGACACGCTGATCATCTCCTACGACCAGAATCGTGGCGAAGCCCGAGGCCCGCGCAAGAAGGAGGCTGATCCTCAGGCACTGGGGCTGGGTGACTGCATCGACTGCACGATGTGCGTGCAGGTCTGCCCGACCGGCATCGACATTCGTGACGGCCTGCAGGTGGAGTGCATCAGCTGTGCGGCGTGCGTCGATGCCTGCGATACGGTCATGGACAAGATGGACTACCCTCGCGGCCTGATTCGCTACACCACCGAACACAATCTGTCCGGGCAACGCACCCGCACTCTGCGCCCACGTCTGGTCGGTTATGCGCTGGTCCTGCTGCTGATGATTGCGCTGCTGACGGCTGCTTTCTGCATGCGCACGCTGGTGGGTCTGGAGGTCAGCAAGGACCGCATGCTGTTCCGGGAAAACGCCGAAGGCCGGA
The DNA here is from genome assembly GCF_020515645.1 of Pseudomonas sp. MWU16-30316. Classification (NCBI taxonomy): domain Bacteria; kingdom Pseudomonadati; phylum Pseudomonadota; class Gammaproteobacteria; order Pseudomonadales; family Pseudomonadaceae; genus Pseudomonas; species Pseudomonas sp. MWU16-30316. The sequence goes on along the minus strand of NZ_JAIZAZ010000001.1, from coordinate 1,280,448 downwards.
TCGAAAACGTCTACAGCCTGAAAGTGATGAACAAGGATCAGGTGGACCACACCTATGTGCTGCAGGCCAGCGGCCTGCCCGACCTGAGGCTGCAGGGCCGTCGGGAAATCAGTGTCCCGGCGGGCGAAATCGTCAGCCTGCCGGTGGAGCTGTCCAGTGCGCCGGAAAAACTGCCGTCGCACAGCAACGAGGTAACCTTTACCCTCAAGGACATCGACAGCGATACTCAGGTCGAGACCCAAAGCCGCTTCCTCGGCCCACCCATTCGTTAAGAGCACCGTCATGCCCGCTGCGACTGCTGCAAGCCCCTGGTACCGGCACCTCTGGCCATGGATCATCATCGCCATCCTCACCGGTTCGGTGACCTTGAGCCTGTCGATGGTGTTCATCGCCGTGACCCACCCGGATCCGCTGGTCACCGATAACTATTACGAGGCCGGCAAAGGCATCAATCGCTCGTTGAATCGCGAAGTGCTCGCCCAGACCCTCAAACTGCACGCGCGCCTGCACCTGGATGAGCTGACCGGAGAAGTCGGGCTGCACCTGAGCGGCAACAGCAACCCGGAGCGTCTGGAACTCAACCTCATTTCGCCCACGCGCCCTGCCAGTGATCGCCGGGTGTTCCTGACCCGCAGCCCGTCGGAACCGGGCCGTTACATCGGTCAGTTGCAGGACAAGGTCGATGGTCGGCGTTTTGTGGAACTGCTGGGTGTCGAAGGCGAGCAGACCTGGCGCCTCTTCGAGGAGGAACAGATCGGCACTGACGACGTGACCCTGGGTGACGAGCCCCTGCAAGCCGCGCAACGCCGGAAAGACTGAGCGTGGCCAAGCCCTCCTCTCCTGCTCCGCTGCACTGCTACCACTGCGGCTTACCGGTTCCAGCGGGCAGCCATTTCAACGCGATAGTGCTCGGTGCCACCCGACAGCTGTGCTGCCCCGGTTGTCAGGCAGTGACCGAGGCCATCGTCGCCAGCGGTCTGGACAACTATTACCGCCACCGCAGTGAAACCTCGGCCAACCCGGAAAGCCTGCCCAGCCAATTGTTCGAGGAACTGGTGCTCTACGACCGCACCGACGTACAGGCGCCCTTCGTGAGCCACGACGGCGACCTTTCAGAAGCCACCCTGCTTGTCGAAGGCATCAGTTGCGCGGCCTGCGGCTGGCTGATCGAGCAACGCTTGGGGCGGCTGCCAGCAGTGGCCGAAGCGCGCCTGAATCTGTCCACTCATCGCCTGCTGGTGCGCTGGCACCCCGACCAGCTTGCGCTCAGCCAATTGCTGAGCGAGCTGCACGCGATTGGCTATGTCGCCCATCCATGGCAGGCCGACCGCGCAGCCGAACGCCTGGCGCGTGACAATCGTCTGGCGTTGCGACAACTGGGCGTAGCCGGCCTGCTGTGGTTTCAGGCCATGATGGCCACCATGGCCACCTGGCCGGAATTCAATATCGACCTCAGCCCGCAGATGCACACCATTCTGCGCTGGGTGGCGCTGTTTCTGACCACGCCGATCGTCTTCTACAGTTGCGCGCCATTCTTTCGCGGTGCCTTGCGCGACCTGCGCAGCCGCCACCTGACAATGGATGTCTCGGTGTCGCTGGCAATAGGCGCGGCCTACGCCGCGGGGATCTGGACCGCCGTCACCGGCGCTGGCGAGCTGTATTTCGATGCAGTCGGCATGTTTGCACTGTTCCTGCTGGCAGGACGTTACCTGGAACGCCGCGCCCGCGAGCGCACGGCAGCGGCCACGGCCCAACTGGTCAACGTGCTGCCCGCCTCATGCCTGCGCCTCAGCGACGACGGCCAGAGCCAGCGCATCATGCTCAGCGAACTGCACTTGGCCGATCGGGTGCTGGTACAGCCCGGTGCAGTGATACCGGCCGATGGCAAAATCCTCGAGGGTCGCTCCAGTATCGATGAATCGCTGTTGACCGGCGAATACTTGCCACAGATGCGCAGAGTGGGCGATGCGGTCACCGCAGGAACGCTGAATGTCGAAAGCCCACTGACCGTTGCCGTGACGGCGCTGGGCCACGAAACCCGTCTTTCGGCCATTGTCCGGCTGCTCGAACGCGCGCAGGCAGAAAAGCCCCGACTCGCGCAGATTGCCGACCGGGCGGCACAGACCTTTCTGCTGTTTTCGCTGATCGCGGCCGCACTGATCGGGGTGATCTGGTGGCAGCTGGACGCATCGCGCGCATTCTGGATCGTCCTGGCCATGCTCGTCGCCACCTGCCCCTGCGCACTCTCGTTGGCGACACCGACCGCCTTGACTGCGGCGACCGGCACGCTGCACAAGCTCGGCCTGCTGCTGACCCGGGGTCATGTGCTCGAAGGCCTCAACCAGATCGACACGGTCATCTTCGACAAGACCGGCACTCTGACCGAAGGACGCCTGACGTTGCGCAGCATTCACCCATTGCGCGAGCTGGACGCCAATCGCTGCCTGGAACTGGCGGCGGCCCTGGAAAACCGCTCCGAGCACCCCATCGCCCGCGCGTTCGGTCGAGCACCAAAGGCTGCCGAAGAGGTGCTCAGCACACCGGGATTGGGGCTGGAAGGTCGTGTTGACGGGCATCTGCTGCGCATCGGCGAGGCGGCATTCGTCTGCGCGCTGAGCGGTGCTGAAACACCCTTGCCAACCGGGCGTTGCGGCCAATGGCTGTTGCTGGGCGATACGCAGGGCCCTCTCGCATGGCTGGTGCTGGACGACCGACTGCGCGAGGATGCCGACATCCTGTTACAGGCATGCCGGTCGCGAGGCTGGAAAACGCTGCTGTTGTCAGGCGACAGCTCACCGATGGTTGACAGCGTCGCGCAGGCGCTGGGCATCGACGAGGCGCGTGGCGGCCTGCGCCCGGACGATAAGCTGGAGGTGCTGCGCCGGCTTCAGGCTCAGGGGCGCAAGGTGCTGATGATCGGTGACGGGGTGAACGACGTACCGGTCATGGCAGCAGCCGACATCAGTGTGGCGATGGGCTCGGCCACCGACCTCGCCAAAACCAGCGCTGACGCAGTGCTGCTGTGCAACCGCCTCCCGGTGCTGATCGACGCGCTGAATCTGGCCCGACGCACGCGTAGCGTCATTATCGAAAACCTGCTCTGGGCCGGTCTGTACAATGGCCTCATGCTGCCCTTCGCGGCCCTGGGCTGGATCACTCCGGTGTGGGCGGCGATCGGCATGTCGATCAGTTCACTGACGGTAGTGCTCAACGCCTTGCGCCTGACCCGCCTGCCGCGTCGTGCCCTTGCCCCCCAATCTGCACCGGAGGTTTCATGCCCGCCCTTTACATCATGATCCCTGCCGCTCTGCTGCTGGTGAGCGTGGCGATCTACGTGTTCTTCTGGGCAGTGGACAGCGGTCAGTACGACGACATGGAAGGTCCGGCACACAGCATCTTGTTCGATGACACGCCGCCTGTGGAGCATGTCCCGCCTGAGTCTCCGCAGTCGGGCCCGGACGAGAAATGCGATGTTTGAACTCGCCTCGATGCTGTTCTCGGCGTTCATTCTCGGGCTGCTGGGCGGTGGTCACTGCCTGGGCATGTGCGGTGGCCTGATGGGCGCCCTGACGCTGGCCATCCCCAAGGAACAGCGCAGTCGCCGGTTTCGTTTGCTGCTGGCCTACAACCTGGGGCGCATTCTCAGTTACGCCGCAGCTGGCCTGTGTTCCGGACTGGTCGGCTGGGCGGTGGCACAAAGTCCGCTGGCGACGGGCTTGCGCATCGTCGCTGCCGTATTGCTGATCATGATGGGGCTGTACCTGGCCGGCTGGTGGAGCGGGCTCACTTATATAGAACGTCTCGGCCGAGGCCTGTGGCGCTATTTGCAACCCTTGGCCAGTCGACTGTTGCCGGTGTCCAGTGTGCCGCGCGCCGTGATGCTCGGTGCGCTGTGGGGCTGGCTGCCTTGCGGGCTGGTCTACAGCGCCCTGCTGTGGGCCGCCAGTCAGGGCAACCCTCTCGACAGCGCGCTGCTGATGCTGGCCTTCGGGCTGGGCACCTGGCCGGTTCTGCTGGCCACCGGTCTGGCTGCCGAGCGCACCACGGTCTTGTTACGCAAGCGTGGTGTGCGCATGGCGGGAGGTTTGCTGGTGATGGTCTTCGGTATCTGGACCTTGCCAGGCCCCCACCAGCACTGGCTGATGGGGCACTGACGCTGGCAGCTCTTGCCACTTGATCCACATCAACGCCGCCCCCCGGCCTCCTGCGTATGCTCGCGACATCGCCAGCCAGACCGGGAAACGCGCGCATGTTTGACGCCATTCGTTGGGATTCAGACCTGATCCATCGTTACGATGTGGCGGGGCCGCGCTATACGTCCTATCCGACTGCAGCGCAGTTCGATACCCAAGTGGGCGCCTTCGACCTGCTGCATGCGCTGCGCGAAAGCCGCAAGGCATCACGTCCGTTGTCGCTTTACGTGCATCTGCCCTTCTGCGCGAACATTTGCTACTACTGCGCCTGCAACAAAGTCATCACCAAGGACCGCGGACGGGCTCAGGCCTACCTGAAACGGCTCGAACACGAGATGCGAATGCTCGCCTGTCACCTGGCGCACGATCAGGTGGTAGAGCAACTGCACCTGGGCGGTGGTACGCCGACCTTTCTCAGTCACGACGAACTGCGCCGCTTGATGGCGCAACTGCGCTCACACTTCAACCTGCTGGACGACGATTCCGGCGACTATGGCATCGAGATTGATCCTCGCGAAGCGGACTGGTCGACGATGGGAATGCTGCGCGAGCTGGGTTTCAACCGGGTCAGCCTGGGCGTGCAGGACCTTGACCCGACGGTGCAGCGGGCGATCAACCGCATGCAAAGCCTGGAAGAGACCCGCGCGATAGTCGAAGCGGCGCGCACGCTGCAATTTCGTTCGGTGAATATTGATCTGATCTACGGCCTGCCCGCACAGAACCCGCAGACTTTCAGCCACACCGTGGACAAGGTCATCGATCTGCAGCCCGATCGGTTGTCGGTGTTCAACTATGCGCATCTGCCCGAGCGCTTCATGCCGCAGCGGCGCATCGACGCTGCGGATCTGCCGGATGCAGCGAGCAAACTGCTGATGCTGGAGCGCACCGTCGAGCAATTGGGCAACGCCGGTTATCGCTACATCGGCATGGACCATTTCGCCCTGCCCGACGACGACCTGGCCATCGCTCAGGAAGACCTGACCCTGCAACGCAACTTTCAGGGCTATACCACGCACGGTCACTGCGACCTGATCGGCCTGGGTGTCTCGGCCATCAGTCAGGTTGGTGAGCTGTACAGCCAGAACAGCAGCGACCTGAGCGAGTATCTGAGGCTGCTGGACAGCGACCAGCCCGCAACTCGACGTGGACTGATCTGCCACGATGACGACCGCATCAGGCGCGCCATCATTCAGCAATTGATCTGCGGCTTCACCCTGGATTTCGGCGAGATCGAGAAGACCTTTTGCATCGATTTCAGGGACTATTTCAGCGAAGCGTGGCCGCAACTGCTCGGCATGGCCAGCGACGGGCTGATTACGCTGAATGAGACGGGCATTGAAGTCAGACCGGCAGGCCGACTGCTGGTACGCGCAGTGTGCATGGTCTTCGATGCTTACCTGACCCGGCACAACAGACAGCAGTTCTCCCGAGTGATATGACCCGCGTCCAGGCTCTACATTTTGGCCAGAACCAGCATCCCCGCCTTGGTCTTGTCGGCGTCACTGGAGCCCAGGCCGTTCATGAGCGACGACATATCGGCCGTGGAATTGCTCACCTGCGCCTGCAACGTGCTGAGCACGGTCTGCAGTGCCGCGGCCTTGGTCCGTCGCTCCTCGGGGCTCAGGCTGGGGTCATTCAGGGCCTTCTGGATCTGCTCCATGGTTTCCTCGATCCTGCGCTGAAGCTCGCGAATCGCCTTGAGGATCTTCTGCACGGAAGCAGGCAGACCGCTCTGCTCGATATCGGCGTTTTTGGAGGACGATGAAGCAGCCGCCTTGCCTTCTGCGGACAAATTGACCTGTATGCCCTTTGTCTCGCTTGCAGATGTCTCGGCAGTGCTTTGCTCGGCATAACTGTAGGTGGTCTGCGAGGTCGCAGTCCGTATCGTAATGCTGTTGATCAACGGGAGTGTCGTTGACATGCCAAGGCATCCTGATGTGGCTGAAGGAATACAGGGTTATCGGCAGACAGTCTGCGACCTTGATGACTGCGAAAGATTTGCGGGCTGGCCCCGACAAGCACGGGTGAGTTACCCTTACAGCTTATGTGTGATTTCCCACAAGGAATTAAGTGATGTCCGAGCCAGTCAAGTCGCGCGCTCAAACCCAGGCTCATTGCAAGGATTGCAGTCTCGCGCCGTTGTGCCTGCCCCTTTCGTTGAATACCGAAGACATGGACTGCCTTGACCAGATCGTCAAACGCGGCCGCCCCCTGAAAAAAGGCGAGTTTCTGTTTCGTCAGGGGGACACCTTCGAGTCGGTCTACGCGGTGCGTTCCGGGGCACTGAAAACCTTCAATATCAGTGACAGCGGTGAAGAACAGCTCACCGGCTTTCACCTGCCCAGCGAACTGGTGGGCATGTCAGGCATGGACGCCGAGGCTTACCCGGTCTCGGCGCAGGCACTGGAAACCACATCGGTCTGCGAGATCCCTTTCGAGCGTCTGGACGAACTGTCCGTGAAACTGCCGCAGCTGCGTCGGCAGTTGATGCGCGTCATGAGCCGTGAGATCCGCGACGATCAGCAAATGATGCTGCTGCTCTCGAAAAAGACCGCCGATGAGCGTATCGCCACCTTTCTGATCAATCTGTCTGCACGCTTCCGCGCCAGAGGCTTTTCGGCCAATCAGTTCCGACTGAGCATGTCGCGCAATGAAATCGGTAATCACCTGGGTCTGGCAGTCGAGACGGTGTCCCGTGTATTTACCCGGTTCCAGCAAAATCAGCTGATTTCTGCCGAGGGCAAAGAGATTCACATCCTCGCCCCCATCGAGCTGTGTGCGCTGGCTGGCGGGTCGATGCAAAGCTGAAACGTGCGATCTTTGGCGGGTCGGCTTAAACTGTCGGCCAAAACTGCCATGGAACCCCCTGATGACTTTCGATCAATCGAACTTCAAATCCCTCATCCGCCCGGTCGTGGACTTCCCAAAGCCGGGCGTGGTCTTCCGCGATATCACGCCCCTGTTCCAATCGCCCAAGGCCACCCGTCAGGTGATTGACAGCTTCGTGCAGCGCTACATCGATGCCGAGTTCAGCCATATCGGCGTCATGGACGCGCGGGGTTTTCTGATTGGTTCGGTGGTCGCCTATCAGCTGAACAAGCCACTGGTGCTGTTCCGCAAACAAGGCAAACTGCCTGCCGATGTACTGTCAGAGGCGTATCAGACCGAATACGGCGAAGCGTATCTGGAAGTGCATGCCGACAGCCTGTGCGAAGGTGACTCGGTCATCATGTTCGATGACCTGATCGCGACCGGAGGCACGCTGATCGCCGCCGCCAACCTGATCCGCCGCATGGGTGCCGAAGTGTACGAGGCCGCTGCGATTATCGACCTGCCGGAACTGGGCGGTTCCAAGCGTCTTAACGACCTGAAGATCCCGACGTTCTGTCTGACCGAGTTTGCGCTGGACGAGCAGTAAGGGCGCATGGACTGAGTTACAGGTTCCAAACTCTCCAGCGCTCACGGCTATCGTAAATGCGCTTTTTTATCGCGATGGCACTGACGACGCAGAGTGCGACGTTAGTGACAGGACGAAGGAACCCGACGAAGTCGGGCCGGAAACAGGAGCGAGGGGGTTTGGTTACTTTGGCCCGTCAAAGTAACTCGCCAAGGGGCGAAAAGGTGACCTGAGTCGAACCTCAATGCATCTGAAGTCGCAGAACCGCTGTGTGACGCAGAGCGTCACGAACTGCATTACCACGCGGAGCGTGGGAGCGATAGCCATACGAACGAGAAACTAGCTCGCTGTATTACCGTGCAGTTTGGTCATCAATTGCGCTTCGGCCTGGGTCAGGCCGCAGGACTGGGTCAGCTCGTCGATGCTGGCACCCATGCCGACCAGACGGGCGGCCTGGGCGAAGGACAGCGTGGAGGGATCGCGCTGCTCCAGGGCGGTGAGCTTGTCGGGCAACGGCGCAACGACGGCACGCAGCTCATGCAACGCTTCGCCCATGCGCACCGTGCCGTTCTGGTAGTTGTCCAGACGCCTGGCCAACTCCTTGATCCGCTGATCCCGCAAGGCAGCCGCCTCGTCACGCCCGGCGTCGAGCTTGCGCTGACGCCTGGTATGGGCCAGGAACATAAACAGGGTGACAACCCAGAGAATGCCCAGGAAGACGACAGCTACCTCAAAGATCAATCAGATGTTCTCCAGCTCGGACCACTCTTCTTCGGACATCATTTTGTCCAGTTCAACCAGAATCAACAGTTCGCCGTTCTTGTTGCAAACGCCCTGAATGAACTTGGCCGATTCGTCGTTACCGACGTTAGGCGCAGTTTCAACTTCTGACTGACGCAAGTAAACCACTTCCGCCACGCTGTCGACCAGGATACCGACCACTTGCTTGTCGGCTTCGATGATCACGATACGCGTATTGTCGCTGACTTCAACCGGGGCCAGACCAAAACGCTGACGGGTATCGATCACGGTCACGACGTTACCGCGCAGGTTGATAATGCCCAGTACGTAGCTTGGCGCACCCGGCACCGGGGCGATTTCAGTGTAGCGCAGCACTTCCTGCACCTGCATTACGTTGATGCCATAGGACTCGTTGTCCAGGCGGAACGTAACCCATTGCAGAATAGGATCTTCGGAACCTTGTGCAGACGACTTATTCATAACCCCAACCCCTCACGTGTGTTCTTTGCAGGTGACGCCACTGGCACCGACCCATGATTATTTCGACTTGTTCAACTGCTTGACCGCGCCACTGGCTATCAGCTCGGCCAACTCTGCAACATCCAGCAACGCGCACATGTGCTCGATGACCGTGCCCGCCAGCCATGGACGATGACCTCGCTGCGCGCGCCATTTGATCTCGTTCGGATCAAGACGCAACGAACGACTGACCTGATGCACCGCCAGCCCCCACTCGTATCCCTGCACCGAAATCACGTACTGCAATCCCTGGCGAAAATCGTCGCGGTAGCGATCAGGCATGATCCAGCGCGCCGTATCCAACACTTTCAGGTTGCCTGCCTGACAAGGCAGGATCCCGAGAAACCAGTCCGGCTGACCGAACAGCGGCGTCAGCTCCTGCCCCGCCAGCGGATAAATCGACCCCAGGCACACCAACGGAACCGCCAGTGTCAGACCGGCCACATCGAACAACAGGCATTCGAACGGCTCGGCAGCCCATGCCGGACGACCATCACTGGTCGGCGGTGGTGTCGGTGTACGCTGGGCTGCCAGCGTGCTCAACTCGGCGACCGGTTCTACCAGCGCAACGGTTGGCACTGCCTCCTCAACCTGAGCCACTTCAACCTGCAGCGCTTCGGCAACGATCACCGGAGCGACTTCAACCACTGGCGCAGGCGCCTCAACCTTGACCGCTACAGCCACCGGAGCCGGTGCGGCAACCGCGACGGCCAGCGGCTTGATCTGCGCTTGCATCCGCGCATCAAAGGCCTGCTCTTCGAGCACAGCCGCCTGAAATTCATCGATGCTGCTGACGGGCTCTTCGAGCACTTCAGTCGCGTCGTACAACAATGCGTCCAGGTAGGACTGCAAAGCCAGTTTGGGTCGTGTTGCAACTTCTACAGGGCGGTTCATACCGGGGCCCAACAAAAAATGGAGCATGTGCAGCCTGATACAGTTATCGGCCGCATTGAGGCATCACTTGAGCAAACAATGTAGAAAGAGTAGACGTTCACGTCAGGCCACCTGCGCATTGAGCTGCTCGGCGAGCATATGCTTGAGCAATGCCCGGTAAGCGATCACACCACGACTCTTGCTGTCGTTCTGCGACGGCGTAAGCCCCAGTCGGCTGGCATCGCGCAATCGTGTATCGACCGGCACATAGGCTTGCCAGACATGCTCGGGGAAGCTGTCGCGCAGCAATTTCAAGGTGCCCAGCGATGCCTGGGTACGACGGTCGAACAATGTCGGCACGATGGTATAAGGCAGCGGCACCTTGCGCGAACGGTTGATCATGGTCAGCGTATTGACCATGCGCTCCAGACCTTTCACGGCCAGAAACTCGGTCTGCACCGGAATCGCCAACTGCTGGCTGGCCGCCAGGGCATTGACCATGAGAACGCCCAGCAGCGGCGGACTGTCGATCAACGCATAGTCAAAATCCTGCCACAACTGAGCCAGACTTTTTGCGACAACCAGGCCCAGGCCGCTCTGACCCGGTGATTGACGCTCCAGTGTGGCGAGCGCGGTGCTGGAGGGTATCAGCGAGATACGTTTATCGCTGGTAGGCAGCAGCAACTGGCCGGGAAGACCTTCCGGCACCGCGCCTTTATGCAGAAACAGATCGAAAGCACTGTGTTCCAGTTCGTCCGGGTTATGCCCGAAATAACTGGTCATGGAGCCGTGAGGGTCCAGATCGACCACGACCACGCGCTTGCCTGAATCGGCCAGCAAACCGGCCAGGGCAATGGTCGTGGTGGTCTTTCCGACTCCACCTTTCTGGTTGGCTACTGCCCAGACTCTCATTAATGTTTTTCCTTCCGTACAGCGACGACCATACCGATACGATGTTTAGGGGGCGGGTGACGGAGAATTGACGGCGTTCGCGCGTACCGGCGGCTTTGCTGGCACCGGTGCAGTTTGTGTGCCAGCACGCCTCAATGCGGCATCCGGTTGCACATTGGCCGATCCAGCGCTGGTCAGGCTGCGGCGAACATCCAGATTGCGCGAAATAACCAGCACTACACGGCGGTTCTTGGCGCGTCCGACGGTGCTGGTGTTGGGGGCGATCGGCTGAAACTCACCATAGCCCACCGAAGCGAGACGCGCCGGATTGACACCGTCCATGGCGAGCATGCGCACAATGCTGGCAGAACGTGCTGAAGACAGCTCCCAGTTGGTCGGAAATTGTGCAGTGCTGATCGGCTGGTCGTCGGTAAAGCCCTCGACATGGATCGGGTTGTCGAAGCGTTTGACGATCCCGGCGACCTTTTCGATGATGGTGAAGGCCTTGTCGCTGGGCATCGCATCGCCACTGCCGAAAAGCATGCTGGAGTTGAGTTCGATCTCGATCCACAGTTCGTTGCCGCGCACAGTCATCTGGTCGGACTTGATCAGGTCACCGAACGCATCGCGCACGTCCTGGGCAATGGTCTGCAACGGGTCATCGGACGCCTGACCTATGCCTGCGTCAGTCTGCTCGCTGTCCTTGACCAGCGGCTCGGCGGGCTTGACTGAAACCGGGCGCTGCTCACCGATGGGGATCGGCTTCATGGTGCGTTCGGTGTCATTGAACACGCCGACCAATGCCTGGGACAGAATCTTGTACTTGCCTTCGTTGACCGAGGAAATCGAGTACATGACCACGAAAAACGCGAACAGCAAGGTAATGAAGTCGGCATACGACACCAGCCAGCGTTCGTGATTTTCATGTTCTTCGACCTGACGACGGCGAGCCATGCGCTGTTACTCCATGAAGCCTTGCAGCTTGAGTTCGATGGAGCGCGGGTTCTCACCCTCGGCGATGGACAACAGACCTTCAAGCAACATTTCGCGATAGCGCGCCTGACGGTGGGCGATGGCCTTGAGCTTGTTCGCCACTGGCAGGAGGATCAGGTTGGCCATGGCCACACCATAGATCGTGGCAACGAAGGCGACGGCGATACCGCTGCCCAGTTGACTGGGGTCAGCCAGGTTGCCCATGACATGAATCAGGCCCATGACGGCGCCGATGATACCCACGGTCGGCGCGTAGCCGCCCATGCTTTCGAATACTTTCGCAGCCTGGATATCGCGGGTTTCCTGGGTGATGAAATCCACTTCAAGAATGCTGCGAATCGCTGCAGGCTCGGCACCGTCGACCAACAGTTGCAACCCTTTGCGGGCATAACCGTCGGGCTCGGAATCGGCTACGGTTTCAAGACCCAGCAAGCCCTCTTTGCGGGCGGTCATGCTCCAGCCGATGACCCGGTCAACCCCACCGGGCAGATCGATACGCGGCGGGAAAATGATCCAGTGGATGATTTTCATGGCACGCATGAACGCACTCATCGGCGACTGCAACAGCGAAGCACCGAGCGTACCGCCCAGCACGATCAGAGCTGCCGGGCCATTGAGCAAGGCACCGAGGTGCCCGCCTTCGAGAAAATTACCACCAATGATTGCGACAAACGCCAGAATCAGACCGATAAGGCTCAGTACATCCATCAGAGACAGGCCTCTACCAGGTGCCGACCGATGTCGTCGAGGCTGTAGATCGCATCCGCGAGTTCGGCCTTGACGATGGCCATCGGCATGCCATAAATCACGCAGCTCGCTTCATCCTGCGCCCACACGGTACTGCCGGCCTGCTTGAGCAGTCGCGCGCCCTCGCGGCCGTCGGCACCCATACCAGTCAGGACCACCGAGAGCACCTTGTCGCCGTAGGACTTGGCAGCCGAGCCAAAGGTGATGTCGACGCACGGCTTGTAATTGAGGCGTTCGTCGCCCGGCAGAATCTTCACCGTACCGCGCCCGTCAACCATCATCTGCTTGCCACCCGGCGCCAGCAGCGCCAGGCCAGGACGCAGCACGTCGCCGTCTTCCGCTTCCTTGACGCTGATCTTGCAGAGCTTGTCGAGACGTTCGGCAAATGCCTTGGTAAACGCCGCAGGCATATGCTGAATCAGCACCAGTGGTGCCGGAAAATTGGCTGGCAATTGAGTCAGCACCCGTTGCAGCGCGACCGGACCGCCGGTTGAGGTGCCGATGGCCACCAGTTTGTAGGCCTTACGCTTGGCTGTGCCTGAAGTAGTCGGGTGCGCCGGCGCATGAGTGGCCGGGGCAGCCGGAGCCGCAGCAGGTGTCGCCGTGCGTGACGGCACCGTCCTGGCAGGTGCAGGGGCTGGCGCAGACGCGCGGCTGGACAACGTCGAAGGAGCCGGTGCGGCCGGAGCTGCACTGGCTGAACCGAAGCCGCTGGAACGGCGGTTGCTGCGTGAAATGCTGTTGATTTTCTCGCACAGCAGTTGCTTTACCTTCTGCGGATTGCGCGAGATATCTTCGAAATTCTTGGGCAGGAAATCCACCGCACCGGCGTCAAGAGCATCCAGCGTCACGCGCGCACCTTCGTGCGTCAGCGACGAGAACATCAATACCGGGGTGGGGATACGCTGCATGATGTGGCGAACTGCCGTAATGCCATCCATCATCGGCATTTCGTAGTCCATGGTGATGACATCCGGCTTGAGTGCCAGCGCCTGCTCAATCGCTTCCTTGCCGTTGGTGGCGGTGCCGACAACTACAATGTTGGGGTCCGAAGAAAGAATTTCCGTAACGCGGCGGCGGAAAAAACCGGAATCATCCACCACCAGGACCTTGACTGCCATAAACACTCCAATAGGTGTCGCAGGCAGCCAGGCTGCCCGCAACCCCGGGTTCAGATACGCCGTGCGGCGTAACGCTTGAGCATGCTCGGTACATCGAGAATCAGGGCAATGCGACCGTCACCGGTGATGGTGGCGCCCGACATGCCCGGCGTACCTTGCAGCATCTTGCCCAGCGGTTTGATGACCACTTCTTCCTGACCGACCAGCTGATCGACGACAAAACCGATGCGCTGAGTGCCGACCGTCAGGATCACTACGTGCCCTTCGTGCTGTTCCTCATGAGCCGCAGAACTGACCAGCCAGCGCTTGAGGTAGAACAGCGGCAAGGCCTTGTCACGTACGATCACCACTTCCTGGCCATCAACCACGTTGGTAGTCGACAGGTTCAGGTGGAAGATTTCGTTGACGTTGACCAGCGGGAAAGCGAAGGCCTGGTTGCCCAGCATCACCATCAGGGTCGGCATGATCGCCAGGGTCAACGGCACCTTGATGACGATCTTCGAACCCTGGCCCTTGGTCGAATAGATATTAATCGAGCCATTGAGCTGGGAGATCTTGGTCTTGACCACGTCCATGCCCACACCGCGACCCGACACATCGGAAATCTCGGTCTTGGTCGAGAAGCCCGGCGCGAAGATCAGGTTGTAGCAATCGGTGTCACTCAACCGATCGGCTGCATCCTTGTCCATGACGCCGCGTTTCACAGCAATGGAGCGCAGGACGTTAGGGTCCATGCCCTTACCGTCATCGGAGATCGACAGCAGGATATGGTCGCCTTCCTGCTCCGCCGAAAGGATCACACGACCGCCGCGGGACTTGCCCGTGGCTTCGCGCTCTTCCGGCGTTTCGATACCGTGGTCGACAGCGTTGCGCACCAAGTGGACCAGCGGATCGGCGAGCGCCTCTACGAGGTTCTTGTCGAGGTCGGTCTCTTCACCGACCAGCTCCAGGTTGATCTCTTTCTTGAGCTGGCGAGCCAGGTCGCGAACCAGACGCGGGAAGCGACCGAAGACTTTCTTGATCGGCTGCATGCGGGTTTTCATCACCGCAGTCTGCAGATCGGCGGTGACCACATCCAGGTTGGAAACCGCCTTGGACATGGCTTCATCGCCGCTGTTGAGACCCAGGCGTACCAGGCGGTTACGCACCAGCACCAGCTCGCCGACCATGTTCATGATCTCGTCCAGTCGGGCGGTATCGACACGAACCGTGGTTTCGGCTTCTGTCGCCACCGGCTTTTCGCCGCTGGGTGCAGGAGCGCGCGCAGGGGCTGGCGCCGAAGCAGGTTTGGCCGGCTCTGCTTTCGCAGCAGGCGCCGGAGCAGGCTTGGCAGCAGGTGGCGGCGGTGGCGGAGCAGCCGCTGCGGCTGCCGGAGCAGATGCCTTGGCAACAATCGCCTCAGGCTCGAACTTGCCCTTGCCGTGCAATTCGTCGAGCAGGTTTTCAAATTCGTGATCGGTGATTTCGTCCGACGCGGCCGCAGCAGCGGGCGCCTTGGCAGCAACGGCTACGGGTGCAGCAGCTGCTGGCGTCGCTACCGCGGCGTCAAACGAACCTTTGCCGTGCAGTTGATCGAGCAACGCTTCGAATTCGTCGTCGGTGATTTCGTCACCGGCAGGCGCTGCACTGCCCTGCGCCACAGGTGCAGGGGCCGGAGCGGTTGCAGCATCGGCCGCAAACTTGCCCTTGCCATGCAACTGATCAAGCAGGGATTCAAATTCCTGATCGGTGATTTCGTCACCCGCCGGCGCGGCCGCTGCTGCTGGCGCCTGTGCAGGCGCTGCAGACACCGGGCTGGAGCCGTGCAGCGAATCGAGCAGTTGCTCGAATTCATCATCGGTAATCTCGTCGCCAGGCGCTGGCTCTGCAACCGCAGCAGCCTGGACTTCGACCACCGGCTCGGGCTCTGGCTCGGGAGCCGCGGCCTCGTCGGCGGATTGTGGCTCGGCCAGACGCGACAGCGCGGCCAGCAGTTCTGGCGTCGCCGGAGTTACGTCAGTCCGTTCACGTACCTGACCGAACATGCTGTTGACGGTGTCCAGTGCTTCCAGGACCACGTCCATCAGTTCGGAATCAACGCGACGCTCACCCTTGCGCAGGATGTCGAACACGTTTTCGGCGATGTGGCAGCACTCCACCAGCTCATGGAGCTGGAGGAAGCCGGCGCCCCCTTTTACAGTGTGAAAACCGCGAAAAATTGCATTGAGCAGATCAGCATCATCCGGTCGGCTTTCCAGCTCGACCAATTGCTCTGACAACTGCTCCAGAATTTCGCCGGCCTCTACCAGAAAATCCTGAAGGATTTCTTCATCGGCGCCGAAGCTCATGGGGTGCTCCCTAAAATTAACCGTCTACAGATCTTAGAAGCCGAGGCTCGATAGCAGATCGTCTACATCATCCTGTCCGGATACGACGTCTTCACGTTTATCGGCATGAATCTGCGGACCTTCACCCTGAGTGAGATGTTTTTTAGGATCTTTTTCATCGAGGATGGATTGTTCGTCATGTTCGATGCCTGCGAAGCGATCGACATGACTGGCCATGAGCACCAGTTTGAGCAGATTGCTCTCGACTTCGGTCACCAGTTGCGTCACACGCTTGATGACCTGACCGGTAAGGTCCTGGTAATCCTGGGCGAGCAGAATGTCGTTGAGATGCGCGGAAACCTGATGGGTTTCCTTCTCGGTACGCGTCAGAAAACCATCGACCCGCTTGGCCAGCTCGCGGAACTCTTCGGCACCGATTTCGCGGCGCATGAAACGTCCCCAGTCATCGCTCAACGCCTTGGCGTCGGAACTCAGGCCGTTCATGACCGGCGTACTCTCTTCCACCAGGTCCATGGTGCGGTTGGCCGCATTCTCGGTCAGCCTCACCACATACGACAGGCGTTCGGTAGCATCCGTGATCTGCGACACTTCCTCGGCTTGAGGCATGTGCGGATCGATGTGAAAGTTTACGATTGCACTGTGCAGCTCACGAGTCAGCTTGCCCACTTCCTGATAAAGGCCGCGGTCGCGTGTCTGGTTGAGTTCGTGGATCAGTTGCACAGCGTCACCGAAACGACCCTTTTCAAGGCTGGTGACAAGTTCCTGCGCGTGTCTTTTTAAGGTCGACTCAAAGTCGGCCATCGAATCATTGTTATCCATAGCGCCCTCGCGGCTTGCATCAGCTATTGACGCGTTCAAAGATCTTGTCGATCTTGTCTTTCAGGGCTTGGGCAGTGAATGGCTTGACTACATAACCGTTCACCCCAGCCTGGGCAGCTTCAATGATCTGCTCACGCTTGGCTTCGGCAGTGACCATCAGCACGGGAAGGCTCTTGAGGCGTTCGTCCTTGCGGACTTCGCGCAGCAGATCGATACCGGACATGCCAGGCATGTTCCAGTCCGTCACCAGAAAGTCAAAGGCACCGCTCTGCAGCATCGGCAATGCGGTCAGACCATCGTCCGCTTCCGATGTGTTGGTAAACCCCAGATCACGCAAAAGGTTCTTGATGATCCGCCGCATCGTTGAGAAGTCATCAACGATGAGGATTTTCATGTTCTTGTCCAATTCGACCTCCAAGCAGTCTTTAACGCATTCAGCACCTGAACACGCTGTTCACTCAATACTGGCACAGCACACCCCCGGCTGTACGAAACGACGACGGGCTTGGCACAACAACAGGCAAGGACCTGAGAAACAAGCCCATCGAGGCAATACCTGACAGGCTTCTGACGGGTCCACCCCGTTACCACGTAACGCTCTGCACAGCCGGCTTGCAGTCAACGCGCGGCCATAGACCGCACATTGCCTGTCAACGCGCTCGCCACTCCCCCAAACGCCCTCGCAAACGAGCTGCGCACTGGCTGTGTAACTGACTGACCCGCGATTCGCTGACCCCGAGAACCTCTCCGATTTCCTTGAGGTTCAGCTCTTCGTCGTAGTACAGCGCCAACACCAGACGCTCGCGCTCTGGCAGATTGGCAATTGCATCGGCCAACGCAGCCTGGAAGCGCTCGTCTTCCAGGTCGCGCGACGGCTCAAGCGATCCGCTTGCGCCATCCTCGTGCAGCCCTTCATGATCGCCGTCCTGCAGCAGGTCGTCGAAACTGAAGAGGCGGCTGCCCAAGGTGTCATTCAAAATCCCGTAGTAATCATCGAGACTCAACTGGAGTTCGGCCGCAACCTCGTGATCTTTAGCGTCACGGCCGGTTTTAGCTTCAATTGCCCGAATTGCGTCACTGACCATACGCGTATTACGGTGTACCGAGCGTGGCGCCCAGTCCCCCTTGCGCACCTCATCGAGCATCGCACCCCGGATGCGAATGCCGGCATAGGTCTCGAAACTCGCACCCTTGGTGGAATCATACTTGGTGGAGACTTCAAGCAGGCCGATCATGCCGGCCTGGATCAGATCCTCGACCTGCACACTGGCCGGCAAGCGCGCCAGCAGATGATAAGCGATACGCTTGACCAGTGGCGCATAGCGCTCGATCAACTCGTATTGTGAATTACGGGAAGCCTTGCTGTACATCTGGTAGCCGCTCGCAGTCATTGCACAGGCCCTGCACTGGTCTGGTGAACGAGTCGCTCAACGAAGAACTCGAGATGACCCCGCGGGTTGGCTGGCAACGGCCAGGTATCAACCTTCTGGGCAATGGCCTTGAAGGCCAGTGCACATTTGGAACGCGGGAATGCTTCGTAGACGGCGCGCTGTTTCTGTACCGCCTTGCGTACGCACTCGTCGTACGGAACGGCACCTACATACTGCAGCGCAACATCGAGAAAACGATCCGTCACTTTGGTCAGCTTGGCGAACAGGTTGCGCCCTTCCTGCGGGCTCTGTGCCATGTTGGCCAGCACCCGGAAGCGGTTCATGCCGTAATCGCGGTTAAGCAGTTTGATCAGGGCGTAGGCATCGGTGATCGACGTGGGCTCGTCGCACACCACCAGCAGCACTTCCTGAGCGGCGCGCACGAAGCTGACCACCGACTCGCCTATACCGGCAGCCGTGTCGATCACCAGCACATCGAGGTTGTCACCAATCTCGCTGAACGCCTGGATCAGGCCGGCATGCTGGGCGGGCGACAGATGCACCATGCTCTGGGTGCCGGAAGCAGCGGGTACGATTCGAACCCCGCCCGGCCCCTGCAACAGCACGTCGCGTAACTCACAACGCCCCTCGATGACATCGGCAAGCGTGCGCTTGGGCGTCAACCCGAGCAGCACGTCGACATTGGCCAGACCCAGATCGGCGTCCAGCAGCATGACGCGACGGCCAAGCTCGGCAAGGGCCAGTGAAAGGTTCACTGACACGTTAGTCTTACCGACGCCACCTTTGCCACCGGTCACCGCGATAACCTGTACGGGATGCATGCTGCCCATGTTATTTCTTTACCTTGTCTTGCGTAGACCGAAACCACATCGAGGGCTGCACGTTCGCGTATGAACACTGCATGGCAGACCGTTGACGCAGGGACATTCCAATAATATCCATCACTTAACCCACTCTCTTGCCAGGGGTGTGATAGAGGTCAGCAAACATATCAGCCATTGCTTCCTCGCTAGGCTCATCCTGCATCTGCACACTCACCGCGCGGCTTACCAGCTGATGACGACGCGGAATATGCAGGTCATCAGGAATGCGTGGTCCGTCCGTGAGATAGGCCACAGGTAATTCGTGACTGATCGCCAGGCTCAGGACTTCACCGAGGCTGGCTGTTTCATCAAGCTTGGTCAGAATGCATCCGGCCAGGCCACAACGCTTGTAACTGTGATACGCGGCTGTCAGCACCTGCTTCTGGCTGGTGGTTGCCAGCACCAGATAGTTGCGCGACTTGATGCCGCGACCCGCGAGGCTTTCCAGCTGCATGCGCAGCGCAGGATCACTGGCCTGCAGCCCGGCGGTGTCAATCAGCACTACGCGCTTGCGCAGCAGCGGTTCCAGCGCCTGAACCAGGGACTGGCCAGGATCGACATGGGTGACCGGCACGTTGAGGATGCGCCCAAGGGTCTTGAGCTGCTCCTGCGCGCCGATACGGAAACTGTCCATGCTGACCAGTGCGATATTCTGCGGGCCGTACTTCAACACGTAACGTGCTGCCAGTTTGGCCAGGGTGGTGGTCTTGCCCATGCCGGCAGGACCGACCATTGCAATCACGCCGCCCTCTTCGAGCGGCTCGACTTCCGGCACGGCGATCATGCGTGCCAGATGAGCCAGCAGCATGCGCCAGGCCTGACGAGGCTCGTCGATCTCCGGGATCATCGACAGCAGATCGCGTGACAGCGGGCCGGACAAGCCGACACGTTGCAGGCGACGCCACAGATTGGCCTGCTGCGGACGACTGCCCTGCAACTGGTTCCAGGCCAGCGAGCCGAGCTGGACTTCCAGCAGCTCGCGCAGGCCGTTCAATTCGGAGCGCATCGAGTCATAGGCGCGCTGGCCAACGGCAGGCTCGGCGGCCTGTGGCGGTGCGTACGCGAATGGGCGCGGCGGCTCTTCGAGCGTCGGTTCGATGTGCGTATCGGCAGGGTTGACCGGCTTGCCGGAAAACAGCTGCAGGTTGACCGATGCGTCGCTGTCGCTGCGGTTGTTCAATTCGGCCTGGGCGGAGACGATGCGCGACTGAGTCTTGCGCAGCTCGTCTTCCAGCTCCATGTTCGGCACACGCGGTGCCAGGGCGGACAGCTTGTAATCCAGAGCAGCAGTCAGCTCTACGCCACCAGCAATGCGCCGGTTACCGATGATGGCCGCTTCAGCGCCCAGCTCATCGCGAACCAGCTTCATGGCTTGACGCATATCGGCGGCGAAAAATCGCTTAACTTGCATGACTCACTACCTCAGCCGTTTGGCCCGACAGTCGCTACGATGGTTACTTGCTTGTTGTCCGGAATTTCCTGATACGCCAGAACATGCATGTTCGGTACAGCCAATCGTCCAAATCGTGACAGCATCGCCCGGACAGGCCCTGCTACCAGAAGAATTACCGGCAACCCTTGCATCTCCTGACGCTGGGCGGCCTCAATCAACGAACGCTGGAGCTTCTCAGCCATGCTTGGCTCAAGAAGAACGCCTTCTTCCTGACCCTGACCAGCCTTCTGCAAACTATTGAGCAATATCTGTTCCAACCTTGGTTCCAAAGTGATAACAGGCAGCTCCGGCTCAACGCCTACAATGCTTTGGACGATTGCGCGGCTCAGACCCACTCGAACTGCGGCCACCAAAGCGGCGGTATCTTGACTCTTCCCGGCGTTGTTGGCGATAGCCTCTGCAATGCTGCGAATGTCCCGCACAGGTACGTGTTCAGCCAGCAGCGCCTGCAGCACATTGAGCAGCGAAGACAGCGACAGCACGCCAGGCACCAGCTCTTCAGCCAGCTTGGGCGAGCTTTTGGCCAGCAACTGCATCAATTGCTGGACTTCCTCGTGGCCGATCAGCTCATGCGAATGCTTGTAGAGAATCTGGTTCAAGTGGGTTGCCACTACAGTACTGGCATCGACGACGGTGTACCCCAGCGACTGCGCCTGACTGCGCTGGCTGATTTCGATCCACACGGCTTCCAGACCAAACGCCGGGTCTCTGGCGGTAATGCCGTTCAGGGTGCCGAACACTTGACCGGGGTTGATCGCCAGTTCGCGATCCGGGTAGATCTCGGCCTCGGCCAGAATCACGCCCATCAGCGTCAGACGATAGGCACTGGGCGCCAGATCGAGGTTGTCGCGAATGTGCACGGTGGGCATCAGGAAGCCGAGCTCTTGCGAGAGCTTCTTGCGCACGCCCTTGATACGCGCCAGCAGCTGACCGCCCTGGTTGCGATCCACCAGCGGAATCAGGCGGTAGCCCACTTCCAGGCCGATGATATCGATGGGCGTCACGTCATCCCAACCCAGTTCCTTGGCGTCCTGAACGCGGGTCGGCGAAGGCAGCAGGTCCTGTTGACGCTGCACTTCGGCCAGCGCCTCGACTTTCACCTGATTTTCTTTCTTCCAGAGCAGATACGCGCCGCCTGCAGCCACCAGGCCGAGGCTGATGAAGGAGAAGTGCGGCATGCCCGGCACCAGCCCCATCACGATCATGACCGCAGCGGAAACCGCCAGCGCCTTGGGCGAAGCGAACATCTGACGATTGATGAGCTTGCCCATCTCTTCCGAACCGGAAGCACGGGTCACCATGATCGCGGCGGCGGTGGACAGCAGCAGTGATGGCAATTGCGCCACCAAACCGTCACCGATGGTCAGCAGGGTGTAAACGCGGCCTGCGTCGGCGAAGGTCATGTTGTGTTGCAGGATACCGACCAGCATGCCGCCAATCAGGTTGATGAACAGAATCAGCAGACCGGCGATCGCATCGCCGCGCACGAATTTACTGGCACCGTCCATGGAACCGTAGAACTCGGCTTCCTGGGCGACTTCGGCACGGCGGCGCTTGGCTTCCGGCTGATCGATGAGGCCGGCGTTGAGGTCGGCATCGATCGCCATCTGTTTGCCGGGCATCGCGTCGAGGGTGAAGCGCGCGCTCACCTCGGAAATACGGCCGGCACCCTTGGTGATTACCACGAAGTTAATGATCATCAGAATCGCGAACACCACGATACCAACGACATAGTTACCACCGATCACCACTTCACCGAAGGCCTGAATCACCTTGCCCGCAGCGGCGTGGCCGTCCTGCCCGTGAAGCATGACCACCCGAGTGGAAGCGACGTTCAGCGCCAGACGCAGCAACGTGGCGACAAGCAGAATGGTCGGAAATACCGAGAAGTCCAGCGGCCGCAGGGCGTACACACACACCAGCAGCACGACGATGGACAGTGCGATGTTGAACGTGAAGAACACGTCCAGCAGGAATGGCGGCATAGGCAACATCATCATTGCCATCATGACCAGCAACAACAACGGAACGCCCAACTGACCACGGCCCAGGCCTGTGATATTGCTGCGTGCGCTACTGAGTAATTGAGAGCGATCCACTGATTCGTTACCTGCGCACTAGATCAAAACATTGACGCCGATGGCGCCCTGTATCGACCCTGTTGCAAAAAGCTGTCCAACTTTTACAAAGCCAGTGGCGGTAAGGCTTTAGACACAGAAATCACGTAAATCCAGTGCGCTGAGCGCAGTCAGAAAAATCTTCTCGTTTGCCTGTGCAAGAGCGGACGCGGAGCGTCTGAAACCAGGGCCTTTCAGATTGATGCCCGAACGTCGCGAGAGGGGACCGGACTACGCGTCGCGCTGCAGGTCGGGAGGGATTTTGATGTCGCCCAGAGGGTCGGGGCGCTTGCCCTGGCCGGCGCGGAACTGGCGGATCTGATAGACGTAGGCCAGCACCTGGGCGACGGCCAGATACAGGCCGGCGGGAATTTCCTGATCGAGCTCGGTGCTGTAGTAAATGGAACGCGCCAGTGCCGCAGATTCCAGAATCAGGATCTCGTTATGCGCGCCGATTTCGCGAATTTTCAGCGCCACCAGATCAGTACCCTTGGCCAGCAACATCGGTGCCCCGCCCTGCTCGGGATCGTATTTGAGGGCGACGGCGAAGTGTGTCGGGTTGGTAATGATCACGTCAGCCTCAGGGACGGAGGCCATCATGCGTCGCTGGGACATTTCACGCTGCAACTGGCGAATACGTTGCTTGACCTCTGGGCTGCCCTCGCTGTTCTTGTGCTCGTCGCGCACCTCCTGCTTGGTCATCAGCAGCTTCTTGTGCGCCTCATACAACACGAACGGCACGTCCGCCGCCGCGATGAATATCAGGCCACACGCCATCCAGAAACTGCTCCAGCCCACCACCATCAGGCTGTGAATCATGGCCTGCTCAAGCGGCTCGTGGGCAATCGCGACCAGGTCCTTGCGCTCATTGTTCAGGACCACCAGCGCAACCGCCAGAGTGATCAGGAATTTGCCGAAAGACTTGAGCAATTCGACCAGCGCATGCGGCGAAAACATGCGTTTGAGCCCTGCTGCCGGATTCATGCGGCTGAACTTGGGCATCAATGATTTGGTGGCGAACAGCCAGCCGCCGAGCATGATCGGCCCCACCAGTGCGGCAACCAGCATGGCGATCAGAAACGGCAGGACCACGATCAGCGCGTGCATCCCGGAACTGAGCAGCGCCTTGCCCATGTAGGACTGATCCATCAGGGTTTCGCGGGATATCGTGAAGTTGTCACGCATCAGCTCGGACATCATCAGGGCGATATCGGAGCCGAACATCAACAGCCCGCCCGCCCCCATCAGCATCACCACCAGCGTGGTCAGCTCCTTGGAGCGAGCGATCTGGCCGTCAGCCCGTGAGTCCTTGACCTTTTTTTCCGTGGGGTCTTCTGTCTTGTCCTGGCCATTCTCGTTTTCTGCCATTCAACGAGCCCTCACCATGTCGCGCAACGCCTGCAAGGCCTGCGTAGCGATCGGTTGATACTGATTGAGAATGTCGCCCATGGTCATCCACAGAATGACCATGCCCAACACCAGCGTGAGCGGGAAACCGATGGAAAAGATGTTGAGTTGCGGCGCGGCACGGGTCATGACGCCAAAAGCGATGTTGATGATCAGCAGCGCGGTAATCGCAGGCAACACCAGCCGCAGACCCGAAGCCAGTACCCAGCCCAACCCGTTGGCCAGCTCCCAGAAGTTATTGACCAGCAAACCACTGCCGACCGGCATCGTGGTAAAGCTCTCGACGAGGATTTCCAGCACCACCAGATGACCGTTCATGGCCAGGAACAACAGGGTGACCAGCATCGTGAAGAACTGGCCAATGGTGGCGGAGGAGACACCGTTGGTAGGGTCGACCATCGAAGCAAAGCCCATCCCCATCTGCGTGGAGATGATCTGGCCCGCGACCACAAAGATATGAAAGAACAACTGCAGCGACAGGCCCATCCCGGCGCCGATGATGATCTGTTCGCCGATCAGCAATAGCGCGCTCAGGTCGAGCGCCTGCACGGGCGGCATGGCTGGCAGCGCAGGCGCGACCACCACGGTGATCGCCACGGCGAGGTACATGCGCACCCGACGCGGGACCAGCGTGGTGCCGATGATCGGCATGGTCATCAGCAACGCGATGATGCGAAACAGCGGCAACATGAAGCTGGCTACCCAAGTACTGATCTGGGTATCGGTCAGCGCGAGCATCGGCTGCATGCGATGCTAGCCGATCAGAGTCGGAATACTGGTGTACAACGACAGCATGTATTCCATGAATATTTTCAACAGCCACGGGCCGATGACGATGAGGGTGACGAGCATCACCAGCAGGCGCGGCAGGAAGCTCAGGGTCTGTTCGTTGATCTGCGTGGCCGCCTGAAACATTGCCACCAGCAGACCGCACAACAGGCTTGGCACAACAAGAATCGCAACCAGCACAGTGGTCAGCCACAGGGCCTCGCGGAACAGATCGACGGCTACTTCCGGCGTCATCGGGCAGACTCCTCAGTGAAACGGCTCATACGCCACCAAAACTGCCGGCCAGGGTGCCGACAATCAGCGCCCAGCCGTCCACCAGCACAAACAGCATGATCTTGAACGGCAGAGAAATGATCAGCGGCGACAGCATCATCATACCCATCGCCATCAGCACACTGGCCACCACCAGATCGATGATCAGAAACGGAATGAAGATCATGAAGCCGATCTGAAACGCTGTCTTGAGCTCCGAAATCACGAACGCCGGAACCAGAATGGTCAACGGCGCGGCATCCGGGGTCGGGATGTCGGTGCGCTTGGACAGGCGCATGAACAGCTCGAGGTCGCTGGTGCGCGTCTGGGCCAGCATGAAGTCCTTGATCGGCACTTGCGCCTTGGCCACCGCATCCTGCGCCGAAAGCTTCTCGGCCAGATAAGGCTGCAAGGCATCCTGATTCACCCGGTCGAATACCGGCGCCATGATGAACATGGTCAGAAACAACGCCATGCCGGTGAGGATCTGGTTCGACGGCGTCTGTTGCAAGCCGAGGGCCTGACGCAGAATCGAGAAGACGATGATGATCCGCGTGAAGCTGGTCATCAACATGACGAACGCCGGAATGAAGCTCAGCGCGGTCATGATCAGCAGAATCTGCAGACTGACCGAATACTCCTGCTGACCATCGGCACCATTGGACAGCGTGATCGCCTGGATCGACAGCGGATCGGCCGCCAGCGCAGCGGGCGTCACCATCACCAGCAACAGCAGTATCAGGAAACGCAAGGCGCCCATTACTTCTTGTCCTTATCCTTGCCCATCAGCTCCATCAGGCGCTGAGCGAATTCAGGGGTAGCCTGCTCGCGCACCGGCACCTGCACGGGCTCCTTGAGCACATGCAAAGGCGTGATTCGCCCGGGCGTAATGCCCAGCAGCACTTGTTCATTGCCGATCTGCACCAGCACCAGCCGATCACGCGGCCCCAGCGCGCGCGAGCTCACCAGCTCGATCACCTGATTGCTGTTCGGCCCGACGCGCTGCACCCGGCGCATCAGCCACGCGAGTACGAAAATCAGGCCAATCACCAGGATCAGACCGAACAGCAGTTGCACCACCTGCCCGCCCATACCGCCGGAGACCGTATTGGCCACTTGCGCAGGCGCCGCCTGAACGGCGGGTTCGGCGGCCCAGGCCAGCGATGGCAGGGTCAGCAGAACACTCAGCCAGCGCCTCACTTAGCGCAGCTTCTTGATGCGTTCGCTCGGGCTGATCACGTCGGTCAGACGGATGCCGAACTTTTCATTGACCACCACCACCTCGCCATGCGCGATCAGTGTGCCGTTGACCAGCACATCAAGGGGTTCGCCTGCCAGACGATCCAGTTCGATCACCGAGCCCTGGTTGAGCTGCAGCAGGTTGCGGATGTTGATGTCGGTACTACCCACTTCCATGGAGATCGACACCGGAATGTCGAGAATCACATCCAGGTTGGGACCATCCAGAGAAACCGGACCGGTGCTTTTCGGCACGCTGCCAAACTCTTCCATCGCCATCCGGCTACCCGAATTTCCGGCATCCGCAGCCAGCAGCGCATCGATATCAGCCTGGCTGTCGCCAGCTTCGCCCAATGCAGCAGCCCACTCATCCGCCAATGCCTGATCTTCAGCAGACATCGTATCGTTTTCATCAGCCATCGGTTGTCCTCTGCACGCAGTATTTCAGTTACGCAACAATTTCCGACGTTGACCAGACTGGTCAGCGTCGCGCTATGGGTTCGATTACTTGCAGGGCCATCTTGCCCTTGTGCGAGCCAAGCTTGACCTTGAACGAAGGTACGCCATTGGCACGCAAGACCAGCGAATCGCCCAGTTCCACAGGGATCACATCACCAGGGCGCATGTGCAGGATGTCCCGCAATGGCAACTGGCGCTGGGCGATGGTCGTGGTGAGCGGAACGTTGACGTCCAGCACGTCTTCCTTGAGCGCGTTGACCCAGCGCTCGTCCTGGTCGTCCAGATCAGACTGGAAACCGGCATCGAGCATTTCGCGGATCGGCTCGATCATCGAGTACGGCATGGTCACGTGCAGATCGCCGCCACCGCCATCGAGTTCGATGTGGAAGGTGGAGATCACTACAGCCTCGCTCGGCCCGACGATGTTGGCCATGGCCGGGTTCACTTCCGAGTTGATGTACTCGAAATTGACTTCCATGATCGCCTGCCAGGCCTCCTTGAGGTCGACAAACGCCTGATCCAGCACCATGCGCACGACACGCAGTTCGGTTGGCGTGAATTCTCGGCCTTCGATCTTGGCGTGACGCCCGTCACCGCCGAAAAAGTTATCCACCAACTTGAACACCAGCTTGGCGTCGAGAATGAACAGCGCGGTGCCACGCAGCGGCTTGATCTTGGCCAGATTGAGGCTGGTCGGCACGTACAGGGAATGCACGTACTCACCGAACTTCATGACCTGAACACCGCCCACCGCCACGTCCGCCGAGCGGCGCAGCAGGTTGAACATGCTGATACGTGTGTAGCGGGCGAAGCGCTCGTTGATCATTTCCAGCGTCGGCATGCGTCCGCGGACAATCCGGTCCTGGCTGGTCAGGTCGTAACTTTTGACACTGCCAGGTTCGCTGTTGTTGTCAGTCTGGACCATCCCATCGTCGACGCCATGCAGCAGCGCATCGATCTCGTCCTGGGAGAGCAGGTCTTGCACGGCCATGTGAGAGTCCTACTGCAATACGAAGTTAGTGAAGAGCAGCTGTTCGATCACAGTCTTGCCGAGTTCTTTCTGCGCGACTTCCTGAATGCTGGCGGTCGCTTTCTGACGCAGCATTTCCTGGCCGATCGGCGAAGCCAGCGATTCGAAGGGAATGGCTGCAAACAGCATGACCAGATTGTTGCGGATCAATGGCATGTGGACCTTCAGCGCTTCCATGTCGGCGGCGTTACGGCCCAGCATGGTGATGCTCACCTGCATATAGCGTTGGCGGCCATTGGCGTTGAAGTTGACCACAAAGGCCGGGGTCATCGGTTCGAACACCGCCACTGGCTTGACGTTGGCTGCCGCTGCGGCCGCCGCTGGATCTTCCTTGCTTTCGCTCTTGTGCATGAGGAACCAGGTCGCGCCCACCGACAAGCCTACGGCCAGCAGCAGCGCCACGACGGCGATGATAATGAGCTTGAGTTTGCCTTTACCTTTGCCTGTGGTCGCGGGGTCTTTAACTTCTTCGCTCTGCGCCATGCCAATAATCCGTCACTATTCAAGAGGTTCTTCAATACGTGACAGAGGCAGAGCAAGTGTTATGCCAGAGTTGTACGAGGCGGAGATGTATTGGACACAAACGGTTACGCGCCTGGGCGCGGAGGGATCGTGATTCTTGTTAAAGCACTTTAGGGCAGTTTGGCTAAAGGCACAGTTCGGGAGCTAATGACTACCGTTCCTCACGCTCCGCGTGGGAATGCAGTTCATGACGTCGTGTCGCGGCTGCCACGAATATCGTCCCCACGCTCCGCGCGGGAATGCAGTTCATGACGTCGTGTCGCGACTGCCACGACTATCGTCCCCACGCTCCGCGTGGGAATGCAGTTCGTGACGCTCCGCGTCACATAATGGTTTTTCGTTCTCAGGTGGATTGAGGTTCGACTCAAGTCACCTTTTCGCCCCTCGGCGACCTGCTTTGATGGGGCCAAAGTAGGCAAAACCCGCAACTCCGTTTCCGGCCCGACTTCGCCCTGTCACTTACGTCGCAATCTGGGTCGTCTGTGCCATCGCGTTAAAAAAGCATTTCTGCGCCATCAAGTTCATGCAATGCATGACATCGCGTCGCGGCTGCCATGCAACTCAAGAGCCTCACGCGTAATAATCGATCTCACTGGTGCCGATCACACGTGCCGCTGGCTGGCTGACCGGAATGGCTGCATCGACGCCTGCGATTTCATCGGAGGTATCGCTGGAACTCATGCCACCGCCACGACCGCTGCGCTGGGCACGGCTGGCCTGCTCCTGAGCCTGTTGCTGGGCCTGCTGTTGCGACTGGTCGGAAACATTGACGTCGACGTTGCCAAGCCCCTGCTGCACGAACGACTCACGCAACTTCGACATCTGGCTTTCCAGTGCATCACGTACACCCATATGGGCGCTCATGAAGGTCACCTGGGTCTGCTGCTCAGGCGCCATGTTGATACGAATATCGAGACGACCGAGTTCGGCAGGTTCCAGCTTGATATCGGCGGTCTTGAGATTCTGGCTCGACA
Organism: Pseudomonas sp. MWU16-30316; assembly: GCF_020515645.1. Taxonomy (NCBI): domain Bacteria; kingdom Pseudomonadati; phylum Pseudomonadota; class Gammaproteobacteria; order Pseudomonadales; family Pseudomonadaceae; genus Pseudomonas; species Pseudomonas sp. MWU16-30316. The sequence goes on along the minus strand of NZ_JAIZAZ010000001.1, from coordinate 1,251,331 downwards.
GGTACATGACGCGGTCGACGATGCCTTCGGTCCAGCCGCTTTGATGCATGGCCAACGGCTGGTTCATCAAGGTCGCGGCAGGTGCTGCCGCTGCGCGTGCCGGTTGCGCGGCCTGACTGAGCGCAGCGAGGCGATCGGCAAAGTTGTCGACGCGCGTGTCGCCGGCGGCGCCTTTGACATCCTTCAGACCCTCACCGATCAAACCGCTGAACGACTTGTCACTGCTTTCAGTGCTGCTGCCTTCGGAGGGAAGTTGCTCGCTCAGGACCGACAGGTTATTGACGATATTCTGATTGGGGTCAGCTTCAGCGTTGCTCGGCGTCGCCTTGTTGGCAGCCTGGGCGTTCTGCGCAGCCAGTTGAGTCTTGGCAGTGGCGTTTTCCAGCGCCAACTGCACGGCATCCAGACCGTCCAGCGGATCGGCGTCGGGATTGAAGGCGTCTTCGGCCACGACTGGCGGTGCCGCCTGAGCGGTGGTGAGCGCCGAGACCACTGGTGCGGTGACAACTTCCGCACTTGGTGGCGCCTTGGCTACAGGCGCCGCGGGAGCCTGTGCGGCCATTGCCTGCAATGCCGGGTCAAGGGCCGGATCGACGACCGCCTGGCCCTCAGTCAGCGCCGGATCGGCAGAGGCCTGCGCATCGTCCTGCTTCGAGCCGGAATGCGCCGCGTCATCATCCGCACTTGCCGACTTGGCTGGCAAATCATTGCCGCTATCGGCAACGCTCGACTTGTCGGCGGCATTCGTCTGATCGCTTGCAGGCTTGTCCTTGCCAGCGGCAACCTTGTCCTTGTCAGGCGCGGTCTTGTCGCGAGCTGGTTTTACGGGCGCATCGTCACGCGCAGGGACGGTGTCTTTCGCCTGCTTTGCATAGACATTGGAAAAGCTGGAGGCCCCGTCCTTGCTGCTGTCAGCAGACTTGACCGCGTTGTTGGCCACACCGGACCTGGCGGTCACAGAGGTTGTGGCCTGAAGAAGCGCATTGGTAGCAAGGGGCATTTCGGTCTCCGCATCAGCTGCTGGTTATCGCCTTACCAGAGTAGTTAGCAATATGCGGGCCAATTTTTAAATGATCTCCATAACGGGAATCGAGGGAGACTTCAGGGCTCAGCTGACGAACAGCTGCCGCTCGGAATTGAACAACCCGCGAATCGTCATGTATTCGCTGTCGATCGTGCCAATCAATTCTGCCAGACCTGCGAACTGCTGCTGGCGGGCTTGCTCCTCGAGCTGGCGACATAGCTCGGAAAGCTGCAAGGCGCCCATGTTGCTGCTGCTGCCCTTGAAACTGTGAGCGTTAAGGCTCAGTTCCTGGAAATCAGGATTGCGCGACCCGACAGCCAGACGCAACTGCGCGATACGCTGCTCGGAATCCCTGAGAAAAACATCCAGCAAGGTTGGATATTCGTCCTCCATGACCTCCTGCAAGGCAGTCAAAACGCTGTAATCCAGATGAATCGACACTTGTTCACTCCTTGATCAAGACTCCAGGCGGGGATTATGCCACTCCCTCCCAGCAAAATTCCACGCAGGCGGTCCTGCCATCCCTGGACCACCTGGCCTCGCGACTCAATTCACAGACCAGATGCAGCCCGCGACCATACAGTTCATTGCTGGCAGGCGTCAGCGTCCGGGTCTTTTCCACATCGAAACCCTGGCCGCTGTCCTCGACACTGAGGGTCAGCCGACCGCCCTGCTCGACCGCTTCGACCTGCAGGCTCACCCGGATGAAGCCTGACTGCAGCCTGTCGAGACGCTCTGCCCGCTGCTGATAATAGAGCGCGAACCCCGTTGCATCGTGCTTGAGCGCCGAATCCAACCCTAGCACACCGTGCTCCAGCGCATTGCTGTACAGCTCGCCGAGCACCATGTGCAGTGCGGCACCCTGATCACGCAGGCCATGTACCTCCAGCAGCAATTGCAGGACATAAGGCAGAGGGTTGAAACGCTTGAGCGTCGAGGCACGAAACTCGAAACTGGCCGACCAGTCCAGCGGGCTGGAGGCGCCGCTGTCCGAATACATCATGACAGGCAAATTTTCCAGCGGCGCCTCGACAGCGCTGACCTCCAGCAGGCTGACATCGTCACGCGCCTTGCCGCCAAACTCGTTGAGCGCCACGAGGATCTCCTCGATCAGCAAGTGCGGCTCGCGATTGGCAGACAGAACCTGTCGCAGACGTTGCGCGCCGAACAGCTCTTCCTGACTGTTACTGGTATCAAGCACGCCGTCGGACAGCAGAAATATGCGGTCACCCGGCGCCAACGGATACACGTCGGTGCGCGCGTCGAAGGCATCGACGCTCAATACGCCCAATGGCAGATGATTCGAGGCCAGCGGCACATGCTCGCCCTGCGCGCCGCGCAACAGGTAGCCGTCGGGCAGGCCACCGCTCCAGACCTCGACCTGCCGCTGCGGCAGATTGATACACAGCAGCGTCGCACAACAAAACATATCGACCGGGAGGATGCGTTTGAGCTTGGCGTTCATTTCACGGAGGATTTCAACCAGGCCATAGCCCTTGGCCGTCATGCCGTAGAACACTTCTGCAAGTGGCATCGCACCCACCGCAGCCGGCAAGCCATGTCCGGTGAAATCCCCGAGCAGCACCTGCATGTGCCCGGCGGGTGTGTAGGCGGCCAGCATCAGGTCGCCGTTGAACAGTGCGTAGGGGGACTGCAGGTAGCGGATATTGCTCGCCCCCAGGCAACCGGCGTGGGCGATCTGATCGAACACCGCCTTGGCGACACGCTGCTCATTGAGCAGATACTCATGGTGCCTTGCGATCTGGTCACGCTGCTGGCGGACAGTTTCGTGCAATACCCGCAGACGGTTCATGGCGTTGAGCTTGGCGGCCAGTACCAGCGGGTTGTAAGGCTTGGACATGAAATCGTCGCCACCGGCGTCCAGGCAACGTGCAAGCGCTTCGCCTTCGGTGAGCGAGGTGAGGAAGATGATCGGCACCAGCGATTCGCCGGTCAATGCCTTGATCCTTCGCGCCGCTTCGAAGCCATCCATGACCGGCATCATGGCGTCCATCAGAATCAACTGCGGGCTTTCAGCCTTGAAGATGGCGACCGCTTCGACACCATTGGCAGCGCTAAGAACCCGGTGCCCCTGCCGCGCTACGATAGTTGAAAGCAGAAGCCGGTCACTGGCGCTGTCGTCAGCGATCAGAATGCACAGTTTTTTCAGGGCTGGTTGCACTGGGTATGCTCAATTCGAACAGCTTCGAGAAATTGGAAATGGCCAGAATCTTCAGCACATCGGGCGTGCAGTTGACCAGGCGCACCAATGCCTTGTCACCCCCGGCGTGATCGCGCAGCAGTAACAGCATCCCCAGCGCAGAGCTGTCCAGGTAATGAGTACCGCGCAGGTCGACCACGTAATTCAGCGACTGCGGATAGTCCTCATAGGCAGCGCGAAACGCCTGATGGGAATTGAAATCGAAGCGTCCTTCGATAAAAAGGGTCAGCGTCTGGCCATCGGCAGAACGTTCGGAAGTGACAGTCATGGGAACCTCGAGGTGTTTCATCACCGAGACATTGATAGCGTAGACCAGCCAGAGAGATCACTGCGGTCTGATTGAGTCAAACGTCAGAATTGTTCATGGCGCGGCAGGCGCTGCGATAACTCGTCGAGCAGTTTCTGCTCGCGCTTATCCTCCAGCCTGCGCGCCTCGTCCATGTAGCGCTGCACCAGCTTGCGCAAGCCCTCTACCCGCGCGTAGCAATCCTGCCAGGCGCTGCGCGCCCGATCCAGATTGGCTTTGTGCCATTCGAGACTTTTGTATTGCTGGGCAACGGCGACATCGAGCTGACTGAGAAAGCGCTGATAACCCAGCAGCCATTGCCCGGAAACCCCGGCACTGCCGCGCTGCAACCATTGCTGCTGATAATCCTGGCGAAACTGGTCAAGCTCCTGCAGCTTGTTGTTGGCAAGATTGACCTGCCCCTGGAAGTGCCCAAGGCGCTGGGCGGCGGTTCGCTCGGCAGCTTCTGCCATCTCGACCACTGGCGCCAGACGCGCCGCTCGACTCTGGGCCATGGATTATCAGCCGCCAGGCGCTGGTGCGAAGATCGACGCCAGCGCCTCGCTGCTGCCTTGTATGCTTTCGTTGTCACGCAGGCCCTGACGCTGGTAGCGCACCAGTACCGGATGCAGCGCAATGGCCATATCCGTTTCGCGATCGCCGCCTGCTACGTAGGCCCCCACGCTGATGAGGTCGCGAGTCTGCTGGTAGCGTGACCACAACTGTTTGAAATGCTGCGCACGCGCCATGTGCTCGGGGCTGACCACGGCGGGCATGACCCGGCTGATGGACGCTTCGATGTCGATGGCCGGGTAATGCCCCTCTTCGGCCAGGCGCCGGGACAACACGATGTGACCGTCGAGTACGCCACGCGCCGAGTCGGCAATCGGGTCCTGCTGGTCATCACCCTCCGACAGCACCGTGTAAAACGCGGTGATCGAACCACCACCCGCCTCGGCATTGCCGGCGCGTTCGACCAGTTTGGGCAAGCGGGCGAACACCGAAGGCGGATAGCCCTTGGTGGCCGGCGGCTCGCCAATGGCCAGTGCGATTTCCCGCTGAGCCTGAGCAAAACGGGTCAGGGAGTCCATCAGCAACAGGACATTCTTGCCCTTGTCACGAAAGTATTCGGCGATTCGCGTGCAATACATCGCTGCTCGCAAGCGCATCAGAGGCGCGTCATCGGCTGGCGAGGCGACCACCACCGAACGTTTCAGGCCCTCTTCGCCGAGAATGTGCTCGATGAACTCCTTGACCTCACGGCCCCGCTCACCGATCAGGCCGACGACGATGATGTCTGCCTCGGTGAAGCGCGTCATCATGCCGAGCAGCACACTCTTGCCCACGCCCGTACCGGCAAACAGCCCGAGACGCTGACCGCGGCCAACCGTCAATAAACCGTTGATGCAGCGAATGCCGACATCCAGTGGCTGGCTGATGGGGTCGCGCTTGAGCGGGTTGATGGTCGGGCCATCCATCGGCACCCAGTCTTCGGCCTTGATCGGCGAGCGACCATCCAGCGGGCGACCGGCACCATCGAGCACCCGGCCCAGCATGCTCATGCCCATCGGCAGGCGACCGGTGTCGGCCAGCGGTACGACCCGCGCGCCAGGCGCGATGCCCGCCACGCTGCCGACCGGCATCAGAAACACCTTGCTACCGGAAAAACCCATCACTTCGGCTTCGACTTCAACCGGATGATGGCTGTCGTCATTGATGACCACACAGCGGCTGCCCATTGCCGCGCGCAGCCCCTCAGCCTCAAGCGTCAGGCCTACCATGCGCAAAAGGCGGCCTTCCACTACGGGTTGGGCAGGCAAACTGATCGACTCGGCATAGGAACCGAGGCGCTTGGCGAAACTGGTGCGTTCAAGGCGCATCGAGGGTATCCGCGTCGGATTCGTCAACATTGGCTGCATTGCCTGGCGAGGCATCCAGATCGACGCTCAGATCGGCTGCCGCAGGATGGGTTACCTGTTCATGCAACTGGTCGTGCATCTTGGAAATTGCCAGGGCGATGCGTGTTTCGACGCTGGCATCGATGCGGCTATGCTCGGTTTCGATACGGCAACCGCCCGGCAGCAAGTCTTCGTCTTCGACGATCTTCCACGACTCCTCATGACGTTCGCGCATGGCCTTGACCAGCAGAAAGTCCTGAGGGTTTATGAAAATTCGCACATTCTGCGCGCCCATCGGTAATAGCTTGAGGGCATCGCGCAGGACGCTGGCAATCTGCGCAGAATCTGTGACCAGTTCACGCTGGATAACCTGACGCGCGATGTGCTCGACCAGGAGAATGACGGCCTTTTCGATCTGAGTGTCCTGCTCGGCGATGGGTGTCAGCAGGTTACCCATCAGCTGTTCCAGGCTGGCGACTTTTGCCGCAAGAACGACCTCCGCTTCCTGACGCACTTTTAGCTGAGTACTGTGAAAACCTTCCTTTTCACCGGTGGCGAAGCCTTCGTTCCAGGCCTCCTGGCGAATACTTTCCAGCTCTTCCAGAGTCAGTGGCTGGACTTCCTCCAGCGGCACTTCTTCCATCTCGGCCGGTTCGTCGACCAGCTCGGGCTCCGGTTCTGGTTCTGGCTCCACGTGCGGATCGAAGCTGGGCAGCGCCCAGATGTCGAGTAACCCGGCGTCCTTGGCGCGAATGAGGTCGCTGGCCGATTCTTTATTGGAACTGGACATGAGTCGGCTGAATCCTTAGATCATTTCCTCGCCACCCTTGCCACCGAGTACGATCTCGCCGGCCTCGGCCATACGACGTGCAATGGTGAGGATTTCTTTCTGGGCGGTTTCCACATCGCTGACACGCACCGGACCTTTTGCTTCCAGGTCGTCGCGGAGCAGCTCGGAGGCACGCTTGGACATGTTCTTGAAGATTTTTTCCTTGATTGCTTCGTCGGAGCCCTTGAGCGCCAGTACCAGCACGTCCGAGGATACTTCGCGCAGCAGCGCCTGGATACCGCGATCGTCCACGTCGGAAAGATTGTTGAAGACGAACATGAGGTCTTCGATCTGCACCGACAGGTCTTCGTCGACCTCGCGGATCGAGTCCATGAGCGAACCTTCGATCGAGCTGTCGAGAAAGTTCATGATATCGGCCGCACGTTTGATACCGCCCAGTGTGGTACGCGACGTGTTGGCGTTACCGGAGAACTGCTTCTCGAGAATCTGGTTCAATTCCTTGAGAGCGGCTGGCTGTACGGTGTTGAGCGAAGACACGCGCAGGATGATATCGAGGCGCACCTTGTGATCGAAATGCCCAAGCACCTCGCCCGCCTGGTCGGCATCGAGATAGGCGACCACGATGGCCTGAATCTGAGGGTGTTCGAAACGGATCACGTCGGCGACCGCACGCGGCTCCATCCACTTGAGGCTGTCCAGCCCGCTGGTATTGCCACCCAGCAGAATCCGGTCGATCAGGCCGTTGGCCTTGTCCTCGCCCAGTGCCTGGGTCAGCATCTTGCGGATATAGCCGTCGGAACCGACGCCAAGGCTGGTCTGATCGCCGACGATGTCGACGAATTCGCTCATGACCTCTTCGACCTGCTCGCGATGCACGTTGCGCATCTGCGCCATCGCCACACCCACTTTCTGGACTTCCTTGGGGCCCATGTGCCGGAGCACCTGAGCCGCATCGGTTTCGCCCAGCGAGAGCAACAGTACAGCCGCTTTTTCAACTTTGGAGAGTTTGGCTACCATGGCTCGTTCATTCATCAGTGTTGATCCACTCTTTCACAACCTGAGCCACACGGCCAGGATCCTCAGCCACCAAACTCTTGATTGCATTCAGCTGTGCGTCATAGCCTTCGGTCGGGCTTGGCAGCAGAATGCTCTGCGGGCCACCCAGACTTACGCGATCGTTGGACAATTCGCCGTCCAGACCGCCCATGCCACCCAGTTCGGCGTCGCCGCCGAAACCTGCCAATTCCTTGCGCTTGCCATTGGTGATGTTGTTCAACACCGGGCGCAGTACACCGAACACCAGGATCAGGATGAAGATCACGCCAACAGCCTGCTTGACGATGTCCCAGAACCAGGGTTGCGAATAGAACGACGCTTCAGGCAGCACTTCAGCGCGTTCGCTGGAGAACGGCACGTTGATCACGCTGACGCTGTCGCCGCGGCTGGCGTCGAAACCGACGGCATCCTGTACCAGCCGTGTGAAGCGAGCGAGATCCGCCGCGCTCCATGGAGCACGGGTGACTTCGCCATTGGCCGCGTTGGTCTTGACCATGTCATCGACCACTACCGCAACCGAAAGGCGGGTCAGACGGCCCTGTTGCTGCTTGGTGTGACTGATGGAACGGTCAAGCTCGAAGTTCTTGGTCGACTGCACGCGCTTGTCGGCCGGGTATGGCGCCAACGCGGGCTGACCGGTTGCCGGGTCCATGATCTGCTGACCATTGGCATCCAGCAGGGGTTGGCCTGGAGCGATAGGGCCGGCTGCACCGGCTGCACCACCGCCTGCAGTCTGCGGAGCCGTCGCCGGGCCGGGCGGCTGATTGCTCAGCGCCCCCGGAACGCCGCCCGAGCTTGAGCTGCTGGAACGTTGTTCATTGACCGACTGCTCGCTGCGCAAGGCAGGTTGATCAGGGTTGAAGCTTTCGGCGGTCGATTCGACAGCGCTGAAATCAACCACTGCCGAGACCTCGGCCTTATAGCGGTCATTGCCCAGAATCGGCTGCAGAATGTTCTGCACGCGCTGGGTGAGCATGCTTTCCATGCGACGGCTGTAGTCGAATTGCTTGCCGGCCATTGTCAGCTCGGAGTTTTCCGCCTGATCGGAAAGCAGAGCCCCCTTCTGGTCAACGACGGTAATCTGCGACTTGCTGAGCTCGGGAACACTGGTGGCCACCAGATTGATGATGGCCATGACCTGACTCGGCTCCAGCGAACGACCGGCGTACAGCTCGACCAGTACCGAAGCGCTTGGCTTGCGGTCATCACGGACGAATACCGAGCTTTTCGGAATCGCCAGGTGCACGCGGGCACCCTTGACGTTGTTCAACGCAGAAATGGTACGCGCCAGCTCGCCTTCCAGGCCACGACGATAACGCGTGGCTTCCATGAACTGACTGGTGCCCAGCCCCTGATCCTTGTCGAGGATTTCGAAACCGATGTTGGCGTCGTTCTGTACCACACCCGCCTGAGCCAGTTGGATGCGCGCACGCTGCACATCATCGGACTTCACCAACAGCGCACCGGAGTTCGGCTCGACGGTGTAGTTGATGTTCGCTGCAGTCAGGGTGTCCATGATCTGCTTGCTGTCCATGCCCGCCAGACTGCCATAAAGCGGACGATAGTCAGGCTGCTGGGACCAGAGCACCACGGCGAAGCCGATGGCCACGCTCGCGGCAAGACCGACCATGAGGCCGATCTGACGCAGCATGGTCATTTCGGAAAGATTTTCCAGAAAAGACATACCGAACAACGGTTTTCTTTCGGAAGCGCCCGCTCTTGCAGGAACGGTATCGGCAGCTGCTTCAGCCATGACTCAGTACGTCCCTTAAACCGGCATCTGCATGATGTCTTGGTAAGCTTGAACCAGCTTGTTACGTACCTGGGTCAACGCCTGAAAAGACACGCTGGCTTTCTGCGACGAAATCATGACGTCGGTCAGATCCACGCCGCTCTTGCCGATTTCGAATGCATTGGCCAACTGGCTGGAAGCCTGCTGGGTCTGCGCGACCTTGTTGACGGCCTGACCAAGCATGTCAGCGAAGCTGCTGGCACCGGCTTCCTGCGCACCGGACACGGGCTTGGGCGCAGACATCGCGTCCATCTGCATGGCCCGCATATCCAACATCAAGCGATTAAATTCAACACCTTGGCTCATGGACATATCTCTCGTAAGGCCCGCAAATTTTTGACACTGATTCAGCGGGTACAGAAGGTATAGCAACAACGATGCCAGCTAGATGGCGGCTATTTGCCACACCAGATGAGTGCATCATGTCGCTTGACACGAGGTCGCGCCGGACCGCCCGTATTCACGGGACGCCGGGTTTAATTTCAGGCTTGCATCACAGCAAAAATATTCAGGGACCGCCGATCGGGAACGGCAATCACTGTGCGTTGCTCATGTGGCAAACAGATAGGCCTCCACATCCATTCCGGCGTCACGCATCTGCGCCAGCTTGTAACGCAATGTACGCGGGCTGATACCCAGGCGTTCCGCAGCCTCCTTGCGACGTCCCCGTTCAGAACGCAGGGTGTCGATGATCATTTGAAACTCGTGACGCCTGAGGTCATCGCCCAGCGCGCCGACCGATTCCGGGCTGACGCCGGTACCTGCATTCTCCGCCACGACAGTGCCAGTCACAGCCGCTGCCGCCTCGACAGGCGCAGCAACAGGCAGGCTGGTGACCGGCCCGGACAGACAGAAATCCTGCGCCTGAATCACCCCGCCCTGCTGCAGAATCAAGGCCCGCTGCACGGCGTTATCCAGCTCCCGGACATTTCCGGGCCATGGATAGCTCACCAGACACTGTTGCGCTTCGGCGGAAAGACGCACCGGCGCATGCTTCATTTTATTGACGTGCTTGGCCAGAAGCCGCTCGGCCAATGGCAGAATATCGGCAGTCCTTTGACGCAACGCCTGCCATGCCAGTGGAAATACCGACAGGCGATAAAACAGATCTTCACGGAAACGCCCCGCCGCCACCTCACCCGCCAGATCGCGGTTGGTGGTCGCCACGACGCGAATGTCCAGAAGGATCGGTTTGCGCGCACCGACGCGCTCGACTTCGCGTTCCTGCAACACACGCAGCAATTTGGCTTGCAGCCCCAGAGGCATTTCGGAAATCTCGTCCAGCAGGATTGTCCCGCCGTCCGCCTGCTCGAACTTGCCAGCCTGCGCCGCAATGGCGCCGGTAAACGAACCCTTTTCATGGCCGAATAACGTGGCTTCCAGCATATTGTCCGGAATCGCTGCACAGTTGATCGCAATAAAAGGTTTATCGGCACGGGGCGAGTTTTGATGAATGAAACGCGCCAAAACCTCTTTACCGGTCCCGGACTCGCCGGAGATCAGCACGGTGGAATCGCTTTTCGCCACGCGGCTGGCCAGGTTCAGCAACTGGATACTGGCGGGCTCGACAGCAATCGGCCCATCGCGCTCGGCAGGCTCCAGACGACCCAGTGCGTGCCGCCCAACCAGCGCGATCAGCGCCTTGGGCTCGAATGGCTTGACCAGGTAATCCGCAGCCCCCTGACGCATGGCCTCGACCGCGCGCTCGACTGCGCCATGCGCAGTCATCAGCAACACCGGCAATTGCGGATGCCGGCTGCGCAAAAGACTCAGCAACTGGTGACCGTCCATGCCCGGCATGTTGACGTCACTGATCACCAGACTGAAGGGCCGCGCCTCGGCGGCCACCAGCGCCTCTTCGGCGGAACCGACCGCCTGATAGCCATAACCGGCCAGCTCAAGGGTTTCCCCAAGCGCTTCGCGGAGCGAACGGTCATCCTCGACCAGCAGCACATTGATCGGCATCAGTTATTACCTGTCGAACTGGAAGCCGGGATCAATGGCAGACTGATAATGGCGCAGGTACCACGGCCAACCCGCGACAAATAATGCACGCGCCCCTGATGCGCACGCGACACCGCAGTTACCACGGCCAGACCAAGCCCTGTGCCGGTGGTCTTGGTGGTAAAGAACGGCTCACCGATGCGCGCCAGACCGGCCTTGTCAATGCCGCTGCCGTTATCGCTGAAGCAGATCCGCAGCACATTGCCGCGACTGTAGGCGTGAATCTTCAGCAGTGTCCGGCCAGCGCTGGCCTGGACAGCGTTTTCAATCAGATTGAGCAGTGCGCCGACCAATGTGTCGCGATTGCACAGCAGCTCGCCATCGATGCTGTCGCACTGCCAGCGTACCGACACGCCCTGAACATGCGTCGCAGCAGCATTTTGCAGCGCCTGAAACAGAGCACCGGGCGCCAGACGATCCGTCAACGGCAGCTCGCCCCGGGCGAACACCAGCATGTCGCGAACCTGATGCTCCAGCTCATGCAAACGATCCTTGAGCCGCGCAGCGAAACGCTGCTGGGTTTCCACCGGAAGTTCCTGCTCGGTCAAATGGCTGGCGTAGATCATGGCAGCGGATAACGGTGTACGAATCTGATGCGCCAGAGAAGCGACCATACGGCCCAGTGACGACAGGCGCTCGTGACGAGCCAGCTGTTCCTGAAGATGACGGGTTTCGGTCAGGTCATTGAGCAGCACCAGCTGCCCTGGCTCGGCATCCAGCGAACGCGTGGCAATGGAAAGCCTGCGGCCATCCTTGAGCGAGACTTCGTGGCCATCATCTTCACGGGGTGCAAAACAGCGGCTGATCACATGACGCCAGAGCATCCCCAACAGCGGCTGCCCAAGCAGATCGATGGCCGCCGGATTGGCTTCGCGCACGACGCCCATGCCATCAATGACGATCACCCCGCCGGGCAGCAGATCGAGCAGATTCTGCAGTCGGTTGGCCAGGCGTTCTTTTTCCGCCAGCTCCTGAAGGCGCTGGGCACCGGCATGAGCCAGTTCGCCCTTGAGCTCAGTGACGCGCGCTTCAAGCAAGCCGTAGGAGTCGGTCAGTTGCGCCGACATTTGATTGAACAGCGAGAATGCCTGCTCAAGCCCCTGACGACTTTCCAGTTCCGGGGAGTACTGAGCCTGAACAGATAGGGCGGAAGTCAGTTGGGCGGCCTGGGACATGATTCATCTCTCTCGTGGCGAACCGTCAGTAAACGGTGTGTTAAGAGAGACTTAGCAATCCCCGTGCCTAAAAAAAACCCCTGAAAAATCAGGGGCTTGGTTTTTGGCACAAAAAACCGGCGTCAATCATCTGCCTGTTCATCGCCCTCACGACGACTCATACCGTACTTGCGCATCTTCTCGACCAGCGTGGTCCGACGAATGCGCAGGCGCTCCGCAGCGCGAGCAACGATACCGTTGGCATCGTCCAGCGCCTGCTGAATAAGGCCCTGCTCCAGACCACCGAGGTAGTCTTTCAGATCGAGCCCTTCAGGCGGCAGCATCGCGCCGGAAGCGAAGTTCGGCGTATTGCTGTTGATCGCCACACGCTCTTCGATCTCGCTGCGCAAGCTGTCGACCATCTGCTCGTCTTCGTCGTCGACGTAGCGAAACTTCTTTGGCAGCTCGGCTACACCAATCACACCATACGGATGCATGATCGCCATGCGCTCGACCAGGTTGGCCAGCTCACGGACGTTGCCCGGCCAGGCATGGCGACACAGCGACATGATGGCTGCGGAGTTGAAGCGAATCGAACCGCGCTTCTCGTGCTCCATACGCGAAATCAATTCGTTCATGAGCAGCGGGATGTCTTCGACACGCTCACGCAACGGCGCCATCTCGATCGGGAACACGTTGAGACGGTAGTAAAGATCTTCGCGGAAGCTGCCCAGCTCGATCATGGTCTCGAGATTCTTGTGCGTTGCGGCGATGATGCGCACATCGATGCTCTGCGTCTTGTTGCTGCCCACACGCTCGAACGTGCGCTCCTGCAAGACGCGCAGCAGCTTGACCTGCATCGGCAGCGGCATGTCGCCGATTTCGTCAAGGAACAAGGTGCCGCCGTTGGCCAGCTCGAAGCGGCCGGCACGGCTGGTGATCGCGCCGGTAAACGCGCCCTTCTCGTGTCCGAACAGCTCGCTTTCGAGCAGTTCGGCCGGAATGGCACCGCAGTTGACCGGCACGAACGGCGCATCTCGGCGCTTGGAGTGGTAGTGCAGGTTACGCGCAACCACTTCCTTGCCCGTCCCCGACTCACCAAGGATCAGTACGCTGGCGTCGGTGTCAGCGACCTGCTGCATCATCTGCCGCACGTGCTGAATCGCGCGGCTGGTACCTACCAGACTGCGAAACAGGTTCGGTTCACGATGACGGCCGCGCTCGCGAGCCTGGTCGTACATCTCGCGGTAGACCTGGGCACGGTGCAGCGAATCGAGCAGCTTGCTGTAGCTGGGTGGCATTTCGAGTGCGGAGAGCACTCGCCTGCGCAAATCCTCGGGCAATTCGACAGAGGAATTTTCACTCATCAGCAGCACAGGAAGGAACTCATCCCATGCCGCGATGGTCTTAAGGAGCCCTTGCAGGCTGCCCGGCGCGTTTACGCTGCCGACCAGTACGCACAGTACTTCTCGTGGAGACGCCAGAGAGCCGACCACCTGCTGCCAGTCCTGACTGGAACAGGAGAGATTTTCTTCGCCAAGAAAATTCAGGATCACCGCCAGATCCCGGCGGCGCTGGCTATCGTCATCGATTAGCAGAATCTTGATTTCACGCCACATGCAATAGCAACTTCCCTAGTCAACTTAATGCCCATGATTGGGGGGCAGCTTGGCTTCTCAGATGTATAAACCTTGAGACGCCAGAAAATAGTAAACATCACTAGTTAAGTCAAAAAAACGAACACAGTCAAATTTATGGCGAAATTCTTGTCGAACAATAAAAATGACAATTAAACATTAACCGAACAGATGGTATACCTTCGTAGCACTCTTCGCATTCTGGATTTGAGTCATTTCTTCGACAACCGCTTGACGCTCGCCGGTGGCAACATCAATCAATTGCCGATAGACCCCCAATAACTCCTCAAGGTTGCTGCGCAGAGCAGGTTCGTCATCGGGCGCTTCGCTCACCACCGCGTCAACACACTCGCGACACGCCAGGTCAAGCTTGACGATAGCCTCCCAGTCACGCTCGGCCAGTGCCCCTACCAAGGCTTCCCGGGTTTCTTCGATACGCTTGAGCGCAGCACTCATTTTTATTCTCCTCGGAACAGCGGGTTATTGCATGGTACCGATTGCATCCCAGCCTTCCTTGACGGTGATCAACAGGCCAGCGACTTCATCGAGTATCTTCTGATCATTGCGAGCGTTGGCTTCCGCCAGGCGCGTCATCATGTAGTGATACAGGCTGTCCTGCCTGAGCAGCGTGTCACTGGGTGAATTTTCCAGATCCAGCCCCTCACGCAGACCGCCCACAATGTCGATGGCCTTGCTGATGAGTACGCCCTTGTTAGCGACGTCCCTGCGCGCCATGGCGCCCTTGGCCTGAGCGATGCGGTCGAGGCCACCTTCCATCAACATTTGCACCAGACGATGAGGGCTGGCCTCTGAGGTCTGAGCCTGGGAGCCGATCTTCTGATACTGCCGCAACGCTAACATCGGATTCATAAGGGGCCTCGTAACAAATCCAGAATACTGATACTCAAGCTATCGACGCAGTGCGCAGAAACTTTAGCCCAAAAGCAGAAACCCGACACAGAGTCGGGTTGCTGATACTTCCACACTCGTTTTTTTACGAGGCGTTTTTCTGGGCGTTCATCGCTTCAAAAATCGAAGTAATGCTTGAAGCCGTTGCCTTTAACTGCCCGACGACCAAGTCCATTGCGTTGTATTTCTTGGTGAGGGTTGCCGTCAACGTGGTAATACGACGGTTGAGCGCCTCCTGATCACTGGCCAGTCGAGTCTGCACTTTATTGAGGCTGGTGGTCTTGCCAGCCAGAACGCCGTCGGCTTTCGTATAGGGTTCAAGCGCAGTGTTCAAGCGTGCGATCAAGCCACCCGAGGTCGTGCCGTCAGCGCTGGTCACACCGGTGAACATCGCCTGAATCTGGCTGCCCAGCTTCTTGTCGCTCAACGCTGTAGTCAATTCGGTGGTGTTCAACGACAACTTGCCGTCAGCCTGCTGAGTTTTGATCCCCAATTGCGCCAGGGAACTCAAACCGGCATTCGACGTGGCAGTGGAAATCTGGTCGCGTATCGTTGCCAACAGCGCACGCGGGGTGGAGTCGCCGGTCAATGCAGCGGCAGTGTATTTACCCTCACTGTCGACAGTGCCCTTGGTCAACGAGGACACCAGTGAAACCAGCGTGTTGTAAGAGTCGACAAACGACTGCAATGAGGTTTTCAGACCATCGGTGTTGGTGGCGACCGTGACCGTGGTCGATGCCGAAGCAGCAGAAGAAGCGCTGGGCGCGACCAGCTCGAATGTCAGACCGGAAATGGCCGTGCTCACGGTATTGGTCTTGCTGGTCAGACTCAGGCCATCGACCGTGAATGCGGCGTCCTTGGCGACAGCGGTAATCGCACCGGCGCCAGGAATGGCGTTTCCATTGGCATCAGTGCCAGTACTGGATTCACTCATCAACTTGGTGCCATCGATGTTAAGTGCTTCCTGGCCGGAAGCACCCGTCACCGAAATGTCACTGCCCTTGCCGGTGGTCGTCGAACTGAACACCAGCCTGGAACCGTTGTTGTCGTTGATGATGTTGGCGGTGATGCCTTTACCCTGCAGCGTCGAGTTGATCTTGTCGCGCACTTCCTGCAGCGTCGAGGTCTTGTCGATCGCCACGTTGTAATCAGTGCCATTTTGAGTGATTTTCAGCGTACCACTCGGAATAGCACTCGACTGCGTCGAGTCCAGCGCGGCGGTAGCCACCTTCGAAGGTGTTGCCAACTGGCTTATATTAATCGCATAGGTGCCATTGACTGCCGTGTTGCCCGCAGTGGCCTTGACCACCGCTTCATTGGCAGACGTGGCAGCAAAGCCCTGGAAAGCAGGTGTGGTGGAACTGGCGAGAGTGTCCAGTGTTTTCTGGAAAGCAGCCAGTGCAGACGTCAACTGGCTGACACCCGACAGGGATGCAGTCGTGGAGGCGCTCTGCTTGTCGATCTGGTTTTGCTTGGGCGCTTTTTCAGCACCGACAAGACCTTCGACGATGGCGGAAATTGCCAGACCCGAACCCACGCCTGTTGAAGATGTAATCGGACTTGCCATGGTGCTTCTCCCTTCAAGAATGCTGCGGGGTTCGCCGCCCTTTCAAAAGGCGAATGACCCGACAACACATACCGTACCGGCGATCAGGCCTTGGCGCGGAACAACAAACTGTTCGCATCACTCAGGCTATCGGCCAGCTTCAGGATTTCTGCATTGGGAATCTGTCGTACTACTTCACCGGAATCGCTTGCAATCACTTTGACAATGACTTTGCCAGAATCTTCGTCGATCGAAAACTCGAGATTGCGCTTGACCTCGTGAAAGAACTTCTGGATGTCCTCGGCGGCTGCCTTGACTTTGGCATCGTCCTTGGAATCATCCTTGTGCAGACCGGAGCCTTTACTTTCAGCCGTGGCGGCAACACGCTCGACGGGCGCCTTATCGGCAGGCTTGTCAACGGACGCGTCCGGCACAGGGGCCTGACTCGCCGGTTGAACGGCCGGATAAGTCACGTTCAACTTCACACTCATATCCATGACCATCACCTCAGAAAGTAAAAAAGCGAGAGAGCACCGTTAAGTACTCCCCCGCTAAAACTCACGCTGATATTACTGAAGCAGTTTCAGTACAGCGGATGGCAGCTGGTTAGCCTGAGCCAGAACAGAGGTGGAAGCCTGTTGCAGAGTCTGTTGCTTGGTCAGCTGTGCAGTTTCAGCAGCGAAGTCGGTATCCTGGATACGACCCAGTGCAGCACTGGCGTTTTCGTTGATGTTCTGCAGGTTGGAGATGGTGCTGGTCAGACGGTTTTGTGCAGCACCGAGATCAGAACGCGTGTTGTTGATGGTCTGCAGAGCCGAGTCGATAGCGGCCATTGCAGCAGAGAAGTTGGTCTCTGCAGCAGCACTGTCGGAACCGACGATGGTGATTGCCGAACCGACACCCAGGGTGTTTGCATCAAAGCTGGCGCTCAGAGTCAGAGTGATCTGGTTCGCGGAGCCGGAGTTGGAGCCAACCTGGAAAGTCATGGTGCTGGCAGAACCGTCGATCAGGTTTTTGCCGTTCAGGTTGGTGCTGTTGGCGATACGGGTCAGCTCAGAACTCATCTGGGTGAATTCTTTGTTCAGTGCAACGCGGTCAGTAGCGCTGTTGCTGTCGTTTCGCGACTGAACAGCCAGTTCACGCATACGCTGCAGAATGTTGGTCGACTCTTGCAGCGCGCCTTCAGCGGTCTGAGCAATGGACATACCGTCGTTGGCGTTTTTGATCGCCATGGTCTGACCTTTGATCTGCGAGTTGATCTTGGTGGCGATGTTCAGGCCAGCAGCGTCGTCTTTGGCGCTGTTGATTTTCAGACCGGAAGACAGACGAGTCATCGAGGTCGAAAGGGCGTCGGAAGCGCGACCCAGGTTCTTCTGGACGTTCAACGATGCTACGTTGGTGTTTACTGTTAAAGCCATGATGAATTCCTCGTTGGTTTGGTACTACGTGGCTTCCGGCCCCTGCAAGCGCCGGGTGTGCCTAGAGAACCTTCGTAATAGTTATCGTCGCGATGGCAGGTTGCTTGAGTGTTTTTTTTTAATATTTTGCCATCACCGTGACACCCCTTATAAAACAAGGGTTTGGGGGCATAAACCCGCGAAGCAACAGAGAGAAATTCATGACAGTCAGAAGTGGCGACAGGTGAGCGCGTTGTGCCACGAAGTTAAAAGTGTGACGTGGATCACTATTTAATTTAAAAACGCCTGGGGATTTATCCGCAGGCGTTCTTTGTCAGGCGAAGTAAACTCAGCCTTTATAGATAATTGCAGAGCCCCAGGAAAGCCCCACACCAAAACCACTCAAGGCGACGCGCGTCCATGAAGAGCCGAGCACGTGCTTTTCGATCAGCAGCGGAATGCTGGATGACACGGTATTGCCGGTTTCGACCATGTCCTTGAGAAACTTCTCGGGCTTGTCTTCAAAGCGCCGCGCGACCGCATCGACGATCGCCGCACTGCCCTGGTGAATACAGAAGGCATCGACGTCGTCAGGGGTCAAATCAGACTCGGCCAATAGCTCGTGCAGATGCGCTGGCACTTTCAACAGTGCGAAGTTGAACACCTGGCGACCGTTCATGAAGAAAATGCCGTTGCTGACCTTGAGATGTGGCGCACCGGAACCATCGGTACCGAATTTCGCCTTGCCCAGCTGCCATTCGGCCCCCTCGCCCATCCAGGTGGCCGTCGCAGCATCACCGAACAGCATGGTGGTATTGCGGTCTTCCGGGTCGACAATTTTCGAGTACGGATCGGCAGTGATCAACAGGCCGTTTTTCAAGCCTGCCGCTTCCATGAAGCCCTTGATCGCATAGATGCCGTACACATAGCCGGAACAGCCCAGCGAAATGTCGAATGCAGCAACGTTGGTCGACAGCCCCAGCTTGTCCTGAACGATGGCCGCGGTGTGCGGCAGCCCTTCCTCGTCGCCATTCTGGGTGACGACGATCAGCACATCGATACTTTCGCGCTTGAGCTGCGGGTTATTGGCAAACAGCGTATTGGCTGCCTCAACGCACAGATCCGAGGTTTCCTGGCCGGCGTCTTTGCGCGGCAGAAAGGTGGAGCCGATCTTCCCAAGGATGAATTCTTCATCCTTGCCGAATTTGGCGCCTTGAGCGTAGTTATCGACACCTGCAACAGGCACGTAACTCGCTATGCTTTTAATGCCAATCATCATGGCTTCCCGATGAGTAAACAGGTCATTTTTCGTCCCGATGAAATCGGAGCGCTACCGAATAGGAGTGATTTACGGACATTTTCAGGGCGCTTGGCAGGTTAAAGCAAGTCAGGCGCATGTCGCTCCCTGTAAAACAATACAGTGGAGATGCACGTTATGACCCGCAGGTCACTCCCGTCTGCATGCTTTACGATAATTTGCGTCGAGGGAACAGGCACTTGATCCTTGCCGACGGCTCTCTGCGAGGAAGCCTTCAAGGCAGCGAACCGGCCGCGAAGCAGCCGGTTTTACGAGGGCGGACGACTCAGCCGGCCAGAGTGAAACCCTTGCCGTCGAGATCCAGATTGGCGTTGTAGGCCTCATCCTGTGCGAACTGCGCTGACCACTTGTCCATCAATGCTTCGCGCGCCTGCTGCGGGGCATGCACCACACCGGAATGCACCACCTGCACATGCGGCGTCCATACCGTCAGGTAGCCGGCCTGCGCAGCCTTGAGGCAAAGGTCGACATCGGCAAGCGCTTCGGCGAATAGATCTTCATCCAGACCGCCCACAGCGTTGTACAGCTCCTTGGCAATCATCAGACAGGCCGATGACACGGCAGAGTAGTTCTGCTCGACCACCAGGCGCTGCATGTAGCCGGTGGCGGTCTTCGGCTCGCCGACAAACCCCGAACCCACGCCGCCATTCAGTCCCAGCACCAGACCGGCCTGAGTCACTGCGCCTTCGCCATTCACCAGCTTGGCGCCTACTACGCCCACTTCCGGGCGCTGCGCCTGGTTGAGCAGTGATTCGATCCAGCCGACATTGACGATCTGACTTTCGGCATCCAGCAGGATCAGGTATTCGCCACCGGCTTCCTGGCTGATCAGATTGCGCAGGGCCGCAGGGCTCATGCGCTGTTCGGCACGGAACACCCGCACGCGACCCGACACCTGCTCCTGCCGGTCAAGCCAGGTCGACAGTTCGGCAGAGGTGCTGGCGTTGTCACCGATCAGCACTTCATAACGCTGATAGCGGGTGCGTTGCAGAATGCTTTGCAGGCAGCGCTGCAATTCGGGCAGGTTGTCCTGGCTGTGCAGCAGGATCGAAACCACCGGCCGATGGGCGTGGCGATAATCGATCTTGTAGGTGCCAGGCTGCGCCGAGCTGACTTCCGCCTGATAACCGCGCTTGCCAAGATGGCGCTTGAGCGCTTTCTGTTCGTCCGGATTGTCTTTCAGTTCGGGCGCATCACAGATCAGCAACGGTTCGCTGAGATGGGCCAGACCGCTCATGCCGCCCTGCTCGATCAGACGCAGCAACAGATCGAATTCCAGCGCCTCGGGAAACTCGCGCGAGTAACCACCCGCCTCGACCAGCAACTCACGGCGCACCAGCCAGTGACGAGCCATCAATGCCGGCAGGCTTTGCAGCAGATCAAGGTTGAAGCCGGGACGGAACACCGGGGTCAGTGTGCCATTGGCTTGACGCTGAATCTCGTCCACGGCAACAGCCCGGCATTGCGCCGCATCGATCAGCTCGGCGCTGGCCAGCAGCAGACCGCTGCGGGTGAACTCTTCGCCGGCCCGTGCCAGCATCAGCCAGTCGCTGGGTGACTGCTTGACGACCTGGTTGATCTTGTCGACGTAGTTGCTTTCGGTGACTTTCACAAAGTGCAGGGTATTGTGCAGCGTGGTCACCGCTGGCAATTCCCCGGTGGTGAACACCACCACCCTGAAGGCCTTGTAGTGACTGTTGATCAGGCTGTCGAACGTGGCCTGCAGCTTGAAGACGTCCGCGTCCAGGTCCAGCAGCAAGATACCGATCTGCGACCCGGCCGGTTTGCTGGCGAGCCTGTCGCTGATCTGCTTGAGGGCCTCAGGCGCCGGATCGCGCGAATCGAGCCAGTTGAGCAGTCGACCGGAAGCCATGCCATCGAACAGCCGACCGTTGTCGAAACCGGATGCCGCCTGCAGACGCTGGCTCCAGGCCGAAACCATTTCGATCTGCTTTTCACTGTCCTTGCCTTTGCCGCTGATCAACTCCGCGATCAGGCTCTGCACGACACCCAGGTTAAAAGCGTAGGTTTCGTAGGCATACCACAGGCGGCTGATGCGCGCTTCAGCATCCGGGTTGCTCTGCTCGCGCAACAATTCAGCCTGCTTGAGCAGCACCGCTTCCAGCCCTTCCAGCTGCAAACGACCCGCTGGCATGATGTGGATCAGGAATTCGATTTTGGCCAGCTCATCGAACAACGCCTGGTTGTAGAACGGCATTTCGACAAACTGACGAGGCTCGAACAGCGCGTCCGATTGCTCAAGGCCGACATTCCACACCGCGCTGATGATTTTCTCATCGCCCTGGAAAGCCTGGGTCTTAAGGCATTCGCCCATGACTGCAAGGCCAGCCTGGATCTTTTGCAGGCCCTGTGCGCCTTCGAAGCCCGAGCCTTCGCCGAGCAGCGCGACCAGTTTTTCGGCGAATGCGTCGCGGGCGGCCCTGGCTTTGGGATCAGTGTGTCTGACGGCTGCGGCAATGGCGGTGCCGTGACGTAGCTCGACCTGCTTGCCCGAGGTGAAGTGCAGTGCATAAGGGATTGGCAGGATGCGCAGGCGGGCCGCAGCAACCAGGTAGTTCATGTGGCCGATTTCCTGCCAGTGCGGCTCGGTGTCATCGGCAACCGAGGTGAACCACTGCTGCGCCAGTTCCGTGCGCGTCACTGCGCTGAGCAGCGACAGACTTTCGCTCATGAAACCCAGAACCCGCTCGCCCGCATCATCTGCGGCATAGTCTTCGCAGGTTTTGCGATCGCGGCGGAAATAATCCACCTGGCCGACCTGCGCCTGATAGCTCAGGCTGTAGCCCTGACAGGCACCGTATGTCGGGTTGGCCTCGAGAAAGCTCAGCGCTGCGCGCAGTGCATCAGGCAGCAAAAAACTGTCGACCGGAGCCTGGACCACGAAGGGTGTGGTCACCTGTTTGAGCCCCTCTGCGACCCTGACGCCAAGGCTGGCATTGACCAGCGCGTCACTCTGCAGGTAATGCAAGCCAGCGCTCGCGGCAATTTCCGCATCAGGCTGGGCCGATGCATCGACCACTATCAGGTTGCACGGAAACTCGCTGTAATACTTCAAGGCGCGGCGCAGGAAGTCTGGCTGGTCCCTGGCCATCAACAGCAGGGTCAGACGCTGATTCAAAGCGTTATGTTCATTTCCCGAATGGCTTTGCATGATCTTTCCTTATAACGAATCGATTGCGCCTTCAACCGCAGCGGGCGTTGAAGCAAGAGCGTAGCGTGACCGCGCCGGCAGGCAACCTGCTGGTGCGTGTTCAAACGGATCGGATCAGTCCGGCAACCAGCCGTTGGCCCAATATTGCAGGTTTTCGCCGCGCAACATGAAGTCGCGCAGTACTGTCTCGCGCAACTCGTCACCCATGCGGTAGCTGGCATTGGGGTCGGACAAGTGCATGCGGATTGCCTGCAACCATTCATCCGAGCTGTTGGTGTACACACGGGTCGCTGGCAGATGGCCCCGATACGCTTCGGTGTCGGAACAGATCACCGGGTAGCCGCAGGCGCCGTACTCAAGCAACCTGAGGTTACTTTTGCAGTCATTGAAAATATGGAATTCCAGCGGCGCCAGTGCCAGATCAAGGTTCAGGCTGGCGAGCTTGGCCGGGTAGGTTTTCAGGCTGACCCCCGGATGGAACTCATGGATGTAGGGCTTGAGCAGGTCCGGGCACATGCCGAAGAATACCCACTCGACTTCATCAGCCAGTTCGCGCACCACATCGACAATCAGCTCCAGGTCCCCGCGATGGCTGGTTCCGCCGCCCCAGCCGATACGCGGCTTGTCGGAGCTGCGACGCTGGCTCCTGAGATTGCTCCACAAATGCGTCGCCAGCATGTTCGGCACGACGCGAATATCGCTGTGCATGCCCGACAACGCCTCGGCCAGCGGGTGAGTCGAGACCACCACGCGATCACACAGACCTATGCCCTTGCGCAGCATGGCGCCGATATTGTCCGGCATGTTGCGCTTGTGCTCATTGCGCTCGGGGACATCGGCGATGTAGTCATCGAGCTCGAAAATACGCATGGCATTGGAGTAGTTCTTTGCCAGCTCGATGTCCGGGACCTTGGCTTCTGTGTACCGGCCCTGAAAGACGATGACATCTGGCGACTGGCGCTCGATTTCGACGGGCGTTGCGGTCTCGTAAGTCATACGGCCAACCACCCGCCCGGCCGCCATCAACTCCAGCAGGGGCTGGCTGACCCGGTAGTGACCCACCGCCGAAGAGTTGACCGCCATACCGAAAATGAAAGGCAGATGGCGGGTGCAGAACGGACTCCAGCCCGCCAGCAGACCGGGATCGAGGGTGAACGACAGCGCCTCGTTGAGGTACAGGTTGGGATTGTAGGCCTGATCCCTGGCCATTTTCGGCAGCCACTTCTGAAAGAACGATTTCTGCTCGTCATCGAGCGCCTGGCGAGACGCCTCATTACGTTCAACGGCAGCAGGCTCGGCCAGTACCAGCGATGCATCCGGGGTGCCAACGATCAGGTAACCCTCGCGCCCGACGCGCATGCACAGGTCCAGGTCCTGCAGACCCTGCGTGAAGGTCGCCGCCTCCAGTGCGCCAACAGCGTCGAACACCTCCTTGCGCACCATCAGGCAATTGCCACTGACCGCGCTCCAGTTCTGGGTCAACTGCAGACGCTGCATGTAGCCGCTGGCCCCTGCGGGGAAATTGATGAACGGCCGACCGGCCAGGCCATCCATGCCCATGACCATGCCGGCGTACAGAATATTGCCTTGCGGATTGAGGATGCGTGGACCGACGATCCCGACCTCGGGACGCTGGGCATGGTGGATCAGCCCCTGCAGCCAGTCCGCCTGATGGATCAGGGCATAGGCGCTGAGCATCAGCAGATAATCACCACGCGCCTGACCGGCGGCATGATTCTGGGCGGTTGCTTCGCTGCCAGCCTCGGACAGGGAAACAATCCGCAGCTTGTCGCTGCCCAGCTCACTCATCGCCGTGAACCATGCCCGCGCTTCGGCGCTTTCGCTGGCGTTGTCGACGATCAGGACTTCGTAATTCGGGTAGGTGGTGTTGCTGAGCAGACTGTCTATGCAGCGCTCCAGGGCGCCGAGTTGATCCCTGGCGGTGATGATGATCGAGACCAGAGGCAGCGACGGATGAACGTACTCGATGCGATTGAGCAACGGCAACTGATCGTGATGAATGACGTGCTCTCTGCCGATCCGCGACAGGTGGGCCGCAACCAGAGGTTCGCTGTGCTCGATGACACAAGGCAGTGACAGCCAGTCGGCGAATGCCAGACGCGACTCGACCTGCACTTCGGCGATGTGCTCGATGCTCTGCGGCCCTGCCCCCTCGACCAGACGCCAGATCACATCGTGCGGGGCGAGCTCATCGAAGGCCGGATCGAAACCACCCATGTCCAGCAGATTTCGCCGCTCGAACGCCAGCGTGCGCCCGACATAGGGATAGGCACGCAGCAGATCCAGGTTGAAGCCGGGTTTGAAAATAGGCTCTCTGGACTCGTCCTCAACCAGCGCGCCTTCGTCGCTGTAGACACACAGCAGACCGGGAGTCTGGGCAATACGCTCGGCCAGAATCAGCAGCGCCGGCTGCGTCAGCCGGTCACCGGCGCGCAACAGGTAGACCCAGTCGGCACTCTCTAGCAGTGGCAATACTTCGTTCAACTGCCGAGCCCAGTCCGGCTGTAGAGAAAAACGCAGCACCTGCGGATCGTCAACAATGGCGTTGGTCAGTACCACCACCGAGTCTGCGGCATAGTCCTGTTCGGCCAGGCTGCGCAAGGTGATGTCGAGGGCTTCGGCATCACCCTGCTGATCGATGATCACCGGCACAATACGTGGCTGCCATGCCCAACTCACTATGCGTTGTTCGAGCAGCTTTTTTTGCGGCTCGGAAAACCGGCGGCAGGACAGCCATTCGGCGTACAGTTCGGCATAGCTGTCACTGGCACTGCCGACGCGGCTCATCATCACGCCCTGGCGACCCGCCATCACCCCGTAAAGGCCTACCTCGTCCCACTCGCGCGGCTCTTCGTGCGCGCGGCGCAGAGGCAGAAAACGTACCCAGCCCTGAGCCGGTGCGTCTTCGCCGCTACGCGCCTTGAGCATTTCGTTCAGCCAGCCCCATTCGGTGGTGGCTTTCTGGTACATATCGCCCTGACTGCTGAAGCGCCCCGGGTGCAGGCGTTCGGTACTCTGGATGCTGTGCAGCACAACCAGATTGCCGCGCCGCAGCAGGCAGATGAACAGCGTGAAATCCAGCAGCGCAACGAAGCCCTGCGGCAGCGCAATGGACGGCAGGTATTCCTGCACATCGGCGCGACGCATCATCGCGCCACTGAAACCGCCCAGATAATTGCGCGGCGTGCGCTCGAAAATCGCCAGCATGTCCTCGCCCTTGAACACAGCGTCGTAGGGCACCAGACCAACGTTTTCCATGCGGGCCGGCAGGACATAATCATCGACGTCCACCAGATGGCGTTTGCTGACGACGAGCTGGACATCCTTGTAGGTATCGAGGGTTTGCGCCTGATGCGCAACGCAGTAGTTATAGAGGCGGTCGTCATCGCAGAGAAACTTGATGTATTCGCCGCTCGCCTGCTCCAGACACTTGAGCAGATTGCCCTGAAATCCCAGGCGCTGAGGATTGCGCAGGTAACGGGCCCGGTCGCTGTCGGGAGCTACCAGCTCGTCGAAAATCGCCTTGATCTCGTCGCTACGGCAATCGTCACAGACGATGATTTCGAGATTGTCGTAGACCTGGTCGAGCGCACTTTGCAGCGCTGCGCGGAAGAAGCGCGAATTGAAGGCGGGAATGACAATACTGACGAGGGGGACTGAATTCACTATGACTGACTCGCGAGCGGCTGGGGGCCCTTCAGTCGAGTGGCCCCCCTCACCGCTGAAAAAAGACGGCGGATGCTCAACGTCAGAACTCAAAGCTGACTGAACAGGTTCAACTTGGATAGCATGGTAAACACCTGCTGAGAAGCGTCCAGCATGGTTTTCTGCAATGTCAGGCGGGTGGTCGCCTCGACGATGTCAGCGTTTACGTAAGTACCTTGCTCAGTAGTGTTGTTGCCTTTGAGCAGATCGTTGGTCGTACCTTGGGCGGTTGCCGCCAGCTGACGCGCGCCGCCACTGGAACGTGCCGTAGAAGCTTGTTCGATGGCGCTGCTCATGTTGCCCAGCGCAGAGTTCAGCGCTGCCGTCATATTCTGCGAGGCCACCAGGTTGCCATCGGTGGGCGTCGACAGGGCTTTGATCGCCGCTGTCAGCGTATTGAGAATGTTCTCGGTCTGGTGCGTGCCAGACTCGACGATGAACTGATCACCGGCAGCCGGTGTACCGCTGATATTGAAGTTCACACCGGAGGCGTTGGCCGTCGAGCCGGTCATGGTGCCGCTGGACACTGGCTTGCTGCTGGTGGTCAACGGCGCGGCGTACAGCTCGTAATCGGTCGGGCTGGTGAACTTGAGGATCGCGCCGTCTGTCGGGAAGGTATTGTTGAAAGCAGTCCGGTCCGCAGCGGTATTGCCCACGACAGAGCTGCTGACGGTCGCCGTTGACGTATTGCCGGCGCTGCGCGAGGTGGAAACACTGTCCGGTGTCGACGCCAGTTGATAGCTGCGATTGGCCAGCGCCGCATCTGCGGTAGCGTCCGAGACCCGGTCAGCGGCCGGCAGGTTGACGTTGAGCGTCATTTCCACGCCGCGGAAGGTAAACGTCTGGGCATCGAACGAGCCGTGGGAAAACTTGCCGCCAGTCGAGGTATCGGAACTCACGTCAGTGCCACTGGCATCAGTGATCTTGAATTGCGTACCGCTGAGAAAAGTCAGCGTATAGGGCTCGCCGCCCTGGTAGCTGGAGTTATAGGTCGGAGTGGACGTCACCAGGCCACTGCTGAGGCCGATCTTGCCGTCATCGGTTGCAGGCGAAAGCAGTGTGGCAGACGTACGGGTTGTGTTGACCGACTGCTCGAAGGCCTCGAAACCTGTCGTGTTGCTGGCCATGACCAAACCATCACCTACCGCCAGATTGACGCTGGTCTGGTCGCCCTTGTAGCTATAGGAGCCATCGGCGTTCAGCGAATACGGTGGCGTCGAGGCCTTGGAACCGGAAAATATGTACTGACCGTTAGGGTCCTGGCTGTTCATCAAGCCCAGAATCTGACTCTGGTACTGCTTGAGGGCCGAAGCCTTGGCGAGCCGGTCCGAGTCGGTAAACGCGCCACTGCCTGCCGATACGATCTGCTCCCGCGCAGCCTGCATCGTGTCGATGATGCTGGTCAGCGTGGTCTCGGTGGTCACCGCGTTGGTATTGATCGTGCCGATATTGGTTTCGTACTGGGTCAGCATGGAGTTCTGCTGCGCCAGTTGCAGTACGCGCGCGGCACCTACCGGATCATCGCCTGCGGTATTGAGCTTGATGCCGCTGGAGACCTCTTCGCTGGTCTTGTTCAGGTTCGAATAGTTACGCTGATAATTGGTGTTCGTGGATTCGAAGAACTGGGTAGTCGAGATACGCATGGCTCACGATTCCTTAAAGACTGTTGATCAGCGTGCTGAAAATGGTTTGTGCTGCCTTGATGATCTGCGAAGAGGCGGTGTAGTACTGCTGATACTTGATCAGGTTGGACGCCTCTTCGTCGAGCGATACACCCGAGACCGAGTCGCGTGACGATTTGGCCTGGCTGACAACGGCCGCAGTGGCGGTCACATCGTTCTTGCTCTGGCTCGCCAGCGTACCCACAACCGATACCGTATCTGCATACGAACCGGACAGGCTGGTGCCCACGCCACCGTTGACGACACCGACGGTCTTGGCGGTCTGCAGGCCGACCACTGCCAACGCGTTGCGGTTGTCGGACGAGCCGCCACCGGTCATGCCGATGCTGAACGTGTCATTGGCAACCGGCGAGCCGGAGATGGTCATTTCCAGCTGGAACGCAGTGCTGCTGCTCGGCGTCGTTGTGGTGTCGGTATAGCCGACGTTCAATTTGATCGTGTTGGCCTGGCCCTGGATGATCGAGCCACCAACGGCATTGCCGTTCTGGTCGAGCACCGCCCCGCCACTCGCATTGATCAGGGTGTAACTCTGCACGCCGGTACTGCTGACCGCACCCATCACCAGTTTCATCGGGGTGGAGTCTTTGAGCGCATTGCGCAGGTCAGCGGTCTGAGTGCTGTCGTAGATATCCGACTTGGTGTTCAGCACCGGCTGGGTGAAGCCACCAGTACCGGAGTTGCTGGATCCCGCCGTTGCCGTCAAGGGCGCGGCCGCTGCAATATCCTTGGCGTCGGTCAGAACCACCGAGATCCCCGACGCGCCAGTGCGGGTCGGGATGACCTTGAAACTGTCACCGGCTGCCAGCGTATTGCCGTTGAGGCTCACACTGAAGCCATCGAACTGTTTGGGCGGATTGTCAGCCAGCGAACCGGCACCGACGCTCTCGCCGTTGGGCAGACGACGTACGGTGAAATTCGACGAGTCGCTGAACGTCACTTCATAATCGTTGGCGGTCAGCTTGCTGGTGTCGCCAATGGTGACGTTGAGGTTGCCGGAGCCGACACTGTTGGTGGTTTTGCCGATGCTGCGCTGGGTAATGGCTTCGGCACTGTTGATGCTGGAATACAGGTTCGAACCGAAATTGCCCTTGCTGTCGATGCCCTGGTTCATCTGGCTGTTGACCTGGTCCGACAATACCATCGCGGTACGGCCCAGTTCGTTGGTCGCAGGCACCAGCACTTCGTTGCGGTAACGCAACAGACCACCGATCGAGCCGCCAGTGAGCACTGAGGTCACATCGGTCTGGGTCTGGCCGTAGGCAACCTGCACGTTGTACTGCAACGGATCGGACGGGCTCGGGCTGGCCGACATCTTGTAGGACGTGCCGCCACTGACCAGTGATTGTCCGGTACCGGTATAGATGTCGAAGTTACCGTTGTTCTCGACCACTTTCACACCGACCAGCTCGTTGAGCTGACGAACCGCTTCACTGCGCGAGTCAAGCAGGGTGTTCGGCGTGGCGTTGCCCGCAGACGCTTGTGTGATCTGCTTGTTCAGGCTCGCCAGGGTGGTGGTCAGCTCGTTGACCTGTTTGGTGAAGGTGTTGAGCTGCGTGTTGACGTTATCGTTCTGCGTGGACAACTGCGACGAAACCGAGTTGAAGCGTGCGCTCAACGCGCCAGCCTGGGTCAGGAACGACGAGCGTTCGGCCGACTGCGTGGCGCTGGTGGCGATGCCCTGCATCTTGGTGAAGAAGTCCGCCAATTGCACGGAGATCCCCGTCGCATTGTCTGACAGTAATGTATCGGTCTTGCTGGCCTGACCGGAATAAGCCACTGCATCCGCGCTGAGGGCGGTGCTCGATTGCAATTGGGTGTCCAGATAGCTGTTGTAGATGCGACGTACGTCCGACAGCGTAGTGCCGGTACCGATGTAGCCTACACCCTGACCAAGAGCGATCTGCGCCGAAGCCGTGGTCAGCACCTGCTGACGCGAGTAACCCGCGGTATCCACGTTGGCCGTGTTGTTACCGATGGTGTTGATCGCGGCACTGCTGGCATTGATACCTGAGAGCCCAATTGAAATCAGCGACATGAGTCAAACCTTATAAAGTCGTGGAAGAGCCCGCTGCAGCGGCGTAAGTCTGGTAACTCTTCATCTGCTTCGCAATCTGCGAAATCTTGCTGGCATAGTCCGGGTCAGTGGCGTAACCGGCCTTCTGCAATTCTTTTACAAACTGTTCCGGTTTATCGGCCGAATTGACCACTTCTTTATAGCGGCTGTTGTTCTGCAACAGACTGACCAGGTCGTGGAAGCTGTCGGCGTAGGAATCATAGGAACGGAAATCCGCCGTTTCCTTGACCATCTTGCCGTCGCGGAACTCGCTGGTGATCGCACGCGCTTCGGCACCCTTCCAGCTGCCCGCCGCCTTGATGCCGAACAGGTTGTGACTGCTGCTACCGTCCTGCTGACGCATGATCGATTTGCCCCAACCGGTTTCCAGTGCCGCCTGCGCCACCAGCATGACCGGGTCGACGCCGATACGCGCTGCGGCTTCCTTGGCCAGTGGCAACATGGTTTCGACGAACTGATCGGCGTTGCTGAACGCGCGCTTGGCCGGTGCCAGCGGTGGCTGGGCCATGGAGCGCACGTATTCCGGCGCGGGGGCCAGGTTCGGATCGAGTGTCCAGTCGCCGTTGTTGCCTGAAGTACCGGCTGTCGCACGAGCCGGCACCGGGCTGTTGCTGACGGCTGTGGTGGCAGAAGGCACGATGCCGGCCAGCAGACGATCGGTGAGTTTGGCGGGCAGCGACAGACGACGCGCATTGAGCAGCGCCATGTCGTTGCGCCCTTCTCCGGACGCCGAGGCCGCAGCCGCCGCCTGATCGGCAGCCGCCGAGCGCGTGGCCCACAACGGACGCTGATAGACGCTGGTCGCCAGACCGGTCTTGGCCGGCGCAGCGTCAGTAGCGGCCGTTGCAGCGTCGG
Source organism: Pseudomonas sp. MWU16-30316 (assembly GCF_020515645.1). Lineage (NCBI taxonomy): Bacteria > Pseudomonadati > Pseudomonadota > Gammaproteobacteria > Pseudomonadales > Pseudomonadaceae > Pseudomonas > Pseudomonas sp. MWU16-30316. Next base: position 1,220,790 of record NZ_JAIZAZ010000001.1, on the reverse strand, counting down.
TCGTATTGACCGGCGCAGCGTGGTTTATCCCCTTGTCTTTCGACAATTGGCGCATCAGCACGTCCTGCAAACCGATACCGTTGCCACGGGTGGACAGCGTGACCGCCAACTGCTGGTCATACATATCCTGATACTGCCGCGTGGCCGGGGTGTTCATCGGATTGTCCTTGGCCAGCACTTCGTTGGCCGAGCGCATGGCCTTGAGCATCTGGCTGACGAACAGCGACTCGAACTCGCGGGCCACCTTCTTCTGGTTTTCCACACTGTCCTTGTCGCCATGCTTCAGCGACGCCAGACGGTTGACGTCGGTGTAGGCACCCGAATCGACCGCCGACGAAATTCCGCTCTTGGGCATATCCATGCTCGAATCCTCAGATCACGATCAGGTCGGCTTGCAACGCGCCGGCCTGCTTAAGGGCTTCGAGGATGGCCATCAGGTCACCGGGCGCAGCGCCCACCTGATTGACCGCGCGAACGATCTCATCCAGCGTGGTGCCTGGACCGAACTTGAACATCGGGTGCAGTTCCTGCTGGGCGTTAACCCGCGAGCGAGGCACTACCGCCGTCTGTCCGCCGGACAATGCGCCCGGCTGGCTGACGATCGGGTCTTCGGTGATGGTCACGGTCAGGCTGCCGTGGGTGACGGCGGCAGGTGAAACCTTGACGTTCTGGCCGATGACGATGGTGCCGGTCCGCGAATTGATGATGACCTTGGCAGCGGTCTGGCCCGGATCGATTTCCAGGTTTTCCAGAATCGACAGGTAATCCACACGCTGGCTTGGGTCGAGCGGCGCAGTCACGCGCACCGAACCACCGTCCAGCGCCTGAGCGACGCCAGGGCCAAGCATGTCGTTGATCTTGTCCACGACGCGCTTGGCAGTGGTGAAGTCGGAGCGATTCAGGTTCAGCGTCAGGGTGTTGCCCTGGTTGAAGCCGCTCGGTACAGCGCGTTCTACCGACGCACCACCGGGGATTCGACCCGACGACGGAACGTTGACGGTAATCTTCGAGCCGTCACGGCCTTCCGCGTCGAAACCGCCGACCACCAGGTTGCCCTGAGCGATGGCGTAAACGTTGCCGTCGACACCTTTCATCGGTGTCATCAACAGCGCACCACCGCGCAGGCTTTTGGAGTTACCGATCGAGGAAACAGTGATATCGACCGTCTGGCCCGGTTTGGCGAACGCTGGCAAATCTGCGTACACCGCAACCGCCGCGACGTTTTTCAGCTGCACGGTGCCCGAACCCGACGGCACCTTGATGCCGAACTGCGACAGCATGTTGTTGAAGGTCTGCAGGGTGAACGGGGTCTGGGTGGTCTGGTCACCTGTACCGTTGAGACCCACGACCAGACCGTAACCGATCAACTGGTTGGCCCGTACGCCGGAGATGCTTGCGATGTCCTTCAGACGCTCGGCATGCACGCCGAACGCTGTGGACAACAACAAGGTCGCCGCTATCAGTTGCTTGAGCTTGATCATGTCTATCCCGCTATCAGAAAGGGAACAACGGGCTGAGGAAGAACCGGTCGAACCAGCCTGGCTGGCTGGTATCGGCAAAGGCTCCGGTCCCCGAATAGGTAATACGTGCATCGGCGATACGGGTGGACGACACGGTATTATCGGTCGCGATGTCGTCAGCCCGGACCAGGCCGGCAATCCGCACCAGTTCGTCACCGGTATTGAGGGTCATCCACTTCTCGCCACGCACCGCCAGAATGCCGTTGGGCAGCACATCCGCAACCGTCACGGTGACCGAGCCGGTCAGACTGTTGCTCTGTGCGGCCTTGCCATCACCCTTGGTGGTCCGCGCGCCGGTGTAACCAGCGTTCAGGCTCAGGTCGTTACCGCCAATCGGGTTGTTGGTGGTCAGACCCGAACCGAACAGCGAGGTCAGACCAATGCTGTTGGTGCTGTCCTTGGTCATCGCCGAAGTGGCCGCCTTGCTCGCCGCCATACGCTCGGAAAGCGTGATGGTAATGATGTCGCCAATACGGAAGGCCTTGCGGTCGCCGTACAGGTTCTGCTCGAAACCGGCCTGATAGATGGCGCCATTGTTGGCAGCCGCCGACATGGGCGTACGCGGCAACACCGGAGCGTAATAAGGGTCATTGGGCTTGGCCGTCGGCGCAACACAGCCGGACAGCAGGGTGATCCCGCACAATGAAGCGATCAACACTGAAAAACGCGGAACACTAAGGCGGTTCATGACACTTGAAACCTCGCGGTGTAACAGGCGCTTATCAGGCGCCCCATCGGATTGAGCGGTTCTACGAGCAGCGACATCAAGGACTTACAGGTTCTGAGTCAGGTTTTGCAGCATCTGGTCAGCGGTCGAGATCACTTTGGAGTTCATCTCGTAGGCGCGCTGGGTAGTGATCATGTTGACCAGTTCCTCAACGGTGCTGACGTTGGAGTTTTCAAGGGTGTTCTGCAGGGTCGGGCCCAGGCCGTTAAGGCCAGGGGTGCCGATCTGCGGCGCGCCGCTCGAACCGGTTTCCAGGTACAGGTTGCCACCGATGGCCTGCAGGCCGGCGGGGTTGATGAAGTCGGCGGTCTGGATATTGCCGATGATCTGCGGCGTAGCGGTTGCGCCTGCCAGCGTGACGGAAACAGTACCGTCCTGACCGACCGTAAAAGTCTGGGCGTTCTGCGGAACGACGATCGCAGGCTCGAGGGCATAACCGTTGGCCGTGACGATCTGGCCGTTGGCGTCGAGGTGGAACGTACCGTCACGGCTGTAGGCAATGGTGCCGTCCGGCTGGGTCACCTGAAAGAAACCACGACCGTTGACCGCCAGGTCCAGCGGGTTGTTGGTGGTCTGCAGGCTACCGGCAGTGAAGTTCTTCTGCGTGCCGACAATACGCACACCGGTACCCAGTTGCAGGCCGGAAGGCAGTTCGCTGTCCTGAGTGGACTGGGCACCCGGCTGGCGTTTGATCTGATACAGCAGGTCCTGGAACTCGGCCCGGTCACTCTTGAAACCGGTGGTCGAGACGTTCGCCAGGTTGTTGGAGATGGTGGTCAGGTTGGTGTCCTGAGCGGCAAGACCGGTTTTGGCGACGTATAGTGCAGGAAGCATGTGTGTTCTCCTCGAGCGCCGGTTTGTCGGCGCAAGCTGTCATTGATTAGCCAAGTTGCAAGACGCGAGCCATAGACTGATCGTCTTCTTCGGCGGTCTTCATCATCTTGACGTGCAATTCGAATTGACGGGACAAGGCCAGTACCGAGGTCATTTCCTCGACCGCATTGACGTTGCTCGCCTGCAGAAAGCCGGACTCGACCTGAACGGTGGCATCTGCATCGGCAGGCCGGCCGGTCTTGGTGTGGATCAGGCCATCAGGGCCCTTCTCCATGGTCTTCAGGTCAGGCTTGACCAGCTTGATGCGGTCGACCTGCGCCATCACCTGAGGACTCTCGCCCAGCGAACGAATACTGATCGTGCCGTCGGCGCCGATCTCGATCTGCTGCTGAGGCGGCACGGCAATCGGACCGCCGTTGCCCATAACCGGCAAACCACTGCCGTCGCGCAACACGCCCAAGGCATCGATGTTCATGCCGGAACTGCGGGTGTAGGCTTCACCGCCGTCGGGCGTCTGCACTGCGATCCAGCCATCACCCTTGACGGCGATGTCCAGCTCACGACCGGTCTGCACCATCGCACCGGCGGAAAAGTCGGTCCCGGGACGCTCGCTCATGGCGTAGGCTCGCGATGGCATGACCTCGCCAAACACCGGCATGGAGCGGGCCTGTTCCAGGTCCCGCATGAAACCGTTGGTCGAGACGTTTGCCAGGTTGTTGGCATGAGCCTTTTGCGCGATCGCGTTTTCGGATGCACCGCTCATTGCGACGTAAAGCAACTTGTCCACAGTCTTCCTCCTCCGACAGACGCTTGCCGCCTGTAGCTGTTCTGAAAGGGTTAAAGCAATTTTTGAACCAACTTGTCAGGCTCGATACAAATGCCTGATTAGCCAGTAAAAACTGGCGATCGCCGATGGCTTGAAGAAAGAGCGCCAACCAATAGCGGCGGTGGACTGCCGCCTGCCGCTTGCCAGACAGGAAACACCGCCAAAAAAACTTCATCGAACTGCGCCGAGAACCGGATCGACAGTGATAATCTTGCCGACACCGCAACCGTGACCGGGAACCGCCATGCCTTTTCGTGCGTGCATCATCGGTATCGCGAGCGCGAGCCTGATGACCTTTGCCCTGCTCTCTCAGGCCGCTCCCGCCCACTATTACAAATGGCAGGGCGACAGCCGGATCGTCTGCGCCCAGGCCAGCCCGGGCCCAGGCTGGAAACGCTTGAAAGGCCACTTCATCAAAGCCGACTGCTCGATCTGATCAGGTCGACTGGATCAGCGTCTGCATCAGCGTCACTTCGGTGGATATCGCCTTGGAGTTGGCTTGATAGGCCGTCTGGGCCTGGATCAGCGCAATCAGCTCATCGGCCAGCACGACGTTCGAACCTTCCAGTGCGCCACTGACGATGCTGCCCAGCGTACCGACGCCCGGCACATCATATTCAGCCACTCCGGAATCGGCAGTGGCGGTCCAGCGTGTATCGCTACGCGGCTGCAAGCCATGCGGATTGGCGAAACTGGCGAGCATCACCTGACCGATATCTTTAGTCATGCCATTGGTAAACCCGGCACGCAGAATGCCGTCCCGGCCAACGTCGAGGCTTTTCAATTCCCCTGCCGAATGGCCATCCACATATGCGGCGGAGCGCGAACTGGCAGCGTTGTGCTGAAGCAGATGGGTGAAGTCGATGGTGATGCCGTCAGCGCTGCCAGCCGCTCCATTGGATATCCAGCGCTCGCGACCGGTGCCAGGATCAACCGCCATCACAGGCGACCAGCCCGTGAGCTTCAGCTGATCGCCATTGCTGCTCAGGCCCGGACTGCCGGTCAACGACGCGACGGCGCCATGGGAATCGAAGACGATGTTTGCCGTCAGCGGCGTGGTGGACCCGGAGTTCTGCGGGTTTCGATCGTCGATCAGTACGTGCAGGCGCCAGCTGTTGGTGCCATCCTTCACGAAATATTGTTTCAGCTCATGGGTGTTGCCCTGACTGTCAAAGATCTGGTTACCGAACATCCTGCTATAGGTGTTCAGATCTGCGGGGTTGAAGTGCGGAACCGGCCGATGCATGACCGTATCGCCCGGATCGAGCAGACTGGCCCCGGCGTCGCTCAACGGCAACGAAACAGCCCCGCCGTTCAGGGAGCCATTTGCCGCCCAGGCGCCATTGACCTGCGCGGCAGGCACCCAACCCTGCAAGGCAAACTCGGTGTCCGAAAGCTTGCGCAGATGCTGATCATTGCCGCTGTACGACAGGGAACCGTCAGGCTTCAGCTCAAGGCTTACCTGCAACGGCGCTACGCTGTCGGGATCCACCGGGTTGCGCCCGTCCACCAGTACATACATCGACCACTGATCAGCCTCGGTCTTGACGAAATACTGCTTCAGTTCATGGTCGGCTGCGGGCACCGGAGTGATCCCCACATCCTGGATGGTCCGGGTGGCAACCCGTGTATAGGTCGCGGGGTTGTCCGGGTCAAAGGTCGGCAAGCGGGCGAGTGACGGCAGCGAGGCATCCAGATTGATGGTTTCGGCCACCCGGGTCGTGGCCCGAGCACCGACGTTGGACGTATCGATCTGCAAGTCCGTGCGGATACCACTGGCAATCTCGCCCTTGTCGTTTGCGGCATAACCCTGCAAACGCCCACCATCGCTGTCGACGACAAAGTTGGCAGCATCCTTCAGAAAGGCGCCGGCCCGGGTATAGGCCAGTGAACCCTGATCACTGACCACAAAAAAACCGTTACCCTGAATACGCATATCCAACGCATTGCCGGAACTGATCACGGTTTCACCCTGATTGAAATTCTGCTGCACCGAAGCAAGTCGTACGCCATCCCCGACAGCGTGCTGCCCGGCCCCCAACTGTGCGGACGCATATAGAGCAGAAAACTGCGCACGAGACGACTTGAACCCCAGGGTGCCGACGTTGGCAATATTATTACCCGCTACTTCCAGTCGTTTATTGGCAGCCTGAATACCGCTGATCGCTGTATTGAATGACATGAGAACTCCCTTGCCATAAAGGCAATTCATAGAGGAGTTTTATTCTCACACCATCGTGCGTAGGAAGTTTCCAAGTAGACTGAGGGAGTAATCCGTAACTTTCAGCACTAAAAAAGACATGACAAAATACTTTGCAGACACCCATAAAAAAGCCCCTTTTTACAGGGGCTCTTTCAGCACGTATCAAACAACGCGTATTACGTCATCTGAATAGTGGTCTGCATGATGGTGCTTTGGGTGGAAATGGTCTTGGCGTTAGCCTGATAGTTGCTCTGCGCCTTGATCAGGTTAACCAGTTCCATGGTCAGGTCGACGTTGGACTCTTCCAGCGCCTGACCGGTGATGTAACCCAGCGTACCCGACTGTGGTGCGCCGCTCACCGGTACACCGGAAGCGAACGTTTCACGCCAGTTGGTGCCGCCGGCCTGCGCCAGACCCTGCACGTTGGCGAAGCTGGTCAGCGAAGTCTGACCGATCACCTGCGACTTGCCGTTGGTATAAGTGGCGAACAGGTTGCCGCTCGAGTCAACGTTCATGCCGCTAAGCTGGCCAGTGGCGTAGCCATTCTGATCCTGTTTGAGCAGACCGGATACCGAAGCGGTCTGGGTAGTGCTCGACATGTCCAGCTTGATCGAAGCAGCGCCCGTCGCACCGTTGGCTGCCCAGGTAGCTGTCGTGCCAGTACCGACCTGCACGCCAGGCACCCAGTTGGTCACGGCGAATGTACCGTCAGCGTTGAACTTGATGTTGGCGCTGTCGGTAGGAACAGAGCCGCCGGCAGTGGTCACCAGATTGCCCGAGGAGTCGAATGTCAGGTTATTCTTGTCCGGCGTGGTGGACGTCGGATCGGAAATGCTGCGCCCGTCCATCAGGGAATACATCGACCAGGTATTGGTGCCGGTCTTGACGAAATACTGATCCAGGGTATGCGCATTACCCTGAGTGTCATAAGTCGGGGTGCTGTACTTGACGTTGTAGCTATTGGTGTCGGTGGCATCGAACGTCGAAACGGTCGGCAGCGCGGTTGTCGAGTTCAGGTTGGCGGAGTTGGTGATTGTGGTCGTCGCCTTGGGCTCCAGGTTGGACGCGTTCACACGCAGATCGCTGAGCGCGCCAGTCACCACTGAGCCATTGGCGTCAACGTTGTAACCCTGCAGCTTCATGTTGCTGCTGTTGACGACATAGCCTTCCTTGTCGGTGTGGAATGCACCGGCACGGGTATACAGCTTCTCACCGTTATTGCTGAGCATGAAGAACCCGTCGCCATTGATGGCAAGGTCCAGACTGTTGGCTGTTCCGGTGGTCAGACTGCCCTGGGAGAACTGCTGGGAAACCGCAGCGGTAGTCACGCCACTGCCGACGCTGGTATTGCCGGAAGTACCGCGAATCGACTGAGCATATTGATCAGCGAACTCGGCACGTGACGATTTGAAACCGGTTGTCGCGACGTTGGCAATGTTGTTGCCGGTAACGTCGAGACTTTTGTTTGCAGCATAGAGCCCACTAAGGCCGATATTGAAAGACATGTTTCACTCCTGCGCCGTAGCGGCTCTACAATCCGATAGTTTGAACTTTGGACAGGGCGACACTGCCGCTGGCCAGGTTAAGCGTTGTTTCTGCGCCATTGACACCCAGCGTGACACTGTTGACCGTGGCGGGCAGGTAAGTTGAAAACTGCGTGTTCTTGCCTTCCACCGAGCCTTCAGCCTTGAAGCTGTAAGTACCCGATGGCAGCTGGGTACCGCTTGAGTCCGTACCGTCCCAGGCAAAGCTGGTGGTACCGGCTTTTTGCGTGCCCAGGTCAACACTGTCGACCAGATTCGATTGCGCGTCGTACACCTTGACGGTCGTTAGCGAGCTTTCGCCCGGCACCACGATCGAACCGGTCAGGCCTTTGGTGGTATCGACCGAAGTACTGCTCGCATCAATGATCACCGAGCGACCGACCAGTGACGAGGCCTGCAAGGCCTGCGACGACTTGTAGCTGCTGGCGATCGTATCCACCGTCGACGTCAGGTTCTGCATGCTTTCAAGGCTGCTGAACTGCGCCAGTTGCGCCACGAACTGCGTGTTGTCCTGCGGGTCCAGAGGATTCTGGTTCTTCATCTGCGTGACCAGCAGTTGCAGAAACGAATCCTTGCCCAGCGTGCCGGTAGAGTCCGTCTTGGTCGGCGTCGGGTTCTGCAGCGTATTCAGGAATGTCGATGAAACGCTGGTTGCTGAGGTGTTATCAACGGCCATAACTTTCGCCTTCTATCACTGACCGAGGGTCAGAACCTTCTGCATCATGGATTTAGCGGTGTTCATGATTTCTGCGTTGGTCTGGAAAGACCGGCTGGCAGAAATCATGTCGGCCATTTCTTCCACGACATTGACGTTGGGGTAATAGACATACCCGTCCTTGTCAGCGGAAGGATGATTGGGCTCGTAACGTGCTTCCAGGTTCGAGCTGTCTTCGATGATGCCGTTGACCTGAACGCCCTGCCCGGCTTCGCCCTGGTCCTGGAACAGCGAACCACCTGTGGACTGCTGACCCTGCATCACGGTGGCGAACACCGGGTGACGGGCGCGGTAGGTCTGGTCCATGCTCGAAGACACGGTCTCGGCGTTGGCGATGTTACTGGCCGTGGTGTTCAGACGCGTGGTCTGGGCACTCATGGCGCTACCGGCAATGTTGAACACATTGGCTAGTGACATGAATTATTCTCCGCGAAGGGCTGCAACCAGCCCCTTGAACTTGCTGTTGAGCAATGTGAAGCTGGCCTGGAAGCCCATGGCGTTCTCGGTGTAGCTGGCCTGCTCGACCTGGGAATCAACGGTGTTCTGGTCCAGCGAAGGCTGCGACGGCGTGCGATACATCAGCGTACCGTCGTCATTGCCCATGCCCTCGGCTTCGATATGACGGCTGTTGGTCTTGTTCAGCGCGAAATGACCGTTCTGCACCTTGTCGTTTTCGGCAGCCAGCACCGACGAGAAGTCCAGATCGCGAGCCTTGAAGTTCGGGGTGTCGGCGTTGGAGATGTTGTTGGCCAACACCTCTGCACGCTGAGCCCGGAAGTTCAGAGCCTTTTCATGTATGCCTAGCGCTTTATCGAAGCTGATGCTCATTTCGGGAAACCTTTGCCGGTTGACCTGATTCTGTTGTTACTGACAAAGCAATCAGCGTGCCATGTTGTAAAAGCCAATGATTGCAGGGCCCACAGGCGGCGGCGAGGCGGCAATGCCAGAAAAGCGGCAAGGCATTTCCGCTGTGGAGGGGCAAAGCGGCAAGGTGGGTGCCGTTTTTTTGCCAGTATGGGGGCAGCGTTGGCGAATCTCGTATCTGCACTACAGGATTGTGGTGATGACCGATACACTCAAGCGCACAAGGATTGGGAATTGGAAAGGAGCTTCATCTTGGTCGACTCAATAGGCACTCACAACAACCCGGTCATTAACACCGCGAAAGCTGTGGCGTCCCCCGCCACCTCACCCTCCCCCCGTGCCCCTTCTGCCACCTCAAACAAAGCGCAGGACTCAGGCAAACTTTCTTCTCTTTCTGTGCAACTCAGCGAAAGCGCGACGCGTGCGGCGTCAAGAGATGCGAGCCTTGATCATGATGCACTGGGGGCGAAAGCAGCTGAGAAGCTTGACCAGATCATTGGCCGAAGCTACGACGTCAACAAGGCTAAAAATGATGCCGAGGTGCCTGACACGACTGATCCCGAACTGCTGGCACACGCGAAAAAAGCAACTCAATTCGTGAACGGCGGTAGAGAGAATCCTTTCGCAGGCATGGCTAGAGATCAAAGCTTATTTGGCGACAGTGCATCAGCTACCGACGCACCCGCCACCGAATGAAAGTCCGGGCGGTTTTCGATCATTTCCGCCCGGACAGCGCTTTCAATCAGAGACCCAGCTCACTCAAACCCGGGTGATCATCCGGTCGGCGCCCCAATGGCCAATGGTATTTGCGCTCGGACTCGGCGATCGGCAAATCGTTGATGCAGGCAAAGCGCCGCTGCATGAGGCCGTTTGCAGCGAACTCCCAGTTTTCGTTGCCATACGAACGGAACCAGTTGCCGGAGTCGTCATGCCATTCATAGGCATAGCGCACGGCTATGCGGTTATCCGTGAATGCCCAGAGCTCCTTGATCAGCCGGTAGTCCAGTTCCTTGCGCCACTTGCGTTCCAGAAAGGCCTGAGCCTCTGCGCGGCCATTGATGAACTCGCTGCGGTTACGCCAGTACGTGTCTTCGGTGTAGGCCAGCGCAACTTTAGCCGCATCGCGAGAGTTCCAGCCATCCTCGGCGCCACGGACTTTCTGGACAGCCGTCTCCAGGGTAAAGGGTGGAAATGGCGGTCTTCCTTTATCACTCATACCAGCGTCCTCAGAACGGTTTGTAGGGCAGAAATTTTCCATCGAGGGTGATCACGGCTCGCTCGCCCCCTTCCGGATCGTCGACTTTCTTGATGTCGAGCTTGAAGTTGATTGCGCTGATGATGCCGTCGCCGAACTGCTCATGCACCAATGCCTTCAGCGTTGTGCCGTAGACCTGAACCATTTCGTGGAAGCGATAGATCGTCGGGTCACTGGAGACGTCTTCGACATTGCCGCGCAACGGGATGGTTTGCAGTTCGGCGACCGCGTCCCTGTCCAGCCCGAGACGCTCGGCGACTACCTCGGCCACCGCCTCGGGTAAAGGGTGCTGACCGAGCAATGCAGCCGTGACATACACCACGCTCAACCCCGTACCTTCTGCAAGCCCTGCCCACGTCAGGTTCTTTGCGGTCTTGGCCTGCAGCACACGTTCAGTCAGATGCTGGCGCGGCGCTCTGGAAATGTTGCTGTGCGGCATAGGTAACCCTCCGGAATGAATTCACGTCAATCACAGCATCGGCAACTATCACCATAAGATCCAAGACTGATTTATGATCATCGCCATAACCCTGACTTATGGTGATTCCATGCTGTTACGCCATATACGTTATTTGCTGGCGGTCGCCGATCATGGCAATTTCACCCGGGCGGCCGAGGCCCTGCATGTCTCGCAACCGGCGTTGTCGCAACAGATCAGGCAACTGGAAAGCAGCTTGGGTGTGCAACTGTTCGACCGCACTCGCCGCAGTGTCGTGCCGACCGATGCCGGCCGCGTCTATCTGGACCACGCGCGTCGCTGCCTGCTTGAGCTGGAGGCCGGGAAGCGTGCGCTCAACGATGTCAGCGACCTGTCACGCGGACACTTGCGCCTCGGCGTCACGCCCACCTTCAGTGAATACCTGATAGCGCCGCTGATCGACCGCTTCAGCGCGCTGTATCCCGGCGTGGCAATCATCCTCACGGAGCTGCCTCTGGAGCGGATCACCGAGGCATTGATCAGTGACGCGCTCGATCTGGCCATCGGTTTTGCCGGCAGTCATGCCGTCGAGATAGACAGCCAGCCTCTGTTCGATGAACAACTGTGCCTGGTCATGGCCAAGTCTGCCCCCGAAAAACAGACCGTGCTGACACTTGAGGACCTGCAAACGCTTCGCTTTGCCTTGCTCGCCCCCGGATTCGCCACTCGCCAATTGCTGGATGCCTGGTGCCATACGCAGAACTTCAAGCCGACGGTCGGCCTCGAGGCGAACTCGATTGCCATTTTGCTCAAGGTCGTTGCCCAGGGCCGCATGGCGACCATTCTTCCCGATGCCATCGTTCGCGAGCAGCCTGGGTTGTGCGAAGTTCAGACGATCCCTGCCTTGCCCGGGCGGACGGTTGCGCTGCTGCGGCGTAAAAACGGCTACCAGAGCGCCGCCGCCAACGCTTTTGCAAAACTGGTGAGCAACAGTACGCAAACATGAAACCGATGGGCAGACGATCAAAGCTGTTTTCAGCCGCGCACAAAAAAAGAGACCCGAAGGTCTCTTTTTTCATCGCAGGCAACTGGCAGACCGTCACTTGGCCTTATAGATGATCCCGGGGCTGCACTGAACCATCTGGTAGTGATCCGGCAAACCATTGAGTGCTTCGGAAGCCCCCAGAAACAGGTAACCGCCTGGCTTGAGCGTACCGTGGATACGCAGCAGGATGTCTTTCTTCACTTCAGCGGAGAAGTAGATCAATACGTTACGGCAGAACACGATGTCGAATTTGCCCAGCGAGGCGTAGCTGTCGAGCAGGTTGAACGAGCGGAACTCCACACGACTCTTGATCGGCGCCTTGACCACCCAGCGGCCCGGGCTTTTAACGTCAAAAAAGCGCTGCAGACGATCCGGCGACAGGCCGCGGCCGATAGCCAGACTGTCGTATTCGCCGGTCTTGCAGTTATTGAGCATCAAGCCCGACAGATCGGTTGCGACGATCTGCACGCCCGATTTGAGTTGACCCTGATTGGCACGCTCGAACTCGTCGATGGACATCGACAGCGAATACGGTTCCTGACCCGACGAACAGGCGGCCGACCAGATGCGCAGTCGCTGACCAGGGCTGGCCTTGATCTGCTCGGGCAGCACCTTGTTCTTCAGCACTTCGAACGGATAGGTGTCGCGAAACCACAGGGTTTCGTTGGTGGTCATCGCATCGACGACCTGCTCGCGCAAACCACTGCGCGGCTGGGTCTGAATACGCTGGACCAACTCGCCAAGCGACTTGATGCTTTGCTGCTCCATCAATTTGTTGAGGCGGCTGGACACCAGGTACTGCTTGTTTTCCCCAAGCAGAATGCCACAGGCTTTTTCCAGAAATACCCGGAACTGATCAAAATCCAAATTACCCGTAGACAAAGTGCCGCCTCTCAAATCATGTGAATCACCGGGGACGACGCCCCCGGCTGGTTATTCTGCTGCATTGATCCGCGCAACGACCCTGGCCGCCAGATCATCAGGCCGGAATTTCGCGAGAAAGTCATCCGCGCCGACTTTCTTGACCATCGCCTGGTTGAATACCCCTGACAACGAGGTATGCAAGGTGATGTGCATCTTCTGCATGCGTGGATCATTACGTATTGCTGCGGTAAGGGTATAGCCATCCATCTCCGGCATTTCAATGTCGGAGATCATCATCAGGAACTCTTCTTCAGGCTTTTTGCCTTCTGCGACCATATTGAGCAGGTAGTCCAGCGCCTGACGACCATCGTTGAGCGCGACGACCTCCACCCCGACGGTTTCCAGGCAGCGGCTCACTTGCTTGCGGGCCACCGACGAGTCATCGACCGTCAGCACGCGCATAGAGACAGCCTTGTGCTGAACCTCGGCGTCAATGACACCGACCGAGATTTCTTCGGACACTGGCGCGACTTCGGCGAGAATTTTCTCGACGTCGATGATTTCCACCAGTTGGTTATCAACCCGGGTGACGGCGGTCAGGTAATGATCGCGCCCGGTGCCCTTGGGTGGTGGATGAATCTCTTCCCAGTTCATGTTGACGATGCGTTCGACAGAATGCACCAGAAAGCCCTGAACCTTGGTGTTGTACTCGGTAATGATGACGAAGGAGTTAACCAGCGAAATCATCCCTGTGGATCCTGTCGCCATTGCCAGATCCATGATCGGGATCGTGCCGCCACGAATATTGGCCACGCCCCGAACGATCTTGCTCGATTTGGGCATGATGGTGAGTTTCGGGCATTGCAGTACTTCTTTCACTTTGAAGACGTTGATCCCATAGAGCTGCTTGCCGTCGAGACGGAACAAGAGCAGCTCCAGGCGATTCTGACCCACCAGCTGAGTTCGCTGGTTTACCGAATCCATTACACCTGCCATGCCGAACCCCCTTACAAAATGACCGCCGCCCAGACACCAGATCAACAAGCGGCACGGGCTTTGCTATTTATTACGTCATGAACGCAAAGACGACAATTTCTCGACACCTCGCATTAGAAACCCGCAGGCTTCTGTGCGCAATCGCTCTGCTGTGCCTTTCCAGCACGGTGACCCTCGCTCGTGCCGAGAATTTCACACTGCCTGAACAGCTTATCGGCGTCACCCAAGGGTTTCTTGAGTTCACAGTAGAAGACTATTTGGCAACCAACCAGATTGACGGGCGTCATGAGATACAGGTCAAGCAGCTCGACCCGCGTTTAAGGATGGGTGCCTGCGACAAGGATTTGACAGCCACACTGGAAAGTCCGCGCCCGGTTGGCCGGGTTACCGTGCGCGTGCGCTGCGAAGGTTCTTCGCCCTGGACGGTGTTTGTGCCCGCTCAGGTATTGCTGTATCGCAACGTCGTGACCGTGATGCGCCCGCTCAAGCGTGACGCGATCGTCACCGAAGAAGACGTCGCGATGCGTGAGCGGGATGTCAGCAGTCTGGGTCAGGGTTTCCTGGCGTCGCTGGATCAGGCAGTCGGTCAGAAGGTTGTCCGACAAATGGTCATCGACCAGGTCATTACCCCGGTGGCGCTTGAACAGCCACAAATGGTTCACAAGGGCGATCAGGTGGTGATCATCGCGCGCAGCGGCTCGCTGGCGGTTCGCATGCCCGGCGAAGCAATGTCCGATGGAGGCTTCAACGAACAGATACGGGTGAAAAACCTCAATTCCCAGCGGGTGATCAAAGCAAGTGTCACCGGCCCAGGGCAGGTGGAAGTCGCTATGTAGTGCATTGATGGTGGCGCGAAGGGTGTGTTTTTTTTAGACTGCGGGGAATGCCCGACGGCAAATGTCGTCTATTGGGAAGCTTTCTCACAATCAGCCTAAAGTTTGACAGGGGTTGGCCGAAAACAAGGCAAGCGTCCAAACACCCAGAGGTTTTTTCAATCATGGTCATAGATTTCAGTCGCCTTAACAACTCACAGGCTGTTGCCGGTACTTCACGTACCAGCGCCAGTAAAGACACCGCCAAAACCGATGCCCCAGCCCCTGCCGTCACCGCAGGTGTCAAAAGCACCGGGGAAACTTTTTCCTTGAGCAGTGAGGCTCAACAGTTGCAGAAAATCACGGACAAGCTGACCGATCTGCCAACCGTCAACAGTGCTCGCGTTGCCGAGCTCAAACAGGCCATCGCCGACGGTAGTTACACAGTGGACAGCAACCGTGTCGCCAGCAAACTGTTGAATTTCGAAACCCAACGCTAAGCCAAGGCTGGCGCTGGATATTCTGGACGCTTAAAAACCAGAGCATGCGATGCACGACACTACTTTGCTGCAGATGATCACTGACGACATGGTTTCAGCCCGACAGCTTCTTGAGTTGTTGCAGGCCGAATCATTGATTCTTCACGGCCGCGACATGGGCGAGATGGAGCAGGTGCTGGCGCAGAAACAGGCGCTGGTCATTCTTCTCGACCAGCACGGCCGCAAGCGTAGCCAGGTGCTTGCGGGCATGGGCCTGCCAGCCAATCGCAGTGGTCTCCAGCAACTGGCCAGCCAGTCGGATATCGGTGAGCAATTGCTGCTGGCCGCCGACGAACTGAATACACTGATCAACGAATGCCAGACGCTCAACGAGCGCAATGGTAGTCTGATCCAGCTGCAACAGGTCAGTACCGCTCACCAGCTTCGCATACTGAACGGTGGCGATACGCCTACACTCTATGACAGTCGCGGATCGACTGCCCTTAGAGCAAAACCACGCCCCCTGAGTCAGGCGTAACTTCCTGTATCAAGGTTTCGTGCATAGTGGCAGAATGCCTGCTGTTGCGTTGCCGTAGTATTTTGCCTGGAGATTCAAGAACGTGAATGGCTCAAGCGCGGACGATGCTCCGCAGCCCCCGAAGGTTCTCAATACACCTTTGGAAATCGCCGCCAACCTGCGGCTGCTACTCGAGAGTCATGATCCTCTGATCATTACCTTCCATGAGCGTCCCCAGCGCTTTCAGAGTTATCTGCTTGAAGTCGACCGTGACAACAACGTCATGGCTCTCGACGAGATGATCCCCCGTGATGGCGAACGCTTTCTGAGCAACGGCGAATCCTTCCGTGTCGAAGGCTTTCATGACGGCGTGCGGATTGCCTGGGAAAGTACTGCGCACATGGACATCCTCAGCACTGACGGTCAACGCATGTACCGTGGCCCGATGCCTGAGGAAGTGGTCTATCACCAGCGGCGCAACGCATTTCGGGCTGCGCTGAAGCTGGCACAACTGGTCGATGTAGAAATCGGCGGTGACCGCTTGAAGTTCACGCTGGCCGGCAAGCTGCTGGACATTTCTGCCACCGGTTGCAAGTTGCGCTTCGAGGGCGACGTGTCCGATCGCATGCAATTGGGCCAGGTATACGAGCGTTTCGTCGCCAAGCTGCCTTTCGGCGCCATGACAGCACCTGTCGAGTTGCGCCACCTGCATTTCGAAGAACGATTCAACACCACCTTTGCCGGCGTCCGCTTCCACAACATGAGTGGGCTGGTGCAGCGTCAGGTCGAGCGCTTCGTCTATCAATTACAGCGCGAAGCACGACGCTTCGACAAAGACGAGGACTTCTGACACTCTCCTGAATCCTTCGGCGATTGCGGCAATGCTGCCGCAATCATGCACTACCCTGCACTCTCCCCTCAGGCCTTCCAGGTCTCGCTTTCACGCTCGCGTTCATGCCCATCGGCTTCAGCTGGTTCCGCTCCGGCAGCCGGCTCGGTCTGCGCCAGAACCTCGCTTTCTGCATCGACCTCAGCTTCAGACACCGCCTCGGGCTCCGTCTCAGGCTCAACGGTTGCCTGCATCTGTTCCTGAACCACCTGCTCATCGACACGCGGGTCAAGTGCAACCACCAGTGGCGAACTGGACATACTGTCCGGCATCGCAACGTGGTGCAGCGGTGCGTTTTCGACCTGATGCAAGTGAGTGACCGCCTTGGGCCTGATCAGCAGTACCAGAATCACACCCGCGCCACAGACGAACGCATAGAGCATGTGACCGCCAAACTGCTTCATCACCACACCCGCGGCCAACGGACCGATACTGGCGCCAATGCCGTAGGTCATGAGCAACATGGCCGTCAGCGATACCCGGCGCTCGGCCTCGACGTGGTCATTGGCGAAGGCCACTGCCAGCGGATAAAGGCAGAACTGCATCAGCGAAGCCAGAAACCCGACACCGAACAGCACCTCGACCGGCACACTGGGAAACACCGCCAGCGGTAATGACGCCACCACCAGTGCGGCGGCAAAGATGCGCATCAGTACGGAACGGTCATAGCGGTCGGACAGCAGGCCCAACGGCCACTGCACCAGAAACCCGGCCAGAATGCAGCAGCCCATGAACAGACCGACCTGCTCGGTGGACAGCCCCTGCTCAGCGGCGTAGACCGGTGCCAGACCATAGAACGAGCCGATGATCAGGCCGGCGCCCAGTACCGCCGTCAACGACTGCGGCACACGCTTCATGAAGAAGCGCGGCTCCAATGGTGCCGGGTGCAGGGGTGCCGGGTGAATCGCCCGGGTCATGGCGACCGGCACCAGGCACAGTGCGAAACACAGCGCTACCAGCATCAGCAGCTCAGGCCCCAGTTGCGGGTGAACCACCAGCACCAGCTGACCCAGCACCAGCCCCAGGTAGGAGGCAATCATGTAACCGCTGAAGACCATGCCGCGCTGTTTGGCGGCCGCCTGCTCGTTCAGCCAGCTCTCGATGACCATGTATTGGCACATCATGCCCAGACCTACGATGACCCTCAGCACCAGCCAGGCCGGCAACCAGCTGATCAGGCCATGCCCGAGTACAGCCGCGCCGACGATGCCGGCACAGGTGGCGTAGGCGCGAATGTGACCGACACGGCCGATCAGGCGGTGACCGATCTTGCCGCCCAGCACCAGACCGAAATAGTTGGCGGCCATCAACGCACCGACCCACAGGCTGTCAACCTGATCGGCCGCCAGGCGCAGGGCCAGATAAGTGCTCAGCAGACCCGAGCCGATCAACATCATCAACGAGGCAAAATAAAGCGCTCGAAAGGACTTCCAGATTTGGCGCATCAACTTTCCAAAAATAGGGAGTCGCCCGACTGGGCGAGCCCAACACTGCGATTCTTAAACCTGAGCAGCCAGCACGCGCCGTTCCCAGGGGGTTATCTCGTCAAAAAAACTGGTCAGTTCCAGGGTCTTCGACGCGATGTAGCCTTCGATGAATTCATGACCAAACAGTTCCTTGGCCAACTGACTGCTTTTCAGACGCTCCAGAGCAGCGTGCAAGGTACACGGCAATAACAATTCTTCCGGCACCTCGAGTTCGCCCTGCAGCGGCGGCGTCGGTTCCAGCCGTTGCTCGATGCCATGCAGCCCGGCCGCCAGACTTGCGGCAATGGCCAGATAGGGATTGGCATCAGCGCCCGGCAGACGATTCTCCACCCTTCTGGCCGCCGCTGCACTCGACGGTATACGTAATCCGGCAGCGCGATTGTCGTAGGACCAGCAGGCGTTGTTGGGCGAGGCATACGGATGGCACAGGCGCTGGTAGGAATTCACATTGGGCGCGAACAGCGCGGTGAAGTCCGCCATGCAGGCTTGCTGGCCAGCAATGAAATGACGAAACGTGTCGGTCGGCTCACCCTGCGCATCACTGAAGATGTTCGTTGCGGTCTCTGCTGTCACCACGCTCTGATGAATATGCATCGAACTGCCCGCTGTATGGGCGAGCGGTTTGGCCATGCACACCACGATGAACCCGTGTTTGAGCGCCACCTCCTTGAGCAGGTGCTTGAACAGAAACGTCTGATCGGCCAGCAGCAGCGGATCGCCATGCAGCAGGTTGATCTCGAACTGACTGACGCCCATCTCGTGCATCACCGTGTCACGCGGCAGGCCCAACGCCGACATGCAGGCGTATACCTCGGCGAAAAAAGGCCGCAAGCCGTTGTTGGAACTGACGCTGAATGCCGAATGCCCCTGTTCGCGTCGTCCGTCCAGCCCTGTCGGCGGTACGAACGGATACAGCGGCTCGGGGTTGGGCGCAAAGACAAAGAACTCGAGTTCGGTGGCCACCACCGGCACCAGGCCCTGCGCAGCGTAACGGGCGATAACTGCCTTGAGCTGATTACGGGTGGAGAGCATGCAGGGCTGACCATTGAGGTCCTGCGCATCACAGATAGCCAAGGCGCGCGACGATGTGCTCCAGGGCAGACGGTGGAGCTGCTGTGGATCACTGATCAGCGCCAGATCGCCGTCGTCACTGCCGTAGAAGCGCGCCGGCGGATAGCCGCCCATGATGCATTGCAGCAACACACCGCGCGCCAGCTGCAAACGGCGGCCCTCGAGAAAACCTTCAGCCGTCATCACCTTGCCGCGCGGTACACCGTTCAAATCCGGGGTCACACACTCCACTTCATCAATGCCCATTAGCATTTCTTTCTGCGAATGGGGGTCATTGCCTGTCATGGGTCAGTCCTTTTAGTTGAGCAGCAAACGCCAAGCTTCAACCTTCAGACTGCAATCTTCAAGCACCGCGCTTCAGGCTGTCGGCCTGCCGCGTCAGAGAACCGGGTTATGGAAAGGCGTCCCGGTCACTTCGATGAACTCCTTTCGGTAGTCTTCGTTTTCCGGGTCGACCACAAGGGCCTGACGCAGGAATTCGACGCCTTCGGCCACATTGCCCAACTGACGACTTAGAGCGCCGGCAAGGTGCAGCCTGGTGGCATCGAAAAAATTGAATGACAGCATGATTTTGGTCAGCGTCAGCGCGTTCTCGAGCTTGCCCGCCATCAACAACTGATTGAACTGGGTATTGAAGTCGCCGACGTCCTGCCACTTTTCCGCAGACAAGCCCTCCACTTTGCGGAGCACGACGGTGTGGCCGTTGCCTACTTTCGAATCGGTTTCTTCGACGCACTCGATGTACCAGCAACCCAGGCCTGACGAGTTAACATAATTGACTGCGCGGAGCATGCTTTGCAGGGAAAAGACCTGATAGTGACCGCGCCACTCGCCTTCAGTGACGGTGGTCATGTCGACCTTGTTTTCATAGTCCTCGATCATCTGCGCCAGCGTCGTCAAACGACGGGCCCGATCAGTCTTGGCTGCGGTGCGCTTGGGAAAGATGCAGAAGAATACCCCGCCGTTCTTCAGCACTCTGAAGGATTCGACGTAGGCAGAGAGCAGGTTGGGGACGTGCTCGATGACGTGCGAACTGATCAGATAGTCAACTGACGAGTCGGCCGTATGGATGCACTGAAAATCGCCCAGCATGTCGACCTTCGAAACGTCGCCCGACACTTTCATCTGCTCGACGAAGTACTGCTGATAGTCTTCCATGTCGCGAGGGTGCAAAAAATCCACACCGTTGCACGGCGCAACGTTCAGGCAATTGGCAAGATTGAACGCATTGTGAGCCGCTGCGCCCAACTCTATACCATGCCCCTGGCAGTACTTTTTAGCTAACAGCATCACCCACCCACCGCTCATCGTGATATCGAATACAGTCTTTCATCGGTTTCGGCGGTGTCCGCTAAAACTTTAACCGGCACCGCTCCAGGTCTTTGGCGTGCCCGCAATTGGCGCAAATATTGCAATCCACCGCGTACATACGTCGATTGACGTCAGCGCAGGCCTGAACCACTCGCCACGCTGCGACGCCAATCAACAAACAATCACGCTAACGCCCAAGAGAACAGAGGATCACCATGATCAATGGTCAAAAGGTTGGCTGCGGAATCGTCACCTACAACCGTCCTGCGCTGCTGAAAAAACTTTACGATTCCCTGCCTGCCGAGATCATCGACTGCGTTGTCATCATCAATGACGGCGATGTGTATCCGGAGTTTTCCGCGTATGACAGCGAGGTTTTCTTCAATAACGAAACCAACCTCGGCGTTGGAAAATCCAAGAACAGAGCCTTGTCGCGACTGATGGATGCCGGGTGCGAGCATCTGTTCCTGATCGAAGACGACATCTACATAAAAAGCCCGGAAGTCTTCGAGCTTTATATTCTGACTTCGACACTGACCGGTATTCAGCACCTCAATTACAGCCAGCATGGCCTGATGAACAAGACGCCGTCCGGCGAGGCCAATGCGGTGTACAGGATTGACTACGGCAATGGCATCAACCTGCCCTTGTACCGCCATTGCGTCGGCGCGTTTTCCTACTATTCCAGACGGAGCCTGGAAGCGGCCGGCCTGATGGACGAGACGTATCACAACGCCTTCGAACACGTCGACCACACCCTGGCCATCATCAACCAGAACATGCACCCGCCGTTCTGGTTTTTTGCCGACATCGATAATTCGCAGCTGTATCTGGGGGACGAGCCCTGGACGCTTGAGGGCTCAACGATTTCGTCCGATACCCTGCATCGGCAAAATGCTCTTGCGGCCATCGAGCACTTCACGCTCAAGCACGGCTGCGAACCGGTCAGACATCCGTTGGCGTCTGATCAGGACCTGATGGACAGCCTGAACAGCATCAAACAGAACTTCGGGCTGAATATCTAAGCGCCGAATACGCCCCGCAATCCTGACAAGGCGTTGCGGGGTGCTCTTGGAAAGGCTGCGGCCTCTCAGGGCAGGGTCATACTGAACATCGCCCCGCCCAGCACGCCGCCGTTGGCGATTTCAATGCGCCCGCGCATGCCGTTGCGTACATGCAGCCGGGCAATGTGCGCAGCGAAATACAAGCCCAGGCCGGTACTGCCGCTGCCCTGGTTGATGCCCTGCACATAGTCGGTCTGGCGTTCGATCAGATACGCCGGGTAGCCGGGGCCATCGTCATTGATGGTGATCTTCAGTTGCCCGCCTTCATCACCGACACTGACAACAATCTGCTCGCGGGCAAAGCCGATGGCGTTGACGATGATATTGCCCACCACCGAGCCGATCAGTTCGCGGTCGAAAAAGCCCAGGGGGCTAACCACATCGATCGCATGACGCGCGGCAATCCCGCGGCTGGCCAGCACGTCCTGATGATGGGCCAGTTGCGCTTCGATGAAATCGTCCAGTTCGTGGTAGTCCGGACGCAACGGCATCTGGTTGACACCCAGCTTGTAAAGGCCGAGCAACTGCACGAGCATCCCGTTGAGGTTGGCGAACTCGTAATTGATGACGCCATGCTCCGGCGTATCGCGCTGCTGGACCGAAAGCTTCGCCTGCCACTGGCTGTGTGCCTGGATCAGCGTCGCCAGCGAGTTCTTCATGTCGTGCACCGTGGAGGCGATCACCATGGAAAAGTCGAGGCCCTGCTCTGTCTCCTCACTCATGCGCTGAATGCCCTCTCCCTGAGTTTCTGGTAGCGCTCATAGCGTGGATCGCTTTCCGGGATCTTGCCAAGCATGGTCAGGCTGGCACGGCACTCGTCAATTCCGGCCTGGCCCAGATTCTGGCCAGGGTGAAGCAGCGACTGCACCATGTTCAGCGCAATACTGATGTTCTTTGGCTGCAGCCCCAGCGCACTGCGGAAAAATGCCTGTGCTTCCGTAAGATTGCCGGCCTTGTAGCTGCGCACGCCTTGCAGGTTGAAATCGACAGCCGCCTTGCTGGCACCCAGAATCGCCGGATCATCGGTCATGCTGGCAATGCTTTTCATCACCGCAGGATCATCGCCATAGGCTCCCGCACAACTCTTCAAGACGCCGGCACCGGCCTCTTCCTGACCAAGCTTCTTCAGTTGCGCAGCCACCATCAGTGCGGCATCGGCACTGAGCACCTGCTCCATGCCATCCAGTCTGGCCATTGCCTGCTCGGTCAGCTTGGCTGCGGTTTCCGGGTCCGAATGCTGCAGGCTGGCCGCTTTCATCAAGCGGGTGCGCACTTGCAGACCCTCGTCGTCGCCATGCTCCTTGGCCACGTCGACCAGGGCGTTGTTGATCTCGACACGGGTGCGCGCATCGAGCCCCTGATCACCGCCCTTGCTGATCAGCGCATGCGCCAACCCCAGGTTGGTTTCCGGATCCTTGAAACGCGAATGCTGACCTTGGGAGACAGCCTGGCGATATGCCTTGGAAGCGCTTTCGAAGTCCTCGTTGCCCAATGCCAGCTTGCCCAGCAGCTTCTGCCGACGCACCGCCAGCGGCGACAGGCGCACTGCGCTTTCCAGCACGGACTGCGCGCGTTTGCCATCGCCAAGCGCGACCAGCACATCAGCCAGGCCATCGAACAGCGCAGGCATGGTCGGAAATGCCTTGATTGCCTGTTCGTAGACAGCCTGCGCCTCGGCGGTCTTGCCGCGCTTGAGCAGCAGGCTGCCCAATGCACCGTAGGCCCACGGCGTGGCCCGATCGGCCAGAATGGTCTTGAGGAACGCTTCCAGGGGCTCGTTCTGCTTCAGGTCACGCAGGGCATCGGCCTTGTAGCGCAGGCACAACGGCGCATAACGTGGGTCCTGCTCGATCAGCTTGTCGCACGCGGCCAGTACTTCGGCCGGTTTGCGACGGTCGAGGGCCTGCAGAATCGGCTTGAGCAAGGTCTTGCGCTGCACCAGCTTTTCCAGGCGCTGGGCCAGTCCGGCGCGGTTGAACGGCTTGGTCAGGTAACCATCCGGCTCCCACTCAAGCGCACTCATGACCATCGCCTGACTGTTTTCGGCAGTGACCATGATGAATACACTTTCGTAACTCAGCAGCCGCTCGATCATCAGGTCTTCCAGCACTTGCTGACCGTTCTTGCGACCATCACCCAGGTTGAAATCGTGCAGCACGAAGTCATAACGCTTTTGCGAGCACATGCGCAGAGCCTGCTCGCCGGTGTCGGCAGTGTCCACTTCCTTGACGCCCAACTCACGCAGCATCGATCTCACTGAACTGCGAAAGTCAGAGAAATCATCAACGATAAGAAAGCTTTTTTGGTTGTACGCCAGCATCCGGATTCCTGCACAGGAGAGGGTGAAAATATGAGACCCGCGGCATGAAAATCATTCAGGCCCGACTCGGCAGCCCATTTTTCAGGACGCACATAATAACTGATGGCAAAGAGCCATTACACAACTTGCCGGTCCCCTCCTCCTATGCGTCAGCGCACGAGGTTGAGGGCGACACTCAGTTTTTCGACCATCCACGCAGAAACTGTAGAACGAACATCAACTTCGCGCACGAACCCTGTGCCAGGCAGGCATAAAGAGTGTGGGCTGGATCGTGATTGCGGCAGGGGAAAGGCATTTTCGGAGAGGTCCGTCACACATCGGCTGCGCACTCGATAAAACGCACAGCGTGGCGGACAACATGCCAGCGCGGGACGCTGGCATGTGAGGTGATCAAGGTGGTTTACACCCAGCCGTCGTTCTTCTTACGGCCCTTGGTCAGCGCCGGAAGGATCAGGCCGACCAGCAAGCCGGCACCGGCAATGCTGCCGCCGTAGACCATGTAACGCATCATCACTTGCTTGTTCTCATCGCCAAGTCGTGCCTGAGTCGCACGCAATTCAGCCTGAGAGTCGGCCAGTTGATCGTTGAGGGTCTTGGTGCGCGCCTCCAGCTCATCGACCAGTTTCTTGCGCGCGTCCAGCGTTTCCTGCATGCCCTGCACGCGAGTCTTCCAGGTGTTGTCGATGCCCGCCAGTTGCTCGGTCAGATCGGCGACCTGCTGAGTCAGTTGTGGGACACGCTCGGCCTGGCCAGGGACTTCCTGCAAGTCGCTGCTCGGAATCCACACCGTGGAACCGCCTTCGCCGCGCACCTGGCTGAACTTGCCCGAAGCGCTGAGCAGCTCGACCTTCTGCCCGGATTTCAGCGTTCCCACAATCCGGTGATCATCGGTTGGTCCGCTGCGTACATAAGTCGTAAGACTGTCGCTGACCCAGCGATCGCTGCCTGCGGCCTGTGCGCTGCCAGGCACGACAACGGTCAATGCAGCGCCAACCAGGCCTGCGCCGAGCAAGCGACGCGAAACGACGAACAGGCCAGGGGCTCGGGAAAGAAGTGCGGAAAAATGACGAGACATGGCGATAATTATCTTTATCTGAAATGAAAATAAAGCCTCGTTTAACGGGCCGGCTAAGGATGGGAGCGGCAAGTGATCAACGGTTTTGCAACTCCTGCCCGGACGGAATGTCTGCCTATCAGGCGCGCTGAAAAAGCACCTGATGATCCCTTTCGTGCAGGCCGTCCAGAAAGTCCATCAGCTAACAGACTCCGTTAATGGGGTCAGGTTCACTATTGCCCGTTGTCCGCGTCAAAATTCAGCCGCACGGTCATGCGAAGCAAGTGCCTGCTTTCAAAAGAATTCACCTGCCGATTCAATCCTGCGACGACGCACAACGGCTCAAACAGGGGATGTCTGCGGTCCGGCGTTTGCTTTCCCGGCCAAGTGCTGTAGAAAAGGCTCCACAGGGGTGAATGTTCTCGATATTCACCATCCTGATGCTCGACTGCATCGCTCTAATGGAAAATAGAATGATCCCAAGACAAGTGATTAACGCCACCGTAAGCCCGAAAGGCAGCCTTGAAACCCTGTCCCAACGTGAAGTGCAGCAGCTCAGCGCGGCCGGTTCAGGCAGCACCTATACCCTGTTTCGCCAGTGCGCCCTGGCCATTCTCAATACTGGCGCCCACGTCGATAACGCCAAGACCATTCTTGAAGCGTACGAGAGTTTTGAAGTCCGCATCCATCAACAGGACCGCGGCGTTCGCCTGGAGCTGCTCAACGCTCCGGCCGATGCCTTCGTCGACGGCGAGATGATCGCCAGCACCCGCGAAATGCTGTTCAGCGCCTTGCGCGACATCGTCTATACCGAAAGCGAGCTGGACAGCCAGCGCATCGACCTGAGCAATTCCCAGGGCATCACCGACTACGTGTTCCACCTGCTGCGCAACGCTCGTACCCTGCGTGCTGGTGTCGAGCCGAAGATGGTGGTGTGCTGGGGCGGCCATTCGATCAATACCGAAGAATACAAATACACCAAGAAAGTCGGCCACGAACTGGGCCTGCGCAGCCTGGATATCTGCACCGGCTGCGGCCCCGGCGTGATGAAAGGCCCGATGAAAGGCGCGACCATCGCGCACGCCAAGCAGCGTATCGTCGGCGGTCGCTACCTGGGCCTGACCGAGCCGGGCATCATCGCTGCCGAAGCGCCCAACCCGATCGTCAATGAGTTGGTGATCCTGCCGGACATCGAAAAACGCCTCGAAGCGTTCGTCCGCGTCGGTCACGGCATCATCATTTTCCCTGGTGGCGCAGGCACTGCCGAAGAGTTCCTGTATCTGCTGGGCATTCTGATGCACCCGGACAACAAGGACGTGCCGTTCCCGGTGATCCTGACCGGCCCGAAAAACACCGAGCCGTACCTGCAGCAACTGCACGCATTTGTCGGTGCCACGCTGGGTGAAGAGGCGCAGCGCCACTACCAGATCATCATCGACAACCCGGCAGACGTTGCCCGGCAGATGACTCAGGGCCTTAAGGAAGTGAAGCGGTTCCGCCGCGAGCGTAATGACGCGTTTCACTTCAATTGGCTGCTGAAGATCGAGGAAAGCTTCCAGCACCCTTTCGATCCGACCCACGAGAACATGTCCAGACTGCAACTGAACCACGATGTGCCGACTCACGAACTGGCCGCCAATCTGCGCCGGGCGTTTTCCGGCATCGTCGCCGGCAACGTCAAGGACAAGGGCATTCGCCTGATCGAACAGCACGGTCCTTATCAGATCCACGGCGATCCATCGATCATGGGCCCGCTGGACAAGCTGTTGCAGGCCTTCGTCGATCAGCACCGCATGAAGCTGCCAGGCGGCGCGGCGTACGTGCCGTGCTACCAGGTCGTGACCTGACCGCACAGCGACCTGCGACAAGCCAACGGGGTGCTCTTGAGCACCCCGTTTCTATTGCTGCCGACGAAATGCCTTGGGTGATTGCCCGGTAGCGCGCTTGAAGAAACGCGAAAAATACGCCGGCTCGGAAAAGCCCAGGCTGTCTGACACCTGATTGATGGTCAGGGTGGTGTAGATCAGGTTGCGCTTGGCCTCCAGCAGCAAGCGCTCACTGATGATCTGCAAGGCCGACTGGTTGCACAGCCGCCGACACAGAGCATTCAAATGCGCGGCGCTGATGCCCATCGCTTGGGCATGCTGGTCAATCGACCAGTGCTCGCGAAAACTCGCTTCCAGTTGATGCATGAACACCTGCAAATGCTCGCGGCCGCGATCCATGGCGTGAGTCTCTTCGCCAGCACCTTCACTGCTGCGCCGACTGAGCCACACCGCCAGCACACTGACCAGCGAGTGCAGCATCAGATCGCGGCCCGCTCTGGGCTGCCGGTATTCATTGGCAATGGCATTGAACAGCGTGTCGACATAATCGCTGTCCGCCCCGAGCGCATAGCAGCGGGCAGCGCTAAGGGCAGAGACGTCGAGCGCAGCCTCGAGTTGCTCCACCAAGGGTCTGGCCAGGCTGAGAATATGGCCCTGAATATCTCTGGAAAACCTGAAGGTGTGCACGCTGAGTGCGGGCACGACCTGCAACGAAGGCATCTCGACCTCGCTGACCCGGTCCTCGACCTTGAGCATCGCCTTGCCCGACTGCACGTAAAGCAGCTGGACCAGATCGCCATGCCGATGCGGCTTGATCTCCCATTCGTGAATCCTGCTGCGCTCGGGGATCGACTCACAATGGATCAGATCGGGGGTCGGCCAGGCCGCGGTTTCCCCATAGAGTTTGAACACCGGTATCGCTGCTGTGGCAGGTCTGGCCATGTCGTCCTCTCTGGTCCGGACCCTCGAAAAGTCCAGATAATGCAGCGGATATTGCCTTCTTATCTCGACGGCATCCATTAAAAATGCAGGAGACAAAAACAAACATTTCCCGCTGACTAAACCTGGCAGGGATCAAAAGACAGGACTATCGCCATGAAAACCAAGGTTGCCATTATCGGTTCAGGCCCTTCCGGATTGTTGCTGGGCCAACTGTTGCAACGTGCCGGCATCGATAACGTCATCGTCGAGCGCAAGGACCCCGACTACATCCTGTCGCGCATCCGCGCCGGCGTGCTGGAACAAGGCATGACCGACCTGTTGCGTGAAGCGGGCGTCAGTGAACGCATGGACGCAGAGGGCATGATCCATGACGGTTTCGAGCTGGCGTTCGCTGGTCGTTGCGAGCGCATCGACCTGAAGAGCCTTGCCGATGGCAGGACGGTGATGGTCTACGGCCAGACCGAGGTCACCCGCGACCTGATGGCCGCGCGCGCAGCCAGCGGTGCAATGACGGTCTATGACGCCGCAGACGTCAAAGCGCACGACCTCAAGAGCGACAGTCCGTACCTGACCTTTGTGAAAGACGGCGAGACCGTGCGCCTGGACTGCGATTACATTGCCGGCTGTGATGGCTTTCACGGCGTGTCACGGCAATCGATTCCCGCCGACGCCCTCAAGGTATTCGAACGCGTTTATCCGTTCGGCTGGCTCGGCGTACTGGCCGATACGCCGCCGGTCAACGAAGAGCTGGTCTATGCCAATCACCCGCGCGGCTTTGCCTTGTGCAGCATGCGCTCGGCCATTCGTACCCGCTATTACGTGCAGGTCAGTGCCGACGAGAAGGTCGAAGACTGGTCGGACGAGCGCTTCTGGGATGAACTCAAATCCCGCCTGCCCGAGCATCTGGCAGAGCGCCTGGTCACCGGCCCGTCCATTGAGAAAAGCATCGCGCCGCTGCGCAGCTTTGTGGTTGAACCCATGCAGTACGGGCGCCTGTTCCTGCTCGGCGACGCCGCGCACATCGTCCCGCCGACCGGTGCCAAGGGGCTGAACCTGGCGGCCAGCGATGTCAGCACGCTGTACCGTATCCTGCTCAAGGTCTATCAGGAAGGCCGCACTGACCTGCTGGAAAAGTATTCACAGATCTGCCTGCGCCGAGTGTGGAAAGCCGAGCGCTTCTCTTGGTGGATGACGTCGGTGCTGCACAACTTTCCCGACACAGACGCGTTCAGCCAGCGCATCCAGCAAACCGAACTGGACTACTACGTCGGCTCGGAAGCCGGGCGCAGGACCATTGCCGAGAATTATGTGGGCTTGCCGTATGAGGCTGTCGAGTAGAGCATTGGCCCCGGCGCAGTGATTTTCGTTGCGTGCTGACATTCGCGGCAAGCCATAAGCTCCGCGGAGGCACGCGTTGTGCAATCACATAACGCGTGCCCCCTGCCGCCGTGCAAAACCCCAAAGCGTTTTTGTCACTGCCCACCTATGATCAGGAGTGCACCCAGTAGCTATCCGGCTATATAAAAACAACAAGCACAGAGGAACACCCGCCATGACACCTGTCTCGACCCACGAGGTGGGCGACGCCGAAGGCAATCATGTCTACCGTCGCATCACCCTGCGCCTTATCCCGTTTATCTTCATTTGTTACCTGTTCAATTACCTCGACCGCGTGAACGTGGGCTTTGCCAAGCTGCAGATGCTCGATGCCCTGAGTTTCAGCGAGACGGTCTATGGCCTCGGTGCCGGTATCTTCTTCATTGGCTACGTGCTGTGTGGCCTGCCCAGCAATCTGGCGCTGAACCGCTTCGGGCCGCGTCGCTGGATCGGTCTGATGATGATTACCTGGGGAATTTTCTCGACCTGCCTGCTGTTCGTCACCACGCCGGTCGAGTTCTACGTGCTGCGCTTTCTGACCGGTATGGCAGAGGCCGGCTTCTTCCCCGGCATCGTGTTGTACCTCTCGCGCTGGTATCCGAACCAGCGTCGCGGACGGATCATGGCACTGTTCATGTCGGCCATTCCGGTCTCCGGACTGCTGGGCGGTCCTTTTTCCGGATGGATTCTCAACCATTTCGCTGCGGGCCAGGGCGGAATGGCCGGCTGGCAATGGATGTTTCTGATTCAGGGGTTGCCTACCGTGGCGCTGGGTGTGCTGGCCTTCGTTCTGCTGTGCGACAGGGTCGAGGATGCCCGCTGGCTGACGCCCGCGCAGCGTCAGCGGGTCAAGACCGATATCACCAACGATGAACTGAGCCGTCCGGTGCACGGCAAGAGCTCGGTGGCTTCAGTGCTGACCATGCCGTTCATATGGATTCTGGGCTTTATCTACTTCTGCATTCAAAGCGGCGTCTACGCGATCAATTTCTGGCTGCCGTCGATCATCAAGAACCTCGGTTTCAGCGATGCACTGGTGATCGGCTGGATCAGTGCCGTGCCGTACCTGATGGCGGGCGTGTTCATGCTGCTGGTCGGCCGCTCCGCCGACCTGCGTAATGAGCGCCGCTGGCATCTGGTGGTGCCAATGCTGATGGGCGCGACCGGCCTGATCATTGCCGCCAACTTCGCGACGCTGCCCATCGTTGCCATCATCGGGCTGACTATCGCGACAATGGGTGCGCTGACCAGCCTGCCGATGTTCTGGCCATTGCCAACCGCCCTGCTGAGCGCCAGCGTTGCCGCAGGCGGGCTGGCGCTGATCAACTCGATCGGGCAGATGGCAGGCTTTCTCAGCCCTTACCTGGTGGGCTGGATAAAGGATCAAA
Source organism: Pseudomonas sp. MWU16-30316 (assembly GCF_020515645.1). Lineage (NCBI taxonomy): Bacteria > Pseudomonadati > Pseudomonadota > Gammaproteobacteria > Pseudomonadales > Pseudomonadaceae > Pseudomonas > Pseudomonas sp. MWU16-30316. The sequence continues at coordinate 1,190,442 of NZ_JAIZAZ010000001.1, read as the reverse complement.
CCGGCTCGACTACCCTGGCGCTGTATTCACTGGCCGCGCTGACCATCGTCGGCAGTCTGGTGGCCTTGCGGGTCAGTCGTTCGTCGGCAATCGAGGTGGCTAGGCCCGCCTGACCTTTTCGATACCCTCATCTGGAGCCAGGCCTTGTGCCTGGCTTTTTGATCGGTTCTTTCATTTTTACTGCATCACCCCACTCCTTCGTGAAAAAAACGCTCAAAATGCTTGCCAGTAATGATCGATTCAATCACTATCGTTTTACTAAAAATAAAACGAGAACCTGGCCATGCAATTTCGCGGCATCATTCCAGCTCTGGTCACGCCCTTCACCGAAGATCAGCAGCTCGACGAGCAGGCCCTGCGCAATCTGATCGAAAACCTTCTGGATGCAGGTGTTCACGGGCTTTTCGTACTGGGCACCAACGGTGAGTTCTTCGCCCTTTCCGAAGCGGAAAAACTAAAGATCGCTCGTATTACCGTCGAAGCGACGGCAGGGCGCGTACCTGTCGTAGTCGGCACCGGGGCATTTGCCACGCACGAAGTGATTGAAATGAACAAAAAGATGATCGATGTGGGCGCCGATGCCCTGTCGATCATCACGCCGTACTTCAACGCTGTCAGCCAGCGCGAGCTGATCAAGCACTACACCAGTATCGCCGATGCGTCCGAACTGCCGCTGATGATGTACAACATTCCGGCCAAGACCGGCATGTCGATCGGCACGGATGCCGTGGCCACCCTCAGCCAGCATCCGCAGATCAAGGGCATCAAGGACAGTGCTGGCAACTTCGATGCACTGGTGCAGATGATGAAGTACCGCAGCGACGACTTCGCGGTATTCGCCGGAACCGACTCGCTGATCCACTGGAACCTGCTGGCCGGCGGTGACGGCGCGGTGGCTGCAACCGCCAACGCGGTGCCGGGTCTGGTCATGTCGATCTGGAACCACTTCCAGTCGGGCAATCATGACGCTGCCCGCGCCGCGCAGGAGTCCCTGCGCCCGCTGCGCGATGCCTTCGCGCTGGGCACCCTGCCTGTAGTGCTGAAAACCGCCACGCAACTGCTCAATGTACCGGTCGGCCCCTGCCGTGCGCCGGTACAGCCGCTCGACGCCGCCGCGCTGGAAAAACTTCACAGCCTGTTGGCCGTTTACCGCCAAGCCTGAGGTCATTGCGATGTCTGCTACCTACCATTTCCAGACCGTGAAGCATGTTGTCCACGGTCCCGGCAGCCTGGATCTGCTGGGCGAAAAGCTGCCACTGCTCGATGTGCCGGTCAGGACCGTCATTCTGGTCACGCAAAACGCCATGCATAACCTTGGTGTCACCCAGCGCGTCACCGATCAGCTACGCGACCTGAATATCCGCGTGCACATGCTCGACAACGTCGAAATCGAACCGACCCTGGAAAACATCGAACGTGTGTTCCGTGACGACGTCGCTCCGCATGCGCCGGACGCCCTGATCGCCATCGGTGGAGGCAGCGTGCTGGATGCCGCCAAGCTGTTCGCCGTCATGTTGACCAATGACACGCCACTCAGAGACCTGCTGGGCATCGACAAGGTGACCCACCCCGGCAAGCCCATGGTGCTGGTGCCCACCACATCGGGTACAGGATCGGAAGTGACACCCAACGCGATCGTCACGCTGCCCGACGAAGAACTGAAGATCGGCGTGGTCAGCCGCCATCTGCTGCCGACGCTGGTGATTCTCGATCCATTACTGACCCTCAGCCTGCCCCGAGCGATCACTGCCGCGACCGGAATGGATGCCTTCACGCACTCGCTGGAGTCCTTCATTTCCACCAAGGCCAACCCGATCAGCGATGCCTTTGCCCTGGAGTCGATGCGTCTCATCGCAGGCAGCATTGTGGAAGCCTGGCAACAACCGGAATCAGTGCGCGCTCGCGGCGACATGCTGCTGGGTTCGATGTACGGCGGCCTGGCGCTGACGGCTGCCGGGACCGCTGCAGTGCATGCGCTGGCCTACCCGCTGGGAGGCAAGTTTCACGTCACCCACGGCGTAGCCAACGCCATGCTGCTGCCCCACGTGATGGCCTTCAATCTGGACAGTTGCGCCGAACGGCTCAAGCGCGCGGCACTGATCTGCGGTGTAGCACAGCAGGACGACAGCAATGAGGCGGCGGCCCACAAGCTGATCGAACAGATTCGCCAATGGACTCAAGTGCTGAACATCCCGCAGAACCTGCGTGAGTTTGGCGTGGCCGAAGAGCATCTGGCTGACATGGCCGTGGCGGCCTCAAGGGTCACCCGCCTGATGACCAATAATCCCAAGGCGCTCAGCCTTGACGATATCCAGCAACTGTACCGGTGCCTGCTGCCATGAGTCACGTCGAGTTTCCCGGCCTGTTGATCATCGCCGATGACTTGTCCGGGGCCGCCGATTGCGCGGCGGATTTCGCCTCGCGGTTCGATACCCATGTGCTGCTGAGCAACGGCGCCCCAGACCTGCAAGGTGTCATCGCCTTCGATACCGATTCGCGTCGCCTGGCGCCGCAACAGGCCGCCGAACAGAACCGCGTAGCGCTGCAACAACAGTCCCGCGCAGGCATGGCGCTGTACAAGAAAATCGACTCGACACTGCGCGGCAATATCGCCAGCGAGGTCGATGCCTTGCAGGGACTGCGCGGCATGGCGCTGGTCGCTCCGGCGTTCCCGGCCATGCAGCGCACGACCGTGATGGGTGTGCAATTGATAAATGGTGTGCCGGTCGATCAAAGTGATGTGTGGCGCAACGAGCACCTGCAGGGCACCGGCGACCTGCTTGAGCTGTTTGCCGCGCAGGGCCTGCACACGCAATGGCTGGGGCTCGACGCCATTCGTGACCCTGCCGGTCTGAAAACCGCTCTGCGCAGCGCGCTTGAGCAGGGTGTGCAGGTGCTGGTCTGCGACGCTGAACTGGACAGTGACCTGCTGCGTCTGGCCGACGCGTCAGTGGGCTGGCACGACGAGCTGTTCTGGGTCGGCTCTGCCGGGCTGGCTCGCCATCTGCCACAAGCGTTCGGTCTGGCCGCAGCGCTGCCGATCAGTGTCAGACCACGCTCACCGGTGCTGACCGTGATCGGCAGCATGTCCCGGCACTCTCAAGCCCAGGCCGACAGCCTCGCGCACGCCAGTCAGGCACTGTGCCTGACGCTACAACCTTCGACGCTACTCAATGAAGAGAGGAGCACCGAGCGCGATGCCCTGAGCGAGCAGCTTCAGCAACACCTCGCCGCCGGGCAGGATGTACTGGTGCGCCTCGATCAACAACAGCGCGATCCAGCTCGGGCAGCCACCTTGAGTCACGCGCTGGCGCAATGGCTGGCACCCGCCCTGCCCCATGCAGGCTCGCTGATCGCCACGGGCGGTGAAACCGCCAGGGCGATCCTGATTGCCGCCGGTATCGAACGCTTGATGCTGTCTGGCGAACTGGCCACCGGCGTGGTTCTGGCCGAAGCGCAACTGGGCAGGCACACACTCAATGTAGTGACCAAAGCCGGCGCTTTCGGCGACCCCGACACGTTGCTTGACGCCTGGCAACGGCTCCACGCACCGGCTGCGACCGACACCCCTTTCAACGAGGAAGCTTCCTATGTCTGAACGTCCCGTCATTGGTATCACCATGGGCGACGCCGCCGGGGTGGGACCGGAAATCATCATGAAAATGCTCACCCATGCCTCGGTGTACGCGACTTGCCGACCGTTGGTGATCGGCGATGCGCAACGCCTGGAAGACGCCAACCGCATCGTCGGCAGCCAACTGCGCGTCAACAGCATCGCCAGCCCGGCAGAAGCGCGCTTCATTCAGGGCAGCGTAGACTGCATCGACCTGGGTCTGATCCCCGCCGACCTGCCTTATGGAAAACTCTCGCCGGTCGCCGGTGATGCGGCCTTCCGCTATATCGAGCGTACGGTGCAACTGACTCAGGCCGGCGAGCTGGATGCGATCTGCACCGCTCCGTTGAACAAGGAAGCCCTGCACGCAGGCGGGCATATCTTCCCCGGTCACACCGAAATGCTCGCGCACCTGCTGGGCATCGAAGAAGTGTCGATGATGCTGATGACCCCGACATTACGGGTAATTCACGTCACAACCCACATCGGCATCATCGACGCCATTGCGCGCATCGAACCTGGGCTGGTCAAGCGCACCATCGAGCGCGCCAGAGAGACGCTGACCCGCGCAGGCATCGATAACCCGCTGATCGCGGTCTGTGGCATCAATCCTCACGCCGGGGAAAACGGCCTGTTCGGCTATGGCGAAGAAGCCACCAAGATCCAGCCTGCGATTGATGAACTGCGCGCCCGTGGCTGGCGCGTGGAAGGCCCGCTGCCCGCCGATACGTTGTTCTTCCGTGCCGGACGCGGCGACTTCGATGCCGTGGTTGCGATGTACCACGATCAGGGCCACGGCCCGGTCAAGGTCATGGGTCTGGAGGCCGGGGTCAACGTGACCATCGGCCTGCCGGTGATCCGCACCTCGGTGGATCACGGCACCGCTTTCGACATCGCCGGCAAGGGCATCGCCGACGAACGCAGCCTGATCGAAGCCATGCGCCAGGCCGTGGAGCTGGCCACCCGAAAACGCGACACCCGCAATTCCATCGCCGTCTGAGGTCGTTACCGGTACTGACCCAACGATCCCCAGCGGCACCCCATAACGCGCCAGAACAAAAACAATGGAGCGAGACTGATGGATACCTTCAACGCGCAAGACACCTCGATCATCATCGGTATGGTGGTCGTCTACATCCTCATAACCACCTGGATGAGCATGCGCCTGCGCAGCAAGACCAGTGAGCAATACATGGTCGCCTCGCGCACCATGCCCGCCTTTGTCGTCGGCGTGCTGATGATGTCCGAATTCATCGGCGCCAAGTCTACGGTCGGTACGGCACAAGCGGCCTTCGAAAGCGGTTTTGCCGCCTCCTGGTCAGTGATCGCCGCAGCCATCGGCTTCCCGCTGTTCGGCCTGCTGATGGCGCGCAAGCTGTACAGCTCCGGCGAATTCACCATTTCCGGCTTCATCGCCAAAAAATACGGCACCTCCACCAAACTCGCAGTCTCGATCATCATGATCTACGCGCTGTTGCTGGTGAACGTCGGCAACTACGTCAGCGGCGCGGCGGCCATTGCCACGGTTCTGAAGATCAACCTGACCACTGCGGCCTTCATTACCGCGATCATCAGCACGCTCTACTACGTGTTCGGCGGCCTGAAAAGCGTGGCTTACATGAGTATTCTGCACACCGGGGTGAAATACATCGGCGTGCTGATCGTGCTCGGCGTGGCACTGAAAATGACTGGCGGCTTCAGCCCCGTGGTGCAGAACATGCCCGAGCATTACTTCACGTGGGACGGCGCCATCGGTGGTTCGAAAATCCTCGCCTGGATCATCGGCACGGTCGGCGCGATTTTCTCCACGCAGTTCATCATTCAGGCCATCTCCTCGACGCAGAATCAGAACGCAGCACGCCGCTCGACCTTCTATGCCTCGCTGCTGTGCATCCCGATTGCCCTGGCGCTGGGCTTCATCGGTGTCGCGTCCAAGTACCTGCACCCGGAAATGAGCAGCCTGTACGCGCTGCCGATCTTCCTGCAATCGATGAGCCCGGTATTGGCAGGCGTAGTGACCATCTCGCTGGTCGCTTCGATTTTCGTCAGCGTCAGTACGGTAGCGCTGGCCATCGCCTCGCTGGTCGTCCGTGACTTCTACGTACCGTGGCGCAAACCGTCCGTGGATCAGGAATTCAAAACCACACGCCTGATCGCGTTGGTGATCGGTTTCGTGCCGCTGTTCTTCGTGTTCTTCGTCCCCGAAATCCTCAACCTGTCATTCTTCACTCGCGCCCTGCGCCTGTCGATTGCCGTTGTCGCCATGATCGCCATCTACCTGCCGTTCTTCGGTTCGGGCCGAGGCGCCACGCTGGGTCTGATCGCCTCAGCGATTACCACCAGCGTCTGGTATCTGTTGAACAACCCTTACGGCATCGACAACATGTACATCGCCCTGGTGACACCTGCCGTTGTGATTGCCATCGAGCGCCTGCTGCCCCAGTCCGCGCCGAGCCAACCTGCCAATCCTGTAGAAACCGAGGTCCCCCATGCCAACCGCTGATACCCGTCAGGACGCGTTCCTGCCAACGCCTTACGCACAGAACCATGCGGCAAACCTGCACGAGCTGGCCGACGGCACAGTGCTATGCACCTGGTTCGCGGGGACTCAGGAGGGTATGGCCGACATCTTCGTACTGCTGTCGCGCCGTGACCCGGTGACGGGCGTCTGGAGCGAGCCCCGGAAAATGTCCGAAGACTCGACCCGCTCCGAACAGAACCCGATTCTGTTTCAAGCACCCGACGGCCCGCTGTGGTTGATCTGGACCGCACAGATTTCCGGTAATCAGGAGACCGCGATCATCCGCCGTCGCCTGTCGCTGGACTACGGCCAGAGCTGGGGGCCTGTAGACACCTTGTTCGACGAGCCGGGTACCTTTGTACGCCAGCCGCCGGTGGTACTGGATAACGGTGACTGGGTATTGCCGGTCTGGTACTGCATCACCGGCCCCGGTGAAAAGTGGGTCGGCAACCATGACGTCAGTGCAGTAATGATCTCCACCGATCAAGGACACAACTGGTCACGCCACGACGTGCCTGACAGCACCGGCAGCGTGCACATGAATGTTCATCAGTTGGCGGATGGTAGCCTGCTCGGTCTGTTCCGCAGCCGCTGGGCAGACTTCATCTACAGCAGCCGGTCCAGCGACCGGGGCCGAACCTGGAGCGTGCCGGCACCGACCGAATTGCCCAACAACAACTCGTCGATCCAGTTCGTGAGACTGGCGACGGACGAGCTGGCACTGGTCTATAACCCTGTCAGCGCCGACGGCCACGCCCAGCGCCGCGCCTCGCTGTACGACGAAATCGAAGACGAAGGTGACGAGCGGATCACACCGGGACCGCGTGAGGACGGCAAGGCTGCAGTGTGGGGCATCCCCCGTGCGCCAATGAGCCTGGCGGTCTCGCGGGACGGCGGTGGTACCTGGCCGACCCGTCTGGACCTGGAGCTGGGCGACGGCTTTTGCCTGACCAACAACTCACAGGAAAAGCTCAACCGCGAATTCTCCTACCCCAGCATCATCCAGGCCGCGGATGGCAGCCTGCATGTCGCCTTCACCTACTTCCGACAGAAGATCAAACATATTCACTTGCCGCTGAACGCGATCCGTTGACCCACCCGCGTCGATCAGCCTGCTGCCGATCGACGCCTTTGCGGAACCCATGCCATGCCCGAACCGATTCAGTCCGTACTCGTCACCGGTGCCAGCTCCGGCATTGGCAAAGCCATTATCACGCGCTTGCTGACACAGGGCTTGCAGGTCACCGGTCTGAGCCGCCGCACGCCAGACCTGGAACACAAGAACTTCACCTGGCGAGCGTGCGACCTCAACGACTTCAACGCGCTGGACGCAGCCCTGCAGCAAACACCGCGCATCGATGCACTGATCCATGCGGCCGGCTTCATGCGCACTGCAGCGCTTGGCGAACTGGACGATGCCGATGGCCAGGCGATGTGGCATCTGCATGTGGCCGTTGCCAGCCACATGGTCAATGCGCTTTACCCACGCCTGCGCGACGGTGCCCGTATCCTGATGATCGGCAGCCGCACCATGCAGGGCGCGGCGCAACGCAGCCAGTACGCAGCGACCAAGGCGGCGCTGCAAGGCATGGTTCGCTCATGGGCGATCGAGCTGGCCCCGCGTAACATCACCGTCAACCTGATCGCCCCCGGCGCGACCGAAACGCCGATGCTGCTGGACCCGGGACGCAGTGGCACGCCGCCGCGAAAGCCTCCGATAGGCCGCTTCGTGCAACCCGAGGAAATCGCCGGTCTGGCGGCGTTTCTACTCGGCCCCGACGCGGGTGCAATTACCGGGCAAAGCCTGGTGGTATGCGGCGGTGCGTCGTTGTAAGGTTGCATCCCGCTTCCAGGCTTTAGTGCAAGGGCTGTAATGAAAGTCGCCAACCGTCGTCAAGCGATACTCGAACTGGTTCTTTCCGGCAAATCCAACGTGGACGAGCTGTGCGCCCAACTCGGCGTCTCGGAAGCCACGGTTCGCCGCGACCTGACCGCCCTGGCCGAACACGGCTTGATCCTGCGCACCTACGGCGGCGCGGCACACGTCGGTCAGCGCGAGCCGGAAACTTCTCTGGAAGAGCGCAGCCGTCAGCACAGCCAGGAAAAAATGGACATCGCCCGTGCCGCACTGGCGCACATCGAGGATCACGACACGCTGTTTCTCGAAGGCGGTACCAGTACCAGCGCGCTGGCGCACATTCTCAATCAGCGGCGCGGGCTGCATGTGATCACCAATAACCTGCTGGCGCTGAGCGATCTGGCGTTGATCCCCGATGGGCGCATCACCGTGCTCGGCGGCACGCTGCGCGCATCGAGCATGTCGACCTATGGCGTGGCGGCGCAGGCAGCCCTGGAACACCTGAGTGCCGACAAACTGTTCATCAGTGCCGATGGCGTGGTAGCGGAGCTGGGTCTGTGCGAGGCCAGCGCCGAACAGGCGTATCTGAAGGAAAACATGGTGGCACGCGCCGCTCAGGTCTTTGTCCTGGCTGACGTCACCAAGCTGGGCCGAGCTCGTCAGCAGCACTGGACACCCTTGCGCCAGCCCTGGACGCTGATTACCAACCCGGTGGATGACGAATCCCTGCTCGCTCCGTTCAAGGCACGCAAGAGTATTCAGGTGGAAATTGCACTGCCTGCCTGATTCGGCAAACGACCTGATTTCCTGTTCGTGGCACTTGGCGCGGGCCGTGCAGACTTTTGCGCACCCAATACCTAAATAAAATTGACCAAGGCTTGTACTCAAAGCGATGCAGCGAGCATGCGCGAGTCAGCGCACGTGTGCAGATACTTGCGCACTATTTCACGCTTTTCTTGCTCGATGTCTTTGCTTTAAATCCCTATCTATTTGTTTTTTATAGATAAGTAGACAGTCGGCACATATCTTGGAATGCACCTCTGCATACAGCGGGCGATATCGACCGTTTCTGCGCAGAGATTCCATGCATGACCGACAAATCCGGCACCCATACTCAACGACGTGCTGCAACGTTCGCCAAAACTCCCGCCACGGCCACCAGCCTGTGTCCCTTCCGCGGACCTGACGTCGCCATCGTGCCCGTGCGCTATGCGCTGGATCGCTCCCGCTACGATACCGCTCCCCAGAAGCTGAAACCGCTACTCAAGGGCAGCCGCTGGGCGGTGATGCCGAAGCTGAAAACACGCAGCTATACCCTTCGCCAGCTGTATGACGGTTACGTATATGTCTATGACGAGACTGCCGAAACGTTGCACGAGTACGCGGTGTCAGCCGCCACCGGCAACCTGAGCCGTATTGTGTGGGCCGATACGCAGCTTGGCAGTGACCGGCGAAGCGGTGCCGACGATGGCAAACCCTTCCTGCTCTATCCGCGAAACAACCGGCTTCATATCGCCTTTTCTCCGCTGCAATGGACGTGGCGAACATGCGAACACCTGCGTTCGAACCCGGCAAGCCGCTCTGCATGGATGAAAGCGCTGGATCTGAAACGCTACTGCATGACCATGGCCGAGCCGGATACCTTGCCGTTGAACCGCATTGCCGAAGCGGTGGCGGACATCGACAAGGAGCATGTGGTTGACGATGGCCGCTTTGCAGACTCGACGATTCCTACATCCAAGGCCTCCAGCGAAGAAACCCAGCCGTTGTTTTCGCCAATCGGCGCTGACGTTTTCTGGCAGGGCAGCGTTGAAGACCAGCACAGTTCACTGCTCATTGCCCTTGATGACCCGCTGGCCATTTTCAACGATCTGGGTATGCAACTGGCCGCCGATCAGGCCGCTTACCGCAACTGGCAAGCCGAGTACGAACACAGGATCCAGATCGCCCAGACGGTTACCGCACTGTGTGGCGCTGAAGGCGAACCGGAGAAATTGCCGGCATCGGTGCGCGACAATGCGGCGCTCACCCATCAGTACCTGGGCGAGCTCGAAGCTTACTTCGAGCAGTGCATCCTTGAGGAAGCGCAGATCAGCAGCAGTAACGTTCCCGGCGATTTTCTGCTGATGCCGGACATGTTCAAGAGCCTGGACATGCGCAAATTGATTGAAATGCGTTACGGCAGCGCGCCCTCCGACGAGGCCCTGCAAGCCTGGAAAGATCGCCACAAATGGCGGCGCGAGGTCGATCTGAGCGGTGCGCGCCAATACCTTCAGCAGCACCTGCCAACCGGCGACACACTGCTGCAACAGGTGCGTGACACGCAAAGCGACTTTCGGCAATGGTCGACCCATCTGGGCACGGAACCGCTCAAGCTGTTTGTCGACACCACCCACCCCGAAAGCCTGCTTTATCTGCAAACGCTCATGCTTAACCTGCAGATCATCTACGCTCAGGACAACGCCGCCAGCACCTGGCTTGCCGAGCAGGAAGCCAACGACAGCAGCCTGTTTGGCACCTTGCGCTACGGCTTCTCACCGGCGCTCAAACACGCGCTGCATCAGGAGGCCAACGCGCTGCTGAACGGCCTTGGCGACGTGACCAACCTGGCCACCCGAATCGGCGAACTCAACGGCACGCTCAATCATCAGGGCTTTGCCGACAAGCCGTGGATGAAGGCGCTGAAACAACCCGTTCAGGACACCTTCAAAGCTCTCGGCCAACTGGCCAGCAGCGCAGGCAAGGCGACGTTCGAAAGCATTCTGCTGGCCTGGGTGCCCATCGACAGCCGCCTGGCGGTGGGCAAGCAGCAGAACATCGTTGCACTGATACGCACGCTGTTGATAGGCCAGATCCTGCTCGATTCGAAGGCGCGTATCGCGATCGATCACAAGATGCTCGCGAAGCTGAAAAACTGGATCAGTGAGTGGCAGGTGCTCAACAAACAGATCAGCGATACCCGTCGCAGCTGGCTCTACCCCACCGCTTACAACCCCCGCAAAAGCATCGCCAGCCACCTGCGCACGCTCGAGCAAAAGCTTCGCCTGCACGAACTGAGCATGCCCGCCCTGCTCGACTTTCAGAACAACGAGTACGCCAGGCAGTTGCAGGATGAGATTCGCCTGTACTTCCAGTCGGGCAAAGCCATCACCAAAGACTGGCTGGCGACCGCCAAACGCTGGCTCGATGGACTGGGAGGGATTGCCGGCTCGATCACCTGGAGCGTGATCATGCTCAACTTCATCAACACCGCCTTCACTTATCGCGACCTTACTCGGGATGGAGACTTCAGTGCCAAGGATATTGGCAAGGTAACGTATGGGCTGGGGTACAGCTTTAACCTGTTGATGGCGGTGTTTGTTGAAGCACCGTGGGCGGTTATCAGTACGGCGAAGCCACTTGTCATTGGCGGCTATAACATAGGCATTCTCGATAAATCGGCGGCTTACTGGAAAGCACGAGGTAATGCGGTTTGGGGGGATGCGATAAGGGGGTTTAGAGGTTCGATGGTGGCGATGGGTGGGTTTGGACTCGCGGCAGTTACGCTTGAAATATTTGATATTGCAGATGACTTTTACGCAGCAAAAACACCAGAAGAAAAGAACGTAATCATTGTAAAAGGCATTTCTGTGTTCACAATGGGAGTGGGCTCAACTTTTCAATTGATGGGAGGATTATCGCCTGCCAGTGCATTCGCGACTGTTGCGATGAGCTCATGGTTCAGTGTGGCGTTGCTCATAATAGGTTCTATTTATCTTTTCACTACGATGACCCTGAATTATTTCAAGCAAGACAGTGTCGGCTGGTGGCTACGCAAGTGCTGTTGGTCCAGAACCCTGGACTATCGCTACGCTGAGACTGCCAAAGGTGAGTATGAAGAAGTTCGCGCACTGATGGAAATTCAATTATCTCCGCAGGTTCATGTCAAAAGCACGGTGCATTATGAAAACCGTTATCTAGGAAAAGGAGATCACTACAGCGTAGCGGTACAAAATGGTGTTGGAGTACAAGTGCAATTGCCCAACCTGATACGCGGGCAGTCCATACACTTCAACATCGTCAGCAGCAAGCGACCATGGGGAGTGCTACCTGTAGAAAAAATAGACGACCCGCTGCATCAAGCTTTTCTGGACCGCGGGCAATTCAGGAAAGCCGAACAGTTCGGGAAGCTAACCAACACGCCTTCTGGCAAGGCGAGTGATGACCTCACCTACCCTCTCATGCCACCAGAAAATGAAGACCTCATCTGGGAAACCTGGGTGCCACTGAACAAGGACGCAATGTATCTCGAGCTGCAAATCTGGTATCCGGCCAGTCTTTTAAACCTTGGCGAAGACGATAGAAGCTATCTGTTTCAGATGGAGCTTGGCCCAAGAGGCGATACCGCTATTGACGGACTGGCTGCTGTGGAACTTGAAGTGAAGGCATCAAACAGAGCCGGTACGCCGACTCTAGAAGTCGCAGAGGGCACACTTATATGACTCAACAAGAAAAAGTCCCAACTTTGCCACAGGGTAGAGATGTTCTGAACTGGAAAATCAAAACACTTGCAAGATCGCCCAGAGAAATGATGATAACTCAGTCCATATTTATCGCACTCTACCTAACAGGATGCACACTTTACCTGTGGGGAGGCTGGATAATGTTTTCAGATAGTCTCTACTCATTAGTGGGCACTGTATTAGCGCTCGCCGGCGTTCTTGCCTATTTCGTAGGCCTGCTCATCCGCCAAAAAACCATCTTCAACTACACCCTGAAAACCGATGGCGCCACGGTCGAGTATTACCTCCACTACCCCGACTTCGCCTCAAGCTTCTTCAAGGGCATCGCCATTTTCGTCATGTTGGTATTCGGATTCGTCGCCGTCCTGACCGGATCGTTGCTCTTTCTGGTCGGCCCGGTAGCGATGGCCTTCATCGCCGCCATCAAACTGCTGAACTGGGAAAACCCTGTCCACCATCGACAAACCGCCCCCTGGCACCTGCATGAATTTGTCACGGTCGATCACAGACGCCTGATGGTCATCATCCATTGCGACGATATCACCACCGGCTTCGCCGCGCGCTTTCCCAGCAAGGCGTTGATGGACAAGTACCTCGCTTTCCTGCGCAAGGTACTTCCGGCGAACGCTGAATACATCGAAAAAGCCACTAACTGGCATCAGGGCTGACGCGACTCAGGCTTGAGCCGACACACACTGCAAGCCTGAGAAAGCGATCAAACTGCCATTGGCACCGTGAAGCGGAACTCGCTGCCCTCGCCCACCCGGCTTTGCGCAGCCAGTTCACCGCCGTGTGCCTTGATGATGCCTTGCGAGATGTACAGGCCCAGACCGGTGCCGGTCGGGTTGCCTTCCTTGACGGTCCAGTAGCGCTCGAAGATGTGTGGCAACTGCTCGGGAGGGATACCCTCGCCGGAGTCCCGTACGGTGAACACGATTTCAGCGCCGTTGGACATTGCCGCCACACCGATTGTGCCCATTTTCGGGGTGAACTTGATGGCGTTGCCGATCAGGTTGGACAGCACCTGGAAGAGACGCTCCGGGTCGGCCTGGACCTTGAGGTCAGGCTCGGCGTTGAAGGAGATCTCGATGGACTTGTCCATCGCCAGGGGGGCCAGCAAGGTGTAAGCCTCCTCGAATATCTGGCTGACTTCCAGCGGCTGCGGCGTAATGGTGTAACGGCCTGCTTCGATTTTCGAGGTGTCGAGCAGGTCTTCGAGCAACACATTCATGCGGCTGGCCGCTTGCTGCATGGTATCGATTGCCGTGGAAATACGTCGCGAGGTGTGTGGCCCATCGGAGCTGAACGACTTCTGCATCATCCCACACAGCATGGAAATGACCGTCATCGGGTTGCGCAAGTCATGGGACACAACCGCTACCAGCTCGTCGCGGGCGCGAACGGCCTGCTGCTCCCTGCGCACCTGGCGGGCGAGGTCATTTTCCAGAGCGGAGCGGCGCAGGTCATTGGCGGCGAACACATCGCCATAGCTCCACTTCGTAGCGATCCCGGTCATCTCGACTTTCCAGATCTCAAACGAGGTGCGCGGCCGAAGACGCATGCCGCCTGCCGAGCTCTCCATATCCAGTGGTTTTTTCGGATTACCGCTCCACTGAACCGTTTCCTTGACCTCGGGGCGAAACCAGATAACGCCGTTGTCGACCGGCTTTGGCAGGCTCATCGCCAATACGCCGCTGGCAACTGGCTGATAGGCCTCGGCAGGCGGATAGACACTGGATAGATGATGACTGGCATACACTGGTTCGCCACCAGCAATCATCCACGCATGCAGTGCACGTACCTCAGAAGGCTCCGGGCAGGTGCCGAAACAATGCGTTTGCCGGTCTTCGATGATGGCGACGCCGCTCGCGCCTACCAGATCCATCAATAACTGTGGTTGCTGCGCCAGACCGTCAAAGACGTTTTCTTCGGACTCGGCCATGGCCAGATTCAATTGCTCGAGCGCCCTGACTTTCGCCTCTCGCTGACGGCTTATTTCCAGCGCTTCCATGGCACTGATCTGCAGGGAAAGCACCTGGCCTATCGCCTGGCAGGCACTGCGCAGTTCGTGAGTCACGTACAGCGGCGTGCGGTTGCCGCAACTGATCAATCCCCACAACTTGCCGCCCTGAATCAGTGAAACACTCATGGATGACAGCACGCCCATGTTCTTCATGTACTGGCAGTGGATCGGTGAAACACTGCGCAACGTCGAAAAACTCAGATCAAGCTGCTCCTGAGTGTCCGGACGCAGTTGAGGCACCAGGGGCACCGGGATGTAATCGGCATCGGGAATAATGCGCAGCCAGTTGCGGCGATACAGTTCGCGCGCCTGCTCGGGAATGTCCGATGCCGGGAAAAACAGTCCGTTGAAAAGCTCCATGGAGGGCGACGACGCTTCAGCGATCACCTGACCATGGCCTTCCTCTTCGAAACGGTAGATCAGCACCCGGTCGTAACCAGTCATTTTCTGGATCTCGCGGACACTGACTTCATACAGGGTCTGCAGATCACTCGCAGCATGCAACTGGCGCAACATGCGGCCCATGTTGCCGGTGCGCTCGGAATAACCGATCGCTTGCGCATCCTTGTCCTGAATCTCCAGTTCCAGAATCAGAACGCCCTGGCTGCGGTGCAGCAAGGCTTCAAACTCGATGCCGTTGATCGACATCAGCAGGCGTTGCGCGTCGATGAACGAGTCATGAGCACTGGCGCTTTTAATCACCTCGGCCCAGCCAGCGCCCAGCACACAGTCCAGCCCCTTGCCGAGCACCTGCTCGGGCACATGGCCCAGCACAGAGTGCACGTTGGCACTGACTTGCAGGATAGTCAGCTCGGGCTCTTGCAACGTGAACAGCAGGCCGTGGGGTTGAATGGCGCCAGGGAACTGAATGGGCTCATCCGCACAATTGGCCAGAAGGACTTCAAAGGCGTCTTTGTCGAGTTGGCTCATAGCAGTACCTCTTGACCCTCGAGCCAGTGCTCGAAACATGCAAATGTGGAGTGCGCTGCAAACGCGGCGGCATCAATAAGAACAACTTCTCGCGGCACGTCGTCCAGATGATTCAGAAACGCCTTCCAGCGAGGTCCGGTGAGGGCACCGTAAACATCGAGAAAGGCCGTTCCACGTTGCTCATCCAGGCCCAAACGCCGGTTTATCTCACGTCGCAACACCTGCCCGCCCAGTGTCGCCCCTTCCAGCACATACATCACACCCAGGCATGCACCGGCAGAATCAACAGTGGGCAACCGTTCGCAGCGGGGCAATTGCCCGATGTCGTGATCGGACAGCCCCAGCGCACGCAGATCCTCGACCAGCACAGGAGTTTTGACCCTCTCGACCGGAATAAGCTCCGCAGGTATCAAGGCACTGCCATGCAGTATCGCCTCAAGCGGTGCATAAAAACCGTAGTAGGCCTGAAGCAGACGGAGGTAAAGAGCGTGATCCAGAGCGGGTGAAAAAAACGGCATGCGTTTTTCAAGCTTGACGTGCAACTGCCTCGTTTCAGCACGCAGTGCATCAAGCAGTTTCGGCGGGTTAACACATGAAAAACTTGCCGGCATCCAGTAAGGCTCTTGAGTGTGCAATGGGCAAAAAACGCATCCGAGCGAAAACAGGCCGCCAAAATACAGATTCAGAGCAAAATCTGACAGTTTTTTCATGTGTTTGCGATGAAATACCGCAATCCATAAAGATAAAAGCCAGCGTGACAGGACGACGGTTTACAACTCCCCGCAAAATACGCGCTCAACTAACGAAGCTAGTCGAAAACCGAGCCCTATATGCGTTTCGTGCGTGCGTGGTTCACAGGCGCAAGCACTTTAACATCATCCAATAAATATGCCATCCTCAGGCAAGCCGCTGACTCGACCAGCGGCTTGCGTAGCAACGCTGACAAAGGCCGGTTCGCTTCGTCAACGCACGTTCTGATACAGCATCATTCGCGAGGTTTCATGCAGACCGCGGGTGAGGTCGCGCAGCCGTTCGAACTCTTGCGGGTTCTGTTCGGCGACGTTGTCCAGCGGCGTGGGTGAAGACAGGTCATGGAGCGTTGGCGAACTGCCGTCGTGCTCCATTTGCAGCAGGTAGTTGCGCGTGACACCGCCGATCAGCGGGAACGTACCTTCGCGCAGTACCAGCGGCACCACACGTTCACCTTCCGGAGCCGCTTGCTGAATGTCACGACCCATGGTGCCGCTGGTGAAGTCCATTCCGGCCATCCCCGCCAGTGTCGGCAGCAGGTCGGCGAGACCGACCGCTTCGTCGACAACGCGTGTGCCCAGCAGGCCGGGGGCGTGAATCAACAGCGGAACGTTGTTGCTCTCCAGGCCCAGTTGCTCGAACGCCGGCGCCATGTGCGGGATCTGGCTGATGCGCGTGTTGTGATCGCCAAACAGCACGAAGATGGTGTTTTCGTAGTAACCGCCCGCCTTGGCCAGTTCCATCAACCGTCCGATGTTGAAATCCAGCAGGCGCACGGCGTTGTACTGCTCCACGCTACGCGAACCGGCGGCCTGGACCTGCTCCACGGTCCTGTCGCTGACCTGAAAACCGTCGTTGTCCTTCGGAATGGTAAACGGCCGGTGATTGCCCGCAGTCTGCACATAGGCAAAGAACGGTTTGTCGGCTGGCAACGCACGCAGGATCCGGTCGCTCTCCTTGAACAGATCCAGGTCGGAAATCCCCCAGACATCCACTTGCGGTGACTTCCAGTCGCGCTCGTCGTACAGCCGTACGTCGTTGATACTGCGACGGATCAAGGCGTTCATGTTGGCCCAGCCGGAATTGCCACCAATCATGTACAGCTTCTCGTACCCCTTGAAGTCATTGATGATGGTGTTTTGCCGTGTGAGCAGCGGATGGCGCGTGGCGGTCTCCTGCCGTGTCACGTCAGGCACCCCGGTGATGCTCGCCCAGACCGTTTTCGCAGTGCCGGTCACCGGTACGTAAAAGTGCTTGAAGAACCAGCTTTGAGTGGCCAGATGGTCCAGGTTTGGCGTCGGGTTCAACGGGTTACCGTAGGCACCGACAGCACTGGTGCCCAGCGATTCGAGCATGACGAACATGACATTCGGCGGCCGCTCGCCCGGCAGCCGGTAGGGCTGCACGGTCTGGTGACGCTTGAAACTCAATCCCTGTACATCTGGCTGCCGGACGCCCAGATAACGCGCGACCCGCTCATAGTGCTTGCGCACCTCGGGTTCGTCGAAGTTCGACTGGGAGACCTTGAGCGTGTCGTACAGGAACAGCGCCGGGTTGAGCCCCAGTGCCGCCACCTGGCTGTTGCCTGAGAAGAACGCATCGCTCCAGCGCAACGGTACCGGGTTTTCCAGATTGAGATTCTCGACCCGGCCCAGCAGGCCGAGGAAGGTTGCACAGACCATCAGCGCCGAACCCCAGACCACGGACCCGCGTTTGATCGGTCTGGCCTCACGGTCCAGGGTGGCACGTTCAAGCCTGATCAATGCCCAGCCGAGCACTGCGACAGTGAGCAGCCAGCCGACAGTGATCCAGAATACTGGATAAGTCTGCCAAAGCATGTCCCGGGAAATCTGCGCATCCTCCAGATAGCGCAGCACGCTGGCGTTGAGCCTGACCCCGAGATAGGCGTAATGGCCGAAGTCGACGATGTAAATCATTGTCAGAATCGCCAGCGCCACGATCAGATAGCCCCGCGCCAGGCAGCGCAGGGCACGCACGCTGATCAGGTTACAACCTGGCATCCAGAGCAGCACCGCGACCGGCAGCAGTATCAGCAGCGCCAGGCGCAGGTCGAAGCGCAAACCGATGCCGAGCGTCTTTGCGACCTCGCCATGCGTGAACAGCGTGCCCGGTTCGATACCGGAAAACCCGTAGAAGAACACGCCCCTCAGCAACGCCGACAGCAGGAACACCACCATGACCGCGCCCAGCCAATAATGCAGGCGTCGCGATTGCAACCAACTCATCGTCATTCCTCTAGACATTGCCGGCAGACAGAGCCGCCGGACGGCGCGTCTCCATTGTGCGGCGATAAACAAACCGGACAGCCAGGACCAGCAAGGCCCCACAGCAGTAAAGGCCAAGCAGCGGGTCGATCAGGTAATCCCAATAATTTTCCGATGGCTTGATGCGGAAAGTGAAGGCCAGCGTCGCTGCGCTGAGCATCACGACGGCCAGCGCATTGCGCATAAAGACCAGCCCCAGCGCGATGACAGCGACAACCATGATCATCGGCCGCGGGTTGTAGCCCCAGCGGTACGGATCGAAATACGTCAGGCCCAGCGTGGCCGGGTACAAAGTCAGTGCCAGCGCAGCGAACACCAACAGCATCAGCCCGCGCCTGGACACTGCCATCGGCCTGAGCACACCCAGTCGCTGCAGGGTCAGCCAGCCCAGCAGCACCAGGCTGCTGATGGCCAGGTCATCGGTCAGGCTGCGGGCATAGGACGCCATCGACAGCCCGTCGATCGAGATCACACTCACTAGCGAGACGGCAGCCAGCAGGCCGCAGCGCCACCATAACGATGCGGTCAAGGGCGCCAACAGCACAAACAGGGTCCAGGCAAATGCCAGATGAGCCAATCCCAACGCGATCATAAAAGTTGCTCCGCCAGCCAGGCCTCGTTGAAGCTGACATGCTTGATGAAGGTGTTATTCCATGAGTAGACCAGGTGATACAGGCCGTCCGGGCTGCGGATGAAGTACGGGTATTCGTATTCGAAGTCGCAGCCCTGGGGCGAGCAGACGCGCTGGTCCAGATTGCTCAGAAACGCCTCTTCCATCGGTTGACGCAGGGCGCCACTGGAACTGCGGAAGCCCTCGCCGATCACCTCCTTGTATGCTTCGAGGGTAAACGGTGTGCCCAGCGGATCGGGCGACTTGTCGAAATCCATCAGTGGCCTCCAGACGTTCATCTCCTCGTCAGTACCGTACAGACTGAGTTTAAAGCGCCCCTCGCGCAGGTCGTTGAGCGCCACGAGCAGCCCCTTGCCTGGCACACCGACCGCAGCCAGCGAAGAATTGGGGTTGCTCGGGGTCAACGGATACGGCTCGCTCCAGCTCTGCCCGCCGTCTTCGGTGCGGCTGGCCAGCACCCGGTGGAACGTCTCACCGGCATAGCGCAACAAGGCCACGGCGCGCTGCCCGTCCAAAGGCACGACGGTGGGCTGCAGGGAATTGTTGCCACGGCTGATGCGAAACTTGTCGATCACTTCACCGTCGGCGCTCAGGTACAGGTATTCGGCAAACTTGCCGAGAAACTCATGATAGACCGGCAGGCCGATCGAACCGTCGGCATGAAACACCGGCGCGCCGCGCACCAGCGTACTGATGTTCAGAAACGGGGTTGTCACCAGTTGCCACGGCGGCGACCAGCTGGAGCCCATGTCGCTGGAGACCATGGCGTTGACCGTACTGCCCGCCCAGCCGCCGACCGAGACTGAAACGTAGAACAGCCACAGGCGATTGTCCGGAGCCAGGGCGATCACCGGATTGCCCAGTTTGCGGATGTATTTACCAGTGCCCGACTGGGTGGAATCACGGGTTGCCAGCACCTGCTCGCCGCCCCACTCACCACTGGCCGCGTCGAAGCGCGAGGTGCGTATTTCAACGTCGCCCGCGCCCTCGCGAGAACCGGCGAACCACACCGACATCAGGTCGCCACCGGGCAATGCCGTCACGGCTGAGGAATGCACGAAGTCGTCGAGATCGGAAGACGCGAAACGCGAAATGTAGGACGCCTTGGGCGCCACGCTTTCAGCGCCAACCGGCGCGGGGCTGAGCGCGAACGGCGCAATACGGTGCTGTGGATGGCTGAGCCACGCACTGAGAAAAATCGCCACAACAATCAGGCCTGCGCTCCATGCAGCCAGGTTTCGGGAAATAACACGCATCGGGAGGCATCACTGTAAAGAGGAACAAAGGTGTGGTTTCAGCGATGGCGATCTTCGGGCAACGGGCGTCGCTTGCCTGTCAGCATCGACAAGGGCAGGTTGTCACGCACCTGAACGCTTTCGAAGATGGCGGCGGCCATGTGCAGCACCACCAAGGCACACAAAGTGTTGGCGAGAATTTCGTGGATGTCCTGCGGCCAGTCGGCGCCCCACAGGGCATCGACTTCTTCCATCAGAAAACCGGTCAGGCCCATGCCGAAGATCAGCACCATCATGAGTACCATGACCAACGCGCCGAGCGGGGAATGGCCGAGCCGATGCATCGGCCGCCGGTCGATCAGCGAGCGGATGTGCGCACGCAGGCGCGCCGGATGTGGCCAGAAATCGCTCCAGCGTGCGCTGCGCGGCCCGATGAATCCCCACACCACGCGCACCGCCAGCCAGGCAACCGCGTAATAGCCCAGCCAGATGTGCCAGTCGCCACCTGCTTCATTGAAGAAATAATTGGCAACGAAGACACCCGCGATCGAGACATGAAACAGCCTGACCAGCGGGTCCCACAGGCGCAGGGAAACACGGCTCATTACTTGGTCTCGGTCTTCACCGCTTTACCCGTCACCGGATCGTGATAGATCTCGACCTTGCGCTTGTCCTTGTCGAAACCATAGATTTCGTAGCAGTTGCCGTCAGTCACCTTGAACTTGCTGATCTCGTAACCCTGAGCCTTGAGTTGCTCCTGGAATTTGGCCTGATCCTGCCATTGGGACTTGTCAGCCGTGGTGCATTGCGGGCCGGCAAGTGCCAGCGGGCTGGCCAGACACAAGGAAATCAGCAGGACTTTACGCATGACAAATACTCGCAAGCAGTTAAGGAGCGCCTACTGTGCGAAACGAATCTTAGGAAAAGCTTAATACGTAATAGCTCGTAACATCTTCCCGGACACACGGCACTTCGCGCTGCTGCCTGCTGACGGCATCATGGCGCCCTTCCCCACACTCACCGGTCAAAGCCCTATGCGCCTGCTTCTCGTCGAGGATGATCGAGCCATTGGTCAAGGCATCCGCGTGGCCCTGAATACCGAGGGCTATACCCTCGACTGGCTGGAGGACGGGCTGAGCGCGCTGCACGCCCTGCGCAGCGAGCCATTCGACCTGTTGCTGCTCGATCTTGGACTGCCGCGCATGGATGGCCTGGACCTGCTGCGCCAGTTGCGCGCCGAAGCACTTACCTTGCCGGTACTGATCCTGACCGCACGCGACGGGACTGCCGACCGTATTGCTGGTCTGGATGCCGGCGCGGACGACTACCTGATCAAGCCATTCGACGTCGATGAACTGAAAGCCCGGGTCCGCGCCCTGCTCAGGCGCAGCCAGGGCCGTGCGCAACCGCTGCTGGAACACGCCGGCATCAGCCTCGACCCGGCGTCGCAACAGGTCAGTTTTCAGGGCAGTGAAGTACCGATGACGCCGATGGAATACCAGCTGCTGCATCAACTGATGATCCGTCCCGGCAAGGTGGTCACCCGCGAGCGCTTGTCCAATACCCTGTACGGCTGGCAGGACAAGGTCGAAAGCAACACGCTGGAGGTGCTGATTCACAACCTGCGCAAGAAACTGTCCACCGAGCTGATCCGCACCGTGCGCGGTGTCGGCTACCTGCTGGAGCTCAAGGCATGACCTCGGTACGCGCGCGTATTCTGATCCCGGTACTGATGCTGTTGCTGCTCGGCGACCTGACGATCAGCCTGCTCGCCCTGCGCGACAGCCATCACGAAATCGAAGAAGTCTACGATGCACAACTGGCCCAGAGCGCGCGTCTGCTGCAGGGTGTGCTACGTCAGCGCGCAGCGGGTGAGCAGGATCTCGACAAGCTGTATCAGGCGTTCGATCAGGCCATGAGCCGGGTTGGCACCAGCGGCGTGGCCCACCCCTACGAAACCCGGCTGACCTTTCAGGTCTGGCGTACCTCGGGCGAGCTGCTGGTGCGCTCGGCCGAAGCCCCGCTGCTCAGCGCACCTCCCGCAACCGAAGGCTCCCACGACTTAGTCGAAAACGGGCACGAGTGGTGCGGCTTTCTCCTCGCCGATCCACAGCAGGGTTTTCTGATCTGGGTGGGTGAGCGCGATGACGTACGCCAGGACCTGATTCAGCGCATTGTCAGTCACACGCTGTGGCCGGCGCTGATCGGTGTGCCGCTGCTGGTGGTCGCGATCTGGCTGGCCATCGGCTGGGGCCTGCGCCCGCTGCAATCAATGGCCAGAGTTATCCGCAAGCGCGATGCCGAGAGCCTGGAACCGCTTGATGTAACGCCCCTGCCCAAAGAACTGGAGCCCATGCAGTACGCGCTCAACCGCCTGCTGACCCAGATCGAAAGTGTGCTGGAACGCGAGCGACGCTTCATCGCTGACGCGGCCCACGAATTGCGCACGCCGCTGACCATCCTGCGTATCCACGCGCAGAACGCGCGCCAGGCCGAAACCCCGGAGCAACGCCTGGAAGCGCTGGACTTTCTCGTGCATGGCGTCGACCGCGCCGCCCGCCTGGCCAGTCAGCTATTGACCATGGCACGCCTGGAACCGCGCCTTGAAGTCAGTCAGTTACAGACCTTCGAGCTGAACACGCTGGTACGCGAGGAAATGGCCGAACTCACGCCGCTGGCACTGGAGAAGCGCGTCGATCTGGTATTTGAAGAAGGCGAGGATTGCGTGATCCGCAGCGACCCGGCAGCCATCACCATTGCCCTGCAGAACCTGCTGACCAATGCGCTGAATTTCGCCCCGACCGCCAGCGAGATTCGCGTTGCCCTGCACGCCCAGGAAGATGGCAGCGCGCACCTGTCGGTCGAAGACGCTGGGCCTGGTATCGACGAACAGCAGAAGGCTCGCCTGTTCGAACGCTTCTACAGCCAGGGTCACAGCAACGGCGCAGGACTGGGGCTGGCGATCGTCGACATGATCGTACGCAAACTGGAAAGCAGCCTGCACCTGCGCAACTCGGCGCAGGGCGGACTGTGTGCAGAGCTGCGCATCAAGAGCAGGACGAGCTGAACCCTGCCTGGCTCAAAGCACCACGCGCAGGCATTGCCCGGCGTGATACAGGGTGAAACCCGCGTCGTAGGCCAGACTGCGCAGCGAACTGCCCGAAACCTTTTTACCGCTTGAAAAGCTCACCGGCAGCGCAGCTGCGTCGTTGCTCAGCAGGTAATCGGCAAAGCATTTGCCCACCAGTGTCCCGGTGGTCACCCCCCGGCCATTGAAACCGGTCGCCGCCAGCAAGCCTGGCGCAGGTTCGAAGAGGCGCAGCAAGTGGTCCGGCGTGAAGCCGATGCGCCCGGTCCAGGTGCTCTGCCACTCGACCCGGCCCAGTTGCGGAAAGTAATGCTGCTGGACGCGATCCGCCCACTGACGAATGAACCACAGCGGATAATTGCCGGCGTTACCCAGACTGCCCAGCAGCAGGCGCCCATGAGCGTCGCGACGAATATTGCTGAGCACCGTACGCGTGTCCCACGAACCCTGCCCGCCGCGCAGAATCTGCGCCTGCTCGGCACCGCTGAGTGGCTGCGAAGCGACCTGATAGTAATAACCAGCGAAGATGTGATCCTTGATGTCGGTCCACTCGCCCTCTGTGTAGGCATTGGACGCGATGATTACTTTCTCGGCGCGCACACTGCCCGCAGCAGTAAAGACCTTCCAGCCATCAGCGGTGCGTTGCAAACCGTTGACAGGAGAATCACCGAATACTTGCCCACCCTGCGCTACCACGTTAAGCGCCATGCCCGAGACATAAGCCATCGGGTTCACCGTGCCTGCGCGATGATCGAGCAAGGCGCCGCTTACCTTGTCGGTGCCACAGGCGTCTTCGCAGGGTTTGCCGGTCAGCAATTCAACGTTGGCACCACGCCGTTGCCACTGTGCGGCACGGCTACGCAGATCAGCCAGACCCTTGGCGTTGTGCGCCATGTGCAGGTTGCCGGTGCGGGTGTCCTGACAATCGATGCGGTACTTGTCGATGGTCGCGAACACCAGTGCCGGCGCCGCGCCCAACGCGCCATTCAATCGGCTGGCCTCGACACTGCCCAGTACCTTGTCCAGTTGATCGGGCGCCACCCAGGTCCCGGCATTCACCAGACCGACGTTGCGTCCGGAACCGCCATGCCCGACCTGATGCGCTTCGACCACGCACACCGACTTGCCGCCTTCCAGCAAGCGCAACGCCGCCGACAGACCGGTGAACCCGGCGCCGATGATGCACACGTCGGCGCTCCGCTCACCGCTCAGGGCCGGGCTGACCGGGCGTTGCGGAGTCAATTGTTCCCACAGACAGCCTTCAGCAAACTGCACCATCGAAAAGCTCCAGCAATGTCGGCAATAAGCGCCCGGTTCACATCAGTCGAAAACGATGCCCTGAGCCAGCGGCAACTCGCGGGAGTAGTTGACGGTATTAGTCTGCCGGCGCATGTAGGCGCGCCACGAATCGGAGCCGGATTCGCGCCCCCCACCGGTTTCCTTCTCGCCACCAAATGCCCCGCCGATTTCCGCACCGCTGGTGCCGATATTGACGTTGGCAATACCGCAATCGCTGCCCGCGGCACTCTGGAAAGCCTCGGCCTCACGCAGGTCGGTAGTGAAAATGCACGACGACAGGCCCTGCGGCACTTCGTTGTTCAGGCGCAAGGCCTCTTCAAAGTCGTCGTAAGCCAGCACGTAGAGAATCGGCGCGAAGGTTTCGTGACGCACGACTTCGCTCTGGCCAGGCATTTCGGCAATGGCCGGCGTGACGTAGTAGCCGTTCGGGTATTTGTCCTGTAACTGACGCTCGCCACCAAACACTTGGCCGCCTTCGTCGCGGGCCTTGGTCAGCGCGTTCTGCATGGCCGAAAACGCTTGCTGGTCGATCAGCGGGCCGATCAGATTGCCTTCGCGCGGATCACCGACGCGCACCTTGGCGTAGGCTGCCTTGACGCGGGCGACCACTTCGTCCTTGATCGAGCGGTGCACAATCAGGCGGCGCAACGTGGTGCAACGCTGACCGGCGGTGCCTACCGCACTGAACAGAATGCCGCGC
Organism: Pseudomonas sp. MWU16-30316; assembly: GCF_020515645.1. NCBI lineage: Bacteria > Pseudomonadati > Pseudomonadota > Gammaproteobacteria > Pseudomonadales > Pseudomonadaceae > Pseudomonas > Pseudomonas sp. MWU16-30316. Next base: position 1,165,007 of record NZ_JAIZAZ010000001.1, on the reverse strand, counting down.
ACGGCCAGGTCCAGATCGGCGCTCGGGGCCAGAATCATCGCGTTGTTGCCGCCCAGCTCCAGAATGCTGCGCCCGAAACGGGCGGCGACACGCGGCCCGACTTCACGGCCCATGCGGGTGCTTCCGGTGGCGCTGATCAGTGGCACGCGAGGGTCGTCGACCAGCGCTTCACCGGCGTCACGATCACCGATCACCAGTTGCGCCAGTGCTGCCGGCGCGTCACCGAAAATCTTCAGCGCCTTGTCGAACAGCGCCTGACAGGCCAGTGCCGTCAGCGGAGTCTTTTCCGAAGGTTTCCAGATCACCGGGTTGCCGCAGACCAGCGCCAGCGTGGTGTTCCAGGCCCAGACCGCAACCGGAAAGTTGAACGCGCTGATCACGCCGACCACACCCAGCGGGTGCCAGGTTTCGCGCATGTGATGACCGGGACGCTCGGAGGCGATGGTCAGGCCGTACAACTGACGCGACAGACCGACGGCAAAGTCGCAGATGTCGATCATTTCCTGCACTTCACCCAGACCTTCCTGAGTGATCTTGCCGGCCTCGACCGACACCAGTTCGCCCAGATCAGCCTTGTGCTCACGCAGCACTTCACCAAAGATCCGCACCAGCTCGCCACGCCGTGGCGCCGGTACTGTGCGCCACTTTAGAAACGCATTGTGGGCGCTGTCGATACGCGCCACGACCTGTGCCTTGTCTTCAAGCGTGACCGAGGCAATCCGGCTGCCATCAATCGGGGTGTAAACCGGATAGTCCCCTTGTGTGTGAGCACTGTTCGCTACGCCCAGACGTGCTAATAACTCGGCAACCATGTTGATTCTCCTGTCATGAACCCGGTGGAAATCATCGATGACCTCAGTATCAAGCTACTCAGGGTCGGGCTACAAACGACGTTTTTGAAAAACATGATTCCTTTTAGGAATGAACTCCTGATCGTTAATAGCCATAAAAGCCCTTACATCGGGAATTATTGGAATGACCCGGTGATTTTATTTCGTTTGCGAGCGCGGCCCGATGTTTGTTTGGATAAGGCCATCATGATCACCCGGAGTCAGGGCCAGGCCGATGAGCGAACACATCAGCGAATCCATTTCGTTTGTCCACAACATGACGCTGTCCCACGGCCGCAACGCCGAAGTCTGGGACACCACCGGCAAGCGCTATATCGACTTTGTCGGCGGCATCGGGGTGCTCAATCTGGGGCACTGCAACCCGCAGGTGGTCACGGCCATTCAGGATCAGGCGGCAAAGCTGACCCACTATTGCTTTAACGCCACGCCTCATGACCCGTATATCCGCTTCATGCAGCAGCTCACGCAGTTCGTACCGGTCAGTTACCCCCTCAGCGGCATGCTCACCAACAGCGGTGCGGAAGCGGCCGAAAATGCGCTGAAGATCGTACGCGGCGCCACCGGCCGCACGGCGGTCATCGCCTTTGACGGCGGCTTTCATGGCCGAACGCTGGCGACCCTGAACCTCAACGGCAAGGTAGCGCCCTATAAACAGAAAGTCGGCGTGCTGCCCGGTCCGGTCTTTCACATTCCGTTCCCCAGCAAGGACAACGGCGTGTCCACCGAGCAGGCGCTCAAGGCCATGGACCGGCTGTTCAGCGTCGAGATCGACGTCAACGACGTGGGCTGCATCATCTTCGAACCGGTTCAGGGCGAAGGCGGTTTTCTGGCCATGCAGCCGGACTTTGCCCAGGCACTGCGAGCGTTCTGCGATAAACACGGCATCGTGCTGATCGCCGATGAAATCCAGTCCGGCTTCGGCCGTACCGGGCAGCGTTTTGCGTTCAGTCGTCTGGGCATCGAGCCGGATCTGATTCTGCTGGGCAAAAGCATTGCGGGCGGCATCCCGCTGGGCGCGGTGGTAGGTCGCAGGCAGTTGCTGGACAACCTGCCCAAGGGCGGCCTGGGCGGCACGTATTCCGGTAACCCGATCGGCTGCGCAGCGGGCCTCGCGTCACTGGCGCAGATGACCGATGCCAACCTGTCCAGCTGGGGCGAGCAGCAGGAGCACGCTATCGTTTCACGCTATGAAGCCTGGCGGACGAGCAAACTGTCGCCGTATCTGGGCAGGCTGACCGGTGTCGGCTGCATGCGCGGTATCGAACTGATCACGCCGGAGGGCGAGCCCGGCACCCGACAGCTCGCCGAGCTGCTGAGCTTGGCCAGGGACGCCGGGCTGCTGCTGATGCCCAGCGGCAAGTCGCGGCACATCATCCGCCTGCTGATCCCGCTGACCATCGAGCCCGACGTGCTGCACGAAGGGCTGGATATTTTCGAGCGCTGCCTGGCAGCGCTGGCTTGAACCCGTACGGAGAAAACACCCTGATGAGCACAGCACGCTTTGCCGACCCGGACCAGATCCGCGCGGGCTTTTCTCGCGCCATGTCGCAGATGTACAAGCACGAAGTGCCGCTGTACGGCACGCTGATGGCGCTGGTGAGTGAAGTCAACGAACAGGTCATGAACCATGACAGCAGCGTGCTGGACAGTTTGCGCCAGACCGGTGAAATCCAGCGCCTGGATATGGAACGGCACGGTGCAATCCGCGTCGGCACGGCACAGGAACTGGCCACCCTCGCCCGCCTGTTCGCGGTCATGGGCATGCAGCCGGTGGGTTACTACGACCTGAGCGCGGCCGGCGTGCCGGTTCACTCCACCGCCTTTCGCGCCGTGCATGAGCAGGCGCTGCAGGTCAGTCCGTTTCGCGTGTTCACCTCGTTGCTGCGTCTGGAACTGATCGAAAGCGACAGCCTGCGTGAGTTCGCCGGTCAGGTGCTGGGCAAACGCAGTATCTTCACGCCCGGCGCCCTGGCGTTGATCGACAAGCATGAAGCAGACGGCGGCTTGAGCGAAACCGATGCGGCCGAGTTCATTCAGCAGGCGCTGGAAACCTTTCGCTGGCACAACATGGCGACCGTTTCGCTGGACGACTACCAGAAGCTGAACACTCAGCATCGCCTGATCGCCGATGTGGTGGCGTTTCGAGGTCCGCACATCAACCACCTGACGCCACGCACGCTGGACATTGATGCGGTTCAGGCCGGTATGCCCGGCAAAGGCATCACACCGAAGGCGGTGGTCGAGGGGCCGCCACGTCGCCAGTGCCCGATTCTGCTGCGCCAGACCAGCTTCAAGGCGCTGGAAGAACCGATTGCCTTCATGGGCCAGGGTGGCAGTCAGTCGGGTAGCCACTCGGCACGCTTCGGCGAGATCGAACAGCGTGGCGCTGCACTGACCCCCAAAGGTCGCGAGCTGTATGACCGGCTGCTGAACGAGGCCCGAGACGCGCTGGGTGAGTTCCCCAATGAGGCGAATGCCCTGCGCTATGCCGAGCTGCTGGAAAACACGTTCGAGGCGTTTCCGGACAGCCACGCTGAAATGCGCAGGCAGGGCCTGGCCTACTTCCGCTATTTCCCGACCGAATCAGGTATTGCCGAGCGTGCATCCGGCAGTCTGGAGCAGCTTGTCGAAGCAGGTCACGTGCGCTTCGAGCCACTGGTGTACGAAGACTTTTTGCCGGTCAGTGCGGCGGGCATTTTCCAGTCCAACCTGGGCGATAACGCACAGGCGCACTACGCGACGAATTCGAATCAGCAGGATTTCGAGCAGGCACTGGGACGCGGGACGCTCAACGAACTGGACCTGTATGCCGACACCCAGCGGCGCTCACTGGAGGAATGCGCCAGGGCGCTGGAACTGAGCAGTCCCGCCTACTGATTAGTGAGAGCGACAGGGGCTGCACGATAGTTGAGATCATCGTTCCTCACGCTCCGCGTGGGAATGCAGGTCTCGACGCTCTGCGTCGCAAAGAGGACGCGGAGCGTCCGGAACGGCATGACGACGCGGAGCGTCGCACGATAATCGGATTGTCCGTGCATATCGACGCAGAGCTTCGGCACGGAGTTGAGACTATCGTTCCTCACGCTCCGCGTGGGAATGCAGGTCTCGACGCTCTGCGTCGCCAAGAGGACGCGGAGCGTCCAGAACGGCATGACGACGCGGAGCGTCGGCACGATAGCCAACATCGTCTTCGCGAACGAGTTCGCTCCTACGGCCTTCGGCCAGAATCAAAAGCGGACTTGTGCATAATGATGAGCGCTCTGCGTCACATTCCCTTAGCGTTCTGCGTTCTGTTTAAAGCAACGATAAATAAAATTCGCAATATTGGTGTGCAACCTCGTGCTATGCATACTGCGATTGCGTGTGGACAGCAAAGTGCCGTATTCAAAGGCTCATCCCTTCAAATAGCGCACCCGGTGATCCCCTTGCAAAGGCTCGAAGCAGCCTGGGTCTGGATCACATTCAGACCTCATAAAAATACCTGGCCGGATAACGGTCTCCATGACTTCATGGACTTTTCAACGCTGCCCTGGCGCTTCACCGCGCCGACCTGAAAAACAGAATAACGATTGATAAGGCCTGAAAAAGGCCATTCAGCAGGCAAGGGGATCATCATGCAAAACTCACACGCTGCAGTGTCGGGTGACAATCAGGCCGTTTCATCGACGGTGAAACTGTATGTCTGGGCCGCCATTATCCTCATCATTGCCGAAATGATCGGTGCCATCAGTATCCCGCTGGGCCCCGGCAAAGTGGTGCTGTTACCGATGGTCTGGGCGCTGCTGCTGGGCGCGATGATCGGCCTTGCCAGTCGCCGTATGCCAGGCACCATTGGTATCGACCACGGTACGCAATTGCGCTCGGCCTCCATCCTGCAACCTGCCCTGCTGATTTTCATCGCCAAGCTCGGCCTGGTGGTCGGCGGCTCGCTGCCGGTGGTGTTCGCTTCCGGATGGGCGCTGATGTTTCAGGAGTTCGGCCACTTCGTCGGCACCGTGGTGCTCGGTCTGCCGGTGGCGTTGATGCTCGGTATCAAGCGCGAAGCCATCGGTGCGACCTTCTCGGTCGGCCGTGAACCAAGCCTGGCAATCATCGGCGAACGCTATGGCATGGACTCTCCGGAGGGTCGCGGTGTATTGGCCGAATACCTGACGGGCACCCTGTTCGGCGCGCTGTTCATTGCGATTGTCGCCGGGTTTATCGCCAGCCTGGGGATCTTCCATCCCAACTCGCTGGCGATGGGCTCAGGGATCGGCTCGGGCAGCATGATGGCCGCCGCTGCCGGGGCGATTGCCGCGCAACAGACACCAGAAGTCGCCAAGGAAGTCATGACTCTGGCGGCAGCCTCGAACCTGATCACCACCACCATCGGCACCTACTTCACCCTGTTCATCTCCCTGCCACTGGCGGTCTGGGGCTACCGTGTGCTCGAGCCGCTGATCGGCCGCACCACCAAGGCGTCCATGAGCGAGGAAGGTCTGCGCCACAGCGACGTGTCGCTGGAGGTGCCGGAGCTGGGCTGGTCGGGCAAGATCAGTGCCTGGCTAGCGGCGGGTGCACTGGCGCTGATTGCCAACTATGTCGGCTACAAGACCCTGTCAGCCGATGCCCTCACCGGTATGGGCATCATGATTTTCTGCGCCTTCGCGGGTGAGGTGCTGTGCAACCTGCTTCGCCGCAAGATCCCCGCGGTGTGCATGGTGTCGCTGGTAGCAATGTTCCTGACCTCGCCGGCCTGCCCCTGGGCCGCCGAGATTGCGCGAGTCACCAGCTCGATCAACCTGCTGGCGGTCATTACCCCGATGCTGACCTTCGCCGGCCTGTCGATTGCCAAGGACCTCCCGGCCTTCCGCCGCCTGGGCTGGCGGATTGTGCTGGTGTCGTTCCTGGCCAACTTCGGTACGTTCATTGGCGCGGTATTGATCGCCGAGCTGTTTCATTGATTCGCACCGAATGATTCGGATCGAATCAGCCCAGCGCCTCGTTCACCAGCCAGTCATGCACTGCGCGACGTGACGGGGTGCTGAGCGCCCCTTCGCGATAGGCCAGCACGTATTTCTTTCTGGCCTTTATCGGATGGCCGAACGGCACGATCAGCAAGCCCTGCTCCAGCTCATCGGTGATCAGCGCCTTGCGTGCAATGGCCACGCCCATACCCATACGCGCGGCGTCGATGGTCAGATGATTACGATTGAACGTGTGGCCGCGACGCACGTCGATGCCATCGGCACCGATGGCCGTCAGGTAGAACTCCCACTCCGCATATTCATAGCTGCCGCGCCAGGCGGTGATGTCGTGCAGCAACGGGAAGTGCACCAGCTGACTGGGCGTATCCAGCGGCGGCTTGCCTACCAGCAGGTCTGGCGAGCAGACCGCAAACAGCTCCTCCTCCAGCAAGGGCGTAGTCGACAACCCCGGATAGCTGCCGTCGTTCAGGTCGATGGCCAGATCGAAATCGTCATCACGCAACGACCCGCTGCTGTCCTCGGCAATGATCCGCAACTGGATGTCCGGAAACGCTGCCTGCAAGCGTGGCAGGCGCGGCATCAGCCATTTGCTCAGGAATGATGGAATGCAGCGCAGCTTGAACACCCCGCCGATACGCCCGGAATACAGCAGGCGCAGTTCTTCGCTGATACGGCTCTGCACTTCGTTGGCGACCACCGCCAGACGCTGACCTTCCGCGGTCAGCTCAAGCCCGCGCCCGACCCGGTGAAACAGCGCAAAGCCCAGGCGCTCCTCGAGCTGGCGCATCTGCTGACTGATCGCGCCGGGGGTGACGTGCAATTCTTCCGCGCAGCGGGTGAAGGACAGGTGACGGGCCGCGCAGGCGAACACCTGTAGCCAGGCGTGCATCTGTGCGTTGAAGATTCTGCTCATTGAAGAGTTCCGCTAAAGCGTTGCATAGCAACAATCGTTTGTCGTTTCGACAGCCGAAGCCAAAGATGAGTAACAGAAAAAGGGGAATACCAAATTCCCGTGCATCATCTCACCTGAAGGACCTTCGTGATGGCTATCAGCGTCTTCGACATGTTCAAAATCGGCATCGGGCCGTCCAGTTCCCACACCGTAGGGCCAATGCGCGCCGGTGCGCTGTTCGTGACCGAGCTGCGCAACCACAACCGGTTGCACAGCGTAGAACGGATCGAGGTGCGATTGTACGGTTCTCTGTCGGCCACGGGCATCGGTCACGGCAGCGATCGCGCAACAGTCATGGGCCTGATGGGTGAGTGGCCGGATCAGATCGACCCTAGCCAGGTCAACCAGCGCATCGACGCACTGCGTGCCGATAACCAGCTGATGCTGGCGGGCGAACAGGCCATCACCTTCGTCTGGGAGCGGGACATGTGCCTGCTCGATGAAAGCCTCCCCTACCACCCCAACGGCATGACCCTGTGTGCCTACGGCAAGAACGGCGAACTTTACGAGCAGACCTACTATTCGGTGGGCGGCGGTTTTGTGATCGACGCCGAACAGGCCGCCAGCGGCGTGCTGGACAACGACACAACCGTCCTGCCCTATGATTTTTTCAGCGGCGCGCAGTTGCTCAAGCTGTGCAAGACCCACGGCATGAGCATTTCCGAACTGATGATGGCCAACGAGAAGGTCTGGCGCAGCGAGGAAGAAATCCGCGAGAAGATCATGGTGATCTGGGCCGCGATGCGCGCCTGCGTCGACAAGGGCCTGGTGGAAACCGGCATCCTGCCCGGTGGCCTGAACGTGCGGCGGCGTGCCTACCGCCTGCATCAGAACCTGCAGAACCTCGATAACCCCAACGTGATCGGCTCGACGCTGAGCGCCATGGAATGGGTCAACCTTTTCGCCCTCGCGGTCAACGAAGAAAACGCCGCAGGCGGGCGCATGGTGACGGCGCCCACCAACGGCGCGGCTGGCATCGTGCCCGCCGTGCTGCACTACTTCATGAAATTCAAACCCACGGCCAATGACGATGACGTGGTGCGCTTTTTCCTGAGCGCCGCTGCGGTCGGCATTCTGTGCAAGAAAAACGCCTCGATTTCCGGTGCCGAAGTCGGTTGTCAGGGTGAGGTAGGATCGGCCTGCGCGATGGCCGCCGCCGGTCTGGCAGAGATCCTCGGCGCAACGCCCGAGCAGGTGGAGAACGCTGCCGAGATTGGCCTGGAGCATAATCTGGGGCTGACCTGCGATCCTGTCGGCGGGCTGGTGCAGATCCCCTGCATCGAGCGCAACGCGATTGCTGCCGTGAAGGCCATCAATGCCGCCCAGATGGCCCTGCGCGGCGACGGCGAGCATCACATCTCGCTGGACCACGCCATCCGCACCATGCGCGACACCGGCGCCGACATGCACGACAAATACAAGGAAACCTCACGCGGCGGCCTGGCGGTCAACCTGATCGAGTGCTGATGGGCGCAGGCGTTTACTGATTCAACAGTGTCGAGCCCGAATAGAGGATCCCGCCCAGCGCGATCAGCAGCAAGGTCACGCTGGAGGCGACTTCGATCTTGCGCTTGTACTTCAAGGCCAGTTTCTGGCGCATCAGGAAGATATAGGCGAACAGGATAGACAGATCAATGATGATCCACAGCAACGACAACAAGGCGATGCTGCCCTTGAACGATTCGGTGACGTGAATGAACTGCGGGAAAAACGAGACGAAGAAGATGATGTCCTTCGGATTGGAAATTCCGACCAGAAAACCGGTCACCAGCCCGCTGTGCCTGCTATGCGCAGGCATCGGCGCTGGCGCTGTTTCAGGCCGCGACGGGGCGTAACGCAACGCCTGTTCCAGCGCCTGCACCGACAGGTAAGCGATGAAGAAACAGCCCACCAGGCTGATCCAGTTGAGCATGCTTACGCTCACCGACAGTGTTCCCGTCAGAATCAATGCCGCGACCAACACCAGCACCAGTGACGCCCAGTTGGTGCCCAGCGCCGTCAACATCGCGCGTTTCGGCCCGCACGCCAGGCTGGTGTTGACGATCAGTGCCACCACCGGACCAGGGGTGATGATCAGCATGAACACGCTGAACATGTAGATCAGCAGCAACGATATATCCATGGGTACTCAACGCTCGTTCAAATGGTCAGTCTTGTCGACTTTGATGTGCAGAGGACAACGGGACAGTGAAAGCCCGCCTTCTTCATACAGTTGATATTGCTTCCATTCCAGGCTGCTACGGTCGCCGAAAAAACCCAGCGTGTCGGGTACCACGCCGTTGTTGTAATCGGCGATTCGCTGGCGAATCTTTTCCCTGACCTTGCGACCACTTTCCGTCTCGGCGCTTGCCACCTCGTCAAAGTTCTCCCGAGGGTTGACCACAAACACAATGTGCCCACCCAGCGAACGGCTTTTCATCGCGCTGTGACGGGGAAAGCTCATGTTGATGAACATCGGCAGTCCGGCGAAGTGATAGGTCCACTCGAACACTTCAGGGTCTGTGCAGGCGTTGGCCGGCCAGGGTGATCGGTCACCTTCATGTAAATGTTGCAGGGTGGCCCAGGCATAGGCCTGTTCTTCGGCCAGGCTGTTGAAATCGGTTTTCTCGAAAATGACAATCAACGGGTTGAACAGGCGATCTTCAAGTGGTGTGTCATTAACGAACTTCACGTACGCTTCCATGCCGTCACGTAGCGCTTGTTGCTCATTCTCACAGGGGATGAACAGCAGCAGACAACTTCCGGACTTGTTGGCACGGCGTCCAAACAGACAAGGGAAGCCCTTGTCACTCAGCACCTGCTCGAACTGCCTGTAAGCCTGAACCCGCCAGCCCATTTCCAGGGCGGTGTCACTTTCCAGCAAATGTCTTACAACAGATTGGCGCAACAGCTTTTCGGACTTGGGCAGCATATTCCCTCACGCACGCAGCAGATAAGAACACCGCCTTATTGTTTGATTTTTACGACAGTGGACGAGCCGGCGATTCTGACCGGAGACGCGTGCGCGGAAAAATGGAAAAAGGTGTAACCTACTATGACAAATAATCATGGTTAGTTATCACATGACTGAACGTATACCGCCTCTTTACGCGCTGAGAGCCTTTGAAGTAGCGGCCCGATCATGCTCATTTACGCGTGCTGCGCAGGAGCTATCTCTTACCCAGAGTGCCATCAGCCGTCATATTCGTACCCTGGAAGAAACCCTTGGCTGTCGATTGTTCGAACGCAATGGCCCGCGGCTTTCGCTCAGTGACGAGGGCCGGCGGCTGTCCAGCCAGCTCAAGATCGGCTTCCGGATTATCGAGGACGCTTGCCAGCCCTTCCGGGGTCAGGGCGCGAATCTGCGCCTCAAATCACCGTCCACCCTGACCATGCGCTGGCTGCTGCACGCGCTGGAGTCCTTCAAAAAGCCTGCGCCCGCCCTGCCGGTTCAGCTGTCCAGCGTGTGGATGGACTTTGATAGCGTGGACTTCTATTCGGAGCCTTTCGACTGCGCGATTCTGCTGGGCAATGGCAACTTTGGTGCCGAGGTGGAAACCTGCAAGCTGTTCGATGAGTGGCTGATCCCGATCTGCTCGGCAGACACGTTAGGCGACCAGCCGTGGGGAACAGAGAGGCTGCAGGCCGCTGAACTTATCCATCCGTCCAGCGACCGCCGCGACTGGCGGCGCTGGCTGAACCGGATGGACCTCTCCGGTCAGGTGACGTTGAGCAAAGGCAAGGTGTTCGACACGCTTGATCAGGGCATTACCGCCGCGGTCAGAGGGCACGGTGTGTCGATTGGCGATCTGTTTCTAGTCGCTGATGACCTGAACGAAGGCCAGGTTTTTCTGCCGTTCAACTCGGCGGTTGGCACCGGAGATGCCTATTACCTGGTCTGGCTGCAGGACAGCTTTAAGCGCCAGCGAGTACTGGAACTGCGCGACCACCTGCTGACCTGCCTGCCGGACATATCCGGTATTGCAGTGGAATTGCTCGCGGCACCTTGACGGAGTCCGTTCCCGGTGGGAGTGAGCTTGCTCACGAAGAGGCCAGTAAATCCCATAAAAAAGGGCGTCTGGACCATTGCTTTCGTGAGCAAGCTCACTCCTACGACATATGTATGCGAGCCATTCAACTCAGCGGCAAACACTGCTCCACCAGCGAGGTCCAGACCGCAACGCCGGGTTCGATGACCTGGTCGTTGAAGTCGTAGTACGGATTGTGCAACGCCGCCGACGGCTTCTCGCCGTCGACGCCCATCCAGATGTAGGCACCCGGACAGGCATGCAGCATGAAGGCGAAGTCTTCGGAGGCCATCGACGGGTTGCAGCCCCACTGCACGTTGGCCTCGCCCACTGCAGCGACCGCTGCACGACGGATCGTGGCTGCTGCTTCGACGTGGTTTTCGGTCACCGGGTAGCCGACGTTGTAAACCAGTTCGCCGCGCACGCCGAAGGCCGTCGGCAAACGCTCGACGAACTCGCCGATCAGTCGCTGGACCTTTTCCCGCACAGGGGTTTGCAGGCAACGCACGGTGCCACGCAGCGTGGCGGTTTCCGGGATCACGTTGATCGCCTCACCGGCATTGAACTGAGTGATGCTGACCACCGCCGAGTCGAGCGGTGACAGGCGCCGGGAGACAATGGTTTGCAGCCCCAGCACCAGCTCGGCTGCGGCCACGATCGGATCATTGCCCTTGTCCGGCATGGCCGCGTGGCTGCCCTTGCCGGTCAGGGTGATTTCAAAGGTGTCGAGCGAGGCCATCATCGGACCCGGATTGATCACAACCTTGCCCGCAGGCACACCCGGCCAGTTGTGCAGGCCGTAGATGGCTTCCATCGGAAAGCGCTCGAACAGCCTGTCTTCGATCATTCGCTGTGCGCCGCCGAGGTTCTCTTCGGCAGGCTGGAAGACGAAATGCACCGTGCCGCGAAAGCGGCGAGTCTCGGCCAGATGCCTGGCGGTGGCCAGCAGGATCGCGGTGTGGCCATCGTGACCGCAGGCGTGCATGCAGCCCTTGTGGGTCGACTTGTGAACGCTGTCGCCCAGCTCCTGAATCGGCAAGGCATCCATGTCGGCACGCAGGCCGATGGTCGGCCCGTCACCATTACGCAGGGTGCCAACCACGCCAGTGCCGCCCAGACCTCGGTGGATCTCGATGCCGAAACCGCTCAGCAACTCAGCCACCTTGTCAGAGGTTTTCAGCTCCTGGAACCCCAGTTCCGGCGCGGCGTGGAGGGTGCGGCGCCACACGGTGGCTTCGTCAATCAACGTCTTTGAAATGGACATGTGCTTACTCCAGACTCGCGCCATAGCCAAAGCTGGCGGCTGGCTTGGCGGCGGTTTCGACCCAGACGCTTTTCACTTCACTGTACTCGCGCAGGGCATCCAGACCGGAAGACCGGCCATAACCACTCTCACCATAGCCGCCGAACGGCGAACTGACGTGAATCGTCTTGTAACCGTTGACCCAGAAGGTCCCCGCTCGCACTTGCTTTGCAACGCGGTGAGCGCGGCCGACATCACGGGTCCAGACACCACCGGCCAGACCGAAACGACTGTCGTTGGCGATGCGGATCGCGTCCTCTTCGTCCTTGAATGGAATCGCCACTACCACCGGGCCGAAGATTTCTTCCTGCGCGCAATACAGCGCGTTGGTGCCCGCCAGAACGGTCGGGTTGATGTAGTAACCGGGCTTTTCCGGGATCGGATCAGCGTGCTCGCCCACCAGTTTTGCGCCGTCCTTGAGCGCCTGCTCGACCATGTTTTTCACATGACTGTATTGCTTGGCGTTGTTGATCGGGCCGATCTGGGTTTCCGGATCGCTCGGGTCACCGACCTTGAACTGCGTCGCAGCCACCGCCAGGGCATTGGTGAACTTCTCGAAGATCGACTCCTGCACCAACAGGCGCGAACCTGAAACACAGCTCTGCCCGGCACCGGAGAAGATCGCAGCCTGGGCACCGCGCAAGGCGACTTCCAGGTCGGCATCGTCGAACACGATATTGGCCGACTTACCGCCCAGTTCCAGCACCGCAGGAATGCAACGCTGCGCCGCTGCCACAGCGATATGCCGGCCAGTGGCGGGTGAGCCGACGAACACCACCTTGCGAATGTCAGCCTTGGCAATAAACGCCTGGCCGATGGAATGACCGAAACCGGCAATCACGTTGACCAGCCCTTTCGGCACGCCGGCACGCTCGATCAGCACGCCGACCATCAGCGAGCTGAGCGGGGTCAGTTCCGACGGTTTGAGAATGACCGCGTTGCCCGCTGCAATCGCCGGGGCGATCTGCCAGCCGCAGGTGAAGATCGGCGCATTCCAGGGCGTAATCTGCAACACCGTGCCCAGTGGTTCGTAGGTCACATAGTTCAGGTGCGTGGTCGGCACCGGGATGATTTCGCCGTGCAGCTTGTCCGCCCAACCGGCGTAATACTCGAACATCTCGGCCACTTTGAGCACTTCGACACGCGCATCGCGGATCGGCTTGTTGGCGGTCAGGGATTCAATCTGAGCGAGGTTTTCCAGCTCGTCACGAATCAGATTGCCCACCTGATACATGGCGCGGCCACGCGCCTGAGCGGTCAGTGCCCACCATTGTTGTTGTGCAGCCCTGGCGGCCTTGTCGGCCACTTCGACCAACGACTCGTCGGCATCCGGAAAACTCAGCAACAGGCTGTCGTCATGGGCATTGCGCACTTCGACGGGCGCGCCGTGACCTTCGATGAACTGGCCACCTACGTAGCTGGCGATGACACTGCGATCGCCCCAGTAAGGACGCATCAGTTCGAGGATTTTTGCAGTGCTCATCGCTTATTCTCCATGACCGTAAAGTTTGCCATCGGTGCGTTGCACGATGGCGCAGAAGTCTTCATTGTCCGCCAGGGTTTCACTGCTGGCCTGCCACAATTGTGCGACGACGCGCGACAGCGGCAGGTCCATGTCCAGGCTGTCCGCCAGATCGCTGGCCAGGCCAACGTCCTTGCGCATCAGGCCCATGGTGAAACCCGAGTCATAGGCCTTGTTGAGTACCCAGGTCGGGAACATCACTTGCGTGGCACCGCTGCGTCCGGAACCGGCATTCAGGCCCTGCAGAAGTTTTTCCGGATCGACCCCTGCACGCGCGGCCATCGCCACGGCTTCGGCAGTGCTGATCAGGTGACAGGCGGCGAGCATGTTGTTGGCGATCTTGGCGACATTGCCTGCGCCACATTGCCCGACGTGCACGCGTGTCCCGCTCATGCCTTCCAGGATTGGCATGGCGCGCGCCAGGTCGGCGTCCTCGGCACCGATGACCATCGACATGGTGCCGGTGGCTGCGCCTTTCGGGCCGCCAGACACCGGCGCGTCGATGAACGCGATGCCGTTCTTCGCCAGTTCGGTGGCGACCTTGCGGCTCATTTCCGGCGTTGACGTCGTGGTATCGACGACGATAAGGCCCTTGCGACCCACCTCGTTGATGCCACCCGCGCCGAGGCACACCGATTCCACATGCTCGGCCTTGGGCAGCGAGAGGATCAGAATGTCCACGCCTTGAATCAGTTGCGTGCGATCGGCAACCGGCTTGACGCCCTTGCTTTCGGCCTGGGCCAGCGCGGCCTGCGACAGGTCGAAGCCGCTGACATCAAAGCCCTTGCCCGCCAGCGTCGCAGCCATGCCGCCGCCCATGTTGCCCAATCCGATCACACCTGCTTTCAAAGTCATGTCTGCATCCCGATCAAAGATTTTGTACGAATTAGAGGATGACGCTGCGGGCCCTTTCGGCCTGCAATGTGCTGATGATTCGAGTATGGACAGCGCTCTCCCCTCTCAGCAATAATCCAAAAATCGAATTTATGTTGCCTTTAGCGCAACACTGGAAGCCCATGAGCCTCGTTCAAGATCGACGCATCCTGTATTTTTTCGAAGCCGTACGATTGGGCAGCGTCCGGGCTGCTGCCGACTTCCTCAACGTTGCGCCTTCGGCGGTCAGCCGTCAGATCGCGCAACTGGAACAGGAGCTGGGCTCTCCACTGCTGGAGCGTCATCGACGCGGCGTCAAACCGACCGAGGCGGGCGAAAAGGTGTTGGCCTACTACCGCCAGCGACTGACGCAGCAGGAGGTCCTGCTGGATTCGATTCAGGCTCTGAAAGGCTTGCACAGCGGCTCGGTGACGCTGGTCTCCGGAGAGGGGTTTCTGGAGAGTCTCGCGCAGCCGCTGGCCCGGTTTTCCGAGCTGTACCCCAGGATCGAACTGATCGTGAACGTGTGTGGCAGCAACGAAGTGATTCGCCAGGTGGTCGAGGATGAAGCGCACATCGGCCTGGTCTTCAACCCGGCTGCCGACCCGAAAATCCGCTCGCATGCGCATCAGCGTCAACCGGTCTGTGTGATCACCGCGCCGAATCATCCGCTGGCGGAAGAACCAGGCCCGATAAAGCTGCAGGCACTTGAAGACTACCGTGTCGCCCTGCCCGCAGTGTCTTACGGTATCCGCCAGATTCTGCTGCAAGCCGAGCACCAGTTGGGCATCACTGTGCAGCCGACGCTGACCTGCAGCACTTTCGCCATGCTCAAGCACTTCGCCATGCAGGGTGGCGTCACGCTGCTGCCGACCTTTGTCGTGGAGGAAGAAATAAAGGCCGGAACATTGCGGGCCCTGCCCTTGCAGCATGAGGTGTTCAGCACCCCGCAGACCCACCTGATCAGCCGCCTGGGCCGTCAACTGAGTGTCGGCGCCAACCGCCTGATGGGCATGCTGTTGCAGGATATGACGGCGTTCCGCAACTGACCTACCGTTAGTCCCACGTCGACCAATCGCGCTGAACCAACAAAAATCTCATGGTTCATCTTCATTAACGGAGCGGAATTCCTGCTGCCATTGAGGATTAACCATGAGAGCCTTGACTTACCACGGTGCGAACAATGTGAAGGTCGACACGGTGCCGGACCCCGTGATCGAGCAAGCGGATGACATCATTCTGCGCGTAACCGCGACGGCTATCTGCGGTTCCGACCTGCACTTGTATCGCGGCAAAATCCCTACGGTTGAACATGGCGACATTTTCGGTCACGAGTTCATGGGCGTCGTGGAAGAAACCGGCTCGGCCGTCACGGCCGTGGCCAAAGGCGATCGCGTGGTGATCCCGTTCGTCATCGCCTGCGGCAGCTGTTTTTTCTGCAACATCGACCTGTTCGCGGCCTGCGAAACCACCAACACCGGACGTGGCGCGATTCTTAACAAAAAGTCGATTCCACCAGGCGCGGCGCTATTCGGCTTCAGCCATCTGTATGGCGGCGTCCCGGGCGGCCAGGCCGAATACGTGCGCGTGCCCAAGGCCAATGTCGGTCCGTTCAAGGTGCCGGGCACGCTGGCTGACGAGAAGGTTCTGTTCCTCTCCGATATTCTCCCCACCGCTTGGCAGGCTGTACTCAACGCCGGGATAGGCCAAGGCTCGACTGTTGCCATTTATGGGGCTGGCCCGGTCGGCCTGATGAGCGCAGCGTGCGCAAAAATGCTCGGTGCGGAGAAGATCTTCATGGTTGATCACCACCCGTACCGTCTGGCCTATGCGCAGAAAACCTACGGCGTGATCCCGATCAACTTCGACGAAGATGATGATCCGGCCGACACGATCATCCGCCAGACTGCTGGCATGCGTGGCGTGGACGGCGTTGTGGATGCGGTGGGTTTCGAGGCCAAGGGCAGCACCACTGAAACCATCCTGGCCACGCTGAAGCTGGAAGGCAGCAGCGGCAAGGCATTGCGTCAGTGCATCGCGGCGGTAAGACGTGGCGGCGTGGTCAGTGTGCCAGGCGTATATGCCGGTTTCATCCACGGCTTCATGTTCGGCGATGCGTTCGACAAGGGCCTGACCTTCAAGATGGGCCAGACCCACGTGCATCGCTTCATGCCTGAACTGCTGGAACACATTGAGGCCGGCCGCCTGGAGCCCGAAGCTATCATCACGCACCGGATGTCACTGGAGGATGCGGCGAAGGGCTACAAGCTGTTCGACAAGAAGGAAGAGGATTGCCGCAAGGTCATCCTGACGCCGGGCAACAATACGATTGTGGTGCCCGACGACACGACCGAAGCCTTGGTCGGGGGTGGCGTTCCGGCTATGTGAGATACAAGTTCGCTTTTGATTCTGGCCTAAGGCCGCAGGAGCAAACCTGTTCGCGAACGGTATTCAGACGATGAATGTTCATCGTTCATGCCGCCCCTTTCGCGAACACGTTCGCTCCTACGCCCTTCGGGCAGAAGCCATCAACGGCTCAGGTAGGCAAATCGGCCTTTGAACGGTTTGCCGATGGGGTCGGCCAGGTCGCCGTGTTTGCTGGTGGTCAGGCCCAGATCCACCAGCGATTCGGCCAGCTTCACCGCCGCAGCCACGCCGTCGATGACCGGCAGGCCGATCGCTTCGCTCAACTGCCTGCCCAGATCCGCCATCCCGCCGCAACCCAGCACAATGGCTCCCGCCCCTTCGTCATCACGGGCGCGACGGGCTTGTTCGGCCATGCATTCGATGAGCTCCGGCCCGCTTTCCTCCAGCGCCAGCACCGGCAGATCGATACAGCGCACCGATGTGCATAATTCACTGAAGCCATAACGCTGCAGCAGATGTTCGGCGATGATCCGGGTGCGGGTCAGTGTGGTAACCACGGCGAAACGGGTAGAAATCAGGCTGGCCATGTGAAAAGCCGCTTCGGCGATACCGATCACCGGGGCGCTGGCGTACTCGCGTGCCGCCAGCAGGCCGGGGTCGCCGAAACAGGCGATGATGTGCGCGTCGACCTGCTGCTCACGGCCTTTGCGTATTTCTTCCAGCACGCCAAGGGTCGCGATCGCTTCGTCAAAATGACCTTCGATAGACACCGGGCCATCATCGGGGCTGCACGCAAGAATCTGCGTACCGGGGCGCGCAATGGCTTGCGCCGCGAGGCCAATCTTATGGGTCATGGCTTCGCTGGTGTTGGGGTTGATTACTTGAATACGCACCGGAACTCCTTCAGCGCCGTTTGAAAATGCTATGAAAATCCACTGTCTCGCTGACCGGCGCATCCACATTCAGGCTGGCACGGATGCGCCGTAAATGCTCGGCCATCCATTCACGTGCCTGTTCGCCCTGCCCGCTTTCAAGCAAGGTCAGCAAGTCAACATGCTGGCCACAATCACAGCCGACACTGCGTCGCGAGCCGTACACCGCCACAATCAACGAGGACCGTGTGGTGAGCTGCGCAACCTGCTCGGTCAACACCTGATTACCCGCCAGCGCGCTCAGTTGCACATGGAAACGCGCCGACAATTGAATCGCTTCGCTGTGGCGCCCGGCGTGTTGCGCCTCATGCTCCTGATCGCAGAGCGCGCGCAGGGCTTGCAGGCACTGACCGGCGACTCGCGTGGCGATATCGGCCATCAGCGCGGGCTCGATCAGTTGCCTGGCACCCAATACATCCTGTGCCTCCTGAGCCGACGGTTGCGCAACCTCTGCGCCGCGCTTGGGGCGCAGGGTCACCAGTCGTTCCAGCGCCAGACGCTGCAAGACCTTGCGAATGCCGGTACGGCTGATCTCGAATACGTCGGCCAAAGCGTCCTCGGGCAAGCGCGTCCCGGGAGCGAGCCGATGTTCGACGATAGCTTCCAGTACATGCTGGTAAATCTGTTCATCACGGCCTTTTTCATCGGCAGAAGGCGTGAGAAACAACGGGGCACTGTCAGATCGGATCATGGCTTCACATCGCATTGGCATTACAGATCGTATACAAGAATAGTGCCTGATGCGGAACATGATGAGTAGCGCAATTTAGCAGCGCGCCAAATGGCTCCTCAGTCGAAAACGCATGAATCGCACCTTAAATGAGCAAAAGTGCCCTGTTTACGTGCACTTCAGGCGCAGGTTCGAACCTGTCTGATTTACCCACCCGTCTCGATACAAGCGCCCTGAAACAAGACTCGCGGCCATTCCCGGCCGAATAGAAATCGTATGGCACATGTTTTGCGTACACGATCGTATACAAAAAAATCGCCGATCGTACTCCGATCCCGTCACGACACACCGAGGGAGTCACGCAATGACAGATCAACGCCCGACCGGGTACAGCCCGCGCTTGCACAACCATGATCTGGGGCCGGTGCCGCAGAAGTGGACCTGGTACAACATCCTGGCGTTCTGGATGAGCGACGTGCACAGCGTCGGCGGCTACGTTTTCGCGGCCAGTCTGTTCGCTCTGGGCCTGGCCAGTTGGCAAGTGCTGATCGCGCTGCTGGTGGGGATCTGCATCATTCAAGTGATCGCCAATCTGGTCGCCAAACCCAGTCAGCAAGCCGCCGTGCCCTACCCGGTCATCTGCCGCCTGGCCTTCGGCGTCTTCGGTGCCAACATTCCCGCCATCATTCGCGGGCTGATCGCGGTGGCGTGGTACGGCATTCAAACCTACCTGGCGTCCAGCGCGCTGGTGATCGTGGTGCTGCGTTTCTTCCCGGAACTGGCTGCGTATCAGAATGTGACCTTTCTCGGGCTGTCGTGGCTTGGCTGGTCCGGCTTTCTGGCGTTGTGGGTGGTTCAGGCTGCTGTGTTCTGGACCGGCATGGAGTCGATCAGACGTTTCATCGACTGGGCCGGTCCTGCCGTTTACGCGGTGATGTTCGCGCTGGCAGGCTGGATTGTCTGGCGCGCCGGCTGGGATAACATCAGTTTCACCCTGGCTGAAAAAGAGTTGTCCGGCTGGGCGGCGTTCGGGCAAGTGGTCATGGCCATCGCGCTGGTGGTCTCGTATTTCTCTGGGCCGACGCTGAACTTCGGTGATTTCAGCCGCTATTGCCGCAGCATGGCCGACGTGCGCCGCGGCAATTTCTGGGGTTTGCCGGTGAATTTTCTGGCGTTTTCACTGGTAACGGTGGTGATCGTCTCGGGCACATTGCCGATTTTCGGTGAGATGATCCACGACCCGATCGCGACCGTCGCGCGCATCGATAACACCACGGCCGTGCTGCTCGGCGCCTTTACTTTCGTGACCGCGACGGTCGGTATCAACATCGTCGCCAACTTCGTTTCCCCTGCCTTCGACTTCGCCAACGTGGCGCCCAGCCGCATCAGCTGGCGCGCAGGCGGCATGATCGCTGCCGTAGCGTCGATCTTCATCACCCCCTGGAACCTGTTCAACAACCCGGAAGTGATCCATTACACTCTGGACGTGCTGGCGGCCTGTATCGGCCCGCTGTTCGGCATCCTGCTGGTGGATTACTACCTGATCAAGAAACAGCAGATCGACGTCGACGCCCTGTTCAATGACACGCCAAGCGGTCGTTACTGGTACACCAACGGCGTCAACTGGATCGCGGTCAAGGCACTGCTGCTCACTGCACTGGTCGGTCTGTGCTTCACCTTTGTCGAGTGGTTCAAGCCGATTGCCAACTTCGCCTGGTTTACCGGTTGCATCCTGGGCGGCGCAGTGTTTTATGCGCTAACCCGCTGGTCGCCGGTGCAGGCTGCCAACCTGCCTGCGCCCGTCGGCCAGCATTGAGACGTTCGCAGGACGCTGAATACTTGAATGAAACCAGCGCTTTCAGGTGACTCGCCGAGCCCGGCATGACCTGAAAGCGCTGCCCTGCCTGCTCCGCTGAAAATAGCGCGCACCTCAAATGATATTAATTTAATATCACCCTATCCAGAATCATGGAATGATCGAGTGTCACTGATCACTCTGTGAGGCATCAGGCACAAAATAGAATAAATTTTGTACAACTTTCAGGCCGCTGCGCTGCCCTATGACTGAGTCTTTGTGAACCAGGCGTTCAAGTGGGTCGATAGTGATGAGCAATGATGTTTCTGGCGGCAGGCCATTTGCCCCCCAGCCACCCCCGCCTTCGGAGCAGGAAGCGGCCGAGCAGCTACTACAACTCGCCCTGGATTCAGGGGCAGTTGTCGGCACTTGGGTGTGGGACATCATTGCCGATCAGTTGACCGGCGATGAGCGTTTTGCCCGGACCTTCGGTTTGTCCCCGAAGCTGTGCGCCAAAGGCTTGCCACTGGAACTGGTGATTGCCTCCATTCATCCCGACGACTCGGCCAGAGTCGACAAGTCAATCGAGGACGCGCTTCAAAGCAGCGAAACCTACCGATGCGAATACCGGGTTCTGCATGAAGACGGTCTTTATCGCTGGATCGAAGCCAGCGGACGAATCGAGCGCGATAGTCGCGGCAAACCTGTTCGCAGTCCGGGCGTATTGCTCGATATAGACAGCCGTCGCACGGCTGAAGAGGAGCGCGACCGGCTCAACGAGTTGCTGAGGATATTCACGGCTGCCGTTCCCGGCGTCGTCTACGCCAAGGATCTCGAGGGTCGCATGCTGGTCGCCAATCGTGGCACCGCTGAACTGATCGGCAAGCCGCCCGCGTTTTTCATCGGCAAGACGGACCTGGAGTTTCTGGATGATCCGCAGCAGGCACGGGTGCTCATGGAAACCGACCGCCGGATCATGCAGAACAATGTCAGCGAACAGATCGAAGAACACGTCAACCTGCCTGACGGCTCTGCAGCGACGTGGCTCTCGACCAAAGCGCCCCTGCTCGATGAAAACGGCGAGGTGATCGGTCTGATCGGCTCGTCGGTTGATGTCACCGCCAGAAAAAAAGCCGAAGAAGCGGTCAGAGAACTCAATCAGACACTCGAACAGCGCATCGAACAAGCCGTTTTCGAACGCGAGCAGATCGAAGACGCCCTGCGCCACTCGCAGAAGATGGATGCCGTCGGGCAACTGACCGGAGGCATCGCTCATGACTTCAACAACCTGCTGGCCGGTATTTCCGGCAGCCTGGAACTGATCACCAAACGGTTGGCTCAGGGGCGCGTCGGCGATGTTGACCGTTACGTGTCGGTCGCCCAGGGCGCAGTACGCCGCGCGGCGTCGCTGACTCACCGTCTGCTGGCGTTCTCCCGACGCCAGACACTGTCGCCGAGAGTCACCGACGTCAACGGGTTGATTCATGACATGGAAGAGTTGATCGCCCGTACCGTCGGCCCGGAGATAGACATAAAGGTCGTCGCCCAGAATGATCTATGGCCTGCGCTGATCGATCATGCCCAGCTGGAAAGCTCGCTTCTGAACCTGTGCCTGAACGCCCGTGACGCGATGCCCAACGGCGGGCGCATTATCATCGAGACCGCTAACGCGTCTCTTGAAGAGTGCACCGATCCGGACCATGGCATTCCTGCCGGCGAGCACCTGAGCATACGGGTCACCGACACGGGCATCGGCATGAGTCCGGACATTGCCGCCAAAGCCTTCGAACCGTTCTTCACCACCAAGCCCATAGGTGCCGGCACCGGTCTCGGGCTGTCGATGGTGTATGGTTTTGTGCGCCAGTCCGGCGGGCAGATTCGCGTCGAATCGGTCGAAGGCCAGGGCACCAGCGTAGTCATGCACCTGCCACGCCACACTGCTGAAAATGCTCCCCGCCCCTTCGAGCCGGAAGTCATTGAAGAACCGCCGCATCACACCGGCGAAACCGTCCTGATCGTGGACGACGAACCCTCGGTGAGGATGCTCGTCGCCGAAGTCATCAGCGGTCTGGGCTACAACTGCCTGGAAGCGGCAGACGCACAGTCAGGTTTGCAGATCCTGCAGTCGGACACACGCATCGACCTGCTGATCAGTGACATAGGCTTGCCGGGCGGCATGAATGGCCGGGAAATGGCCGATGCGGCAGGCGACTGTCGACCGGGCCTGCCGACCCTGTTCATCACCGGTTATGCCAAAACATCCGTGCTGGACGATTGCCACCTGCGGCCTTGCACGCAAGTGCTCACCAAGCCGTTCGGGCTGGATGCGCTGGCCGGGCGAGTGACAGGCCTGATCGGCGCTGACGCGGTCGCCCGCGGGTTTTCGTAGGGTGAATCCGACCACGCCTGACGGTCGGTATTTTGTGGTCAGTGACCAACTCTGGCGGTGCTCCAATCCCTCTTTGAGCGACGACGTCCGCCAGCATCTGGTGGATGAGCTGATGGCTGCACGTCGTGCAGTCAAGGCCGCCAAGGCGTCCGAAGACCCCGAAGCCTTGAAGACGGCTCGGACCAGTGTGGACAAGGCCAAGGTTGCGCTTGGCGAGCGCGGTGAGGTCTGGTGGACCGATGGCGCCGAGGACTTCAATCGGCGCAAGGTGAAAAACACGCCTTATGCACAGTGGTATCTCGATTTGAATCACCCTGCCTACTGAACTGACAGCGTCATTCTGAACTGAAGGATGAAACCTTCAGGTGTTTTGTCATTTATATGACATATGACATTCATAAACATCGATTCCCGCCGATAACCACCCCAGCTTTACCCACTACCTATGACTCCTTGCGTAATACCCCTCTAAAGGCTCATACCGGCATGAGAACATCGTTAAAATTCAGTCATAAAATCCTCTTGGCAGCGTCCCTTGTGGTGATCGCCGCCTTCACACTGTTCACCTTCTACAACGATTATCTGCAGCGCAATGCGTTGCGCGTGCAGCTCAAGGAGAACCTTAACCAGACGGGCGAAAGCACCGCTGGCAATATCCGTAACTGGCTTTCAGGGCGAATTCTTCTGGTAGAGAACCTGGCGGAAAACGCCTCTTCGCCTCAGTCCGCGCAAGAGCAGAATCGGGTGCTCGGCCAACCCACGCTGATCGCCACCTTCATGAGCATTTACCAGGGCAAAAGTGATGGCTCCTTCGTCACCCAGCCGCCTGATGACATGCCGGCCGATTACGACCCGCGAACGCGGCCGTGGTATGTCGATGCCGTTCGCGCCGGCAAAACCATCCTCACCGAGCCGTATCTGGACGCGGTGACCAAGGGCCTGATCGTGACCCTTGCCACACCGATCAAGGGTGAGTCTGGCGTGGCCGGCGTGATTGGCGGTGACCTGAGCCTGGAAATCCTGGTGAAGATGATCAGTTCACTGCGACTGCACGGCGACGGATACGCGTTCCTGGTCGATGCGAATGGCCGCATTCTGGTTCATCCGGACACCTCGCTGGTGATGAAGACGCTGGCCGAAGTCTACCCGACGAACACACCGAAGCTGTCGCAAGACCTCAGTGAAAGCGAATATGCCGGCAAGACACAGATCCTTACCTTCGCTCACGTGGACGGTCTGCCATCGGTCAACTGGTACGTCGGCGTGGCGATGGATAAAGACATCGCCTATGCGGCGCTGGGCGAGTTCAGAAACTCGGCCATCGTGGCCACTGTGATTGCTGTGGTGCTGATCATCCTGCTGCTGGGCATGCTCCTGAGCGTCCTGCTGCGGCCACTGAACCTGATGGGCCGCGCCATGCACGATATCGCTGCCGGCGAAGGTGACCTGACTAAGCGCCTGATTATCGAGAGCCAAGACGAGTTCGGCTATCTGGGCAACGGCTTCAACCTCTTTGTAGAGCGAATCCATGACTCGATGCGTGAAGTCGCCTCCTCCACCGTACAGCTCAACGAAGTTGCCCAGCGGGTATTGAACGCATCCAACTCGTCAATGCTCAATTCCGATCAGCAGTCCCACCGCACCAACAGTGTCGCCGCAGCCATCAATGAGCTGGGCGCCGCAACACAGGAGATCGCCCAGAACGCCGCGCGTGCATCGGGGCACTCCAGCGATGCACGGACGTTGGCATCTAACGGGCAGGACGTAGTCGGGCAGAACATCTCGGCCATGAGCCGTCTCTCCAAACGCATCAGCAGCGCAAGCGAGCAGATCGAGACGCTGAATACCAAAACAGCCAACATCGGCCAGATCCTCGACGTGATTACCGGCATCTCCCAACAGACCAATCTACTGGCCCTCAATGCGGCCATCGAGGCCGCGCGTGCGGGTGAGGCCGGCAGAGGTTTTGCCGTGGTTGCCGATGAAGTCCGCAGCCTGGCGCACCGAACCCAGGAATCAGCGAGTCAGGTGCAGGAGATGATCGAGCAGTTGCAATCCGGTGCTCGTGAAGCCGTGGCGATCATGAACGACAGCCAGCGCGAGAGCGTTGAAACGGTCGAGATTGCCAACAAGGCCGTGACAAGTCTGGAAAACGTCACCGAGCGTATCGGCGAAATCGACGGCATGAACCAGTCGGTGGCGACTGCCACCGAAGAGCAGACCGCCGTCGTGGAAGCGATCAACGTGGACATCACCGAGATCAATACGCTGAACCAGCAAGGCGTAGAGAACCTGAACGCGACCCTGCGTGCGTGCACTGACCTTGAACAGCAGTCCACTCGATTGACGCAGTTGGTGGGCAGTTTCCGAATCTGACGTGGCAAGGCCGCTGCCGGAAAGCGTTAGGCAGCGGCCTGCTCTGCTCGACTGTTCCATTCAGCCCATCCGGCAGCTCGCCTACACCAAAAGCAAGAAACGGCACCGTCGATCACACGTAAAAAAGGTCAGCCTGAAAACTCCGGTCTTCCAGTACGGCCGCACCTGTTTCGGTAACACCAAGAACAATGTGCTGGACATAGGGAAACGAGATGTCGTGCTCCAGCACAGCGGCTGAAACCAGCAGCCCCTCTTTGACCAGCTCATCAATCATTGCCATAAAATCCCCGGCCGCCGGAACGTCTGATTGAAGGCGTATCAACGCGAGATAAATTTGACCGGACGTCAACTTTCCAGGGCGGACGAAGTTCGCGCTGCGGACGATTTCAAGCACCGCCAATTCATCGGAAAAATTATTAAAACCCATAGCGGCCTCCCACTTCTGAAGACGCTGACTCGCCTGTCCGGCTGTGTCAGGACTTTTAAAAGAAGCTCAGCTCGTGATGAGCGGAAACGCATCTGGCTTCCGTTATTCATCTTGCAATTAAACGAGCCAGATCCAGCTGGCACATACGGATTTCATGAAGCTGCGTATAGACGCTTCAGAGTGGAACCGTTGGAAAGGCCATCCGTTGCGGGTGCCGTCAAAGATGATCCGGTTTCAGAAAGTTCATCGCTTCCGCAATCACCGAAGGGTGATCAATCAGCCGATTGTGACCAAGCCCTTCAGTGGTAAACAGACGCGCCCCCGGCCATAGTTCTGCAAAACGAGCGCCCTTTTCCCACGGTGTTTCACGGTCACGGCGGTCATGAATGATCAGGGCGGGACGATCAAGCAGCGGCAGTCGCGAACTGGCGTCGTAGTCTGCAAAGCGGCGTCCGGTCAGCGAGTGCAGGACGCCCTCGAAAGGTTTGAATACTGTGTGGGCAACACCGACCGAATCGAATAGTTGAAGTACGCTGTCCGTAGGTGCCAGGAACGGCGCAATCAGGATAAAACGACCAGGGCACCACGACTGTTCCTGAGCGAAAACAATCGATGAAGCGCCCAATGAATGCGCTATCACCGCCGCAGGTTTTCCGAAATGGCGTCCCACGTGCTGCTGCACAGCCACGAACTGGGTCATGTGGCTGATATTGCCTGCGCTCAACCCGTGGGCGGGCTGATCGAACCCCACCACGGCGTAGCCCATCGAGCGCAGTAACGGCACCCATCCAATAAAACGCATTGCGTAACTTGACCAGCCGTGGGCCAGCAACACATACGGCTGGCTGGAGGGATCGCCCCAGACATAGGTGGCAATTCTGATGCCGTCCAGTTCAAGGCTACCGGTTTGCACATCCGTCGCTGTACTCAGGATTTCGGCAGCCTTGGCACGTCCGGACGCCTGAGGAGTCACAAAACGTTGAGCGAGGTATCTTCCAGTGATGCCCGGTAGAATACGGCTGCTCAGCGTGAACATGCCGCGCAGCGTCAATAGTCGAAGCCTGTTGATGATGTCGCTCATCGCTATTCCCCACGCCCGTCAGATGATCTGGCGCCATTAGAACAGTCTATCTTGTCACTGACAAGATAGGCTGAACCGATGGGAATATAACTTTTGTTTCATGATAGGGAGCCTTACATGTCGACTTCAGACGCCCCACGGACCTACCACCACGGCAATCTGCCCGCCGTCCTGCGTCAGGCCGCCTGGGATATCGTGGGGGAAGCGGGAGTCCGCGGCATGTCACTGCGCGAGTGCGCCAGAAGGGCGAATGTCTCTCATGCCGCCCCCGCCCACCATTTCGGCTCTCTGGAAAATCTGCTGGCGGAGGTGGTGGCCGATGGGTATGAGCGCATGGCCGACGTCATCGTTGCCGTGCAACAGGAACTTGACGACACCCTCCTGGGTTGCGGCATTGGTTATGTAAGTTTCGCCAAAAGTTACCCGGAGCACTTCCGGTTGATGTTTGGCGCGGGTGTAAACCGCACGTTGCCCAGGCTTCTCGAATCGGGTGAACGTGCGCTGCAAGTCCTCCGCCAGTCGATACGCAACGCCTGGATAACAAAATACGGTAGCGAGCCCGACCCGGAACTGCTTGAACAGCGCACCTTCCTCGCCTGGAGCACCGCGCATGGCTACGCTTCCCTGACCATCGACAGAAAGACGAATACCCCCCCTATTCCCTCTGCCGAGTCGGTACTGCAATTGATGACATGCGCCGTGCTTATGCCGTCAGACTGAAAACAGACGCACAGACCTCCATCAGATCGATACACAACCGCCGTCGTGACTGCGCTTGCGCAGAAGCGGTTTCGGCGGTGTGCATGCAATTTGCCCGCACGTCTTCCCATGATGTTCCCCACGTCCCCTTCCGAAACCCGAGCAGGATCAGCACGGCCTATTTTTGATGTCGATCGACATCAATACGTTGACATTTTAGATTTTGATCGTAATCATAACTGCCATCTCCTCCACGCAGTTTACGAGTACATCCTCCATGACAACGCCATCCACTGTTCTCATTACCGGTGCTTCCAGCGGCATCGGCGCGGTATATGCCGAACGATTTGCCCGTCGCGGTCACAATCTCGTAGTGGTCGCTCGTGACAAGGCACGTCTTGATGATCTGGCAGCACGCCTTCGTGAAGAAAACGGCGTTGCCGTTGAAGTCATTCAGGCCGATTTGACTCAAGCTGCCGACCTCACAGCTCTGGAAACCCGCCTGCGTGAGGACGCCAGCATCGGTGTGCTGATCAACAACGCGGGCATTGCTCAATCCGGAGGGTTCGCGCAACAGAACGCCGAGTCCATCGACAAGCTTGTCGCCCTCAATATCGTCGCCCTGACACGCCTTGCGGCCGCCGTGGCCCCACGTTTCGCGCAGTCCGGCTCGGGCTCGATCGTTAACCTCGGTTCGGTGGTGGGCTTTGCGCCAGAGTTCGGCATGTCGGTCTACGGTGCGACCAAGGCCTACGTGCTGTTCCTTTCCCAGGGAATGAACGTGGAATTGGCGCCCAACGGCGTCTACGTCCAGGCGGTGCTCCCGGCGGCTACGCGTACCGAAATCTGGGAGCGTGCGGGGATCGATCTGAACACGATTGCAGAGGTGATGGACGTCGACGAACTGGTTGATGCGGCACTGGTGGGCTACGACCGCCGCGAGCAGGTGACCATTCCGCCGCTGCATGTAGCGGGTCGTTGGGACTCGCTGGATGAGGCGCGGCAAGGGCTGTTGTCGGACATTCGACAGGCTCAGGCGGCCGAGCGCTATCGCCCGCAAGCCTGAGGCGGGTCAAGCCGCGGCAGATCCACACCCTTGTTCGACGACACTGGAATCAGAGCGTCATGAAAGCACTGACATTCGAAAAGTACGGCAAGTCGCCTGAGATTGCGATTACCCACGTCCCCATACCGGCCATCAAACCTGACGAACTGTTGGTGGAAGTTCACGCGGCCGGGTTGAACCCGATCGACAACATCATCACTACGGGGGTCTTCAAGCCTGTAGTGAAGTTGCAACTACCGGCCACCATGGGCAGCGATCTGGCAGGCATGGTCATTCAAGTAGGCAGCGCAGTCACTCGTTTCAAGGCAGGCGACGCAGTATTCGCGAGCCTGTTCGAACTGCGTGGGGGCGCCATCGCCCAGTTCGCCGCCGTACCGGAACACGCTGCCGCATTGAAACCCGCCAATCTGGACTTTGTTCAGGCCGCCTCCATCCCGATGGTCGGGCTTACGTCGTGGCAGGCATTCAAGGAACGCGCCCCTCTTAAAGCGGGCCAGAAGGTGTTCATACCGGCCGGGTCTGGAGGTATCGGTACCTTCGCCATCCAGCTGGCCAAACACCTGGGCGCCACAGTGGCCACGACCACCAGCGCGGGGAATATGGAGCTGGTTCGCAGCCTGGGCGCAGATGAAGTCGTGAATTACAAAGAGCAGGCATTTGAACAAGTGCTGCACGACGTTGACCTGGTGCTCGGCACCACCCGGGGAGACGACCTTGAAAGAGCTGTCGGCATCCTCAAGCCCGGCGGCAAGATCGTATCCCTGGTCGGCCCGCTGGATAAGGTATTCGCCAGGGCTCGGCGGATGAATGTCTTCTTCACCTTCGTATTCGGGTTGATGAGCCGCAGAATCACGCGCCTGGCGAGGAAGAAGAATGTGTCGTACTCGTTTCTGTTTGTTCGCGCGGATGGCGCTCAACTTGGCGACATCGCCAGGTTGCTCGAAAGTGGTCACATAACACCGGTGATTGACAGGGTCTTTGCGTTTGAACAGGCCAGCGAAGGGCTTGAATACCTGGGCCAGGGCCGTGCCAAAGGCAAGGTCGTCGTGAAGATCAAGTAAGCGTTTATTCAACGTCCACTCAGCCACCATTCAGGCCCGCATCTGTCGAGCATTGGAGTATCAAATGGACACCTCTTCCGAAAGAACCGCCATCGTCACGGGTGCCTCATCGGGCATCGGTCGTGCCACCGCAGAGGCGCTGGCGCGCGCGGGGTATACCGTGTTTGGCACAAGCCGCAAAATTGGTGACAGTTATGCAAAGGTCTCCATGCTGACCTGCGATGTCACGAATGACGACTCTGTCCGCGCGCTCGTTGCCACCGTGCTTGCGAAAACCGGGCGTATCGACCTGCTCGTCAACAATGCCGGCATCGGCATGCTGGGCGGGGCCGAGGAGTTCTCGATCCCACAAGTGCAGGCACTGTTCGACGTCAATCTGTTTGGCGTCATGCGCATGACCAGCGCAGTACTGCCGTCGATGCGCGAACAAGGTCGGGGACGCATTATCAATATCGGATCGGTTCTGGGACTGATACCCGCGCCCTACTCGGCTCATTATTCGGCGGTCAAACATGCTCTGGAAGGCTATTCGGAATCGCTCGATCACGAAATTCGCGCCTTCGACGTCCGGGTTTCGGTCATTGAGCCGGCATTCGTACGCACCGTCTTCGATCAAAACGGCATCGAGCCGGACTCACGGTTGCCGGAGTATGATCAGGCGCGAGCGGGTGTCCGTGCGTTGCTCGCCGATGTGATGCCGACAGCCGACCTGCCCGAGGTTGTCGCAGCGGTGGTACTGAAAGCGGCGAGCGATGTTCGCCCACGGCATCGATACACCGCCGGCAAGGCCGCCCGACAAATCAGCCTGCTACGGCGCTTCGCGCCTGCCGGAGCGTTCGATAAAAGCTTGCGCAAGCAGTTTCGCTTGCCGGTATAGATGCCATGGTCTGGACGTATCAGCGCCTTCCCATACTGACTTGGCTCGGCAATGGCCCGCAGGCGCGATAGGTGTCGATCAACGTGTCAAAAAGGGCTATGTCCGACCTGCTTCTGGCGACCAGTTGAGCGCCCGCCACAGCGGAAAAAATGGCCTGCGCCCGCACCTCGCTGTCCGCAGGCGTGCAAATGTTCGCTGCCACCAGAAGCTTGCTCAGCCAGGCAATGTTGACCTGGGCGAATAGCTGCATTTCTTCAGTCATCTCCGGCGGCAGGTTGTCGGTTTCAGCGCCGACGAAAGTGCCCAGGCAAAGGCGGTTTTCAACCTCCAGCGAGCGCCGGAAGATCTCCGGAAAGCGCTGTAATGCTTCGCTGGGATCGGGGGTTTCTTCGGCGATCGTCTCAAGTGCAGCGGCACCGTCCTGCCAGTATCGCCTGGCAACAGCGACACCCAGATCAGCCTTGCTGGGGAAGTGGTAGTAAATACTGGCCGGCTTGATTCCGACCTGGGCGGCCAGATCGCGAAAGTTCAGGCCGTTGTAGCCCTGGGACTGGGCGATGTTTCTCGCAGCAAGCAGGATCGCCTCACGGGCGTTGATGGTCATCGTAGTGCCTTGTACTTCGGACGCGTTTCTGGAGACCGGCACATGCTAATTCAAAAACCTGCCTTTTGTTAGGTAGAAAGACGGTGTGACGCATGGCAGCAGCCATCCGCTGCTGAACGGCCATCGTCGGTTTCTCACAAGCTGAAACGGCTATCGCCGGGAACATCCCGCATGACGTTCCCGGCGATAAGGTGAGCGTAAAAACAGCTCAATCACTCGGCCGGCGAGTCCAGCTCGGGAATACCGCTGCTGCGATCAGCATAGGCCGCCTGAAAAGCCGGACGTTTCTGCCAGCGCTGCCAGTACAGGTCCAGAAACTCGAAACGCTCATCCAATGGCGTGGCGTTGACCGGAAACTTGGAGAAGGCAATAGCAGTTGCAAGCGTGATGTCCGCGAACGTTGGCGCATCGCCGCCCAGCAGCCATTCGCGACCATCGGACAAATGACGATTGACCAATGCCGCGTGGCTCAGCGCTTCTTTGCGGCAGTGCTCGCCCCATGCTTCGTTCTTGGTCAGTTCAAGCTTGAAACCGAGTCCGGTGTGCAGCACGTGAAAGGCCGTAACGATCCGATAGAGGATATGCACCCAGATGCGGTTGTCCCACATGCTATCGAGGCCCTGCTCCAGAGCGCCCTCGCCCATGATCTTGCGGCCCGGATAAGACTGATCCAGATAGCGAGCGATAGCGGCCGTCTCGGATATGAAGCTGCCGTCTGCCAGTTCCAGGGTCGGTGTTTCACCCCACGGGTTCATGTTCAGATGACGCCAGCCACGCTGCTCTCCACCCGGCGTCATGTCATAAATGGTTTCTTCGAACTGATCGGCAATGCCTTTTTCGTGGATGAACAAACGCAGGCGTTGAGGATTCGGAAAAGCCGAAGGAGAGGTGAAAAGTCGCAATTTAGAGGTCATGGTCAGGCCTGTGAGGTAGGGTAAAACACCTACCTAACTATCGTTAGGTATCCACACCGTAGCGGTACTTTTGTTCTGAGTCAACGTTTACCTAACACTTGTTAGGCCAGTAGTATCCACTCGGCTGATCCGCAAGCCTGGCAATCGGAGAAGATTCTGCTGAAAATGCAGCCTTCAGGCATGGGTTGGCCCGCATTGACAGCGCTCAAACGTGAGCGCCTTGATATCCTGTGCGCCGATCTCGGGCGGCCAGTGAATGCTGCTCAAAAACGTACAAGACCCAGGCTCGAACCACAGGCCTCGCCTGGCCGCATAGCGCAGAGAAAGAAGGAAAAAGAATGCAGCACGCTTCGCTGAACCGTTTTCGTACCGGGTTGCTCGCCTTGCTTTTGCTCTGCGTGACCTTGCCGGCCCTGGCCCAGAATGCTCCCGCCCCCCAGGCCGATAGCGCCAGCAGCGCGACCCCTGCCGTGGATGCCCCGAGCCTGGATGATCTGAGCCAACAGCTCGATCAGATCCGTCAGAAAGTGACGGTCAGCGCCAACGACGACCTGCTTTCAAGCCTGCGCCAGGCGGCTTTGCAGGTCCAGAAACAAACCGACAATCTGATTGCTCAGCAGGCTGTCGATATCGAACACCTGAATGATCAGCTCAACATTCTCGGGCCGGTGCAACCGGACGAAGCGCAAAGCCTGACCAGTCAGCGCAAGACGTTGACCGCGCAGAAAAACGCGCTGGTCAATGATGAACGTCAGACCAATGAGCTGAGCCAGTCAGCCCGGGATCTGGCTACGCAGATATTCAACCTGCGCCGCAGCCTTTTCGATTCACAGATCAGCACGCGCACGGCGAGCCCGCTCAGTTCGGCATTCTGGTCCACGCTGATTCGCCCGACCGATGACGACCTGGGACGCCTGAACAGGCTTCTGGTGGACGTGCGCCAAGTACTCAACAACGCGATGGCACCGGACAACCGTGTGCAATTCATCAGCGTGGTGCTGGGCGCGTTGTTCATCTGGGTGGTTGTCCGGCGCCTGCTGGAGCGCCTGCTGATCTGGGCGATGATTCGCTGGCTGCCCGAAGGCCGCCTGCGCCGCAGCGCCCTGGCCCTGGCGGTCGGGCTGTCGACCATTCTCACCATCACCATTGCCACTTCCTTGCTGCGCTGGGGAATCGTCCACAACGCGGTGCTCAGCAACGACGTGGTCAATCTGCTCGATCAGGTGCAGACGCTGATTACCTTCTGCGCCTTCATCGTCGGTCTGGGCCGCGCGCTGTTGATGCTGGCACATGCCTCGTGGCGCCTGCCGCAAATTCCTGACCAGATTGCCACCGCACTGGGCCGCTTCCCCCCTGCCCTGGCACTGGCACTGATGGTCATCGGCACCCAGGAACGAATCAACAGTGTGATTGCCAGCAGCCTGGCACTGACCGTTGCGGTCAATGGCCTGACGGCACTGGCGGTTTCGCTGGTGTTCTTCTACGCCCTGTTGCGCTACCGCCGTACCCGCCGCCGCTTTGAACTAGAGCGCCCGGCAGGCTTCGCCGGGCTGATTCCGTTTATCGTTGCGGTGTGGGTCGGCCTGAGTTTGCTGGCGTTGTTGAGCGGCTACCTGACGCTGGCTTACTTTCTGGCAGTGAAACTGCTCTGGATCAGCGTGGTGGCGTCCACTGCATACCTGCTGATCGCCTGCTTCGGTGACATCTGCGAAACCCTCCTGTCACCCAAACAACCTGGCGGCCTGGCGCTGGGCTCAGCGCTGGGCTTGTCCACTCGCCATCAGGCGCAGGCAAGTACCGTACTGGCCGGCATAGGCCGCACCTTGCTTCTGCTCACCGCTGTACTGCTGGCGTTCATGCCTTCAGGGTCGAGCCCGGGCGACCTGCTCGCCAGCTTTACTCAGCTGGATGTCACGTCCAAATCCATGGGCAACCTGAACATTGTCCCCAGCGACATTCTGGTGGCATTGGTCTGCCTGGTCGTCGGCCTGCTGAGTGTGCGTGTACTCAAGGAGTGGTTTGGAGAACGCCTGCTGCCCGAAACCAACATGGACGCAGGCATGCAGGCCTCGCTGGTGACCCTGATCGGTTACATCGGCTTTGTGCTGGTGGTAGCCGTGGTGATGTCCACGCTCAATATCAGCCTCACCAATCTGACCTGGGTGGTCAGTGCGCTGTCGGTGGGGATAGGTTTCGGCCTGCAAGCCATTGTGCAGAACTTCATCTCCGGCCTGATTCTGCTGACCGAGCGTCCGGTCAAAGTCGGCGACTGGGTAAGCCTGGCGGGGGTCGAAGGCGATATTCGCCGGATCAACGTCCGCGCGACCGAAATCCAGATGGGCGACCGCTCAACAGTGATCGTGCCGAACTCGCAGTTCATCACGCAGAACGTCCGCAACGTGACTATGGGCAATGCGCTGGGCGTGGTCGGAATCACCCTTACCCTGCCCCTGGAAACAGACGTCCTGCAAATACGCGAACTGCTGTTGCAGGCCTTCACCGAGCATGAAGCGATACTCGACGCACCAGCACCGTCAGTCACGTTCAAGGACCTGACCAATACCGGTTTGATCATCAGCGCCAGCGGCTATGTGAACAGCCCACGCTCGGTGGGGGGCGCACGGAGTGATCTGTTATTTACGGTCTTGGGGCGTCTGAGGGAATTGGGTGTAGCGCTGTCTGCACCGCAGAGCATGGTGTTGATTAATGAGGGGGCTGGGAAGGATGCAGCGGCGGAGGAGAGTCAGTGATGCTTGTTTGTATGGTGTCCCAGGCGGGGTTCGAACCTGCAACCTTCCCCTTAGGAGGGGGATGCTCTATCCAATTGAGCTACTGAGACACTGCGTGCCGACACACCGATCGGTGCCAGCGAGGACGGCGTGCATCTTAGCGGCATGTGGCGCTTTTGTCATGTCGTCATTGTCCTTCGACCCTGTAGCCGATGTCGCCTGAAAACACGGCCTGATAAACCGATCATGCAATTTGCAATCCCCCAAAAAGCCATCATTGCAAAACGCACTGTAGAGCACTTTTTTTAATTTAATAAGCAATTGATTTTAAAGGACTTTTTATCATTTTCTGATTGGCATGCAGACTGCATTATTGATATCTGTGGAACACATCTCATCCCAAACGGTCGGGCACAGGTACTGGAAAATGAACAAGACTCTCTCAGTGTTGAATGCGGCAGCTCTGGTGGCTCTGGTAGCATTTCATTTCCAGGATTCTGGTATCAAGGATGCTCAGGCCATCACGCCTGCTCCTGTCCACCACCAGATCAGTCAGGCGCCAAAGCTGGCAATCATGACTGAACGCGTTGCGAGCGCAGCGGTGCTGGCCAATGACGATGATGAGTCACTTCAGTTTCCACGCGCTGAACAGCGCTGGGTTTTCTGATAACGCCCGCAACGACCCTTCCAAGAGAGAGTAGCCATGTCAAAATCCGCGTTGTCATTTCTGGTCCTGGCGATCATGGCTGTCGTCGCCGACCTTTTGCTTCCTGTTAATGCACAGGCTATGAGTATCGCTGCAAACATCGCCGCAGGCGTGTTCGCCAGTCTCTTTGTGGTTGCGTTGTTCGTCGGTCGCCGCTTCAAATTCGACCCGGTGCTTCGCTGAAAGCGAAGCTACCTGCGGTAATCTGCCCGGTCGTCTGACCGTTCGCATCCAGAATCTCCCCTCCTCCGAAAGAACCTTCCTGCACCGCAGCCAACCCTTTGTCGGCTAACCTCGGTCACGCTGAATTTAGACGCATACTCAGAGTCAAATGGCAATGACAGCAAAAAAGCTCAATGGCGTGCCCTTTTATCCGGGGACAAATGTGATGAGTTTGCAAATTCGCTCGCATTTCTGATAATTGGTGCTGGCAATACGCCGCTACCTGAGTCAATATTTGTCACAGAATTGACGCCAAGGATTCGACGTAATACGGCATGATGTCGGCCCCTTGGAACCCCGGTTGAACATTTGGCCAAAATGATTGTCTGACTGTGACAATCTTGCGGCCACTTGCTAGAACCGCTTCCCCTGAACTAACCGGTTAAATATATGAGCCCTATGAAACAGGCTACTTATTCCAGCCGCACGGCTGACAAGTTCGTCGTTCGCCTACCAGACGGCATGCGTAATCGCGTGCAAGAGGTAGCCAAGAATCATCACCGCAGCATGAACTCGGAAATCATCGCTCGTCTCGAACAAAGCCTGATTCAGGAAGGTGCTCTTGGTGATGAACCAAGCCTGCGCCTCGATAGTCCTGAGCTGTCCTTGCACGAACGCGAGCTGCTGCAGCGCTTTCGTCAGCTTTCACATCGTCAACAGAACGCTCTTGTTTCGCTGATTGCTCATGACACGGAACTCGCTTCCGAAGAGTCCTGAGATTTGACGTAACAGACAAAGGCCAGCGAAAGCTGGCCTTTTTCGTTGTAGCCTTTTTCTTTATTAGTCGTCGGCTTATTGCGTTACACAGCGACCTGAAGACTTGGCGGAACCATAAAAAAACCGCCTGATCATGGCGGTTTTTTTATTTCAATAGACTCTAGCCGTCGCGAGCCTTAGAGCAGAAAGATCGTCGCCAGCCCGAGAAAGATGAAGAAGCCGCCGCTGTCGGTCATCGCCGTAATCATGACGCTCGCCCCCATCGCGGGATCTCGCCCCAAACGTGCAAGCGCCATAGGAATGGAAACACCCATCAGCGCTGCCAGTAACAGGTTGAGCGTCATGGCTGCGGTCATGACCACACCCAGCGACCAGCTGTCATACAGGAAGTAGGCGACCACGCCGATCACCCCCCCCCAGATCAGACCATTGATCAAGCCGACAGCCAGCTCCTTGCGCAGCAATCGCGCCGTATTACCGGTATTGACCTGATCCAGCGCCATCGCGCGGACGATCATGGTGATGGTCTGGTTACCGGAGTTGCCGCCAATCCCGGCCACGATAGGCATCAGTGCAGCGAGCGCCACCAACTTCTCGATGGAGCCTTCGAACAGGCCGATCACACGCGAGGCCAGAAACGCGGTTACCAGGTTGACTGCCAGCCAGGACCAGCGGTTGCGCAGCGAACGCCATACCGACGCGAAGATGTCTTCTTCTTCACGCAGACCCGCCATGTTGAGGACTTCGCTCTCGCTTTCCTCACGGATCAGGTCGACCATTTCATCGATGGTCAGACGGCCGATCAGCTTGCCGTTCTTGTCCACGACCGGCGTGGAGATAAGGTCATAACGCTCAAACGCCTGTGCCGCATCGTAGGCATCGTCTTCAGGGTGAAAGCTGACCGGATCGTTGGCCATGACTTCGCCAACCTGCTTCTCCGGATCATTGACCAGCAGACGCTTGATCGGCAGCACGCCCTTGAGCACACCCTCGGAATCGACTACGAACAGTTTGTCGGTGTGACCAGGCAGCTCTTTGAGCCTGCGCAGGTAGCGCAGCACGACTTCAAGGCTGACATCCTCACGGATCGTCACCATCTCGAAGTCCATCAGCGCACCGACCTGATCCTCGTCATAGGACAAGGCCGACCGCACGCGCTCACGCTGCTGTGAATCCAGTGTTTCCATGAGCTCGTGAACGACGTCGCGGGGCAACTCGGGAGCAAGGTCGGCCAGTTCGTCGGCGTCCATGTCCCGTGCCGCCGCGAGCAACTCATGATCGTCCATGTCGGCGATCAGGGTTTCACGAACGGAATCGGATACTTCAAGAAGAATGTCGCCGTCGCGCTCGGCCTTGACCAGCTGCCAGACGGTCAGGCGGTCTTCCAGGGGCAAGGCTTCAAGGATATAGGCGACGTCGGCAGAGTGAAGGTCTTCGAGCTTGCGTTGCAACTCGACGAGGTTCTGCCGGTGAACCAGGTTTTCTACACGGTCCTGATGCTGACCTTCCTGACGGTGGGTCAGGTCTTCAACAATACGCTGGCGCTGCAGCAGATCGACAACCTGAGCCAGGCGATCCTGCAAGCTTTCCTGCGTTTTTTTTACTTCTCTTTCGGTCATAGGCGAACTCCACTCCCAGCAGCGGAGCACGCCGGGAGATCAATCAGTTAATTCATGATTGTTGAAAAACATTATCGAGTAACGACTGGGTATGTCCATGGAGGTGTTCCACAAGCCCCGGCGGAGCTGACGGGCGCAATGATACACCGCTTTGAGCGAAGCGCACGCGAGAAAATTCAGCTCATAACAACCGTTTGCAGCGCAAACCTGCACAACTCCGTAAGCCAGCCAGGGTTCGACGTCACATTCAGCCAATAAAACACGCTCGCCCCTTTCAAAGACCGCAGTTAGCCTTTGCCGACACCTGTCACGGAGGACCTTGAGCATGCGACCTGAAAATCATCTGCTGCTGTGGAGCGCCCTGCTCTGCCTTCCTGCCGCTGCAACCGCCAGCAACGTTCATCGCTGCGAGGATGCATCCGGAAAGATTACGTTTACCACCCTCGGCTGCCCGGATGGGCACAGTACCCGCCTGCAGAGAGCCTTCAACGCACCACCGGGAACCCGTATCGATGTGATGCCGCCCGCCAACACTGCGCAAACCGCGCGTGGAAAACCGGCAGATCAGACACTGGTCGTGGTCGGCACACGCGATGATGGCTGTGGAAACCGCTTGAGCGCCGAACAGCGCCGGGCTGCGATCATCAACCAGCGCACCCCTCCCGGTATGACGCAGCGTGATGTCGAGAGCCTGCTGGGACGCCCCGACAAAGTTACTAACCGCAATGGAGAATTGCATTACGTGTACAACCAGAAAAAAGGCCGCAGCAATAAGGTGACATTTGACGAGAACGGATGCGTTAAAGGAAAACGCTAGAAAGCAAAAAGCCCACATCTTTCGATGTGGGCTTTTCGTTTGTATGGTGCACTCGACAGGATTCGAACCTGTGACCGCTCGGTTCGTAGCCGAGTACTCTATCCAGCTGAGCTACGAGTGCATTGGTGTTTTTAGACCAGATCACCTCTGGTTGGAGCCAGTTATCGGAAACCTTGTAATTACTTACAACACTTCAAACAACTTTAAATGGTGCACTCGACAGGATTCGAACCTGTGACCGCTCGGTTCGTAGCCGAGTACTCTATCCAGCTGAGCTACGAGTGCATGTGTTGGTGCCGCGCATTATAGGTCGTAAAATTGTTTAGTCAAGCACTTTTTCTAGTAAATTCAACAACTTACAGATCAAGCCCAATCTTACGCACTACATAAATAATGGCGGAGAACGGGGGATTCGAACCCCCGACACCCTTTTGAGGTGTACTCCCTTAGCAGGGGAGCGCCTTCGGCCACTCGGCCAGCTCTCCGCAACACGGGGCGTATAATAACCACCCTTTTCCCCGTTTGCAAACCAAAAATTCAATAAAAATTAATGGCTTGGTTCTTCGTCCTTCTCTTTCTTGATACGCAGGTAAATCTCTTCACGATGAACCGCGACTTCCTTGGGCGCATTGACACCAATACGCACCTGATTACCCTTCACTCCGAGCACGGTGACGGTGATCTCACCATCTCCAATGATCAGGCTTTCCGCGCACCGACGAGTCAGAATCAGCATACTTTTCTCCTTACGCCTTTATTCAGGGACAACAGTCTGCAAACCTATAGGCAGTGACAGTAGCAAAACGCCATAACCACTACCTGTATATCGACTAACGCAAAGAAAACAAAAGCCCTTCTGCGCAGCACCCGAAAGACGCGGTCACGCCGCGCCCTTCGATGACAGGGTCATTCGCCCTGCCGCGGAGCATCCAGCTCAAAGGCCGTGTGCAGTGCGCGCACAGCCAACTCCAGGTATTTCTCTTCGATGACCACGGAAACCTTGATTTCCGATGTGGAGATCATCTGGATATTGATGCTCTCCTTGGCCAGCGCTTCGAACATACGACTGGCAACGCCGGCATGCGAGCGCATACCAACGCCGACGATGGACACCTTGGCGATCTTGGTATCGCCGGAAACCTCACGCGCGCTGATTTCACGCGCGGTAGCCTCAAGCACCTGCAAGGCCGCCTGATAGTCGTTGCGATGGATCGTGAAGGTGAAATCGGTGGTGTTATCGTGCGAGACGTTCTGCACGATCATGTCCACTTCGATATTGGCCGCGCTGATCGGGCCGAGAATCTTGAACGCCACGCCGGGGGTGTCTGGCACACCACGGATGGTCAGCTTGGCTTCATCGCGGTTGAAGGCGATGCCGGAAATGATCGGCTGTTCCATGGATTCCTCTTCATCGATTGTAATAAGGGTGCCCGGCCCCTCTTTGAAGCTGTGCAGAACGCGCAGCGGGACATTGTATTTGCCGGCGAATTCGACCGCACGGATCTGCAGCACCTTGGAACCGAGGCTGGCCATTTCCAGCATCTCTTCGAAGGTGATCTTGTCGAGACGCTGGGCCTGCGACACGACGCGTGGATCAGTGGTGTAGACGCCATCGACGTCGGTGTAGATCTGGCACTCGTCCGCTTTCAGCGCCGCCGCCAGGGCAACACCGGTCGTGTCCGAGCCACCACGCCCGAGGGTCGTGATGTTGCCGTGTTCGTCGACACCCTGGAAACCGGCGACCACCACCACACGACCCGCTTTCAGGTCGGAGCGGATCTTCTGGTCGTCGATCTGCAGGATGCGCGCTTTGTTGTGCGCGCTGTCGGTGAGGATACGCACCTGATTGCCGGTGTAGGACACCGCCGGAACGCCACGCTTCATCAAGGCCATCGCCAGCAGCGCGATGGTCACCTGCTCGCCC
Organism: Pseudomonas sp. MWU16-30316; assembly: GCF_020515645.1. NCBI lineage: Bacteria > Pseudomonadati > Pseudomonadota > Gammaproteobacteria > Pseudomonadales > Pseudomonadaceae > Pseudomonas > Pseudomonas sp. MWU16-30316. The sequence goes on along the minus strand of NZ_JAIZAZ010000001.1, from coordinate 1,124,540 downwards.
GTGGAGACAATGACATCCAGCTCACGGGGAACCGGCTGATCACTGATCTGCCTGGCCAACTCGATCAGACGATTGGTTTCACCGCTCATGGCCGACAGCACGACCACCAGGTCGTCACCCGCCTCACGGAATTTCTTGACCTTGTCGGCCACCTGCTCGATGCGCTCTACAGAGCCCACGGAGGTGCCGCCAAATTTCTGTACGATTAAAGCCATCTCAAAGCCGCCTCAAATCCCGTTAAGAGCACCCATTAACATTCGAGTCCAAGTAAGGCCTGCCGGTGTGCGGCAGGCCTGCTGACCCGACTCAGATACCCTGCTCTACAAAAGGAACGGCCAGTGCCAGCGCTGAATCCAGCGCACCGGCATCGACACCACCGCCTTGAGCCATATCAGGACGGCCACCACCTTTACCACCTACGGCGGCAGCTGCCTGCTTCATCAAATCACCGGCTTTGAGTTGGCCAGTCAGGTCCTTGGTCACGCCTGCGACCAAGACAACCTTGTCCTCATGAACACTGCCGAGCAGGATCACTGCGCGGCCGAGCTTGTTCTTCAACTGATCGACAAGCGCCAACAACGCCTTGCCGTCCTGACCATCCAGGCGCGTGGCCAGAACCTTGACCCCTTTGACATCCAGCGCAGCTGATGACAGGTCGTCACCGGCGGCACTGGCTGCCTTGGCTTGCAGTTGTTCCAGTTGTTTTTCCAGCAGACGGTTGCGTTCAATCACCGCCGTCAGCTTGTCCAGCAGGTTGTCGCGATTGCCTTTGACCAGCGTCGCGGCTTCCTTGAGTTGATCTTCGGCCGAATTCAGCCAGGCCAGGGCCGCAGCGCCGGTGACGGCCTCGATACGGCGCACGCCTGCTGCGACACCGCCTTCACTGACGATCTTGAACAGCGCGATGTCACCGGTGCGGCTGGCGTGAATGCCACCACACAGCTCGACGGAAAACTCGCCGCCCATGCTCAGTACGCGAACGCTGTCGCCGTACTTCTCGCCGAACAGCGCCATGGCGCCCTTCTTCTTCGCCGTGTCGATATCGGTTTCTTCGGTCATGACCTCGGTGTTCTTGCGAATCTCGGCGTTGACGATATCTTCCAGCGCGCGCAGTTGCTCGGCCTTGATCGCTTCGAAGTGGCTGAAGTCGAAGCGCAGACGCTGACTGTCGACCAGCGAGCCTTTCTGCTGAACGTGCTCACCCAGCACCTGACGCAATGCGGCATGCAGCAAGTGAGTGGCCGAATGGTTCAATTTGGTTGCATCGCGAACTTCATCAGCCACTTGTGTTTCAACCTGCGCGCCAACGCTCAGGCTGCCGGACGCCACAACGCCGTGGTGCAGGAAGGCGCCGCCGGTCTTGGTGGTATCACTGACGTCAAAGCGCGCGTCACCGGCCTGCAGGAAACCACTGTCACCGATCTGACCGCCCGACTCGGCGTAGAACGGAGTGACGTCGAGAATTACCACGCCCTCTTCACCTTCATTCAGGTGAGAAACCGACTGGCCTTCCTTATAGAGGGCCACGACGCTGGCGCTGCCAGTGGTCGCCGAGTAACCGGTGAACTGGGTGGCCACATCGACCTTGACCAGGCTGTTGTAATCCATGCCGAACGAACTGGCCGAACGGGCGCGCACGCGCTGGGCGTCCATTTCACGCTCGAAGCCTGCTTCGTCCAGGGTCAGATTACGCTCACGGGCGATGTCGCCTGTCAGGTCCATCGGGAAGCCATAGGTATCGTACAGCTTGAACACCACTTCGCCCGGAACCACGGTGCCTTTGAGGTCGGCCAGATCCTGTTCGAGAATTTTCAGACCTTGCTCGAGGGTCTTGGCGAACTGCTCTTCTTCGCCTTTGAGTACGCGTTCGATGTGCGACTGCTGCTGCACCAGCTCAGGGAACGCAGACCCCATCTCGGCAACCAGCGCGGCAACGATCTGGTAGAAGAAGCTGCCCTTGGCACCCAGCTTGTTGCCGTGACGGCAGGCGCGACGAATGATGCGGCGCAGCACATAACCGCGACCTTCATTGGACGGCAGCACGCCGTCGGCGATCAGGAAGCCGCACGAGCGAATGTGGTCAGCCACGACCTTCAGCGAAGCCTGGTTGTCATTGCTGCAACCAATGGCCTTGGCAGACGCAGCCAGCAGGCTCTGGAACAGATCGATTTCGTAGTTGGAGTGCACGTGCTGCAGAACCGCACTGACACGCTCCAGGCCCATGCCGGTATCGACCGAAGGCGCTGGCAGCGGGTGCAGCACACCATCTGCAGTCCGGTTGAACTGCATGAATACGTTGTTCCAGATTTCGATGTAACGGTCGCCGTCTTCTTCCGGCGAGCCTGGCGGGCCACCCCAGATTTCCGGGCCGTGGTCGAAGAAAATCTCGCTGCAAGGACCGCACGGGCCGGTATCGCCCATGGTCCAGAAGTTATCGGAGGCGTACGGTGCGCCTTTGTTGTCGCCAATGCGAACCATGCGCTCGGCTGGCACGCCGATCTCCTTGGTCCAGATGTCATAGGCTTCATCGTCAGTGGCGTACACCGTGACCCAGAGTTTTTCCTTGGGCAGGTTGAGCCATTTTTCGGAGGTCAGGAACGTCCAGGCGTAGGTGATGGCATCACGCTTGAAATAGTCACCGAAGCTGAAGTTGCCCAGCATCTCGAAAAAAGTATGGTGACGGGCGGTATAGCCGACGTTTTCCAGGTCGTTGTGCTTGCCACCGGCACGCACGCATTTCTGACTGGTAACGGCGCGGGTGTAGGCGCGCTTTTCCTGGCCCAGGAAGCAATCCTTGAACTGGTTCATGCCTGCGTTGGTGAACAGCAGGGTTGGGTCGTTGCCCGGAATCAAGGAGCTTGAAGCGACACGAGTGTGGCCTTGCTCTTCGAAGAAGCCAAGGAAGGCTTCACGGATTTCTGCGCTTTTCATAGGTTCTTCCACGGAGACTGCGGCCAGAGGCAAGTGCAAAACGTCAAATGACGTAGCGACGGCAAAGGGCCGCATTATATAGGCGTTGCGCCCTCGGTACAGTGTGTTTGTGCGATAGAAACAAGTAACTGGATTATCGGCATGTCATGAGTGTTCAAAGGCTGCGAATGCGGCGATGACCTGTTCGATCTGAGCGCGCGACACGTTCATGTGGGTCACCATACGCAGCCGCGGTGCGGCCGTGAGTACGATGCCCCGCTCGGCGCAGAACGCCTTGAGCGATGCCGCGCGCTCGCCGATCGGCACATAGACCATATTGGTCTGTACCGGCTCGACAGCGTAGCCGAGCCCGCTCAGGCCTTCAGCCAGAAACGCCGCGTTGGCATGGTCATCCGCCAACCGCTCGACCTGATGATCCAGCGCGTAGAGCCCTGCCGCAGCCAGCCCTCCAGCCTGACGCATGCCACCGCCCAGCATCTTGCGCAAGCGGCGGGCCTTGGCGATCAACGGGTGCGAACCGCAGAGCACCGAGCCGATCGGCGCGCCCAGCCCCTTGGAGAGGCAGACCGAAACAGAATCGAAGTGCCGGGTAATCTCGCGAACATCGACACCCAGCCTGACCGAAGCGTTGTACAGCCGTGCGCCGTCCAGGTGGAGAGCGAGCCCCTTTTCCAGGGTCAGGGTACGCGCGGCAGCCAGGTAGTCCAAGGGCAGCACTTTGCCCTGCATGGTGTTTTCCAGAGCCAGCAGGCGCGTGCGGGCGAAGTGAAAGTCATCGGGTTTGATGGCGTCGAGCACCTGCTGCAGGTCCAGAGAACCGTCGGCCTGTACCTCCAGTGGCTGCGGCTGAATGGAGCCCAGCACTGCCGCACCGCCACCTTCGTACTTATAGGTGTGGGCCTGCTGGCCGACGATGTACTCATCGCCGCGTTCACAGTGCGCCATCAGCGCCAGCAGATTGCTCATGGTGCCCGACGGCACGAACAGCGCGGCGTCGAACCCGAGACGCCTGGCGAGCGTTGCTTCGAGCAGATTGACCGTAGGGTCCTCACCGTAGACGTCATCGCCAACGGGCGCACGTGCCATGGCATCGAGCATGCCGGCCGTAGGCAGAGTCACTGTGTCGCTGCGCAGATCGATGACAGTCACGAAAAAGCTCCCTGAAGTTGAAGATCGATAATGCATGCAACCTTTGGCTTGCAACAAGGCATTACTGAGGCCGCGGTACATGATAATCAAGCACCGCCGCTCTCGATACTCCGTGCCCTTATAAGAAAAAGGTAGGTGTACCGTACGAAAGTGTCCATGCATGATCCAGCGAACTATGATAAAAATCTCGCGCCGGCCACGTAAAGTGACGGCAACGTTCTCAGGGCGGGGTGCAATTCCCCACCGGCGGTAATGATGCGCAATGCGTCTAGCCCGCGAGCGCTTGGGGATCGCGGCTTTGGCTGCTATCTGCAAGGTCAGCAGACCCGGTGTGATTCCGGGGCCGACGGTCATAGTCCGGATGAAGAGAGAGCGGGATTGGTGTCAGCAAGAACGTCTGTAAAACCTATCCATGAACGACATCGTTCAGGAGGCTTTCCTACGCAGCTTGAATCCCTTTCGATCCAAATGCCCTGTTTTTTCCATAAACAGGAGTCAGAACACGTGCAACCAACTGCAATCGACAGCAAAAGCAAAAGCCACGCAAACGAGCGTGTCGCGTTCATCCAGGCCTGCTGGCACAAGGATATCGTCGACCAGAGCCGTAAAGGGTTTATCGCCGAGATGGCCAATCAGGGCTATGCCGAAAGCGATATCGACATCTTTGAAGTGGGCGGCGCCTTTGAAATCCCGCTGCATGCAAAACTGCTGGCCAATACCGGCCGCTACGCTGGCATCGTCGGCGCCGCACTGGTAGTGGACGGAGGCATCTATCGTCACGAGTTCGTCGCGCAGTCAGTGGTCAGCGCATTGATGCAGGTCCAACTGGAAACCGAAGTACCGGTGTTCTCCGTGGTCCTGACACCGCATCATTTCCATGCAGGCGAAGAGCATCAGAAGTTCTTCTTCGATCACTTCGTGCACAAGGGCGAAGAAGCGGCCAAGACCTGCGCTGACACCCTGAACAAGGTACGCAGTCTGCGCCGTCTGGATGCACAGCAGAAAGCGGCCTGCTAAGACGAAGCATCGGTAGGTGTTCTCCCGGACACCTACCGTTCCTCACGCTTCAGCGTGGGAATGCCGTTCTGGACGCTCTGCGTCCGGTCTTGAGGGTGCCGGGCGATCAGCCGAGGCTATCCGCATCAGTGGGTACGATCAGAATCCCAGCCCGCAGGCCGTTTTTGACCCTGGGGTTGGGGAAGATGATCCTCGCACCCTCCTCTTCCACTACCCAGCGTGAACCACCCGCGTCTTCGGCCAGCACGTAGCCTTTTTCAAGCGGCGAGAAGTTCTCGACGTCATCGGCCAGATTGAACGTGAACGCATCGGTACGCTTGATCACTTCCCGCGCCACGCTGAACAGCTGCAACCCTTCAAGATCGTCATCCCGCTCAGGCTCGGTGCCCTCGATGAGCTGCTCGAGACACAAGCGCAGTGGCCCAAGATTGACCTGCTGGTTCTGCCCGAACGGCCGCGCCTTGCCCAGTTCCAGAGTGAAGGCCTCGGCACCCAACTGATCGTAGGTGTAGGCGCTGAACACAATGGACGGCTTGTTTTGCAGCAACACCGCACTCATACCCGCAGCCCGCAGCCGGGCCAGTTCAAGCCGCGAATGATTACGTCCTTCCTTCCACGGGTACAGCGCGAATTGCTCGATCGTCGAGCCACGAATGGCCGTGTGCAGGTCGTAATGCAGGCGGTAGCGGTCCGGCAGGCTGAAGAAAGTGGCTGCCAGTCGCTCCAGCTCGCAAGCGCGCAAGGCCTCGGCGCCACCACTTTGCTCGTGCCGGCCATTGAACAGCCGATTGACATCCTGCTCGACAAAACGCGTCCCGCGTCGCATGGCGTCGGGATTGCCGAACAGGAACAGAATACGTGCGCGCGGTTTCAGGTCGCCGCGCGCGATGCTGCGGATCAGTTCATCCAGCAGCTCGATGGGTGCCGTCTCGTTGCCATGGATACCGGCAGACAGCAGCAGATCGGTGCCATTGTCACGAACTTCTGGCGGGCGGACTTCCAGCGCGCCCTCGCCCATCCAGCGCATGCGCACGCCTTCGACGGTCAGTTGAGTCTTCTCCGCTGGCTCACGTCCAGCCAGGGTCAGTTCAAGCAGTTTGCCGAGGGCGAGCATGGCGCGCTTCCTTAGTGGTTGCAGTCAGGGCCGTGAACGTGACCGTCTTCCTCGACACCCATGTCGGCTGGCTCCATTTCCAGTTGCAGGCTGACCAGGTTGGTCGCCAGCGGACGCAGCAGCAGGTTGGCGTATTCGGCGTCGTCTTCTTCGACGTCAACGCCGATCAGCAACTGGCCACGGCCATCCTGCTGAATCCACAATTCCTTGCCCTGCCAGATGACGGCAACGCGGGTGCAGGACGTTTCCAGCTGGGTGCCATCAGTGTCTTCAAGGATCAGTTGCAGGGCGTCGCTCATGTAGGAATGCTCTCTATAAATGAAATAGTGCGCAGGACAATTGCCCGACGCGCAGGGTGCTTCAATTCAGTTGAAACGGATAAACCGCGCCCAGTTTAAGGATTTGCGTCAGTTCATCCAATGCCGTGCGACATTCGTTGAGCAATCGGGGGTCGGCCAGATCGCTTTCACTCATGCGGTCCCGGTAGTGCCTGTCGACCCACTGCGTCAACGTTTCGTATAACGGCGCGGTCATGATCACCCCCGGATTCACCGCCGCCAGCTCGGTGTCATTGAGTGCCACACGCAAGCGCAGACAGGCCGGACCTCCGCCGTTCTGCATGCTTTGCTTGAGGTCGAACACCTTGACCTCGGCAACCGGGCTGTCATCGGCAATCAGCCGTTGCAGGTAAGCCCAGACGCTCGCATTAGCCTGGCATTCCTGCGGCACGATCAGCAGCATCGAGCCATCGGCCCGCGACAACAGCTGGCTATTGAACAGATAGGAGCGCACGGCATCCTGAACCGAGACCTCGGCACGCGGTACGCAAATCGCCCGCAACTGCCCGCCGACACGACTGAGTTTGTCGCGCAGCTCATCGAGCATCGGCTCGGTATTGAGGAATGCGTCCTGGTGATAGAACAAGACCTCACCGTTGCCGACCGCAATCACATCGTTATGGAACACACCCTGATCAATGACCGCCGGGTTCTGCTGACTATAGACCACGCCGGCCTCGCTCAGGCCGTGCAGCCGCGCAACGGCGCGTGACGCCTCCAGGGTCTGACGGGCCGGGTACTTCTGCGGCGCCGGGTAGCGCGTGTCGAACGCACTGCGGCCGAACACAAAAAACTCGACCCCAGCCTCGCCGTAATCACGACAGAAACGGGTGTGGTTGGCAGCGCCTTCATCGCCAAACTGCGCGACAGCCGGTAACGCAGGGTGATGAGCGAAATGCTTTGCATCGGCGAACATGGCGCCCAGCACGCGAGTGGTGGTCGGATGCTCGATGCTGCGGTGGTATTTGCAGTTGAGGTTGGCCGCCGTGAAATGCACGCGCCGATCGGCAGTGTCGGCACTGGGGCTGACCGTGGCCGCGTTGGCCACCCACATGCTGGATGCCGAGCAACTGGCGACCAGCAGCGGCATGTCCTGACGGGCCGCCTTTTCAATCACCTGCTCATCGCTGCCGGTGAAGCCCAGACGGCGAAGGCCGGACACATCAGGACGTTCCTGCGGTGCCAGCACGCCTTGGGTAAAACCCAGGTCCATCAGCGCCTTCATTTTTGCCAGGCCTTGCAGCGCCGCCTCACGCGGGTTAGCGCTTTGCTGGCTGTTACTCTGGGAGGCAACGTTACCGTAGGACAACCCGCCGTAGTTGTGGGTTGGCCCGACCAGACCGTCAAAATTCACTTCACAGGACTTCATCGGCAAGGCTCCGTGGATCTGTTTTTATAAGCAATCGTGCGCACTGTCAGCTCAGCCTGATACCGGGGGTCAGTGTCGCAGGCAGCGTCAGGCTGCCCGCCTCCAGCGAAGCCACCGGATAGGCGCAATAATCGGCCGCGTAATAGGCGCTGGCGCGGTGGTTGCCAGAGGCACCGACCCCGCCGAACGGAGCGCTGCTGGCGGCTCCGGTCAACGGCTTGTTCCAGTTGACGATACCGGCACGGCTGTGCAGCCAGAACTGCTGATAACGCGCTTCGGAGTCCGAGAGCAAACCTGCGGCCAGGCCATAACGGGTGGCGTTGGCTTCGGCGATGGCGGCGTCAAAACCGGCGTAGCGAATGACCTGCAGCAGCGGGCCGAACAGCTCTTCGTCGGGTCGATCCGGCACCGCGCTGACATCGATAATGCCCGGCGTCAGCAGCGCGGCGCCGGGCTGCGGCTGGCGCATTTCCAACAGAGTCAGCGCGCCGTTGGCGAGCAGCTCGCGCTGCGCGTCGAGCAAGGCACGTGCGGCCTCCAGCGAAATCACCGAGCCCATGAACGGCGCAGGCTGTTGATCGAACGCCCCGGCTTCGATAGTCGCGCTGACGCCAACCAGTCGTGCCAGCAAGGCATCCCCCCAGTCGCCTTCGGGCACCAGCAGACGACGCGCACAGGTGCAGCGCTGGCCGGCGGAAATAAAGGCCGACTGAATGATGGTGTACACCGCTGCATCAATGTCCTGAACCTGATCGACGATCAACGGATTGTTACCGCCCATTTCCAGCGCAAGAATCTTGTCCGGCCGACCGGCGAACTGCTGGTGCAGCGCATTGCCGGTCCGGCTCGACCCGGTGAAGAATAGGCCGTCGATGCCCGGATTGGCCGCCAGCGCGATACCGGTTTCGCGACCGCCCTGCAGCAGGTTCAGGACACCGGCAGGCAGCCCGGCTTCGATCCAGCAGTTGACGGTCAGCTCAGCGACTTTCGGTGTCAGCTCGCTGGGTTTGAACAGCACCACGTTGCCCGCCAGCAAGGCCGGGACGATATGGCCGTTGGGCAGATGCCCCGGAAAGTTGTACGGGCCGAACACAGCGACCACGCCATGCGGCTTGTGGCGCAGTACCGCAGTGGCGTCGCCCAGTGGCCCGCTCTTTTCGCCGGTTCGTTCGCGATAGCTCTGCACCGAGATGGCGATCTTGTTGACCATGCTGGTCACTTCGGTCGCCGACTCCCACAACGGTTTGCCGGTTTCTTCACCGATGCAGTGCGCCAGCGCGTCGGCATGATGCTTGAGACGTGCAGCGAAGGCTTCCAGTACCGCGATGCGCTGATCCAGAGACAGCAGCGCCCAGCCGGGAAATGCCTGACGCGCCGCCTGCACCGCTTGCTCAACCTGCGCGGAGCTCGCGCCACGCCCGGACCACAGCACCTGCTGAGTCACGGGGTTCAGCGACTTGACCAGCTCACCCTGCCCTTCCTGCCAGGCACCTGCGATGTAAAGGCTATTCATCAAACGCCCTCCCGCGCCGCAGACAAGGGCACCGCGCGTACGTTGTCGCCGGCACTCATGCGCAGCCGCCTGGCGGTTTGCGGAGCGACGACCAGCGTGCCAGCGGCAAAACGCGCAGCGCCTACGGTCACGCGGCAGTCTTCACGCTTGCGGTTGTAGATCAGGAACTGTGGAGCATCGTCACCGGGCGTGCCGATGGCCAGCACCAGCGCCTGGCTGTCCTTGATTGCGCGAATCTTGCCGGTCTCGCACTCGATGGCCGGGCCGGCATCGAAGATGTCGACATAACCCTGATACGAAAAGCCCTCGCTCTTGAGCATGGTCAGCGCAGGCTCGGTGTCGGCGTGCACCCGACCGATCACGTTGCGTGCGTCTTCGGAAAGAAAGCAGCTGTACAACGGAAATTTGGGCATCAGTTCAGCGATGAATGCCTTGTTGCCCACGCCGGTCAGGTAATCGGCCTGGCTGAATTCCATCTTGAAGAAGTGCCGCCCCAGGCTTTCCCAGAACGGCGAACGGCCCTGCTCATCTGACATGCCGCGCATTTCGGCAATGATCTTGTTGCCGAACAGCCTGGGGAATTCGGCGATGAACAGCATGCGCGCCTTGGACAGCAGGCGGCCGTTGAGGCCGGTGCGCGAATCGCTGTGCAGGAACAGCGAGCACAGCTCGGAATTGCCGGTCAGGTCGTTGGCCAGGAACAGGGTCGGAATTTCCCGGTAGATGTTCAGCTCCTGTGAAGCACTGACGGTCAGACCAACCCGGTAGTTGTACCAGGGCTCGCGCAGACCGACCGCTCCGGCGATGGCGGAAATGCCCACCACCCGGCCGTCATCATCTTCCAGCACGAACAGGTAATCGGCGTCGCCGCGCTCGGCTTCGCCGCGAAAGGTCTTTTCGGCCCAGCCTACCCGGTGCGCCAGACGCTGCTCATTGGCGGGCAGGGTCGTCAGACCGGCGCCGGTGCTGCGCGCCAGCTCGATCAACGCGGGCAGGTCGCTGCTGCGTACAGGACGAACGATCATGTTATCTCCTCAGCGGCTCATCAAGAGCCTTGAAACTCGCTAATCAGCTATCGAACGTCCGGTTCAGACCGCGACGATCCGCACACTGGCACCTTCACCAACACCCAGGGCATCGGCAGCCAGGAGGCTCAGCACCACCGGCCTGCCGGGCGCCCAGTCCAGCTCCAGGAGCACCGCGCGGTAGTCCTGCAACAGGCCATTGGCGATCAGATACAGACGCCCGCCCTTGCCGACATCGCTGGTTTGCCCGGGCTCGACCTTGACCGGAACCAGACGGCTCTGGGCAATCGAACGGATCCCGGATACCCGCGCGTGCAGCGTCGGTCCACCGTCGAAAATGTCGATGTAGTGATCGGTTTCAAAACCTTCGCGCATCAGGATGTCGAAGGTGATCTGCGCGCGCGGATGCACCTGCCCCATGGCTTCCTGCGCCGCGTCGGGCAGCAGTGGCACGTAGATCGGGTAATGCGGCATCAGCTCAGCGAGGAAGGTCCGGCTTTTCAGCCCGCACAGGCGTTCGGCAGCGGCGTAATTGATATCGAAGAAGTTGCGCCCGATGGCATCCCAGAATGGTGAGTCGCCCTGCTCATCGCTGTAACCGACGATCTCGGTCACCACCGAATCGGCAAAGCGCTCGGGGTGACTGGCGACAAACAGCAGACGGCCGCGCGAATTGAGCTCCGACCATGCCGTGCCGACCAGCTCCGGGACCACGTAGAAACTGGTCAGCAGACTGTTGCCGGTCAGGTCATGACACTGCGACAGCACGTGAATCTTGTTATGGATCTTCAGCTCACGGGAAGCATGCACGAAGGTTTCGTTGCGGAAACTGTAGAACGGCTCGGAATAGCCCGCCGAGGCCACGATGCCCGAGCAGCCCACCAGCTTGCCGCTTTCGCTGTCTTCGAGCACGAAGAAGTAGGTTTCTTCGCCGTTGAAGCTGACCTCGGCGGCAAACGACGCCTCCGACGAGCCGATCTTGTCGGTCAGGCGGCCAGCATCGTCGGGCAAGGACGTGACACCGATAGGGCTGTCGGCAGCGAGGCGTTGAACCTCGGCCAGGTCAGCCATTTGCGCAGGGCGCATTACCAGCATGGTGCCACTCCTTGTAGATCGACCAGCCTTTACGACCGGCGCTAGTAAGAGCACCACGCGGCGTCAGGCCGCATGGCGCAGGAAACAGGTTCGGCACCCGCCATCAGGCGGGCACCGCAAGGTTGCAATCGAGTCAGGATGTCAGTTTGGCGATGGCGCGTTCGAAGCGGTTCAGGCCCTCTTCGATGTCTGCGTCTTCAATCACCAGGCTCGGCGCGAAACGAATCACGTCAGGGCCGGCCTGCAGAATCATCAGGTCCTGGGCCTCGGCCGCATTGAAGATGTCCTTGGCCTTGCCTTTCCAGGCATCGGATAACACGCAACCGATCAGCAAGCCCAGACCGCGCACTTCGCTGAACACGCCGTACTGCTGGCCGATGCTTTCCAGACGGGTCTTGAACTGTTGATGCTTGCGCTGCACGCCAGCCAGCACTTCAGGCGTATTGACGACATCGATGACCGCTTCACCGACCGCGCAAGCCAGCGGGTTACCGCCATAGGTGGTGCCATGGACGCCGACCGCAAAGTGCTTGGCGAGCTTTTCAGTGGTGAGCATGGCCGCCAGCGGGAAGCCGCCGCCGATGCTCTTGGCGCTGGAAAGGATGTCCGGGGTCACGCCGTAATGCATGTAGGCGAACAGATGGCCGCTACGGCCCATGCCGCTCTGCACTTCATCGAACACCAGCAGCGCGTTGTGCTCGTCACACAGCTTGCGCGCACCTTGCAGGTACTCAAGCTGACCCGGCAGCACACCGCCCTCGCCCTGGATCGGCTCCAACACCACGGCACAGGTCTTGTCGGTAACGGCGGCCTTCAGTGCGTCGAGGTCGTTGTACGGCACATGGCTGATGCCGGTGATCTTCGGCCCGAAACCATCGGAGTACTTCGGCTGCCCACCCACGCTGACAGTGAACAGGGTACGGCCATGAAAACTGTTCAGGGCCGCGATGATTTCGTACTTTTCCGGGCCGTACTGATCATGCGCCACACGACGCGCCAGCTTGAAAGCGGCTTCGTTGGCTTCAGCACCGGAGTTACAGAAGAACACGCGCTCGGCGAACGTCGCATCCACCAGTTTTTTCGCCAGACGCAGGGTCGGCTCGTTGGTGAAGACGTTGGACACATGCCAGAGGTTATTGGCCTGCTCGGTCAAGGCACCGACCAGCGCCGGGTGGCAGTGGCCCAATACGTTGACGGCGATCCCGCCCGAGAAATCCACCAGTTCGCGCCCCGCCTGATCCCAGACCCGGGAGCCCGCACCGCGCACGGGGATGAACCCGGCCGGGGCGTAATTGGGGACCATTACCTGGTCGAAATCGGCGCGTTGCACCGCAGCATGCTCAACGGACATCGGAGTCTCCTGATGAGGAACGCCTGCCTGAAACTGGCGAGCGATGGAAAGATTGTAAGGACTGAATTGTGTTCGGCCTTGCCGCCAGGCGACAACTTGTTACAGCGCAAAACCGGGTTTTTTCAAGGTTTTCGGCAATGCGACAATTTGCGTCACAAAGGCGCAGTTTAAACGGATTGAGGCTGGCCTGTCTGGACCAGAGCTGTCGCGGCAGCACTTCTATCGCGACAAGGCAATCAACCGCGTTCGGCAGGCACAGGGGAAAGTTCGAACGGGCTGCTGCTGCGTCGCTGATTGCGGTCTTCACGCGGCGTGGCACCGAAGAAATTGCGGTAAGCGCTGGAGAAGTGCGGCCCCGAGGAAAAACCGCACGAAAGGCCGATCTGAATGATCGACTTGCTGGTCTGCATCAGCATCTGGCGCGCCTTGTTCAAGCGCAGCTCCAGATAATACTGACTGGGCACACGGTTAAGGTACTGCTTGAAGATCCGTTCCAATTGACGACGAGACACGCACACGTGCTGGGCGATTTCGTCGGTGGTCAACGGCTCTTCGATGTTGGCCTCCATCAACAGTACCGCTTGGGTCAGCTTGGGATGGCTGGAGCCCAGACGGTTCTGCAGCGGAATGCGCTGACGCTCGCCGCCTTCGCGAATGCGCTCGACCACCAGCTCCTCGGAAACCGCCCCGGCCAGTTCGGCCCCATGATCACGGGACAGCACCGCCAGCAGTAGGTCGAGCACCGACATGCCACCACAGGCAGTCAGGCGATCCCGGTCCCAATCGAACAAATGGCTGGTGGCGATGACCTTGGGGAAGCGCTCGGCGAAGTCGTCCTGCCAGCGCCAGTGCACAGCGGCCCGGTAGCCATCCAGCAGGCCCAGTTGCGCAAGCGGATAGACGCCCGCCGACAGCCCGCCAATCGAACAACCGGCACGCACCAGTTGCTTGAGCGCGCTGCCCAGCGCCGGGGCCACACCTGCAGGAGGCTCGTCAGCCAGTAAAAACAGCTTCTGAAAGCCTTCCAGCCGCCCCGCCCAGGGCTCACCCGGCAACTGCCACGCGCCGGCAACCGCCGAAGGCTCCGCGGCCTCGGCCTGCAGGAACGACAGTTCATAGACCACTTCGGGATGAACGCGCTGCGCAACGCGCAAGGCTTCCTCGGCCAGTGCCAGGGTCAGGGCTTTGGTGCCAGGCCAGACGAGGAAACCTATTCGATGGGCAGTCATTGGGACATCCGATACGTATCGCCGCAAAAGCCGAGTCTGGAAAGATAGCTCGGTCTGGAACATCCAGGTCGTGTCGCGCGTCGCGCAGCATGCCCTGTTCTGGCATAAAAAGGCATCGTCATGCGCTGCCGATCGTCACTTCAGGCTGCCGGACAGGAATTGCTGCAAACGCTCGGTCTGCGGATTGGCCAGCACTTCGCGCGGATCGCCACGCTCCAGAACAACGCCCTGATGCAGGAAAACCAGCTGATTGGAGACCTCACGGGCAAAACCCATTTCGTGAGTCACCACCACCATGGTGCGGCCTTCCTGAGCCAGGCCCTGCATGACCTTGAGCACGTCACCGACCAGTTCCGGGTCCAGCGCCGAGGTCGGCTCATCGAACAGCATCACCTCGGGCTCCATCGCCAGTGCGCGGGCAATCGCCACGCGCTGCTGCTCACCGCCGGACATGTGCCCAGGGTAAGCGTCCTTGCGATGGGACACGCCGACTTTGGCCAGATAGTGCTCGGCCTTCTCCAGCGCTTCCTTTTTCGACACACCCAACACATGGACCGGCGCTTCGATGATGTTCTGCAGTGCAGTCATGTGCGACCACAGATTGAAGTGCTGAAACACCATCGACAGACGCGAGCGCATGCGCTGCAACTGTTTGGCGTCGGCAGCCTTCAGGCCGCCGTCCTTGTTCGGCACCAGCTTCAACTCTTCGTTGTTGAGCAGGATCTTGCCGGCATGGGGCTGTTCGAGCAGGTTGATGCAGCGCAGAAAGGTGCTTTTGCCCGAGCCGCTGGAGCCAATGATGCTGATGACATCGCCGGCTTTTGCGGTCAGGGACACGCCCTTGATCACTTCGTGACTGCCATAGCGCTTGTGCAGATCCTGCACTTCCAGTTTGTTCATGCTTTGGGTTTCCACAGAACGGTCAATCACTGAGCAGACGTCCGTGACGCAGCGCCGTGCGCCCCGCCACCTTGGCCAGCCAGAAACCGGGTTGAGCGTAACGAAGCCGCTCGATGGCGAACAACACCCCGGCAGTATTCGCACAAATGGTACTGACCTGATCGGACAGTGGGTCGATCACTTCGAACAGCGGATCGCCCACCTCGACCCTGTCGCCTGCAGCGCGCAGGTACGTCACCACGCCAGGGTGCGGCGCATAGAGCAATTCGGTGCCTTCGAACGGCAAGCCCTCGCAGGCTTCGTGCGTCGGCTGCGGCCAGTCGCCGCTGATAAAACCCTGTTCGGCGAGGAACGCCAGAATACCCTCGGCGTGCGCGAGTGCCTGCGGCTTGCCGGTGTCGGCCTGACCGCCCAGCTCAAGAGTGGTCGCGAGGCAGGCCAGCGGGATCTGCGCCTGCGGGAAAATCCGCGAAAGACGCAGCCACGGCAGCGAGCAGGCCTCATCGAAGGAGCTGCCACCGGAATCTTCGGCAAGCAGCGCCACCTGGATATTCAGATGCGCCGACAGCGAACGCCATTGTGGCCAGTGCTGCGGCAAGGCGTACATGTGCAGCGCGGCATCGGCATCACAGTGCAGATCGAGCACCACATCAGCGACACAGGCATGACTGAGCAGGATGCGTTGCATGCCTTGCAGTTCGCTCTGCGGCGCAGGCAGAGCCTCGAGCGCAGCGCTCATTGCCTGACGAATCAGCCGGGTGTTGGCACGCGGGTCATCGCCCAACTGTCCTTCCAGCAACTCGGCGACCGGTTCGCTCAGCTCGGTGAAGTCACGATTGAAGTTCTTGCCACTGCCGAACTCGAAACGGCCCTGATGCGCGCCTTGCAGCAACTGCCCCAGGCCCAGTGGATTGGCCACCGGCACCAGTTCGACGACACCTTTGAGAAGGCCTTGCTGCTCAAGTTCGGTCAGACGCTTTTTCAGCTCCCAGGCTGTGCGCATGCCGGGCAGTTCGTCGGCATGCAGGCTGGCCTGAATGTACGCCTTGCGCTCACCGGTGCCGAAGCGAAAGACACTCAGCGTGCGTTCGGTGCCGAGGGTACTCCACGGCAATACATGATCGGTTCTTTGCATTTCAGACCTTCCGTGGGGCGAGGTAGCCCAGCCAGCGACGTTCGGCGATCTTGAACAGCCGCACCAGAATGAATGTCAGGCCCAGATAGAAAACGCCTGCGGTGATATAAGCCTCGAAAGGCAGGTAGAACTGCGCATTGACCGTACGCGCCGCGCCGGTGATGTCGATCAGGGTCACGATGGACGCCAGGCTGGTAGTCTGCAGCATCATCATGACCTCGTTACTGTACTGCGGCAGCGCCCGGCGCAAGGCCGAGGGCAGCAGAATGCGCCGGTACATCTTGGCTTTCGACATGCCCATGGCCCGCGCGGCCTCGATTTCACCGGCCGGTGTTGCCTTGAGGCTGCCGGCGATGATCTCCGCCGTGTAGGCGCTGGTGTTGATGGTGAACGCCAGGCAGGCACAAAAGGTAGCGCTGGACAGCCAGGGCCACAAAAAGCTTTCGCGCACCGCGTCGAACTGGGCCAGCCCGTAGTAGATCAGGAACAGTTGCACCAGCATCGGCGTGCCGCGAATCACGTAGGTATACAGCCAGGCAGGCATGTTCACCCAGGGGTTTTTCGAGACCCGCATCAGGCCCAGCGGCAATGCCGCCAGCAGCCCGAACGCGAGCGAAATCGCCAACAGCTTGAGGGTGGTCAGCAGGCCGCCGAAGTACAGCGGCAGGCTGTCCCAGATCACGTTGTAGTCAAAGATCATAAGTCAGCCGCCCTCACGCCTACCGAGTAGCGTTTTTCGAGGTAACGCAAGGCGAGCAGCGACACACTGGTGATCACCAGGTACATCGCCGCAACCGCCAGAAAGAAGGTGAAAGGCTCGCGGGTGGCATCGGCCGCCTGCTTGGCCTTGAACATCATGTCCTGCAGACCGACCACGGAAATCAGCGCGGTGGCCTTGGTCAGCACCAGCCAGTTGTTGGTGAAGCCGGGAATCGCCAGACGAATCATCTGCGGCACCAGAATGCGGAAGAACACCTTGCCACTGCTCAGGCCATACGCCATGCCTGCCTCGGCCTGCCCCTTGGGGATGGCCATGAATGCGCCGCGAAAGGTTTCCGAGAGATACGCGCCGAAGATGAAGCCCAGCGTGCAGATGCCGGCCATCAACGGATCAAGGTCGATGTAGTCGTCAAACCCCAGCAGGGGGGCAACGCGGTTGAGCAGGTCCTGGCCGCCGTAGAAGATCAGCAGAATCAGGACCAGATCGGGAATGCCACGAATCACCGTGCTGTACAGATCGCCCAGCCAGGCAATCCAGCGTACCGGAGACAGCCTCAGCGCCACGCCGATCAGACCGAGAACGATCGCCAGAGCCATCGACGACAGGGCCAGCTGCAACGTCAGCCAGGCACCTTCGAGGATGACAGCTCCGTAACCTTTCAACATGATGTGCGGTCCTCAAGCGTGGAATAAAAATGGCGCAATCCAGGCAATTCTGTTTGCGCCATTGGTCAGGGTAAGGACGACGACTTATTTGCCGTAGATGTCGAAATCGAAATACTTGTCCTGGATGGCCTTGTACTTGCCGTTGGCACGAATCGCGGCGATGGCGGCGTTGAGACGGTCAAGGTTGGCCTTGTCGCCCTTGCGCACAGCAATGCCGATGCCGTCACCGAAGTATTTCGGATCGACGAACGACGGGCCTACGAACGCATAGCCTTTGCCAGCGTCGGTTTTCAGGAAGCCATCCTGCAACAGCGTGGCGTCGGCGACAGTACCGTCGAGGCGGCCTGCACCGATGTCCAGGTAGATTTCGTTCTGCGAACCGTACGGCGTCACTTCGACACCCTTGGGAGCGAGCACTTCGCGGGCGAACCGCTCGTGGATCGAGCCACGCTGCACGCCGATCTTCTTGCCCTTGAGTTCTGCCAGGCTGTCGCTGACCGTGGTGCCGTCCTTCATGACCAGACGCGCCGGGGAATTGTAATACTTGCCGGTGAAGTCCACGGACTTCTTGCGGTCGTCAGTGATGGACATCGACGACAGGATCGCATCGATCTTGCGCACTTTCAGCGCCGGGATAAGGCCGTCGAACTCCTGCTCGACCCAGGTGCACTTGACCTTCATTTCTTCACACAGCGCATTGCCGATGTCGTAGTCAAAGCCGACGATGCTGCCGTCCGGGGCCTTGGACGCGAACGGAGGGTAAGCCGCTTCGATACCGATTTTCAGTGGTTTTTCATCAGCAAAGATCGGCTGGGCGAGCACGGACAACGCCATCGCGCCAATAAGCATGAGCTTTTTCATTTCCAGGGACTCCATCGGTAAAGCACGACAAGTGGCAAAGTGAGCAAGCGCCCAATGTGCGAAAGGACAACCTCGGGGAAAAGCGACGCCGGGTACGTGACACCGCGCAGGCGGCTCACAGCCCTTCGGCGAATGAGGGGCATTTTAACGACAGGCTCGAAGTCGATATTTCTTCAATGCGACAACTAGTTACAGAAGCGCATGAAAACCCACTACACGGTATTGACGGGGCCTGTATCTGCTGATCCAGCAACACAGACTCAACCTGTCATAACAGCAAAAAGCGCGCCCATTATTGGCAAACCCTTTTAATCCGGCAAGCCCAGCGTGTCACATGGGGGTTTAAAAGCCCTGCGGTGTCGCACCTTCTTACATAGAAAGCTCGGACGTGTCCTACAACGAAGCAACGTTCGACAACACCGTGTAGACCGGTAACAACCCGATATATATCCCGTTTTCCAAGTCAGACACTTGAAACAAAAGCGCCCCGTTCGGCTCTCACCGAACGGGGCGCTTCAGTCACAGGATCGCTCAGGCAGCATTCATGGTCTTGTGCGTGTCGATCAGATGCTGCACCACGCCCGGGTCAGCCAGGGTGGAGATGTCACCCAGCGCATCGTACTCGGCAGTCGCAATCTTGCGCAGGATACGGCGCATGATTTTGCCCGAACGGGTCTTCGGCAGGCCCGACGCCCACTGAATGAAGTCAGGCGAGGCAATCGGGCCGATCTCCTTGCGCACCCAGTTGCGCAATTCGGTACGCAACGCGTCGCTTGGTTCTTCACCGCCGTTGAGGGTGACGTAGACGTAGATGCCCTGCCCCTTCAGGTCATGCGGCACACCGACCACGGCCGCCTCGGCGACTTTCGGGTGCGCAACCATCGCGCTTTCGATTTCCGCGGTACCCATGCGGTGCCCGGAAACGTTGAGCACGTCATCCACACGCCCGGTGATCCAGAAATAACCGTCCTCGTCACGACGGGCACCGTCACCGGTGAAGTACATGCCGCGGAAGGTCTTGAAGTACGTATCGACGAAACGGTCGTGATCGCCGTACAGCGAGCGCGACTGGCCCGGCCACGAATCGAGGATTACCAGATTACCCTCGGCAGCACCCTCGATGAGGTTGCCCAGGTTGTCCACCAGCGCCGGGATCACGCCAAAGAACGGACGTGTCGCCGAGCCCGGCTTCAGGGCGGTCGCGCCTGGCAACGGGCTGATCAGGATGCCGCCGGTTTCGGTCTGCCACCAGGTATCGACAATCGGGCAGTTCTGCTTGCCGACCGTGTTGTAGTACCAGGCCCAGGCTTCCGGGTTGATCGGCTCGCCCACCGAACCCAGCAGGCGCAGGCTGGAACCGTCGGCGCCTTCAACGGACTTGGTGCCTTCAGCCATCATGGCGCGGATCGCGGTCGGCGCGGTGTAGAGAATATTGACCTTGTGCTTGTCGATGATTTTCGACACACGGGTGATGTCCGGATAGTTTGGCACGCCTTCGAACAGCAGCGTGGTCGCACCATTGGCCAGAGGGCCGTAGACAATATAACTGTGCCCGGTCACCCAGCCGACGTCAGCGGTGCACCAGTAGATTTCGCCAGGCTTGTAGTCGAACACGCGCTCGTGGGTCAGCGCCGCATACAGCAGATAACCTGCGGTGGTGTGCAACACGCCCTTGGGTTTGCCGGTCGAGCCCGAGGTGTAGAGAATGAACAGCGACTCTTCGGCGCCCATCTCTTTCGGCGCGCAGGTGCTGGACGCCACTTCCAGAAGCGAGTGGTACCAGATATCACGGTGACGGTTCCATTCGATCTCGCCCCCGGTGCGCTTGCAGACGATAACCTTCTGCACGCTGCTGGTTTCCGGGTTGGTCAGGGCGCGGTCGACGTTGGCCTTGAGCGCAGTCTTCTTGCCGCCACGCAGACCTTCGTCGGCGGTGATAACCACTTTGGAACTGCAATCGATGATCCGGCCAGCCAGCGCTTCGGGCGAGAAACCGCCGAACACCACCGAGTGAATCGCACCGATCCGGGCGCACGCCAGCATGGCGACCACAGCCTCGGGGATCATCGGCATGTAGATCGTCACGACGTCGCCACGGTGCACGTCCTGGCCACGCAGCGCGTTGGCGAACTTGCACACTTCGGCGTGCAGTTCGCGGTAGGTGATTTCCCGGTGCTCGGAAGGGTCGTCGCCCTCCCAGATGATGGCGATGCTGTCGCCGCGCTCTTCCAGATGGCGATCCAGACAGTTATAGGCGACGTTCAGCGTGCCATCGGCGAACCATTTGATATCGACACGGTGATCATCGAACGAGGTCTGCTTGACCACGGTGAAAGGTTTGATCCAGTCGAGGCGCTGAGCCTGTTCACGCCAGAAACCATCAGGGTTGACCACCGACTGCTGGTACATGGCCTTGTAGGTCGCTTCATCCGTCAGCGTAGTCGCTGCGACTTCTGGGCGGACGGGGTACAGGGAAGCTGCACTCATCTTGGTTACCTCGGTGGATAGTTGTTGTTTTATGCCCCTGTTGTATCCCGCCTCATCCGCAGGGGCCATTCGACGTTGGTCTTACCGGCGGGACCGGGGCCATGACGACAAGCCGCACGCGTGAAGCAGTACGTCAGATTATTACCATTTTGATAAAAGCGCTTATCCAAAGTCTTTATATATGCGCTGTTGCAACAGGCATAGAATTCGATCCGCCAACAAGGCAAACATCAACTGCCCCCACGCAGTGTTGTTCCAACTCGAAAAACGCATCAGACCGCCTGAGCCCATGACGTCAAAAACGTGATGCGACGGCGCTCACTTTCAAAAAGGTAAACGACAATGAAAGCTTTATTAATGGCCCTGGCCCTGTGCGGCATCAGCAGTTTCGCCATGGCCGAAGAATCGCAGACCAAAGTGGCGGCGCAACAGGCGCGTGTCGAGCAATATACCTACGGCACGCATCTGGATATCGCCCGGGTTATCTCCATCAGCCAGGTCCCCAATGTCTGCGAAGTGGTCCCGGCACGCATGGTGTATGAGGACTCGCAAGGCGCACGCCACATTATGAGCTATCAGGTGATGGGCAACGGCTGCAGCAACGGTTGAGGCTTTTCGCTGTCACAGCCTGTGCACGACGCCTCGCCGCTCTATAAGGTGCGAGGCGCATGCACGACGTTAAGTTGCAGAGTCATCAATCAGCGAGTTATTTATCGACTGAATGCGGATCTGATTCGCGCCCCACTTCATAGTCGCGCAACTTGTTGGCAATCGTTGTATGAGACACCCCCAGGCGTTTGCCTAATTGGCGACTGCTGGGATATTGCGCATACAGTTGTTCCAGCACCGACTTTTCAAAGCGCCCGATAATTGCGCCCAGCCCGCCCTCCAGCGACACCTCACTCAATCCCTGTCGCACGCCGTAATCCGGCAAACGAATGTGTTCGGCCTGCACCTTGCCGCCGTCACACAGCGATACAGCCTGAAACAATACGTTTTCCAGTTGCCGCACATTGCCGGGCCAGTGGTACTGACTCAGACGCTTGATGGCCGCAGGTGATATGCCGGGCAGCGAACAGCCGATCTGCCGGCTGGCCTGATCGAGAAAATGCTCCACCAGAGGCTCAAGACCGTCCAGACAGTCGCGCAGCGGCGGTATATGCAGCGACAGCACGTTAAGGCGATGATAAAGGTCCTGCCTGAACATGCCCTTGGCGCACAGCTCCGACAGATCGACCTGGGTCGAACACATCACCCGCACATCGAGAAACATGTCCTCGTCACTGCCGACCCGGCGAAAGCTTCCGTCCTGAATGAAGCGCAGCAGCTTGGCCTGCATGCGCGCGCTCAGCTCACCCACGCCATCAAGAAACAGCGTGCCGCCCGCGGTCAGTTCCAACAGCCCCAGCCGCCCTTCCGCTCGCGCGCCTTCGAACGCGCCGGGGTCATAGCCGAACAGCTCGATCTCGGCCATGGACTCCGACAACCCGGCGCAGTTGAGCGCCATCAGCGGTGACTGGCCGCGCGGGCTGGCCAGGTGACAGGCGCGGGCCAGCAATTCCTTGCCGGTACCGGTTTCCCCCTCGATCAGCAGCGGCGCATCCAGGGGCGCCATGCGCCGCGCCTCGCGAACCACAGCAGCCATGACCTTCGAGCTTTGAAAAATGCTGTCGAAGCCACGCAGCTCTTGCTTGCGCACATGGTAAATGCGCTCACCGACCCGATCAGCGCGGTGCAGTGTCAGCACGGCCCCGGCCATCGCCTCGCTGTCGTCATGTTCCGATTGCAGAGGCGCGATGTCGGCAAGAAACACATCGCCGCATACCTTGACCCGCAGGCCATTGATCCGCGACTGGCTGGCGCGCACCAGCTCAGGCAGGTCGAAATCTTCGGCGTAACGCGACAAGGGCATGCCCGGCACTTCATCGACCCGCACACCCAGCAACTGCGCGGCGGCACGATTGGCCGCAACGATGGCCCCGCCCATGTCGATGGACAACACCGGGAATTCCAGCGCGCCGAGCAAGGCATTGAGCTCCATGTGCCGGCGCTCGCTGGGCATCAGCCCGACACGCTTGACGCCGAACACCCCGGTGATCGCCTCGAACTTCGGGCGCAGGGCCTGGAACTGCAGGTTGATCAGGTTCGGGCAATGCAGATAGATCGCATCACCGTGCTCGCCCCCCACTTCACCGCGTGCCACGTTGACACCGTAAGCCACCAGCAGATCGAGAATGTCGCGAAGAATGCCGATGCGGTTCTGGCAGTGCACCTTGATGCGCATGAGTCATCGCCCCTGTGAGGGTAGTTTTTTGTGAGGCAGCAAAATTAATGTCAACAATACGTTACGCATTCACACTTCGCGAGCGACAGAATGGCTGATTTCAGGCCCCGCCTATCGTAATCGTAAACTTTTCGTTACGGACCAGTGATCAAATCCTCGCGCCACCCCGCTCACAGCCGCTGACGTGCCTCCGAAACCGGGTTATTCCTGACCACAGGCTTTGACAAGAACACTTTAAAAACAGCAGCCTTTCGAGGACATCAGCATGGCCCAGACGCTTTACGTGGCACGCGAGCCGGACGCTTCGGGTTTCATCGATTACACGGCGGACGAACATGCGGTATGGAACACCCTGATCACCCGGCAGATGACCATCATCGAAGGGCGCGCCTGTCAGGAGTATCTGGACGGCATCGAACAACTGGGCCTGCCGCTCGATCGCATCCCTCAGCTAGGCGAAATCAACAAGGTTCTGGGCGCGACCACTGGCTGGCAGGTCGAGCGAGTTCCCGCGCTGATCCCCTTCCAGACGTTCTTTGAGCTGCTGGCCAGCAAGCGTTTTCCGGTGGCAACGTTCATTCGTACCGCAGAAGAACTGGACTACCTGCAGGAACCGGACATCTTTCATGAAATATTTGGCCACTGCCCGCTGCTGACCAATCCATGGTTTGCCGAATTCACCCACACCTACGGCAAACTCGGCCTGAGCGCGAGCAAGGAACAACGCGTGTACCTGGCCCGGCTGTACTGGATGACCATCGAGTTCGGCCTGGTCGACACACCACAAGGACGGAAAATCTACGGCGGCGGTATTCTTTCTTCGCCAAAGGAGGCGGTTTACAGCTTGTCGTCAGCCCCCGAACACCAGCCTTTCGATCCGCTTGAAGCGATGCGCACACCGTATCGCATCGACATTCTGCAACCGCTGTACTTTGTCCTGCCGGATTTGAAGCGTCTGTTCGATCTGGCGCAGCAAGACATCATGGCGCTGGTCGGGCAAGGCATGCAGTTGGGCTTGCACGCTCCCAAATTTCCACCTAAAACCAAAAGCCACGCCGCCTGACCCTCGGCCCGCTATCCGAAAAGGACCCTCTGCTTATGACCACCTTGAATCAAGCTCACTGTGAAGCCTGCCGTGCCGACGCGCCGCAGGTCAGCGAAGCCGAATTGCCGGAACTGCTCAAGCAGATCCCGGACTGGAACATCGAGGTCCGCGACGCGGTGATGCAGCTGGAAAAAGTGTTTCTGTTCAAGAACTTCAAATGGGCGCTGGCGTTCACCAACGCAGTGGGCGAAATTGCCGAAGCGGAAGGCCATCACCCGGGCCTGTTGACCGAGTGGGGCAAAGTGACCGTGACCTGGTGGAGCCACTCGATCAAGGGCCTGCACCGCAACGATTTCATCATGGCCGCGCGCACTGACGAAGTGGCCAAGGATGCAGAAGGCCGAAAATAAAATGTTCAACGGGCCGCGGCCCCTGCTCACACGGTCTGGCCCAATGAAATCAAGCTCGTCAGCGCCTCGCGAGATAAAAAGCCGGACAGTAAAAAAGCCATTTTGTTTCACGATCAGGGCAATCGGGGTAAAAAAATATCCTGATTGTCATTTTCGGTGGGTTATCCTGCGCAGGCTTTTTAAAGCACGGTTCTATCTGCAACCCCTTGCGAGGAGCGACGACGATGCATGAAATCCCTAACTTCCCACCAGGCCAACAGGAACCACAACAGTCGACTCTGGCTCAGCAAGAGCTTGGTCAACCTGTCGCAATGAAAGCAGCACCCTCGGCTCAAGACAGCCAGAAAGCCGGACGCAAAGACTGAAGGCGATTGTTTTCAGGCGTATCGAAAAACGGTTTTGCCGGTTTTCAATACGCCTGGAAAACCAGCAACAGGCAAACAGCAGATTTTTATGAGCGACTTCACTGAAACGCAAGCCAGCGCCCTGATTGGCACCGCCGAGAAAATGATCGAGATCTGGTCACGCCTCAGCCCGGAAAAACAGAGCGCCCTGCTCGCCCGCTTCGGTACTCAGGAAAACGCCCTGGCCGCCCTCGTGACCACACACCTTGTGGCACCCAGGCACGAATAACCTTCCATTCACGTTTATTTCAATCTGTTGCACCTGCATCACCCGATGCATCGGTATGATGAGCACTTCGAGAGCTTGCTAAGGGTTTTTCCCTGCCCGCTCGAACGCCATGCCCGCACAGAATGAAAGCCCGCCCCATGTCCGAGACACCGAAAAACACACCGCAAACCCCGATGGCCGTTACCCTGACCGTCGTTTCCATTGTGATGTTCACCTTCATCGGCTACCTGAACATCGGCATTCCCCTCGCCGTTCTGCCCGGCTACGTCCACAGTGATCTGGGCTTCGGTGCAGTCATCGCAGGACTGGTCATCAGCGTGCAATACCTGGCCACGCTGATCAGTCGGCCCTGGGCAAGTCGCATCATCGACAATCTGGGCAGCAAGAAGGCCGTGCAGATCGGGCTGACCGGCTGCGGGCTGAGCGGTGTGTTCATGCTGGTGCCGGTATGGCTGGACAGTTGGCCGATGGCGAGCCTGGTGATTCTGCTGATTGGCCGGGTGATCCTCGGTGCCGCGGAAAGCCTGGTCGGTTCGGGTTCGATTGGCTGGGGCATAGGCCGGGTCGGCGCGCAGAACACCGCCAAGGTCATTTCCTGGAATGGTATCGCCAGCTACGGCGCGCTGGCCATTGGTGCGCCATTAGGTGTGTGGATGGTTGACGAACTCGGCCTGTGGACAGTGGGCGTGAGCATCATGCTGCTGTGCGCGCTGGGGCTTTACCTGACATGGCACAAAGAGCCCGCGCCGATTGTGCAGGGTGAGCGACTGCCGTTCATGCATGTGCTGGGGCGAGTGTTTCCGCATGGCATGGGCCTCGCGCTGGGCGGTATCGGTTTCGGCACTATCGCGACGTTCATCACCCTGTATTACGCCAGCAACCACTGGCCGAATGCCGCGCTGTGCCTGACGCTGTTTGGCGGCAGCTTCATCGCCGCGCGCCTGCTGTTCGGCAACCTGATCAATCGCCTGGGCGGCTTTCGAGTGGCGATTGTCTGTCTGTCGGTGGAAAGCCTGGGCCTGTTGCTGCTGTGGCTGGCACCCACTCCAAACCTGGCACTGGCTGGCGCGGCGCTGACCGGTTTCGGGTTCTCGCTGGTGTTCCCGGCGCTGGGTGTGGAAGCGGTCAATCTGGTCCCGGCGTCAAGCCGAGGCGCAGCAGTAGGCGCTTATTCGCTGTTCATAGACCTGTCATTGGGCATCACCGGGCCACTGGCAGGCGCGATTGCTGCCGGCTTCGGCTTCGTCTCGATCTTCCTGTTCGCGGCACTGGCGTCACTTACC
This sequence comes from Pseudomonas sp. MWU16-30316, assembly GCF_020515645.1. Taxonomy (NCBI): domain Bacteria; kingdom Pseudomonadati; phylum Pseudomonadota; class Gammaproteobacteria; order Pseudomonadales; family Pseudomonadaceae; genus Pseudomonas; species Pseudomonas sp. MWU16-30316. The sequence continues at coordinate 1,097,985 of NZ_JAIZAZ010000001.1, read as the reverse complement.
GGGCTGGCGTTGAGCGTTTATCTGTACAAGCAGGCGCAGGCGTTGCGCCAGCGATGATCGGTGCTCATAGATATACAGGTCCTGAATAGCCCGGAAAGCGGAATTTTCAGGATTCTGCCCGCAGGGCGTGGGAGCGAACTTGTTCGCGAAGGCATTGTTTTGAACGTCAAATCTTCTGCGACGGCACGGGCCCTTTCGCGAACAAGTCCGCTCCTACGTTCGAGCGTGGGCGCCGGTTCGCTCCTACGTTCTAACGTGGGCGGGAGGGCTCTTGTGGGAGCGAACTTGTTCGCGAAGGCGTTGTTTTGAACGCTAAATTTTCTGCGACGGTACGGGCCCTTTCGCGAACAAGTCCGCACGGCCTGCGGCCAGAATCAAGAGCGGACTTATTTATAGCGATAAGCGCTCCAGCGTGGCACGAGACTGAAAAACACTTCAGAAATCCACTTTCCCGCGTCCGGCCTTGATCGAGCCGCGTTTGCTCTTGGACTCCAGGCGTCGGGTCTTGGAGCCGAGAGTCGGGCGGGTCGGGCGGCGCTTCTTTTCGACCTTGGCCGCGTTGACGATCAGCTCACTCAGGCGCAGCAACGCATCGGCACGGTTCTGCTCCTGGGTTCGATACTGCTGGGCCTTGAGCACGATCACGCCGTCGCTGGTAATCCGGCTGTCACTCAACGCCAGCAGCCGTTCCTTGTAGAACGGCGGCAGCGACGAGGCATTGATATCGAAACGCAAATGCACGGCGCTGGAGACCTTGTTGACGTTCTGCCCTCCTGCGCCCTGAGCACGGATAGCAGTCAATTCGATCTCGGCGTCGGGCAGATGGACGTTGTTGGAAATCACCAGCATCGGGTTATCTTCTTCTCGGCAACGGGCAAGGCTACTTGCCGGAGGACTGGGCAGGCACGATAACGCTACGCCTGTTTTTGGCCCGGTAACAGACCCACATCACCGCCAGCCAGACCGGTATCGCGTACACCGATATGCGGATGCCGGGGATCATCAGCATGATGCCGAGGATAAACACCACAAACGCCAGGCACACATAGTTGCCATAGGGATACCACAGCGCCTTGAACAGCGGCACTTGCGCGGTCCGATTCATGTGCTGGCGGAATTTCAGGTGCGAGTAGCTGATCATCGCCCAGTTGATCACCAGCGTGGCCACCACCAGCGACATCAACAGTTCCAGCGCCTGCTGCGGCACGAAATAGTTGAGCAGCACCGCAACCAGTGTCACCGCGGCAGAGGCGAAAATCGCCTTGACCGGCACCCCGCGCCTGTCGACCTGGGCCAACGCCCTGGGTGCATCGCCCTGCTCGGCCATGCCCACCAGCATGCGGCTGTTGCAGTAGGTGCCGCTGTTGTACACAGACAGTGCCGCTGTGAGCACCACGAAGTTAAGAATATGCGCCGCCGTGTCACTGCCCAGCATCGAGAACACCTGCACGAACGGGCTGCCGCTGTAGGAATCGCCAGACGCATTGAGACTGGCCAGCAGGCTGTCCCAGGGCGTCAGCGACAACAGCACCACCAGCGCGCCGATGTAGAAAATCAGGATGCGGTAGATGACCTGGTTGATTGCCTTGGGGATCACGGTCTTCGGCTGTTCGGCTTCGGCAGCGGTGAAACCGAGCATCTCCAGCCCGCCGAAGGAGAACATGATGATTGCCAGCGCCATCACCAAGCCGCCGACGCCGTTAGGGAAAAACCCGCCATGCTCCCAGAGGTTAATCACCGAGGCCTGCGGGCCACCGCTGCCACTGACCAGCATGTAACTGCCCAGCGCGATCATGCCGATGATCGCCACCACCTTGATGATCGCGAACCAGAACTCGGTCTCGCCGAACACCTTGACGTTGGTCAGGTTGATGGCATTGATCAGCACGAAGAAGGCCGCTGCGGATACCCAGCCCGGGATGTCCGGCAACCAGTAATGGATGTATTTGCCGACGGCGGTCAACTCGGACATGCCGACCAAAATGTACAGCAGCCAGCAATTCCAGCCCGACAGGAACCCGGCGAAACCGCCCCAGTAGTTGTGCGCGAAGTGGCTGAACGACCCGGCGACCGGCTCTTCGACGATCATCTCGCCCAGCTGGCGCATGATCATGAAGGCGATGAAGCCGCAGATGGCATAACCGAGAATCATCGACGGCCCGGCTGATTTCAGCACGCCCGCCGAGCCGAGAAACAGGCCCGTCCCGATGGCACCGCCCAAGGCGATCAACTGGATGTGTCGATTCTTCAGGCCGCGTTTCAGTTCGCCCGAGGGTGAGGTTGTTTCACTCATTCAATAGCCACCTGATCGATCTTGTGCTGTGACGAAATAGAACCTGCTGCGCTTGTGACGCAACAGAATTGCAGCGTTCGAGGCGGATGGCCCGGAGCGTTGAACAGCACTGTTTCACAGAAAAAAGCGCAGCATTGTACACGGGCATTCCGGCTGAGGTTCAAAACCGGAAGGTCGATGCGTGACCGCAGTGTGACAGCGCTTTTCAGAGCGCCGAAAACGACAACGCCAGCCCTGTGGACTGGCGTTGCCATTCATTCACACCGAGCGATCACTCAGGCTTGCGACGACCGAAGCCTGGACGCTGACCTGAACCTGCCGGTGGGCCACGACGTTTGCCTGACGGCGCATCATCGTTGACCAGCTTGATGCCGATACGCTTCGGGCCCGGCTTGGCCGGACGCTTGTTCATGTCGCTCGGACGCTCGGCGACCGGCGTACCACGGCTGTTGTCGGCCGGACGCGGCGCGCGTGAACCGGGCTTGCCCGAATCCTTGCGCGGCGAAGGACGCTGAGTCGAATCGCCACCGCGCGGACGATCGCGCTCGCTGCCGGTGATCTGCGGCTGACGCGGTGCGCGTTCGCCGCCGGTCGCCGGAGCACCAGCCGCCGGACGCAAGGTACGAACACGCTCGCCTTTGCCCAGAGGGCGCGACGATTGACGCTGCAGACGCTCCATCTTGTCTTTGGTCTTGGCATTCATCTGCGGCTGGGCCACAGGTTGCAGACCAACTTCAGCTGCCAGAATATCGACTTCGTACTGGCTCATTTCGCGCCAGCGGCCCATCGGCAGGTCGGAGTTGAGGAACACCGGTCCGTAACGCACGCGCTTCAGGCGGCTGACCACCAGCCCCTGGGATTCCCAGAGACGACGCACTTCGCGGTTACGGCCTTCCATCACCACGCAGTGATACCAGTGGTTGAAGCCTTCGCCGCCCGGTGCCTGCTGGATATCGGTGAAGCGTGCAGGACCGTCTTCGAGAATCACGCCATTCTTGAGGCGCAGCAGCATGTCGTCATCGACTTCGCCACGCACACGAACCGCGTATTCACGGTCCATTTCAAACGACGGGTGCATCAGGCGGTTGGCGAGTTCACCGTCGGTGGTGAACATCAGCAGGCCGGTGGTGTTGATGTCGAGACGACCGATGTTGATCCAGCGGCCTTCCTTCGGACGCGGCAGACGGTCGAACACGGTCGGACGGCCTTCCGGGTCGTCACGGGTGCAGATTTCACCATCGGGCTTGTTGTACATGATGACGCGACGGACCGTTTCGGCCGCTTCTTCGCGCTTGATGACGCGACCATCGACACTGATGGCGTCATGCAGGTCGACGCGTTGACCGAGGGTCGCGTCCTTGCCGTTGACCTTGATACGGCCTTGGGTAATCCAGGCTTCCACGTCACGGCGTGAACCCACGCCAATGCGCGCCAGAACCTTCTGCAGCTTTTCGCCTGCGGGTCCGATTTCCTGGCTGTCCTGCTTGTCTTTTTCACTCATCTGGGCACCTCCCGGTGTGTCGAATCAGGGCTGGCCGAGAACCGGCAAGACCTGTGCCCGGCGCGCTGTGGATAGCGGCAAGGCGAAATACTTGAAAGCCCGGGCGACACTTGATCGCCGAGGGTCGGCCATCATACGCCCCTGCGCCGGTTTACGCATCCGGCGTCAACGGCAAATGCCCGAATCACTTCTTCTTTTTACGACCGGCGGTCTTGAGCTTGGCCAGCCGCTTGGCAGACTCCTCGAGCACCGTGCGCTTGTCGTCCTTGTCGAGTTTCTTCCAGGCCTTGATTTCGCGCTTGCTGCGGCCGCATCCCAGACAAATGTCATCATCGAACTTGCACAGGCTGATGCAGGGGTTCTTGGTCGAACTCATGGGCAGCGAATCTCATGGCGAGTGGTATCAGATGTGACCCTGGGCTGGCGTATGAATTCGACCGAAATGCGCTGGGCGTTGGCACGACAGTCCTGATTATCGTTCTGCACGCTCCAGGACGAGGTATCAAGAGGACGCAGAGCGCTCATGGCTACATACAGGTCATGTGGGAGCGAGCTTGCTCGCGAAAGGGCCCGCACAGAATCCGAAAATAGCGAGCCTGCACCATCGCCTTCGCGAGCAAGCTCGCTCCCACGAGACTTGTGTACCACGCTGAACGCTTCAGCGTGGGAGCGCGAGTCAATCAGACCTCATCGTCGCCTTTGTCGCCTTCAGGCTCTGGCTCCGCGCGCAGCAGGTCGTCGAAGTCGGTCTTGAGGCCCTGCTCCATCGAGTCCAGTTCCACCAGCAGGCTGCGGAAGCTGGTTTCGTCACGCGGGGCTTCCGGCTCTGCGTCCGGGTCGAGGCTGGCGTCGGCCAGGGCTTGCAGGTGCGCAGGCACCGGTGCCTCTTCGAAATCCAGCACCGGCTCGGTTTCCATCTCGCGCAGGTCGGCCAGCGGCGGCAGCTCGTCGAGGCTTTTGAGATTGAAGTGGTCGAGAAAGCCTTTGGTGGTCGCGAACATGGCCGGTTTGCCGGGCACATCCCGGTAGCCCACCACACGAATCCACTCGCGCTCGAGCAGAGTCTTGACGATGTGGCTGTTGACCGCGACACCACGGACATCTTCGATCTCGCCCCGCGTGATCGGCTGGCGGTAAGCGATCAGCGCGAGGGTCTCCAGCATGGCTCGGGAGTAACGCTGCGGCCGCTCTTCCCACAACCGCCCGACCCACGGCGAGAAGCGGTCACGAATCTGCAGGCGATAACCCGATGCCACTTCCTTGAGCTCGAAGGCGCGCCCCTCACAGGACTTGCGCAACACCTCGAGTGCCTTTTTGAACACCGGAGGCTCAGGGCGCTCACCTTCCTCGAACAACTCATACAGGCGCTCCAGCGTCTGCGGTTTTCCGGAGGCCAGCAGAAATGCTTCAAGCAGCGGGGCCAGTTCGCGGGGTTCGTTGAGGTTCATGGGTGTGTTCTTGCTCTACTCGGCTCGCGCCCGGACATGGATCGCCGCAAAGGGCTCGTTTTGGACCAGTTCGACAAGTGACTCCTTGACCAGCTCAAGCACCGCCATGAACGTCACGACCACACCCAGACGCCCCTCTTCGGCGGTAAACAGCTCGGCGAACGGCACAAAACCGCCGCCCTTGAGACGTTCCAGGACATCGCTCATGCGCTCGCGGGTGGACAGTGCCTCGCGGCTGACCTGGTGGCTTTCGAACATGTCGCCACGGTGCAGTACTTCGGCCATCGACATCAGCACTTCTTCAAGGCTGACATCCGGCAGCAACTTGCGTGCGCGGGCTTCGGGAGCGTCCAGTTTCGGCACGATGACATCGCGGCCCACCCGGCTCAGCCCGTCGATACCCTCGGCGGCGACCTTGAAGCGTTCGTATTCCTGCAAGCGGCGAATCAGCTCGGCGCGTGGATCGCCTTCTTCCTCTTCGACTTCCGCCGAGCGCGGCAACAGCATGCGCGATTTGATCTCGGCCAGCATGGCGGCCATGACCAGATACTCGGCAGCCAGCTCCAGGCGCACGGTTTTCATCAGCTCGACGTAACCCATGTACTGCTTGGTGATCTCGGCAACGGGAATATCGAGGATGTCGATGTTCTGTTTGCGGATCAGGTACAACAGCAGGTCAAGCGGGCCTTCGAACGCTTCGAGAAAGACCTCCAGCGCGTCGGGCGGGATGTACAGGTCGAGCGGCATCTGCGTGACAGCACGCCCGTAGACCAGCGCGAACGGCAGTTCCTGCTGGGCGTCTGCCTGGCTGTCCACTGCCTCGACGGCTGTCATCAGGCGCGTTCACCGAACGGCGTCGGATCACCACAGCCGACCCGAACGACCTGAGGTTCACCCTCGGCCAGGTTAATGACCGTGGACGCCGAAATACCGCCGATCCCGCCGTCGATGATCAGGTCGACCTGATGCTCGAGAATCTGGCGCATCTCGTAGGGATCGCTGAGCGGCACGCTGTCGCCCGGCATGATCAGGCTGACGCTCATCAGCGGCTCACCCAATTGCTCCAGCAGGGCCTGGGCGATGGGATGGCTTGGCACCCGCAGGCCGATGGTGCGGCGCTTGGGGTGCAGCACCAGGCGCGGCACCTCACGGGTGGCATTGAGAATGAAGGTGTACGGCCCGGGCGTGTGCGCCTTCAGTGCACGGAACGCGCCGGTGTCGACCTTGGCAAACAGCCCCAGCTGCGACAGGTCGCAGCACATCAGGGTGAAGTTGTGCTTGTCGTCCAGCTGGCGCAGGCGGCGGATGCGCTCGATGGCGCTCTTGTCACCGATCTGGCAGCCCAGTGCATAGGACGAATCTGTCGGGTACACCACCAGCCCGCCGGCCTTGATGATTTCAGCGGCCTGTTTGATCAGGCGCGGCTGCGGGTTTTCCGGATGGACCTGGAAAAATTGACTCACGATTACTTCCTGTTCAGACGGCGGCAGTAGGCTGTTCATGTTTGAATCTGCACCACAAAGGCGGTAGATCTTCAGGCACGGGACGATAAGTACCGATCTCGCCCCAGGTGCCAGGACCGTGGAAGTCGCTGCCAGCAGAGACCAGCAGACCGAACTCGCGTGCAAGGATGGCCAGGGTTCCGACCTGATCGGCAGGCTGCATGCCATTGACCACTTCTATGGCGTGCCCACCGGCCTGGACGAAATCGCCGACCAGTTTACGCCGTTTGCTGCGGGTAAAGTCATAATGTGAAGGATGCGCAAGGCTGACCCACGCACCCGACGCCCGCAAGGTGGCGACCGTGTCCTCCAGCGTCGGCCAGTGCTGCTTCACATCGCCCAGTTTGCCCGCCCCCAGCCATTTGCGAAATGCCTCGGCGCGATCCTTGACGAAACCCGAGCGCACCATGAAGTCGGCAAAGTGCGGACGCGCAGGCGCATTACCGCTGTCACCCAGCTCCTGCTGAATCGCGCGAGCGCCTTCCAGCGCGCCAGGCATACCTTTGATCGCCAATTTACGGCTGATTTCTTCCGCACGCAGCCAGCGTCCTTCATGCAAACGGCCGATGGCTTCGGTCAGCGCCGGGGCCTGGGTATCGAATCCGTAACCCAGAATATGGATGGTCGCGCCGCCCCAGGTGCAGGACAGCTCCACCCCGTTGACCAGTTGCATACCCAATGAATGCGCCGCCGCACGGGCCTCTTCAAGCCCTTCGAGGGTATCGTGGTCGGTCAGCGAAAGGACGCGCACGCCGTTTTCATGAGCACGCGCAACCAGTGCCGTAGGCGAGAGCGCCCCGTCGGAAGCGGTGCTGTGGCAGTGCAGGTCTACATTCATAGTGATGCTTTCGTGTTCATTGATGTTTGTTATTATGCCGCCACATCCTGCTTCTGGCTGCCATTGTGAAACAATTCATCGACTTCATCCCGCTGCTCCTGTTCTTCATCGTTTACAAAACCGAGCCGCGTGCCGTGGATATCCTCGGTAATACCTATATGGTAGGCGGCATTTTCAGTGCAACGGCGATGCTGATCATCAGTTCGGTGGTGGTCTACGGCATTCTCTACGTCAAACAACGCAAGCTGGAAAAAAGCCAGTGGCTCACGCTGGTGGCGTGCCTGGTGTTCGGCAGCCTGACCTTGGCCTTCCACAGCGAAACCTTCCTGAAATGGAAAGCCCCGGTGGTCAACTGGCTGTTTGCCGTCGCCTTCGCCGGCAGTCATTTCATCGGCGACCGTCCGCTTATCCAGCGCATCATGGGGCATGCACTGACCCTGCCGGCGGCGATCTGGACCCGGCTCAACATCGCCTGGATCATATTCTTCCTGTTCTGTGGCGCAGCCAACCTGTATGTGGCCTTCACTTATCAGGAATTCTGGGTCGACTTCAAAGTATTCGGCAGCCTGGGCATGACCCTGATCTTCCTGGTCGGCCAGGGAATCTACCTGTCACGCCACCTGCACGACACCGCTCCCAATACGACCAAATCCGAGGACTGACATGCTCTACGCAATCATCGCCACCGACGTCGAAAACTCGCTGGAAAAACGCCTCAGCGTTCGCCCGGCGCACCTCGATCGCCTCAACGCGCTCAAGGATGAAGGCCGTCTGGTGCTGGCCGGTCCACACCCGGCAGTCGACAGCAACGACCCGGGCGCTGCCGGTTTCAGCGGCAGCCTGATCGTTGCCGAGTTCGAATCGCAAAGCGCCGCCAAGACGTGGGCCGAAGCCGATCCATTTGTTGCCGCTGGCGTCTATGCCAACGTCGTGGTCAAGCCGTTCAAGCAAGTCCTGCCCTGATCCCCGCCCTTCGACCACACCTGCACGCCCTGCTTCCAGCGAAGCAGGGCCGTCCTGCCGCCCCGACCTTCATTCATCATTCCCGCCTGCCTGCCGATAACCCGCTCAATGTGCGAATTTACACGGCTCGGTAAAAGGGAGTTCTGATGCGTTCAGCGACGTGGTGTCTGTTGGCGATATTGATGACGGCGAGTGTGCAGGTAAACGCCGAGACGGTCGGTGAAGGTGGCGCAGTACAGCCTTTGCATCAGCCAGGCACCGCCAGCCAGATGGCCGACCTCCAGGTGCGTCTCAAGGACAGCGAGCGGCAGCGCGAAGAATTGACCCGGCAGTTGCAGAACGCCGATCCGGAACGCAACAACGCCTTGCTGACACGTTTGCGTCAGGAGAACCAAAAGCTCAAGTTGCAGCTCAAAGAAGCACTGTCCGCAGCGCCCCCGCGCCTGCTGACCGAGCAGCAACAATGGTTCATCGCAGGCGGTGGCGTTGCGATGTTCGCCCTTCTGTGCGGTATATTGGTCAGCGGTTGGCGTAGGCAACGTCGGCAGTGGCTAAATTGAGTGAGTCATGAGCGAGCTGTTACTAATTGATGATGATCAGGAACTGTGCGAACTGCTGAGCAGTTGGCTGAGCCAGGAAGGCTTTCAGGTGCGCGCCTGTCACGACGGGACCAGCGCGCGTCAGGCATTGGCCGACGCCGCACCCGCTGCCGTGGTGCTGGACGTGATGCTGCCTGACGGCAGCGGTCTGGAGTTGCTCAAGCAATTACGTGCCGACCACCCCGACCTGCCGGTGGTCATGCTCTCGGCACGCGGCGAGCCGCTGGACCGCATTCTGGGTCTGGAACTGGGCGCTGACGATTACCTGGCAAAGCCCTGCGACCCTCGCGAACTCACTGCCCGCCTGCGCGCCGTGCTGCGCCGCAGTCATCCGGTCGCATCATCCAGCCAGCTAGAACTGGGCGACCTGACCTTCAGCCCGATGCGCGGTGTGGTCAGTGTCGACGAAAAGGAGCTGACCCTCACGGTGTCCGAAAGCCGCTTGCTGGAAGCGCTGATGCGCCAGCCCGGCGAACCGCTGGACAAGCAGGAACTGGCGCAACTGGCCCTGGGCCGCAAACTGACCCTGTACGACCGCAGTCTGGACATGCACGTCAGCAACCTGCGCAAGAAAATCGGCCCGCACGCCGATGGCCGCCCACGCATCGTCGCGCTGCGCAGCCGCGGCTATTACTACGCGCTTTGAGTCGCTTCACGTGGCAAGCCTGACGCAGCAAGCTGAAAGCCCGGCGCTTCTGGCGTGTAGCCTTAAGCTGACAACTTGCAACGGTCTCCTTACACAAGCTTTACCAAGCGCTGACTGCGCTTGACCTTGATCTCCCTAAACTGGGCTCATCGGCATCGAGCCGCACTAGAGACAAGGAGATACACAATGCGCAAGACCCTGATCGCTTTGATGTTTGCCACTGCCCTGCCGACCATTGCTATGGCCGCACCACCAGCGCCACCTGCCGGTGGCCCGGATGCTGACGCACCTGCCATGCACATGGATCGCGATGACCGCGGCCCTGGCCCACGTATGGATCGCGGCCCTGGCCCGATGGGACCGATGGCCGAGCTGGACCTGACACGTGAACAGCGTCAGCAGATCGAACGCTTGATGCGCGAGCAACGGCACGAGCGTCGCGAAATCACTCAAAGCTACCTGGAAAAAATGCCTGCTGCCGACCAGAAAGCAATGCACGACGAAATCGAAGCCAAACGCTCCAAGACCGACAGCGAAGTTCGTGCACTGCTGAGGCCTGACCAGCAGAAGCTGTTTGACGAGATCAAGAAGAAAGAAGATGAGCGTCGCGCCGAATGGGCCGAATTCAAGGCCTGGAAAGCGGCAAAAGCAGCAAAAGCGCTGTAACCATCAGGCCTCGCGGCCCGATGAGCTGAACACAACCCGGCATGCACGCGCATGCCGGGCTTTTTTACTGAGACCGAGGAAATCCCGTGCGTTCATTGTTCTGGCGAATCCTGGCCAGCTTCTGGCTGGCCATCGCTCTGGTAGGCGGCCTGTCGGTGCTCATGGGGCACATGCTCAATCAGGATGCGTGGATCCTCAGTCGTCACCCGGTGCTCAACTCGTTGCCCGAGCAGTGGACGCAACGCTTCGAGGACAAGGGCGCGGATAACGCTCAGGAATTTCTTCAGGACATCAAACGTCGCAATCGTATCGACACACAAGTGCTCAGCGACAGCGGCGAGCCGATGGTGCGTGGCACCTTCCCGCCGCGCGCCGCAGCTCTGGAAGCGCGGCAGCGGGAAGACGACGATCAGGGGCGCAAACTGCCCTGGCGCCGTCTGGCCACCGAGTACAGCAGCCCGAAGACCGGCGAAACCTACCTGTTCATCTACCGCGTTCCGCACCCGGAGCTCGACGAATGGCACCGTCAGAGTCTGATGTGGCCGCTGAGCGCGCTGGGCATTGCGCTGGTGGTGCTGACCCTGTTCAGCCTGTTCGTGACGCTGTCGATTACCCGACCGCTGAGTCGCCTGCGCGGTGCAGTGCACGACCTGGGGCAAACCAGCTATCAACAGCACAGCCTCGGACAGCTGGCCAACCGGCGTGACGAGTTCGGCGTGCTGGCCAAGGACTTCAACCGCATGGGCGCGCGCCTGCAAAGCCTGATAGGCAGTCAGCGCCAGTTGCTGCGCGATGTGTCTCATGAATTGCGCTCACCGCTGGCCCGATTGCGCATCGCCCTGGCGCTGGCTGAACGTGCGGAGCCTGCCGAGCGTGAAAAGCTCTGGCCACGGTTGGGCCGTGAGTGTGACCGGCTGGAGGCGCTGATCAGCGAGATCCTGGCCCTGGCGCGCCTCGACGCCGAGCTTCGCGGCCCTGAGCCTGTCGACCTCGAAGCGCTGCTGCAGCGCCTGAAGAACGACACCCAACTGGACGGTATCGACCAGAACATTCGCGTCGAGGTGCAGGACAACCTGCAGTTCAAAGGCTGGCCGGACATGATCGAACGTGCGCTGGACAACCTGCTGCGCAACGCGCTGCGCTTCAACCCCTCCGGTCAGCGCATCGATCTGCAGGCAACTCAGGTCGGCGATCACGTCCGTCTGAGCGTCCGCGATCATGGTCCGGGGGTTGCCGACGAACATCTGGCACAACTGGGCGAGCCGTTTTACCGCGCCCCCGGCCAGACCACGCCCGGTCACGGCCTGGGGCTGGCGATCGCCAAACGCGCAGCGGAGCGACATGGCGGCACCCTGATGCTGGGCAATCACCCGGAAGGCGGGTTTATCGCCGCGCTGGATCTGCCCAGAGAGCCGCTGAGTTTATCGTCTGTCTGATCAGCCCTGCCACTCGCTGACAAACCCGCCCACATCGACTTTTGGCGCTTCGCGCGGCGGGTTCAGCGGGGTGCCCAGGTACAGAAAGCCGAGCACTTCTTCGCCGGCTTCAAGGCCGAAGCCCTTGGCCACCTGCGGCGCATAGGACAGCTCGCCAGTCCTCCAGACCGCACCGATACCCAGTGCATACGCTGCCAGCAACACGCCATGTGCGGCGCATCCGGCGGTGATCCGCTGTTCCGAGTGCGGGACTTTGAAGTGGTCCTGCAAGCGCGCGATCACGACCACCACCAAGGGTGCACGCAATGGGCCAAGACGGGCCTTTTCCAGCGCCTGCGGGGTAACTTCAGCGCCACTCTCCTGCAGCGCCTGCGCCAGCATCTCGCCCATGCGGTCACGGGCCGCGCCTTCGACCGTCAGAAAACGATACGGCTTGAGCTGTCCATGGTCCGGCGCGCGCAATGCAGCACCGAACAGGATTTCCCGCTGCGCAGCGTCCGGGGCCGGGTCGACCAGTCGTGGAACCGATACACGATTGAGCAAAACGTCGAGCGCCTGCATGGACTGTCTCCTTGAAAAGTGATCGAGCATTCTAGAGCCTGTTTAGCGTCAATAACGAGTGCGACGGACAATTCGTTACCTCTGCGCTCGCAGCCGGTCCTCGGCGGCGCCGGTTTACATGCCCTCAAGCGCAGGTAGAATGGCGCCTTTCCTCACACCAGCCAGAGCCTGTCATGTCGTTGCCGACCTTGCGTATCATCGGTTTCATTATCGGCATCTTCCTGATCACCCTGGCTGTCGCCATGATCGTGCCCATGGCCACGCTGGTCATCTACGACCGTTTCGAGGACCTGCGCGAGTTCCTGTGGGCCAGCGCCATTACCTTTATCGCCGGCCTGGCGCTGGTGGTGCCCGGACGTCCCGACAACGTTCAGTTGCGCCCGCGGGACATGTACATGCTGACCGTCTCCAGCTGGATCGTGGTGTGCATTTTCGCCGCCCTGCCCTTTCTGCTGACCCAGCACATCAGTTACACCGACTCGTTCTTCGAGAGCATGTCCGGCATCACGGCCACCGGTTCGACAGTACTCAGCAACCTGGACAGCATGTCACCGGGCATTCTGATCTGGCGTTCGATGCTGCACTGGCTGGGCGGCATCGGCTTCATCGGTATGGCCGTGGCGATTCTGCCCTTGCTGCGCATCGGCGGCATGCGTCTGTTTCAGACCGAGTCCTCGGATCGCTCGGAAAAGGTCATGCCCCGCTCGCACATGGTGGCCAAGTTCATCGTGCTCGCCTATGTCGGCTTTACCGCGCTGGGCAGCCTGGCCTTCTGGGCGGCGGGCATGAGTCTGTTCGACGCGATCAACCATGCGATGTCGGCGATTTCCACCGGCGGCTTCTCCACGTCCGACCAGTCGCTGGCCAAATGGCCGCAACCGGCGGTGCACTGGGTGGCGATCGTGGTGATGATCCTCGGCAGTCTGCCCTTTACCCTGTATGTCGCCACCCTGCGCGGCAATCGCAAGGCGTTGATCAAGGACGAGCAGGTTCAGGGGCTGATCGGGCTGCTGTTGATCACCTGGCTGGTCATGACGGTCTGGTACGCCAACACCACGGACCTGCCGTGGACCGAGGCGCTGCGCCATGTCGCGCTGAACGTGACCTCGGTGGTGACGACGACGGGTTTTGCACTGGGTGACTACAGCCTGTGGGGCAATTTCTCGCTGATGCTGTTCTTTTATCTGGGCTTTATCGGCGGCTGTTCCGGCTCGACAGCGGGCGGCGTGAAGATCTTCCGTTTTCAGGTGGCCTACATTCTGCTCAAGACCAACCTCAATCAACTGATCCATCCGCGCGCGGTGATGAAGCAGAAATACAATGGCCATCGACTGGACGATGAGATCGTGCGCTCGATCCTGACCTTTTCGTTTTTCTTTACGATCACTATCTGTCTGATCGCGCTGATGCTGTCGCTGCTCGGGCTGGACTGGATGACGGCGCTGACCGGCGCGGCCAGTACGGTATCGGGTGTAGGGCCAGGGCTGGGTGAGGTCATCGGGCCAGCGGGCAATTTCTCTACCCTGCCGGATGCGGCCAAATGGATTCTGTCCGGCGGCATGCTGCTTGGCCGTCTGGAAATCATTACTGTGCTGGTGCTCTGTGTACCGGCATTCTGGCGGCATTGAGGTCTGGCTGGGCGTCGGAGCGGACCGAGCGACGCTTCGCTTATTCGCGAACACGGCATTTGGTTTATCGTTACCACGCGGAGCATTGGCACGATAGTCGTAAACATGAGCAGGACTCGAATACTCCACATCGGCACGACAGCCGGCTAAATTTGTGTATAACAATAAGAACCCACACGAGGACAGGCACCGTGGATACCATCAGGCGTTTTTCGAGCTTTGCCGAGTTCTATCCTTTCTATCTTGCCGAGCACAGCAGCGCTACCAGTCGGCGTCTGCATTTTGTCGGTACATCGCTGGTGATTTTCCTGCTGGCGTTTGGTGTGGGCAGCGGCCGCTGGGGGTTGTTGTGGCTGTTGCCGGTCGCGGGTTACGGCTTTGCCTGGGCCGGGCATTTCTTTTTCGAGAAGAATCGTCCGGCCACGTTCAAGCATCCGTTTTACAGTCTGCTCGGCGACTTCGTGATGTACCGCGACATGCTCCTGGGCAAGGTGCCGTTCTAGGCCGCTTGCTTCAGGCAAGCGTTTCGCTGGCGGGTTCCTCGACAGCAACCTGTTGCGCCTTCAAATGCGCATCCGCCAGACGGAACAGTTCGATGTTGCCGTCCAGGTGTTCGATCAGGGCGGTACAGGATTCGACCCAGTCGCCGCAGTTGAGGTATTCCACGCCGCCCACCTGACGGATTTCCGCATGGTGGATGTGCCCGCAGACCACCCCGTCCAGCCCGCGCTTCACGCATTCATGGGCGATGGCTTCCTCGAAATCGCTGATGAAATTCACCGCACTCTTGACCTTGTGCTTGAGGTACGCCGACAGCGACCAGTAGCCATAGCCGTACTTGGCGCGCCAGTGGTTGAGCCAGCGGTTGAGGGTCAGGGTGAATTCATAGGCCGAGTCGCCCAGAAAGGCCAGCCAGCGATGGTAGCGGGTGATCACGTCGAACTGGTCGCCGTGAATGACCAGAAAGCGACGTCCATCGGCCGTCACGTGTTCGACTTCGTCGACCAGCTGGATGTTGCCCAGCACCAGCTTGGAGTAGCGGCGCAGGAATTCATCGTGATTGCCGGTGACGTAAATGACTTCAGTGCCGCGCTTGCTCATGGTCAGCAAGCGGCGAATCACGTTGGTGTGTGCTTGTGGCCAGTACATGCCGCCGCGCAGTTTCCAGCCATCGATGATGTCGCCGACCAGATAAACCTTGTCAGCCTGATAGCGCTTGAGAAACGCGGAGAGGTGCTCGGCCTGGCAATCGCGCGTGCCCAGGTGAACGTCGGAAATCCACAAGGTGCGCACGCGTTGTTTGCGGCTGGGTGTGGCGAGCTGAGCACTGGTCATGTGACGACCTCCGGCAGGGTTTCCAAAAGAGTGGAGCATGCCGGTTAACCGAATGTGACACGTGCGTGGCGATGTCGTGACAGTCGCCTGTATTACTGAGCACTTTCCGGAGTATGGCGGTCGTTGTGGCCCAGATCGCGGGCCGGGTCGATCTGGTCACGCAGCCGCTGCTTGAGCACTTTGGCTTCGGGAAAGCCGCCATCGGCCTTGCGTTCCCAGAGTTGTGCGCCGTCGCAGGTAATGTGGAACACGCCGCCGGTGCCTGGCTGCAGCGAGACTTTACCCAGATCGTCGCTGAACGTGCTCAGCAGTTCCTGGGCCAGCCAGGCAGCGCGCAATAGCCACTGGCATTGAATGCAATAAGTGATGATGACTTCAGGTTTTTCGGCAGACATGGGCGTCCCCTTCGGAAATTCAGACGACCATGATACGCAGCGTGCGCCGAATCAACGAGCGTTGGCGAAGCGACGCAGTGCACTGAGGGTCACGTCCTGTTCCGGCGCTTGCGGAGCAGTATCGGCAGCCGCGTGCACCTTGACGCCCAGCAAGCCCAGCAAGCGGCTGCGAATCAGTTGGAACCCGGCCTGCCCGCTGTCACGCTGGCGCGGCAGGTCGACGCGAATGTCATCGGCAATCCTGCCATCGGCCAGCACGATAACCCGGTCCGCGAGCAGGATCGCCTCATCGACATCGTGCGTCACCAACAGCACCGCCGGGGTGTGCTTGCGCCACAGGTCGATGATCAGCTGATGCATGCGAATGCGCGTCAGGGCATCGAGTGCAGCGAAAGGCTCGTCGAGCAGCAACAGTTTTGGCTCACGGACCAGCCCCCGCGCCAGCGCCACACGCTGCGCTTCGCCACCGGACAAGGTGGCCGGAAAGGCATTCAGCCGATGCGCCAGGCCAACTTCGGTCAAGGCCGCTTC
Organism: Pseudomonas sp. MWU16-30316; assembly: GCF_020515645.1. Taxonomy (NCBI): domain Bacteria; kingdom Pseudomonadati; phylum Pseudomonadota; class Gammaproteobacteria; order Pseudomonadales; family Pseudomonadaceae; genus Pseudomonas; species Pseudomonas sp. MWU16-30316. The sequence continues at coordinate 1,081,643 of NZ_JAIZAZ010000001.1, read as the reverse complement.
GGCCCGAGCCTTGGCATCGTTGATGCGCAGGCCGAGAACCACGTTTTTCCATGCGCTTTTCCACGGCATCAGGCGCGGCTCCTGAAACACCGCCGCCCGCGCCACCGGCACACGCAGTTCGCCACTGTCGATCTCGTCCAGCCCGGCCAGGGTGCGCAGCAAGGTGGTCTTGCCAGAGCCACTGGCGCCGAGCAAGGCGACAAATTCACCTGGAGCAATGTCCAGATTCAGCCCGTCGATGACCCGTTGCCGGCCAAACTGACGCACCACGTTGCGCAGTTGCACAGGTGCCTGCCCTGCCTCGGGCGCGACAGTTGAAGTGTTGCGCAAATCGAGAGTCGCCATGTTTTCAATGCCTCACGAAGGTCGGCCGCCAGGCCAGCGCATAGCGCTCCAGCGTACGAATGATGCCGTCGATCACCAGGCCAAGGACGCTGTAGATCAACAGGCAGATAACGATTACATCAGTGCGCATGAAGTCCCGCGCATCGCTGGCCAGATAACCGATGCCAGCGGTGGTGTTGATTTGCTCGACAAAGACCAGGGCCAGCCACGAAATCCCCAGTGAATAACGCAGCCCGACAAAAAACGCAGGCAACGAGCCGGGCAGGATGACGTGCCAGATCAGCTCGCGGCGGCTCAGCCCGAGCGTGTTGGCAGCCTCAATCAGTTTCGGGTCGATATTGCGGATGCCGGAGAACAGGTTCAGGTACACCGGAAAGGTGGTGCCCATGACGATCAGCGCCACTTTGGTGAACTCGCCAATGCCGAACCAGAGGATGAACAGTGGCACCAGTGCCAGCGAGGGAATGGTGCGCATCATCTGCATGGGCGAGTCGAGAACGATTTCGCCGCGTCGGGAAAGCCCGGTCACCAGCGCAGCCACCACGCCAATACTGACGCCGATGCTCAAGCCCAACAGCGCCCGTTGCAATGAAACCCACAAGTGCTGAGCCAGTTCACCCGAGACGATCATCGACCAGAGCGTACCGCCGATCTGCGACGGCGCGGCAATCACGCGGACTGGCAGCAGCCCGGTGTGTGAGGCCAGTTCCCAGAGCAGCAACAGCGCCAGCGGGCTGAGTAGGCGCAAGACAGAGCCCGGCACTTGCCAGCGCGGGCGACCCGGTTGCGAGGCGCGGCCCTGTGCGGGTTTATTGACCACCAGAAAACCGGGTTCCGCGGGGATGAGTGTTGTGTCAGACATGGGTACATCCTTCCTGGACAAATCGGGCAAGGTGCACCCGATGCATTATGAAGGCCATGTTATGAGCATAAGAACGTCACGTGAAATTCGATTTAGAACTAAGCTAATAGTTAAAATATTTGATCACTAACCTCTACGATAATGCATATTTTTTATAATTAACTTAGACCGAAATCGAATTTCACAGCGTCTGCTCCTTGCCTTTATGGTGCCTCTCGACAAGGTCGAACGGACCTCAACCATTGGCAGGAGTTTTCATGAGCATCGAATTCATTGGCTATATCGCCACGCAACCCGGTTCTGAAATCCACCCGCGCAGCGGCGCGACCATCCAGCCCGACTACGTGAAGACCGTGGCCAAGGCTCATGAAGATGCCGGTTTTGATCGCGCACTGATCGCCTACCACTCCAACAGCCCGGACAGCACGCTGGTCGCAGCGCATGCCGCCAGCGTCACCACCAGACTGAAGTTCCTGGTCGCCCATCGCCCGGGCTTCATCGCCCCTACAGTGGCGGCACGGCAGTTCGCGACGCTGGACGTTTTCAATGGCGGCCGCACTGCCGTGCATATCATCACCGGCGGTGACGACAAGGAACTGCGTGCCGACGGCAGCCACATCGGCAAGGACGAACGCTACGCACGCAGCGACGAGTACCTCAGCGTGGTGCGTCAGGAATGGACCAGCGACAAGCCGTTCGATCATAACGGCACCTACTATCAGTTCGAGGGTGCGCACTCACTGGTCAAATCCCCGCAGCAGCCACATATCCCTCTGTACTTCGGCGGTTCCTCGGCAGCGGCAATTGCTGTGGCCGGTAAACACGCCGATGTTTATGCATTGTGGGGCGAGACATACGAACAGGTGCGTGACGTGGTGAAACAGGTCCGCGCCGAAGCCGCCAGACATGGGCGGACCATTCGTTTCAGCCTGTCATTGCGTCCGATTCTGGCCGAGACCGAGGAACAGGCCTGGGCACGCGCCGACAGCATTCTGGAAAAGGCCAAGGCCCTGGCAGACCGCAACGGCTTCGTACGTCGCGAACCACCGAATGAAGGATCACGCCGTCTGCTGGCCGCCGCAGCACAAGGATCGCGCCTGGACAAGCGCCTGTGGACAGGCATTGCCGGCCTGCTCGGCGCCCAGGGCAATTCGACCTCGCTGGTCGGTACCCCGGAACAGGTCGCTGAAGCGCTGCTGGATTACTACGACCTGGGGATTACCACTTTCCTGATTCGCGGCTTCGATCCATTGGAAGATGCCATCGACTACGGCAAGAAGCTGATCCCGCTGACTCGCGCATTGGTGGCGCAACGTGAACAGCAGGCTCGTGAACAGGTCGCCTGATTCAACCTATATCCTGCGGGCCGGTCTAACGCCCAGCGCCAGACCGCCTGCCCGCGATGCGGTGTTCAGGCGGCGGCCGAGACCGGCTTGAGCGAGCGGGCCACCAGTGCGCCAAAGGCTTCGACCGGCGCTTGCAGGTTACCCAGGAAGCGCGGGTAGAACAGCCACAAGTCCATCACCGGCTTGAAGTCCTTGAGCGGCAACGCCACCAACTGCTCGCGGTGCGCGCTGCGTTCCAGCAACGGCCTGGGCACCAGGCCAAGCCCCATGCCATCGGCCACCAGCCCCAGTTGCAGCTCGGTGCCGAAGGTTTCCAGATTGACCTTCATGCTCAGGCCCTGATCGGTCAGCGTGCGCTGCAAGCCTGCACGAAAGCCGCAACCATCCGGATTCAGCACCCAGCCCTGCTCATAACAGTCTGCCAGCTTACCGGGCTTTTTCGGCACCAGGCCCTTGGCGCAGACCACCACCAGCTCCATCTTGCCAATCGACTGACCAATGATGTTGTCCGGAAATATCTTGCCCGCCGGAAACAGCGCAGCCGCCGCATCCAGCTCGCCGTTTTCGATCTTGCCGATCAGGTGGCTGCCCCAACCGGTGCTGACCTGAGCACGCAGGTCGGGAAATTCCCCACGCAACTGCCTGAGCGCATCGAGCAGCACCACGTCACCGATGGTTTGTGGCACGCCCAGACGCAGCAGACCGCTGGGCGGCGTGTCACTGGCCACCAGCTCGCGCAACGAATCCATCTCGCGCAGGATCGCCAGGCACTTCTGGTACACCTGAAGACCCATCGGGGTCGGCTTGAGCGGCTTGGTATTGCGGTCGAACAGCTCGACCCCGAGGGCTTGCTCGAAATTCTGCACCCGGCGCGTGATGGCGGGCTGGGTCAGGTCCAGCGATTCAGCGGCGTGGCTGATCGACTGGCAGCGGATGACTGCAACGAACGCATCGATATCATCAATTTTCATTCGGACCGCACATAAAGAAGAGATTAAACATAGGCAAAAAGCATAGTACCAGCAGGCGCTCATGGATAGCCCGAGCGTAGATTTCGCGGATTACAACAAAGAAGTAAAAGACGTTTTCGTTATAACCTAATCATTAAAAAATAGCATATTAAATATCCATATTATGCTTATATCAAACCATTGCCCGACCTTGATCTGGAAATGGACATGACTCAGAACCGACACCCGGAACGACTCGGGGCCTTTATCGATGCACTCACCGAACTGTTTGGCAGCGAACCGCACGAAGGCGATCTGTTGCGCCGCGGCGGCAAGCTGCTGGCGCAACTGGTCAGCCACGATGACTGGCTGGCAGAAGAGTTCGCCGTACCCGATGTCAATCGCTACCAGCAATTTTTGCTGCATGTCGATCCACAGCAGCGCTTTTCGGTAGTCAGTTTCGTCTGGGGGCCAGGGCAACGCACACCGATTCACGACCATCGCGTGTGGGGGCTGATCGGCATGTTGCGCGGCGCGGAAGATTCCCAGGGTTACCTTCGCAACGCGCAAGGACGCCTGGAAACCAGCGGCCCGGCGATTCGCCTGCAACCCGGCCAGGTCGAGGCGCTGTCACCGCACAGCAACGATGTTCATCAAGTCAGCAACGCCTTCAGCGATCAGGTGTCGATCAGCATCCACGTTTACGGCGCCGATATCGGCACCGTGAAGCGTGCGGTCTATGACCTCGACGGCACTGAAAAACTGTTCATTTCCGGCTATTCGAACGCCGCAGCCACTGCCCATCAGGATCAGCCAACAGGGAGCCCGACCCCATGACCACATCTGCCACCCGATCATTCGCCGATATTCGCCAGGCCTTGCTGGACCGCCAGGAGCTGGCCTTGGTAGATGTCCGCGAAGAGGCCCCCTTTGCCCAGGCTCATCCACTGTTTGCCGTGAACATCCCGCTGTCGAAGCTGGAGCTGGAGGTTTTCTCCCGCATTCCGCGACGCGACACTGCCGTGACCCTGTACGACGATGGCGAAGGCTTGGCGCAGGTCGCCCTGCAACGCCTGCAGACACTGGGCTACAGCAACGTGAAGCTGCTCGACGGCGGCCTGCAGGGCTGGCGCACGGCTGGCGGCGAACTGTTCATCGACGTGAATGTGCCGAGCAAGGCGTTTGGCGAGCTGGTGGAGCATCACCGCGCCACCCCGTCGCTGGCCGCAGAAGAGGTCAAGCGCCTGCTCGACAGCAATGCCGACGTGGTGGTGCTCGATGCCCGGCGCTATGACGAATACCAGACCATGAGCATTCCTGGCGGCATCAGCGTACCGGGTGCCGAACTGGTGCTGCGGGCACGTGAGCTGGCACCGGATCCCACTACTCGAATCATCGTCAATTGTGCCGGTCGCACGCGCAGCATCATCGGCACCCAGTCACTGGTCAACGCGGGCCTGCCCAACCCGATCAACGCACTGCGCAATGGCACTATCGGCTGGCTGCTGGCCGGCCAGACGCTGGACCATGGCCAGAACCGGCGCTTTGCGGCAGTCAGTGAAGAGACCCGCGAAACCGCCAGTGCCGATGCCCGCAAGGTGGCCGATCGCGCCAGCGTCAAACGTGCCAGCCGTGCTGATCTGCAAAACTGGCAAGCCGATGCGTCACGCACCACTTACCTGTTCGATGTCCGCACCCCGGAAGAGTTTGCCAAAGGCCATCTGCCCGGCGCGCGCTCTACACCGGGCGGGCAACTGGTGCAGGAAACCGATCATTTCGCCAGCGTACGCGGTGCGCGAATCGCTCTGCTGGACGACGACGGCGTACGCGCCAACATGTCGGCGTCCTGGCTGGCGCAATTGGGTTGGGACGTGTCGGTGCTCGATGACCTGGATGCAGCAGACTTCAGCGAACAGGGCGACTGGGACGCGCCCTTCCCGACGCCACCGCAGGTGGAGGCGATCAGCGTCGAGACCCTCGCCCACTGGCAGACACAGGTCAACGTGGCGGTGCTGGATTTCACCGCCAGCGCCAACTATGTCAAACAGCACATTCCCGGTGCCTGGTGGACCTTGCGCGCCGACCTCAAACAGGCGCTGGGCAAGCTGCCACCCGCTGACCGTTATGTTCTGACCTGCGGCAGCAGCCGTCTGGCGCGCTTTGCCGTAGCCGACCTCGAAGCGTTGACCGACAAGCCGGTGTTTCTGCTCGAAGGCGGCACCGCAAGCTGGATCAAGGCCGGTCTGCCGCTGGAACACGGCGAAAGCCGACTGGCCTCGCCACGCATCGATCGCTACCGCCGCCCGTACGAAGGCACCGACGCACCGCGCGAAGCCATGCAGGCGTATCTGGACTGGGAATTCGGCCTGGTGGAGCAACTGGGACGTGACGGCACACACGGGTTTTATGTGATTTGAGCGGATAAACGACCATCGTGCCAATGCTCTGCGTGAGGAACGATGGGTGTCTGGACGACCAGTCAACTCAATGGAGAAACACCTCGATGCTGCCTTTTTTCAAATCCGCCCGCCCCTTTAAAAGCCTGCTGCTGGGCGCACTGCTCAGCCTGCTGGCAGGTCAGCAGGTGCTGGCTGCCGAGCAGGCGCCGCTGCTGGTCGCCAATCAAAAGTCGCTGCTGAAAATCCTGCTGCAGGTCTCCGGAGAGCTCAAAGACGTGCCTTACGAGATCCAGTTTTCCGAATTCCCCTCGGCAGCCCCGCTGGGAGAGGCACTGAATGCGGGCGCGGTGGATATCGGTGCGCTGGGTGATGCGCCTTATGTATTCGCTCTGGGCGCGGGTGCACCCTTGAAAGTGGTCAGCATCACCCATGCTCAGGGCCGCTTCACCACCGCTGTGCTGGTGCCCAAGGACTCGCCGATCAAGACCGTTGCCGACCTCAAGGGCAAGCGTATCGTTACAGGACGCGGTTCCATCGGCCATTTTCTGGCGATCCGCGCCCTGCATGAAGCCGGGCTGAAAACCAGTGACGTCACTTTCATCAATCTGCTACCCAGTGAATCGCGTCTGCTGCTGGACAGTGGCGATGCGGACGCCTGGGCGACCTGGGACCCGTACACCACGATCTCCATCACGCAAAGCGACGCGCGGGTGCTGGTCAGCGGCAGCGAACTGCTGAGCAACCACCTCTACCTTGCCGCAACCAGCAAGGCCATCGAAGGCAAGCGCGCGCAACTGGACGATTTCGTTGCGCGTGTGGAACGCGCCTTCAATTGGTCCAACGCCCATCCCGAGGAGTACGCAGCGGCCCAGGCGAAAGTCACCGGCCTGCCCCTGGCGGTGCATCTGGCGGTAGCCAAGGCGACGAAAATGCAACGTACGCCGATTGACGATCAGATTGTCCAGGGCCTGCAAAACACGGCCGACACTTACCTGGCTGAAGGCATCCTGAGCAAACGGATCGACGTTTCGACAGGCTTCGACAAAAGCTTCAACGCATCGCGCGCGCAGATCGCGCAGGCCACCGCCCCATAAACGCTGCGACAAGGACACCGCATGACACTCTCGCCCCTGCGCCCTATCCCGCGCCAGTTGCATAACGCGCCCGAGTCCGACGAGGACTTCAGCAAACGGCTGGCGGAACTGACCGCAGCACTGGCCGAAACCGCCGAGCAATACGACATCAGCGCGCAATTTCCCCATGCCAACTTCCAGTTGCTGCACGCTCACGGCCTGCTTGGCCTGACCGTTCCGACCGAACTGGGCGGCGGCGGTGCCGACTTGCCCCGTGCTCAACAGGTGATCAGTGCGGTGGCCAGGGGAGAGCCGTCGACGGCGCTGATTCTGGTCATGCAATACCTGCAGCATTCAAGGCTGCAGGAGAACCGCAACTGGCCAAGCCATCTGCGCGTGCAAGTGGCCGAACAAGCCGTGCGCGAGGGCGCGTTGATCAACGCTCTGCGCGTCGAGCCCGATCTGGGAACGCCCGCGCGGGGTGGCCTGCCAGGCACCATCGCGCGCCGCACCGCTCAAGGCTGGCGCATCAGCGGCAGCAAGATCTACTCCACCGGCAGCCACGGTCTGACCTGGTTTGCCGTGTGGGCGCGCAGCGATGACGATGACCCGCTGGTGGGCAGCTGGCTGGTCCACAAGGACACGCCGGGCATCACCATCATTGAGGACTGGGATCATCTGGGCATGCGCGCCACCAGCAGCCACGAAGTCAGATTCGACAACGTGCTGGTGCCACTTGATCACGCCGTCAGCGTCAGCCCGTGGAGCGCCCCACAATCCGAACTGGATGGATCGGGCCTGCTGTGGATGTCGGTGCTGCTGTCGTCGGTCTACGACGGCATCGCTCAATCCGCCCGCGACTGGCTGGTGCACTGGCTGGAACAGCGCACGCCCTCCAACCTCGGCGCGTCGCTGTCGACCTTGCCGCGCTTTCAGGAAACCGTCGGGCAGATCGATACCCTGCTGTTCGCCAATCGCAGCCTGTTGCAATCGGCTGCCCACGGGCACACACCTGCCCAGCACGCCGGGCAGATCAAATACCTGGTAACCGGCAACGCCATCCGCGCGGTAGAGCTGGCCATCGAGGCTTCGGGGAATCCGGGACTGTCACGCAGCAACCCGTTGCAGCGCCACTACCGCAACGTCTTGTGCGGTCGGGTGCACACCCCCCAGAACGACGCAGTACTGACGGGCGTGGGCAAGGCGGCCTTTGCGGCGCGCAGCAAAGACCATTAACCCCCTGTCAGAGCAGTGACGGCGGTTCGAACGCCGTCACCGGCGGCAGATCCTGGTCCCATTTGACGATGTCCACCGATGCCGTCTGCGCTGCACAACCCTGTGACAGGCTGGAGGCGCCTACATCTTCGGTGATCACATTCGGGTTGCCGTGTTTTTCCAGGCTGCCCCGTCCGCCGTGCACCAGCGGGTCGAACCAGGCCCCGGTGGCAATCTGCACTACGCCGGGGCGAATGCCGTCCGAGACGATCACCCCGGCCAGAAACGCGCCCCGCTCGTTGAACACCTTGACCACATCGCCATCGACCAGTCCGCGTGCGCGAGCATCCAGCGGATTAAGGGTCAGCGGCTCGCGCGCCTGAATTTTCGAGGAGCGACTGTAGCTGCCGTGGTCGTACTGGCTGTGCAGACGGGTTTTCGGTTGGTTGGACAGCAAGTGCAGCGCGTGGGCTGGCCGAGGCTTCTCCAGCCACACCGGGTGACCGGGGCAATCGGCATAGCCAAAGCCTGCGATGCGCTCGGAGAAAATTTCGATGCGCCCGGACGGTGTCGGCAACGGATGCGCGTCTGGGTCTTGGCGAAAGGATTCGAGCAGTATGTTGTCGGTGTGCGGGTAGTCTATTTCCAGTACACCGTCACGCCAGAACTGCTCGAACTCCGGCAGGGTGATGCCAAACGTTTCGGCCCGTTGCCGAGACTCGTCATAGATAAAGTGCAGCCATTCCTGGGCATCCCGGCCTTCGGTAAACGCCTGTGCCACCCCCAGTCGCTCGGACAGCGCGGCCAGGATCGAGTAGTCGTCACGCGATTCGCCCACTGGCTCGATCGCCTGCTGCATGGCGATCATGAAGCGGTCGGAGGCCGAACTGCCGATGTCATTGCGCTCCAGAGCCGTGGTGGCCGGCAATACGATGTCGGCATAGCGCGCCTGGGCGGTCCAGAACTGTTCGTGAACGATGATGGTTTGCGGCCGCTGCCACGCCTCCAGCAGCCGATTGAGGTCCTGATGGTGGTGAAAGATATTGCCACCCGCCCAGTACACCAGGCGAATGTCCGGGTACGTGCGCTGCTGTCCGTTGTAATCGAAGGGTGTGCCGGGATTGAGCAGCATATCCGTCACCCGCGCGACCGGAATGAAGTCCGTGACCGGGTTGCTGCCTTGGGAAAAGCGCGGCCCCGAGAACGCCTTGCGGCCACTGCCGGTGTTGTTCATGCAACCATACCCCAGGCCGAAACCGGCACCGGGCAAACCGATCTGCCCCAACAGCGCGGCCAGGGTTACCGTCATCCAGAAGGGTTGCTCGCCGTGTATCGAGCGCTGCAATGAATAGGCGACGTTGATCATGGTGCGCTTGCTGGCCATGCGTCGTGCCAGCTCGACAATCTGCTGCGCAGGAATATCGGTCAGCGCCTCGGCCCAGCGCGGGTCTTTCGGCTGGCCATCGGTGTGGCCCAGCAGATAATCGCGAAAACGCTCATAGCCCACGGTATAGCGCTGGACGAAATCCTCGTTGTGCAGCCCTTCGCTGATCAACACCCAGGACAGCGCCATCATCAACGCCGTGTCGCTGCCGGGACGTACCGCAAGCCACTGGTTATGCGTCGGGCCAACCAGATCGTCACGCAGCGGGCTGACATTGACGAACTGCACGCCCGCGTCGGACATGCGTCGCAGCGCGTCGCCCAACAGATGGTCGCTGGCACCGCCGGGGCTGGTCTGCGCATTCTTGGCGGGCAAGCCACCGAACGCGACGAACAGCTCACAATGCTCGGCCAGGTTCTTCCAGGAGGTATGCGCCGCCAGCAGCCAGTCCATGTTGCCGACGATGTGCGGCATCAGCACCCGCCCGGCACCCAGGCTGTAGCTGTCGGCGCTGAACACATAACCGCCGATGCAGTTGAGGAAGCGATGCAACTGGCTTTGTGCGTGATGAAAGCGCCCCGCGCTGCCCCAGCCGTAGCTGCCGCCAAAAATAGCCTGATTGCCGTGTTCGTGCCTGACTCGCTGCAACTCGCTGGCGACCAGATCCAGCGCGACGTCCCAGGAGACCTCGACAAACGGCTCCTGACCACGCAGATCGGGTCGTCCACCGGCCTGCTGAAGAAAACTGCGGCGTATCGCCGGGCGCCTGATGCGGGTCGGTGAGGTAATGGCGTCGGCAACCGAATCGCCTATCGGAGAAGGGTCCTTGTCCCATTCTGCGGGCAGCAGCCCGGCCAACTTGCCGTCCTCGACTTGTGGACGATAAGCGCCCCAATGCAGTGATGTGAAACTCATGGTGAAGGCCCCCGGATAAGCGCAGTGGCAGGCGCTCGGTCAGCGCGCTGCCTGCGCCTGATCGGCCAGCGCTGTACTGAACGACTCGTCAAACACGCTGGCAGCAGGATAACGCTTGGTGAGCCCCGCGTTGTTGAAAAAATCGATGGTCTGCTGCGCACCGGCAACTACTTGTGCAGTGATCGGCACGACCACCACCTGAGCACGGGAAAACCAGCGCCGAGCCACCTCGGCATCGGCCTTGGTCAGCGCGGCCCAGGCGTTGGCATAGCGTTCATTGTGCTGCGGATCGCTGACCGACCAGGCGCGGGCGGCCTGCAGGCGCTGCAGGAAATCGCTGATCTGCGCACGCTTGTCATTGATCGCCTGATCGTTGGCGACGATGAAGCTTTGCGCAGGAATCAAGCCCTCGGCAGTGGCGATAATCCGCGCGCCCTGCCGCTCCTGTTGAGTCACATAGGGTTCCCAAGTGGCAATCGCATCCACCGAGCCGCCATCCAGCGCGTGGGAGGAATCCAGTGCGCTGAGGTAGCGATATTCAACGGCATCGCGGGCGACACCTGCCTTGTCCAGTGCAGTGAGCATCAGTTGCTGGCTGAACGAACCTTTCCAGATGGCGACTTTCTTGCCCGCCAGATCCGCCACGGTCTTGATCGGCGAGTCCTTGCGCACAACGATGGCAACGCCGTCGAGGTTCTGCCGTGACACTCCGATCACCTTGATCGGAGCGCCCAGCGCGCCCATGAACAGCGCAGGCGAATCACCCAGCAAGCCGATGTCCAGGCTGCCGACGTTCAAGGCCTCGGCGACCGGCGAGCCTGCGGTGAACTGCTTCCATTCCAGTTCGTAAGGCAAATTCTCAAGCACCCCGGCGGCTTCCATCACGGTACGCGCGCTGTAGCTCTGATCGCCGACGATCAGATTGGCCGCCTGGGTATTGAGCGAGGCCACAAGGCCCAACGCCAGCCCCTTCAGCAAGCGTTGGCTCCAAAGGACGAGGGTCGTTGGCACAGGTACGTTCTCCACAGGCATTGGGCAAATCGAAATGATCGGCAACGACCCTAACACCCGAACAAAAATTAGCTAAATTCATTTTTGTTCTAGCCTAAGATGCAAGTTAATCATCAACAGATCGGCCGCCAGCCTGCTTCAAGCTTGCCGATCATTCAGCTCAATGCCTGACTCCAGACGCTCGCGCAGGAACTCGATGAATGCCTGCACCGGTCGCGACGCCTGACGGTGTTGCGGGTAAACCGCTGACAGCGTCAAGGGCTCGGGGCGCAGCTCGTCCAGCACCCGCACCAGGCTGCCGTCGCGCAACGCCGCGCCAACAATGAAGGTCGGCAAATAGGTGATGCCCAGCCCGGCAATCGCCGATTCCCTCAGCAACTCGCCATTATTGGCACGCATGCGCCCGCTGACATTGAGGGTCAAAGGCTTGTCGTGCCCCTGAAAACGCCATTGCGCCTGACGGCTGTGGCCATAGGGCAGGCAATCATGGGTGTGCAGGTCTTCGGGCCTTTGTGGTGTGCCGCGCTCGGCCAGGTACGCCGGACTGGCGCAATACACCCGGTCGATCGAGGCAATGCGCCGGGCGATCAGGCTGGAATCTTCCAGCACCCCGATACGCAGCACCACGTCGTAGCCTTCGCTGATCACATCCACCGGACGATCACTCAGGTCCACTTCCACCGCCACCTCGCGATAGCGCTGCAAAAACAGCGGTAGCAGGCACGCCAGGTGCGTAACGGCAAACGACAGCGGCGCACTCACGCGCAAGGTGCCACGCGGTTCGTTGTTCTGCCCGGCGATGCCCTGCTCCACCTGTTCCAGCTCGGCCAGCAGGCGCAGGGCGGATTCGTAGTAACTCTGCCCCAACGGCGTGACATCCAGACGTCGCGTCGAACGGTTGAGCAGGCGTACGCCCAGCCGCTCCTCCAGTTGCATCAGGCGCCGGCTGACAAACTGCTTGGACAGGCCCAGCTTGTCGGACGCGGCGGTCAGGCTGCCTGACTCCATCACCTGGCAGAACATCCGCATGTCTTCGAAAGGGTTCATATGTTGCGACCTGATCAAGCGCTAATGGCGTTCGGCAGAGCGTAACGCAGCGCTGAGTACTGTCAACCTCAGCGAGACAGTTATTCATATTTCAGCTACTTATTGCGACAGTCGATAAGCCGTACTCTTGCTCCTACGTGATCGATTGCTGAATGTGCAGCGTCGATAGATGGAGAAAGAATCATGCTGACTCTTCGCAAAGCCTCTGATCGTGGTGCAGCCGACCACGGCTGGTTGAAATCCTTTCACACCTTTTCCTTTGCCGGCTATCGCAATCCGCAGGAACAGGGTTTTTCCGACCTGCTGGTGATCAATGACGACCGTGTCAGTGCAGGTAAAGGCTTCGGTCAGCATCCTCACCGGGACATGGAGATCTTTTCCTATGTGCTGGAAGGCGCGCTGGAACACAAGGATACACTGGGCACTGGCTCGGTGATTCGCCCTGGCGACGTGCAGTTGATGAGCGCCGGCACGGGTGTGGCACACAGCGAGTTCAACCATTCGCAGACCGAGGGCGTGCATTTTCTGCAGATCTGGATCGTGCCGAATGTTGCAGGCGCGGCGCCCGACTATCAGGAGAGGCATTTCAGCCCGGAGCAGAAACGCGGCCGCTTGCAGCTGATCATTTCGCCCGAAGGCGAGAACGGTGCGCTCAAGGTGCGCCAGGACGCTCGAGTGTATGCCGGTCTGTTCGATGGCGATGAAAGCGCGACCCTGAAGCTGGCAGCCAACCGCTATGCCTACGTACACGTTGCCCGTGGCAGTGTGGTGCTCAACGGCGAGCAACTGGGTGAAGGGGATGGCGTGCGTGTACGCGACGAACAGATTCTGAGCCTGAGCGCAGGGGTTGACGCAGAGGTGTTGGTGTTCGACATGCGAGCAAACGAATTACCGCAGATGCCTCGAGCCTGAAATGAAAAAACGCCGCTCTTAGAGTGGCGTTCCTTTATATAACGTTAAAACATCTGGCTTAAAACGCACAAACAAAAACGCCGCTCTGTTGAGCGGCGTTTTTGTGAATTTGGAGCGGGAAACGAGACTCGAACTCGCGACCCCGACCTTGGCAAGGTCGTGCTCTACCAACTGAGCTATTCCCGCAATATGGCGTCCCCTAGGGGACTCGAACCCCTGTTACCGCCGTGAAAGGGCGGTGTCCTAGGCCACTAGACGAAGGGGACACTGCCTGAAACACAATGGTGTGTGTTTCAGTTCCAGACATCATCCGAAGACGTGTTCTGGTTTCACTCAACCCTGCCCTAAGGCAAAGCTGCTTAAAATTGGAGCGGGAAACGAGACTCGAACTCGCGACCCCGACCTTGGCAAGGTCGTGCTCTACCAACTGAGCTATTCCCGCAATGGCGTCCCCTAGGGGACTCGAACCCCTGTTACCGCCGTGAAAGGGCGGTGTCCTAGGCCACTAGACGAAGGGGACACACGTACAACATTCACTACTTATTTGCGCTACGCTGTGTGCTTTACGCTGTAAGTGGCGCGCATTCTATGGATGGATTGAGGGGTCGTCAACCCCCATGTGAAAATTTATTGAAATCAATAACTTCGATGCCGTTCTGACGCTGACCGGCTGTCGCCAGGCGCCCGGCTGATCAATCTCCCCTAATCTATATAGAAGAGATGCCGACAAACTCCGAGAGGGACATCTATGCGCAGTAGTGCTTAGCCACTACACTCGCACTAAAACTAATTGAACGAATGAGGTTTGCACAGTGACTCCACTCATGATCACGCTGATGGTAGTAGCAGGTATCGCACTGCTCATCGCGATCGGCTACCTGAATCACGTCGCTGAAAACGGCAAACTGGAGAAGGCTCGCACCAAGGTCGAACTCGGGGATCGCCTGCGTCGCTGCAGCGAGATCACCGAAGTGTTCCCGGGTCAGCTGATGTCACCCGCCTTGAAGCTGTTGCTGACGCGGCTGGAGCTGAACGTTGTACAGCGCATGCTGAACATGGAGAAAGGCAACGCTCAGCTCAAGCACCGCATCGGCGAACTGGAACAGCAGATTGCCAAGGGCGAAGGCATCGACATACCCAACCCGGTCACACCGATCCAGACCGAAGCCAAGGCCAAGGACGTGCGTTTTCTGCTGGAAGCCCTGCATGGTCAGGTGACGCGCGCTGCACATGACGGTTTCCTGCAGACCAGCGAAGCGAAACACTGGATCCGTGAAATCCGCACGATTCTGGTCAATCTGCACATCGAGTTCTTCAACAACCTTGGCCAGACCGCACTTTCTCAGGATCAGCCAGGCCAGGCACGTCTGGCGTTCGAGCGCGGCGTACAGTATTTGCGCAACCAGCCGGACCCGGTTACTTATCAACAGCAGCTGCTGGCGATGGAAAAACAACTGGCCCGTGCCAACTCGGTAGTGCTGACCAACACCGCACCGACCGAAGACGACGACAACGCACTGACCGAAGGCCTGAAGCAGGACGACACCGAGTCGGAATGGAAGAAGAAAGTCATCTACGATTGATGACTGACCCGCGCCGCTGCCGGAACTGTGCTCCGGCAGCGGCAGGCCGACTGGCTCAGCAGTCGGTCGATGCCAGAAAGATAGCCGCGAGACGCTCGATCCCTGCCTGATCCCCCTCCTTGAAACGCCCCACGCTTGGACTGTCCAGGTCCAGAACGCCGATCAGACGCCCGTCCTTGATCAATGGCACCACCAACTCGCTGTTCGATGCGCTGTCGCAGGCAATGTGTCCGGGAAACTCGTGAACGTCCTCAACGCGCTGGGTTTGCCGACTCTGCGCGGCCGCCCCGCAAACGCCCCGACCGAAAGGAATGCGCACGCAGGCGATCTGCCCCTGAAACGGCCCCAGTACCAGCTCTTCATTGCGATTGAGGTAAAAGCCCGCCCAGTTCAGATCGTCGAGCTGGGTATAGAGAAACGCCGAGAACTGCGCCGCATTGGCGATGAAATCGCGCTCGTCGGCCAGCAGGGCTTCGAGCTGGGCGGCCAACAGACCGTAGCCGTCCAGGCCCGCACCGGTGTTTTGCAAATCAATCATGTGTGTTGCTCCAACAATTCAAGTCCTACCCAGTAACGTGCAAATTGATAGGCGCAGCGGCCGTTGCGATTGCCGCGCGCGGTTGCCCAGCGAATCGCGGCTTTTTCCAGGTTTTCGTCACGCTGCCACTGCAATCCGGCTTTTTGCGCCAATTGCGTGATCCAGTGTTCGACCACGTTCAGATAATGTTCCTGAGTGAACGGATAAAACGACAGCCACAGCCCGAACCGGTCAGACAAGGCGATCTTGTCTTCGACGGCCTCACTGGGGTGCAGTTCGCCGTCAACGTGCTTCCAGTCAACGTTGTCACTTTCCTTCTCGGGCACCAGGTGACGACGGTTGGAGGTCGCGTACAGCAGCACGTTGTCCGGTGCCTGCTCCAGCGAGCCGTCGAGCACACTTTTCAGTACGCGATAATCGCCCTCGCCCGACTCGAACGACAGGTCATCGCAGAACAGTACAAAGCGCTGCGGCAGCTTGTGCAGTTGTTCGACCACACGCGGTAAGTCGCCCAGATGATCACGCTCGATCTCGATCAGACGCAGGCCGGCCGGGGCGTACTCGGCCAGCAGCGCGCGGATCAAGGACGACTTGCCGGTACCGCGCGACCCCCACAGCAAGGCATGGTTGGCAGGCAGCCCATCGATAAACTGACGGGTATTGCGCCCCAGCTGATCACGTTGCAGGTCGACGCCGATCAGATCGGTCAGGCGTGTATCCAGGCTCACCTGCAAAGGCATCAGGTAACCGCTGCGGCCTTCTCGCACCCAGCGCGCGGCCAGTGCCTGCGACCAGTCGACCGGCTCGCGCAGCGCTGGCAGCAAGGGTTCCAGTCGGGCCAGCACGGCGTCGGCGCGCTGCAGAAAAGCATCCAACCGAGAATCCACGGGATCTCCTTATATTTAACTGATTAGTCAGCGGTGCCGATCAGCTATGCTTGGCCGGCACCGGGCACCAGAAGTGGCAGTACTCATGGATATATCGCTCAAAAACAGGCTGTCGTTCAAGCAGGCGCGCCTGGCTGTATCGATCGGCTTCGTGCTGGGGACCTTGCTGAGCCTGTTTCAGATTGCAATCGATTATGCCAGCGAAGACGCTTCCATCAATCGTGAAATCAAGTCACTGCTGGAAATCATCCAGAACCCGGCGTCGCGCATCGCCTACAACATCGACTCCGAGCTGGCCCAGGAACTCACACTCGGCCTGCTGCGCTCCCCTGCCGTGGTCAGCGCCAGGCTTACCGATAACAACGACGCCGTGCTCTCCAGCGTCGAGCGTCCGATGGCCACCGGGCGTTATCGGGTGTTCAGCGACTGGCTGTTCGGCGAAAGCCGGCAGTTTCAGGAAAAGCTGCACCTCAATCACCTGCCCAATGAAACCATCGGCACACTGTACCTGACCGTGGACACCTTCGCGTTCGGCAGCCATTTTCTGCAACGCGCTGAAATCACCCTGCTCAATGGCTTTGTCCGCAGCCTGGCGCTGGCCGGGATTCTGACCATTCTGTTTTACGCGACCCTGACCAAGCCACTGGTGAGGGTGATCCGCGAATTGAGCAGTCGCGATCCGCGCAACCCTGACCAGGGGAAAATAACCTGCCCGCCCTACCATGCCCAGGATGAAATCGGCGTGCTGGTCGAGACGTTCAACCGCCAGTTTGAAACCATGAGCAGCGAGTTTTCCAGGCGACGCGCGGCCGAGGACCGGCTGACCGACCACCTCAACGAACTGGAAAACATCGTCTCGGCGCGCACCAACGAGCTCAAGGCCAGCAACCTGCGCCTGCGCGAGTCCAATGAAGAACTGCAGATAGCGCGCAGTACCGCACTGGACATGGCTCACGCGCGCTCTGCGTTTCTGGCGCACATGAGCCATGAGATTCGCACCCCGCTCAACGGCCTGCTGGGCATGCTGGCACTGTCGCTGGACAGTCCGCTGAGTGCCGAACAGCGCCAGCAACTGATGATCGCCCACGACTCCGGCAAGGTGCTGGTCGAGCTGCTCAACGATATTCTCGACATGTCAAAGTTCGATGCCGGTCACCTGGAGATCGAACGCATTCCTTTCGACCTGGGGATGTTGATCGAGGACACCGCCAACCTGCTGTCGCAGAACGCAGCGCCCAGCGTGGAACTGACCTGCCTGATCGCCCCGGACTTCCCGGCTATGGTCACCGGCGATCCGACCAGGGTGCGACAAATCGTCAGCAACCTGCTGTCCAATGCCCTCAAATTCACCCGTTTCGGGCGTGTGGATGTGCGTCTGACTCACCATCGGGACGCCAGCTCCGGTGAAAACCGGGTGCGCATCGAAGTCCGCGACACCGGCATCGGCATTGCGCAGGACGCGCAGACCCGAATCTTCCAGCCGTTCACCCAGGCTGAAACCGCCATCACCCGCCAGTACGGCGGCACCGGACTCGGCCTGGCGCTGACCAATAACCTCTGCGAGGCCATGAATGGCACGCTGAGCATCCAGTCACAGTCCGGCTTCGGCAGCCAGTTCTGCGCCGAACTGCCGCTGCCGGTGCACGTGGCCGCGGTCACTCAGACCCCGCTCAAAGGCCGGGTGACCGTGGTCAGTTCGGCAGGCAGCGGCCTGGTGGAGCTGCTTGGCAGTCTGCTGCCGTTCTGGGGCGTCGACCTCAAGCGACGCAGCATCGATGATCGCCCGGAAGCCGTGGATCTCGACAGCAGCCCGGACCTGGTGATTACCGACTGCCCCGAGTGCCTGTTCGCGATTCGCCCCACCACGCCCGTGCCGATCCTGCTGGTAACCGCCTATGGCAACTTCATGCCTGGCGAACAGGTCGCCGCCCTGGCCCCGCTGCAACAGCAGGCCCGGCCATTGGCGCGCAACGCGCTTTACCACACACTGCGGCGCATCCTGGGCCAGGAAGAAACGGGCCTCAAGGACACACAGGCGCTCGAACACACTGCGCCACGTCTGGCGCGGGTGTTACTGGTGGAGGACAACCCGGTCAATCAACTGGTCGCCAAGGGCATCCTCGGCAAGCTGGGTTGCGAAGTGATCATCAGCAGCCATGGCGGCGAAGCCCTGGAACAGCTGGAGCAGGGCCATTTCGACCTGGTATTGATGGACTGCAACATGCCGGTCATGGACGGCTATGAAGCCAGCCGCCAGATCCGCAGCAGTGGCCGCTGGCCGAACCTGCCGATCGTCGCCCTTACCGCCAATGCCATGCCCGATGAACGCGAGCGCTGCAAGGCGGCGGGCATGAATGACTATCTGGCCAAGCCGTTCCGGCGTGCCGAACTGGTCAGCATTCTGGATCAGTGGATACCCATTACCGGCATCGACTGAAGGCTCAACGCAACAGCGCCTCGATGTCTCCCGTCAGTTCCTCGGGCTTGGTCAGTGGCGCAAAACGTTTGACCAGCCGGCCATCCTGGCCAATCAGGAACTTGGTGAAATTCCACTTGATGCGCTCCGTACCCAGCAAACCGGGAGCCTGCTGCTTGAGCTGCACGAACAATGGATGGGCCTGCTCGCCGTTCACATCAATCTTCTTGAACAGCGGGAAGCTGACGCCGTAGTTCAGCTCGCAAAAGCCGGAAATCGCTCCCTCGTCGCCTGGCTCCTGCTTGCCGAACTGGTTGCAGGGAAAGCCCAGCACCACCAGCCCCTGATCCCGATAGTCCTGCCAGAGCTTCTCCAGCCCCTTGTATTGAGGGGTAAAGCCACATTTACTGGCGGTATTGACCACCAGCAACGCCTTGCCGGAAAAATCAGCGAGGGTTTTCTGTTCGCCCTTGATCGTCGTGACCGGGATGCTCAGCAGGTTTTCACTCATCAAAGGAGGCCTCGATACTGAAATTGGAACAGGGCGGTGACTGAATCTGCAAGGCGTCTAGGTGCGTGGCACCAGATCCAGGCATACCGAATTGATGCAATAACGCAGGCCGGTGGGTGGCGGTCCATCCGGAAACACGTGGCCCAGGTGCGCATCACATTTGGCGCAGACCACTTCGGTACGAATCATGCCGTGGCTCATATCGCGAACCTCTACCACCGCACTGCCCTCGAGCGGCGCATAGAAGCTGGGCCAGCCGCAGCCTGAATCGAACTTGGTGGTGGAATCAAACAGCGGCTCATTGCAGCAGATGCAGTGATAGATGCCGTCGGTCTTTGTCTCGTTGTACTTGCCGGAGAACGGTCGCTCGGTGCCTTTCAGACGGCAGACGTTGTACTGCTCCGGGTCGAGCATCTGTTTCCACTCTTCCAGCGTTTTCTGCAACTTTTCCACAGGTACACCTCCGAATTCGAAAAACCCTGATCTGTACCTTTTCCGCAGATCAGGTGGCACGTATCATTGCGCCAGGTCAGACGTCAGTCTGGCACCCGCGTTTGTCGTACACAAACCCATTTTCATGGCGAATGTAGCGACCTTCATTGCAAGCCGGCGACAGCTCGTCCATTTTCGGGATTATCACCATGCAGTTCAACAAATCGAACAAGCTCGCAAACGTCTGCTATGACATTCGCGGGCCGGTGCTCAAGCACGCCAAACGCCTGGAAGAGGAAGGCCATCGCATCCTCAAGCTGAACATCGGCAACCCGGCACCGTTTGGTTTCGAGGCGCCGGACGAAATCCTGCAGGACGTGATCCGCAACTTGCCGACTGCGCAGGGCTACAGCGACTCCAAGGGCCTGTTCAGCGCCCGCAAGGCGGTGATGCAGTATTACCAGCAGAAGCAGGTCGAAGGCGTCGGCATCGAAGACATCTACCTGGGCAACGGCGTGTCCGAGCTGATCGTGATGTCGATGCAGGCGCTGCTCAACAATGGCGACGAAGTGCTGGTTCCGGCCCCCGACTATCCGCTGTGGACCGCTGCTGTCGCCTTGTCCGGTGGCAGCCCGGTGCATTATCTGTGCGACGAGCAGGCCAACTGGTGGCCGGATCTTGAAGACATCAAGGCCAAGATCACCCCGAACACCAAGGCGATGGTCATCATCAACCCGAACAACCCGACAGGTGCGGTGTACTCGCGCGAAGTACTGCTGGGCATGCTGGAGCTGGCTCGCCAGCATAATCTGGTGGTGTTCTCCGACGAAATCTACGACAAGATTCTCTATGACGACGCAGTGCACATCTGCACCGCCTCGCTGGCACCGGACCTGCTGTGCCTGACCTTCAACGGTCTGTCCAAGTCGTATCGGGTTGCGGGCTTCCGTTCCGGCTGGATCGCCATCTCCGGGCCGAAACACAACGCGCAGAGCTACATCGAAGGCATCGACATTCTGGCCAACATGCGCCTGTGTGCCAACGTACCGAGCCAGCACGCCATTCAGACTGCACTGGGCGGCTATCAGAGTATCAACGACCTGATTCTTCCTCCTGGCCGCCTGCTGGAACAGCGCAACCGCACCTGGGAACTGCTCAACGACATCCCCGGTGTCAGCTGCGTGAAGCCGATGGGCGCGCTGTATGCGTTCCCGCGCATTGACCCGAAGGTCTGCCCGATCCTCAACGACGAGAAGTTCGTCCTCGACCTGCTGCTTTCCGAGAAGCTGCTGGTGGTTCAGGGTACTGCGTTCAATTGGCCGTACCCTGACCACTTCCGCGTCGTGACCCTGCCCCGCGTCGATGAGCTGGAGCAGGCCATTGGTCGCATCGGCAATTTCCTGAAGGGTTATCGGCAGTAAACAGCCAGAGCCCTCTCGCCTGACCTCTCTGCCCCGACCCGCTCGGGGCAGTTTATTTCTGTCTGCCCGAAACAGTATGAACCTCCTGTCGTAAACGCTTCAGGCATCGACCACTCTGGCTCAGGCGCCGTTCAGCCTTGCGGGATTAGCATTGATTGCGACCAGAGGACACAGTTTGAAATAGTCCCTCTGTTGAATAGCAGCAAGCATCACCTTATATACCCGGCATCGAGTTACATATTTACCTGAGGAGAACGTTTCGACCATGATGCGCATTTTGCTGTTTTTGGCCACTAACCTTGCGGTCGTGCTGATTGCCAGCATCACCCTGAGCCTTTTTGGCTTCAATGGGTTCATGGCGGCCAACGGGGTTGATCTGAACCTCAATCAGCTGCTGGTTTTCTGCGCTGTGTTCGGTTTCGCGGGCTCGCTGTTCTCGCTGTTCATCTCCAAGTGGATGGCGAAGATGAGCACCGGTACTCAGATCATCAGCCAGCCTCGCACCCGCCATGAGCAATGGTTGCTGCAGACCGTGGAACAACTGTCCCGCGACGCGGGCATCAAGATGCCGGAAGTCGGTATTTTCCCGGCGTACGAAGCCAATGCGTTCGCCACGGGCTGGAACAAGAACGATGCACTGGTCGCGGTCAGCCAGGGCCTGCTCGAGCGCTTTTCGCCGGATGAGGTGAAAGCCGTACTGGCACACGAAATCGGCCATGTTGCCAACGGCGACATGGTGACGCTGGCGCTGGTGCAGGGTGTGGTGAACACCTTCGTGATGTTCTTCGCCCGCATCATCGGTAATTTCGTCGACAAGGTGATCTTCAAGACTGAAAACGGTCAGGGCATCGCTTACTACATCACGACGATCTTCGCCGAGCTGGTACTGGGCTTTCTGGCCAGCGCCATCGTCATGTGGTTCTCGCGCAAACGCGAATTCCGCGCTGACGATGCCGGTGCGCGACTGGCGGGTACGGGTGCCATGATCGGTGCGCTGCAACGCCTGCGCTCCGAACAGGGCGTACCGGTGAACATGCCCGACAGCCTGACTGCCTTCGGTATCAACGCCGGCCTCAAGAAAGGCCTTGCCGGCCTGTTCATGAGCCACCCGCCGCTGGAGCAACGCATCGAGGCCCTGCGCCGCCGCGGTTGAATCAGATGGTCGCACCCACGCTCCGCGTGAGACGCTGGTTTTTCTTTGTCAGGGGAAATGAGGTTCGACTCAGGTCACCTTTTCGCCCCTCGGCGACCTACTTTGATGGGGCCAAAGTAGGCAAATCCCCTCGCTCCTGTTTCCGGCCCGACTTCGTCGGGTTCCTTCGCCCTGTCACTGATCCGGGGGTCGCCGCAACGGGCCATCCATGGCCCGGTGCGGCTAACTCGGCGTCCTGCCGAGTTACCCCCGGATCAGCGCCAGGACTCAGCCGTCACTAACGTCGCAATTTGCGTCGTCAGTGCGATCGCGATAAAAAAGCGCTTTTGTGTGCAGTGACTATGGACAAGGCATGACGTTGTGCTGCCTCCAAGAATTGACTCAACGCACAGCAACGGAAGTGAGAGTCGGGAGGCCTGCGCTCTCAGAGTTACAGACGCTCCAACACATAAACATGCTCATCCATACGCTCCAATCCGGCCCTCACCCCCTTGGCACTGCTGTGCAGCGTATCCTGCCCACCAACCTTGGTGACCTCCCAGTTCCCTGACATGACCCTGTGCAGCCATGTGTGCGGCACGGAGAAGGGCGGGCCTTCGAGCAGGGTCTGATCGTACTCCAGGGTGATCAGCAAACCACTGCACGTCTGCGACATCAGCGCTTCAAGCTGCCGCACATAGCGTTCACGCATGTCCGCTGGCAAGGCGATCATCGCGGCGCGGTCGTAAAACGCCGCGCAATGACCGATATCGAGCACAGTCAGCGCGAAGAAATCACCGCACCAGATTTCGATACCCGGCGCAGCGTAGACCTTGAAGTCGCCATGTGACGTAATGTGCGGCCGCTCACTACGCTCAGTGAAATAGCTCTCTACCGCCGCCTCGGACAGCTCTGCGCCCACCACGTGATACCCCTGCCCCCTCAGCCAGCTCATGTCCTGGCTCTTGCCACATAACGGCACCAGAACCCGCGCTCCTGGCGCAACATTCAACGAGGACCAATATTGTTGCAGGTCCTTATTGACCTCTGACTGGTGAAAGCCGATCTGCCCGGCACCCCAGCGCTGCAGCCAAAAATCCGCCTGCATGAAACCTCCTGAAAATTCGATAAAAAAGCGCCAGAACTTATATTAGATTTAGATCATAAAAATGACCGACTATGAGTGATCCCTCTATTCTGGAGCTTTAAATGTTCCCCAGCCTGTTTATTTCCCATGGCTCCCCCATGCTGGCGCTGGAACCCGGCGAAAGCGGCCCGGCCCTGAAGCGACTGGCTGCCAGCCTGCCGCGGCCTCGCGCCATCGTGATGGTGTCTGCCCACTGGGAAAGTCATGAACTGATCGTCAACGGCAATCCACAACCCGAGACATGGCATGACTTCGGTGGCTTTCCGCCCGAATTGTTTGCAGTTCAGTACCCGGCGCAAGGGCTGCCGGAGCTGACGCGCGAGGTGGTTGAACTGCTTGCCGCCAGTGACCTGCCTGCACGCATCGACAGCAGACGTCCCTTCGACCACGGCGTCTGGGTGCCGTTGTCGCTTATGTACCCGGACGCCGATATTCCGGTGGTGCAGGTTTCGCTACCCAGCCGCCAGGGGCCGCAATTGCAGACCCGCGTAGGCCGGGCACTGGCCAGCCTGCGTGAACAGGGTGTGCTGATCATCGGTTCAGGCAGCATCACGCATAACCTCCGCGACCTTGACTGGAACGCCGGCCCCGAAAGTATCGAGCCCTGGGCTGCAACCTTTCGTGACTGGATGATCGACAAGTTGCAAGACGACGATGAAGCCGCACTGCACGACTACCGCAGCCTGGCTCCTCATGCGGCCAGAGCGCACCCCAGTGACGAACACCTGCTACCGCTGTATTTCGCACGCGGCGCTGGCGGTGCCTTCGGCATTGCCTATCAGGGCTTTACCATGGGCGCGCTAGGGATGGATATCTACCGCTTCGATTGATCCCGAAAGCATCCGACCGCCCGAATTCGAAGCAAAAAAATCCCCGAACCAGTCGGGGATTTTTTATTGGCCGATCAGCTCAAGAGCCGATCAGTCTTCGCGATAGCGACGCAGCTTGAGCTGCTTGCCAGCAACGCGGGTGTCCTTGAGTTTGGTCAGCAGACGCTCAAGACCATCTTCCGGCAGTTCGACCAGGCTGAAGCTGTCACGAACCTGGATACGGCCGATCGCTTCGCGGGCCAGGCCGCCTTCGTTGAGAATGGCACCCAGCAGGTTCTTGGCAGCGATACCATCACGCGCACCCAGCGCGGTACGGCAACGAGCACGGCCTTCGGCCAATGGAACCGGCGCACGACGCTCACGCTCAGGACGATCACCACGGTCGCTGCTGCGCTCTGGACGATCACCGCGCGGGGCGTTGTTCGGAACCAGTGGACGCTCGCGCTCGATGGCTGCCAGGGTCAGTGCCTGACCGTTGGTAGCCTTGCGCAGCAGTGCAGCGGCAAGGGCACGAGGGCTGCAGCCGATGTCGGCAGTCAGACGATCGAGCAGATCACCGTGAGTCGATTCGGCATCAGCGACCAGTGGCGACAGGCTGTTGGTCAGTTTCTTGATGCGTGCATCCAGAACGGCCTGGGCATCCGGCAGGCGGACTTCCGCAACCTTCTGACCGGTAACACGCTCGATCACTTGCAGCATGCGGCGCTCACGAGGCGTCACCAGCAGCAGTGCGCGACCTTCGCGACCGGCACGACCGGTACGGCCGATACGGTGAACGTAGGACTCTGGATCGTACGGCATGTCCACGTTGAACACGTGGGTAATACGCGGAACGTCAAGGCCACGGGCAGCAACGTCGGTCGCCACAACGATGTCCAGACGGCCATCCTTGAGGGATTCGATAACGCGCTCGCGCTGGTTCTGGGCGATGTCGCCGTTCAGTGCGGCAGCCTTGTAGCCTTTGGCTTCAAGGGCGCTGGCCAGATCCAGGGTCGCCTGCTTGGTGCGGACGAACATGATCAGGGCGTCGAAGTCTTCGACTTCCAGCAGGCTCAGTACGGCCGAGGTCTTCTGGTCAGCGTGAACCAGCAGGTGAGCCTGCTCGATCGCGGTAACGGTCTGGGTCTTGGTCTGGATCTTGACGTGCTTCGGATCGCGCAGATGGCGTTCGGCGATGGCACGGATCGACTGTGGCAGCGTGGCCGAGAACAGTACGGTCTGACGGGACTCAGGCATGGCCTTGAAGATGACTTCGAGGTCGTCCATGAAGCCCAGTTTGAGCATTTCGTCCGCTTCGTCGAGAACCAGATGGTTCACGGTCGCCAGGACTTTCTCGTCACGACGCAGGTGGTCGCAGAGACGGCCCGGGGTAGCGACGACGATTTGTGCGCCGTTGCGGATAGCCTTGAGCTGAGGGCCCATCGGCGCGCCGCCGTAGACCGCTACAACGGTCACGCCCGGCATTTGTTTTGCGTAGGTCTCGAACGCGGTGGCAACCTGAAGTGCCAGTTCGCGGGTCGGGGCCAGGATCAGTGCTTGCGGCTCGCGCTTGCTCGGGTCGATACGATGCAGGATAGGCAGTGCGAACGCGGCGGTTTTACCCGTACCGGTTTGCGCCTGACCAATCATGTCGTGACCGGCGAGAATAATCGGGATCGATTGCTGCTGAATGGCCGAAGGCTCTTCGTAGCCAGTGGCGACGACTGCTGCAACGATATTGGGATGAAGTTCGAGAGCGGCGAAGCCGCCGATTTCCTGGGTCATGGGTCTGCCTCTAGTGCATCCGCAAAGACCCATGCTTCAAAGCTGCGCGTGCCGTGTACGACCTTGAGGTCACCCTGGCTGCTTTGTCGGCGGGGATTTGCGAAAACGTTTGATGAATGGATCGTCCAGGCTAGTCCGTTGTGCGAACAAGCAACCGAAGCTGGCTTCGGGGAACTGCAATACCTTGACGAGGGCCGTGTTAAGGCCGGCGCGCACTATACCGGAAATACGCACCTTAGTGAGTCTTTTTTTACGAAACGTTGCGCCATTCTTGAGCGGCGGCAGGCCCTGAGTCCAGGCAGAAGGCCGCCTGATCGGGGCGCGGGCCCGAGATTGCGGGCATTACTGCTTAAACGTTTAACCTATTCCTGCGCATCGCCAGCATCCCGGCCTTCGAGGTGTGGCGAATTGTCCCACCCCGTTTTCGGCACAATCGCCTCACTTTTTGCCTGCTCAGGTCGCGGAACGAATCGCC
Source organism: Pseudomonas sp. MWU16-30316 (assembly GCF_020515645.1). Lineage (NCBI taxonomy): Bacteria > Pseudomonadati > Pseudomonadota > Gammaproteobacteria > Pseudomonadales > Pseudomonadaceae > Pseudomonas > Pseudomonas sp. MWU16-30316. The sequence continues at coordinate 1,055,048 of NZ_JAIZAZ010000001.1, read as the reverse complement.
CCGATCAACGACGCCAGCGAGTAACCCAGATGCGCCGCAAGTGCCTCGGCTCGCCCGCTCAACGCGTCGATATCCAGCGTCTGATCCAGATCGGCCGGCACGAGCAGAATGACGTTGCCCTCCTTCACCGGCAGCTCCCAGTAGTGACGGTGGTACAAGCCGCGCAGCAGGGCAGCTCCGAGCGGCTTGCCGTCGTCGGTGGCCCACTGATTGATGATCAGCCAGCCGCCCGGATTCAGCCGCTGCTGACAGCTCTGCAGGAAATTCCAGGCCAGGTGCCCGACCCCCGGCCCGACATCGGTGTACAGGTCGACAAAGATCAGGTCGGCAGGCTCTGTACTGTCCAGCAGGTCCAACGCATCGCCGATGCGGATATACAGACGCGGATCGTCGTCGAGCCCCATGAACTCCATGGCCAGACGTGGCACATCCGGGCGCAGCTCGATGACCTCCACGTCTTCAAGCGGCAGGAACTTCATGCAGGCCTGGGTCAGCGTGCCGGCACCCAACCCCAGAAACAGCGCGCTTTCCGGCGCATCGTGGCACAGCGCGCCGATCAGCATCGCCCGGGTGTAGTCGTACTCCAGCCAGCTCGGATCGGCTGTAAAGGTGCAGCTTTGCTCGATGGCATCGCCAAACTCCAGAAAGCGGTAGTCCTCCACTTCCAGCACGCGAATCATGCCGAAGTCGTCGTGGACCTCGGCCAGGATCCGCTCTACGCGCTCACGCTCTTCCGTCATCACCGTTCCTGGTTGTCTGCGCTGAGCGCAAAATACGAATTGTCGGGCAAGCGCGCGGCTTTGTCACACGTTGTGGCGTGCGGCGCCGCTCCAATGGTCCGCCCCAGACTGGCAGAGCAACGACGAACTGCTAACATGCCGATCCGATTGCACAACCCTAGAGCCAATAATGAGCCAACCCTGGAGCCCCGACAGCTGGCGGGCACTGCCGATTCAGCAGCAACCTCACTACCCTGATGCCGAGCACCTGCACAGGGTCGAACAGACGCTGGCCAGTTATCCGCCGCTGGTATTCGCCGGCGAGGCCCGGGAGTTGCGCCGTCAGTTTGCCGAAGTAACCCAGGGGCGTGCGTTCTTGCTGCAGGGCGGCGACTGCGCGGAAAGCTTCATGGAGTTTTCCGCCGCCAAGATTCGCGATACGTTCAAGGTTCTGCTGCAGATGGCAATCGTGATGACGTTTGCCGCCGGCTGCCCGGTGGTGAAAGTCGGACGCATGGCCGGGCAATTTGCCAAGCCACGCTCGGCCAACGACGAAATCATCGACGGCGTGACGCTCCCGGCGTACCGCGGCGATATCGTCAACGGTATCGGGTTCGACGAAAAGAGCCGTGTACCGGACCCGGAGCGCCTGCTGCAGGCCTATAACCAGTCCACCGCCACCCTGAACCTGCTGCGCGCCTTCGCTCAGGGCGGTTTCGCCGACTTGCATCAGGTCCATAAATGGAACCTGGACTTCATCGCCAACTCGGCGCTGGCCGAGAAATACAGCCAACTGGCGGGGCGTATCGATGAAACCCTGGCGTTCATGCGCGCCTGCGGCATGGACAGCTCGCCGCAACTGCGCGAAACCAGCTTCTTCACCGCTCACGAGGCGCTGCTGCTCAATTACGAAGAAGCCTTCGTGCGACGCGACAGCCTGACTAACGATTACTACGATTGCTCGGCGCACATGCTGTGGATAGGCGACCGTACCCGCCAACTGGACGGCGCGCATGTCGAGTTCCTGCGTGGGGTCAACAACCCGATCGGCGTCAAGGTCGGCCCGAGCATGAACACCGACGACCTGATTCGCCTGATCGACATCCTCAACCCGGACAACGACCCGGGCCGCCTGAACCTGATCGCGCGCATGGGTGCCAACAAGGTGGGTGATCACTTGCCGCAGCTGATCCGCGCCGTCGAGCGCGAAGGCCGCAAGGTGCTGTGGAGCTCGGACCCGATGCACGGCAACACGATCAAGGCCAGCAGTGGCTACAAGACCCGTGACTTTGCGCAGATCCTTGGCGAAGTGAAGCAGTTCTTTCAGGTGCATCAGGCCGAGGGCACTTACGCCGGAGGCATCCACATCGAAATGACCGGACAGAACGTCACCGAATGCATCGGTGGCGCCCGTCCGATCACTGAAGACGGCCTTTCGGATCGCTATCACACGCATTGTGACCCACGCATGAACGCCGATCAGTCACTGGAACTGGCCTTCCTGATTGCCGAGACCCTCAAGCAGGTCAGGCGCTAAACAAAAAACCCCAGTGCAACGGCCCGCTCAATGCTTGAGCGGGTCGTCCCAGAAAGGACGCTCGGCTTCTTGTTGAATGTCGGCCCGACTCAGACCCAGATCCTTCAGCGTGTCATCACTCATCTGCGCCAGATAGCGGCGCTGAAGGTGCAGCTCCAGCCAGCGCTGCAAGTGATGCTTCAACCACACCAACGCCTTGCCAGGCTGAGCATGCCCGGCAGGTCTTGCGATCAATACACACTCTTTTTGACCATTCATCATCTTGCCCTCCGTGTGAGATGACTAAAGTCTCGCGCCTGACATAAGATCAATCCAACGAATGTTTCTTATGCAATACATCCTTAAAATTGATGCGTTGATCAACCCAAATGTGCTGCCGCTCACACCGCCAGTCGATAACTATTTAATTGCCCACTTGCCCCGACAGACATATAACCAATATATAAAACCCAAGCGAGACATGCAGCAACCTTACAGCAAGCCAAACGCTTTCGTTATTACAGAATAGACTAGCGTTTCGATTGACAGGCCCCGTGAACGTTCTAGAATTCTGAAAACAGCATCTTGAGTAACTACTGTAAAAATCATTATACCAATACCGATTATAAAAACGGCTGACACCCGTCCATTGAAGATAATAGCTAACCGCTGAGGGTGCGGAGAGGCGCCCCCGAAACGAGAAGACGTGCATCGGTAATTAGGTAGCGTTCTGGAGAAACACATGGGCATGGAAGCCAATCGCATTTTATTCAACGCCGAACCGTTTGGATTCGGTCCCTCTGCGGCAATTGCCGCCATTGCACCTTACTTTATAGGCAGCGGCTGCCATGCCTACGCGGGTGAAGGGCACTCACTGGATCTGCAAAAGCACCTCCCCTATCGAAAAATCCATGACATGACCGGAAGCAGCCCGAGCGACTGGGATACTATAATCTCTGATGTCGATATCGTTGTAACAGCCATGGATCTCGACATAGCAACTCGATCACTGTCCTTAGGTAAACGCGTTGTTTTTTATGATGCCTTGACCTGGTGCTGGCAAGCAGAAACACGCTGGCCCCGCATCGAAGAACTTATTCACCGCCCTCGCTTACTTTATATTGCCCAGAACTTTATAGGCGTCGTTGAACGCCTCGCGGGCATAAAATCAAACAATCACTTTGTCGTCCCGCCCATCACATCCCGGGCCAGGTACGCACCTCGAAATAGCGAGTCCAACGTTGTCCTGCTTAATCTGGGCGGACTTAAGAACCCTTATACCGATGAGGCGATGCTTATCGACTTTGCCCGCGCGATTACGCTCGCCTTGCGCGCAGCACTCGATCAGGGGGTGAAGCTTCACATCGCCACCAGCCAAACAATCGCAGAAGCACTGGAATCAGACGATGCCACCACTTACCCCCTTACGGAGGTCGCCCGGATGATGCATGACTGCCAATTTGCAGTTTGTACACCTGGCTTGGGCAACATCTACGAATCGGCTGTTATGCAAACACCGGTCATATGGCTGCCGCCCGTCAACAATACGCAAGGCCTTCAGCTGGCTCATCTGCGCAACGCCGGTATGGTCGACGCGGAGCTAGGCTGGGAAACGCTGGGCGTCAACATTGATTACACAACATCCACACAAACCTGTCTGGCTAGCATCGACGAGGCGATTTCAACACTGGGAGACATTGAGCGAAGTGCCATTCTCAATGAAAAAATGGCAGTTGCAGTTGCCCGCATGCGCCAGTGCACAGGCGGCAAGACTTCTCGGCTGATCGAACGCTTCGGCAGCGGAGGTGACGCAGTGGCCGCTCAAAAAATCAGGGAATGGATAAACGTACCCGAAAACGGAGATCGCTTATGAAAATTGCCCAGGTTGCCCCTTTGTTCGAGGCGGTCCCGCCTCAACGCTACGGAGGTACGGAGCGAGTGGTGTCCTACCTCACTGAGGCACTTGTTGAACTAGGCCACCAAGTGACGTTGTTCGCCAGCGGCGACTCATTGACGTCTGCAGAGCTTGATGCAGTCTGGCCCGCCGCTCTGAGGCTCGATTACGGAAGCTTCGACGTCATCAGCCCGCACCTGGTCATGATGGAACGCGTGAGGCGTCGTGCGCAGGAGTTCGACATTATTCACTTCCACATGGACTTCTACCCCTTCTCCCTGTTCAGCCGCCAGCCCACACCGTTTGTTACCACCTTGCATGGTCGAGTCGATCTGCCCGCACTCAAACCGGTGTTCAACACCTTTGCAGACATGCCGCTTATTTCGATTTCCAACGCTCAACGCAATGATCTGCCAGCCGCCAACTGGGTGGGCACGGTGTATCACGGCTTGCCGCTACAACTCCATACACCCCGGCAAGTGAAAAGGACATACCTTGCTTTTCTGGGACGAATCACGCCTGTGAAGCAAGTCGATGCGGCCATTCGCATCGCCCAACAATGCGATATCCCCATCAAGATTGCTGCCAAGATAGACGCCGTTGACAGCGCTTACTTTGAACGAGACATACGTCCGCTATTGGATTCTCCGCTGGTCGAATACATAGGTGAGATCAATGAGCAGGAAAAAACCACTTTCCTGTCAGGCGCCTTGGCACTTTTGTTTCCTATTGAATGGCCAGAGCCTTTCGGTCTGGTCATGATCGAGGCAATGGCCTGCGGTACTCCAGTGATCGCATTTCCCTCCGGCTCAGTCCCAGAAGTCATAGAAGACGGAGTCACAGGCTTCGTTGTCCGCAACGAAGCAGAAGCGATAGCCGCCGTCCATAAGGTGGGCCAGCTATCTGCCATGCGAATACGCGAGCAGTTTCAAAAGCGTTTTTCAGCGCGTCAAATGGCCGAAAACTATGTCCATGCCTATCAGTCACTCATTGACCGGTCCTCACCCTGTTAAAAGTAGTCATCGTAAAAAACAGAGCTGATGCATAAGATCAGCTTGAAGAATGTTTCTTATGCAGTCCCTCTGGGAGATTGATGGTTTGGCCACCTACCCGAGCATTGATACCGAACTGTTGCGCACCTTCGTGGCGATTGCCGATCACGGCGGTTTTACCCGTGCAGGCGAAGCCGTCAATCGCACGCAGTCGGCGGTCAGCATGCAGATGAAGCGTCTTGAGGAAGACGTCGTGCAGCGCCCGCTGTTTCAGCGTGAAGGTCGGGTTCTGAACCTGACTGCCGAGGGCCAGGTACTGCTCGGTTACGCGCGACGGATCCTCAAGCTGCACAGCGAGGTGTTCAACACCTTGCGCGAGCCGCACATGATCGGCGTGGTAAAAATCGGCTCGCCGGACGATTACGTGATGCGCTTCCTGCCCGGCATTCTGGCGCAGTTCGCCCAGGCCTATCCGCTGGTTCAGGTGGAAGTGCATTGCGAGCCATCGGACCTTCTGCTGCAACGCCGCGACCTTGATCTGACCATCGTCACGCGCAAGCCCGGCACTGAGATCGGCACACTGCTGCGTCAGGAGCGTCTGATGTGGATGGAAGCCATCGGCTTTGCCCCACATGAGCAAACGCCCATTCCGCTGGCGATGTTCAACACCCACTGCTTCTGTCGTGACTGGGCCTGCAATGCGCTGGACGGCGCGGGGCGCGATTACCGCATCGCCTACAGCAGCTCGAGCATGGCAGCGATCACCGCAGTGGTCAGCGCGGGCCTGGCAGTCACCGCACAGTTCCAGAGCCTGGCCACAGCGGATTTGCGTATCCTCGGCGAGGCGGAACAATTGCCACAGTTGCCGACCGCCAGCATCGTCCTGCTGCGCAACCCTGAAAATCCCTCGCCCATCACCGAATGCATGGCCGATTACATCATCGCCGGTTTCAAACCTTGAGCGCGAGAATGACCGCACAGAGCACCAGAAACACGCAGAACATCAGGCGCAGGGTTCGCTCGGGTAACGAATGCGCCAGTTTCACGCCCCAACTGATGCTGGCCAGGCCGCCGATGGCCAGCGGAATGCCCATCGACCAGTTGACGTGATCGTGCAGCGCGTAGGTGACCAGCGTGATGCCGGTGCTCGGCGCCGCCAGGGACAGCGCCAGCCCCTGGGCCACGACCTGGGTCGTGCCGAAGACACTGGTAAGGATCGGCGTCGCCACTACCCCGCCGCCAACGCCAAACAGGCCACCGGTCACGCCGGACCCGACGCCCAGCAGCCATAACCACTTCTCATGACGCAACCCGCCAGCGGCCTGCTTGCTGCGCCAATACATCTGCGCAACGTTGAACACGGTCAGCACCACCAGAAAACCGACGAAGCCCAGGCGCATGCCCTGCGGGTCGACGCGGACCGCCAGCAGTGAGGTCAGCCAGGCAAAAATGAAACTGGGGATGATCAACATCAGCGCATTACGCAGCAGAATCCGGTTGCGCTGGTTGTAACGCCACAAGGCAAGCAACACATTGGGCAGGACCATCAACAAGGCGGTGCCTTGAGCGAGTTGCTGATCCAGACCGAACAGCACCCCGAGCGCGGGAATTGCCACAAGACCACCACCGATGCCGAACAACCCTCCCAGGGTGCCCATCGCTGCACCCAGCAATACAAACATCACAATTTCAATCACACTGCGTCCCCACCCGGTCAATGACCAAATGCTACGCAGTCCTGCTCTGGACCGACACCCGATGACGCCGTTTTTTTCACGCGTCACGCACAATGCCGGCGCTTCGAGCATGCACGAGCGAAATTATCTGGCGCATTAAAGAGTGCAACACTAAGTTAAACTCATTCGACTGAGTTTGAGGACCTGATATGAGTGCCGACGAAAGCCCGACCCGCTCCGCACCTGCCGATTGCGATTCGCTGCTGCTGGATAACCAATTGTGTTTTGCCCTGTATTCCACCTCGTTGATGATGACCAAGGTTTACAAGCCGCTGCTGCAGGCGCTCGGGCTGACCTATCCACAGTATCTGGCGATGATGGTGCTGTGGGAAAAGGACGGGCTTACTGTAGGGGACGTCAGCACGCGTCTGCTTACCGATCCGGGCTCATTGACGCCGCTGCTCAAACGCCTCGAAGGCGAAGGCTTCATCAGCCGTACGCGCAGCAAGGAAGACGAGCGGGTGGTGTTGCTTCACCTCACCGCACAGGGACGCGAATTGCAACAAAAGGCCTTGAGCGTACCTGGTTGCATTCTCTCGTCGAGCGGGCTGACCATGGAAAAGCTTCGCGACCTGCAGGCCCAGTTGCTGGAGCTGCGCGAGCACCTGCACCATAGTCTCTAGAAAAAGCGTTACCCGGCTCTCGTCATGCCCGGCCACTACGCGTGAGGTCTGGCAGGCCCTTCAAGCCTGTTGCCTCGCCCGCCAACGACCAGCCTCGAACTTTTTTGCAAAATTAGCTTGCGCGCAAACTATCCCTGGACTACCCTTGTCCTGCGATTAGTTAGCGCGCAAGCATTTAGCGCAATCAAACCTTCATCGAACGAGGAAAGATCATGGACACTCTTTACACCGCAGTTGCAACCGCCACCGGCGGCCGTGATGGTCGTGCTGTCTCCAACGACAAGATTCTCGACGTCAAGCTGGCGACCCCGAAAGAGCTCGGCGGTGCTGGCGGCGCAGCCACCAACCCTGAGCAGCTGTTTGCTGCCGGTTATTCGGCCTGTTTCATCGGTGCATTGAAGTTCGTGGCCGGCCAGAGCAAACGCAGCATTCCGGCAGACACCTCGATCACCGCCCATGTAGGCATCGGCCAGATCCCGGGCGGTTTCGGTCTGGACATCGATCTGCATGTCAGCCTGCCAGGTCTGGAACAAGCCGACGCTCAGCAACTGGTCGATGCCGCTCACGTGGTCTGCCCTTACTCCAACGCCACTCGCGGTAACGTCGATGTGCGCCTGCATGTAACGGTCTGATCCTGTCGGACGCCTGAGTGACCGCTGTCCGGCAAGAATCCCAGGCACAAAAAAACCCGCAGCGATGCGGGTTTTTTGCGTAACGGGGTTACAAAACCATGCTTACTTCGCACGGCCTTTGTAGGAACCGCCTTCACGGGTATCGATCTCGATCATGTCGCCGATTTCGATGAAGTCAGCAACGCTCAGCTCGGTGCCGTTTTTCAGTTTGGCAGGCTTCATGACCTTGCCCGACGTGTCGCCACGAGCGGAGCCTTCGGTGTAGTCGACCTGACGCACGATAGTGGTCGGCAGTTCTACGGAAACCAGACGGTCTTCGAAGAACACGGCTTCGCAGACGTCGGTCATGCCTTCTTCGACGAAAGGCAGAACGCTTTCGATGTCTTCGGCGTTCAGCTCGTACATGGTGTAGTCAGTGGTGTCCATGAACGTGTAGGTGTCACCGCTGATGAACGACAGGGTGGCTTCCTTGCGATCCAGGATCACGTCGTCCAGCTTGTCGTCGGCGCTGTAAACGATCTCGGTCTTGTAACCGGTCAGCAGGTTTTTCAGCTTGGTCTTCATGATCGCGCTGTTACGACCGGATTTGGTGAATTCAGCTTTCTGAACCAGCCAAGGATCGTTTTCGAGACGGATCACGGTACCGGGTTTCAGCTCTTTACCAGTTTTCATTGCATATATCCGAATTTGGATGGAATTAACCAAAGGCTCTGTACGAGAAACAACCTGCGCAGGCCTTTTTCGTACAGAGCCTTGTATCAAGGCCGCGTATCATAGCGAATTTACATAAAACTGCACCAGCGCCGTGGCAAGATCAGTCTGTGCGGCTTGTTGCTGGCACCAGCGTTCGGCATGTCGCTCGATCTGCGGCCAGTGTTCTGCCAGCGCCGTCCAACACTCGCCAAGGTCGCCGCCGACATTCCAGCGCTGCCAGAACTGATTCACCGCTTGAGCGGCCGCCGGGGAAAGACCCGCGAGGTAGAGCGTTAAAAACGCATCGAGCTTGGGCAGATGCGCGTCTTCTTCCTGCTGATAGATGTGCCAGAGCATCGGCCGCCCCGCCCACTGCGCACGCACGAACGAGTCCTCGCCGCGCACAATGTTGAAATCACAGCTCCAGAGCAGTTGGTCGTAAAGCTCCTGACGGATGAACGGCAGGACCTGAACCGTCAGCCCCCCGCGGACCTGAATGAACCCGGCGTACAGCGGATCGTCGATACCCAGCCAGCGCTGCAGGTCGCCGAGAATGCGTCCCTCCGGCACCAGAAGATGCGTCGGCCGGCTGTCGCTGGCCAGGACGTCGAGCCAACTGCCGAGCGCGGGGTTTTCATAGGCAAATACCGAGATCAACCGTGCCTCGGCCAACGCTTCGATACCCAATCCCTTCAGAAAGCCTTGTTTCGCGGCCATGTCTCGCTGAAATACCTGACGCTGCTCGATCAGGTTTGCTTCGCGGAGCAACCCACCCGTGGCCTCGGAAAAGCCCGGGAAGAAAAAGAACTTCTTCAAACCGTTCGACTGTGGCGAAGGCAGGCCGTGGCAGCCGGACACCCAGTCTTCGGCGCTGAGGTAATCGAGATTCAGCCACAGCGGCCTTGGCGAACGCTGCAGCATCGATTCGGTATAGCGCGTCGGCAAGCGGCAGGCGAAGGCTTCGATGACCACGTCAGGAATATCGGTGCTCACCCAGTCGGTCGGCCACTGGCAGACGCTCACGCCCTCTTGCCACTGTTGCCGGGCCTGTGGATCTGCACCGGGGCACAAGCGAACGAAAGCCGACAGATCATCGATCCATAAACGCACCTGCAGGCCGTGCTCGGCAGCCAGCTGGCGCGCCAGCCGCCAGGTCACGCCCGCATCACCGTAGTTGTCGACTACGCTGCAAAAAATATCCCACGAGGCTTTCATCCTGACTCCCTGAGGCTGGATGGCAAAAAACGCTGATTGTCGTTCAGAACGGCACGTTGTCACCAGCCTGGTGCTGCCAGGCAAACATGCTGCACAGTTTTCATGCCTGGGCATCAGGCATGGCACAATCACATCTGTTGGCCTGCAAGGAGTTCAGCCATGTCATTTCCCACCCGCCGTCGCGACCTGTACGTGTCGTTGAAATTGATCGTGTGCATTGCGCTGGGCATCTGGCTGGGCGCCCTGGCGGTGTTTCTGACCGCCCTGCTCTACTACAAAAGCCTGCCACCGACCCAGGCCCAGGCCCAGGCCCAGGCGCTGGACAATGCCGCCGCGCAGTTGACTGCACCGCCCGCACAAAAGGCCGCCTCCCCGTCTGCGCCGGAGACCGAGATGTTTCGCAAATATGAGCAAAGCCTGCGTGAAAGCGAGGCCCGCCAGGCGCGTGAACAGGCTCAGGAGCAACAACAGCGTACCTTCAACCGTTCGAAGTGTGATTTCTGGATACAGCAGGATCGCACCGCACCAAGCGAGAAAAGCCGTGCCAGCATCGATCAGTACTGCGGATGAACCATGAATAAACGGGATGTACTGCAACTGATCATCGATAAACTGAACATCGATCTGGACATCGCCGAACGAGCGGCGCAGACCGCCTACGAAACGGCAACCCACGAAGAGAACATCGCCGAGAACAAGTACGACACGCTAGGGCTGGAGGCCTCTTATCTGGCAGCCGGACAGGCACGCCGCGTCGAGGAAATTCGTCAGTCGCTGGCGCTTTATCGAAAATGGTCGCTCAAGCCATTCGATGAATCGCGCGGTATTCAGACCGGTGATCTGATAGTTGTCGAGGATGCGGGCGGGCAGACACACTATCTGTTCCTCGGCCCCGATGCTGCCGGGCTGAAGGTCAGCGCAGGCGATCAACTGGTCACCGTCATTACTGCCAGAGCCCCCCTCGGGCAGAACCTGCTGGGCAAATTCGAAGACGATGCTGTACAGATTGTCATCAACGGCAGCCGACAATCCTACGAGATCACACAAACGTTGTGACACACCCGGCATCTACAGGGTTGATCGCATCAAGTTTTTGTGGGTAAGGTGAACCGTCGCCATCACCACCGCAACCGGGGCAACATCAAAGCAAACAAGGACTAAAACCCAAGGAGATTTTTCATGACGAACGTCATCGCATTCCCTGACGCCCATGAACGTGATCGCCTGAAGTCCAGCCAAGATCCGGCGTTGAGATACTTGAACAAGAAAGAACGACAACTGATCGACCAACTGCGTTCGACCAGCCATGCGGGACGGCAGTACGTTTACGACTATGCGAGCATCATGCACTTGTCCAGGCCGCTGTATCCCGAGCCAGTAGATTGATCACGATCGCATAACCTGATCAAAGTCTGCGCCGTTGAATCGGCGCAGACCAGGAGGTTTCGCTTGCCGGATTCAGCGGGCCAGCGAGAAGATCAGTGCTGAAATCGCCACCACACCGGCGGCAACCACAAAGTAGTTGGACCATGCGCCAGCGTATTTGCGCATGGCCGGGACTTTGTGGATAGCGTACATCGGCATCAGGAACAGCAGAGCCGAAATCACCGGCCCGCCCAGGGTTTCGATCATGCCCAGAATGCTTGGGTTAAGCGTTGCCACCAGCCAGCACACCACCAGCATGAACGCCGCGGTCATACGGTCCAGCGCCTTGGGTGCAGGACGACGACCCGCTTTCAGAACCAGGCCTTTCAAGCCCTCGCTTGCACCGATGTAATGACCCAGAAACGACTTGGAAATAGCCACGAACGCAATCAGCGGTGCGACAAAGGCGATGGTCGGGTTATTGAAGTGGTTGGCCAGGTAGGACAGGATTGAAATGTTCTGCGCCTTGGCCTCGGCCAGTTGAGCAGGTGACAGTGTCAACACGCAACTGAACACGAAGAAAAGCACCATCACCACCATCAGACCGTGGGCGCGGGCCAGAATCTGCGAGCTGCGTACCTCTGCGTTTTCACCATACTGGCGCTTCTGATCAACGGCAAAGGCCGAGATGATCGGTGTGTGGTTGAAAGAGAACACCATCACCGGGATGGCCAGCCACAGCGTAGGTATGAACGCCGATAGCTCGGGGAACGTCGTAGCGGTACTCAGAATGCCCCCGGTCCAGTGCGGGATGAGGAATACCGCGAGAAACAACAGAGCGACGATGAACGGGTAAACCATCAGGCTCATGGCCTTGACGATGAACCGCTCGCCGCAACGCACCACGGCCAGCAGGCCCATGATCAGCACGAACGCCAGTGCGGCGCGTGGCGGTGGCGTGATGTGCAACTGATGCTCAAGAAAACTGCCAACGGTGTTGGTGAGGGCCACGCTGTAGATCAGCAGGATCGGGAAGATTGCGAAGAAGTACAACAAGGTGATCATCGCACCGGCACTCTTGCCGAAATGCTGTTCGACCACATCGGTGATGTCGGCACCTTCACGCCCTGACAGCACAAAGCGCGTCAACCCGCGGTGGGCGTAGAAGGTCATGGGAAACGCCAGCAGCGCCAGCGCCATCAATGGCCAGAAACCGCCGATACCTGCGTTGATTGGCAAAAACAGGGTACCCGCACCGATGGCGGTACCGAACAATCCGAGCATCCAGGTCGTGTCATTACGATTCCACGACGCGATGCTCTCGGGAGCTACATCCAGACGTTCTACGACGCCATTAGCCTGATCATTCATCCGGTCGACTCTCCGTGGCCGGTTTATCAAAAAGGGAAACGCATCGAAAAAACCGGCAGTTCAGCGCCCCCCTCGAAAACAGCGGGCGAGATTCTCCGGGATTGACGCCAGAAGTCAAAGGCTTGTAGGACAATAGTTTCTTCCACAACAAGTCGGCATTCGAGCGCACGCCTTTTGTACAAAGGGCTGGAGGACGGTCGACCTCTTGTCGAGGAATTAGTGTTTCAACAGCTTACAGGCTCAATCAAGCCGCCCACGCGGCCTAACATCCGGGAACAGTTCTGCGTTTTCCTGGAGGGGCCGACAGCGATACCATGCCGCGCCTGTGCAGTGCGCAATGGATGGTCGTCAGGCAGATAAGCGCACCGGCAGCTGAATGTGATCCCGGCAAAAACCCCTTCAAGGCCCCAAAACGATGTTGAGCATCAACGCCGGGCCGTTCGCCCTCGCCATACCCCACCTGTTGTTGGGCGCCTTGATGACGGCCACCTGGATAGAGGCGCAGCTTGTCCGGCATACCCTGTCCAGAAAGACCGCCGTGTTCGGACTCTTCATTCTGGGTGTCGCCAGCGCACGTATCGCGTTCGTCCTGACCTATTTCGCACAGTACAGCGACACTCCCTGGAAGGCACTGGACATCCGTGATGGCGGCTTTCTGGTCTGGCCCGGGGTTATCTGCGCCCTGCTGGGCGCCTTGATCATCGGCTGGCGCCGTCCCGAACAGCGTCGCGCCCTGACGTTCGGGATGGGCATCGGACTGGTGATCTGGGTATCGGGCGGCTTGATTCTGGATCATTATCAAAAGCGTATTTCACTGCCTGATACAACACTTCGGACGCTGACTGGCGAGCCGGTCAGGGCGTCCGACTACCGGGGCAAATCGGTGGTCATCAACCTGTGGGCCACCTGGTGCCCTCCGTGTCTCCGCGAAATGCCGGTGCTGCGCGATATGCAACGGGAACGCAAGGACATTACGTTTCTGTTCGTCAATCAGGCCGAAAGCGCCGGGACAGTCAGCGACTATCTGTCCAAACAGCAACTGGTGCTGAGCAACAGTTTTCTGGATCCGGAAGGCGAGTTCGCCCGCCAGGTCGGTTCGGCGGCGCTGCCCACCACTCTCTTCTATTCGCCGGACGGACGCCTGATCGGTAGCCATCTGGGCGAATTGTCCAGAGCCAGCCTCACTCATTATCTGGATAAATAGTCAGGTATTCACCTGACTGATTGAGCTGAAGTTCTCATTGCGAGCGAAAGCCTGCTGCAACGTTTCACCTATCCATGTATAAATGCGCTGACACATTGGCCCTCTCTGGAGACTCAGCGCATGCGTTACGCGCTCGATCATAAGGCCCAAACGCACCAACGCATTGTCAAGGAAGCGTCCATGCGCTTCCGTCGTGACGGCATTGGTGCTACGGGCTTGCAACCTTTGATGAAGGCACTTGGCTTGACCCATGGCGGGTTCTACGCGCATTTCAAATCCAAGGATGATCTTGTTGAACAGGCATTGAGTCACGCCCTCGACAATGTAAAAGGAATCACCAGCGACGTTTTCGCCAGACAGGACTCGCTCAGTGAATTCATTGATCTCTACCTATCGATAGCCAGCCGCGATGCGGAGGACGGGGGGTGCCCGTTACCGACCATGTGCCTGGAACTGGGCCAGCGCGATCAGCCCAGCATGACGACGGATAAAATCATCCTTCACCTGCTGGAGCAGTTCGACAAGCCCCTCGCGGAGAATGGAATGGAGTCCAAAAGCCTGCCGGTGCTGTCCGCACTGGTGGGTGGTCTGGCACTCGCCCGCAGCGCTTTTGACGAGGAGCTGTCACAGCGCATTCTGGACACGACCCGCGACTATCTCAAACAGGAGATAAAAAAGAGCACCAACTGACCCTCTGGTACAGACACTTTCGCGGGGAGCGTCTCAGCGAGAGTTTATAAAAACACAGGCCAATCATTGATCGGCCTGTGTTTTTACTGGCTGAAACGCTGTTCAGTCGATCGCAAGTTTTTCGCGATTCCTCTCCAGAATGGCCTTGCCGATCCCCTTGACCTCTATCAACTCATCAATCGACGTGAACTCACCGTTGGCTTCCCGGTAAGCCACAATGGCATCGGCCTTGTTCTTCCCGATACCCGCCAGTTCTTTCTGCAGTGTTTGCGCATCGGCAGTATTGAGATTGACCCTGTCCTTGCGTTGCTCATGCGCCGCAGTGGGCGCGGTGTCCTCCATCATCGGCAAATGGGATACCGAGGGCGCCGATGTGGCGGGCTGAGACACAGGGGCGGCATTGACCGCAACCGAGGCACTGGTGAGCAAGGCAAAGATCAGGGCACTGAAAATAGGGGTTCGCATAGATAAAGCTCCATAGCAGTTCAAGGCAGCATCCACATGCTGTGCCTGAAACTTAGACCAGCGTCCCCTCCTGGAAAAGCACTCGAGCGTTGCTGCCTGTTGCCGGATCGTTCAACGTATTTCCGCCTCTGCCCAGAGCCCCGGCGGTGCTGATGAAATCACGTTTCGCCGCTGCGTTCCTGATACATCCAGTCAACGATTTCGCCCTCTGGCGTATAACCGTTTACCGTTTCGCGCAGCAACTGACGCACACTGGTGTAATCGTCGCGGTCGACCGCGTCCAGCAGTTTTGTCAGGCGGCCTTTCAACACATCCCACGGCAGGCAATCTTCGTTTGCACTCATGATCATCGGGTGCTCGGTGGCAACCACGTTGTCGCCGATCAACAGCTCTTCATAGAGTTTTTCGCCAGGACGCAGCCCGGTGAACTCAATGGAGATATCACCGTGCGGATTTTTCTCCGAGCGAATGGCCAGACCGGACAGGTGGATCATCTTCTCGGCCAGTTCGACAATCTTGACCGGCTCACCCATATCGAGAACGAAAACGTCGCCGCCATGCCCCATGGAGCCCGCCTGAATGACCAACTGAGCGGCTTCGGGGATGGTCATGAAGTAGCGGGTGATTTTGGGATGCGTCACCGTCAGCGGCCCGCCTGACTGGATCTGCTTGTGGAACAGCGGGATCACCGAACCGGACGAGCCAAGCACATTGCCAAAGCGAACCATGGTAAAGCGGGTCTTGTTGACCTGATAGACATTGGCCTTGTCGCCGAAGATCACTGGTGCGGTTTCGCGGCTCAGTGCCTGCAATATCAATTCGGCGAGACGCTTGGTACTGCCCATTACATTGGTCGGGCGGACCGCCTTGTCGGTAGAGATCAGGACAAAGTTGGACACGCCTGCCTGCAACGCCGCCTGGGCGGTATTGAGCGTGCCCACAACGTTGTTGATGACGCCTTCGGCGATATTGTGCTCGACCATGGGCACATGCTTGTAGGCCGCAGCGTGATAGACCGTGTCGACCTTCCAGGTTTTCATGATCGACAGCAATTTGGGGTGGTTGCGCACCGAACCGAGTATGGGCAGCAATTTCACCGAAAGTGACTCACGGGCCGAGCGCTGTTCAAGCTCGGAAAGAATGCTGTAGAGATTGAACTCGCTGTGGTCCAGCAACAGTAACTGGGTAGGCTGCAGCAGCAATATCTGTCGGCACAGCTCGGAGCCGATGGAGCCGCCAGCGCCGGTCACCAGCACCGTTTTGCCCTTGATGCAGTGCTCAAGCAGGTTATCGCGGGCCGGGACTGCATCGCGCCCCAGAAGGTCTGCAATGTCGACTTCCTGAAGGTCATCGACCTTGACCCTGCCAGCGGCCAGATCCATGAAGCCCGGAACGCTTCGTACGTGCAGCGGAAAGCCTTCCAGAAAACCGAGGATTTCCCGACGACGTCCACGCGACGATGAAGGGATTGCCAGGAGGATTTCCTGAGCCCCCGTGGAATCGATCATTCGCTGGATGTTTCGCGGTTTGTAGACCTGAAGACCGGAAATAACCCGGTTGGAAATCGATTCATCATCATCGATGAACGCCACCGGATGCATCAGACGGCCCATGCGCAATGCGGCGACCAACTGGTTTCCCGCAGCGCCAGCGCCGTAGATGGCAACCTTCTGCAAACCGTTGTCGCTCTTGGCGAAAGGTACGTGCTGCGCCGCAGCGAACCAGTCGCCGAGAAAATACTGCCGCATGGCCAGTCGCAGACCGCCGATCATGACCATGCTCAGCCACCAGTAATTGAAGATCACCGAACGCGGGACCAATTGCTGGTGGTTACTGTAAACGTAGACCATGCACCCAAGGATCAGCGACGACATCGTCACGGCCTTGATGATGGCAATCAGCGCATCATTGCCGAAATAGCGCATCACTGCGCGATACATGCCGAACCGGATGAACAGCGGGATAGCCGCAACGGGCGCACTGATGAACAGCCACGTGTGCTTCTCGAGCGGATTGATCAGCTCATCGATACCCAGTCGTACGACAAACGCCATCCATAGAGCCAGCCAAACCAACAGGACGTCGGCAGCCACCTGAATTATTCGTTTTTTGCGGCGTGGTAGAGCCAGTAATCTGGTCCGCAACCTGCTCATCAATTTTTTAATGCTCCGTTATGCTACCGGTTGCAACATGATCTGAAATCGGTACCTGTGAAACAGCTACGTGTCTGAGACAACCAGAAAAACACTTCGTTACCTTATTCTGCCTTGCCGGCGCGGAACCTCAGCGCCAGTAGAATCAGCGGGCAGTAAGCAACTACCGCCCATATAAGCCCTTCTCCATCGCCCAGCGCAACCCATAGTGCAATCGGCAGCAACCAGACAAGATTGATCAGCCCCACTGCAAGCGTAACCGGCACATGCCGGCCGTAATGACGCGACGCAAACTGATACGCGTGGCTGCGATGTGCCTCGTAGAGCTTTTCCTTGCGTAACAGGCGTCGCACGAGGGTCACGGTCGCGTCGACGATAAACACTCCCAGCAGAATCAACCAGGACCAGAATAACTGAGGTGAGGCCCAGGAACCCTGAATGGATAGCACACCGAGCACTATCCCGAGGAAGCCGCTGCCCGCGTCGCCCATGAATATCTTCGCCGGCGGGAAGTTCCAGTAGAGGAAACCTGCTGCGGCAGCGCCCAGCATGAGCACTTCCCAGGACAGTCCGGCGTGGCCATCCAAGGCATAGATGATGCTCATGCCCAGGCATACAGTGACCGCCTCGATACCGGCGATACCGTCTATTCCGTCCATGAAGTTGTAAAGGTTCAGCATCCACACCAGATAGAACGCCGCGAGTACTTGCCAGAATGGCCCCAGGTCGACCGTCCAGCCCATGACGTCAAGCGGGGCAAGACCGTCCAGCCAGAACAAGGCCCATGCAGCCGCAGCAAAATGCCCCAGCAGGCGCCATCGTGCGGCGATATGCCCGTGATCGTCCATGAAACCGATCACCGCCACCAAGCCGCCCGAACCGACGATGGCAACAAGCGCAGAGCAAGGCAGATAGCCGGCCCACCCCAGCAAAGCCATCGCCATGACGAAAGTGATGACGATGGCAACGCCGCCACCTCTGGGCGTGGGTATGGAATGCGAACTTCGAGCGTTTGGAATGTCGATCAGACTTTTGGCGAGCGCATACTTGCGCAACAACGCCGTTAGAATCAGAGACAGAAAGGCAATAGCGATGACCGACAGCCACTCAATCATGCTTGTCGTGTTCCAGATAATATCGAGCGGTGTCCTGCATGGCGTGTTCAATACTCACAGGTGGAAGCCAATCCAGCATCGTACAGGTTTTACTGATATCGACCTGCAGCGAGTTGCACAGCCGTTGTGAAAAAGCCTTCTTGCCCAACAGTGCTGCAGCCGCGTTCAACAGCACGGTCGGCACCGGCAGCAGCCGGGCAGGTTTGCCCAAGGCCTTGCCCATTTCGCGCAGCAGCCTGGCCGTAGACAGATCATCACCGTCACTGACCAGAAACGTCTGGTCAGACGCAGCAGGATGATCGACACAGACGGTCACCAGGTCTGCCAGGTTATCCACCGCCACCAGGCTTCTACGATTATCGATGGCCCCGAGCGGCAACGGCAGCCCTTTGTCCAGCCAGCGCATCATGCTTCTGAAGTTCGCCTTGACCCCCGGACCATAGACCAATACCGGTCGAATGATCACCACCTGCATACCGGTGCGGGCAGATAACTCGCGCAAGCCCTCTTCGGCCCTGTGCTTTGACACGCCATAGGCATCCAGCGGATTGCACGGGTCGCTCGCACTGAATGGCGCGCCCGGAAGCGTAGACTCGCCATTGGCCTTGATGGAACTGATAAAGATAAAGCGTCTGACGCCTGCCGCTGCGGCCTGCTCGGCCAGATTCAGCGTTGCGGTGACATTGGCGCGGAAGTATTCCTGGTCCGGTGCGTCAGCGGTCTCGTTGAGTACATGCACCCGGGCAGCACAATGAATCACCACGTCCGCGCCGGTTACAAAACTTGCCCATTGATTGTCCGGCGCCAATGATTGCGCACTGACAACATCGATGCGCGAGTCGGAAGCAGCATAGGCGCCCCGGACCGCAACCCGCACAGAGCAGCCTGTGCGTTCGATCAGTCGGCGAACCACAGCACTGCCCACGAAACCTGTCGCACCTGTTATTGCAACCAATGCAACATCACCGCTCATGCAAACACGCCCTTCCAAATCGGCCAAATATTGCTTAAGTAACCCGTTTTGACAACTGAAATATGTTCAAGCCATTTTATAACTTTCACGATGACGCTCAACGTACCCCAGGGACAATGCACGATAATCATGCATTGGCACTCACTTGCAAGAATTCGATTACCGCATCAGCCGACAACTAACGTGCTCATCGCGCCTTCAAGGGATAAACATTTCCAACGGGCGTTTCTTGAGCGAGTACTTGCGACTCAGAATATTGCCCAGAACCTTTTTCGCGGCCGCCTCGCCATGCACCAGCCTGATCTGCGTCGGCCACTCTTTCATCCCCGTCACGAACTCGACCAGTTCGACCTGATCAGCGTGGGCAGAATAGCCTTTTGCGGTGTGGACCCCGGCATTTATATCGAAGCGCTCGCGGTCCAGCTCTACATAGCCGCCCGACGGGCCGTGCAACTGAATGGCCTCGCCCGGCGTTCCCTTGCCCTGATAGCCGACAAATACCACGTTATGCCGTGTGTCACCGAGCATGGCTTTCAGGTAATTGACGATCCTGCCTCCGGCACACATACCGTTACCGGCAATCACGATGGCCGGACGCGCCGTACTGGCCAGGTAATTGACAGTGCGCAGATGTTCCTCATGGGTGTCGACGGTAACCAGTTGTTCGAAACCCAACGGCTTTCTGCCGACGTCGAGCCTTAACCGCGCGCCCTCATCCCAGTAGTCTTCAAACGACTGATAGACCTTGGTAAAGCGACTCGCCAGAGGCGAATCAAGGATGATCGGCAACCTCGACCAGTCCGGATCACCGTCACCCGGCTGCCTACCGTTTTCGACGGCATGATTCGATGGCATCTTGCGTCGCAGTATGTCTTCCAGCTCGTAGAGCAATTCCTGGGTTCGGCCGATGCTGAATGCCGGTATCAGGACGGTGCCGTTATCCTCCAGCGCCTTGTCTATGATGCGCTCAAGCCCTTGCTGACGAGTGCTGCGATCTTCGTGAACACGATTGCCATAGGTGCTTTCCAGCACCAGCACATCCGCGCGCTCGGGCGGTTTCGGCGCAGGCAGAAACGGCGTATGACTCGCCCCCAGGTCACCGGAAAACACCACGCGCACAGAACGCGTTTGTGCAGGGTATTGAAGATCGCATTCTATATAGGCAGATCCCAGTATGTGCCCGGCACGCTGCAAACGGACCCGGCAATGCAGGGATTCGTTGTCGACCAGGCTGAACCATTCATCGAATGGCAGAGCGATGATTCTCTTGTTGATGACATCCAGGTAGCGTCCGACTTGCCCGGGGTCGTGTGCAAATTCGATTTTCAGAAGATCTTCCATGACCAGTGGCAACAGGTGGGCACTGGGCTCACTGCACAGTATCGGCCCCTTGTAACCGGATGCCAGCAACTCGGGAATACGCCCGACATGGTCATTGTGCACATGGCTGATCAATAACGCTCTGACAGCCTCCGGGTCGAATCCGAATGAAGCGGTCCCGGACTGCCTGCCGCGCTCCTGCACCGACCCGCAGTCAATCAGCAGGCTGCTCGATGCATCCATGTGCAATTGATGACACGAACCCGTGACTGTATCGACAGCGCCGTGATGAATGATTTGCGGATAAGACATGCAGTCACCTTTTCTTGCCAGCCTGCTCTGAATACGCGGTACATCCGGCAGCAGGTCTGAACATTAAGTTTCGGCGCATTCTGCACTTGAACGATTCATTTTCAAGCCTTGACACAAGGCAGTCAGGGCAGCAGTAATCAACACTGAAAATGAATATAACCCGCACCCCCTTTAAAATGGGTACACGAATTAAAAAAGCGAATATTCCTACACGCCTGAGCAACTATTCTCTATATAAGCGAAGAATAAACTGACAAAACTATAAGGCTCTTTTTTCGATAAAAACGCGCGAAGGCACAACGAAGCACGCCAGCCCCGAAGCATCGCATGCGGCTTTATTGAACAGAAAGGGGTAAAAAACGCGCGCTATCGTGTCGCCAGATCAATCTCCGACGACGCATGATCGACGCTGCTCAGACAGAGCGAGGGGAAGGTGTGCGCTTTTTACGAAGACTGGCTATCCATGCCAGTATCGGGCCGATGACCATGCCCAAGAGCAACGCAAGGACAACAGGCAATGCCAGAGGGAGCTGAGGCGCCGACCAACCGAAAAACGTCACGGCAACAGACTGCCGGTTCTCAAGCACAAACACGGTTGTTGCCAAAACAGCGAGCAACACGGCGACGATCAGAATGACTCGTTTGAAGATACGCATCTGGTAATCCTGTGGTGGATGGCTTTAAAGGCCCTCTTCTTCATCCTCGTTGACCCGATCCCGCAGCTCCTTGCCCGGCTTGAAATGCGGAACAAACTTGCCATCGAGACTGACCGATTGTCCGGTCTTCGGGTTGCGCCCTACCCGTGGTGCACGGTAATGCAGCGAAAAGCTGCCAAAGCCCCGAATCTCGATTCGGTCACCGGTTGCCAGGCACTGGGACATTTGTTCAAGCATGGTCTTGATAGCCAGCTCGACATCCTTGGATGAGAGCAGCCCTTGATGGGTGACAATTCGTTCGATCAACTCCGACTTCGTCATATTTTTCCCTTCTTTTTCAAGCAGCTAGATCAGCGCTTGGAAGGTTTTAGCATGACCGGATGAATTTGAACAGCCCATCTATTGACTTATGTTCAATACCGTCTAACCAGGCATGAACAGATTACAGCGACATGACAGGAGACAGATACGGGAAGGGAGCTTGAGCAATAGGCGAAACGAGACGGCCTGAGAGGCTACTGGAGACGTTTAGCGACTCACACTGTGCGTGAGAGCAATCCAGGCGCATCCGAACCTGTAGGGCCTGAACGGCAGAAACGAAAAAGGACGACCGAAGTCGTCCTTTTTTTGGTCAAGCAGAACTTAGTTCTGTTTTTCCATTTGCGCGCGCAGCAAGTCACCAATAGTGGTAGGACCAGTGCTTTCAGCGACTTCAGGCTTGCTACGCAGGCTCTGGATCGCTTCTTTCTCGTCTTCAACGTCTTTCGACTTGATGGACAAGCTGATTACGCGGCTCTTGCGGTCAACGCTGATGATCTTGGCTTCGATCTCTTCGCCTTCCTTCAGAACGTTACGCGCGTCTTCAACGCGGTCACGGCTGATTTCGGAAGCCTTGAGGGTCGCTTCGATGTCGTCGGCCAGAGTGATGATGGCGCCTTTGGCGTCAACTTCCTTAACGATACCGCGAACGATCGCGCCCTTGTCATTGACAGTGACGTACTCGGAGAACGGATCGCTTTCCAGCTGCTTGATACCCAGCGAGATACGCTCACGCTCAGGATCAACCGACAGGATCACAGTGTCGAGCTCGTCGCCCTTCTTGAAGCGACGTACGGCTTCTTCGCCCACTTCGTTCCAGGAGATGTCGGACAGGTGAACCAGACCGTCGATGCCGCCGTCCAGACCAATGAAGATACCGAAATCGGTGATCGACTTGATGGTGCCGGAGATTTTATCGCCCTTGTTGAACTGGCCAGAGAAATCTTCCCATGGGTTGGATTTGCACTGCTTGATGCCGAGGGAGATACGACGACGCTCTTCGTCAATGTCCAGAACCATGACTTCCACTTCGTCGCCAACCTGAACGACTTTCGAAGGGTGGATGTTCTTGTTGGTCCAGTCCATTTCGGAAACGTGTACCAGGCCTTCCACGCCTTCTTCCAGCTCTGCGAAGCAGCCGTAGTCGGTCAGGTTGGTAACACGCGCGGTAACGCGGGTGCTTTCCGGGTAGCGAGCCTTGATAGCAACCCATGGGTCTTCACCCAGTTGCTTCAGACCCAGGGAAACACGATTGCGCTCGCGATCGTACTTCAGGACCTTGACATCGATCTCGTCGCCAACGTTGACGATTTCCGATGGATGCTTGATACGCTTCCAGGCCATGTCGGTGATGTGCAGCAGGCCATCGACGCCACCCAGATCGACGAATGCGCCGTAATCGGTGAGGTTCTTGACGATACCCTTGACTTGCTGACCTTCCTGCAGGGACTCGAGCAGAGCTTCGCGCTCGGCACTGTTCTCGGCTTCCAGGACACTGCGACGGGAAACGACAACGTTGTTGCGCTTCTGGTCCAGCTTGATGACCTTGAACTCGAGCTCTTTGCCTTCCAGGTGAGTCGTGTCACGCACAGGGCGGACGTCAACCAGAGAACCAGGCAGGAACGCACGGATGCCGTTAACGTCGACAGTGAAGCCGCCTTTAACCTTACCGTTGATAACGCCCTTGACCACTTCTTCAGCTGCGAAAGCCGCTTCCAGAACGATCCAGCACTCGGCACGCTTGGCTTTTTCGCGGGACAGCTTGGTTTCGCCAAAGCCATCTTCGACCGCGTCCAGCGCAACGTGAACTTCATCACCGATCTTGATGGTCAGCTCGCCAGCGTCGTTGTGGAACTGTTCCAGCGGGATGAGGCCTTCAGATTTCAGACCGGCGTGAACCGTAACCCAACCTGCCTGGTAATCGATATCAACGATGATCGCGGTGATGATCGAACCGGCCTGAAGGTTGAGGGTCTTTAGGCTTTCTTCAAAAAGTTCTGCAAAGCTTTCGCTCATTTTAATTCCTGTTGATCAAGGGCGAAGGATACGCCCATCTGCCACGCTCCAGACAACGTGGGTTTCGTTCAAGTAAAAGAAAGCCTGCGGGACTATGACTGGTCTCCCACACGCTTCTTCGTCATCCGGCAATACCGCGAAGCGCGATTTCACTCAGAATGCGTTCCAGCACCTGTTCGATGGACAATTCAGTGGAATCCAGCTGTATGGCGTCATGCGCCGGCTTCAGCGGGGCTACCGCTCGCTGGGTGTCACGCTCGTCGCGTGCACATATCTCATCTAGCAGACTCGACAGACTAACATCATCGCCCTTGGCCTTCAACTGCAAGTAACGTCGACGCGCACGTTCCTCGGCACTGGCGGTAAGGAATATCTTCAGCGGTGCATCCGGGAAGACCACGGTGCCCATGTCGCGACCGTCCGCGACCAGACCCGGCTCTTCCTGAAACGCGCGCTGGCGCAACAGCAACGCATCGCGCACCGCCGGCAGCGAGGCCACCTGCGATGCGCCGCTGCCGACCTGCTCGTTGCGAATGGCGTGAGTGACGTCCTCGCCTTCAAGAATGATGCGCTGCCCCTGCCCTGCCGCAGTCGCCTCGAACTGAACATCCAGATGAGCGGCCAGGAGCTTGAGCGCTTCTTCATTGGTCAGGTCGACACCGTGATTGCGCGCCGCGAAAGCCAGCAGGCGATACAGCGCACCGGAGTCGAGCAGGCACCAACCGAGTTTCCTGGCCAGCAATCCGGCGACCGTGCCCTTTCCGGAACCGCTGGGTCCGTCGATGGTAATAACAGGAGCTTTGATTTTCACTTTTTGTCCTCTTGCGCTACACGCATGCCAACTTGAGCGCACAGCGCCAGAAAATGGGGAAACAATGCGGCGGCATCCGCGCACGCCTGAATACGGATGGGCGCCGAAGCCCTCAACGATGCAACGCGAAACGCCATGACGATACGCTGATCACCGCGAGCATCAACCTCGCCGCCACCCGGCACACCGCCTTCGATAATGATGCCATCCAGCACGGGCTCGGCCTCGATGCCGAGAGCCAGCAAACCGTCAGCCATCAGCCTGACGCACTCCGACTCATCGGCTTGCAGGGCCTGCGCGCCGCGCAGAATGGTACGCCCTTCTGCGCAGGCTGCGGCAACCAGAAGCACCGGAAATGCATTCAGTGCCAGCGGCACCAGCGCTTCGGGGATGTCAGCGCCTTTGAGCCGGGTCGAGCGAACGTGCAGGTCGGCGACCGTTTCACCCGCCAGTTTGCGGACGTTCTGCAGCACGATATCGCCGCCCATCAGGCGCAAAATATCGATCGCACCCTCGCACGATGAACTGACGGGAACGTCCTCCAGCAACAGGTCGCAGCCTTCACTGATCGACGTCGCGACCATGAACAGCACCGCAGACGTCACATCCACCGGCCCCTTGATGCGATGACTGACACCCTCCGCAGACCCGCCGTGAATGGCACGAGGCTCGCCGGGTGCGGTGTCGACACGGGCACGGCTGGCGAGGATTCTGCCGAAGTGCTCCCTCGCTGCGCGCGCACGGGTAAATACGTCCATCAACTGCGCGCCGTCGCCAGCATCCACAGCGTCGCGCAAGGCGTCGAGATCGGTGCGAAAGCTGTCCAGAGTGCGCAGTACGGCATCACGATTGGCCATGAAAATGTCATGCCACATGGTCGGATCGCTGCCTGCGATGCGCGTGAAGTCACGAAACCCGCCTGCTGCATACCTGAATATGTCCAGGTTTTCATTGCGCTTGGCCAGCGAATCGACCAGACCGAATGCCAGCAGGTGCGGCAGATGGCTGGTGGCAGCCAGCACCTCGTCGTGACGCTCGACCTGCATGTGCTCGACATCGGCCCCCAGGGCTGACCACAACTGGTCGACAATCGCCACCGCGTGAGGATCGGTTTCAGCCAGCGGCGTGAGAATGACCTTATGGCGACGAAACAGCGCCGCATTGGAGGCCTCGACGCCGCTCTGCTCGGAACCGGCAATCGGATGGCCGGGCACGAAGCGCGACGGCATGTGCCCGAACGCCTGACGCGCAGCCCTCACCACATTGCCTTTGGCGCTGCCGACATCGGTCAGAATGGCATGACCCAGATCGATCGGTGCCAGCAGGGCAAGCAGCTTTTCCATTGCCAGTATCGGCACCGCCAGCTGAATCACATCAGCGCCACGGCAAGCAGTGGCAAGGTCTGCCTCGCAACGGTCCACAACCCCCAGCTCGACCGCCAGGTGTCGCGAATGTGGATCAAGGTCGACGCCGACGACCTCGCGGCACAGGCCGCTTTCGCGCACACCCTTGGCAAAGGAACCGCCGATCAGCCCGAGCCCGACAACCACCAGACGACCGATCACCGGCCGTACCGACTGTTCTGCAATCACATCAACCACGCGAACACACCTGACAGCCTGCCAAGGTAAAAAACAAACGAATCATGGACCGCACCTTCAGAGAACCGCCTTCGGGTAGGAACCCAACACCTTCAAGGCCACGGCTTCGCTGCTGATTTGCTCCAGCACGGCCTTGACCAGCGGATCCTTGTGATGGCCGACGAAGTCGATGAAGAACACGTAGGTCCACTTGCCACTGCGCGAAGGACGGGTCTCGATACGCGTCAGGTCCAGGCCATTCTCGTGGAACGGCACCAGCAACTCGTGCAGCGCGCCCGGCTTGTTGCTCATCGACACAATGATCGAGGTCTTGTCATCGCCGGTCGGCGGGACTTCCTGATTGCCGATAATGAGAAAGCGTGTGGAGTTGTCCGGACGATCTTCGATCTTTTCCGCCAGACGGGTCAGGCCATACAGACCTGCCGCCATATCGCCAGCGATGGCCGCCGAGTTCCACTCGCCCTTGACCCGCTTGGCGGCTTCGGCGTTGCTGGCAACGGCGACGCGCTCGACATTCGGGTAATGGGCATCCAGCCATTTACGGCACTGGGCCAGTGACTGGGCATGGGAATAAATGCGCGTGATGCTTTCCGTCTTGGTGCTTTCGCCCACCAGCAGATGGTGGTGAATGCGCAGTTCGACTTCGCCGCAGATCACCATGTCGTGTTCGAGAAAGCTGTCGAGGGTGTGATTGACCGCGCCTTCGGTGGAGTTTTCCACCGGAACCACACCGAAATTCACGGCACCAGCGACCACTTCGCGGAACACTTCGTCAATTGCAGCCATCGGCAGACTGATGACAGCGTGACCGAAATGCTTCATCGCCGCGGCCTGGGTGAACGTCCCCTCAGGCCCGAGATAGGCGACCTTGAGCGGCTGCTCCAATGCGAGGCAGGAAGACATGATTTCGCGGAACAGACGCGCCATCTCTTCGTTGCTCAACGGACCACGATTGCGGTCCATGACTCGCCTCAGCACCGCAGCTTCGCGCTCCGGACGGTAGAACACAGGCACTTCGCCTTCCGCCAGCGAGGACATCTTGACCCTGGCCACTTCCTGGGCACAGCGGGCACGCTCGCTGATCAGTTCCAGAACCTTTTCATCGAGGCTGTCGATACGGACGCGAAGCGCCTTGAGTTCTTGCTCGGACATCAGCCGTGCTCCTTCTCGAAGTCTTTCATGTAGGCCACCAGCGCGTTGATGGCGTTGATATCGATCGCGTTGTAGATGGATGCACGCATGCCGCCTACCGAGCGATGGCCCTTGAGGTTGAGCAGGCCGTTTGCATCGGCACCGGCCAGGAACGGCTTGTCGAGACGATCGTCAGCCAGACGGAACGGTACGTTCATCCACGAACGATCAGGCTTGTTGATCGGGTTGCTGTACAGCTCGCTGGCGTCGATGAAGTCATACAGCGCGCGCTGTTTGATTTCGTTGCGCTTGCCGATCGCTTCGACACCGCCCTGCTCTTTCAGCCATTCGAAGACCAGCCCGGACAGGTACCAGGCCAGGGTCGGCGGCGTGTTGTACATCGAGCCATTGTCGGCAGCGACCTTGTAGTCGAGCATGGTCGGGCACAGCGAGCGCGCGCGGCCCAGCAGGTCTTCGCGAATGATCACCACCACGATGCCGCTGGGGCCGATGTTCTTCTGGGCGCCAGCGTAGATCATGCCGAAACGCGAGATGTCCACTGGACGCGAGAGGATGTCCGAAGACATGTCGGCAACCAGCGGAACGTCGCCGGTGTCCGGAATCCAGTTGAATTCCAGACCGCCAATGGTTTCGTTCGGCGCGTAGTGGACGTAAGCCGCGTCCTTGGACAGCTTCCACTCGTTCTGGCCGGGAATGGCAAAGTAATCGTAGGCCTTGGCGCTGGCCGCGACGTTGATTGCGCCGTAGCGTGACGCCTCGTCGATAGCCTTCTGCGACCAGATGCCGGTGTCGATGTAATCGGCCTTGCCGTTTTCAGGCAGCAGGTTCAGCGCAATCTGGGCGAACTGCTGGCTGGCACCGCCTTGCAGGAACAACACCTTGTAATTCGAAGGAATGGACAGCAGGTCACGCAGATCCTGCTCGGCCTTGGTGGCAATGGAGACGAACTCATCACTGCGGTGGCTCATTTCCATGACGGAAAGGCCTTTGCCGTGCCAGTCGAGGAGTTCCGCCTGGGCACGCAGCAGAACAGCTTCAGGAAGCGCAGCAGGACCTGCGCAGAAGTTAAAGGCTCGCTTGCTCATATCCACTCTCGTCAAATACGTTGGGTCTGTACGCGCTTGTTTCTGGTTGCTTGCCACGAGCAGACAGACGCCGCAGCGACTGGCAGCTCCTTGCGGGAATCTTGCTCCGGCCGCAGGGCTGGCCGAATACCGCAAGGGCTGGACTTGCCTGGAATGCAGATGCATGCACAGACGAGCCAGCCCTTACCTGATTTACGTTACCGCTTAGTTCTGTGGTTCGTCTTCGTCTGACGCAGCATCTGCCTGCAGGTCTTCACCGGCATCGTCCACTTCAGCTTCAGCGCCATCGACGATCACGCCATCGATAACTTCTTCGCCTTCAAGCTCTTCGCCTTCGACTTCCGACGGCTCCTGAACACGCTCCAGACCGACCAGCTTCTCGTCGCTGGCCAGCTTGATCAGGGTAACGCCCTGGGTGTTACGACCCAGACTGGAGACTTCGCCGACGCGGGTACGAACCAGTGTGCCCTGGTCGGAAATCAGCATGATTTCTTCGCCGTCGAGCACTTGAACCGCACCGACCAGACGGCCGTTACGCTCGTTGCTGACCATGGCGATGACGCCCTGACCACCACGCTTGTACTCGGGGAACTCGGAGATGGCCGTACGCTTGCCGTAGCCGCGCTCGGAAGCGGTCAGAATCTGGCTGCCCTCTTCCGGGATCAGCATCGAAATCAGCTTTTGCCCTTCTGGCAGACGCATGCCACGAACACCGCGAGCGGTACGGCCCATGGCGCGCACGTCGGATTCCTTGAAGCGGGTCACCTTGCCACCGTCGGAGAACAGCATGATTTCCTGCTCGCCATCGGTAATGGCCGCAGAGATCAGGATGTCGCCCTCGTCCAGCTCAAGGGCGATGAGGCCCGAGCTGCGCTGACGGCTGAATGCAACCAGTGGGGTCTTCTTGACAGTACCGTTGGCGGTGGACATGAAGATGAACGGAGCCTTCTTCTTGTCGGCAGCCTTGATACGAGCCTTGCGCTCCTCTTCGGTCTCGCTGCTGTTTTCCGCGTCGTCCAGCTCGCCTTCCAGGGCCTCGCCTTCTTCATCGGCACGCTTGCGCATGGCTTCGAGATCGACCGGCAGCATGGTGGTGATGTATTCGCCGTCGCTCAACGGCAACAGGTTGACCAGCGGACGACCACGGGCAGCGCGCGACGCTTCCGGAATCTCGTAGGTCTTGAGCCAGTAGACCTTGCCCTTGCTGGAGAACATCAGCAGCGTGGTGTGGCTGTTGGCGACCAGCAGGTGAGCGATGTAGTCCTCATCCTTGATGCCGGTGGCCGACTTGCCCTTGCCGCCACGACGCTGAGCCTGATAGACCGCCAGTGGCTGAGTCTTGGCATAACCGCCGTGGGAAATGGTGACCACGCGCTCTTCTTCGGTGATCAGGTCACCCAGCGTCAGGTCCAGACGCGCATCGAGAATTTCGGTGCGACGGGCATCGCCGTATTCGGAGCGGATCAGTTCCAGCTCTTCGCGGATCACTTCCATCAGGCGCGTCGCGCTGTTGAGGATGCGGATCAGCTCGCCGATCTGATTGAGGATTTCCTGGTACTCGCCCAGCAGCTTCTCGTGTTCCAGACCGGTCAGGCGGTGCAGACGCAGTTCCAGAATGGCCTGAGCCTGTTCCGGCGACAGGAAGTACTTGCCTTCACGCAGACCGTATTGCGGATCGAGGTTCTCGGGGCGGCACGAATCGGCACCGGCACGCTCGACCATCTCGACCACTGCGCTCGACTCCCAAGGCGTCTTGATCAGCGCTTCCTTGGCTTCGGCAGGTGTCGGTGATGCCTTGATGAGGGCGATGACCGGGTCGATGTTGGACAGCGCAACCGCCTGACCTTCAAGGATGTGGCCACGTTCGCGCGCCTTGCGCAGTTCGAACACGGTACGACGGGTCACCACTTCGCGGCGGTGACGAACAAAGGCTTCCAGCAGGTCCTTGAGGTTCAGGATGCGCGGGCGACCGTCGATCAGGGCAACGATGTTGATGCCGAAAACGCTTTGCAGCTGGGTCTGGGCATACAGGTTGTTGAGGATAACCTCAGGCACTTCGCCACGACGCAGCTCGATGACCACGCGCATACCGTCCTTGTCGGACTCGTCGCGCAGTTCGGTGATGCCTTCGAGTTTCTTTTCCTTGACCAGCTCGGCGATCTTCTCGATCAGACGCGCCTTGTTCAGCTGGTAAGGCAGCTCGGTGATGACGATCTGCTGGCGACCGCCAACCTTGTCGATGTCTTCGACGATGGAGCGGGCACGCATGTAAATGCGTCCGCGGCCTGTGCGATAGGCCTCGATGATGCCAGCGCGACCGTTGATGATCGCCGCCGTCGGGAAATCCGGGCCGGGGATGTATTGCATCAACTCGTCGACCGTCAACTCGGGGTTGTCGATCAGCGCCAGGCAGCCGTCGATGACTTCACCGAGGTTGTGCGGCGGAATGTTGGTCGCCATGCCCACGGCGATACCGCTGGAACCGTTGACCAGCAGGTTGGGAATACGGGTCGGCATGACCGCCGGGATCATCTCGGTGCCGTCGTAGTTCGGCACCCAGTCCACGGTTTCCTTGTGCAGGTCGGCCAGCAGCTCGTGCGCCAGCTTGGTCATGCGCACTTCGGTGTATCGCATGGCGGCGGCGTTGTCGCCGTCGACCGAACCGAAGTTGCCCTGACCGTCTACCAGCAGGTAGCGCAGCGAGAATGGCTGAGCCATACGAACGATGGTGTCGTACACCGCCGTGTCGCCGTGCGGGTGATACTTACCGATCACGTCACCAACCACACGGGCGGATTTCTTGTACGGCTTGTTCCAGTCGTTACCCAGCTCGCTCATTGCGAACAACACGCGCCGGTGCACGGGCTTCAAGCCATCGCGTGCATCGGGCAGTGCGCGACCGACGATTACGCTCATTGCGTAGTCGAGGTAGGACTGCTTCAGCTCGTCTTCGATATTGACCGGGAGGATTTCTTTGGCCAGTTCGCCCATGAGAAGCCTGATTCCTTTTTCTGGTGAAACCTCGCAAACCCATTCGGGGTATACGAAGCTCGCCGCTGCCAGCATGTGCAGGGCAGCGACTTACGACAAATCAACGAGTTATGCCATGAATCTACGCAGCATGGGCGACCACAATCAGTGTCCCCGATAACCGCCGGATATTACCACAATCGCCGAGGCGCTCACATCCTTTGCAGGCGCTGAAAGCGAGCCGCACACGCATAACACGCCTGAGAAAGGCTTACAGGCCCGTCCAGCCGCATTGCACAGCGGCGACGGGGTGGGCCTGCCGGCCTCAGTGAAGGTGTTTGCGGCTCATCAATTGAGCCATGCGCGCGGTATCGGGACGCTCGACAATACCCTTTTCGGTCACGATGGCGTCGATCAGGTCTGCCGGCGTCACATCGAATACCGGATTGAAAGCCTCGACCTCGGCGCCGACCCGCTGGCCGCCCACTTCGAGCAATTCGCGGCCGTCGCGCTCTTCAATGATGATGTCGTCGCCACTGGCCATTTCCATGTCGATGGTCGAACTCGGCGCGACCACCATGAAGCGCACCCCGTGATGCATGGCGGCAACGGCGAGCTGATAGGTGCCGATCTTGTTCGCCACGTCGCCGTTGGCCGTGATGCGGTCGGCGCCGACGATGACCCAGGTGATGCCCTTGGTGCGCATCAGGTGCGCGGCGGCGGAATCTGCGTTCAGCGTCACCGGGATGCCCTCGTTGGCCAGCTCCCATGCGGTAAGCCGCGAGCCCTGCAGCCAGGGCCGGGTTTCGTCGGCGTAGACCCGTTCGATCATGCCTTCCAGATGCGCCGCACGAATCACGCCCAGCGCCGTGCCGAAGCCGCCCGTGGCCAGCGCCCCGGTATTGCAGTGGGTGAGCACCGTCTGCAGATTGCCCTGGTGCTTGCGGATCAGGTCGGCGCCCAGCTGCGCCATGGTCAGATTGGCCTCGCGGTCGCTCAGGTGAATCGCCACGGCTTCGGCCTCGAGGGCCGCCAGCGGGTCATCGCCGTCCTTCACGCGCATCAGACGATCACGCATCCGGTTCAGCGCCCAGAACAGGTTCACTGCAGTCGGGCGCGAATCGGCCAGCAACTGCATGTCCTCTTCCAGCGCCGGATACCAGTCTCCACCTTGCGCAATACGCGCACGTGCGCCCAGCACCGCACCATAGGCGGCACTGATGCCGATAGCCGGAGCCCCGCGCACGACCATCGTGCGAATCGCTTCGGCGACTCCCTCGGCGGTGGTATAGCGGTGCCAGACTTCCTCGAACGGCAGTACCCGCTGGTCCAGCAGGTACAGAGCGTCGTCCCGCCAATCGATGGCCTTAACCTTCTCCGCAGCCAACAGTCGATCGCGCATCGCCAACTCCATCTTGAACATCCGAAACCCAGCATCAAAAGCCGCTGATTATAGCGAGCCGCCTGCGAAGACGCTCGGGTATACTTCGTCATCAACGTAATAAACGATGGAAACCTTCTCATGCCGAACGCTACAGCACCGCTCGACCTTTTGCTCCTGCCCGCCTGGCTGGTGCCGGTCGAGCCCGCAGGCGTCGTGCTCAAGGACCACGGCATCGGCATCCGCGATGGCTGTATCGTCTATATCGGTCCACGCGCCGAGGCGCTGCGGCAAAACGCCGTGCAGGTGCAGGAACTGCCCGGCATGCTGCTCAGCCCCGGCCTGATCAACGCCCACGGCCATGCGGCGATGACGCTGTTTCGCGGGCTGGCCGACGACCTGCCACTGATGACCTGGCTGCAGGACCACATCTGGCCCGCCGAAGGCAAGTGGGTCGATGAAGACTTCGTGCGTGACGGTACAGACCTGGCCATCGCCGAGCAGCTCAAGGGCGGCATCACCTGTTTCTCCGACATGTATTTCTACCCCAAGGTGGCCGCCGAACGTGTCCACGCCAGCGGCATGCGCGCGCAGATCACCGTCCCGGTACTGGATTTTCCGATTCCAGGTGCCCACACTACGGCTGAAGCCCTGCACAACGGCATCGAACTGTTCAACGACCTCGCTCATCATCCACGCATCAAGATCGCCTTTGGCCCGCATGCGCCCTACACCGTGGGCGACGAAAACCTGGAGAAGGTCCGGGTGATCGCCGACGAGCTGGACGCCATGATCCAGATGCACGTCCACGAGACCGCATTTGAAGTCGAGCAGGCTGTCGAACAGCGCCAGGAACGCCCCCTCGCCCGCCTCAACCGGCTGGGTATGCTCGGGCCGCGCTTCCAGGCCGTGCACATGACGCAGATCAGCGACGACGATCTGGCCCTGCTGGTGGAAAGCAATACCAACGTCATTCATTGCCCCGAATCCAATCTCAAGCTGGCCAGCGGTTTCTGCCCGGTCGAACGATTGTGGCAGGCCGGTGTGAACGTTGCGGTAGGCACCGACGGTGCCGCCAGCAACAATGACCTGGACCTGCTCGGCGAAACCCGCACCGCCGCCTTGCTGGCCAAGGCTGTTGCCGGCTCGGCCACGGCGCTGGACGCACACCGCGCGCTGCGCATGGCGACGCTGAACGGCGCTCGCGCCCTGGGTATTCAGGCCGAGACCGGCTCGCTGGAGATCGGCAAGGCGGCGGACATGGTCGCGTTCGACCTGTCGGGTCTGGCCCAGCAACCGATCTACGACCCGGTATCGCAGCTTATATATGCCACTGGCCGCGATTGCGTGAGCCATGTCTGGGTGGCCGGCAAGCAATTGCTCGACGCTCGCCGGCTGACTCGCATGGATGAACCCGCACTGCGCGACACCGCGATTGCGTGGGGCCAGCGTATTTCCGGTAAAGCCGAATAATTCGATTCGAACCGAACACATGCCAGTCAGGCTTATCTATAAGCCTGACCGATGAAAAAGAATTTTGAGTTCAAGAGGGACACCCATGAGCAACGTCGACCGCGCAGAAATCGCTAAATTCGAGGCCCTGGCCCATCGCTGGTGGGACCGCGAAAGCGAATTCAAGCCGCTGCATGACATCAACCCGCTGCGCGTCAACTGGATCGACGAGCGTGTCGGCCTGGCAGGCAAGAAGGTGCTCGACGTCGGCTGCGGCGGCGGCATTCTCAGCGAGGCGATGGCCCTGCGCGGCGCAACGGTGACCGGCATCGACATGGGCGAAGCGCCGCTGGCCGTCGCACAACTGCATCAGCTCGAATCGGGTGTCAGCGTCGAGTATCGGCAGATCACCGCCGAGGACATGGCCGAAGAAATGCCCGAGCAGTACGATGTGGTGACCTGCCTGGAAATGCTCGAGCACGTGCCGGACCCCTCCTCGGTGATCCGCGCCTGCTACCGCATGGTCAAGCCAGGCGGCCAGGTGTTCTTCTCGACCATCAACCGCAACCCGAAAGCGTACCTGTTCGCCGTGGTCGGCGCCGAATACGTCCTCAATCTGCTGCCGCGCGGCACCCACGACTTCAAGAAATTCATCCGCCCTTCCGAGTTGGGCGCCTGGAGCCGTGACGCCGGTCTGCAAGTCAAGGACGTTATTGGCCTGACCTACAATCCGCTGACCAAGCATTACAAGCTGACCTCCGACGTCGGCGTCAACTACATGATCCAGACCCTGCGGGAGGCATGACAGATGCGCCTGAGAGCGGTTTTATTCGACATGGACGGCACCCTGCTCGACACCGCACCGGACTTCATCGCCATTGCCCAGGCAATGCTTGCCGACCGCAACCTGCCTGCGGTACCGGACAAACTGATCCGTGACGAAGTTTCCGGCGGTGCCAGAGCCATGGTGGCGGCCACCTTTGCAATGCCCCCTGAAGATCCACAATTCGAGGCATTGCGCCTGGAGTTTCTGGAGCGCTATCAGCGTGACTGCGCCGTTCACAGCAAACTGTTCGACGGCATGGACGAACTGCTGACCGACATCGAGAAGGCGGGTCTGATCTGGGGCGTGGTCACCAACAAGCCGGTGCGATTCGCCCAGCCCATCATGGAGCGGCTCGGTCTGGCGGAACGCTCGGCGCTGCTGATCTGCCCTGACCATGTCACGCACAGCAAGCCACACCCGGAGCCGATGATTCTGGCCTGCCGGATGCTTGACCTCGACCCGGCCAGCGTTCTGTTCGTAGGCGACGACCTGCGCGACATCGAGTCCGGACGCGACGCCGGCACAAAAACCGCCGCCGTGCGCTACGGCTATATTCACCCCGACGACAACCCCGATCATTGGGGTGCCGACGTGGTGGTCGATCATCCGCTGGAATTGCGCAAAGTGCTGGATAACGCACTGTGCAGCTGCTGAACGAGGCTTTACATGTTTGATTACTCCGCGCACCCGGAACTCCTCGAGGGCCGGGTCATTCTGGTCACTGGCGCCGCTCGCGGCATCGGTGCCGCAGCCGCCAAAACCTACGCAGCGCATGGCGCCACTGTCCTGCTGCTGGGCAGGACCGAGGCCAGCCTGGCTCAGGTCCATGACGAGATAAAGGCAGCAGGTCACCTGCAGCCACTGGTCATACCCTTCGATCTGGAAAGCGCCGACCCAGCGCAGTATCACGACTTGGCGACCATGATCGAGCGCACGGTCGGCCATCTGGACGGACTGCTGCACAACGCCTCGATCATCGGACCGCGCACTTCAGTGGAACACCTGCCAGGCGAAGACTTCATGCAGGTCATGCACGTCAACGTCAATGCTACCTTCATGCTCACCCAGGCACTGCTGCCCCTGCTGCAGCGTTCGACGGATGCATCGATAGCCTTCACCTCCAGCAGCGTGGGCCGCAAGGGACGCGCACAGTGGGGAGCTTACGGGGTGTCGAAGTTTGCCACCGAAGGCTTGATGCAAACCCTCGCTGACGAGCTGGAAGGCGTCAGTACGGTCCGCGCCAACAGCATCAACCCCGGCGCAACCCGCACCGGCATGCGCGCACAGGCCTACCCGGATGAAAATCCGCAGAATAATCCGACGCCAGAAGCTATCATGCCGGTGTATCTGTACGTGATGGGACCGGACAGCAAAGGCATCAACGGACAGGCGTTGAATGCCCAGTGAAGGGAGAAGGCCGTTGTGACGGAAAACCGTCAAAAAGGCTGTTTCGAGCGGCTTTCCAAGTCAAGGAATTGCCGATCCGGCGCCACTGTCAGAGAGATGGCGTCAGCTAAACCACTGATTTTAATAAGTCTGGCCAAAAATGAACCGAATGGCACCACGTCCCCTCTAACCCAGCCAAGCCAGCAATATGTGCTGAGGAGCGAAGAGATGAATTTTCCTACCCAGACCCATGCAATCGACTTCGATACGGCTGAACTGCAACGCCTCGGTTTTAGAAATCGACCTGACGCAGTACTTCCACCCCCGTCACTGCCCGAGCTGGTCTATCAGCTTGGGCGACAACTGCAGACCAGTCTGGAAGCCGAGCGGATACTGACCCTGTTTTTTCAGGGCGTACAACGCTTCCTGCCATTGAGCGGCTTGATGTATCGGCATATCGAGAGCGACTTGCATCTGCGTCTGGGCGAGATGTCATCCGACAGCGCCAGTTTTCATCTGCGTCATGAAGGCAAGTGCATCGGCGAACTGGAGTTTCAGGGCGCCAGGCCATTCGACACCCGACAACTGAGCGACCTTGAGTCGCTGCTGGTCTGCCTGGTGTACCCGCTGCTGAATGCGCTGCTTTACCGCATTGCCACACAGACTGCCCTGCGTGACCCACTGACCAGCACCGGCAACCGCATCGCCATGGATCAGGGCCTGGCCCGTGAAATCGAGATTTCACGTCGCCACAAACAGCCCCTGTCCTTGCTGATGCTGGATATCGACCACTTCAAGAAAGTGAATGATGAGTACGGTCATCACACCGGCGACGATGTGCTAAAGACCGTCGCGCAGAGCCTGAAGGCGCAACTGCGCAATATTGATCGGGTATTCCGCTATGGCGGTGAAGAGTTCGTGGTGATTCTGTCCAACACTGGCGCAGAGTCCGCTGAACTGATTGGTCAGCGGCTGTGCCAGGCCGTGCGAAACCTCGAGTTTCGCGAGCTCAGCCCGGCCTTGACCATGACCGTCAGCCTGGGTTGCTCGACACTGCTGCCGACTGAAACAGCCGACAGCCTGCTGCGCCGTGCCGATAATGCCCTGTACGTCGCCAAACGCGAAGGCCGCAATCGTATCGCCATGGCCAGCTAGCACTCTTCCTGCCTTCTCGCCCGCCCCTACGCTTCCAGCGCGGCAACACGTCCTCGCGGCTTGACCCTGTCCAGCTGCATGCAACGCTCAAGAAACAGGTACATGTAGTCGTAGCTTTTGGTAACGGCCTGACGCAGCTCGGCCTGCAATTGCACACTCGGCTTGTTACCCACCAACGTACAAATGATCTCGAGCGCCTCCCAAGGGTGCGCATCGTCATACTGTGCATGCATCTTGAGCCACTTCATGGCTTTCTTGCGGGTCTCTTCAGGAAACGCTTCGGCGTATACACCGCTGGAGCAGACCACGGCCGACCATTCGCCGGTCGCCCCTTCAATGGCATAGTTGGTAGCCGCCATCGCCACGGCCAGCGAATCCGACGAGCTGGTCTGCCAGCACCAATGGCTCAGCGCATGCAACTCGGGCGCTACCCGCTGATCATGCAAGTCCTCAAGCGTCACGCCATGGGCCGCACACCAGTTGACCCAGTAGTCGGCGTGATTGAGTTCGACGCGGATATTGCGCATCAGCCAGCGGCGCGCCATGTCTTCACCAGGGTGACGACCGAAGCGGGTCTTGGTGAGGTTCTTGGCCATGTACACCGCGAATTGCTCGACCACTGGCCAGCCGCCGATCAGGTAGTGGCGCATGATCTGCGGACTCAACTTCGCGTCACGCATCTGCTGGTACAACTCGTGCTCGACCACGCGTGCCTTTGCAGCGCTGCAATCCTTGATCAACTGCTGCGCCCAGGCCGGATAACTGCTGGCTTCCATGAGCGGACCGGTTCTATCGAAAGCGTCGATCACTGGGTATCTCCTTATGAGGGTTTCAACTGATTAACGTAGCGTTCCTGGCGCGCCGAACATCAGGGGGTCAGGCCGTACGGGCTGAATATAAAGACTCTCGCAAGTGAACAATTCAGGGCGGGAAATCAGATAGCCCTGTGCAAAATCCACGCCCATTTCCTGCAATGCAGATTCGATCTGCGGCGTTTCAACGTACTCTGCAATGGTGCGTTTGCCCATGACATGGCCGATGTTATTGATCACCTCGACCATCGCCTTGTTGATCGGGTTATCGAGCATGTCCTTTACAAAACTGCCATCAATCTTCAGGAAATCCACCGGCAGGTGCTTGAGATAGGCAAAAGACGACATACCCGAGCAGAAATCATCAAGGGAAAACTGACACCCCAATCCCTTCAACTCGTTGATGAATCTGATCGCACTTTGCAGGTCGGCAATCGCACTGGTCTCGGTGATCTCGAAGCAGATCATCCCGGGCGACAC
Source organism: Pseudomonas sp. MWU16-30316 (assembly GCF_020515645.1). NCBI lineage: Bacteria > Pseudomonadati > Pseudomonadota > Gammaproteobacteria > Pseudomonadales > Pseudomonadaceae > Pseudomonas > Pseudomonas sp. MWU16-30316. The sequence goes on along the minus strand of NZ_JAIZAZ010000001.1, from coordinate 1,015,959 downwards.
GGCAAACGTGCTGAATTGCTGTTTCAAATATTCGAGGAACGTATCATCACCGATACTCGATCCAGACAAATTTATAGCACATAGTGCCTGCGGTACCTGATGCCGATCATCACTCTGGCACTGGGCTATGACTTTGAACACATTGTGTACCACCCAGCGATCCAGCGTGGTCATGAGTCCGTAGCGCTCGGCGGCCGGAATGAAATTGTCCGGTACGACCATTCGCCCAGACTCATCGCGCAGACGCAGGAGGATTTCAATGTGCCTCACCTCGCCCACTTCGCCCTTTATCGACGCGATTTCCTGCGCGTAAAGACAAAAGCGATTCTCGTCCATTGCCATGTGCAGCCGCTGTATCCAAGCCATTTCGCCGAAACGCATCGACAGCGTGAGATCATCCACACTGTAGGCCTGAACCCGATTGCGCCCCCTTTCCTTGGCCATATAACAGGCCATGTCAGCGGCAGACAATGACCCCTCCAGAGAAGCAGGCGTGTCGCCGAGGTGCACCAGGCCAATACTGACGGTAGTCATGAATGGCCGACCTTTCCACATGAAATGCAGATGCTGCACCACCTCGCGCAACGCCTCGGCAATATCCAGCGCTGTTTCGGCGGGACAATCGACCAGCAAAACACCGAACTCGTCACCTCCCAGCCGGGCCAGCGTATCCCCGTCACGCAAGCCCTGCGGCAAGGCCCGGCACAGCTGACGCAGCAGTTCATCACCCGCCGCATGGCCACCGGTATCATTGACCAGCTTGAACTGATCCAGATCGAGAAACATCAGGCAGTGGCTGCGGCCCTGACCGCAGTCTTCGTCGAGCACTCGCTGCAAGCGGCGTTCGAATTCACTGCGGTTGACCAGGCCCGTCAGCGGATCATGGGCAGCCTGCCACGACAGATCGGCGATGTACTGCTGCTCCTGGGTCATGTCATGCAACACCAGCACCGCGCCACTGATCACGCCTTCGGTGTAGATCGGCGTGCCGACCAGCGCGACCGGCACCGTGCTGCCGTCAAGCCGCTGGATCAGCTTGCTGTTGGCGCTGCCGCCCTTGAGCTTGCCGGTGATGATCTGCTCGACCAGCGTTGACTGGTCCTTCTGATCGTTTTCATCCAGCAGATTGAACAGCGCAGCCAGCGGAAGCCCGCTGGCCTGAGTGCTTTTCCAGTGGGTGAGGCCCTCGGCGGCAGGGTTCATGTAGACGATGGCGCCGGCCACATCGATAGTGATCACGCCGTCGCCGATGGACTCCAGCGTGATCTGCGCGCGCTCCTTTTCGAGTTGCAGGGCATCGGCAAACACACGTCGCTGGACGATCAGACGACGCACACGCAGCAGCGCCAGAAGAATCAATACCACAGCGGTGACCAGGTTGACCGCTATCAACAGGTTGAGAATCAGCCTGGAGCCTTCGCCCAGCGCATCACTGAACGCTCGCGCAGCAGGCGTTACGCCTTCATTGATGACATTGATCTGCTCGCGCCATTGATCGACTTCGGCGGCGCTCACAGCGCCCTGCCCGACCCGCTCATGGATGCGCCGGGCCAGTTCGTCGAGCTGCATGAGGTAGCCGTCACCCACTTCCCAGAAATGAATGACCTGCTTCATGAAACTGAAGTTGTGGAAATTCAGGTACATCCAGATGATGCCGTTTACGTCATCCGGGTGATTGCCGCCCTGAATGATTCCACTTCTGGCCTCGGCCAGGGACGGATTGGGCTGATCGAGCGCCTTGCGCAGCGCATGGCCGCCCTGGGGGACGGAAAAGGCTTTTTGATACTTGAGGTAGTCACGCTCATCATGCCGGTTGGCGTACAGGCTCAAGTAGTGGATGGCGTCCTTCTGCCCCTTGGACCAGAGACTCTCCCCCGCCACATAGCTGCGCACGGCAGACATGGTGTAGAGACTGACGCATCCCAGCAACGCCTGAAACAGCGCGACGGCAATGAAAGGCCATACGATGCCCAACAGACGGGGCTTGGAGAAGATCCATGGTTGCTTCATGGGTTTCACGTCACCACATGCCTGAATAAACGTCTAGCGCAGAGACTAGGCTAAATTCGCCCATGATGGCAGGTGATTCTCCCGCAATCGAGCCAACCTGTGCGCTGATAGAGGCTTCGCGCATCAGATTTGTTGCAAATGTCCGTACAGTTTGGCGTACAGACCTCCATCGGCAATCAACTGCTGATGGTCACCATCTTCCACAATACGCCCGCCATCGAACACCAGTACCCGGTCGGCCTGCTTCACGGCCGAGAGGCGGTGGGCAATGATCAGCGTCGTGCGACTGCGCAGAAAACGTGCGAGCGCCTGATGCAGGTTGTATTCGGTGGCAGCGTCCAGCGCCGAGGTGGCCTCATCGAGGATCACTACTTTGGGGTCGGACAGCACCATGCGCGCGATAGCCATGCGCTGGCGCTGGCCACCCGACATTCTGACCCCGGAGCGTCCGACCACGCTGTCCAGACCTTGTGGCAGATCGCGGATCGCAGAATCGAGTTGCGCAACTTCCAGCGCACGCCAGCAGGCTTCATCGCTGCAGTCGCGGCCCATGGTCAGGTTGGCGCGCACGGTGTCATTGAACAGCGCCGGATGCTGCAGTACCACGGCGACGTTCTCGCGCACGGTTTCCAGGCCGATATCCTGCTGGCTGACACCGCCAAAACGGATCACCCCGGTGCGCGCTGTATAGAGCCCCAGCAGCAACTGCACCAACGTGCTCTTGCCGCCACCACTGGCACCGACAATGGCGACCTTTTCTCCCGGCGCGATGTTCAGGTTCAACTGGTCCAGGACCAGGTCTTCGCCATAACCGAAAGTCAGGCCACGCACTTCGACCCCGACGGTTTCCTTACCCTCGAACGGATCAGTACCGCCGGCATATTGCGGCTCGTCGGCGCGCGCCAGTAACTCATTGACGCGTGTCAGGGCAGCGCCTGCCGCATAGTAGGCGTATTGCAGGTTCAGCAATTGCTCGACTGGCGTCATCATGAACCACAGGTAGCTGAACACCGCGAGCATCTGCCCGATGGACAGGTCCGAGAACAGCACGGTAAGCATTGCTGCGGCGCGGAAGATATCGATACCGAACTGGAACAGCAGCCCGCTGGCACGGCCCGAGGCGTCGCTTTTCCATTGTGAATTGATCGCGTAATCACGCACTTCCTGCGCACGTACGCCCAGGCGTCCCAGAAAGAAGCCTTGTCTGTTACCCGCCCGAACTTCCTGAATCGCATCCAGCGTCTCGCTCAGTGCCTGGGTGAACCGCGACGTACTGTCGTTCTCCAGCTTCTTGAGGTGCTTGACACGCTTGCCCAGTTTCACCGTGAGCAGGATGACCAGCGGGTTGAACAGCATGATCAGCAGCGCCAGCTTCCAGTGCATCCACATCAGAATGCCTGCAGTGCCTGCCAGCGTCAGCGTGGCCACCAGAAGACGACTGAGGGTTTCACCGACGAACTTGTCCAGCGTATCCAGATCGGTGACCAGGTGTGTGGTCACCGTGCCACTGCCCAGGCTTTCGTATTCACGCAGGGAAATACGCTTGAGCCGTTCGATCAGCCGCAGCCGGATACGATAGACGATGTCCTTGGCCAGCCCGGCGAACAGCCGCGCCTGCAGCACGTTGAACACCAGCGCCCCGACCCGCAGCACCAGTGTCAACGACAGCATCAGACCAATGTAGCCCGCCGCCTTTTGCCAGTTGCCAGGCAGCAAGTGATCCATGACCTTGAGCGCAGCATCGCCACGGCCCAGCAACACCTCGTCGACCAGCAACGGCAGCAGCAACGGGATAGGCACGCTGCACAGCGTGGCCAGCACTGCGACACCATTGGCCAGCCACAGGGCTTTTTTATGCCGCAGGGCGAGACGACGGATCTCGGCCCAGCTCAGCGCATCGCTGCGCGTGGTGTGCGACTGTCGGGCAGCCTCAGGCACTTCATCATGCACTGGCTGCACGCTCCAGCCATCGACCCAGCAAGGGCGAAAGGCTGCTCAGTGGCTGATAACCGTTGGTCAGCAGCGCCAACTGACCGTTGCGCTCGGCCAGCAGGGTGGGGAAGCCGGCGATGCCCAGATCCTGTGCCCAGGCGAAATCGGCGGCGGTGGCCGCCTGCCGCTGCGGACTTTCGAACTCATCGGCAAATGCCTGACGCGACAGCCCCGTCTGCTCGGCGAGTTCGGCCAGCACTGACGGACGCGTCACGTCCCGGGCCTCGCTGTAGAACGCACGCTGAATGAGCCCGACCAGTGCCCAGGCGCGGTCAGGGTCCAGCTGCCTTGCTGCAGTGACGGCCAGACAAGCGGGTGTGGTGTCATAGACAAACCCTTCCGGCAGCGCACCTTCACGAAGAAACGGCTGGCCGGTGGCCTCTTCGACCGCCTGCCAGTGCTCAAGAATGTAACGACGCTTGGCCGGCTCCAGCGCAGCACCTTCGGAGCGCAGACCGCCCATGACCAGATGCAGCGGCACACCCGCCGCCCGAGCCTGTTGCACCAACGCGTCGGCAACCGGGGCGAAACCCCAGCACCAGGAGCACATCGGGTCCATGACATAGATCAGGCGGGCAGACATGGCTCAGGCCTCGGAGGGTAAACGATAGTTGCGACCGATCGGATGAGGCTGGTTACGTGCCTTGGCCAGTTCGATCTGCTTTTGCCGGTCGATGGCGCTACGTCGCGTCTTCTCGCTCAGCGAATCCCAGCAATGCGGGCAACTGACGCCAGGCGAGTAATGCTCGCTGGCGCGGTCCTCGGCACTGATGGGCGTGCGACACGCGTGGCACTGATCATAATCGCCTTCGGTCAGGTCATGACGCACCGTGACCCGATTGTCGAACACGAAACACTCGCCGCGCCACTGACTTTCCTGCTCGGGGACCTCTTCCAGGTACTTGAGAATGCCGCCCTTGAGGTGATAGACCTCTTCGAAGCCCTCGCCAAGCATGTAACTCGAGGCTTTTTCGCAACGGATGCCGCCGGTACAGAACATAGCGACCTTCTTGTGTACTGCCGGGTCGAAATGCGCCTTGATGTATTCCGGGAACTCTCGAAACGACGTGGTCTTCGGATCGATGGCGCCCTCAAAGGTGCCGATCGAGACTTCGTAATCGTTGCGAGTATCGATCAGCAGCACTTCGGGATCGCTGATCAGGTCGTTCCAGTCCTTGGGCTCGACGTAAGTACCGACGCTCTTGTTCGGGTCGACGCCTTCGACACCAAGGGTCACGATCTCTTTCTTGAGTTTGACCTTGGTGCGATAGAACGGCTGCTCGTCGCAGTAGGATTCCTTGTGATCGATGTCGATCAGACGCGGGTCGTTCTTCAACCACGCCATCAAACCATCGATGCCTTCGCGGCTGCCGGACACGGTGCCGTTGATGCCCTCGTCGGCGATCAACAACGTGCCCTTGATGCCATTGTCGACCATCGCCTGCAACAGCGGCTCGCGCAGCTGCACGTAATCGCTGAGGGTGACGAACTTGTACAGCGCGGCCACGACGATCGGCTGAGTCATCGGCTCTTGAGTCATGTATCTCTCCAGTGGCGACCCTCGCAAAGGGCCTACCGGGTAAAAAATTGCGGACCAAAAAAACGCACCGGCCAGGCGGCGCGGTGCGGATTCTAGCAAAAACCGGAGTACAGCAGACAGCTCGGCGGGGCAATCGCCCCCGGCAAGGGGGTCGGATCAGTAAAAAGCCCTGATCAGTGCCCGCCGGCGCAGGTCGGCGAAGCAGGCGCTGCACCGACCTTCGACCATTCTTCAGGCGTGTAAGTGTGCAACGCCAGCGCATGAAACTCGCCCATGAGCGGGCCCAGCGTGGCGTAGACCTTCTGATGCCGCTTGACCGAGTTCAAGCCCTGAAACTGATCACTGACCAGAACAGCCTTGTAATGGGTCTGCTGGCCACGACTGTGCATATGACTCTCGTCGAGCACTTGCAGATGATGCGGTTGCAGCAGCGCAAGCGCCGACTCGATTCGTTGTTGCATGGTCATGATGGAAATCGCCTGTCAGGGCTTTTTGGCCGGAGCCGGAGCAGCTGCCTTGGCAGGTTCCAGTTCGGCAGTCATGTCAGCCAGCAGCTTGTTGACGACCGGAACAGCGCTTTCCAGCTTGCTCTGGGTCAGCTGGGCCGACTGCTGAGCCAGCTCAGGCATCTTGGTCATCACTTTCTTGCCCAGTGGCGACTGGTAGAACGCAACCAGATCCTTCAGCTCGCTTTCGGTGAAGTTGGCGGTGTACAGCTTGACCATCTCGGGCTTGAGCTTGTTCCAGCCAATGGCTTGGTCCAGAGCGGTGTTGGCCTTGGCCTGATAGGTTTCAAGCAGGGCTTTTTTCGATGCAGGTGCCTTGGTTTCAGCAAAACGCTGAGCGAACATCTGCTGAACCTGAGCGTAGACCGGAGCGCCCAGGCGATCGGCGTTGGCAAGCTTCAGGAACGTTTCGGCGCTCGCGTTGTGACTGGCGGTGTCGGCGAAGACCTGGCCGCTGGCACAGACCAGGGCTACCGCGGTACAAATGGCACGAAGACGGGTCATCGAGTTTCCTTATCTAGCAAACGAGGCATTACCCCAGGGCCGACCATTCTGCGCTTATCTGGGCTTTTGGCTCAACCCCCGGTTCACCCAGCGGTTAAAAAGCACTGCGCGGGAACCCTGTGGGCATATGGACACCTAACCCTGCAACGCACTTAAAGGAGTAAGACCAGTGAGCCGCACCGAAACCGATAGCATTGGCCCGATCGAAGTCCCCGAAGATGCCTACTGGGGCGCGCAGACCCAACGCTCACTGATCAATTTTGCGATTGGCGACCAGCGAATGCCGTTGCCCGTCCTGCACGCGCTGACCCTGATCAAGAAAGCTGCTGCACGTGTCAATGATCGAAATGGCGACTTGCCTGCCGACATCGCCCGCCTGATCGAACAGGCCGCCGATGAAGTGCTCGATGGTCAGCATGACGCGCAATTTCCGCTGGTGGTCTGGCAGACCGGCAGTGGCACGCAGAGCAACATGAACGTCAACGAGGTGATTGCAGGCCGCGCCAACGAACTGGCTGGTCAGGGTCGTGGCGGCAAGTCGCCGGTCCACCCCAACGATCATGTCAATCGCTCGCAAAGCTCCAATGACTGCTTCCCGACGGCCATGCACATCGCCACTGCTCAGGCGGTCAAGGCGCAGCTGCTGCCCGCCATCGCCGAATTGTCCAGCGGGCTGGCCGAACAGGCCGCGCGGCACATGAAGCTGGTCAAGACCGGGCGCACGCACATGATGGACGCAACGCCGATCACCTTCGGTCAGGAGCTGTCCGGGTTTGTCGCGCAACTCGATTACGCGGAAAAAGCCATTCGCGCCGCCCTGCCCGCCGTTTACGAGCTAGCTCAGGGCGGGACAGCAGTCGGCACCGGACTCAATGCGCCCAAGGGCTTTGCCGAGGCCATTGCTGCAGAACTCGCCGCCCTCTCCGGTCTGCCGTTCGTCACGGCGCCCAACAAGTTCGCCGCGCTGGCCGGTCATGAGCCGCTCGCAGCGCTGTCCGGCGCACTGAAGACGCTGGCCGGTACGTTGATGAAGATTGCCAACGACCTGCGCCTGCTGGGCTCAGGCCCGCGTGCAGGGCTGGCAGAAGTCAGACTGCCCGCCAACGAGCCCGGCAGTTCGATCATGCCCGGCAAGGTCAACCCGACCCAGTGCGAGGCTTTGTCGATGCTGGCCTGCCAGGTCATGGGCAACGACGTGACCATCGGTTTCGCCGCCAGTCAGGGTCACCTGCAACTCAACGTGTACAAACCGGTGATCATTCATAACATTCTGCAGTCGATTCGCCTGCTGGCCGATGGCTGCAGCAATTTCAACGAGCACTGCATCGCGGGCATGGAGCCGGATGGCGAAAAAATGGCTGAACACCTGGAGCGCGGCCTGATGCTGGTCACCGCACTCAATCCGCATATCGGCTATGACAAGTCGGCGCAGATTGCCAAGAAAGCCTACACCGAGGGGCTGACCCTGCGCGAAGCGGCATTGGCCCTCGGCTACCTGACCGATGAAGAGTTCGACGCTTGGGTGCGGCCGGACAAAATGCTCGAGGCAGGCAGTAATGGCTGATGCCAGAAGCGGCGCAACGCCTCTGGAGGGCAATGGCAAACGAATCCTGATGGTCTACGGCACGCCGAAGGCCATCAGTTTCTGCCACGCGCTGGGTGACGCGTATGCGCAGACGGCACGGGGCGAAGGGCATGTAGTGCGGGTTATCAAGCTCGGCGAACTGGACTTCGATCCGATTCTGCACAACGGCTACGATCAGACTCAGACACTTGAGCCCGACCTGCTCGAAGCCCAGCGCCAGATCCACTGGGCCGAGCATCTGGTCTTCGTCTATCCGGTCTGGTGGGGCGGTTTGCCGGCATTACTGACGGGCTTTTTCGACCGGGTGCTGACACCCGGTTTTGCGTTCAAGGTGCATGGTCGCAAGCATTCATCCAATGAGCTGCTCCGAGGCCGGACGGCGGAGCTGATGGTCGCCATGGACACGCCGCCACGCTACTTTCACTGGATATACGGCGCGCCGGCTCACCGGCAGATGGTGCGGACCATACTCGGCTTTTGCGGGATAAAGACCAAACGTCTGACCGAGTTTGCCCCGGTACACAGCGCCAGCGAACAGCAGCGTCAGGAGTGGATTATTCAGGCGCAGGGGCTGGGCAGACGCTGATCTGCCCCACCACCCGCACGTCAGGCCTGCGCCAGCCGCGCCTTGCGTGCCCTTAGCCCGGCGACCAGCGAGGGGCCAAGCGCCGTCAGCGCCGACCCTGCCACCACCAGCAGCGCACCGCCATAACCCAGCATGTTCAACTCTTCAGCCTGCACGTAGTCCGGCCACAGCCAGGCGGCAACCGCCACGGCGGTCAGCGTGACCAAGGGCGTCAGCGCGAGCGTCGCACTGACCCGCGAGGCCTCCCAGTGCGCCAGCGCTTCAGCGAAGGCACCGTAAGCCACCAGCGTATTCAGACAGCAGGCCAGCAGCAGCCAGCCCTGCAACGGGCTTAACAACAACGCCTCGGCAGGGTGCGCCCACGGCGTGAGCAACAGGGCGCAAAACAGGTAGATCACCATCATCACCTGCAGCGAATTCCATACCGTCAGAAGCTGCTTCTGACTCAACCCGTAGAACGTCCAGATGGTCGAGGCCAGGAGCACCACCAGTACGCCCAGGGTGTAATCGCCCAACGAGGTGAAAAGCTCCACCAGCCGCTGATTGAAAAAGAACCCGAAGCCCACCAGCAGCACCGCCAGACCGATGCCCTGCCCCAGACTGAAACGCTCCTTGAACAGAAAGATGCTGCTGATCAACAGAAAAATCGGACCGACCTGAACCAGCAATTGCGTGGTACCCGGGCTCAGCAACCGCAAGCCAATGAGATAGAGCACATAGTTGCCGACCAGACCGAACACGGCCAGCCCGACCAGCACCCTGCCCTTGCGTCCCAGCACCTTGAAACTGGGCAGGCGTTTGACCGACGCCAGCCAGATGAACAACAGCGCCCCGGACACAGCCAGACGGAACCAGGTCACGGTCACCGGATCCATCACCTGCAGCACCTGCTTGAGCTTGATCGGCAAAATCCCCCACAGCAGCGCGGTCAACAGTGACAGACAGAGGCCATAGACCCAGCGACCAGACGAGATGTGCATTGCAACTTCCGCATGAGACAGAACAGAACCCCCATTCTAGGCGCTGATCGGCAAAGCAACAGTTACAGCTGGGTGCAGTTAACGGCGCAAATTGTGTTCCTTACCGCTGGCCGCCGTGATTGCGCTGGTAGGTCTCACTGCCCATGGCCTGAATCTGACCTTCGATCAACGCATCGAACGGCTTGAGCAACGCCTCGAACGAGGTGGGTGCTTCCAGCATCTGCAAGGTATGCACGATGGCCTCAAGTGTCGACAAGGCCTCAGGGCCGGGCGCCTTGCGCAAGCGATAACGCGAAACAGGCACGTCGCCCGGCGTCACCCTTGGCAGCTCGGCGAGCAAGGGGTTGAGGTGCAGCAGTTTGCGCGCCTTGCGCCACGTGCCATCCGGCACGACCAGCAGCATGGGCAGTGAATCCTGCGCATAAGGCGTCAGCGCCTGCGCAGCCTCACCCGGAAACAGCAATCGAGGCTGATAGCCGGGCGGATTCAGAATCTGCTGCAGATCGTCGAACACTTCGCCCACCAACAACTGCGCATTGACCAGACCGAGCGCGGCCAGTCGGGCGGTGTTCAAGGCATGGCCGACTTCATCGGGATGCTGCAGGATCAACACTCGCGTGCGGCTGTCCAGCTGCGGAATCAGGGCGCACAGACAATGCGTGGCAGGACGCAGACAACGCTCACAACGGGCGCGGGACATGGATCAGTACTCGGTCAATCTCACAAGGTTAAAGGTGCTGCACAGCACAACGAATCAGCGTTGCCACCAACCGCCTGTCGAACAGCCCTGCATTTTAAACAAATCGGCACCATAACGGCGGGGCAATCCACAGCCGCAACGGCGATTTGAGCTAGCCTCATGGATCTGGGCTGGATAAATGAAGTACGCCTGTTGTATCTGACAAGATCCACATCAGGGGCTTTCATGAATCGCGAAGAGATCAGGCAAAAGGTATTCAACGCTCTAGGCATCATTCTAGTGGACAAGAGCGCGATTCAGGATGACGCCACGCTCGCCGATCTGGCCCTTGATGACGATGATATCGAGCTGTTTTTCCTCGAACTGAAGGAAGCCCTCGGCTTCACACTCACGGAAACCATCAGGACAGCGGTGATCGCCAGCCCCGGACAGTTTGCGTTGCACAGGATCATAGGACTGATTTTATTGCAGGAGACGGAAAAGGGCTCGATAGAGCCGAAGAACGAGCCCGGGCATCAGCATTAGCGCCGGCTCTTGTATCGGGACGCCCTGTGCGCCCCGACGAAACTCAACATGCGCACTACCCTGTGGCCAGGATCAGGCGAGAAGCTTACCGGCGTTGACGGCGACGATCGTCATCGGCACGAACCGGAATGGGTTGCAGTTTTGGGCGTTCTATCAGACCCAGTGCAACGCCTACATCGTGGAGCCATTCTTGCAGTTTGCTATTCATAGAGCCCCCTTGAGGGAAATACCCGGCAGTCAATCCGTACTCATCACTCACTAGAGATCATAGAAGCAAATGAACTGTTAGCCGAGTGCAACGAGAAACAATTTTCCCGATGGAGCCAATGTGACATTTGTGCAGGATCGCTTCTAGTCTTTGCGACGGACGGCCTGTTACTGAACATTACGCCGACGATTCGAGCAGCTCAGTCCGGCGGGCTGATCAGGCCATCATTATCGGTCATCGCCCGCTCCAGTAAATCGGCGGGCAGACTCTTGCTGGCCCGCGCACCGAGCAGTTTGAGTTGTTCGCTGCGGCTGATCAGGTTACCGCGCCCTTCGGTGAGCTTGTTGCGCGCTGCCGAATAGGCCTTATCCAGCTGTTGCAGGCGGTTGCCTACCTCATCCAGATCCTGAATGAACAATACGAACTTGTCGTATAGCCAGCCTGCCCGCTCGGCGATCTCACGGGCGTTCTGGCTCTGACGCTCCTGCTTCCACAAGCTGTCAATCACCCGCAACGTGGCCAGCAGGGTCGTGGGGCTGACAATCACGATGTTGCGGTCGAAGGCTTCCTGAAACAGATTCGGCTCGGCCTGCAAGGCGGCAGAAAAAGCCGCTTCGATCGGCACGAAAAGCAGAACGAAATCCAGACTGTGAAGCCCTTCTAGACGCTTGTAATCCTTGCCCGACAAGCCTTTGACATGGTTACGCAACGACAGTACGTGCTGCTTCAGCGCAGCCTGTCCAATCACCTCGTCATCGGCAGACACATATTGCTGGTAGGCCGTCAGGCTGACCTTGGCGTCGACCACCACCTGCTTGTCGCCCGGCAACATGATCAGCACGTCAGGCTGAAAGCGCTCACCGTCCGGCCCCTTGAGGCTGATTTGCGTCTGGTACTCACGGCCCTTTTCAAGCCCGGCATGCTCCAGCACGCGTTCCAGGATCAACTCGCCCCAGTTGCCCTGGGTCTTCTGCCCCTTCAAGGCGCGTGTCAGGTTGGTCGCCTCATCACTCAAACGCTGATTCAACTGCTGCAGACGTTCCAGCTCCTTGGCCAGGGAGAAGCGTTCGCGCGCTTCGTTCTGGTAACTTTCCTCGACACGCTTTTCGAACGACTGGATACGTTCCTTGAGCGGCGTGAGCAATTGGCCCAACTGCTGCTGGCTGGTCTCGGCGAAGCGCTGCTCGCGCTCATCGAAAATCTTGCCCGCCAGTTCGGCGAACTGCGCGCGCAGTTCATCCCGGGAACCCTGCAAATCGTTCAGGCGCTGCTGATGGCCATCCTGCTGTTCGCGCAACTCAGCGTTAAGCGCGGCACACTGCGCATCAAGACGGCGCAACTCCGCCTCTCTGGCGGCACGTTCATGATTCCAGTCCTGCGCCGTTTCGCGCGCGTTATCGCTTTCCTGGCGCAGCAACTCGACCTCGCGGCGCAATGCCGCAAGGTCAGCCTGCTTGGCCGCATTGGCCTGACTGAGGTCGCTGACCTCGTCACGGCACGCATCCAGCTGGGCATTGAGACCCTCCTGCGCCATTTGCGCCATGCTCAGACGCTCGTCGAGCAGGGCGCTCTCAGCCTGGCGAGCGGCCAGACGGCGCTGCAAATGCCAGAGCAGGCCCAGCAAGGGCAATGCTGCTGCGCCAAGCCCCAGTAACAGGCTGTTCAGGTCCAGTGCCATAAAGACTCCATGCGGGCTGAATAATAAGGGCCAGCGGCAGTTTGGGTAGAGCGTGATAGTGCAGCAGAAACATCGTCTCGGGTGAGACGGGATCAACAGGCGGGGGTAAATCGGGGGAACGGATTGTACGCGTTTTCAGCGCGGCACACAGCCCCTATTAGGGGGACATTTTGCGCGGGACAATCCACAGAAGCTGTGGATAACTCAGTGGACAACCCCCCTTTAACTTCCGCAAACGCAAGCAGCATGGGGCCTGCGCTCAAACTGACGATTTTTTCACCAGCTAAAAAAAACGATGTTTTTCATTGACTTAATAATTCACCATCATAAATCAAACCCTTAGCTTCGGTTGTGACAGTGATGTGGCAGCTTGTGCCGCTAATGTGCACAACTCATGAGCATGCCCCTTTTTCATCATTTCACGCGTCATGTAATGTTTGCTCAATTGCAACGTATTCTCAATGAATACAAGGCTTTCAGCAGGTTTTCAGGTGCTGGATCGACAGGGCTGACGACGCATTTCGAGCATTATTCGGGGCGATGAAAGCGACGCAGGCGACAAATTGCACAACCCGCGGTCCAAGCACTGGCAAAAATGCACCTCACCCTAATTCACCAACGATTCAGTGAAGGAATCCATGAAGGAGATCGCCAGGTTCTTCCTGCTGTTGTTGGCCGTCTGCCTCGTCGCCCTGGCAGTCAGTATCGTACTGCCACCCCCGGACGGCGGCGTGTTCGCCTACAGCGTGCTGCTGTCGGCGATTGCCCTGATGCTGATCATCTGCAGCGATCTGAGCAACGGGCGTATCAACGCGACAGGCGATATCATGCGCGCCATCGAAAGCCGCAGGTCACTACGGCTGACCGTAGCCGCCTACCTGCTGGGCTGCTCGATGGTTGCATCGGTTACTGTACTGATCTATCGACTGGTCGGGCACTGGTGAAGATTCATTCACTGCCACTTGCAATGTTTCGATGAGGCGGGTAATATCGCCGCCGTTAGTACCAAGCTGAAAATCAATTCCGGTCGACAAGTCCCCCGACAGACACTCCTCCATGCGACGAGAATGTTGGCAACAAGGGATCGACCACCTCGATGGTTTCCAGACATGAACCTCTCGCGCTGATGCACCATTTGGGGTGACAGTGCAGTTATGGCTCTCATGGTCTGCTTCAACCAGCCTGCAATTGATCAGGATCTTCACCCGGAGCGTAGAACCTTTGCTCCTGTTGTGTTGCCTGCCCTCCTAAGTACCTACCGGTCAGCCAGAGCGCCATACGATAAAGCGCGCTTCAACTGCCTGTCTTTGTTCCAGTCAGGTTCTCCGCCCAGCCAGGCTTTTGTATCAAATGTCGGCCCGCGTTTACTGGAATCTTTATTTTTGCACGGTATTGTTCCGTGTTGCTTCAGGAAACACCTTGAATATGAATACTCAGACTCAACATGCAATTCACACATTGACCAATGCTTTTGCCCCGATGAACTGCCTGATCATGGCCGCTCGCAAAGGCTGCTTCAGCTTCACCATCGTCAATGAACACGGCATCGCCCGCCACAGCGAACGCCTGTACCCCGATCAGTACGCCAGCGCCGAGCCGCTGCAGGCCGTGATCGAGCGTACCCGTCAGGCCCTCATCGCCTGACGAAAACGCTGCACCGCAAGCCGAAAGCCCCGCACTGCAAAGGCGGGGCTTTTTTTATGCGCGCTTTGTATCGTCTGCATCACACAATGCCTGCAGCACTGGAACTTGCTCTAAATTGCAATTCCTACTCCCTTGATGGGATTGTCCTACAAGAATAGCTCTAAATCGGGCTCCTCAGCCTATAGCGCGCCGTCGAAAATGTTGGTAATTTTCGACCGGTGAACAACAAGGAGTTCTAATAATGAAAATAATGACAAAAGCACTGAACCGGACAACGCTTGGACTCGCACTGGGTCTGGCCTCTTCTCAACTGCTCGCTGCCGGCTTTGCCCTCAACGAACAAAGCATCAGCGGCATGGGCACCGGCTTTGCAGGTCGCTCCTCGTCAGCCGATGACGCAAGCACCGTATTCGGCAACCCTGCCGGTATGTCCCGCATCAAACGCGAACAAATCAGCGTCGGCGCAGCTGCCGTGATCGCCAAGACCGACATCGACAACGGTCGTGGCACATTTGGCGGCAGCAACGACGGCGATATGGTTCCGGTGGTCGGCGTACCCATGGGCTACTACGTCAAACCAATCGATGATCACTGGGCATTTGGTCTGGGCGTGTACGTACCGTTCGGCCTGGTCACTGATTACGAAAAAGGCTTCGCTGGCCGCTATTTTGGCGACAAGAGTCACGTCCAGGTCGTGACCTTCCAGCCGACCGTCAGCTATGCATTCAACGACAAGGTCTCCATCGGTTTCGGCCCGACGATCAACCGTATCGACGGCGAGCTGACCTCTGCGACCCTGAATACTGGCTCGCTTGGCCGTAACGACGGCAAGGTGAAGATCGAAGGCGATGACACCGCAGTCGGCTTCAATGCCGGCATTCTGGTCCAGGCTACCGACACCACCCGCCTGGGCCTGACTTACCACTCCAAGGTCGATTACAAGCTCAAGGGCAAGACCAAGATCGAAGGTTCGGGCTTTGGTCCGTTCGGCGGTCAGAAGTATGACGCTTCGCTGGACATCTCCACGCCTGAGTCCGTGGACTTCTCCATCACCCAGCAGATCGACGAGAACTGGACGGTCTACGCCGGCAGTACCTGGACTCGCTGGAGCCGCCTGCAAGACATCACCGTCAACAACGATGGCGTCCCTGCCCTGCTGGGCGGTTCCGCAGGCCCAATCGGCACCATCACCGAAGAACAGAACTGGCACGACACCTGGGCACACGCCATCGGTGCGTCGTATAAGGTCAATAAAGAGTGGACGCTGCGCACCGGCTTCTCCGTTGATCAGTCGCCGACCAACAACGTCAACCGCTCCCCACGCATCCCGACCGGCGATCGCAAGATCATCAGCTTCGGTGCAGGCTGGAGCCCGACCGACGACCTGACCATCGACGTGGCGTACTCGTACCTGCGTGAAGACGAAACCAAGATCCGCGACAGCAGCCCGTCTAAAGGCTCGTACAGCGCCGACTACCGCAACACCGCTCACGGCCTGGGCACTTCGGTTACCTATCGCTTCTGATAGCAACTGCCAGGCTGAAAAAAAGCCCGCAACCAGTGATGGTTGCGGGCTTTTTTATTGCGTACCTGGAGCGCTCAGACCTGCATTGATTGACTAGCGTGCCGATGCTCCACGTCGGCATGCAGTTCTGGACGCTCTGCGTCCTCTTTGTGGCACTCCGCGTCACACAAGGGTGGTCGATTCAAACAAGACTCAAACCGCCCTTTTTTGCCCCTAAGGCTTCGACGCAATCGCCTTCTCAATGGCTGCGATCAGCTCCGGATCATCCGGCTTGGTCATGCTGGAGAAGTTGGCGATGACCTTGCCCTGGCGATCAACCACGTATTTGTAAAAGTTCCAGCGCGGCGCACTGCTCTGCTCGGCCAGCACCTTGAACAAGTGGGTCGCATCGTCACCGCGTACCGCCTGCGGCTCGGTCATGGTGAAGGTCACGCCATAGTTGACGTAGCAGACCTTGGCGGTCTCCTCACCATCCTTGGCTTCCTGTTTGAAATCATTGGACGGCACGCCCAACACCTCGAGCCCCTGCCCCTTGTAGCGCTGACTCAGCTCTTCAAGACCTTTGAACTGCGGGGCGAAGCCGCAGAAGCTGGCAGTATTGACCACCACCAGCGGCTTGCCGGCGAAGCGTTTGCACAGGTCGATGTTTTCCTTGGCGCGCAGCTTGGGCAATTCGCCTTGCAGCAATGGCGGGCAGTCGGCAGCCATCGCTGCACCGCTCACGGCCAGCAACAAAAGAGGGATCGAAAGAAAGCGAATGTTCATCATGGCGGCCCTGAATATTGTTGTCGTCTGCCGACACGCTACCCCATGCCGGAGCGTCTGCCTAGCAAGCGCCCATTCCCAATTGCAGAGCGGCCAGCCCGACATGCTGCCAGGCCCACCAGAGCAATCCCAGCACCACCGCGCCCACCAGCAGTGCCATCAGCAAAGGCCATCGCCGACTCATGCCAGACTGCCCTGCGCCTGCAAGCGCGCCACCGGGCGCTCGCGCACCGGCCAATTGAGCGCCGCCGCGAGCAGACTCAGCAGGATCGAGACTTGCCAGATCAGGTCGTAGCTGCCGGTGCGGTCATACACCAGCCCGCCCAGCCAGCCACCGAGGAAGGCGCCCAACTGGTGAAACAGAAAGACGATGCCGCCCAGCATCGACAGGTTACGCACACCGAACAGTGTCGCAACCGTACCGTTGGTCAGCGGCACGGTCGACAGCCACAGCAAGCCCATCGCCACGCCGAACAGATACGCCGTGGTCTGACTCAAGGGTATCCAGAGAAACAGCACGATCACCACCGCGCGCAACAGGTAAAGCACAGTCAGCAGCCGGGGTTTGGACATGCGCCCGCCCAGCCAGCCTGCGGTATAGGTGCCGAAGATATTGAACAGGCCAATCAGGGCCAGCACTGTAGTGCCAACCTTGGCGGGCAAGTGCTGATCCACCAGGTAGGCCGGTAAGTGCACGCCAATGAAGACCACTTGAAAACCGCAGACAAAGAACCCCAGCGCCAACAGCCAGAACCCCGAATGCGAGCACGCCTCGCGCAGCGCCTCGCCGAGGGTCAGTTCGACGCCGGTGGATACACTCGGCGTATCCTTGAGCATGCCCACCAGAGGCAGGATCAACGCCACCATCACACCCAGCACCAGCAAGGCGCCGGACCAGCCCAGCCAGCTGATCAAACCCAATGTACCGGGCAGCATGGCGAACTGACCGAATGAGCCGGCGGCGCTGGCGATCCCCATGCCCATACTGCGTTTTTCCGCAGGCAGCGCACGCCCCACAACACCCAGGATGACCGAAAACGATGTGCCGGACAGACCGATACCGATCAGCAGACCGGCGCTCAATGAAAGGCTGAGGGAAGAATCGGCGGTACTCATACACAGCAGACCTGCTGCATACAGCACACCGCCGACGAAGACGACTTTCGCCGCCCCGAATCGATCTGCCAGCGCCCCGGCGAAGGGCTGCGCCAGGCCCCACATCAGATTCTGCAGGGCGATGGCAAAGGCAAAGACTTCACGCCCCCAGCCAAACTCGGCACTCATGGGTGCCAGAAACAGACCGAAGCCGTGCCGCGTACCCAGCGAAAGCGCAAGAATCAACGCACTGCCCAGCAGAACCCAGCCACTGGTACGCCAGATCGATGTCATGGTTAAGCTCCCTGCGCTTTGTGTTACATGGTTTGACCCGCGATTCGCGAAGCTACGCGCTGCCGGTAAAAGCTGTCAACAAAGCGTTGTGCAGGGTCTCAAAGCAGCGCCAGCGTCAGCAGCACCGCCAATTCCAGCAGCTCGAGCAATGCCCCGGCCGTATCGCCGGTGCAGCCGCCCAGACGGCGCATCATCAACTGTCGCAGCCAGAAGAAACAAACGGCGCAGACCAGCAATACAGCTACCCCTGACCAGCCGGCGAGCAGCACGCACGCAATGGCAGTGGCGGCCAAAACCTTGCGTCCAGGGCCACGCGGCAGGTGATCGGCGAGCGCCTGCCCCAATCCCCCGGAACGTACATACGGCGTTCCCAGAAACAGCCCAAGCATGGCCGCGCGCCCGATCACCGGCGCCAACAGCAGCCAGACACTGGCATGGCTCTCGATCAGCGCCAGAATCGCAGCAAACTTGAGCAGCAGCACCAGGACCAGCGTGACCACGGCGATAGGCCCGCTGCGTGGGTCCTTCATGATCTTCAAGGTGCGTTCACGGTCACCGAAGCCGCCCAGCCAGGCGTCAGCACTGTCGGCCAGACCGTCCAGATGCAGGCCGCCGCTGAGCAATACCCAGGCACTGAGTACCAGCGCGGCGTGCAGCATGAGCGGCGTACCACTGAGCAAGGTGTTGAAGCCCAGCAGCAGCGTGCCGAACACCGCCCCGACCAACGGGTAGTACAGCAAGGAGCGTCCTAGCTCTTCAGGGCGCGGCATGCCCGGCAGTCTGATCGGCAGGCTGCCGAGAAATTGCAGGGCGATCCAGAACGGCAGCATCTCAGATCTCCGTGAGTACGCGATCAGCAGCGACCTGAATCGACAACAGCGCGCCATGCCCGACCACCACCTGCAACAGTTGCTCACGCGGCAAACCACGCGCCTGCGCCACCAGCAAGCGCATGACACCGCCATGACTGACCAGCAACACGCGCTCACCGGCGTAAGCCTGATGCAGACGCTCAATGGCACTCAATACCCGGTTCGAGAAATCCAGCACCGGCTCGCCGTTGGGGGGTGTGAACGCGTAGGGGTCCGCCCAGAACAGACCCAGGCCCTGCGCATCGGTTTCCATGAGTTGCGCAGGGCTGTGCCCTTCCCAGTCGCCGAAATGCAGCTCCTGCAAACCTGGCTCCAGGTGCAGAGGCAACGACAAGCGCTGCGCCAGCTCTTCGGAGAAACGTGCGCAACGTTGCAGCGGCGAGCTGACAATCCGCGTCCAAGGGCCGCCATCGACCACCGCCGCACGCATCTGCTGCCAGCCAGACTCGGTCAGCGCGTCGTCGAGACTGCCGCGCAGGCCGCCGCCCAGTTCGGTTTCGCCGTGCCGCAACAGGTCCAGGTGTAAGGTCATGCGGGGCGATCCGCCACAGCCGCTTCGGCAAACGTCGCCATGCCGCTGTGCAGCTCGCACGCCAGGCGTACCAGCGGCACAGCCAGTGCGGCACCGCTGCCCTCGCCCAGACGCAAACCGAGGTCCAGCAGCGGTTCGGCCTGCAGCGTTTCCAGCAGATGCCGATGGCCCGGTTCGGCGCCCCGATGACCGAACAACAGCCAGTTGCGGCAGGAAGGATTCAGGCGCACCGCTACCAGCGCGGCCGCGCTGCAAATGAAACCGTCGACCAGTACCGCAATACCTTCCTGCGCGCAGGCCAGGTACGCACCGGTCAGCGCGGCGATTTCGAAGCCGCCCAGGCAGAACAGGCTGTTCAACGGGTCTCCCGCCTGATCGGCGTGCAATGCCAGTGCGCGCTCGATGACATGAGTCTTGTGCTGAATGCCCTCGGCGTTCAGCCCGGTACCGGGTCCGACCAGCAACGGCGCAGCGCACTCCAGCAACGAGCAGGCGACTGCGCTGGCGGCTGTGGTGTTGCCGATGCCCATCTCGCCGCCGATGAACAGTTCAGTGCCGACAGCCTTGGCGCGCAATACGCTGTCACGCCCGGCCTGCAGGGCAGCGAGCCCCTGCTCGACACTCATGGCCGGCCCGTAGGCAAAATTGGCGGTGCCCGCGCCAATGCGCAGATGGCGCACCCCGGGCAAATCCATTGGCGACACAGTGCCCAGATCGACCACGTCCAGTTGCGCGGAGAGCTGACGCGCCAGCACGCTGATCGCGGCGCCGCCGTTGACGAAGTTGTGCAGCATCTGCCCGGTGACTTCCTGTGGATACGCCGACACACCTTCAGCGACGACACCATGATCAGCGGCAAAAATCGCGATCCACAGTTGATCGGCGGCCGGACGCTCACGCCCTTGCAAACCGGCCAGCTGTACCGCCAGGCGCTCCAGTTGCGCCAGCGAACCGGCGGGTTTGGTCAGTTGCTGCTGACGGGCCAGTGCCGCCTCGCGCATCGGTACATCAATGGCCTGTGCAGGCTTGAGCCACCAGGAATTACTCATAGCGCGGTTCCTTTCAACGTCAGGGGCAAGCCGGCAACGGTCAACACGACACGCTGGCAACGCTCGGCCAGCGCCTGATGCAACAGGCCGGCTTCATCGACATAGCGACGGGTCATTTCGCCGAGCGGCACGACGCCAAGCCCGGTTTCGTTGCTGACAAAAATGATTTCACCCGGCAGCCCGGCAAGGCTGTCGAGCAGGGATTCACGTTCTTGAAGCAGGCGCTCGGGGTTGTCGAGCATCAACAGATTGGTCAGCCAGAGGGTCAGGCAATCGACTAGCAGGCAGCAATCGGGCGCCGCATTTTCGCGCAGCACCCGCGCCAGCTCGATCGGCTCTTCGACCAACCCCCAGTGCTCGGGACGGCGTGCGCGATGACTGGCAACACGCTGATTCATTTCGCCGTCCAGAGGCTGACTGGTGGCGATGTAGGTCACCTTCAGCGTGCTGTCGACGGCCAGTTTTTCCGCCAGGCGACTCTTGCCGGAACGCGCGCCGCCGAGGATCAATTGCAGCATTCAGTTCGCCTCCAGGCCACACAGTTCGCGAAGCAATGGGCCGTCCAAGTGTTTTTCCACCAAGTCCGCCAGACGTTCGATGTCGCGCTCGCGCAGGGCGTGATAGTCGACGGACTGCACGTTCGCCAACCCCGCCCAGCGCAGTAACGCGCTACAGGCCGCAGGTGATTCGAACAGGCCGTGCAGGTAAGTCCCGAGCACCTGCCCGTCGACACTCTGCGCGCCATCGCAACGCCCGTCGTCCAGTTGCACGGCAGCCTGCTCCAGCGCCGGCCCTGTCGTTACCCCGGCATGAATTTCGTAGCCGCTGACCTCGGCGTCTTCCAGGGTCAGACGACCGCGCACATTGCGCAGTTGCTTTTCCGCTTCCAGCACCGTGCTCATTGCCAGTAGGCCAAACCCGGCGCTGGACCCGGCTGCGCCTTCCAGCCCGAGAGGATCGTGCACCTGCTCACCGAGCATTTGCAGGCCGCCGCAGATCCCCATCAGCTTGCCGCCATAACGCAAATGCCGCTCGATGGCGGTGTCCCAGCCATTGTTGCGCAGGTAGTTCAGATCGCTGCGCACGCTTTTCGAGCCGGGCAGAATGATCAGGTCCGCAGGAGGAATCGCCTGGCCGGGACCGATGAACTGCAGATTGACCTGAGGGTGCAGGCGCAGCGGGTCGAAATCAGTGTGATTACTGATGCGAGGCAGCACCGGGACCACCACGTTCAGCACATGCTCGACCTTGTCGGTCTGGCGCTGGTCCAGGCCGTCTTCGGCTTCCAGGTGCAGGTCCATCACGTAGGGCAGCACGCCAACCACCGGCTTGCCGGTGCGTGCTTCCAGCCAGTCCAGGCCCGGCTGCAACAAGGCGATGTCACCGCGAAAACGGTTGATGATGAAACCCTTGACCCGCGCCTGCTCACTGGGCGACAGCAGCTCGAGGGTGCCGACCAGATGGGCAAACACCCCGCCACGATTGATATCGGCAATCAGCAGCACCGGGCAGTCGACCGCCTCGGCAAAGCCCATGTTGGCGATATCGTTGGCGCGCAGGTTGATCTCGGCCGGAGAACCCGCGCCCTCGACCACGATCACCGGGTAGCTTTCACCCAGGCGCCGATGCGATTCCAACACCGCCTGCATGGCGATCTCTTTGTAGCCGTGATAAGCCACCGCGTTCATGGTGGTCACTGCACGGCCGTGAATGATCACCTGCGCGCCCGTGTCACTGTTGGGCTTGAGCAGCACTGGGTTCATGTCGGTGTGCGGTTCGAGGTAGCACGCCTGCGCCTGCACGGCCTGCGCGCGGCCGATCTCGCCGCCGTCTGCAGTCACCGCGCTGTTGAGCGCCATGTTCTGCGGCTTGAACGGCACGACCTTGACGCCCTGACGAGTCAGCCAGCGGCACAGGGCCGTCACCAGAGTGCTTTTGCCGGCATCGGAGGTGGTGCCTTGTACCATCAGCGTGCTCATGGGTATTCCTTGCGGTATTCAAGCAGAACATCGTGCAGCCGCAGCCAGTCGGCCTCGTCGCGGGGCAGACCGAAACGCAGACTGGACGACTCGGAGGTGTCACCCTTGAACAGACGCAGCAGCACGCCGCGCCGCGCACAAAACTCATAGAGCGTCTGCGCCTCAGGGGTCACCAGCCATTGGAACAGCGCACAGCCGCCTTGCGGGGTCAGGGCGTAGCGGTCGAGCAACGCCACCAGCCGGTCGCGGGCCTGGTCACAGCGCTCACGTTGACGCGCCTGCCCCTGCTGATCACTGAGGCACACCTGACCGATGATCCGGGTTGGCCCACTGACCGACCAAGGGCCGATTTCCTGCGCCAGCATCCTCAACAGCACCGGCTCGGCCATGACAAAACCGAGCCTCACGCCAGCCAGGCCGAAAAACTTGCCAAACGAACGCAGGACGATCAGCCCGCTGCGCCCCGTTTCGGCCGCCAGGCTCATGCCCGGCGTGTTATCCATGAACGCTTCATCGACGACCAGCCAGCCACCGCGCTCGGCCAGTCGTGCATGCCACTCCAGCAAGCGCTCGGCGCTCAGGTGCAGACCGGTCGGGTTGTTGGGGTTGACCACTACCAGTATGTCCAGGCTGTCGAGGAAGTAGTCGACCTCCTGCTCACCCACCTCACGGACCACGAAACCGTTCTTGCGCCAGGCATGCGCGTGCTCTGCGTAGCAGGGCGACAGAACGCCAACTCGCCCTCCGCTGCGCACCCGCGGCAGTGCCTGAATCGCGGCCTGCGAACCAGACACCGGCAATAACCGGGACACACCGTAATACCTGCAGGCCGCCGCTTCCAGACCATCGTCGGTCTCGGGCAACCGCGCCCAGGCACGCGTCGGAATCTCCGGGATGGGCCACGACCAGGGCGCGATCCCGGTGGACAGGTCCAGCCAGTCGGCTAGCTGAATACCGTAATGCTGCGCCGCCGCTCGCAACCGCCCGCCGTGCTCAAGCATAAAATTCAGCCGCCACGCAGATGACCAGCAGCCATAACCAGACGCCGCGCTGCACCAGTTGCCAGCCGCGATCGATCGAGTCCGCGTCGGCAGGCGCACCCTCACCCAGTTGCGGACGCTGATGCAACTCGCCGTGGTAGATCGCCGCGCCACCCAGTTCGACACCCAGCGCGCCTGCGCCAGCGGCCATCACCGGACCGGCATTCGGACTGTCCCAGGCCGGAGCCTGTGTGCGCCAGCAACGCAGCGCCAGTCGGGTCTTGCCCAACAAGGCGTAAGTCAGTGCCACAAGACGTGCGGGAATATAGTTGAGCAGATCGTCGATCTTCGCCGCAGCCCAGCCAAAACGCTCAAAGCGCTCGTTACGATAGCCCCACATGGCGTCCAGCGTATTGCTCAGCCGGTACAGCACCACGCCGGGCGCACCGGCCACGACAAACCAGAACAACGCCGCGAACACCGCATCGCTGCCGTTCTCCAGCACCGACTCGGTGGCTGCGCGGGCGACTTCGGTAGCGTCCAGCTCAGTGGTCTGGCGACTGACCAGATAACCGACCCGCTGACGTGCTTCAACCAGATCATCACTGCGCAGCGCTTGCGCCACTGGCTGAACGTGCTCGCCCAGACTGCGCATGCCCAGCGCGCCATACAGCGCCAGAATCTCGAACAGCCAGCCCACGCCAGGCAACCAGCTCAGCAGCGTGGCCAGCAGCGTCAGCGGCACAACGGTGATGACCCAGGCGGTAACGCCGTGACTGCGCCAGCCACGGCCGCCACTGTTGAAACGCTGCTCGACCCGATTGGCGAAGTTGCCGAACGCCACCAGCGGATGCCATCGTTTTGGCTCACCGAGCAGCGCATCCAGCGCGACCCCGGCGACGCTCAACAGCGCCACACTCATTGATTCACTCCCCATTGATTCTCGTACAGCAGCTCGTGCAGCGGACGCGCCTGCGCCCAGCCTTCCATCACCAGCATTGGCGCAGGATAGAATTCCTTGACCGGTCCCAGGCAAATGATCGCCAGCGGCTTCGCGCCGTCAGGCATGCCCAGCAGTTCGGCCAATGCCTCGGGGTCGAACAGCGACACCCAGCCCATGCCCAGGCCTTCTGCACGCGATGCCAGCCACAGGTTCTGGATCGCGCAGGACAGCGATGCCATGTCCATTTCGGGCAAGGTGCGACGCCCGAAAATGTGTTGCTCACGCCCTTCCATCAGCGCGGCGACCAGCACTTCTGCGCAGTCGTTGATGCCTTCGACCTTGAGCTTCATGAACTCGTCGGTTCGCTCCCCCAGCGCCTCGGCGGTACGAATACGCTCCTCCTCCACCTGCGCCCGCATCCTGGCGCGCAATAGCGGGTCGCTGATGCGGATGAAGCGCCACGGTTGCATCAGCCCGACGCTGGGAGCCTGATGCGCGGCTTCGAGCACGCGCGCCAATAGCTCGGGCGCGACCGTACCACCGATGAAGTGGCGCATGTCGCGACGTTCGGCGATAGCGCGGTACACCGCAGCCCGCTCTTCGGGGCTGAACGCTTGCTCGGTCATGGTTTGAACAGCGCCGCAATCGCCCGGAGGCAGGAAGGAAAATAGAAATGCACGTAGGACGCGGTCAGACGACCCAAACGATAGACCGCTTCTGCGCCGCGCCCGCCATTGGGGCTGACGCCACGCGCAATCGGCTGCAGCTCGGTGCTGGTCAGCGAGTGGTGATAGGTATGACCGTGCAGCGTGCCCTCGGGCAGCTCGACGGCCTGCAAGGCCAGCGCCGCCAGACGCTTCTGCATGACCGCTTCACCGGACAGCAAGCCGACCAGTTCGGCGCGCACGCCCTCGACATCGGTCAGGGCTTCGAGCAAATAGAGCATGCCGCCGCACTCGGCAAGAATCGGCTTGCCGGCAATATGGTGAGCCCTGATCGAAGCCTGCATTGTGCCATTGGCGGCCAACGCCACGTGGTGCAGCTCCGGGTAGCCACCGGGCAGGTACAGGCTGTCGGCCTCGGGAAGCTCGCGATCATGGATTGGCGAGAAGAAACTCAGCTCGGCGCCCATGTTTCTCAGCAGTTCCAGGCTCGCGCCATACAGAAAGGCAAAGGCTTCATCGCGTGCGATGGCAATGCGTACGCCGCGCAGCAGCGGTTCGACATGAACCGGGTCGGGCGCCGTAAAGGTCACGGCCGGCGGCAAAGCCACTTCACAGGTGCTGGCCAGCGCCGCAGCAGCCATGTCCAGACGCACGTCCAGATCATTGAGCTCACTGGCCTGGACCAACCCCAGATGACGGCTGGGCAATTCGAAGCCGACTTCCCGGGACAGTGCGCCGTACCAGCGCAGGCCTTCGGTCAGGCTGTTCTCCAGCAACTGCGCATGGCGTACCGTGCCGACGCGATTGGCCAGCACGCCGGCGAACGGCAGATCAGGCTGATAGCGCGCCAGGCCCAGCGCCAGTGCGCCAAACGTCTGCGCCATGGCCGTGCCGTCGATCACACCGAGTACCGGCACGCCAAAATGCCGGGCCAGGTCGGCGCTCGACGGCGTGCCGTCGAACAGCCCCATGACCCCTTCGATCAGAATCAGGTCCGCCTCGTCAGCCGCCTCCCACAACAGGCGACGGCTTTCATCGGCACCGACCATCCACATGTCCAGTTGATAGACCGGCGCACCACTGGCCCGCTCGAGAATCATCGGGTCAAGAAAGTCCGGGCCGCACTTGAACACCCGGACCTTGCGCCCCTGGTTGCGGTGCAAGCGTGCCAGTGCAGCGGTCACCGTGGTTTTGCCTTGCCCGGAGGCAGGCGCAGCGATCAATACCGCCGGACAATCACGCGGGGCTCTCATTGCAATGCGCTCAATGATGAAGGGTTCACAGCTCGATACCTTTCTGCGCACGAATACCGGCCTGAAACGCGTGCTTGACCACGCCGATCTCGGAAACGGTATCGGCCAGGTCGATCAATTCGGCTTTGGCACCGCGGCCAGTCACCAATACATGCTGCATCGGCGGACGTGCCTGCAGGTCGCTGAGCACCTGTTCAAGGTCAAGGTAGCCATGTTTGAGGGCGATGTTCAGTTCGTCGAGTACCACCAGACCAATGGCCGGATCGCGAAGCATTTCCTGAGACACGGCCCAGGCGGCTTCGGCGGCGGCGATGTCGCGCTGGCGATCCTGGGTTTCCCAGGTGAAGCCCTCACCCATTACGTGATAGCGCACCTGCTCGGGGAAACGGCGGAAAAACATTTCTTCGCCCGTGCTGTTGCGGCCCTTGATGAACTGCACCACACCACACTGCATGTCGTGGCCCATGGCGCGGGCGAGCATGCCGAATGCCGAGCTGCTCTTGCCCTTGCCATTGCCGGTCAATACCAGCAGCAGGCCGCACTCGTTGGGCGAGCTGGCGATACGCTCGTCCATGACGGCTTTCTTGCGCTGCATGCGCGCCAGATGGCGTTCGTCGCGTTCGGGGGATTCGTTCATCTGGGTTCTCCGCTCGGGGCAGGCGACAACAGACGGAAGGACAGCACTGGACAGCACGGCAACGCCCTGCACAGAACATCACCCTCCGTGATGTCATTGAGTGATTCAGGCCGGTCTCCGGGCTCATGAGCGGGTCACCCCGGCTGCGCGCCTTCCCATGTCGAAACACAGTGGCGTCAGGCACAGCCTTGACTCATTTACCGTTGCGGGGGCAGCGCCGGGATCGGATCTGTCGACCCACACCGGCTTCCCTGTTTCACTCTGCCAATCGGGGATTGCAGAGCACCTGAAACAAACCGCGAAGGGTAGAGGGTTGGACCGGGAGCGTCAATCGACACCGTCGCCGCGGAACGTGATTGAACCTAGCGGGTTGGCGGTGCCTCTATCAGTTACTGGACCATGCCCTTGTTAATGGAGATCGACAATGTTCAAACTCAGACCCCACTACGCAGTGTTGCTTCTGGTCGCCGGCGGCCTCGCTGCCTGCGGCGAGTCTTCGAGACTGCAAGTCTCGGATGGAACAGGCCCCTCGCCCAAGCTGCCGGAGCCCAACAAGACGCTGATCCCGACCGTCAACATCGCCCCTGCCGTAGGCTGGGAAAAAGGCGCCAAGCCGGTCGCCGCGCCGGGCACACAAGTGGCTGCGTTCGCCGAAAACCTCGACCACCCGCGCTGGCTGTATGTGTTGCCCAACGGTGACGTGCTGGTCGCAGAAACCAATTCGCCCGCCAAACCGGATGACTCCAAAGGCATTCGCGGCTGGGTGATGGAAAAAGTCATGGGCCGCGCCGGTGCCGGCGTGCCCAGCGCCAACCGCATTACCTTGCTACGCGATGTGGACAAGGACGGTGTGGCAGAGACGCGCACGGTTTTCCTGCAAAACCTCAATTCGCCGTTCGGCATGACCCTGGTGGGCAACAAGCTGTATGTCGCCGATACCGATCGCCTGATCAGCTTCCCGTATGAATCCGGGCAGACCTCGATCAGCGCGCAGGCGACCAAGGTGGTCGACCTGCCGGGCGGCACGCTCAATCACCACTGGACCAAGAATGTCATCGCCAGCAAGGATGGCAGCAAGCTGTACGTGACCGTGGGCTCCAACAGCAACGTGGCCGAAAACGGCATGGACAAGGAAGAGGGTCGTGCGGCGATCTGGGAAGTGGACGCGGCCACCGGCAACCACCGGATCTTCGCGTCCGGCCTGCGCAACCCCAACGGCATGGATTGGGAGCCGAAGACCGGCAAACTGTGGACGGCGGTCAACGAGCGCGACGAGATCGGCAGCGATCTGGTGCCTGACTACGTCACCTCGGTGCAGGACGGCGCATTCTACGGCTGGCCTTACAGCTACTACGGCCAGCATGTCGACGAGCGCGTCAAGCCGCAGAATCCGGCACTGGTCGCCAAGGCGATTGCCCCGGATTACGCAGTAGGTCCGCACACCGCTTCGCTGGGCCTGGTGTTCGCCGACGGCAAGACACTGGCTGCACCGTTCAACGAAGGCCTGTTCATTGGCCAGCACGGCTCATGGAACCGCAAACCGCACAGCGGCTATAAGGTGGTGTTCATTCCATTCAGTGGCGGCAAACCCAACGGCACACCGGTCGATGTGTTGACCGGCTTCCTCAACAAGGATGAAAAAGCCATGGGCCGTCCGGTTGGCGTGGTCAATGACCAGCGCGGCGGTTTGCTGGTGGCGGACGATGTCGGCAACAAGATCTGGCGCGTGACATCAGCCAAGGCTGCTCAGTAACGCCGAGCGGTTATTCCTGTGGGAGCGAGCTTGCTCGCGAAGAGGCCGGCACAGCTGCGGCGATCCCCAGCGTGCCACGCTCCAGCGTGGACACGCCTTTCTGAACGCTCTGCGTCCGATCCTGAGGCTGGAGCTGGGGGAAGCCGCTGATCAGCGGTTCCTGCCTAAGGCCGATTCTGCGCCAGACTGGACGGCTGAATCACGCGCTTGGCGTTGAGGTAGGCTCTCTGCCAGTAAGGCTTGTCGAGGCTGTCGAGCTTCACCGTGCCACCGGTGGCCGGCGCATGCACGAAGCGGCCTTCGCCCACGTAAATCCCCGCATGCGACACCTGCGAACCACCTGACGTGGCAAAGAACACCAGATCACCTGACTGCAGTTGCTCGCGGCGAATATTCGGTGCGCCCATCACGATCATCTCGCGTGTGGAACGTGGCAGGGAAATGCCGGCCGCATCACGATAGACATAACCTATAAGACCGCTGCAATCGAAACCGGAGTCAGGCGTGTTGCCGCCCCAGCGATAAGGCGTACCAACCAGCCCCAACGCACGAAACAGCACGTCTTCGGCAGCTGGAGAAAGAATCTGGGGAGGAGCAGTGACCACCGGACGCTGAACGATCCGGGGCGCTTTGGGCGGGGGCGGCGCGCTGGCGCAGGCACCGAGCAACGCAGCAATAGAAATGACTAACAGGCGCAACGCAATCGACATAACCACAACAACCTATCCGGATGCGGCTTACGCTGCCGAGAAGCTCAAAAACGCAGAAAGACCCGAAGGTCTTGTACTGCGCGTTCTATTTATTTACGCCGCTTGGGCGCGGTCTTGACTGTAGTCGAAGTCATCGCCGTTGTCTGCGTTACTTCAGGTGTCGATTTTACTGCAACAGTACCCGGGGCCATCGCCAGGGGCCGCTTGGCCTCGATGAAGGTCTTGCTCCAGTAGGCGTCATCGAGGCTGTCGATGCGCACACCGCCGCTGCGGCGACTGCTGGAGTGGATGAACTGCCGATTACCGGCGTAGATCGCTGCGTGGCTGACCTGACCGCGACCGCGAGTACTGAAGAACAGCACATCGCCCGGCTGAAGCTTGTTGCGCGCCACCAGAGGTGCGTTGACGTTGATCATTTCACGCGTGGAACGTGGCAGGCTCATGCCGGCCTCTTCGCGAAACAGATAACCGATGAAGCCGCTGCAATCGAAACCCGAAGAAGTCGACGTGCCGCCGAACTTGTAGCGTGTGCCGATCAGCGACTTGCCACGCTCCAGGATGCTGTCGGCCAGGGCCGGCAGTTGGTAAGACTTGTTATCAGCGAACTGGGCCAGTTCGTCTTCGGTAGCGAGCTCGTCCTGCAGGACTGCCGCGTCGGCGCGACGGGCTGCGGACTGGGCATTGGCATTGATCGCGCTCTGATAGCGTGGAACTGGCTGGGCCTGTTCCTGCTGTGCGACCGGCATATTGGCCGAGCAACCGAAGAGAAATGTAACGAGTGCGAGAGGCACGAGGGGTGCGAAGCGAACAACTTGCATGGGCACAACCGTGGCTGACTAGTTAAGATGGCGAGACTATGCCTTTTATGAAGGTGATTTGCAAATTCAATCGAACTAGATGTGACTTATGAGTTCGGCCATGACATGTGCCGCACGGTACGGCAAAAAGACGTCCATCTGCGCGCTGTGATCCGTCGGCTGCGGATTGATTTCTGCGGTAAAACCCCCGGAAACCCTGGTGCGAATGACCGGTTCGTGAATGTAGGGGAAGCTTGCGGTGGTGCCGATACTCAGCACCGCGTCATAGCCTTTAGCCAGCTGTTCATACAGTGTTTCCAGGGCTTTTTCGGGAAGCATTTCCTGAAAAAGAACGACGGACGGTCGCAAAATGCCACTACATGCCGGGCATAAGGGGGGCAAAGGGCGCTGCAAGTGCTCACTCAATTGCGAATCCTCAGCACCGCAGGATTGGCAAAACAGTGGCAAGAGTTGCCCGTGAATTTCGATCAGGCGCTCCGGCGGACTGCCCGCCGCACGGTGATAACCGTCGACGTTCTGGGTCAGCACCCAGCACTCGGGTTTGATGCGTTGCAACTGGGCGATGGCGTAATGCGCGACATTCGGCTCGCCACCCAGACACGCCCTACCCAGTTCAGCGATGTACTTCCAGCACAGCTCCGGGTCACGACGCAGCATGGGCCCGGACAGGGCCATTTCGATAGGCAGGCCATCATCGGTCTTGCCATTGTAAAGCCCGCCCACACCACGGTAGGTCGGCAACCCCGAATCGGCAGACAAACCCGCCCCGGTGATCACCAGAATCCGTTGTGCATGGCGCAAGGCAGCCGCCGTCTGCATCAACAGCGCCTGATCTACCACCCGAGGGTCTCTTTAAGGAAGGGAATGGTCAGCTTGCGCTTTTCCTGGAGTGACGCCTGATCGAGGCGCTCGAGCAATTCGAACAACGCGCTCATGCTGCGTGTACCACGCGTCAGGATGAAATGCCCGACATCGTCGGTCAGGTGCAGGCCGCGCCGTGAAGCACGCAGTTGCAAGGCGCGCAGCTTGTCCTCGTCGGACAGACCGCGCATCTGGAACACCAATGCCATGGTCAGGCGCGATTTCAGGTCGGGAAGCTTTACCGGCAATTCGCGGGGCGATTTGGACGCGGCAATCAGCAGACGACGCCCGCTGTCACGCAGACGATTGAACAGATGAAACAGCGCTTCTTCCCAGTCGGGCTTGCCGACGATCGCCTGCAGATCGTCCAGACACACCAGCTCGTACTGCTCCAGATGATCGAACAGCTCGATGCCTTCATCTATGACTTCGGCCAGCGGCAGATACACTGCAGGCTCGCCCAACTGCTCGAAACGCAGGCAGGCAGCCTGCAGCAGGTGCGTGCGCCCTACTCCGTCCTTACCCCACAGATAGATGAGGCTTTCGGTCCAGCCAGCGTCGGCTTCGCACAGCCGCTCGACATAGCCGAGTGCAGCGGCGTTGGCGCCTGGATAGTAATTGACGAAAGTGGCGTCATCACGCAGACGCACACTCAGGGGCAGCTGAATCGGTTTCATGCTGACTAACGGCTCATGCAAACCGTCAAGGCCTCTGTGTAAAGAGCGCAAAGTTTATACCCGTGACGCTGGTCGCACAATGCGACAGACCTCAAGCAAAATCAAAGGTTTGCGTCAGGGTGAGTAAAGCGCCGTCCAGGCGCTGTACGAAAAGTCGGCGAGCGAAGGTCAGGCAAGGCAAAAACAGGCGAGGAACGGCCGGGGTCGCGCTCGACTCTACGTGTTGTAAATGAGCATTCCGATTGGACTCGCATCCGAGCCTGTTTTTAACGAAGCATCACCGAGCGCAGCCACTTTTCGTACAGAGCCCAGGACAGGGCGTTTGCAGGGGGCATGCACTCAAGGCATGAGCCTCTTCACCGGGCGGCGAAGAGGCTTGCATCGATATTACAGCTCCGGATCTTCCGCGCCTGCGTAGATTTCCGAGTCCTTGTACAGATCATGCATGTGGCGCACCAGCACCATGATCACCGCCGCCACCGGCAGGGCCAGCAGAATGCCGGTGAAGCCGAACAGCTCGCCACCCGCCAGAATCGCGAAGATGACGGCGACCGGGTGCAGGCCGATGCGATCACCGACCAGCAACGGCGTCAGCACCATCCCCTCGAGGGCCTGACCGATCATGAACACCGCCACAATCCCCATCATCGGGTACAGGTCACCGCCAAACTGGAACAGCCCGGCCACCAGCGCCGAACCGATACCGATCACGAACCCCATATAAGGCACGATGGCCGCCAGACCGGCAATCACGCCGATCAGCAGGCCCAGCTCCAGCCCGACCAGCATCAGACCGGCCGCATAGATCACGCCAAGGCCGACCATCACCAGCAACTGACCGCGTATGAACGCGCCCAGCACTTCGTGGCACTCGCCCGCCAGCTTGACGATTTGCCCTTCACGCTGACGCGGCAGCAGGCCACGGATCTTGCCGGTCATGATGTCCCAGTCACGCAGCAGGTAGAAACACACCACTGGGATCAGCACCAGATTGGTCAGCCAGCCGATCAGCGCCAGGCTGGACGCCGTAGCCTGGGACAGCACGATAGAGACGATGTCCCCGGCCTGGCCCATATGCTCGGAGATGGCTGCCTTGATCTTGTCGAACTTCCAGAACCCGTCTGCCAGCCCGAACTTGGCCTGGACCCACGGCAACGCCGAGTGCTGCAGCCAGTCAAGAATCTGCGGCGCCAGCTCGTAAAGACGGAACAACTGCTTGGCGAGCATCGGCACCAGAACCAGCAGCAACGCCATCAGCACCAGCGTGAACAACCCGAACACGACCACAACGCTCAGGGTTCTGGACAGTCCGGCGCGCTCCAGACGGTCCACCAGCGGATCACCCATGTAGGCCAGCAGTAACGCCACCAGAAAAGGAGTGAGGATCGTGTGCAACAGCACCACGAATGCAACCAGCAAGGCCAGGCCGCCGATCCAGAACCAACGCCGCGTATCAGTCATCAACATCCCTCAAGCCAGTGGAAAAGCGTTCTTGCCGGGTTACCAGCGGAAATAGAGCTGTGGCGCAGACGCCGGAACAATCATCGGTGCGGGCGCAGGTGCCGGAACAGCAGCAGCTCCATTGGCTGGCGCAACCGGCGCAGTCGCATCGACAGGCGCAGCAGGCGACGTTGCGGTAGCGGCTGCTTCGGCTGCGGGCACTTCCTGCAATTTGGCCAGCGACAACTGCGAGCGTAGCTGATCGGTGCTGCCACTGACCTCAAACACCACTTTATCGCCCTCGACAGAACTCAGACGCACGCCGAACGGTTCGAGTAACTGAAGCAGTTGCGCATAGCGCTCGAGTGTCATGCCTTGGACCTGGATCAGCATGCCGGTCGACGCACCGGGCTTGGCGACGAAGCGCGGAGCCAGACGCTCGCTGACCGACAGCAGCACCGCATCGGCCAAGGCCTCGGACGTGGCACCGGTTGCGGTGCCCTGTTCGCGCTGATCACCCAGCCACAAGCGCCATTTGCCCTGCCACTGACCGCCATCTTCCCGGGCGTGCACGGCCAGTATCGCGTCAGCGCCATAGCGCTCGGAGGCTTCCTTGAGCGGCGCAGGGTCAGCGCCCTCCAGGGTTTTCGCATTACCGATACCCTGCTCGCTCAAATCAGCCAGCGGCAGACGCAGCGGCAGTCCGCGGTGCTGAGCGGCCTGGCGCAAGGGTTCGGCAGCGGCCTGACCGTCGCCGACCAGATTCGAGCCTTCCACCGAGTCATTCAGCCACCAGCCGAGAATCGACGGGCGATTGCTGCCCCAGATCGGCAACCCCGCATCGTGCAAGGCACGGTCGGTGGTGGCCGGATCGAAGTCGACCAGCAGGGTTTCCGGCGGGCCGGCCTCGTAGCCGTACTGGCTGATGATCTGCTGCGGGTCCTTGCGCAGTGCGGCGATGGCCGAGCCCTGCACGGCCTTGGCGTCGCCGGTCAGGCGCAGCACCAGGGTTTCGACGGCGGCCTGCGTGGCCCGCGTGCGCTCATCGGGCGACTGGCCATTGACCGGCTCGCGAACCTGATAAAGGTTGCTGACCGTTTCGGCAAGGCTGGGAAGGCTGATCAGGGACAGACAGCCGACTAGAAGAATTCTGGAAAAACGCATGGACAGTTCCCGAACGGAAAAAAGTAAAAAGAAGCGGTTTCAGCAGGTGTACCAGTCTGGGACAGACATGAACCACCTATCATTCAGTTCGCGCATAAAGTACACCCTAAACGTCCAGGGTCGCACTGACAGGCCACCTGCTCGAGGTTAATTTGGTGCAACACCGCCCTGTTGTCGGCGCAAGGATGGCCCCTGATGAGCAAGCCTGATAAAATCGCGCGCCTTCGCAGACCGGCAATCGCCATGGCCCCAACATTACCACCGCATGACAGCGCGGTGCTGAACGGGCCCTAACGCAGCGGTCGATACCTCCGAATCCCCCCTAAAGGCCTGGATTTTCTATGAGCAAGCAACCCTCCCTGAGCTATAAAGACGCCGGTGTAGACATCGACGCCGGTGAAGCATTGGTCGAACGCATCAAGAGCGTCGCCAAGCGCACCAAGCGTCCGGAAGTCATGGGCGGCCTGGGAGGCTTCGGCGCCCTCTGCGAAATCCCGGCCGGCTACAAGCAACCGGTTCTGGTTTCCGGCACCGACGGCGTGGGCACCAAGCTGCGTCTGGCGCTGAACCTGAACAAGCACGACACCATCGGCATCGACCTGGTCGCCATGTGCGTCAATGACCTGGTGGTCTGCGGCGCAGAGCCACTGTTCTTCCTCGATTACTACGCCACCGGCAAGCTGAACGTCGACACCGCCGCTCAGGTCGTCACCGGCATCGGCGCCGGCTGCGAACTGGCTGGCTGCTCGCTGGTCGGCGGCGAAACCGCTGAAATGCCGGGCATGTACGAAGGCGAAGACTACGACCTGGCAGGCTTCTGCGTCGGCGTCGTGGAAAAGGCCGAGATCATCGACGGCTCGAAAGTCGCTGCCGGTGACGCCCTGCTCGCCCTGCCATCGTCCGGCCCGCACTCCAACGGCTACTCGCTGATCCGCAAGATCATCGAAGTGGCAGGTGCCGATATCGAAAACATCCAGCTGGACGGCAAGCCACTGACCGAACTGCTGATGGCGCCGACCCGCATCTACGTGAAGCCGCTGCTCAAGCTGATCAAGGAAACCGGCGCAGTCAAGGCCATGGCCCACATCACCGGTGGCGGCCTGCTCGACAACATTCCACGCGTACTGCCGGAAGGCGCTCAGGCCGTGGTCGACGTCGCCAGCTGGCAGCGTCCGGCCGTGTTCGACTGGCTGCAGCAGCAAGGCAACGTTGCGGAAAACGAGATGCACCGCGTGCTGAACTGCGGCGTGGGCATGGTGATCTGCGTCGCTCAGGAGCACGTCGAAGCAGCACTGAAGGTGCTGCGTGAAGCTGGCGAGCAGCCTTGGGTGATCGGCCAGATCGCCACCGCTGCCGAAGGCGCAGCACAGGTCGAGCTGAAAAACCTCAAGGCGCATTGATGCCAGCCATCTGCGAAGTCGTGGTGCTGTTGTCCGGCACCGGCGGCAACCTGCAAGCGATGATCGACAGCTTCAAGGACGGGGCCAGCCCCGTCCGCATCCGCGCGGTGATTTCCAACCGCGCAGATGCATTCGGCCTTCAACGTGCAAGGGACGCAGGCATCGAAACCTGCGTACTGGATCACACCGCATACGAGGGCCGTGAAGCCTTCGATGCAGCGCTGATCGAACGGATCGACGCCTTCCAGCCACAGTTGGTCGTATTGGCCGGGTTCATGCGCATTCTCAGCGCAGGATTCGTTCGCCACTACCATGGCCGCCTGCTGAATATTCACCCTTCCCTGCTGCCGCGTTACAAAGGCTTGCACACGCACAAGCGTGCGCTGGAGGCCGGCGACACCGAGCATGGCTGCAGCGTGCATTTCGTTACCGAGGAACTCGATGGCGGCCCACTGGTCGTACAGGCTGTTATTTCGGTACAGTTGCACGACACGCCCGCAACGCTCGCGCAACGGGTCCATGCTCAAGAGCACCGTATTTACCCACTGGCCATTCGCTGGTTTGCCGAAGGCCGACTGAGCCTTGGTGAACAAGGTGCGTTACTCGATAGCCAGTTACTCCCGGCCAGCGGCCATCTGATTCGACATTAGGAGATACTATGCGTCGCGCTCTGCTCTTCGCTTTCGCTCTGCTCGCCTTGCCTGCCGTACAGGCCGCAGACCTTCAACCCTTCTCCGCCAGCTACACCGCCGACTGGAAACAGCTGCCCATGAGCGGCACGGCCGAACGCAGCCTGGAAGCCGGCGCCAATGGCACCTGGACCCTGAGCTTCAAGGCCTCGATGATGATCGCTAGCCTGACTGAAGTCAGCACCCTGAAGGTCGACAAGGACACCCTGCTGCCGCAGACCTACAACTTCGAGCGCAGTGGCCTGGGTAAATCCAAGAAGGTCGATCTGGCGTTCGACTGGAACACCAAGTTCGTCACCGGCACCGACCGTGGCGATGCGATCAAGCTGCCGCTCAACCGTGGCATCCTCGACAAGTCCACCTATCAGCTGGCGTTGCAACACGACATCGCTGAGGGCAAGAAGAGCATGAGCTATCAGGTTGTCGACGGTGATGAAGTAGACACCTACGACTTCCGCGTGCTGGGTTCGGAAAAAGTCACCACCAAGACCGGCCAGGTCGATGCGATCAAGGTCGAGCGCGTGCGCGACCCGACGCAAAGCAAGCGCACCACTGTGCTGTGGTTCGCCAAGGACTGGGATTACCTGCTGGTCCGCCTGCAACAGGTCGAAACCGACGGCAAGGAATACAACATCGTCTTGCTGGACGGCACCGTCAACGGCAAGGCCGTCAAAGGCAGCTGATCGCCCTGGCAGCACGCACCACAGAGCCCCGCTTTTTAGCGGGGCTTTTTATTGGCTGAAGGCATGCGACGCAGAGCGCCGCACGATAGTCGCGCCTGCACCGCCCCCTTCGTGAGCAAGCTCACTCCCACGCCCTTCGGGCAGAAGCGCGGAGCATCGGCACGATGTTGCGATGATCGTTCCTCACCCTCCAGCGTAGGAATGCAGTTCTCGACGCTCTGCGTCGTCAAGAGGACGCAGAGCGTCCAGAAAGGCATGCGACGCAGAGCGCCGCACGGTAGTCGCGCCTGCACTTGCCCCTTCGTGAGCAAGCTCACTCCCACGCCCTACGGGCAGAAGCGCGGAGCATCGGGCACGATAGTTGAGGTTATCGTTCCTCACGCTCCAGCGTGGGAATGCAGTTCTCGACGCTCTGCGTCGTCAAGAGGACGCGGAGCGCCGCACGATAGTCGCGCCTGCACCTGCCCTTCGTGAGCAAGCTCACTCCCACGCCCTTCGGGCAGAAGCGCGGAGCATCGGGCACGATAGTTGAGATGATCGTTCCTCACGCTCCAGCGTGGGAATGCAGTTCTCGACGCTCTGCGTCGTAAAGAGGACGCGGAGCGTCCAGAAAGGCATGCGACGCAGAGCGCCGCACGATAGTCGCGCCTGCACCTGCCCTTCGTGAGCAAGCTCACTCCCACGCCCTTCGGGCAGAAGCGCAGAGCATCCGGGCACGATAGTTGAGGTTATCGTTCCTCACGCTCCAGCGTGGGAATGCAGTTCTCGACGCTCTGCGTCGTCAAGAGGACGCGGAGCGTCTGGAACGGCGTTTACACGCGCGTTCGGACAGGCTAGAAGCACATGAAACATCCTTCATTTTGCCACCACTGCGCTGTAAGCCACGTCATGTAAGGGCTGCAGAGGATCGATGAGTTTATGACCACCGGGGAACCTGAACAGGCTATTTACTTAGGCAGCTAACAAATCCTATAAAAGAGTCCTGCGACACATCGCCGCAGTATCCAGAGGCCTAACCATTCAGGCCATCAAAGTCAGGAGCTTACTACTATGACTGTCAGAGTTACTGAACGCGACGACGCCCACCTCTCTCACGAAGCCGTTGCCGACGGCATCCAGATCTGGGACGTGCACCAACAGGACCAACTGGTAGGCATGTTCCACGTTGAGTCCGATGCCCTTCGCTATAAGGAAGAGCTGGAAGCGCTGGAAAGCCAGGGCAACCACTGAACAAATCCAAGAACAGGAAAAGACAAAACCCGCTGAATGCGGGTTTTGTCTTGACACCTCAATGACAGCGCTGTGGGCTTACCACATCAGATCGTCAGGCACCTGATACGCCGCATACGGGTCGTCTGCATCCGGCGCTTCGGTCGGGGTGTTGAGCAGCACGATACGACGCGGGTCACGCTCCTGGATCTTCAGCGCAGCCTCCCGCGGAATGATCTCGTAACCGCCGCCGTGGTGAACGATGGCCAATGAACCGCTGCTGAGCTTGTTGCGCACCATGGCGTTGACCGGGATGCGTTTTACCTTCTTGTCGTCAACGAAGTTGTAGTAATCCTCGGTGATCAGCTTGGGCAGGCGCGACACTTCGATCAGTTGCTTGACCTGAGCGGCGCGGGCCTTCTGCTCGACCTTCTCCTGCTGCTGACGGTTCAGCTCCTGATCACGTTTGGCCTTCTCGGCCATGGCCTCCTGGGCCGCACGCTTTTGCGAGTCATCGGCCTGCGCCTGACCCTTGTGCACCAGACGCTGCTCTTTCTGCTTTTCTTTGCCGACCTGCTTGGCCTGCTTTTGGTTGACCAGACCTGCCTTGAGCAACTGATCGCGAAGGGAAAGGCTCATTGTCTACTCACTTATACCGTTACCGCACACTCAGCCGCAGCCGGGTGTGCTCTTTTCCTGACGTTTGGCTTCGCCCCACAACGCATCCATTTCTTCGAGCGAGCACGCTTCGATAGGACGCTGCAGGTGGCGCAAAGCCTGTTCAATGAATCGGAAGCGTCTGTCGAACTTGCTATTGGCCGAGCGTAGCGCAGTTTCCGGGTCGACCTTGAGGTGTCGGGCCAGGTTGACGACGCTGAACAGCAGGTCGCCGACTTCCTCGGCAATGCCCTCGGCGTCATTGTCGACCATGGCCTCGAGAATTTCATCGAGTTCTTCACGCACCTTGTCGACCACCGGCAATGCCGCAGGCCAGTCGAAACCCACCTGCGCCGCACGCTTCTGCAGTTTGGCTGCCCGATTCAACGCGGGCAAGGCCCGGGGCACGTCGTCGAGCAGCGACAACTGCTCGGGCACACCGGCCTTCTCGGCACGCTCCTCGGCCTTGATTTCGTCCCAACGAAGATTGACCTGCTCGTCGGTCAGGCGTGGCGTTTCTGCCGGCGCGTACAGCTCGCCAGTCGGAAACACGTGCGGATGGCGACGCAGCAACTTGCGGGTAATGCCGTCGATGACGTCGTCGAATTCAAACCGGCCTTCCTCTTTGGCCAACTGCGCATAGAAGACCACCTGAAACAGCAGGTCACCCAACTCACCCTTCAGATGGTCGAGGTCGCCCTGTTCGATGGCGTCGGCCACTTCATAGGCTTCTTCCAGCGTGTGCGGCACGATGCTGGCGTAGGTCTGCTTCAGGTCCCACGGGCAGCCGAACTGCGGATCACGCAGCCGGGCCATGAGGTTCAGCAGGTCTTGAACTGTATGCATGGGGCTCCCTGTGAGCGCAGGCGACGCTTATGGCGTCCTGTTCCTGCGCGTTTCAATGATGTTCGGCAACTGGGAAATACGCCCCAGCAACCGCCCCAGCGCGTCCAGACCTGGAATCTCGATGGTCAGGGACATAAGCGCAGTGTTGTCTTCCTTGTTCGAACGGGTGTTGACCGCCAGCACGTTGATCCGCTCGTTGAGCAGCACCTGAGTGACATCCCGCAGCAAACCGGAACGGTCGTAGGCGCGAATGATGATGTCCACCGGATAGGTGAGCACCGGCACCGGTCCCCAGCTGACCTGAATGATCCGTTCAGGCTCGCGACCACCCAGTTGCAGCACCGAAGCGCAATCCTGACGGTGAATGCTGACGCCACGACCCTGGGTGATATAACCGACGATGGCATCGCCCGGCAGCGGCTGGCAGCAGCCGGCCATCTGCGTCATCAGGTTGCCAACGCCCTGAATCTGAATATCCCCCCGCTTGCCGGGCTTGTAGCCGGTGGCCTTGCGCGGGATCAGTTCCAGCTGTTCATTGACACGATCAGGCTCGACCTGCTGCTGGGCCAGATTGACCAGTTGCGCCAGACGCAGGTCGCCTGCGCCCAAAGCCGCGAACATGTCGTCGGCGGTCTTGTGATTGGCCTTTTCCGCCAGCTTGTCGAAATCGACCTGCGGCAACGCCAGGCGCGCCAGTTCGCGTTCGATCAGGGTTCTGCCGGCGGCGACGTTCTGATCGCGGGCCTGCAACTTGAACCAGTGAACGATCTTGGCCCGCGCGCGCGAGGTGGTGATGTACCCCAGGTTCGAGTTCAGCCAGTCGCGGCTCGGCGTACCGTGCTTGCTGGTGATGATCTCGACCTGCTCGCCGGTCTGCAGGCTGTAGTTGAGCGGGACGATGCGGCCATTGATCTTCGCACCCCGGCAGTTATGGCCGATTTCGGTGTGCACCCGATAGGCGAAGTCCAGTGGTGTCGCGCCCTTGGGCAGGTCGATGGCGTGGCCGTCAGGGGTGAAGACGTAGACGCGGTCAGGCTCGATATCGACTCGCAGTTGGTCTGCCAGACCGCCGATATCGCCCAGCTCTTCATGCCATTCGAGCACCTGACGCAGCCAGGAAATCTTCTCTTCGTAATGATTGGAGCCGGATTTGACGTCGGTGCCTTTATAGCGCCAGTGCGCACAAACGCCCAACTCGGCCTCTTCATGCATGGCGTGGGTGCGGATCTGCACTTCCAGCACCTTGCCTTCCGGCCCGATAACGGCGGTGTGCAGCGAGCGATAGCCGTTTTCCTTGGGGTTGGCGATGTAATCGTCGAACTCTTTGGGAATATGCCGCCACAACGTGTGCACGATACCCAGCGCGGTGTAGCAATCGCGCATTTCCGGGACCAGCACACGCAGCGCACGGACGTCATAGATCTGGCTGAACGCCAAGCCCTTGCGCTGCATTTTGCGCCAGATGGAGTAGATATGCTTGGCACGGCCGCTGATGTCAGCGGTCACGCCAGTAGCCTGCAGCTCGTTGTCGAGCTGGGACATGACGTCGCTGATGAAGCGCTCGCGGTCCAGCCTGCGCTCATGCAACAGCTTGGCGATCTGCTTGTACTGATCGGGCTCCAGGTAGCGGAAGGACAGGTCTTCCAGCTCCCACTTGATGTGCCCGATACCCAGGCGGTGGGCCAGCGGTGCATAGATGTCGAAGACTTCGCGAGCCACACGGTTGCGTTTTTCGTCGTCGGCGTTCTTCACCGCACGAATCGCGCAGGTACGTTCGGCCAGTTTG
The DNA here is from genome assembly GCF_020515645.1 of Pseudomonas sp. MWU16-30316. Taxonomy (NCBI): domain Bacteria; kingdom Pseudomonadati; phylum Pseudomonadota; class Gammaproteobacteria; order Pseudomonadales; family Pseudomonadaceae; genus Pseudomonas; species Pseudomonas sp. MWU16-30316. The sequence goes on along the minus strand of NZ_JAIZAZ010000001.1, from coordinate 974,219 downwards.
ATCAGCGCAACACGAACGTCGTCGACCATCGCCACCAGCATCTTGCGCAGGTTTTCGACCTGCGCCTGACTGCCGAGTACCAGAGACTGACGAGGGCTGAGGCTGGCGCTGATCGCGGCCATGCGCAGCACGCCGTCGATGAGTTTGGCGACCGTTGCGCCAAAGCGCTGCTCGACGTCCGGCAGCGCAACGAGACCTTCACGCACACCACGGTAAATGACCGCAGCGACCAGTGAGTCCTGATCCAGCTTGAGGTCAGCCAGAATCTCCGCGATCTCCAGACCGGTCTGGAAACTGGAGGTGCCCTCTGCCCAATGATTCTTGTGGGCCTTGTCGGTCTGCTCGGCTTCCCGGGCAAACTCACAGGCCTTTTTCATGACTTCCCGGTCCAGGACCAGGTCGACGCTGACAATATGATCGAGCCACGCGTCGAGATTGATACTGCCGTCTGTGTTTATCGGCTGGTTCGCTCTCACCTGTACCATGCTGCTTACCTTCCCTAAGGCGCGATGAAAAGCGCCATCAGTCGCCAGCCTTCTGAGCGAATGCCACTTGCCGGGCAAGCAAGGACCGGCATTCGCGGGCCAGTCGGATTAAATGAGATTCCCTGTCAGCAACGAACTCGTTCCAGTGAACGCCGCTCACTTACTCATTTCAAATAAAGCCATCGCCTCGACATGCGCCGTCTGAGGAAACATATCGAGGATTCCGGCACGTTTTAATCGGTAGCCCTGACTGATCAGTTCGACCGTGTCACGAGCCAAAGTTGCCGGATTACATGAAACATAAAGCAGTCGCCGGGCCCCCGTCTTTCTGATCTGGCGGACCACTTCAAAGGCCCCGTCACGCGGTGGGTCCAAGAGTACCGCAGAAAACCCTTCTGCCGCCCAGTCGGCATGTGTCAGCGGCTGGGAAAGATCCGCCTGAAAAAACTGCACATTGTGCAGATCATTACTCATTGCGTTGACGGCTGCACGCTCGACCATGGTCGCAACGCCTTCGACCGCCACCACTTCCCTGGCCAGACCCGCCAGCGGCAAGGCGAAATTGCCCAGACCACAGAACAGGTCCATGACACGTTCGTCTTTTGCAGGCGCCAGCCATTGCAGGGCCTGCTCGATCATCGCGGTGTTGACCGCCGCATTGACCTGAATGAAATCTCCCGGTCGCCAGGCCAGTTGCAGGTTCCACGGCTCCAGCCGGTAGCCCAGCGTATCGCCGGGGCTGGCCGGTTGGGGCTCGCCCTCACCGTGCAGCCACAGCTGCGCGCCGTGCTTGGAGCAAAACGCCTGCAACAGCGCCAGGTCGACCTCGGCAAGCGGCGCGGTGTGGCGCAACAACACGGCAGTCGCAACCCCACTGAACAACTCGACGTGCCCCAGCGCCTGCGGTTTGCTGAAGTTTTTCAGCATGCCAGGCAACTCATTCATGATGGGTTGCAAGGCCTGTACCAGCACCGGACAGTGTTCGATGCTGACGATGTCCTGACTGGCGGCTGCGCGGAACCCCACGTCCAGCCTTTTGGCCTTGGCATCCCAGCGAACCGCGACCCGCGCGCGTCGGCGATAGGCCAGCTCGGCACCGCTCAAAGGTGCCGCCCATTCATCCGGCACAGCATTCGCCACGCGCAACAATTGCTCGGCGAGCATGCGCTGTTTCAGGGCAAGCTGTTCTTCGTGGGGCACATGCTGAACACTGCAGCCGCCACAGCGACCGAAATACTCACAGGCCGGAGCGCGACGCATGGTGCTGGCGGTGAAGACCCGCTCGGTGCGTGCCTCGACGACCTTGCCGCGCGCATTGAGCACGCGCGCCTCGACCTCTTCGCCGGCCAGACTGCCCGCGACAAACCAGGTTTTACCCTCAAGAAAAGCGATACCGCGACCGTCGTCGGACAGCCGCTCGATGGTCAACCGCTGCTTTTTACCGGCAGGAATCTGTACGGTTTTAACGCCGCCCGCAGGCTGAAAGCGCAAACCTCTTTCGTGCTTGGCCATCAGTTGGGCGAATCATAGACGCCGGTCGACAGGTAACGGTCGCCTCGGTCACAGATGATCGCCACAATCACGGCGTTTTCGACTTCCTGGGAAATACGCAACGCCCCGGCGACCGAGCCACCGGACGACACGCCACAGAAGATGCCTTCTTCGCGCGCCAGTCGGCGCATGGTGTCTTCGGCTTCGGTCTGGCCCATGTCGATGATGCGGTCGACACGGTCCGACTGATAGATTTTCGGCAGGTATTCATGCGGCCAGCGGCGAATACCGGGGATCGAAGCGCCCTCCATCGGTTGCAGACCGACGATCTGCACGTCCGGATTCTGCTCCTTGAGGTAGCGCGAGGTGCCCATGATGGTGCCGGTGGTGCCCATCGAGCTGACGAAATGGGTCACGGTACCGCCCGTCTGCCGCCAGATTTCCGGACCGGTGGACGTGTAATGCGCCTCGGGATTGTCGCCATTGGCGAACTGATCGAGCACTTTGCCGCGGCCTTCGGCCTGCATGCGCTCGGCCAGATCACGGGCGCCTTCCATGCCTTGGTCCTTGCTGACCGAAATCAGCTCGGCGCCATAGGCAGTCATGGCGGCCTTGCGTTCGGCACTGGAGTTGTCCGGCATGATCAGAATCATCCGGTAGCCCTTGATCGCCGCGGCCATGGCCAGCGCGATTCCGGTATTGCCGGAGGTGGCTTCGATCAGCGTGTCGCCTGGATGGATCTGACCGCGCAACTCGGCGCGGGTGATCATCGACAAGGCCGGGCGGTCTTTTACCGAGCCAGCGGGGTTGTTACCTTCGAGTTTCAACAGGAGGGTATTGCTGGTGTTGCCCGCCATGCGTTGCAGACGCACCAGCGGGGTGTTGCCGACGCAATCGGCAATGGTTTGATACTGCAGGGTCATGGCGTCTTCGCAATCCAGACTGCGGGGGGTGCCTATCATAACGGCAAACGGCCAAAGCCCATATCACGCAAAGTGCACTGCTTATTCCCAAAAAGAATAAGCGCTGATTTTTCCACTGCCGCCCTGCTCAGCACAGAGAGTTAGGTGCCCATGCCGACGGTAAATGGCTAAACTCATCCCCTTGTGCCGATACAGCAAGGCAGCCGATGCCTGATATCGACGGACTGATACGTGTTGCCGGAGGAAGAGCGTGCTGACCAAGCTGGGTATAAAAGGCCGTGTGCTGCTACTGACTATTCTGCCTGCCAGCCTGATGGCGGCGATGCTCGGTGGTTATTTCACCTGGATGCAGTTGAGCGAACTGCAAAGCCAGTTGCTGCAACGCGGCGAAATGATTGCCCAGGACCTTGCGCCGCTTGCCGCCAATGCACTGGGGCGCAAGGACAAAGTGCTGCTCAGTCGCATTGCCACCCAGACGCTGGAGCAGACCGACGTGCGCGCCGTGTCGTTTCTCGACACCGATCGCACGGAGTTGGCCCACGCCGGGCCGACCATGATCAGCCCGTCGCCGATTGGCAGCGGCTCGCAATTGCTCAGCTCGACCGGCACCGACGCCACGCGCTACCTGCTGCCGGTCTTCGGCAGTCAACGGCATCTGACCAGTCCGATCATTCCTGCCGAAGCCGACACCCTGCTGGGCTGGGTCGAGCTTGAAATCTCCCATAACGGCACGCTGCTGCGCGGTTACCGAAGCCTGTTTGCCAGCCTGCTGCTGATCCTCACCGGACTGGCGTTTACCGCGACCCTCGCGGTACGCATGAGCCGCACCATCAACGGGCCGATGAGCCAGATCAAGCAGGCCGTGTCACAACTCAAGGACGGCAATCTGGAAACCCGTCTGCCACCGCTGGGCAGCCGGGAGCTGGATGAGCTGGCGTCGGGCATCAACCGCATGGCGGCAACGCTGCAGAACGCACAGGAAGAACTGCAACTGAGCATCGATCAGGCAACCGAGGATGTCCGGCAGAATCTGGAGACCATCGAAATCCAGAATATCGAACTCGACCTGGCACGCAAGGAAGCGCTTGAAGCAAGCCGGATCAAGTCCGAATTCCTGGCCAACATGAGCCATGAAATCCGCACGCCGCTCAATGGCATTCTGGGCTTCACCCATTTATTGCAGAAAAGCGAGCTGACCCCGCGCCAGTTCGACTACCTGGGCACCATCGAGAAGTCCGCCGACAACCTGCTGAGCATCATCAACGAGATTCTCGACTTCTCGAAAATCGAGGCCGGCAAGCTGGTGCTCGATAACATCCCGTTCAACCTGCGCGACCTGTTGCAGGACACCTTGACCATCCTCGCCCCGGCGGCGCACGCCAAACAGCTGGAGCTGGTCAGTCTGGTGTACCGCGATACGCCATTGGCGCTGTCCGGCGACCCGCTGCGTCTGCGGCAGATTCTGACCAATCTGGTCAGCAACGCGATCAAGTTCACCCGCGAAGGCACGATCGTCGCGCGCGCCATGCTCGAGGATGAAACCGAAGAGCACGCGCAACTGCGCATCAGCGTGCAGGACACCGGGATCGGCCTGTCCAGTCAGAATGTGCGGGCACTGTTCCAGGCCTTCAGCCAGGCCGACAACTCGCTCTCGCGCCAACCGGGCGGTACCGGACTGGGTCTGGTGATCTCCAAACGCCTGATCGAACAGATGGGCGGCGAAATCGGTGTCGACAGCACACCGGGCGAAGGTTCGGAATTCTGGATCAGCCTGAAACTGCCCAAGGCCCGCGAAGACAAGGAAGAATCCCTCAATATTCCGCTCGGAGGCCTGCGCGCCGCAGTGCTTGAACATCATGACCTGGCGCGCCAGGCGCTGGAGCATCAGCTGGAAGACTGCGGCCTGCAGACCATCGTGTTCAATAATCTGGAAAACCTGCTCAACGGCGTGACCGCAGCGCACGAGACGCCAGCGGCCATCGATCTGGCGGTACTTGGCGTGACGGCGCTGGAAATCTCTCCGGAACGGCTGCGCCAGCACATCTGGGATCTGGAGAACCTCAACTGCAAGGTCATGGTGCTGTGCCCGACCACCGAGCACGCGCTGTTCCAGCTGGCAGTCCACGATGTCTACACGCAACTGCAGGCCAAGCCCGCCTGCACCCGCAAACTGCAAAAAGCCCTGTCCGAGCTGATCGCGCCGCGAGCGGTGCGTGCCGACATCGGCCCACCATTGTCGAGCCGCGCGCCGCGAGTGCTGTGCGTGGATGACAACCCGGCCAACCTGCTGCTGGTACAGACCCTGCTCGAAGACATGGGCGCTGAAGTGGTCGCTGTCGAGGGTGGTTACGCAGCGGTCAACGCCGTACAGCAAGAAGCGTTCGACCTGGTGTTGATGGACGTGCAAATGCCCGGCATGGACGGTCGTCAGGCCACCGAGGCGATCCGCACCTGGGAGGCCGAACGCAACCAGAGCTCACTGCCAATCGTAGCCCTCACCGCCCATGCGATGGCCAACGAAAAACGCTCACTGCTGCAAAGCGGTATGGACGACTACCTGACCAAGCCGATCAGCGAACGGCAACTGGCGCAGGTGGTGCTCAAGTGGACAGGGCTGGCGCTGCGCAACCCTGCGCCGGAGCGCCAGAATGAAGCGCCTGAGGTCCACGTAGGGCCGCTGGTGCTGGATCATGAGGAGGGGTTGCGCCTGGCCGCGGGCAAGGCGGATCTCGCCGCCGACATGCTGGCCATGCTGCTGGCTTCACTGGACGCCGACCGCGAAGCCATTCGTGTGGCGCGCGCCAGTCAGGATGTACACGCCTTGATCGAGCGCATCCACCGTCTGCACGGCGCAACACGTTATTGCGGCGTTCCGCAGTTGCGCAGTGCCTGCCAGCGCGCCGAAACCCTGCTCAAGCAAAATGCGCCGCACACCGAAGCGGCTCTGGACGATCTGGACAAGGCCATCATTCGCCTGGAAGCCGAGGCGCGGGTCATGGCGTGAGCGCGCGACGGGACGCCTGTCGTGCCTGACACTCCAGCGTGGACAGAGCATGTTAGGATGCGCGCAATTTTGGAGGACCCATGGTCGAACACGATTTTCGCTACAGCATGCTCAACCCCCAGCACACGCTGACCGAATGCCGCACGCTGGCACCCGGTCGCTACCAGGTCACCGGCAACGGCGGCTCGATTCACGATAACGACCAGTTATTAGTGACCATCAAAGGCAGCAAAAGCCTGCACATGCGCCTTACCGTCGAAAAAGTCCGGCACCTGATCAACCCGCCCGGCCAGTGGATTGCGGTGGCCAAAGGCCCGGTATTCGACGAGTTGGCGATTCATCAGTGGAAAGTGAATTGCGACAGCTGCACCGCCGAACTGAACTTCGAGTTCATGGTAGAGAGCAAGCTGGGCGTCAAGGCGCAGAAACCGGCCGCTACCGCGCGCATCGCGGAGCTGGGCTGGAAAACCGAGGGCGAGAAGCATTTCTGCAAGAAGTGCCAGGAGAAAGCGGCATGAAACAGTTTGCGCTCCTGAGCCTGATCGGCGGCGCGCTGCTGGCCGGTTGTACCGCTGACACGCTGCCGATCCAGCAGGATCACAGTTATGTAACAGAGTGGATAGGCGAACGTCCGCTGATCGATAACAGTCGCTTGACCATGACGCTGGGTGCCGATGGCCGTGCGTATGGCAATGCGGGCTGCAACCACTGGTTTGCGCCCTATACGCTGAACGATCACAGCATCAGTTTCGGTCCGGTGGGCAAGACGCGCAAGATGTGCGCGCCGGCGTTGATGGAGCAGGAACAGCGCTTTATCAAGGCGATCAGCAGTGTGCAGCGCTGGGATATCTCGCCCATCGAGCAGTTGCGTCTGTGGCCAACGCAGGGCAAGCCATTGCGTTTCTGGCTGGAAGACAGCTGATGTAACTATCGTGCCGAAGCTCCGCGTAACTTGCGACGCGTAGCGTCCAGAACTGCATTCCCACGCTGGAGCGCAGGGAACGATCACTATCGTGCGACGCTCCGCGTCGCATGCCGTTCTGGACGCTCCGCGTCCTCTTTCGACGCAGAGCGCCCAGAACCGATCTGATCACCCCTCACCGCGCAACGTCTTGAGCTTCTGGATCACGGTGGCGGCTGACTGCTCGCCGAGCAGTTGCTCGCGCATTTTGCCCTTGTCGTCGATGATATAGGTCACCGGCAGTGCCTCGGAGGGCGGCAGGCTGTATTGCTCGGCCGGGTCCTGGGCGAGCACGGTGAATTTGATGCCCAGTGCATTGGCAGCGCTTTTCAGCTCGTCGCCCTGCAGGTTGTCGAAGTTGACCCCCAGCACGGTGACCTTCTTGTCCTTGAGCTGCTCGGACAATGCATTGAACTCAGGAACCTCGGTACGGCAAGGGCCACACCATTCGGCCCAGTAGTTGACCACCAGCCAGTGCCCTTTGATGCGTTCGCTGGCGACCTTCTGGCCATTCTGATCTGTGCCCAGGTCCACGCCACATCCGCTGAGCAGCAAACTGCCGAAAAGTATTACCGCTGCTGTTAATCGCCTTACCATTTGCCTGTTTCCTCGCCCCGTTCAACCTGCAATTACTTATACCCAAGCCACGACTATTGACCATCTGATATGTCGGACAGTGCCATCGCTGGTTAGAATACGCCACCCCACACAAGATGCGACGTGCAAATGACCGATCTGACGCTGTATCACAACCCGCGCTGCAGCAAGTCCCGCGGCGCGCTGGAACTGCTTCAGGCCCGCGGCCTGACGCCGGACATCGTCCTGTACCTGGAAACCCCGCCCGACGCCGACCGTGTGCGCGACCTGCTCGGCAAGCTGGGCATCGGTGCCCGGCAACTGCTGCGTACCGGCGAGGACGATTACAAGCAGCTCAATCTGGCCGACCCGAGCCTGAGCGACGAGCAACTGATCGCCGCCATGGCCGCTCACCCCAAACTGATCGAACGACCGATTCTGGTCGCTGGCGACAAGGCTGTCATTGGCCGCCCACCCGAGAACATTCTGGAGCTGCTGCCGTGAGCACACCCTACATTCTGGTCCTTTATTACAGCCGCAACGGCTCCACCAGCGAAATGGCCCGGCAGGTTGCCCGCGGCATCGAACTGGGCGGCATGGAAGCACGGCTGCGCACCGTACCTGCCGTTTCCGCCGACTGCGAAGCGACCGCCCCCGAGATTCCGGAAAGCGGTGCGCTGTACGCGACCCTCGACGACCTGAAAAACTGCTCCGGCTTGGCGCTGGGCAGCCCGACACGCTTCGGCAACATGGCCGCGCCGCTGAAATACTTCCTCGACGGCACCAGCAACCTGTGGCTGACCGGCGCACTGGTCGGCAAACCCGCTGGCGTCTTTACCTCCACCGCCAGCCTGCACGGTGGTCAGGAAACCACGTTGATGTCGATGCTGCTGCCGCTGCTGCACCACGGCATGCTGATCATGGGCCTGCCCTACAGCGAATCGGCGCTGCTGGAAACCACCGGGGGTGGCACGCCCTACGGTCCCAGCCATCACGCCGGTGCCGATGGCAAGCGCGCGCTGGACCGTCATGAAACCGACCTGTGCCGCGCGCTGGGCCAGCGTCTGGCCAAGACCGCAGTGCAACTGGACGCGCCGCGCAGCTGAATCGGCAGAGCGCCGGATGCTTTCAGTTAAATCGTAAACTTGCAGGGCAAGGGTCGGTCTGAACCCTTGTCCTGCCTGTTGAATTTCTTTGGAGAACCGATGCACGACTACAAATGGCTGAACGAGTATTGCCTGAATCGATTCGGCTCCGCCAAAGCTCTGGAAGCTCATCTGCCCTCCCCCAAAACACCCAAACAACTGCAAGCCATCAGCGCCGACCGCTATCTGTCGACCATGGCCCTGCGGGTTTTCCGCGCAGGCCTGAAACACAGCCTGGTGGACGCCAAGTGGCCAGCGTTCGAAGAAGTGTTCTTTCGCTTCGACCCGGAGAAAGTCGTGCTGATGGGCGCCGATCACCTGGAACGGCTGATGCAGGACGCGCGCATCATTCGTCATCTGGGCAAGCTCAAGAGCGTGCCGCGCAATGCACAACTGATTCTGGACATCGAGCAGGAGCATGGCAGTTTCGGCAAGTTCATCGCTGAGTGGCCAGTCGATAACATCACAGGCCTGTGGCAGTACATCGCCAAACACGGTAACCAGATGGGCGGCCTGTCAGCGCCGCGCTTTCTGCGCATGATCGGCAAGGACACCTTCATTCCGACCTGGGATGTGGTTGCCGCCCTGAACGCGCAGGATATCGTCGACCGTGTACCAAGCAGCAAACGCGATCAGGCGATCGTGCAGGACGTCTTCAACCAGTGGCACGCAGAAAGCGGTCGGCCGATGTGCCAGCTGTCAGCCATGCTGGCGTTCACCGTCAACCACTGAGTGCCGTCAGAGATTGACCACATTGACGAACCGCGACGCAGCGGTTTCGTCGATGCGCAGGTTGCTGAAATCGAACAGGTTGCGGTCGGCCAACTGCGAGGGCTGCACGTTCTGCAGGGCGCGGAAGATGCTCTCCGTCCGGCCTGGCGTCTTGCGCTCCCAGTCCTGCAGCATCTCCTTGACCACCTGACGCTGCAGGTTCTCCTGCGAGCCGCACAGGTTGCACGGGATGATCGGAAACTGTTTGAAATCCGAATAGGCCTGAATGTCCTTTTCATGGCAGTACGCCAACGGACGAATCACCACGTTGCGGCCGTCATCGGCCCGCAGCTTGGGCGGCATGGCCTTCAATGAGCCATTGAAGAACATATTGAGAAAGAATGTCTCGACGATGTCGTCGCGATGGTGCCCGAGCGCCATCTTGGTGGCACCGATCTCGTCCGCGAAAGTGTAAAGCGTGCCGCGACGCAGCCGTGAACACAGCGAGCAGGTGGTCTTGCCTTCGGGGATCAATTCCTTGACCACTGAATACGTGTCTTTCTCGACGATGTGGTACTCGATACCCAGTTCTTTCAGGTAGGCAGGCAGCACGTGCTCAGGGAAGCCGGGCTGCTTCTGGTCCATGTTGACCGCCACGATGTCGAACTTGATCGGCGCGACCTTCTGCAAGTGCATCAGCACATCGAGCATGGTGTAACTGTCCTTGCCGCCGGACAGGCAGACCATGACCTTGTCACCCTCTTCGATCATGTTGAAGTCGGCAACCGCTTCGCCGGCCAGCCGACGCAGACGTTTCTGCAGTTTGTTCTGATTGACTGAAAGGGTGCCCATGTATGGAAATATCCGCTGACGGTAGCTTGAGAAAAGCCGGACATTTTACCCGTAACCGACCATTGGTTAAATATGCTGCGCTCTTACTGTTCAGACAGGCGACCACACTGGATCAAAAATGACCACCGGGCGGCTGGCGTGTTCAGAGCTTAGCCACATTGCGGCATACTTGGCGCACTGGAGAACCCCACAGCATGCCCGAACAACTCAATTCACGCGTCGAGACCTGTTACCAACAAGCCGAAGCCTTCTTCAAGCGCACCTTCAAACGCCCGGTGGTCAGTTTCCAGTTGCGCGGTCAGAAGGCCGGTGTCGCTCATCTGCATGAAAACCTGTTGCGCTTCAACCCGCAGCTCTACAAGGAAAACGCCGAAGACTTCCTGCGCCAGACCGTGCCCCACGAGGTTGCGCACCTGATTGCCCACCAGTTGTTCGGTGGCAGCATTCAGCCACACGGCGAAGAATGGCAATTGATCATGCGCGGCGTCTATGAGCTGCCGCCCAATCGCTGCCATACCTATGCGATCAAACGGCGCAGTGTGATCCGTTACATCTACCGCTGCCCGTGCCCCGACAGCGACTTTCCGTTCACCGCGCAGCGTCACGGCATGGTCCGCAAGGGACGGCGCTACCTGTGCCGTCGCTGCCGCGAGCCTCTGGTGTTCAGCGGCGAGACGCGCACGGAATAATCCTCCGGCAAACTGCAGGCATAAAAAAACCCATCCGAAGATGGGTTTTTTATGGCCTGAAGGTTATCAGACGGTCTTGGTGGTGTTCACCGCAGCCGCTGGGGTCGGGCCTTCGGCAACGCCGAGGTCGTCTTCAGGACGGGTTTCCAGAATGGCAGAGCCACCGGAAGCCAGCTCGGACTGCAGCTTGTCGGTGTCCAGCTCGCCGACCCACTTGGCAACCACAACGGTAGCAACAGCGTTACCGACCAGGTTGGTCAGGGCGCGGGCTTCGGACATGAAGCGGTCGATACCCAGAATCAGCGCCAGACCGGCAACCGGCAGGTGGCCTACAGCCGACAGGGTCGCAGCCAGTACGATGAAGCCGCTACCGGTTACGCCGGCAGCACCTTTGGACGACAGCAGCAACACCAGCAACAGGGTGATCTGGTGCGTGATGTCCATGTGCGTGTTGGTCGCCTGAGCGATGAACACGGCAGCCATGGTCAGGTAGATCGACGTACCGTCCAGGTTGAACGAGTAGCCCGTCGGGATAACCAGACCAACCACAGACTTCTTGGCACCCAGGCGCTCCATCTTGATCAGCATGCGCGGCAGGGCCGATTCCGAAGAAGAAGTACCCAGTACGATCAACAGCTCTTCACGGATGTAGCGAATCAGCTTGAAGATGCTGAAGCCGTGAGCGCGGGCGATCGCGCCCAGTACAAACACGATGAACAGAACGCAGGTGATGTAGAAGCAGATCATCAACTGACCCAGCTGCACCAGCGAGCTGACGCCATAGGCACCAATGGTGAAGGCCATGGCACCGAACGCACCCAGCGGGGCCAGTTTCATGATCATGTTGATGATGTTGAACATCACGTGGGCGAAGCGATCGATGAAGTCCAGAACCGGCTTGCCGTAGGCACCCAGGCGATGCAGCGCGAAGCCGAAGATCACCGAGAACATCAGCACTTGCAGGATATCGCCGTTGGCAAACGCGCCGACGATGGTGTTCGGAATCACGTTAAGGATAAAGCCGACGATGCTCTGATCCTGACCGGCAGTGACGTAGGCGGCGATCTTCGAAGCGTCGAGCGTGCTGACGTCGATGTTCATACCGACACCCGGCTGAACCACGTTGACCACGATCAGACCGATCAGCAGGGCGATGGTCGAAACGATCTCGAAGTACAGCAGCGCGTAGCCGCCGGTCTTGCCGACCGACTTCATGCTCTGCATGCCGGCGATGCCGCTGACAACGGTACAGAAGATGATCGGGGCAATGACCATCTTGATCAGTTTGATGAACCCGTCACCCAGCGGTTTTAACGCCTTGCCGGTGTCCGGATAGAAGTGACCGATCAGGATACCGATGACAATCGCTACGATTACCTGAAAATAGAGGGATTTGTAGATGGGCTGACGAGTCGTCATTGCAGTTTTCCTCAAGGGCGTCGTCGGCATCTTCACCTGATGCACGCGAGCCTATAAAGCGCTAACCCTCCTGCACTGGAGGGATTTGTTTTGTCGAGCTGCGCAAGGCAGGCCTCTGCCATGTAGGTAGCAATACGCGTGCCATAGAATCATTTTGATATCAAAACCCCGCAATACAAGGCGCACACTGGTAACGGAAGTAGGGATTCCACAAGAGAGGTGGCGGTTTTCCGCCGTATGGTGGGAAAAATGCGCACACAGTGGCGGGTATCCGCCTTTTTTCTGTGGCGACTGGAGTGCTCGGTGACGCGCAAAGGTGTGACGCAGAGCGTCATCAACGGCATTGCCACGCTGGAGCATGAGGAGCGACAGGTGTGTTAACACTATCGTGCCAATGCTCCGCGTTGGCACGCCGTTATGGACGCTCTGCGTCCGCTCTTGAAACTGGGGCGAACACACCCTCACTGCGCCAGAAAATGAATCCTGAACGCCGCGCCACCCAATGGGGAATCGCCCAGCGTCAGTTGCGCGCCGTAGCTTTCGATGATGTCCTTGACCACCGCCAGGCCGATGCCTTGCCCGGGGTTCTGGCGGTCCAGCCGTTCGCCGCGTTCGAGAATGCGGGCACGCTGACTCTGCGGGACGCCGGGGCCGTCGTCTTCGACGCACAGTTCATCGCCGTCCGCTGAGCGGGTAAAGCTGACGCGCACTTCGCTCAGGCACAGCCGATAGGCGTTTTCCAGCAGGTTGCCGAGCATTTCCAGCAGCGCGCCCTCCTCCATGTGCACCTGGCAGTGCTCGGGGAGGTCCAGCGTGGCCTTGACCTGTTTGTCGCGATACACCTTGTCCAGCGTGTTGCACAGGCTTTCGACCACAGGCCGCAACATCACGTGATGGCGCACCAGACCGCTTTTGCGCAGGCTGGCCCGCTGCAGTTGATAGCCGATCTGCTGGCTCATGCGTTCGATCTGCGATTGCAGCACCCACGCCTGCTCGACATCCTCGGGACGCTTGGCGATGTTCTCGCTTACGCCCTGCAAGACCGCCAGTGGGGTTTTCAGGCTATGCGCCAGGTCATCCAGAGAATCGCGGTAACGTATCCGTTGCTCCCGCTCGCTGCGCAACAGGCGGTTGAGCGAATCGGTCAGGCGCAGCAGTTCGCTGGGGTGTTCTTCGCTGAGGCTGTCGCGCGCACCGGCTTCCACTTGATCCAGTTCCTGGCTCAAGCCGCGCAAGGCCCGCAGCCCCCAGGTCAGGCCCATCCACAGCAACCCGAGCAGCACCGCCAGTGCTGCGCCAAAGCCCAGATAGAGCTTGCGACGCAAACCGTCGATGGTTTCCTGATAGCCGCGCAACGGCTGCACGGCAACGATACTGAACGCGGCATTGCGCCCGCCGAGCAGCCGGATCTCGACGTCATAGACGAAATACTCATCGCCATTGATTTCCTTGATCTTGGTGAACTCGCTGCCCTGCCCGTCGTATTGCGGGCGGTAGTCGATGTTTTCGCCTTCGGTCGACAACGAGCGCCAGACCATCTGCCCCTGGCGGTTATAGATGTAACCCAGCAGTCGGCTGCCGGGCAGATTGAATTGTTCGCCCGGCAACACTGAGGGCATCAACAGATGGTCGTTTTCGACGCGAGCCGCCGAAATCATGGTCGTTACATCAGAAGCCAGGCGTTGCTCGATCGCTCCGCGCAGCGCCAGGCTGAACGCCCCCTGCAGTGCAGGCAGCATCAGCAGCATGAAGATCACCGCCAGCGTGGCGGCACCCAGCATCAGGCGCAGGCGAAGCGAACGAATCACGTACAGCGCTCATTGAACAGATAGCCCATGCCGCGCACGGTTTCGATAGGTTTGAAGGCCACGCTGCTGTCCAGTTTGCGACGCAGACGACCGACCAACACTTCGATCACGTTCGGGTCGCGCTCGTCGTCATCGGGGTACAGCTGCTCCATCAGGCGCTCCTTGGGCACCACTTGCTGATGATGGAGCATCAGGTACTCGAGAATACGGTATTCGTAGGCCGTCAGCGCCAAGGGCTGCTCGGCCAGGGCGGCGTGCTTGCGATTGAGGTCCAGCAACAGCGGGCCAGCCGTGATGGTTGACTGGATGAAGCCGCTGGAACGCCGTAACAAGGCATTCAGCCGTGCCTCCAGCTCTTCGAACTGGAAGGGTTTGACCACGTAGTCGTCAGCACCGGCAGCCAGGCCTTCGACCTTGTCCTGCCAGTTGCCACGCGCGGTCAGAATCAGAATCGGAAACGCCTTGCCCAATGTGCGCAGCTGGCGAATCAGGTCCAGGCCGCCGATGCCCGGCAGGCCCAGGTCGATCACCGCCAGGTCGTGATTGAATTGCGCGACCTGATACAACGCCTCTTCAGCGTTGGCCACCGCTTCCACCACATGCCCGGCTTCGGTCAGACGGGTTCGCAGGTGGTGGCGCAGCAGCGCTTCATCCTCAACTACCAACAACTTCATGCAGCTCTCCCAGGCACAATCGCAGCCTCAAGACAAAGAATGAAACGACATCGTCGCATCAGTACTCAACAGGCGGGCGCTGACGGGCACGTGCTGTGTCACATCATAGCTGCCCAGCAGGATTTCGCGGCTGACAGGCGCACCATTGTGAGTGCCCGTCAGGCTGCCGTAAACCGGTGGCGAATAAAGCGTCCCCGCCGAGACGTTGGAATACGCCTGCTCCCCGAGCGCGTGTCCCCAGCTGTTGGTATCGTCAAGCCTTTCGCTGGTCTTGCTGAACTCGATACGGGCCACGTCAAGCCGACCATCACCCGCCTGCACCGCAGCACTGCCGCCCAGGAAAGCCAGGGCCAGGAAAAACTTGTTGAGATTCAACATATCGACTCCTTTTGCGCTCGGGGACGCTGTCAAGGTATGGGCCAACAGTAATCGCGCCGGGCTGAACCCCAACTGAACACTGCATGAACCGGCGCTGAACAGTCATCCGCACCCTGTGCAGCAGAATCGGCTATCGTTGTTTGCCACTTCAAAACATCAACAAGGAGCTGACCATGCGTGTGTGGATTGCAATGATCATGATGGGCCTGACCGGCCTCGCCCAGGCGGCGATCAAGACCGAGCAGATCGATTATAAAAGTGCCGACGGCACCAAGCTGGTGGGCTATTACGCTTACGACGACGCGGTAAAAGGCCCGCGCCCTGGCGTTCTGGTGGTTCATGAATGGTGGGGCCTGAACGACTACGCCAAGCGCCGCGCTCGCGATCTGGCTGCACTGGGTTACAGCGCAATGGCCATCGATATGTACGGCGAAGGCAAGAACACCGAGCACCCGAAGGACGCGATGGCCTTCATGCAGGCCGCGTTGAAGGACAGCGATGCCGCAGACAAGCGTTTTGACGCCGGGCTGGAGCAATTGAAGCAGCAGCCTCAGACCGATCCGAAAAAGATCGCCGCGATCGGTTACTGCTTCGGCGGCAAGATCGTGCTCGACGCGGCACGCCGCGATGAGCCGCTGCTGGGCGTGGTGAGTTTCCACGGCGCACTGGTCACCAACACCCCGGCGAAACCGGGTATCAAGGTGCCAATGCTGGTCGAACACGGCGCCAAGGACAGCATGGTCACCCCTGAAAACGTCACCGCGTTCAAGAAGGAAATGGACGACGCCAAGGCCGACTACAAATTCGTCAGCATCGACGGCGCCAAACACGGCTTCACCAACCCCGACGCCGACCGCCTCAGCCACGGCGAGCACGGCGGCCCGGACATCGGCTACGACAAGGCTGCCGATGAGAGCTCCTGGGCGGACATGAAAGTGTTTTTCAAAAAGATATTTGGTTGAGCGATAACTGAAACTCCGCGTCCGCCCGAAACGGGGAGGACGCGGAGCGTCCAGAAAGGCATGCGACGCGGAGCGACGCACGATAGTTGAGGTCATCGCTCCGCACGCTATGCGTCAATACCAGCGCTGAATATCGATCAAACCGCGCTGCCCCTCATAATCGCGAGCGCTGGAGTACCTCCAGTGCTCACCGATGTCCACATAGCCTCTCTTTACCGGGTTGTGGTGAATGTAATCGAGCTTCTGCCGCATAACCGCTTCATTCCACACCAGCTCCGCATGAGCCCCTTCCTGCCAGACCTGATACACCCTGTCACTCTTGTGCAGACGCTTGACGAATCGCAGACGCTCCAGCGTGCTCTCGGCGTTGGCGTTCTTAAGTGCTTCGATTATCTGTCGAGCCGTAAATGACTTGAAACTACTCACACATTTGTCCAAGGCGGGCGCTTGGGCCACGAAGTGCAAATGGTTTTCCAGTACGACATACCCGAAGAGCTGCAGTCCTTGATGAGCCTGTTGGTAGCGCCAGGCGTTGAACAGAATGTCTACCAGAACAGGCCGGGTAAAAAGCGGTAACCACTCCACCACCGTGCACGTCAGGAAATGAGGCTTCTCAGGTTCGGTGATGGTGTATCTACTCCGGCCCATGTGTTCATCCTTGAATCATCAGAGCCGTGAAAAGTACCTTCCGACCGAGTACGTGGAAATAATGAAAGTGTGACCAGTTTTTTGCTATGCACCGCCAAGAGGACGCAGAGCGCCCGGAAAGGCATGCGACGCAGAGCGTCGCACGATAGTTGCGATGATCGTTCCTCACGCTCCAGCGTGGGAATGCAGTTCTCGACGCTCTGCGTCGCAAGAGGACGCAGAGCGTCCGGAAAGGCATGCGACGCGGAGTGCCGCACGGTAGTTGCGATGATCGTTCTTCACGCTCCAGCGTGGGAATGCCGTTCTCGACGCTCTGCGTCGCCGAGAGGACGCGGAGCGTCCGGAAAGGCATGCGGCGCGGAGTGCCGCACGATAGTTGCGATGATCGTTCCTCACGCTCCAGCGTGGGAATGCAGTTCTCGACGCTCTGCGTCGCAAGAGGACGCAGAGCGTCCGGAAAGGCATGCGACGCGGAGCGACGCACGATAGTTGTGGTGATCGTTCCTCACGCTCCTGCGTGGGAATGCCGTTCTCGACGCTCTGCGTCGCCAAGAGGACGCAGAGCGTCCGGAAAGGCATGCGACGCGGAGCGCCGCACGATAGTTGCGATGATCGTTCCTCACGCTCCAGCGTGGGAATGCAGGTCTCGACGCTCTGCGTCGTCAAGAGGACGCAGATGTTACCAGTGCCCTTCCCTCCAACCCATTCCCCCGGCAAAATGCCGCCCATGACTCGACTATCCGACCTCCCCATCTGCTGCCCGGAACTGATCCGGCATTGGCCGTTGCCACAAGCCTTGCCGGGAGCAGTGCTGGTGAGTGGACATTTTGATCCGCTCAAGCTGGTCGACGGCGACTTTCAGCGTTGTGAGCTGCAAATGCCGGCCAGCATTCAGCGTTCGGTGGCCAAGCGTCAGACTGAATTCCTCGCCGGTCGTCTCTGCGCCCGTGAAGCCATGCGTCAGCTGGATGGCCGCTTACATGTTCCGGTGGTGGGGGAAGACCGCGCGCCAATCTGGCCCGCTGATATCTGTGGTTCGATCACTCACAGCACCGGCTGGGCTGCCGCCGTGGTGGCGCACAAGCAGCAGTGGCGCGGGTTGGGGCTGGACACGGAAAACCTGCTGAGCCACGACCGCGCCTCACGCCTGGCCGGGGAGATTCTGACGGCGGCCGAGCTGGCAGAGATGGCGGCGGGTCCGGAAGATCAGATCGCACTGCGCGTGACCCTGACCTTTTCGATCAAGGAAGCGCTGTTCAAGGCGCTCTACCCCATCGTGCACAAGCGCTTCTACTTCGAAGACGCGCAACTGCTGGAATGGTCCGCCGACGGCCGAGCACGGCTACAGCTGCTGATCGACCTGTCCAGCGAGTGGCATGCGGGCAAGGAGCTGGACGGTCAGTTCAGTGTGCAGGACGATCACCTGTTGAGCCTGGTTGCCGTCGAAGGTTGATCAGCCGGGCAGCGGACAATGTTCGCAACGCCCAACCCACTCGACCCGATGACTCAAACAGCACACACGCCGTTGCCTGCGTGGTTCGCCGCCCTGCGCCTGCGGCAGATAACGCACTGCCTGAAACAGAGGATTGGCGCGCCCGTCCGGCCTTTTCTTCTCGCTTAACAGCGCCAGCCCCGCAGCCAGCGACACATCACTGCACGTGGCCAGTTGAGCAAGGCAGCCCTCCAGATAATCCCCGGCGCTGCTCCATAACACCGCGGCAGGCAGTCCGCCATAAGCGCTCAGCGATGCAATGAAGGGCTGAAGATTGTCATCGAGCAATCCGGCAAAGCGCTGAAACGGATCAACCGACATACCCCGCCAGACGCGTCCCTCCTCCGCCAGCCTGACGCCGTTCGGCACGCCGCGCTCATCCAGCGCCAGCGCTACCTGCTCAAGCTGCAACGGCCAATGCCAGTCATGCACCAGGCCGGCCACCAGCACCGGCGGAATCAGTTGCATGAAGTAAAACTTGGCCCACTGCGACACCAGCACCGGCAATTGACCGGGCATCAGTTGCGGCCCGTAAACAGTCAGCAGCATCTGATCAAGACGCTCGGGTTGCAGCAGATCAGGCAACGTCACTACCGGGCGCGCATCATCCGCCGTCAGCAACGTCCGCCCGAACTGCGCAAATGGCCCGACAAACAACGGCAATCTCAACGCGGCACCTGCGTGCGCGGCCAGGACAGGCTGAAGCACGCCCCGCCCAGGCTGACGCTATGCCCGATCAGCGCACGACCTTCATGCCAATGGATGATCCGCCGCACGATCGACAAGCCCAGCCCATGCCCGCCCGAGGCTCGGGTGCGGCTGTCATCGATGCGCATGAACGGTGTGAAAATCTGTTCCCACGCCTGTTCCGGAACGCCAGGACCATCGTCGTCCACGTCGATACGGCACTGCTGCGCCTCCAGCCGATAGCTGATGCGCACCTCGCTCTCGGCATGGCGCAGCGCATTGCTCACCAGGTTCTGCACCGCGCGGTGCAGGTAGCGCGGCTCGCCCTCGACCCAGGCAGCCTCTCCCTCTTCGGCCCTCAGGCATTCGCCGCGCGAAACCCGTACGTCGGCGCGCAATGGCGCCAGTTCGGCGATCACCTGATCAATCAGCGCATCCAGATCGACACGCTGGAAATTCAGGATCGGCGCGCCCTGCTCAAGACGCGCGTAGGTGAGCATCTCATCGACCAGCTTGTCGAGGTCCTGGATATCGCTGTCCATGCCGCGCATGTATTTGCGCCGCGCCTCGGGAGTGGCGGCGTCGCTGACCATCTCCAGACCGAAACGCAGCCGCGCCACCGGCGTGCGCAGTTCGTGAGACACCGCGCGCACCAGTTCGCGCTGGATCATCAATGAGCGTTGCAGGTGTTCGGCCATGCTGTTGAACGCCGCCGCCACACGCCCCACCGAGTCGGAGCCCTCGGTCGGCACGCGGGTGTGCAGGCTGCCTTGGGCAATCTGCGTGGCGGCCGCCTCCAGCTCCAGCACCCGTCGCTCCAGACGCCGCACCAGCAAGTACACCACCAGACCGATCAGACACAGGCCCATCAAGGCGATCAGCAACAGCCAATGCAGCGGATAAGGGTTCATCTGGTACAGCGGACCGATTTCCAGCACCCAGTTGGTGTCGACGATCCCGGCCAGCACGCGGATCGAATCGCCGCCCTTGCCCAGCGCCATGACCGTATCGCCCTCATAGACGCGGCGGCGCTGGTCATCGTCCAGATCCGCCTGATCCAGCGCCAGCAGGTGCAGGTCGAAACCGAATCCCTTGTCGCTGCGCAGGGCCTGCAGCCGCGCCGGTTGCTCGTCGACCGGAAAGCGCACCAGTTCATCG
Organism: Pseudomonas sp. MWU16-30316; assembly: GCF_020515645.1. Taxonomy (NCBI): domain Bacteria; kingdom Pseudomonadati; phylum Pseudomonadota; class Gammaproteobacteria; order Pseudomonadales; family Pseudomonadaceae; genus Pseudomonas; species Pseudomonas sp. MWU16-30316. The sequence goes on along the minus strand of NZ_JAIZAZ010000001.1, from coordinate 954,156 downwards.
ATCAGCAGGTAGATAGTGGCTCTCGCCAATTGTTCGGTGATCTGCTGCACTTCGCCGGTCAGCAACAGCGGCTCCTTGTCGCTCAACTGACGATAAACCCTGGCAGCGTGCGGCCCGATCTGTTCGACCACCACCTTGCCGCGCGCCAGTTGGCCCAGTGCGCTGCTGTCGAGGTGAGCCTGCTCAAGACTTTGCAGGCTCAGGGGAATCCCCAGCAGGCGCTCCCAGATCGCCAGGGCGCGGCGCCGTTCGATGCCATCGAGCGGCACCAGATTGTCGGCCATGATCGTAAAGGTGCCGTGAGCCAAGCGCTCGCGATACTGCTCGCCGCGCGACTGATTGAGCACATGCAGGGCCAGCACGCCAAGCAGCGCGACCAGCACCAACACGCCAAGCACACCACCGTAGATGCGCAGAAAGATCGAATTCATCAGGTCATCCGCTGAACACGTGGCCGCTCATGTCCTGCGCCGCTTCGGGCACAAACAGATAGCCCTTGCTGCGCACGGTCTTGATCAGACGCGGATGAATGGGATCGTCGCCGATTTTCGGGCGGATACGTGAGATACGCACATCGATGGAGCGATCCTGCCCGTCGTACCCCACACCGCGCAACGCGGTGAATATCTCTTCGCGGGACAGCGTGCGCCCGGCGTTGGCCACCAGCAGCCACAGCAGGTCGAACTCGGCACCGGTCAGTTCGATGCTCTGCTCGCGCAGCCAGGCCTCACGCAGTGCGTTGTCCACCACCAACGGACCGAACACCAGACGGCGCAGCTCGGCAGCCGGCACCTGCGGCGCTTCACTGCGGCGCAGCAGGGCTTTGATACGCGCCAACAACACGCGCGGATGCACCGGTTTGCAGACGAAATCGTCGGCGCCGGTGTCGAGCCCTTCTATATGGTCGGTATCATCGGTGCGCGCGGTGAGCATCAGAATCGGCCCGTCGTAGCGGTCACGTACGCTGCGGCAGATGCTGAAACCGTCCTCGCCGGGCAGCATCAGGTCGAGGATCACCAGATCCGGCTGCTCGGCGATGATCCGCGCCGCCGCCAGCGCGCCGTCGCCTTCGATGCTCACGCGCAGACCGTGGCTCTGCAGGTAATCGCTGGTCAGTTCGGCCAGTCGCTGGTCATCCTCGACGATCAGCACGTGCCAGGTATGTGGCTCCACAGCAATCTTCCTTGTCGTTATCGAGCGCTTTTTGTTTTTGAAATGCAGGGGTTGCGGCACCACGTCGCAGGCGAGTGTAGCAACCCTTGCGCGGATCACACGACACCGCACGCGGCATAGCACATGACATGCCAGAACGGCCTTTCAGCTGTGTTTTTTTGTGATAGGGTTCGCGCCCTTAAAAATCAGCAGTGCCTCACCAGTGCCTACAGAAAACGGTGACAAACGGTCACGATCCAGTAGTTATGCGGCCTACACGCAAGGTGTGCGATTCATACACAAACTACACACACTTTATCCACAAGCGGTGCGTTGCAATTCATGTCCAAAACGCATTATCTTGTAGCCCGGCGACGAGACACACCCTACATGTGGGGTTTTGAATAAAAACGCCAGCACAACTCAAATGGGAAATTCAAGCATTTTTGTTGCGTCTGAGGGGTTGAACTTCAAGCCAGTTTAGGCACCAAGACGCTCGCGCGTGAACCAGAGCCATCCCGTACACGTTTTGCAACATCGAACACGCACTCTTGATCTGATTTTCGAAGGATCGGGCATAGCCCGGTCCTTTTTGGCTTCAAAACCTGGAAGCGGCGACAGCACCTCGCTTTCACCTTCGTTTTGGAGCCCTTTGGTCGCCTTTTGCGACTGACTGCTCTAAACGAAATGGTGGGCAGCAATGCCCGAACAAACTTAAAGAACGTGGAGTCACACATGCAAACAGACACAACTCGCGAGAACTCGCCGACCGGCGCGCCGCAGGCAAGCCAGACCCAGCAGGATCTGTCTGCCACTGCCCCCGGTCAACTGCGCGTGATCAAGCGTAACGGTACTGTCGTTCCCTACACGGACGACAAGATCACCGTTGCCATCACCAAGGCGTTTCTTGCAGTTGAAGGCGGCAATGCTGCTGCCTCGTCGCGCATCCATGACACCGTTGCACGCCTGACCGAACAGGTCAGCGCCACGTTCAAGCGTCGCATGCCTTCGGGCGGCACCATCCACATCGAAGAAATCCAGGATCAGGTCGAACTGGCACTGATGCGTGCCGGCGAGCAGAAAGTGGCTCGCGACTACGTCATCTACCGTGACTCGCGCGCCAAGGAGCGTGCCGTTCGCGCCCCCGAAGAGCAGGTCCAGGCTCACCCGTCGATCCGCATCACCCGCGCCGACGGCAGCTTTGCGCCGCTGGACATGGGCCGCCTGAACACCATCGTCACCGAAGCGTGCGAAGGCCTGGCTGAAGTCGACGCCGACCTGATCCAGACCGAAACCCTGAAAAACCTGTACGACGGCGTGGCGCTGAAAGACGTCAACACCGCGCTGGTGATGACCGCCCGTACCCTGGTCGAGCGCGAGCCGAACTACTCGTTCGTCACCGCCCGCCTGCTGATGGACACCCTGCGTGCCGAAGGCCTGGGTTTCCTCGGTGTCGCCGACAGCGCCACTCACCACGAAATGGCCGACCTGTACGCCAAGGCGCTGCCTGCCTACGTCGCCACCGGTATCAAGTTCGAACTGCTCAACCCTGTGCTGGCCGAATTCGACCTCGAAAAACTCGGCAAGGCGATCAACCACGAGCGTGATCAGCAGTTCACCTACCTGGGCCTGCAAACCCTGTACGACCGTTACTTCATCCACAAGGATGGCGTGCGTTTCGAACTGCCGCAGATCTTCTTCATGCGCGTGGCCATGGGCCTGGCAATCGAAGAGAAAGCCCGTGAAGACCGCGCCATCGAGTTCTACAACCTGCTGTCGTCGTTCGACTACATGTCGTCGACCCCGACGCTGTTCAACGCCGGCACCCTGCGCCCACAGCTGTCCAGCTGCTACCTGACCACCGTGCCGGATGACCTGTCGGGCATCTACCACGCGATCCACGACAACGCCATGCTGTCCAAATTCGCAGGCGGCCTGGGCAACGACTGGACACCGGTTCGTGCGCTGGGCTCGTACATCAAGGGCACCAACGGCAAATCGCAAGGCGTCGTGCCGTTCCTGAAAGTGGTCAACGACACCGCCGTTGCGGTCAACCAGGGCGGCAAGCGCAAGGGCGCTGTCTGTGCCTACCTGGAAACCTGGCACATGGACATCGAAGAGTTCATCGAGCTGCGCAAGAACACCGGTGATGACCGTCGTCGTACCCACGACATGAACACCGCCAACTGGATCCCTGACCTGTTCATGAAGCGCGTCTTCGACGACGGCCCGTGGACCCTGTTCTCGCCATCCGAAGTACCGGACCTGCACGACCTGACCGGCAAGGCCTTCCAGGAGCGTTACGAGTACTACGAAGCGCTGACCGAATACCCAGGCAAGATCAAACTGTTCAAGACCATCCAGGCCAAGGATCTGTGGCGCAAGATGCTCTCGATGCTGTTCGAAACCGGCCACCCTTGGCTGACCTTCAAGGACCCGTGCAACCTGCGCAGCCCGCAGCAGCACGTGGGCGTGGTTCACAGCTCGAACCTGTGCACCGAGATCACCCTGAACACCAACAAGGACGAGATCGCGGTCTGCAACCTGGGCTCGATCAACCTGCCGAACCACATCGTCAACGGCAAGCTGGACACCGACAAGCTCAAGCGCACCGTCGATGTAGCAGTACGCATGCTCGATAACGTGATCGACATCAACTACTACTCGGTACCGCAGGCCAAGAACTCCAACCTGCGCCACCGTCCGGTCGGCCTCGGTATCATGGGCTTCCAGGATGCGCTGTACCTGCAGCACATCCCGTACGGTTCCGATGCTGCCGTGCAGTTCGCCGACACGTCCATGGAAGCGGTCAGCTACTACGCCATCCAGGCGTCCTGCGACCTGGCCGACGAGCGCGGTGCCTACGAGACGTTCCAGGGTTCGCTGTGGTCCAAAGGCATCCTGCCGCTGGATTCGCAACAGATCCTGATCGAGCAGCGTGGCGAGAAGTACATCGATGTCGACCTGAAGGAAACCCTGGACTGGGCGCCGGTTCGTGCCCGTGTGCAGAAAGGTATCCGTAACTCGAACATCATGGCCATCGCACCGACCGCCACCATCGCCAACATCACTGGCGTGTCGCAGTCGATCGAACCGACCTATCAGAACCTCTACGTGAAATCGAACCTGTCCGGCGAATTCACCGTGATCAACCCGTACCTGGTACGCGACCTCAAGGCCCGCGACCTGTGGGACTCGGTCATGATCAACGACCTGAAGTACTACGACGGTTCGGTACAACAGATCGAGCGCATCCCGCAGGAGCTCAAGGAGCTTTACGCGACTGCTTTCGAAGTGGACACCAAGTGGATCGTCGACGCGGCAAGCCGTCGTCAGAAGTGGATCGACCAGGCTCAGTCGCTGAACCTGTACATCGCTGGCGCTTCGGGCAAGAAGCTGGACGTGACCTACCGCATGGCCTGGTACCGTGGTCTGAAAACCACTTACTACCTCCGTGCCCTGGCCGCGACCAGCACCGAGAAGTCCACCGTCAACACCGGCAAGCTCAACGCAGTATCGAGCGGCGGCCACGGCCCGGACGACTCGGCGATCACCGCCCCGCGCCCAACCGAAGCGGCACCGGCCGGCCCGGCCCCAGTGCCAAAGGCTTGCGCAATCGACGAGCCGGATTGTGAGGCTTGCCAGTAAGGGTTAGAATTCAAACACCTGACTGCAGTATGCAAAAAGCCCCTGAAAAGGGGCTTTTTGCTGCGCGGAGGAAAGCGCTGTTCAGACAACGGTAATTATCGTTCCAACGCTCCGCGTAGGAATGCCTTTCGTGACGCTCTGCGTCACATCTTCGCCATAACGCACCTGTCGAACCGATCAGCTCACTGTGTTTTTGCTACATTGGTGAATAATTCACAACGTCAGAGGTGCCGCATGCCTCCACCCTCGCTTCAGACCAAAAAAGAGTATTACGCCAAGGTGCGTAGATCCAACTATGCAGCCAGCCTACGCTTGGCAGGTTTTGACAGCACGCCACTCGACGCCGAACGCCCTCTTCCAACCCGCGAAGAACTGCTGAAAATCTATCGCAATAAAAAAGAGGTCTGATGCTCGTCCGATAGACGCTGCTCAAAGTTCGATCACTACTCAGTCGCGCAACCAGATAAAGCCAAACGCGATGCCGCCGCAGATGCATTCAGAATGCGGCTTCATTGCCCAAACCTTCCCGGAAACCTAAACCGCTCGTCGAATCAAACTCTTTTAAGCAGCCTGAAATTCAGCGAAGACAGACTGCAAATCGCACCCTTCAAAAAGTCATCCACTCGGAAGCGCCCGGTTGCCGCAGCTTGAAGGCACTACTGAAAAAAATGAAGTCAAAAAAGGTCAAAAAAACCGCACCAAGGTGCGGCAAATGATCCGGTTGCCCAAAAGCCACCAGCACTATATCCTGCGTTTCGAAATGTAAAAAACACTAGATAAGGGATTCGCCTGAATTTCTCCCTGTGTTTTAGCCTGATCCGATCCGATGTTGAAACGGGTAAGAAAAAGCGTGAAGCTCTCGCCGAAAATTACTCATGGATAACCAAGTGCCGGGCAAAATCTGTATAATCCCGCGCTCGCTTCAGGGTACTCAAATGACCATTTGCACACGCAAAGCTGGCTCACCTCAAAGCAATCCAGATCATTCGCTTTGCTCGCCTGTCGGGCGTTGCCACGGCAGCAAATCGAGCGAACGACCGACCACCCAATAGCCGGTCAATCGCAGCATCAGTAATCAGGTAATTCCCATACTCCAGTGCCTTCGTCTTCCACGTGACGTCGGCGCACCACATCTTGAAATCTAATCACGGGCGCCAAGGCGACCCCTAAGCAGGAGCCTCATCACCATGCTGAGCTGGGACGAATTCGATAAGGAAGACGGCGAAGTAGTCGCCAAAGCGACCAACGCCGGTCACGCCAACGAAGCCAACATGGACCGCCTCGACAGCGCCGGTGGCCTAGCTGCACAAGAAGCACGCGCCGTTACGGCCGCCGACTCCGCTGCCCTGATCCGCGCCAAGAAAGCGCTGGACGCACTGGACGTCGCTGAAGGCCTGGCCGAGCTCGAAGGCGCCAGCGCCCGCGTCGCCGTTGACGAAAAAATGATGATCAACTGCCGCGCCGACCTCAACCAGCTCGTACCTTTCAAGTACGACTGGGCCTGGCAGAAGTACCTGGACGGTTGCGCAAACCACTGGATGCCGCAAGAAGTCAACATGACCGCCGACATCGCCCTCTGGAAAAACCCGGAAGGCCTGACTGACGACGAGCGCCGCATCGTCATGCGCAACCTGGGCTTCTTCTCCACTGCCGACTCGCTGGTTGCCAACAACCTGGTGCTGGCCGTGTACCGCCTGATCACTAACCCGGAGTGCCGCCAATACATCCTGCGCCAGGCCTTCGAAGAGGCGATCCACACCCACGCCTACCAGTACTGCATCGAATCGCTGGCCATGGATGAAGGCGAGATCTTCAACATGTACCACGAGATCCCATCGGTCGCTAAAAAAGCGGCCTGGGGCCTGAAGTACACCCGTTCGATCTCCGATCCGAAGTTCGAAACCGGCACCGTCGAAACCGACAAAGAGCTGCTGCGCAACCTGATCGCTTACTACTGCGTACTGGAAGGCATCTTCTTCTATTGCGGCTTCACCCAGATCCTCTCCATGGGCCGCCGCAACAAGATGACCGGCGTCGCCGAGCAGTTCCAGTACATCCTGCGCGACGAGTCCATGCACCTGAACTTCGGCATCGACGTGATCAACCAGATCAAAATCGAAAACCCACACCTGTGGGATGCCGAGATGAAAGAAGAAGCCACGCAGATGATCCTGCAAGGCACCCAGCTGGAAATCGAATACGCCCGCGACACCATGCCCCGCGGCGTACTCGGCATGAACGCGGCGATGATGGAAGACTATCTGAAGTTTATCGCTAACCGTCGTTTGAGTCAGATTGGACTGAAGGAAGAGTATCCGGGGACGACGAATCCGTTCCCTTGGATGAGCGAGATCATGGACCTGAAGAAAGAGAAGAACTTCTTTGAGACTCGGGTTATTGAGTATCAGACTGGTGGGGCGTTGAGCTGGGATTGATATACTATTTTATATGCGCAAAAAAAACCGCCACTCGGCGGTTTTTTTATAAGATCTAAAGTATCTGAAACTACAAATTCAAAGAAAACAACCTATTTAGCACACCACCATCAGAAGTACTAAATATCTCATACACCATCTGTATACGAGAAATCTTATCTAAATCAGCGTGAAAATTATACCCGTGCATCTCAGCAAAAAAAACAATCATGTAGTCATCTATATAATAGAACAAGCCATCCTGTCGCTCATATTTCACCGAGTCTTCACATAAACATTTAAAAAAATATGTAGCCTCATCAAGATCATCTCCGCCCTGCGCATCTATCGGGAGACTAAGATCAGCTGAACCATTAAACCTGGAATGGCTCAACCTGTGGCAATCAATACACAATGTAATACCGTTACCCGGCTGAAAAGCGCCTAGCACATATAATGAACGACGAATAATGTGATGAGCCTGAGGTCTATCTTTAGAACCACAGACTACACATGTAAAAAAATCACGTTCTTTTATATACCGACTCCACAACTGCAAACACCACTTGTGAGACCTGCCATTTTGACAGGCGTTAGCTAGCCGCCTTATATGCAAGCTCAAATTATGCTCTATATCAATCGCCAACTCTTAAAACCGTAATAGAATGTAAAAATCAACTCATACAACAGCATGACAACTCCCTGAAGGAAGCCCTAAAAACAGGGCGCCCTTTAAATTCTACATTATTAACCTATGAGCTAAGGGATATTTGAAACTATATCACCCAGCAAACTTTCGGCATCCAAGTTTGGGGTGCCAATACGACCATAATATCGCGAAAACTTACTTAACAGGGATTCAACGAATGGAGTATCTAATGTCGCTATCCTTTTAGGACAGGCAGCCTTATCAAAAGGAAATGATATAAGCAATTGAAAATCCACTACCGCGGCCTCCATGAAAACTGTGGCTGGCAAGTATTTAAATCTATCCGGCTGAACCTTCTTACCTTGCCGATTATCTCCAATCAAGGACCTTAGAGCACTTAATTGTGCTTTAGTATAATCAGATCCCAAACTTTTCTGACTAGCCAACTCTAGATATTCTTGACAAGAGTTTAAACGTACGCACTCTGCAGCGACAATATTATTTACTTTCCCTTGAGAAAAGTCGCATGCTGGATTGAGCACAACATATAGCTTGTCTTCCATCTCTAATAAATCACCTGTCTGAATCTCGTTACCAAGAGAAGGCCAAACATACATTTCGATAGGATGCGCAATAGAATCCTCGACACCATCAAAATGCCTTCGGACTGATTCACCTTTCAAGGCATTGCTCAGCCTTTTAGAAAGAAGACAAGCTAGATCTCTGACATCACAAATCGGACCACTATTCTGCCAAAACTCATCAACATGTTGCCAAAGATAACTTTTTTGCTGATCTTGAATAAATCTAATAAGCTTCGGTAAACCTGTAGAAAAAACTTCTCTTACAGCGTTACGTAGATTGTCTATATCATCATCCCCTTTTGACACAACTCTTACAAAAGGGGTTTGGAGCACTGAGACTTTACCAGCATGCCCGCTGTAGAAAATAACGGGAACAAAATGCGCTTCTCTCAACACATCTAAAATCTCTTTGCCCTTCATTTCAACTTTACTTACATCGTCTTGCAAATCTAAAATTATCAGATCATATCTAGTACTTAAAACTTTACTCTTGGCACTTTCAAAGTCAGAGCACACCTCACAGGAGATTTGCTCGCCGTCCATAGTTCGTTTACTCTGTAAAACCTCACATGTTTGTTCGGCTATTTTCGAGTCATCATCTACAACCAAAAAATTCCATTTCATATTTAAACTCTCTTACACAAGCGAACACGAAACGTAGCACCTGGTAGAGTGCCATTGTCCAGTAACTCGAAAGTCCCACCATAATAGTTAGTTACCATTTCGCCAACAATAGACAAGCCTAAACCCGCACCGTCTTTCCTATTCGAATAATAAGCCTCAAAAATTGAAGCACGACTTTCTACAGGAACTCCGGGGCCGCTGTCCGAAAAGACAATATCTACGAAACCTTCTGGAGTTCTGTCAATATTTACTAAAATTCTTCTTTGACTAGCCGGAACTAACTGTAACCAGTAAATACTATTATCGATCAAATTGACAAATATTTGTTGAATTTCGTTAGGATCTACTCGCACCAATGTTTGAGTAGAAGATATAATGTAAGTAACAGATTCATCCTTCAGCTGCTTTTCAAAAATATCAAATGAATCTTGGATTATTTTTTCAATATAAAGCTGAGGTGGCCTTCCAACTTTACGCCCTCCAAAAGGTTCTATACGCTTAAAAATAAGACTAAGAACTTTTGATTGACTTTTTATTTTATCGAATCTCTTGAAAGCACTGTCAACCTTAGGCTCACCGAGACATTCAGAATCCTCAAGATCTTCGACCCCTAAAGCTGCCTGCCCAGAAATGCTAGCCAAAGGTTGCCTACCTTCATGTAAAACTGCATCTACTAGCTTCCCTAACGTAGCTAAGCCGCTGTACCTCGCTACGACACTTTTAATATTATTTATACGAGATGCAAAGTCGATTTCAATATCATCGATAAGCGCTTTGGCCAAAGCATCATCAGGATGTCGAGTAGAGAAATGTTGACGGATTTTGGTCAGATCTAAAGAATCAAACAGCCCACCTTGATTTTGAGGCTTTCCTGAGGCGCTGGCTTTTTGCTTTTTTCTGTACTCGTGCCTCATCTCCTCCAGGCGGGACAAAATACACAACATTATTTCCTCTAGATCCGAGTATGCTTGACTTTCTCGCAAACCTTCTCGGTTAGACTGGTCTTTTAAGCCAGGGTTATCATCAGCGGATATAGAAAGATATCCTACGATCTGATTGTTAGATAACCTATGTGACGGCTTTTGCACACGCCGCAAATCCAATCGCAGCCAATCATTGTTTGGTTCACCATATGGCATAACGCGAAATCCATCTCTATATATGCTTACACCAGCAAACACATCCAAATCTTTTCTCACGCTGGATATCGTCCCACCCAACATCTGGACAATATTTCCCAGTTCATCTCTATCCCAAACTCGCAGCTGGATCTTTAGAGGCCCACACTCTGGAGAAACGAAAACCTCGGATATATTACGCGCCCCATCTCTCATCATCCAGCCCGACTTAGGGTGACGAAAAAATCCCCCCTCGACAACTTCTGTTTTATCTACTGCGACAATCTTGTAAGATATTGAAAACCGTCCATCACCATGAACTTCCCCCTCAATAGTATAGTGAGGATATTTAACAATTTCAGGCGGTCCGATTTCAGCTGTGTATTTTTCAAAACCAACAGGAGCTTCGATACTTATTTTAAAACCCGAGAGCTCTGCGAACGGAGAAACCAGTCGAGACAAGCCACGCTGCACTTCGTCGAAGTTAGAAGAATTCCAACTTCGCTTCAACTTACTCATGGTTAGAATTGTTCCCTGACAACCATCAGCCTTATTTTTTACTCTAAAAAAACTGCCATTAAATAAATTTAGAGAACGCCTACTATTGATTAAAACTTCAACCTCATCAAGAAACTTATTCTCATCATCGAACTGTGTCCAATCAAAAGTCGCATACGTTTCAACTTTCTCACTCGCACGTTTACTTACTAACTCTAGAAAAGAGGTGAGACGCGCTGCTGCAAATCTGCCGATCCCTTTTTCGCCTAGAACTCTGCGCCCTAGAATAGTCTCCTTTTTGTTGAGTTTTGAATCGGTAGCAGGCTGCATCCATGAATTTCTTATTGTCGACAAGGACATTCCACGCCCATTATCAATTACTTGAATAACTCCATCCCCTTCTACTAATGGGGCTGTGAACTTTATGAGAACTTCACTTGCGTCAGCATCGTATGAGTTTTTAACCAACTCAATCAACGCAACACTATCACTACTAATGAGTTCTTCACCTAGAGTCTTCATAATTCTTGCTCTAGGTCTAAATATCGAACCACTCATAAACAACTCCTTGTTAATCAAGCGTTTCAAATTCTGTGAAGCCGATTTTAACTACGCAGCGTTAAGCTTTTCAGAGTTACTATCTCCTGCGAGCAGACTCGTAACAATCGACTCCATAACAGGAGAGCATACCGCGTTCCCCATTAGCTTTACCTTATCGCGCCTAGTCACATCGGGAAACTTATAATCATCAGGAAACCCCATCGCCTTTCGCAATTCATCAGGTTGAAGCATACGCATCATATGTCCATCGCCTGTTGATTTTACATATGCAAAACGATCGACTGTAGTTATGGTTCTTAAAGGCGCATCCATTCGCTGCCAACCCCCACTCCCGTCTGTGCCGTAATACACTATGAGAAAATCTTTATAAGGCCCCAGTTCGGCAATTGCGCGATCTGCGCGCGCGAGAGTTTCTTTCGCTCTGTTAGGCCGCCTCAAAGGAGTCATTTTAAAATTGTTAGCTTCATTTAAGATATCCCACACACTTCCAAAATCAGTACTAATCGAGACTACTTCATCTGGCATTTCTAACAAATCGGCGATCATAAAAAGCCTACGTCTACGCTGTGCAACACCAAACGCAGATGCGTCTATTACCTGCTCGCGCACTTTATAATTCAAGCGTGTCAACTCTGCCATGAGTTCCTTGTATCGCCCCCAAGGCTTCATGTGCACAACATTCTCTAGCGTAATCCAACGAGGCTTCATTACTTCGGCATATCTTATAACTTGAAATGCCGTATCCTTACTTTCTTCAGATCTGGGCTTACTGCCCCTAGCACACGTATGATGTGTACATTCGGGAGACGAAATTATCAAATCTATTGGCCCTATCTCTTTCAAAACTTTTTCTGGGGTTAAAATTCTTAGATCCTGCTGGAAGACATGAGCATCAGGAAAATTAAGTTTGAATGACTGCACAGCCGGAGTCCAAATATCGACACCACCAACGATTCGAGCCCCTCCCTCACGTGCTCCTAGGCTACTGCCTCCTGCACCACAGAACATGTCAAAAACGCGTATTGGATCCATTTTAAAACCTTAAATTAATTCTCTAGCCAGGTTAGCAGGTTCCAGGCACCATTCAAGCATGATGGCACAAGGATACTGCTATGCCCCCCAACCGGCTGTTCTCTGTGGACGAGCTTTCCGCATGCGATCTCATAATTGACGCGCACTATGCAGGAAGCCGCAATGGAAATTCCAGTGATGATCCACTCACCAAGCTTTTGAGCGTCAGCAATCAGGGTGGCTTCCGAATTCGGGGAAAACGCAATGATCCACGAATCATAGTTTTGCTTTCCAGCATGGAGGATCTGGACTGGCCCGACGAAATCGACCTCTCCACTGGGACGTTTATCTACTACGGGGACAACAAAAAACCTGGACGAAAGCTGGACGAAACTAATCGCTACGGGAACAATCTTCTGGAATTGATCTTCAAGAGGCATCACTCGGGAGAACGTTATCTAGTCCCTCCAATCCTGATTTTCACCAAGGCGGGGGCTTATAGAGACGTGATTTTCCGCGGCTTAGCGGTGCCAGGTCAAATAGGCAGTACTCAAAACGACGATTTGGTCGCGGTTTGGCACGCCAGCCAGGGCCAACGTTTTCAAAACTATAAAGCTACGTTCACTATTTTAGACATACCTCAGGTATCCAGGAGATGGCTTACAGACATCATTACAAAAGGGATTGCTACTGAGAGCAAGCATGCCCCTGATGAATGGCTAAAATGGGTGAAAACAGCACACTACACACCACTGATAGCAAAACGTTCGCAACCTATTCGCTCCAGAGCAGAGCAGCTCCCTGCCACGAAAGAAGAGTCGAAAATGCTCTCCACTATCCACGAGTATTTCAAAGCAGATCCTTACGCCTTTGAAGCTTGTGCAGCACATTTGGTCAGGATATGTCTCCCAGACACTGTCGAGCTCGACCTTACACGGCGCTATCGCGATGGAGGCAGAGATGGAATAGGCAAGCTTCGGATAGGACGAGCGGCATCGGCAGTTCTTGTTGATTTTGCCATTGAGGCTAAATGCTACGCCACCTCGAATTCGGTAGGCGTACGCGAGGTCTCAAGGCTGATATCGCGTCTTCGACATAGACAATTTGGAGTCCTCATCACCACCTCTTGGCTCCACGACCAAGCTTACAAAGAGATTGTTGAAGATGGACACCCCGTGATGATTATCTCTGGAAAGGACGTAGTCGATTTGATCAAGCAAGCGGGCATGAAGGACAGCAGCTCCATAACGCACTGGCTGAAGCTGAGCTTCCCACTAGGTTGACCATCAATGTGTGCAGACGTATTTACGCCCGAACAGCGCTCCAAAGTCATGGCAAAAATTAAAGGCAAAAACACCAAGCCTGAGATGATCGTGCGCTCGACGTGCCATCGGATGGGCCTCCGTTTTCGCTTACACAGGGTTGATCTTCCCGGAAAACCTGATTTGGTTTTCATAAAGCGCAAGCTGTGCCTTTTCGTTCATGGATGTTTTTGGCACCAACATTCAGGCTGCAAGTATGCTTACCTGCCAAAGTCTCGCCCTGAGTTTTGGATACCTAAACTGCAGAAAAATGTTATTCGCGACGAAAATGCTAAAGCCTCCCTTGAAGCACTGGGTTGGAATGTCGCAGTAATCTGGGAATGCCAGACAAAAAAAATCGATGAAATTGAGTCAGTCATCAAAGAGATAATTGAGCAGCGGTCCGAAAAGGCTCCCAAAATTCTGTAGGACTTGTCCTTTACACCTTTGACATGTTGACCCTTCCAATCACAGCCCTTAACCTCCTCAACCTGAGCCTAAGAAACTCAAAATCCAGAGCGGTCCTCCGCACCCGACAGCCATGCGGCTTTTTTGCGCCAGCGGTTTCCCTACGCCTGCAGGAAAGGTCACGTTTTATGCCGGGAGTGGACGAATACAAGACCCGAAAGGGGAATATGTCCGGCCCGTCTCTGGTGGGTTTCTTAGCTCCCGGCACCTAAATCCCTGCCCTAAGAAAGCATCCAGAGGTTCATCATGACCAGTTCGCGCTATAAATCCGTCTCTCGTCCGCATTCCGTTTCGGAGGTGGCAGATGACTAAGCCCCACACCCCAACCCCCTTCCACCGCCACAACCGCCAACTCCTCGCCCTCCTCCTCGAAAACCAACCCTGGTTCAGCGCCCGAGATCTCGGTCGCATGATCGGCTGGCCGTTGAACGAGCGGACGCTGCGCAAGCTGGACGCTGACCAGCACCGGATGATCACGCTCGACTTGCATGGCGAAGCGCAGCCAGAGCTGATGGTCAGTGAGTCAGGGGCGTACGCGATGATGGTGCATCACTACCATGCGGAGAATCGTGGGTTGCGGCAGTGGATTACCAATGAGGTGGTGCCTGCGTTGCGGGATGGGCAGGTGCCGTTTGACGACTGCACGCCGCACCAGAGCATGCTGCAGTGGCCGGGGTTGTCGGTGAGTATGTTGCACTGGCACAGCGAGCCGTGGATACGGTTGCGGGATATGCCGATGCTGTTGGCGCATCCGCAGATGCAGGTTGAAGCGCGGCCACGTAGTTTAGGCAGGCCTTGGTGGCGGGCGGTGCTGCCTGCGTCTCGGCTGGGTTGAGGCCGTGCCATGTGGGTGACGGCCATTGTGTCTCGTGGGATCAGTCTTTCAGGCGGCGTCGGTAGTCGTTGATCATTTCTTTGGTGACGTCATCCTTGTAGCAGATGGGTGCGTAGCCGCCTTTGCGGCTGTACGCGCTGCGTTTGCCACATTGGCTGCCATTACGGGCAGAGTTGTAGGGGCACGGGCAGTTGCCGGGGTAGCTGTCGATGGATTCCTGGATGATGGCTTTGACGATTGAGGCGTCTGTTACTTGGGCTTCTCTGGCGTTTGCGGAGAAGGCACAGAGGAATGCGAGTATGGCGACGAAGCCTGTCCCTGTCTTTTTCATGGCTATTCCTTAGCGAGTGCAGACGAGTGTCTGTTGCAAGGTTTTACCATGATGCTATTAGGCCATCAAATTTTGTTTATTGAGGTGATCTGGTGGAGGCATGGATAGGCCAAGCCTGAAATTTGGTTCGCAGAGGATGTACCGCATGCACAGGTTTTTCTGCCGGTTCCCGGCAGATCGCGAGCAATGCGGATCGCCGCCCCGGTTGCTCCCACGCCCTGCGGGCAGAAGTCTGGACTTATGAGTGATCCAGCATTCGCGTGATGGTTGGATATGACGCGGAGTGTCACGAAATGCGTGCCAACGCGGAGCATTGGCACGATAGGTATTACCGAGTGCCTGCGGGGCTACTGCACCCCGCAGGCATCCTCCATCAGAACTGCCAATCCAGCGACAAGCCCACGCCGTGGGTTTTATCCCGCGCACCGAGCAAGCCGTTGTAGTCCAGGTTGATGCGTGCGTCCCTGCCCAAGGCCAGGCTGGCGCGGGCGCCGACTACGGCGGCGTCGCGGTCCATTGAGACGCTTTGCACGTTGAAGCTGTTGCCGGTGCTGGCGAAGGCCAGGTGTTGTTCCGACGAGGTGTCGCTCAGGTTGTGCTGCCAGCCGAGGGTGGCGGAGACGTCGAGTTTTTGTGTGTCGTTGAGGTTGAAGCGGTTTCCGGCGCGCATGCCCAGGGTCGAGAGCACGGTGTCGCGGGTGTCGTCGCTGCCTTTGAGGGCCGTGGCGCCGCCTTTTTCGGTGAAGCTGTCGCTGTCGAAGTGGACGTAAGCCAGGTTGGCGAATGGCTCCAGTGCCAGCGGTTGCAGGTTCAGGCGGTAGGCGGCTTCGGTGAAGACCTGGCTCGACTGGGCGTCGCGCTTGACCTTCTGACGATCGGCGAACGCGCCGAATTGCAGATCGCGTTTCACGTCGATGCGGTGCCAGCTGTGCGACGCGCCTGCGGTGAGGCGCAGTGCGCCCTGTTCGTGGCCGATGTAGGCGCCCAGGTGGTAGCTGTCTGCCGAGGCCCGCGAGTGAGTGTCGTCGCCCAGGCTCAGCGAGGTGTCGCTGTAACCTGCCATCGCGCCCAAGCGGGTGTGCTCGCTGATCAGGCCGTCAACGCCTGCCAGCAGGCCGCCCAGCGATGAGGTCGAGCTGGCGCTGTCACTGCTGCCGCTGTTTTTGCCCCAGGCACCCAGCGCTTTGACCCACACCGAGTTATCTTCAGTGCCCGCTGCTGGCTGGTCGTACAGCCCTTCGACGCGCAGGCGATCACCCACGGCGTCGCGCAGTTGGCGGCTGTCGTTGATCAATTGCGTGGCGATGGCCGGGTGCACTTCGCCGGACAGTTGGGTGAATGCGCGGCGGGCGCTGGCAGTGTCCTGGCTGAGGATGATGCTCTCATAGACGGAGTTGCCCGCACTCAGTTGCTCAATGGCCTGGGCCACGCTGCGTTGATTGGACGTTTGCGCCGCGCTGGCGAAGCTGTCGCCATTGCGCTCCAAGGCCAGGGTTACGCCAGTGCCGGTGTAATTCAGGCTGCCGTCGAGGAATGCGTAGTTATCCGTCACCGAGCCAAACTGACCCTGAATGCCGCCAGCCGCCTGCAGCACGTTGAACTGCTGACCCAGAACGCTGCGGGTCTGGTTGCTGCTGAGCAGTGCTGCGTTGTCGTTTTCCAGGGACAGGGCCATGTTGGCGCCGCTGACGGTCGCGGTGCCGCCGACCACGATGCGGTCGCTGGCGGTGGGCGAGAATTCAACCGCGTAGGTCGAGCCCGGTGTCAGGTTGAGGTTGCCCGCCACTTGCAGGGTGCCGATGGAGTTGCCCGGTGCAATTGTGCCGCCACGGTTGGCGGTCAGCGACGCGACGCTACCGTTGCCACCCAGAATGCCGCCATTGTTGACGGTGACGGCAGAGGCCAGCGAGCCGTTGATGGCCAGGCGTCCTTGATTGACCAGCGTTGGGCCGCTGTAGCTGTTGGCCCCGCTCAACACCAGGGTGCCGATGCCTTGTTTGGTCAGGCCGCCATGGCCGGAGATGTTATTGCCCCACACGTCCAGCCCGCATTGCGGCCCGGTGCAGGTGCGTTGGGTCGCTTTGCCGGCGTCGACAATCGCACCGACGCCAGGCAGGTCAGCCACGAACTGGCTGTCGCCGTAGGCGCCGTCGATACGGAATTCGGCAGGAATATCTTCCTCGGTCACGAACATGCTCGGGCCGTTGATAGCCTTGCCGAGGTTGATCATGCCCCAGCCGTATAGCGCGTCGACGCCCGGTGCGCCAAGGTCGGTGGCGGTGGTTTTCAGGACGTCGGCGACCTGCGCGCCGGTCATGTACGGGAAGCGCTCCATCAGCACGGCCATGCTGCCTGCCACGTGTGGCGCGGCCATTGAGGTGCCGTTCTTGTTGGCCCAGCCGACGGTCAGGTCTGCAAGGCTGGTGCCGTTGAGCACCGAGCTGTAGATGCGCGTGCCCGGCGCCGAGACGCAGAAGCTGGCGGTGTAGCCGCAGCGCGACGAGAAGGTGCTCAGCGTGTAGGGCGTGGTGGCGGCCGCTGCGGCATCCGGGTTTTGTTGCAGGGCGGCGACGGTCAGCCAGTTGGGGGCGATCTCCGGTACGAAATAGCCGAGCCCGGCCATTGCGTCGGGGTTGTTGAGGTTGTAGTCGTTGCCTGCTGCGAAGATGGTCACCACGCCGCTGCGTGCCGCGTCGATGGCCCCCTGATACGCGCCACCCGGACGCGTGCCGAGGATCTGGCGGATCTGGTCGAACTGCACTTGTGCGTCCTGCACGGTGAAGTGCGGGAACGCCGGATCGCGACCGCCCTTGCTGAAACGGTCGGTAATGCCGATGCCCCAGCTGTTGTTGATGACCCGCGCGCCGCTGTTGACCAGCGCGTTCCAGCCGGCCTGATACACCGCGCCGTCGTTGCCCAGCACGATGCCGTCTTCCGGGCCCGGGTCGCCGTTGTCGGCGCTGATGATTTGCGCATTGTAAGCCACGCCGTGCATCGGACCGCCATCGCGATTGCCACCGGCGATGCCGCCCACGTGGGTGCCGTGGTTACCGAGTTTGCCGCCGGAGTCCAGGCTCGGTGCGCCGTCGTAGCGGAAAGCGTCGCCCGCCTGCACCGGGATATACGGGTCGGTGTATTCGCGGATGCCGCTGGTGACCAGATTGACCACCTTGTTGGGGCTGTCGAATTCCGGATGCGGGGCATAGACCGGCTGGTCGAAGATGCCCAGTTTGATGTCCTTGCCCGAGTAGCCTGCAGCGTAGGCCTGATCAGCATTGATCGCGCCCAGGCCCCAGTCGGCATTGAATTCGGCACTGCGCCAGCTGGCCGCATTGCCCGCCTGCCCTGCTTCCACATACGGTGCGGCATGCGCCACGCCCAGTGTCGCCAGGTAGCAGGCGAGCGCGCCGCAGGAGGCGCGATTGATCGCCCGAATGGCGTGGCCCAGGGGTTTGACAGAGGTGTGTCGGGTGTTGAATGCATCTTTCATCAAGCTACCGTCCTTAGTTAACGCGCACGAATCTCCGCGCGCATGCATCTGCATGCGCGTCGTTCTTTTGGTTTTAGGGTTGCGTACTGCTTAGAACTGCCAGTTCAGACTCAGGCCCACACCGTGACTTTTCTCACGACTGGCCAGTTGGCCGCTGTAATCGAGGCTGATCCTCGCCTCTTTGCTCAACGCCAGGCTGGCATGAGCACCCACCAGCGCAGCGTCACGCACCAGTGGCGAGCTTTCGATAGCGAAGCTGCTGCCACCGGAGGCAAACGCCAGATGCTGCTCGGAATCGGTGTTGCTCAGGTTGTGCTGCCAGCCGAGGCTGCCGGACAGGTCGACCTTCTGGCGGTCGCTGATCGCGATGCTCTTCAGGGCACGCAGGCCCAGGGTACTGAGTACCGCATCACGGTTGTCGCTACCGGCAGACAGCGCTGCAGCGTCGCCCTTCTCGGTGAAGCCATCGGTGTTCAGGTGGACATAGGCCAGATTGGCGAACGGCTCAAGCGTCGCAGGTTGCAGATGAATGCGATACGCCGCCTCGGTGAACACTTGGGTGCTCTGTGCATCGTGTTTGGTTTTCTCCTTGCCCGCTGCGCCGCCGACCTGCACGTCGCGTTGCGCATCGATGCGATGCCAGCTGTGTGCGGCGCCGAGGGTCAGGCGCAGTGCGCCGATTTCATGGCCGAGGTAAGCGCCCAGATGGTAGCTGTCCACCGAAGCCCGGGAATGCGTGCCGGAGCCCATGTTCAACGAGCTGTCGCTGTAACCTGCGACAGCGCCCAGACGGGTGTCATCGGCAAGGTTGCCATCGACACCGGCCAGCAGCCCGCCTATCGAGGAGGTGTAACCGGCGGTGTCGTCGCGCGAGTCGGTCTTGCCCCATGCGCCCAGGGCTTTGAGCCAGACGTTGTCTTGTGCGGCAGTGTTGCCATCGGTGCCAAACACGCTGGCGCCCAGGCGCTCACCCACCGCATCGCGGACCTGGCGGCTGTCGTTGATCAGCATGCTGCCGATGGCCGGGTAAATTTCGCCGGACAATTGCTGGAAGCTGTCGCGTGCGGAGGCCGCGCTCTGGGTAAGCAGCAGGTTTTCGTACACCGCGTTACCGGCGCCGAGTTGTTCGGCGGCCGTCGCCACGGCAGCCTGATTAGGAGTTCGCGCCACGCTGTTGAAAGCGGCGGTTTGCTCAACGTTCAGTGCCACGCCGGTGGCTGCGTAGTCGAGTCGGCCACCGAGGAAGGCGTAGTTGGAAGAGACGCTGCCAAACTGGCCGTTGATACCGTTGGCGGCTTGCAGCACGCTGTACTGGCGACCTACCACGCTTTGGATCGGTGCAGAACTCAAGGCCACTGGCGTTGTATTCTCCAGAGCCAGCGTCATGTTCGCGCCTGACACGGTAGCGCTGCCAGTGGCGACGATGCGGTCACTGGCGGTCGGTGAAAGCTCCACGGCGTAGGTCGAACCCGGCTCGAGGGTCACATCACCATTGACCTGCAATGTACCGATGGAATTGCCCGGCGCGACGATACCGCCGTTGCGCGCTGTCAGCCCGCCGATCTGGCCATTGCCGCCCAGTGTGCCGCCGGCATTGACCTGCACGGCTGACACCAGCGACCCATTGACCGACAGCACGCCGCCATTGACCAGCGTGTCACCGCGATAGGTGTTGGCGCCGTCGAGAATCAGGCGGCCTGCGCCGGATTTGATCAGGCTGCCCTGATACTGGCGTTGCGCAGCAGCAGCGGCGCGAGCGGTGCCGGTGGCGTAATCGGTCTGATCCTGCTGGCTGGCGGTGCCGGCAACGCCGTTCTGCCAGCCTCTGCTGATCAGGGTTTGCTGCCAGGTGGCCTGCTCGGCGCTGTCCTCGGCCTGACGCTGGATCAGCGCCTGATCGGAAATATCGTTGCTCCACACATCAGTCAAACCTGCGCCCAGATTGGCATCGAAGGTGCCGAGCAATTGGCCGGGGCCGCGCATCGCCCGTTCCAGATTTGCCACACCCCAGCCGACGCTATTGGTCGGTGCCTGGGTGATCGAACCGTCGAGCTGGGTGGCGGTGGTCAGCAGCACTTGCAGCGCCTGCTCGTTGTTCATGTACGGGAAGCGCTCCATCACCAGCGCCAGCGCGCCAGTGGCATGCGGCGCGGACATGGAAGTGCCGGATTTAATGCCGTAGCCACCGCCCGGCACGGTGCTGTTGACCAGCCGACCGGGCATGGTGATGCACCAGTATTTGGACAGGCCGCACTGGTTGTAGCGTTGACCGTTGCTGCTGTCGAGGCCCGACACGGCCAGCCAGTGGCCTTCGAGGTCCGGCTCGAAAAACGGCAGCGACGCCCGCACGCTGGCATTGGCGTAACCGCTGTTGCCGGCGCTGAACACGTTGATCACACCCTTGCGCGAGACATTCGCCGCTTCGTCCAGCCAGGTGCCGCGGTTGTAGTGTTGTGCGTAGGCAGCGCGCACGCCTGCTTCGGTGGCGTAGGTCACGTCGGCCGGCTGGCTTCCCCAGCTGTTGTTGATGGCGCGCACGCCGGCATCCGCCAAGGCGCCGTACACCGCCTTGAAATACTGCGGGTCGGGGTTGGGGCCGAACAGGAAGCTGTCATTCTGGTTGGTGTTGCCGACGTAGATCTGAGCGTTATACGCCACGCCGTGCATGCCGACGCCATCGCGCGCCGCGCCCATGGTGCCGGTGACGTGCGTGCCGTGGGTGTCGTTGTTCGGGTTGATGGCACCGGTGATGCTGAACGGCGAGCCGTCAACGTAAGTACCGGTAGCGGTGACTGCGTGGTAGCGGGATGGCGTGGCTTCCGGGTGGGACGGGTCGAAACCCGAGTCCAGCGCACCGATCTTGACGCCGGCCCCGGTGATGCCAGCGGCGTAAGCCTGATCAGCCTGGATACGGCCCAGCCCCCAATCGCTCTGGAATTCTGCCGACCGCCAACTGGCCGCGTCACCCGGCTTGCCCTGTTCGACATAGTCAGCATAAGCCGAGCAGCCAAACGTAAAAGACAGCGCACAAAGCGCGCCTGTTGCTACAGGCTTGAACGAATAACGGACAACACCCACGCACTTCGACTTTTGCATCCCTGCACACCTGATACTGGTTGGCTCTTGATTGAGCGATTCCAGAACATAGTCTGCAGTTATGCACTTGGCAACAGATTTATTTCAATTCTGATACAAGTTTAAGTACATAAGGATAATGCATTACTGGATATATAGTTCAGTGATATCCGTTTGAATGTATTGAGTTTTTTTGTTTTCTTGATATGGAGATAATTGAATTGAGTAGTGGCAATTTAATTGCACGCCCTCCACTTTTTCTAGTTTTCCAGCCAATATCTTCAACAACTTCAGTTAAGCGCCTTATTTATTCGGATATACCAATAATTGTCCGACAATAATTGATAATCACCCAAATGGAGTCTGCTTTACGGCAAACAGATGACGCGGAGCGTCATGAACTGCATGCCCACGCGGAGCGATGGGCACGATAGGTGGTGGGGTTGGGTTTTGCGTAAACGCACGCAGCCGCAATACCCCCGACTCTCGTTACCAGGCTGCGCGTGGTAATGCCGCTCAGGACGCTCTGTGTCCAATCCAGAGAGTGCGGAACAGCGCAAGATTCCGGGGTCTGCGATCAGCGTACATGGCCAAATCCAACGCAGATCATCGTTACCACGCTCCGCGTGGTAATGCCGTTCCGGACGCTCTGCGTCCTCTGCGCATGCTTAGCGACTGAACCGCTCGGCCAGGCTGTGCAGGTAATGCGCCATTTCTTCCAGCTCGCTGCTGATCTGCGAGCCTTGCTGCGCCTGGCTGGCACTTTCATCGCAGAGTTGCGCGATGCGGGTGATTTGCTGGCTGATGGTTTCCGCAACGTGGCTCTGTTCTTCAGACGCCGACGCCATCTGCTGGCTCATGCCGGTAATGCGGGTCACCGACTGGCTGATGCCATCCAGCGCCTTCTGCACGGCTTCAACACTGGCGACACTCTCCTGAGAGATCTGCTCGCCCTTGCTGGCGGTCTGTACCGCTCGATCGGCGCCATCGCGCAGCGAGGTGATGATTTGCTGGATCTGCTCGGTCGACGACTGCGTGCGAGACGCCAGTGAGCGCACCTCATCAGCCACCACTGCAAAACCGCGTCCCTGTTCACCGGCACGCGCCGCTTCGATGGCCGCGTTGAGCGCCAGTAAATTGGTTTGCTGAGCGATCGAGGTGATCACATCGACCACACTGCCGATCGATTGGGTCGCGTCAGCCAGTTCCCCCACAGCGTTGCCAATGTCGGTCACCGAGGTGGCCATGTGTCGAATCGCCAACAGGCTTTCATCGGCCAGACCACGCCCTTGCTGTGCCAGCTTGTCGGCTTCTTCGGCAGCATGGGCAGTGTTCTGCACGTTGTGGGTGACTTCCTGAATGGTCGCCGCCATCTGGTTGATGGCCGTGGCTGACTGATCGGCCTCACTGCGCTGCTGATCCAGCGACTCGGCCTGGCGCAGGGACAATTGCGCTGACCGCCCGGCATGCTGGCGCACGCTTTCCCCGGTATCCGCCAGACGCGTCAGGGCCGTTTGCAGGCGCGCCTCTTCGCTGAGCATGGCCAGGTCGAGCTGCGCCTGCGGGCCGCGATTGTCGCTGTAGGTCAGCGCAATCAGTGCACTGGTGAAGGCCTTGGGGTGTTCTTCAAGGGTTTTGCGGATGCTGCTGCGCTGGCGCACTTCAAGAAAAACGCCCAGCACAACCATCACAATCGGGATCATGATGATCGACGGCAAATCGTCGAGCAGGTAGACACCCACAGCCAGCGCAAGCGCGCAGAGGATCATCGGTAACTGACGAATCAGGTGATAGGTCGCTGAGCTGCTGGCGGAAACTGCCGACTTGCCCGCCCGCAAGCGCGCATACAGCGCTTCGGCGCGCCGCACCTGATCGCGGGTCGGCAGCGAGCGCACCGACTCGTACCCGATGATCCGGCCGTTTTCGTACACCGCCGTCACATAAGCGCTGACCCAGTAGTAATCGCCCTGCTTGGAGCGGTTCTTGACCACACCCATCCACGGCTTGCCCTGCTTGATGGTTTCCCACATATGCGCAAACACCGAGGCTGGCATGTCCGGGTGGCGCACGAGGTTATGCGGCTGCCCGACCAGCTCTTCGCGAGTGAAGCCGCTCAGCGTGACGAAGGCGTCGTTGCAATAAGTAATGTGGCTGTTGAGGTCGGTGGTGGAAATGAGGCGTTCAGAGGCAGGGAAAGTCCGTTCAGTCTGCGTGATAGGCATGTTGACGCGCATTGATAATCGCTCCGTGATGATGCTGATACTCCGGGCAGCTGTTGAAGGTGTAGCACTGCCTTTCAAAGTGACAACCGATCGTCATGATGCACTGTTATCGCCCACACGACTCAGGGATTTAACAGCTAGCGGGAATACGCTGTTCAAGAAACGTCAGGCATGGTGGCGAAATCAAGTGTTTGCGCCACGACGAGGATGCCTGCACCATGCTGCCCTGATCGCGACCCGACCCAAGGCACTCCAATGGCACGCAACGCAGCCTCTGCGCTGAACGCACTGATCAAGACCCTGCGCGAGTTATTGAGCCGGGTTGCAGGAGGCACGCCGCAGCGACAGCACCCGGAGCCCGCTGCGCCTGAAGCGCTCCCGCCTGAACCGCAAGTGCCTGTCAAAACCCGCCGTGCCAAACCCGGCAAACAGCCCCGCACACCTGCGCTGCCAATACCCACGGCAAAGCCGGCGGCGCCTGCGTGTCCGCATTGCCGGAAAACCATGGTGATCAAGGTGGCCCGCACCGGCAAGAACGCCGGAGAATTCTGGGGTTGTGTGGCCTATCCGAAATGTCGGGGGATCCGACCGATCTTTCGCTAAACGCCAGACCGGTCGCGCCTCGACAGCGTCGCTCAGGTAATGCTGGCCAGCAGCTCGCGCGCCATGCGCTGATGCTCTTCGTCGGACTCGTCAATGACTTGCTGGAGGATTTCACGGGCCGATTCGAGATCGCCGTCCTCAATCAGCACCTGCGCCTGATTGATCTGGCTGAGGGGCGGTTCTTCCAGATCCAGCAGGTCAAAATCGGCGTCATCGTTCATGAAGCTGTCGAGGAAATCGTCGCTCAGGCCGTCGGCGGCAGAAGGCGCAATGACCTCGACAGGCTCCACGATTTCGGGCTCGGAAAAATCACTGAGGAACTGTTCGTCCGAGAGTTCGAAGACTTCCGGCAGCTGGGTCAGGTCCGATGAAAAACCGGGGTCGACTTCAGCGGGCGCTGGCGCAGCGGCAGGCTTGGCACGCGGCGGCGGGCTGTCGAACGGGTCGACCAGATCCCAGTCGGCGTCCATCGACAGGTCATCCAGGTTCAACTGAAACTCGTCGGTATGCTGTGGATTCAGCGCCGCAGCAGCGCTTTCATCCAGCTGCGCGGCGGGTTTTGGCTCAGGCTCGGGCTGCAGGTAGAGCGCAGGCTCGGGTTCGGATTTGTCGAACGACAATGTGCTGGCCGCCACTGTGACAGCCGGGACGACCGCCGCCACGGGAGCGACCTCGGCAGCCTTGAGCTGTGGGAAGCGATCACGAATATCCTGAATGGTCTGCGGGTCGACACCATGCTCCAGCGCGGCCTGTTCTTCGCGAACGAAACCGCTGCCATCGCCCTGCTCCGCCAGCAACTCCAGCAGGCGGATGCGAATGTCATCACGCTCGGGCTGGGTTTCCAGGGCGCTGCGCAGAATGCCCATCGCCTCGGTGAAGCGTCCGTAGGCGATGTAAATGCTCACGCCATCCAGCGCATCCGGAGCAGAGCCTGGCGAGCGTTGCGCTGGCGACGGTTTGGCCGGTGCCGGTGACGGGGTCTGCACCACGGGTTGCGGCGCCACCGCAGGAACTTCGAACACAGGAAGCATGGCGGCCTGCGCGGGCTTGATCAATGGGTCGTCCGGGGTAACGGCGGGCGCTGCTGAGTCCTTGCGCTGCTGACGTCGTTTCGAATAAGCAAACGCCACCAGCAGAAGCACGATCAATACGGCAGCGAGCAGTATCGGCAGGCTCAGGAATGAGTCGTCACCCGATGCAGCAACAGGCTGAGCAGGAGTGGCCGGCGCAGCCGCAGGTGTTGCAGGTGCAGGCGTGGCTGTTGCAGGTGCAGATGGCGTGGCAGCGGATTGCGCGGCGGCCAGATCGCTGCGCAAGGCGATGATCTGTTTGTCCTTGCCGCTCATCTGCTCTTGCAGTTCCTGAGTCTGAGCCTTGAGCGCCTCCAGCGACTGAGCCAATTGCTGGTTTTCGATGGCCGCAGCCGACAACTGCTCGGCGGTACGCTGCAATTCAGCAGGTTTTGGCGACGGCGCAGCAGCGCTTGCGGCAGGCGCTGCGGCGGTTGGCAATACGGCTGCGTCCGGCAGCAACAGGTCCTGGCCGACTTTAAGCGCAGAACCGGCGCCTGCGGCAAATACCTGTGGGTTGAGCGAACGAATACCGTCGGCCAGCTGGCTTGCCGACACCTTATTGCCCGGCCCCTGCAAGCGGCTGGCGATACCATTGAGCGTGTCGCCACTGGCGACCGTATAGTGTTTGCCCTGCACGGCCGCCGGTGGCGCGACCGGCATGCGGCTTTCCGAAGCGGAGGTGGCCGAGCGCTGCTGGTTGCGACTGCGCGTGGCGGCCAGACCTTGTGCCGAAGTGGCAGGATCAAGCAACACCGTATATTCGTGCAGCAAATCGCCATTCGGCCGCGCCAACTGGACGAGAAAACTCAAGTAGGGTTCGGTAACCGGCTTGCTGGAAACCACCCGGATCACACCGCGGTCACCGCGCAGTACCGGCGTGAAGCGCAGGTCATTGAGAAAGAACACACGTTCTATACCCGCCTTGGCGAACGCTTCAGGCGATGCGAGCCGGGCGATCACGTCTTCATTGCTCAGACCGCCGGTTTCCAGCAACTGGATCTCGGCATTCAATGGCTGGTTGAGCGCCGAGTGCAAGGTGATTTCACCCAGGCCCAACGCAGACGCCAGCGTAGAGCAGGTCAGCAACGAGACCGCCAGCACGCCCTTGCCCAACGCCATGCGCGCCCTGCGACCTGCACCTTCGACAGCAGCCAGTGAACTCTTCAGCATGCGAACCCTTATGGAAACCACGGCAGGCTTCTCACGTAATCAGATGGACGTCAGTATCCGTTGAACGATTATGGTTGAGAATACGCAGCTTCGTCTCAGGATCTTTCCAGATTGGCGAGAATCTGCGAATGCACGCGCATGCTGACGCGCAAATCCTCTTCGCTCACGCCCTCGAACAGCTCGATGCGCAAGACATTGGCGATGTTTTCAATTTTTTCGATCAGGGGCAATGCCGTGTCACTGAGCAGGATCTTCTTCGCACGTCGATCCTCGAGCACCGCCTGACGCTGAACCAGGCCCTGCTTTTCAAGACTGTCGAGCAAACGCGCCAGGGTGGGGCCTTCTACGCCTACGCTTTGCGCCAGCTCGCGCTGGGTGGGCGGCTCGGTGAAGCGCGCGAGGTGCAGCAGGACCAGCCAGCGAGCCTGAGACAGGCCAAGATCGGCCAGCCTGCGATCCAGCTCGGCACGCCAGCCTCGCGTGAGGTGTCCGAGTTGCATCCCGAAACGATGTTCATCAGTCATTGGCATAAGGAAACTCGTGATTCAAACTAATTATTAGCGAGCTAAGCATGGTCCTTATGTTCAAGCAAGCACGGGACGGTGACGCTCCGCCGCACGCTGTTATACCTCAAACTCCGATTGCAGCGCTGCACGCACGCAATACAGCACGCCCTCAGGCACCCGCCCGGCGAACTGCTCGGCAATCGCCGACACCGGCGGCAGTTCTCCTTCGCCATCGAGAAAAGCGTCCTGCACCTCACCCAGCAGGTCCTCCGGCAAGTCCAGCGCCTGCTCGATGGATAACTGCTGCTTGCCGATGGCCTCGGCCAGCAGGGTGTAGACATTCTTTTCCGAGCACTGCAACTGACCGGCGATCTGCGTCGGGGTCATGCCCGCGCGCGCCAGGCTGATCAGTTCGTGACGCACATCGGCGACCACGCGTGGAGCCTCGGCCTTGCCACTGAGCACTTCAAGAAAGGCCTCGCCATAACGCTCCAGCTTGCGCGCACCGACGCCGCTGACCTTGGCCATCTCGGCCATTGATCCGGGCTTGCTGCGCAGCATTTCCAGCAGGGTCGAGTCCGGGAAAATAACGTAAGGCGGGACGCCGTGCTCTTCAGCCAGCTTGCGGCGCAAGGCACGCAGGGCTTCCCACTGCTCGCGCTCTTCGCCACGCACCAGTTGACTGGCGGGGCTGCCGGAGCTGCTTCGAGACGTGGTTTGTGGTTTGAGGTCCTTGCGCAGTTCCAGAGAAACTTCGCCACGCAGCAGAGGGCGGCACGTCTCGCTGAGGCGCAGGCCGCCATAGCCTTCAAGGTCGATGTCCGCCAGACCACGCGCAACCAGCTGGCGGAACAGCGAGCGCCACTCGGCCTCGGTGCGCGCCTTGCCCACCCCGAATACCGACAGGTGCTGATGGCCGAAGCTCTCTACCTTGTCGTTGGACTTGCCGAGCAGCACGTCGACCAGATGACCGACGCCATAGCGCTGGCCGGTTCGGTAGATGGCCGACAGCGCCTGACGCGCAGGTTCGGTGGCATCCCAGGTCTGCACGCCATCGACGCAGTTGTCGCAATGGCCGCACGGGTTGGGCATGTCTTCGTCGAAATAGGCCAGCAGGGTCTGTCGACGGCAACGGGTTTCTTCGCACAGGGCCAGCATGGCATCGAGCTTGTGCTGCTCCAGCCGCTTGTGACGTTCGTCGCCTTCGGAGTTCTGCAGCATCTGCTTGAGCATCAGCACGTCTTGCAGACCGTAGGCCATCCAGGCATCGGCGGGCAGACCGTCACGCCCTGCCCGGCCGGTTTCCTGGTAATAAGCCTCAAGCGATTTGGGCAGGTCCATGTGCGCCACGAAGCGCACGTTGGGCTTGTCGATGCCCATGCCGAACGCGATGGTGGCGACCATGATCAGCCCTTCCTCGTTGAGAAAGCGCTTCTGGTTGGCCGCTCGGGTTTCGGACGGCAGACCAGCGTGATAAGGCAAAGCAGGGTAGCCGTTTTCACTGAGGAAGACGGCGACCTCATCGACTTTCTTGCGCGACAGGCAATAGACGATACCGGCATCGCTGCGGCGCTCGGAAAGGAAGGCCAGCAACTGTTTGCGCGGCTGTTCCTTGGGCACGATGCGATAGAAGATGTTGGGCCGGTCGAAGCTGGACAGAAAGCGCTCGGCGTTCTGCAGGTGCAGACGCGTGACGATTTCCTCCCGGGTGCGCTTGTCGGCGGTGGCGGTCAGCGCGATGCGCGGTACATCCGGAAACAGCTCGGCCAGTTGCCCCAGTTGCAGGTACTCAGGGCGGAAGTCATGGCCCCATTGCGACACGCAGTGCGCTTCGTCGATGGCAAACAGGGCGATCTTGAGGTTTTGCAGGAATGACAGCATGCGTGGCTGGACCAGACGCTCCGGGGCGAGGTACAGCATTTTGACTTCGCCCAGACGAATGCGATTGGCCAGGTCACGCTGCTGCTCGGCGCTGAGGGTCGAGTTGAGTGCAGCGGCCGACACGCCCAGTTCATCCAGCGTCGCAACCTGGTCGTCCATCAGCGCGATGAGCGGCGACACAACCACACACAGCCCGTCACGCAACAGCCCCGGCACCTGAAAACACAGGGACTTGCCGCCACCGGTGGGCATCAGCACCAGCGCATCACCACCGCTGGCTACACGCTCAATAATGGCACCCTGGCGACCACGAAAGCTGTCGTAACCGAAGATGTCTTTAAGTACGCGTTGTGCCTGCTCAAGCATAAAAAACCCCGGAATATCCTGCTGCACTGCAAAACGGAGGAGTATACCCGAGCGCTCGGGAGCAATGGATGACTGGGACATGAGCGGTCGAAATTAACTGCAATTGGCCTGCGCGCTGGCGCCACGGACGCTCAGGGCCTAGAATCCAGCATCGTTTATTTTCAAGGTAGCGCTTCCATGTCCTTCGCTGAGCAATTAACCCGCCTGCAAGTCTTCCTCGATGCAGATGAACTGCACGAAGAAGCACTGGACTACGTGGCCGCGCATGGCTACCTGACCGCCTTGTCCATCTGCGCTGAAGAGGTGCCGGAGCGCGAGTGGATCGACGCACTGTTCTCCGAGCCGCCGCAGTACTCCAGCGAAGCGCAACAGACAGAAGTCGAAGCGACGCTGATTGCCCTCAAGGCTCACATTGCCCGCCAATTGGCCTCGGACGAAGAGTTCGAGCTGCCGTGCGATCTGGACCTGGGCGACGACCCGGATGATTCCGATCTGCGCGGCTGGTGCATCGGCTTCATGGAAGGCGTGTTCCTGCGTGAAAACGCATGGTTCGAAAGTGCTGAGGAAGAAGTCAGTGAAATGCTCCTGCCGATCATGGTCGGTTCGGGTCTGTTCGACGAGCAGCCGGAGTTCGCCGACATCGCCCAGGACGCCAACCTGATGGACGACATGATCGTGCAGATCCCCGAAGCGCTGACCGCCCTGTACCTGCTCTGCCAGGCACCCGACGAAAAGCCGGCGATCCTCAAGCCCCGCCATCACTGAGTCGGCGCCTATGGCGCAAGGCTCACCGCGCACCAGCCGTCACAGAGCGGTGCGCTATCTACTTGTAGCGGTAGGCTGGCTGAGCGTGGTACTGGGCGTCGTCGGTATTTTCCTGCCGGTGCTGCCCACCACGCCCTTTCTGCTGCTGGCCGCTGCCTGCTTCGCGCGCAGCTCTCCGCGCTTCTACGACTGGCTGGTCAACCACCCGAAGCTCGGCCCGTGGATTCGTGATTACCTCGAAGGCAACGGCATCCCGCTCAAGGGCAAGGTGTACGCCATCGGCCTGATGTGGCTCAGCATCAGCCTGTCCTGCTACCTGGTTCCATCACCCTGGGCACGAGTCTTCATGCTGACCAGCGCAGTGCTGGTGACGATCTATATCCTCAGGCAGAAGACGCGAGCACCGGGCAGTTGCAAGAGGTAGCGCCGAGCAACGCCGACGCCACCGCAACACTCAGACCATCACTTCTTCTTGTCCTTGTCGAAGGCCGCTTCCAGCGCTTCGTTGAGGGTGCGCAACACCTTGACCCTGGCCCAGCGCTTGTCGTTGGCCTCAATCAATGTCCACGGCGCGATTTCGGTGCTGGTGCGATCCACCATGTCGCCGACCGCCTGGCGGTAGTCAGGCCATTTCTTGCGGTTGCGCCAGTCGTCCTCGGTGATCTTGTAGCGCTTGAAAGGGATCTTTTCGCGCTCCTTGAAGCGTTCCAGCTGGGTCTGCTGATCGATGGCCAACCAGAACTTGACCACCACAACGCCTGCGTCGGTGAGCTGCTCTTCGAAGTCATTGATTTCCGAGTAGGCGCGCTTCCAGTCCGACTCGCTGCAAAAGCCCTCGACGCGCTCGACCAGCACACGGCCGTACCATGAACGGTCAAAAATAGTGAATTTGCCGCGCGCCGGTATCTGCCGCCAGAAACGCCACAGATACGGTTGCGCGCGCTCGTCCTGGGTCGGCGCGGCGATCGGTACGATGGCGTATTGGCGCGGGTCCAGTGCCGCCGCAACGCGACGGATCGCACCGCCCTTGCCTGCCGCATCGTTGCCTTCGAACACTGCCAGCAGCGCGTGGCTTTTCATGCGCTTGTCGCGCATGTTGCCGGACAGCCGCGCCTGCTCGGCAATCAACTGCTGCTGATAGTCGTCCTTGCTCAGGTTCAGGCTCAGGTCGAGGCTGTCGAGCAGCGTCAGCTCGTTACTGTGAATCGCCAGCGGCCCGACCGTCAGCGCAGCGGTCTCGGGCTCGGCCTTGTTCAGCGCGGCCTGCATGCCTTCCAGCAACAGGCGGCCGACGGTCAGGCTACGGTAGTTGGCGTCCACACCCTCGATCACATGCCAAGGGGCGTATTCGCGGCTGGTGCGACGCAGGACCCGTTCGCCGAAGCGCACGAACTTGTCGTAGGTCTTGGACTGCTGCCAGTCCAGCGGGCTGATGCGCCAGCTGTGCAGCGGATCATCCTTGAGGGTCTTGAGGCGCAGCTTCATCTGTTTTTTGGACAGGTGAAACCAGAACTTGAAGATCAGCGCGCCTTCATCGCAGAGCATCTTTTCCAATCGCTCGGCACCGCTGATGGCCTGATCGAGTACCGCGTCCTTGAAGCGACCGTGAACCCGGTCCTGGAGCATCTGGCTGTACCAGTTGCCGAAGAAAATACCCATGCGGCCCTTGGCCGGCAATTGCCGCCAGTAACGCCAGACGGGCGGGTGAGCGAGTTCTTCGTCGGTCTGCTGATCGAAGGTGCGCACCTCGATCAGGCGCGGGTCCATCCATTCGCTGAGCAGTTTGACGGTCTCGCCCTTGCCTGCGCCCTCTATGCCGTTGATCAATACGATGATCTGTCGACCGGCCTGCTCGTGCAGGTCTATCTGCGCTTCCAGCAACGCTTCACGCAGTTGCGGCAACGCTGCCTCGTACGTCTCATCGTCAATGGCATGACCGATTTCAGCGGATTCAAACATGCACAGCTCCTGATTGATGTTGGCTCAGAGAACGCCTGATGGAGATTGTGACCATTGATTGCAGGCATCGGTCAATCCGCACGCCCTTGATAGCACTTTTCTCTGCGCAGACGGCTAAAATGCCGCCACTGCCTCTGCCGAGCCCGACATGACCATTACCCGCCACGCCCAGATCGACTGGGACGAACACGGCAACCCGCGTTCCCGCGAATTTTCCGACGTGTACTTTTCCACCGAGTCCGGTCTGGACGAGACGCGCCACGTGTTTCTGGTGCAGAACGACCTGCGCCGACGCTTCACCGAATTGCCGGACGACGGCAGGCTGATCATTGGTGAAACCGGCTTCGGCACCGGGCTGAATTTCCTCTGTGCCTGGCAGTTGTTCGACGAGTGCGCGCCCGCCAATGCGCGCCTGCAGTTCGTCAGCGTCGAGAAATACCCGCTGAGCCGCGCCGACCTGCAGCGTGCCCTGGCGTTATGGCCAGAGCTGTCGCCGTTCGCGGGTCAATTGCTCGATCAATATGTGGCTGTGCATGAAGGCTTTCAGCGTCTGGTGTTCGCTGGCGGCCGTGTAACCCTGACGCTGCTGATTGGCGATGCGCTGCAGATGTTGCCGCAACTGGACGGGCAGATCGACGCCTGGTTTCTCGACGGTTTTGCGCCAGCGAAAAACCCGGAAATGTGGACCCCCGAGCTGTTTGCCGAACTGGCGCGCCTGTCCACATCGAGCACCACAATTGGCACCTTCACCAGCACCGGCTGGGTGCGCCGCTCGCTGAATGCGGCAGGTTTCAAGATGAAGCGCGTGCCGGGCATCGGCCATAAATGGGAAGTGCTGCGCGGCACTTTTATCGCCTGGCCAGAGGACGTGGCGCACCCGCCTGCCGCCAAGCCCTGGTTCGCCCGCCCCGCGCCGATTGGCGGCGAGCGCAAAGCGCTGGTGATTGGCGCGGGGCTGGCCGGCTGCGCCACCGCGCAGAGTCTGGCGCAACGCGGTTGGCAGGTCAGCCTGCTGGAGCGCCACGCCGCACCGGCACAGGAAGCATCCGGCAACCCGCAGGGCGTGCTGTACCTGAAACTGTCGGCGCACGGTACAGCGCTGTCACAGTTGATCCTCAGTGGTTTCGGTCATACACGAAGGCTGCTTGAACGCTTGCAGCGCGGCGTCGACTGGGACGCTTGCGGGGTGCTGCAATTGACCTTCGACGACAAGGAAGCGCTGCGCCAGAAACAGCTGGCCGATGCCTTCCCCGAATCACTCCTGCACCTGCTGGACCAGCCTGCGGCCGAAGCGCAGAGCGGCGTTGCGCTGAACAGTGGCGGGCTGTTTTACCCCGAAGGCGGCTGGGTTCATCCGCCTGCGCTGTGTCACGCACAGGCCGCGCATGCCAATATCCGCCTGATCGCTCATCAGCAGGCATTGGAGCTGAGACGCGTCGATGATCAGTGGCAGGTCTGGAGTGACGAACAGTTGATCGACAGTGCTCCGGTCGTGGTGCTGACCGGGGCAGCTGATATCCAGCAGTTTTCGCAGAGCGCCGACTTACCGCTCAAACGCATCCGCGGGCAGATCACCCGTTTGCCGCAGACTCAGGCCAGCACGGCATTGCGCAGCGTGGTGTGCGCCGAGGGTTATGTGGCTCCGGCGCGTCTGGGCGAACATACGCTGGGGGCCAGTTTCGATTTCAACAGCACCGATCTGACGCCGAACCTGGCCGATCATCTGGACAATCTGGGGCTGTTGCGGGAGATCTCGGAAGACCTCACTACGCGCCTTGGGGCCGCCGATTTGGCGCACGAGCAATTGCAGGGGCGCGCGGCGTTTCGCTGCACCAGCCCGGATTACCTGCCCATCGTCGGCCCACTGGCCGACCGCAAGGCGTTCATGCAGACCTATGCCGCGCTGGGCAAGGACGCACGTCAGGTGCCGGACATCGCCTGCCCGTGGCTGGACGGCCTGTACGTCAACAGCGGCCACGGTTCGCGCGGGCTGATCACCGCGCCGCTGTGTGGCGAACTGATCGCCGCCTGGCTCGATAACGAACCACTGCCCCTGCCACGCAGCGTGGCCGAGGCCTGTCACCCCAACCGCTTTGCCTTGCGCGGGCTGATTCGCGGCGGCGGGAAGTAGCTTTATGATTGTCGTTCGGGAATGCTTGTCGCGACGCTCTGCGTAGCAAAGAGGACGCAGAGCGTCCTGAACGGCATGACGACGCGGAGCGTCGCACGATAGCTGATATCTGGTCGCGACGCGCTTGCGCTCAGGCGCTACTCTTTGAACTCAGTCAAGCATATAGAGCCGCTCATGCTGCAAGTGCGAAACGTATTCAAGCGCTACACCACGGCGCAGGGGCCGCTGGATGTCTTGCGTGGTGTCGATCTGCATCTGGCACAGGGCGAAAGCCTGGCGTTGATGGGTGAGTCCGGCAGTGGCAAGAGCACCTTGCTGCATTTGGTGGCGGGCCTGGATCAGGTCGACGATGGCAGCATCGAGGTTGCAGGCCAGCGTCTGGACCTGATGAACGAAAGCCAGCTGGCCAACTGGCGGCGTACCGAGATCGGTCTGGTGTTTCAGCAGTTCAACCTGATCGGCAGCCTGAAGATAGCCGACAACCTGGCGTTTCAGGCACGACTGGCCGGGCGCGTAGATGCAGCTTGGCTGGCGCATTTGATCGAGCGCCTGGGTCTGGCTGCACTGCTGGATCGCTATCCCGAACAACTCTCCGGCGGACAGCAGCAACGAGTGGCGATAGGCCGCGCCCTCGCCTCTCGACCCGGCCTGCTGCTGGCTGACGAACCCACCGGCAATCTCGACGAAGCCACCAGCGACGAGGTGCTGCAACTGCTGCTGGATATTCTCGCCGACAGCCCCACCAGCCTGCTGATGGTCACCCACAGCCCGCGCGTCGCGCAGCGCCTGTCGCGTAAAGTGGTACTGCATATGGGGCGTCTGGCTGACGAAGGCGAACGCTGATGCGGGTTTTCTATTGGACGCTGCGCGCCCTGCTGAGCCATTGGCGCCGTCATCCGGTGCAGTTTTTCAGTGTGCTGACCGGCTTGTGGCTGGCCACCGCGCTGCTTACCGGTGTGCAGGCGCTCAATAGCCAGGCGCGGGAAAGCTACCAGCGCGCCAGCCAGCTGATTGGCGGCGAGCCGCAGACCCGTATCGCCGCCAGCAGCGGCGGGCTGTTCCCGCAGGCATTGTTTATCGAGTTGCGCCGCGAAGGCTGGCCCGTATCGCCCATGCTGCAAGGCCGTATCGTGCTTCAAGGGCGCGAAGACCGTCGCCTGCAACTGATGGGTATCGAGCCGGTAACCTTGCCGACCGGCTCGGCACTGGCCGGGCAGACGCTGAACGCCGAACAGGTCGTGGACTTCCTCACGCCGCCGGGCATGACCTGGATCGCACCGCAGACCCTGCAAGCGCTGGGGCTCGAAGAAGGCCAGCAGCCGTTGACCGAAACCGGTGTTCCGCTGCCCCCCTTGCACGCCAAACCCGACATGGCGCCCGGCGTTTTGCTGACGGACATAGGCTTTGCGCAACCGTTGCTGGGCCAGCCGGGGCAATTGTCCGGAATGCTGCTGGCCAAGGATTTTGCCCGGCAGAACCCTGCGCTGCCGGCAGCCCTGAATGACCTGCTGGTGATCAAGAAAAGCGGCGAAGAAAACAATCTGGAGCGTCTCACCGAAAGCTTCCACCTGAATCTGAATGCGCTCGGGGTGCTGTCCTTCATCGTCGGCCTGTTCATTGTCCACGCGGCCATTGGCCTGGCCCTTGAACAGCGCCGTGGGCTGTTGCGTAACTTGCGTGCCTGTGGCGTCAGCGCACGCCTGTTGATAGCTGCGCTGGGCGTGGAGCTAGGTGCGCTGGCCCTGTTGGGCGGTATTTTTGGCGTGGTCAGTGGCTACTTGCTGGCCAGCCTGTTATTGCCGGATGTCGCGGCCAGCCTGCGCGGCTTGTACGGCGCGGAGGTCGCCGGCCAGTTGAACCTCAGTCTGTGGTGGTGGCTGAGCGGTATCGGCCTGAGTCTGCTTGGCGCGTTGCTGGCCGGTGCCAACAGTCTGTTGCGGGCTGCGCGCCTGCCGTTGCTGGCGCTGGCCGATGCACAGGCATGGCAGCAAGCCCATGCACGCTGGTTGCGGCGTCAGGCGTGGGTGGCGGTGCTGGGCGTTGTGGTTGGCGTGAGCGCGCTGTCGTTCGGCACCAGTCTGATGCTGGGGTTTGTGATGATGTCCGCCCTGCTGCTCAGTGCCGCACTGGCCCTGCCGGTTTTACTGGACGCCATGCTTGGCGGTCTGTTGAAGCGCAGTCGCTCGGTGCTTGGGCAATGGTTTCTGGCGGATTGCCGTCAACAGTTGCCCGCCCTGAGTCTGGCGCTGATGGCCCTGTTGCTGGCGATGGCCGCGAACATCGGCGCAGGCAGCATGACGTCGGGTTTTCGTCAGACGTTCAACAGTTGGCTGGAGCAACGCCTGACCGCCGAACTGTATGTCAGCCCGCAGAATCCGGAGCAGGCCGAGCCGCTGAACACCTGGCTGAGCAAGCAACAGGATATCCGCGCCGTGCTGCCCAACTGGCAAGTGCCGGTGCAAGTCCAGGGCTGGCCAGCGGACCTGTTTGGCGTGATCGATCATGACACCTATCGCCAGCACTGGGCGTTGCTGGAATCCGTCGCCGGTGATCCGTGGAATCTGTTGCGCGATGAAGACACAGTCATGCTCAGCGAACAATTGGCCCGCCGCCTTCAACTGGGGCTGGAAGATACGCTGAATGTCCCGGTGCCCACTGGCAAGTGGACCCCACGCATCGTCGGGATCTATGCCGACTATGGCAACCCCAAGGGCCATCTGCTGGTCAATGCCCGGCACCTGCTCGCCCACTGGCCGCAATCGATGCCGGTGCGTTTCAACCTGAGGGTCGATCAGACGACAATCCCGTCGCTGGTCACCCGGCTGCAAGCGCGTTTCAAGCTGGACGACAATCACATCATCGATCAAAGCCAGCTCAAGGGCTGGTCGAGCCAGGTCTTTGAACGTACGTTTGCCGCCACTGCCGCACTCAACAGCCTGACACTGGGCGTGGCTGGCGTGGCGCTGTTCATCAGCCTGCTGACCCAGAGCCAGAGCCGCCTCGGGCAGCTCGCCCCGTTGTGGGCGCTGGGCGTCACGCGACGGCAACTGATGCTGCTCAACCTGGGGCAGACCTGGCTGCTGGCGGTCCTGACACTGGTGCTCGCGCTGCCACTGGGGCTGCTGCTGGCCTGGTGCCTGGATGCGGTGATCAACGTTCGCGCCTTTGGCTGGCGCCTGCCGCTGCAGGTGTTCCCGCTGCAACTGCTGCAATTGATGGCGCTGGCGATGCTGGCGACTTTGCTGGCCTCGGCCTGGCCGTTGCTGAGGCTGTACCGTAGTCGTCCAGCGGATCTAATCAGGACATTCGCCAATGAACAGTAAATGGCTGGTGCCGCTGGTCATCGCAGCGCTACTCACCGCTTGCGACGACAAACCGCAGCCTGAAAGCGGTTTCGCCGGTCTGGGCAATACGGCCGACAGCTATGCGCAGGTGACACCCGGCAAGGTCTTTTCATTCCCACAGGACCACGGCCAGCACCCTGGCTTTCGTATCGAGTGGTGGTACATCACCGCCACCCTCAAGGATGACGCGGGCCAGCAGTTCGGCGTGCAGTGGACGTTGTTTCGCAATGCCCTGCGCCCTGGCCAACAGACCGGCAGCGGCTGGAATGACGGCACGATCTGGCTGGGCCATGCGGCGGCGACTTCAAGCAGCGGCCATCATGTGGCGGAGCGTTATGCGCGCGGCGGTATCGGTCAGGCCGACGTGACACTGGCCCCGTTCTCGGCGTGGATCGATGACTGGGCCTTTACCAGCAATGTCCGCAGCGGTGATCCGCTGACTGCCATGCAACTGAAGGCCAGCGGCAAGGACTTTCGCTACGACCTGAACCTGACATCCAGCAAACCGCTGGTGCTGCAGGGTGAACAGGGCTACAGCCAGAAATCGGAGGCGGGCCAGGCGTCGTACTACTACAGCCAGCCGTTCTTCGACGCCAAAGGCGGCGTGGAAATACAAGGCAAGTCCTATCAGGTCACCGGCCACGCCTGGCTGGACCGGGAATGGAGCAGCCAGCCACTGACCGCCAACCAGAGCGGCTGGGACTGATTTTCGCTGCAACTTGCAGATGGCGATCGCCTGATGCTCTATCGCATCCGCCACAAGAACGGTGCCCCCTACCTGACCGGTAACTGGATAAGCGCCGACGGCACTACCCGGATGCTGCACGCCAACGAGATCAGCCTGGAGCCATTAAAGGAAACCGTGATCGGCGAGCATAAAGTGCCCACCCGCTGGAGAGTCAGGGTCCCGGACCGAAACCTGGACATCACCACCGATGCGCTGAATCCGGCCGCCTGGATGGGCGTGAGTATTCCCTACTGGGAGGGGCCGGTGAGGTTCAGCGGGAGTCAGGAAGGCGTGGGGTATCTGGAGATGACCGGGTATTGAGCGCTCCGATTAGCCGTCATGCCCGGCCCAGTTTTTCCAGCGCCGCGTCGGCCAGGAAGGTGGAACGACTCTTGATGCTGTGATCCCGTACATAGCGATCGATCTGCTTGATCACGAAACCAGGCAGTGTGACGTTGACCTTCTCCGTCTTACCAAGATAAGGCGTTACGTCAATCTCGATCATGCCCCAGCCCATTCCGGCGAAATCGGTATTCCTGGCGTGCTCGGCAACAGTGCCGGCCTTGGGTATGGTTCCACCACCAGCTGCTATTTCCTGAAGCATGATATGAGCAATCTCCACCGCCGCGGCGTGGGCTTCCTCGAACGTATCGCCTGCGGTTACGGCACCTGGGATATCGGGAATCTGGATACCAAACGCCGTGGTTTCGCTTCCCCATTCTATGCACATTGGATATTTCATTTTTTTCTCCAAAAGGGTATCAGGGCAAAACTGGACTAAACCAGCCCGGCAAGCTTTTTGATGGCCCGCACCGTCCCGAATGGCAAGTCTTTCTTGGGATGTGGCACGGGGACTGTCTGAAGTTTTTCAGGATGCTTGAACATATGGTGACTGCCTGAAACACGATCCAGAATCCATCCATCTGCTTCAAGCTCCTTTATCAATTGCCTGCTCTGCACCCCCACCTCCAGTCATTCGACTTAAAAAAATATAACCCTGGGCGCATGTTAAGACAATACAAAAAAGGCACCCGGAGTTATCTTTTTTATTCCTTCACAACTTATTTCGCGAAGACTAGCCTGCGCTTGCCTGGCTCGACGAGGGAGCCAGCCAATGCAGCCAAACCAGCTGAAAACAAACGCTTATAACTTTTTGATCTAAAACTACCATGCCCTCACTGGGTCAGTTTCTGGGTGACTGCACTTTCTCAGTCACCTCCCCAACGGAAACCCGGTAAGGACTTATGTGCGGATTAGCAGGTGAATTACGTTTCGACCATCAACCAGCGGACCTAGCCGCTGTTGAACGCATTACCCATGAGCTGGCGCCTCGCGGCCCGGATGCGTGGGGGTTTCATAGTCAGGGGCCAGTTGCCCTTGGTCATCGTCGCCTGAAAATCATGGACCTGTCGGATGGCTCGGCGCAGCCGATGATCGACAGCAATCTGGGCCTGTCCATGGCCT
The DNA here is from genome assembly GCF_020515645.1 of Pseudomonas sp. MWU16-30316. Taxonomy (NCBI): domain Bacteria; kingdom Pseudomonadati; phylum Pseudomonadota; class Gammaproteobacteria; order Pseudomonadales; family Pseudomonadaceae; genus Pseudomonas; species Pseudomonas sp. MWU16-30316. The sequence goes on along the minus strand of NZ_JAIZAZ010000001.1, from coordinate 914,186 downwards.
TCAACGGCGCGATCTACAACTTCCCTGAATTGCGTGCCGAGTTGGAAAGCCTTGGCTATCAGTTCCATTCCGGCGGTGACACCGAAGTGTTGCTCAAGGGCTATCACGCCTGGGGCGCAGACATGCTGCCCAAGCTCAATGGCATGTTCGCCTTTGCTATCTGGGAACGTGACAGCAAGAATCTGTTCATCGCCCGTGACCGCCTCGGCGTCAAGCCTTTGTATCTGTCGAAAACCGACAAGCGCCTGCGCTTCGCGTCCTCGCTGCCTGCCCTGCTCAAGGGTGGTGACATCAGCGGGATGCTTGATCCGGTGGCGCTCAACCATTACCTCAACTTCCACGCGGTGGTGCCTGCGCCGCGCACCTTGCTGGCCGGCGTCGAAAAACTTCCGCCAGCCAGCTGGATGCGTATCGACGCCAGCGGCAAGGTCGAACAGAAAGTCTGGTGGACCCTGCCCTACGGCCCGCACGAAGACGAGAAAAATCTCACCCTCGAAGACTGGCGCGACCGCGTACTGGACAGTACGCGTGAAGCGGTAGCGATCCGTCAGCGTGCTGCCGTGGACGTCGGTGTTCTGCTGTCCGGCGGCGTCGACTCGAGCATGCTGGTAGGTCTGCTGCGCGAAGTGGGTGTCGAGGACCTTTCGACCTTCTCTATCGGTTTCCAGGATGCCGGCGGCGAGCGTGGCGACGAATTTCAGTATTCCGACCTGATCGCCAAGCACTACGGCACGCGCCATCACCAGTTGCGTATCCAGGAACGTGAGATCATCGAGCAGTTGCCTGCGGCGTTCCGCGCCATGAGCGAACCGATGGTCAGCCACGACTGCATCGCCTTCTATCTGCTGTCGCGTGAAGTGTCGAAACACTGCAAGGTGGTACAGAGCGGTCAGGGCGCTGATGAACTGTTCGCCGGTTACCACTGGTACCCGCAAGTCGACGGCGCGAGCGATCCGGTGGCGGCCTACCGCGACGCATTCGTCGACCGCAGCTACGCGGAATACGCCGAGACTGTGCAGCCGAAGTGGCGCACTGCCAATGACGCCGCCGGTGATTTCGTTCGCGATCACTTTGCCCAGCCAGGCGCCAGCGCCGCCGTCGACAAGGCCTTGCGCCTGGACAGCACGGTGATGCTGGTCGATGACCCGGTCAAACGTGTCGACAACATGACCATGGCCTGGGGCCTGGAAGCGCGCACGCCGTTCCTTGACTATCGTCTGGTCGAACTGTCGGCTCGCATCCCCGGCAAATTCAAGTTGCCCGACGGTGGCAAACAGGTGCTGAAAGAAGCTGCGCGCATGGTCATTCCTTCGGAAGTGATCGACCGCAAAAAAGGCTACTTCCCGGTGCCTGGCCTCAAACACTTGCAGGGCGACACGCTTAGCTGGGTACGCGAGTTGCTGACCGACTCCAGTCAGGACCGCGGCCTGTTCAACCCTGCCATGGTCGACAAGCTGCTGACCAACCCCGAGGGCCAGCTCACGCCATTGCGCGGCTCCAAGCTGTGGCAACTGGCAGCGCTGAACCTGTGGCTCAGCGAACAGGGACTGTGATCGATGAAACAGAACGCGACGACTTATAGCCAGCGCCTGTTGCGCGGCCAGTCGCCCTCGTACGAACGTCTGCAGGCACGACTCGCTGAAGACGGCAGCCAGATAGATGCAGACCCTCTGGCGCTGCATTGTGGCTGGGGACGCTTGCTGATCGGTCATACCTACCCTGATCCGGCCGCGCTGGCTCAGGACCTGCTCAACGAAAAACCCGGCGAGCGCGACATCGCCCTGTACGTGGCAGCGCCGCAACAGGTGTTGGCGCAGTCTCCGCAGCAGTTGTTTCTCGACCCGTCGGACACGTTGCGCCTGTGGTTCAGCGATTACCGCCCGGCGCACCGTGTGTTTCGCGGCTACCGCATACGTCGTGCGCACAATGAAAGTGACTGGCAGGCCATCAACAACCTGTATCTGGCGCGCGGCATGCTGCCCATCGACCCCGAGCTGCTGACCCCACGCCACGAAGGTGGCCCGGTGTATTGGGTGGCCGAGGATGAGGGCAGCAAAACGATCATCGGCAGCGTCATGGGCCTCAATCATCAAAAGGCCTTCAATGACCCGGAAAAAGGCAGCAGCCTCTGGTGCCTGGCCGTCGACCCGCAATGCACGCGTCCGGGCGTGGGCGAAGTACTGGTCCGGCACCTGATCGAGCATTTCATGAGTCGCGGCCTCAGCTACCTCGACCTGTCGGTGCTGCATGACAACGATCAGGCCAAGGCGCTGTACGCCAAATTGAATTTCCGCAACCTGCCGACCTTCGCCATCAAGCGCAAAAACGGCATTAACGAGTCATTGTTTCTCGGCCCTGGCCCGCAGGCGGACTTCAATCCGTACGCGCGGATCATTGTCGAGGAAGCCCACCGGCGCGGCATTGACGTGCAGGTGGATGATGCGGATGCCGGGCTGTTCACTCTCAGCTACGGCGGTCGTCGCATCCGCTGCCGCGAGTCGTTGAGTGATCTGACCAGCGCAGTGAGCATGACCCTGTGTCAGGACAAGAGCCTGACACATCGTGCCCTGAAGGCCGCCGGCCTGCGCTTGCCCGAACAGCAAAGGGCGGGCAACGCAGACGATAATCTGGCGTTTCTCGAAGCGCACGGGCAAATCGTGGTCAAGCCGCTGGACGGTGAACAAGGCCAGGGCGTGGCGGTTGATCTGCGCACTATCGAAGACGTGCAAGCCGCCATCGAACAGGCTCGTCAGTTCGATACTCGCGTGATCCTGGAAAGCTTTCACGAAGGCCTGGACTTGCGCATCGTGGTGATCGGCTTTCAGGTCGTGGCTGCGGCGATACGCCGTCCGGCTGAAATCATTGGTGATGGTCGCCACACCATCAAACAGTTGATCGAAGCCCAGAGCCGACGCCGCGCCGCGGCAACGGATGGCGAAAGCCGCATTCCGATGGATCAGGAAACCGAGCGCACGGTGCGCGAGGCCGGTTTTGACTACGCCGATATTCTGCCGATGGATCAGCGCCTGGCCGTGCGCCGTGCCGCCAATCTGCACACCGGCGGCTGCCTGGAAGATGTCACGGCCATTCTGCACCCGGTGCTCAGCGACGCAGCAGTACGTGCTGCACGGGCGCTGGATATCCCGGTCGTCGGTCTGGACCTGATGGTGCCGGCCGCCGATCAGCCTGAATATGTGTTCATCGAAGCCAATGAACGCGTAGGCCTTGCCAATCACGAACCACAACCCACCGCCGAACGTTTCGTCGATCTGTTGTTTCCGCACAGCCTGCCTGTGCATATCTGATCGCAGCTGCGGGCACGGCTGCAAATGGCGCATCAGCCTTTGCAGCACGTGGCTTGCAACTGTTCCATGAGGAGCATCCATGACCCCTGCAAATATCCCCGATCCGGATCTGAAATACCTGCAGAAAGTTCTGTTGGAAATGCTCGCGATCCCAAGCCCTACCGGCTTTACCGACACTATTGTGCGTTACGTGGCCGAGCGCCTCGAAGAACTCGGCATCCCGTTCGAACTGACCCGCCGCGGCACGATTCGCGCCACGCTGAAGGGCAAGCAGAACAGCCCCGACCGGGCCGTATCGGCGCACCTGGACACCATTGGTGCCAGTGTTCGGGAAGTCAAAGACAACGGCCGCCTGGCGCTGGCTGCAGTCGGCTGCTGGTCGAGCCGCTTTGCCGAAGGCAGCCGGGTCAGCGTGTTCACCGACACCGGCGTAATCCGTGGCAGCGTTCTGCCGCTGATGGCTTCCGGACATGCGTTCAACACCGCCGTGGACGAAATGCCGATCAGTTGGGACCACGTCGAGCTGCGCCTGGATGCCTATTGCACCACCCGCGCCGACTGCGAATCACTGGGCATCGGCATCGGTGACTTCGTGGCTTTCGACCCGCTGCCGGAGTTCACCGAGAGCGGACACATCAGTGCCCGTCACCTGGATGACAAGGCCGGTGTGGCGGCACTGCTCGCCGCGCTGAAATCCATTGTCGACAGCGGTGCCGAGCCGTTGATCGATTGCCACCCGCTGTTCACCATCACCGAAGAAACCGGTACCGGCGCAGCCGGTGTGCTGCCTTGGGATGTGAGCGAATTCGTCGGCATCGACATTGCACCGGTTGCGCCGGGGCAACACTCCAGCGAGCACGCCGTCAGCGTGGCGATGCAGGACTCGGGCGGTCCTTACGACTACCACCTGTCTCGTCATCTGCTACGGCTGGGCGTGGACAACGAGCTGCCGGTGCGTCGTGACCTGTTCCGCTATTACTACAGTGATGCGCACTCGGCGGTGACCTCGGGGCATGACATCCGCACCGCCCTGCTGGCCTTCGGCTGTGACGCGACGCATGGCTACGAGCGCACGCATATCGACAGTCTGGCAGCGCTGAGCAAGTTGCTCGGTGCCTACATGCTCAGCCCACCGGTATTCGCCAGCGATGCCAAGCCTGCGCAGAGCTCGCTGGAGCGCTTCAGCCATCAGATCGAGCACGATGCGCAGATGGAATCCGATACCCGCGTGCCACCGGTCGACAGCCTGATCGGGCAGAATCGCGAAGAGAGTTGAGGCCCTGTGAATTGCGGTGCATGGCACCGCAGTTCTATCATCGCCGCTCATCGACACGAGAACCGCCATGCTGATCCCCTACGACCAACTGGAACCTGACACCCTCACTCGCCTGATCGAGGATTTCGTCACCCGTGAGGGCACCGATAATGGCGATGAAACACCGCTGCAAACCCGGGTACTGCGCGTGCGTCATGCGTTGACCAAAGGCCAGGCGGTGATTTTTTTCGACCTGGAGAGCCAGCAGTGTCAGCTGATGCTCAAGCACGACGTACCCAAGGAGTTTTTTGAATAACGCCTACGGTGCCTTAGTCGGGTTTTCGACAGGCCGAGTCAGGTCATCTGCCCATAAGATTGCTTGCTGACAACGCCGCTCACTGAAGCGGCGTTGTTGCCTGTTGCGAAAGCGTCCTGGCAATGCGCTTGTAGACCTCGGCGCGGTGCACCTTGACGTCTTTCGGGGCATTGATCCCGAGCCTGACCTGATTGCCGTTGATCCCCAGAATCTGCACGGTGATGTCATCACCGATGGAAAACGTTTCGCCAATTTCCCGCATCAGTACCAGCATTTTTTCCACCCTTGCGTTGCGCAAAAGAGGCAGGGTGCATGGCGAAACGTGGCGCTTCAATGCGCTGATGGCAAATCAGTAACGTCCTGCGACAGCACCGGAAAAGACTGAAGGAAACGTCTTACTTTCCGGCCAAATCCGTGGGAAATTTCGTTCGCGGCGGTGGTTACTCAGGAGGCAGCCCAACGTGGCCCCAGCAGAATGATGGTCGCACCGAGGACGCAGAACGCCAGACCCAGCCAGTCCGTGCCCAGCGGCCTGACCCGCTCGACCAGCCCCAACCAGGCGATCGACGCAATAATATAGATCCCGCCATACGCCGCATAGGCACGCCCCGCGTAAGCCGCCTCCACACGTGTCAGCAACAGTGCAAACAGCGTCAGGCTGGCCAGCGCAGGGATCACCCACAGCGCGCTCTTGCCCTGGCGCAGCCATAGCCAGAAGGCATAGCAGCCGAATATCTCGAACAGGGCGGCGAGGAAGAACCACAGATAATTGAGCATGAAAGGTTCTCAGGACAGGGCTGAAAGATGCGCGCAACCCTACCAGAAAACCGTGCGGTCATGACCTTGATAACCTTGAACAGGCAACGCCGTAACCTCAAGAGGACGCGGAGCGTCCGGAAAGGCATGCGACGCGGAGCGTCGCACGATAGTTGCGGTTATCGTTCCCTACGCTCCAGCGTGGGAATGCAGATCGCGACGCGGAGCGTCGCACGATAGTTGAGGTGATCGTTCCCTACGCTCCAGCGTGGGAATTCAGATCGCGATGCTCTGCGTCGCAAGAGGACGCGGAGCGTCCGGGCTAGTCAGGCATGCCCCTTTTGCGCCTTGGCGCGCATCTTGGCGCACATGACGGTCATTTCGTCATACATCGCCTGTGGCTGTTTGCGCTTCAGGTCCCAGGCCATACGGCCCTCTTCGTGGGGCAGGATCATGAATTCGCCTTCGCCCACCTGCCTGAAGATGTAGTCGGCGATATCTGCGGCGGTGATCGGCGACTTCTCCAGCAACCTGCCGATCTGCGCCTTCATCGCGGGCGTAGGGCCACGGAAGGAATCCAGCAGGTTGGTTTGAAAGAACGATGGGCAGACCACATGAACACCAACCCCCTGGTCATGCAGTTCGACCAGCAGGCTCTCGGAAAGCGCGACGACCCCGGCCTTGGCGACGTTGTAATTGCTCATCGCCGGGGCCTGCATCAGCGCTGCCATCGAGGCGATGTTGATGATCCGGCCCTTGCTGGCCAGCAGCATTGGCAGGAACGCCTTGCAGCCTTTGACCACGCCCATCAGATTGATTGCAATCTGCCAGTCCCAGTCCTCCAGCGACAATTCGTTGAAGAAGCCACCGGACGCGACACCCGCGTTGTTGACGATGATGTCGATACCGCCAAAGCGCTGTTCGCACGCTTGGGCAAACGCGGTGAGCTGGCTGTAGTCGCGAACGTCGCAACGCTGCACAAAACCGTCACCACCCACCTCGCGTACCAGCGCAAGGGTCTCCTGCAGGCCTGCATCGTTGACGTCCGACAGTGCCAGCCGCCACCCTTCGCGCGCCCAGCGCAGTGCAATTTCACGGCCCAGACCTGAGCCGGCGCCAGTAATCATGATGCGGTTTTGCATAGCCGAGAGCCTTGTGATGTGCAGGAGTTGCCTGAGTGTAATCACAGTGGAAGCGCCACAACCCCACCATCAAGACGCTGAATGCCTGGTGCAAACCGCAGCCCTATGAACGCCTCGCTCGTGTCACATACCGCACCAGCAACAGGCCATACACCGACACATTGAGCAGCACGACAATGCCGCCCAGCCAAAGCTGTATGCCCGGCGTAAGCCCGGCCGGGTAAATCAGCGGGATCAGATAATGCTCCACGAAGCCCCCGGTGTAGCCCTGCCCTCCAGCGTTGCTGCGCAGGGTGTTTTCCAGCGGTGTCAGCGGGCAATACAGGTGCAGAAACTCGACCGCTGTCCCCCAGGCCACAGCAGGAACGTGCAGCAGTGCCAGCCAGGGCCTTCTCAATACCAGCAGTCCGCCGAACAGGACGAACACAATGAACAGTAGATGAAACACGACCACGGCATCCGCCGCCACTCGATAAATCATCACGGTGTCCTCTTGTGGGCCATGCCTCAGGTAGAAAGTTCACGCCGCGCGGAGACTTTCCAGGGTGTTTAGTTCAATTATTTTCAAGACTGAATCAAACGCATCAGGTCAAAAAAAGACCGAGTTATTGTCAGACAAAAATGCGACAAACCCCTGATTTTCAATGATTTTCAAATATGTAATAAATTATTAAAAATAGATCGAACCTTTCTCCGACGCCCAGAGTCCGATGAGTCAAGCAGGCAACTTCATACCGTCCGGCATGACGTTTCAACTGCATCTGTTAATTAACACTAATGTAAAGAGGGAACTCACCATGGGCATCGGCACTATTCTTATCATCGTTCTGATTCTGCTGCTAGTTGGCGGTTTGCCAGTATTCCCGCACTCGCGCAGCTGGGGCTACGGTCCGTCGGGCATCATCGGTACGATCCTGGTGATCCTGCTGATTCTGGTGTTGCTCGGCAAGATATGACCTGCTGCTCCACGCAGCAGCGCATGTAGCCAATAAAAACCCCGCTTTTTCAAGCGGGGTTTTTTATCGGCCATGAAAAAGCAGCCCGAAGGCTGCTTCGTTCACAACAACCTGACCTTAGTGCGAAACCGCACCACTGGCACCCAGCCCCGTCTGCGAGCGGACGAATTGCGGGAAGAACAGCGCGCGTTCGCCCTCTGCCGCTTTCGACTTGTCGGTGATGGAGAAAAACCAGATACCTACGAAGGCGATGGCGATGGAGAACAGCGCCGGGTATTCGTAAGGGAAAATGGCTTTCTCGTGATGCAGGATCTGCACCCAGATGGTCGGACCCAGCACCATCAGCACCACTGCACTGATCAGGCCCATCCAGCCGCCGATCATGGCGCCACGGGTGGTCAGGTTTTTCCAGTACATGGAAAGCAACAGGATCGGGAAGTTGCAGCTTGCCGCGACCGAGAACGCCAGGCCCACCATGAAGGCGATGTTCTGGCTTTCAAAGGCAATACCCAGAAAGATCGCCACGACCGCCAAGGCGATGGTGGTAATTTTCGAGATACGGATCTCGTCCTTCTCGTTGGCTTTGCCTGCCTTGATGACGCTGGCATACAGGTCGTGGGAAACCGCCGAAGCACCCGCCAGAGTCAGACCGGCAACCACTGCCAGAATGGTGGCGAAGGCTACTGCCGAGATGAAGCCCAGGAACAGACTGCCACCGACCGCATCGGCCAGGTGAACCGCTGCCATGTTGTTACCGCCCAGCAAGGCGCCCGCTGCATCCTTGAACGCCGGATTGGTGCTGACCAGCAGGATCGCGCCAAAACCGATGATGAAGGTCAGGATGTAGAAGTAGCCGATAAAGCCGGTTGCGTAGAGCACTGACTTGCGGGCTTCCTTGGCATCGCTCACGGTGAAGAAGCGCATCAGGATGTGTGGCAGGCCTGCGGTACCGAACATCAGGGCCAGACCCAGCGAGAACGCCGAGATCGGGTCTTTCACCAGCCCGCCAGGGCTCATGATCGCCTCACCTTTGGGGTGAACCTTGATCGCTTCGGAGAACAGCATGTTGAAGTCGAAGTTGACGTGCTTCATGACCATCAGCGCCATGAACGACGCACCGGACAGCAACATCACCGCCTTGATGATCTGCACCCAGGTCGTGGCGAGCATGCCGCCGAACAGCACATAGAGGCACATCAGGATCCCGACCAACACCACCGCAACGGCGTAGTCCAGACCGAACAGCAGCTGGATCAGCTTGCCGGCACCGACCATTTGCGCAATCAGGTAAAACGCCACCACCACCAGCGAGCCGCAGGCAGACAGGGTACGAATTTCCTTTTGCTTGAGGCGGTACGAGGCCACGTCGGCAAAGGTGTATTTACCCAGGTTACGCAGGCGTTCGGCGATCAGGAACAGGATGATCGGCCAGCCCACCAGGAAGCCGATCGAGTAGATCAGGCCATCGTAGCCGGAGGTGTAGACCAGTGCGGAAATCCCCAGAAAGGAGGCTGCCGACATGTAGTCACCGGCAATCGCCAGCCCGTTCTGGAAACCGGTGATCTTGCCACCTGCGGAGTAATAGTCCGACGCGGTCTTGTTCTTTTTCGACGCCCAGTAGGTGATGTACAGCGTGAAGGCTACGAAGACCACGAACATGACGATCGCGGCGACGTTCAGGGGTTGCTTCTGCACTGCACCCGTCAACGCGTCTGCCGCCCAGAGGGTCGGCGCGAAGGCGGCCAGGCCAAGTGCTGCTGATAGGCGCCGGATCATTGCTGAGCCTCCTTCAGGATCGCGTTATTCAGGTCATCGAATTCACCGTTGGCACGACGAACATAGATGGCGGTCAATATAAACGCGGAAAGGATCAGCCCTACGCCTATCGGCATTCCCCAGGTAATGGTCGAAGTGGGACTCAGTTTGGCCCCCAGAATATGGGGTCCGTAAGCAATCAAAAGAATAAAGGCCGCATACAGGCCAAGCATGATCGCCGAGAGAATCCAGGCGAACCGCTCTCTTTTGGATACCAGCTCCTTGAAACGCGGGCTGTTTTGAATCGAGAGGTAAATGCTGTCGTTCATTGTTTTTGTCCTCGCAGCACAGATGAGATGTCACGTAATGCACTTTAGTCGGGTCCGGCGCGCACTCCAGACGACCTTAGTATTAGAACGACATTAGCTGCAGATAGCTCTTCTCGCACGGCCTGGACCCGCCGGCAGTCGGTCGCACCGAAAACACTCCGGGGCAGGAAAACAAAAGGCCGTCTGGCGATAACACCAGACGGCCTCGAGAACGGCTGTTCAGACACTTTGAGACTATTTGGCAGTCCATGCAGCAACACGGTCCGGGTGCTTGGCTACCCAGTCCTTGGCTGCAGCTTCAGGTTTGGCACCGTCCTGAATCGCCAGCATCACCTCACCGATTTCATCCTTGGATGCCCACTGGAATTTTTTCAGGAAGGCCACGACCTCAGGGGCTTTTTTCTCCAGGCCCAGGCTGCCAACGTTGTCTACGGTTTCAGCCTCACCGTAGACACCTTTCGGGTCGTCGAGGAAACGCAGCTTCCATTTGGCGAACATCCAGTGCGGCACCCAGCCGGTGACGACGATGGATTTCTTCGCCTTCTCGGCGCGGGTCAGCTCGGCAATCATGCCTGCGCCGGAGCTTGCCTGCAGTTTATAGCCGTCCAGACCATAGTCCTTGATAGCCTGATCGGTCTTGAGCATCACGCCCGAGCCCGCATCGATCCCGGTGATCTTCTTATTGAAGGAAGCATCGGTCTTCAGGTCTTCGATGGTTTTGGCCTTCACGTATTCAGGCACGATCAGGCCAATCTTGGCGTCCTTGAAGTTGGGGCCATAGTTGACGACCTGGTCCTTGTACTTGGCGTAGTACTCGCCATGCGTGCCTGGAAGCCACGCAGACAGCATCAGGTCGAGCTTGTCGGTGGCCACCGCCTGCCACATGATCCCTGCAGCGACAGACTGCAACTTGACGTCATAACCAAGCTTTTGCTTGATCACTTCGGAGGCCACGAAGGTGGTGGCGACACTGTCGGACCAGCCTTCCACATAGCCGATGGTCAGGGTCTTGGTTTCAGCAACCGCCAGCGTGGAGCTGACCGCAAGTACCAGAGCGGCACCCGCCCCCAGTATTTTTCGCATCATCATTGTCGCTTCCCCGGAAGTCTGCACCGACGGGTGTCGGGGCATGGTTAACGTTGTTCTCCAGACCGCCCCGCGCCCGACCTTGGGGCACGCGGCGCCTTGCACGTTTTTATCGCTGCCGCGCGCAATCAAACGCACTACAACGCCACACTGATCATCGACCTGCCGGCCAGGCGGGCATGCTCTGTCTGCGACACCGGGGCAATGGGAAACGACAACATCGAGCCATCAACGACAACGCACAGCGAAAAACGCCTCGATCCAGCCATCAACGGCAGGAGACGCACCGTTGTGTCCAATGGCGAGCGCCGAACCCCATACCATCGTCGTATAGACGACAGAGACTTGCGGCGCACCATTCCGGCTCATACTGCGAAGGAAACACGATGTGTTACCGCAGGTTTACGATCACCACCGTGAACGGGTAACACGGAAACATTTTTTCCGGCTCTCTGACTAACCGACAATCATCAGAATTCATAAATAGCTGATTTAAAAGGATTTTCAAAAACTGGCACGGGTCCTGCTATATCTCTGGTACAACAAAAACAAGAAATGATGCAGCAAACCAATAAAAATAAGACGTAACGGCTCTGACACAACAAGAACAAAACGGACAGAGGCGCAGCTAACAGATTTTTTTGGAGTGGACCCGCTTTACAGGGACCTTTCAATGGAAGGCCTCGCGACCGGACCGAGAACAATAAAACTACCGTCAGGTAGCTCCAGAACCGGTGGGATCAACCCGTTGTGCAGACAGGTGATTAAAGCGAATCAGCGCTCAAAAAAATACGTTTGCTCTTGACCCCGGATGGGGGTCGCACAACAACGCTGTAAAGGGACTGGCCGCCAACAACAATAACAGGCCGCCCTATAACAATAAAAAGAGCACGTGAACCACATTGGAGGAGAGCTACGGCTCTCCTTTGTGCTTTCCGCAAGCCGGAAAATTCGCCGCCAGGCCAGGGCCTGCCTACCTTTCCCAGCCCGTGCAAACGTCGCGCCGGGGCAGCAAATACACTAGCCATGCAAAAATAAACCGCATATCTGCATTGCAAAATCCAAAGAACGTGTATTGTTCCGTCATATTTACAGGGTTAACCGGTGGATGGGGCACTTTGGCACTACACCTTGGTCATAGCCTGCGTATCTCATCAGCACTTCTTTCCCAAGGGATTTAGTCATGCTCCGTTTTCTGCGCCTCGCCACCGTTATAGGTGGCTTGTGTTTAAGTGCGTCCGCTCTGGCAACCAATGTCGACTCCGCCACCTATGGCTACCCGCTGACTAATCCGTTTGAAGCGACCATTGCGACCACACCGCCCGATCTGCGCCCCGACCTGCCTGACGATGAAGATATCGATCAGGATGTCTACACCCTGAACCTGCATCCCGAGCGCGAGTTCACCCTGCCCGACAACTTCTGGGCAGTGAAAAAGTTGCACTATCGCCTGGCCAAACAGGACCACGCTGCACCGCTGATCTTCCTGATCGCCGGCACCGGCGCGCCGTATAACAGCACCATCAATGAATTCCTGAAAAAGCTCTATTACGGCGCGGGCTACCACGTCGTGCAGCTGTCTTCGCCCACCAGCTATGACTTCATGAGCTCGGCCTCGCGCTTTGCGACTCCCGGCGTCTCCACCGACGACGCAGAAGACATTTATCGCGTCATGCAGGCCATTCGGGCTCAGCAGGCGCAACTGCCGGTAACCGACTATTACCTGACCGGTTACAGCCTCGGCGCACTGAATGCTGCATTCGTCAGCAAGCTGGACGAAACCCGTCGCAGCTTCAACTTCAAGAAAGTCCTGCTGCTCAACCCGCCGGTCAATCTCTACACCTCGATCAGCAACCTCGACAAACTGGTGCAAACCAACGTCAAGGGCATCAACAACACCACTACGTTCTATGAACTGGTGCTGGCCAAGCTGACTCGCTACTTCCGCCAGAAGGGCTACATCGACCTCAACGATGCACTGCTGTTCGACTTCCAGCAGTCCAAGCAGCACCTGACCAATGAACAGATGGCGATGCTGATCGGTACCTCGTTCCGCTTCTCGTCGGCGGATATCGCGTTCACCTCCGACCTGATCAACCGTCGCGGTCTGATCACGCCACCGAAATTCCCGATCACCGAAGGCACCAGTCTGACGCCATTCCTCAAGCGTGCCCTGCAGTGCGACTTCGATTGCTACCTGACCGAACAGGTCATCCCGATGTGGCGCGCACGCACCGACGGCGGTAGCCTTCTGCAACTGGTCGACCAGGTCAGCCTCTACGCCCTAAAAGATTACCTGCACAGCAACACCAAGATTGCCGTCATGCACAACGCCGACGACGTGATTCTGGGCTCGGGTGACCTCGGCTTCCTGCGCAAGACCTTTGGCGATCGCCTGACCGTTTACCCGTACGGCGGGCATTGCGGCAACCTTAATTACCGCGTCAACACCGACGCCATGCTGGAGTTTTTCCGTGGCTAAACGTCTTTTACTTCTTGCCGCTCTGCTCTGTGCCGGCACAGTCCAGGCCGCTGACGCGGATACCAGCAACAAGGCTCAGCACCCGGCCACTGTGGCCCGTCAGACCGATGCTGACGGTTTCACCCAGCCGCTGAAGTCGCTGCAATTCAACCCGGGGCTGGATCAGCGTGAGTTCGAGCGCGCCTCCATCAACGCACTGGAAGTCTATGATCCGCTGGAATCCTGGAACCGCCGGGTTTACCACTTCAACTACCGTTTCGATGAATGGGTATTCCTGCCGGTCGTGGACGGCTACCGCTACATCACCCCTGGCTTCGTGCGCAGCGGTGTGAGCAACTTTTTCAGCAACCTGGGCGATGTCTCCAACCTGCTGAACAGCCTGCTGCAGTTCAAGGGCGAGCGCTCGCTGGACACCACTGGCCGTCTGCTGCTCAACACCACCATCGGCATCGCCGGTCTGTGGGACCCGGCGACCATGATGGGCCTGCCGCGTCAGAGCGAAGACTTCGGCCAGACGCTGGGCTTCTACGGTGTGCCTGCAGGGCCTTATCTGGTGTTGCCATTGTTCGGTCCATCGAACCTGCGTGACACCGGTGGCATGCTGTTCGACTACACGGCTGAAAACCAGATCAACTTCCTGAACGTGGCCGAAGTCAGCAACGACCATCCGGAAATCACCGTGTTGCGCGCCATTGATCGCCGTTACGTCACCAGCTTCCGTTACGGCCAGCTCAACTCGCCGTTCGAGTATGAAAAAGTGCGTTACGTCTACACCGAGTCGCGCAAACTGCAAATCGCCGAATAAGCGTAACGCAGCAAAACGACGGCCAGCCTGAGTGATCGGACTGGTCGTTTTTTTATGGGCACTTTTACCTGCCCGGTCACTCACATGCCTCAGGCGCAAACGCCTGTGTCATTAACAGACAAAAAAGGAATTTCCATGCGTTCTTTCGGTTTCAAGGCAATCGCTGTGTGTGTCGCACTGACAGCATGTCAGAGCATGGTCAGCGTTCAGGCTGCCACCAAGCCGCAGGCTGCTGCGCCCACCGCTGCTGCGGTGCAAAACGCTTCACTGCTGGGCGGCAAACTGACCTTCACCATTCCTGCGGGCTACGTACAGGGCGAGATGCCCGAGATTGACGCAAAAGCCAAGGCCCAGGGTGTGACGGGGTCGCTGTACACCAATGCGGCTGAAAAGCGCGTGTTGATCGTTACCGAAACGCCGATGCCAATGGGCGTGCAGGCCAGCGATAACGACGGTGTAGTACTTGATGGACTGGTCACCGGCATCCTTGCCCAGCAGAGTACCGGCTACAAAGACTTCAAAAAACTGGGTGACAAGAAGATCGTCAAGAAGAACGGTCTTGGTGTGCGCCAGCTGGACACCTCAGCGACCATGAGCGACGCCCAGGTGCTGAGCACATCGATCGTCGCTGCATCGGGTACCCGCGCAGCGGTGCTGAACGTGGTCTCCAATGCAAAGAATCCGAAAGAGCATGCTGCGCTGGTGAAGACTGTCATCGGCCAGTGATCTGCGCGGACCGGTCAGCCGGTCCGATACGACTCAGTCCACCCGCAACGCCTCTGACAACCGCTCGACCAGCACCTGCACCTTGGGCAGGGACTCGCGGTTACGCGGCCAGGCCAGGTGCAAGGCCAGGCCATCGGTGGCCAGTTGCGGGAGGATCTCCACCAATTCGCCGCGCTGCAGCTGCTCCCTGATCAACCAGGTTGCCAGCTGGGCAATTCCCCATGCCGACGTCACCGCTGCCACCTGGGCCTCTGCGTTGCCGATAACCAGTCGTGCTTCTACAGCGCGTGCCTCCCGCTGCCCCTGCTCATCGACAAACAGCCAGGGGCTGGTACTGCCATCGCCACGGCCAAACAGAATGCAGGCATGACTGGCCAGGTCCTCGAACGTATGCGGGGTGCCGTGACGCTGCAGATACGCCGGTGCAGCGCAGAAGATCACCCGCTCGGTGCCCAGATACCGGTGCGCGACGCCTGCGGGCCAGACCCGTGGACCACCGATACGCACGGCCAGGTCGATGCCCTCTTCAAGGATATCGACGAAACGGTCGGTGAAGGTTATTCGCGGGCGCAACTTGTGATGCTGCCCGGTGAAGGCAAGAATCAACGGCAGCGCATGCAAACGGCCGAAGGTCGCAGGCAGATCGATGCGCAATTGTCCGGCGGGCTCTGTGCGTTGAGCCGCCAGCGCAGTTTCAGCAGCCTCCAGGTCGGCAAGCATCCGCACGCACACGGTGTGATAGGCCGCGCCCTCCTCCGTCAGCGCCAGACTGCGAGTAGTCCGCTCGAACAGGCGCATGCCGAGACGGCTTTCCAGGCGCGCCACACTTTTACTGACCGCAGAATTGGTCAGGTTCAAGCGTTCAGCGGCTGCGGTAAAGCTTCCCGCGTTGGCAACGGCAACGAACGTTTCGATACCTTTGAGGCGGTCAGTCGACAGCACATGAAACCTCGATTAGTGAAATTCAATCCATAATGCAGGGAAAATTTACCAAAGATAGGAATTCTTTTCTGCAATAAGCTGGCGGACTTATTTTTTACGGGGTCTGTACCATGCCTTCTCTGGAAACCACTGCTGCCGGCACCCGCAGCGAAAGCTCGACCGGTGCCGGTTTGTCCATCGCGATTCTGGCCCTGGCCGGCTTCGTGATCGTCACCACAGAATTTCTCATTATCGGTCTGCTGCCTTCAATGGCCCGCGATCTGGGAATTTCCATATCAACTGCCGGTTTGCTGGTGACGCTGTTCGCCTTCACGGTGATGCTCTTTGGCCCACCGCTGACGGCCATGCTCTCGCACCTGGACCGCAAGCGCACGTTCATCGTCATTCTGCTGATCTTCGCCGCCTCCAACGCACTGGCGGCGGTGTCGAGCAACATCTGGGTGCTGGCGCTGGCGCGGTTCATTCCGGCATTGGCCTTGCCGGTGTTCTGGGGCACGGCCAGTGAAACGGCAAGTCTGCTGGCCGGACCCAAGCGCGCCGGCAAGGCCGTTGCGCAGGTGTACCTCGGCATCTCGGCTGCCATGCTGTTCGGTATTCCGCTGGGTACAGTATTTGCCGATGCCGTGGGCTGGCGCGGCGCATTCTGGGCGCTGACGCTGCTATCAGCGTTGATGGCCCTGTTGCTGGCACTGTCGATGCCCCGTATCGAACCTACTGCAAAGGTCGGCCTCGCCGAGCAGGCAAAAATTCTCCGGGATCCGTTTTTCCTCTCCAACCTGCTGCTGTCCATCCTGCTGTTCACGGCCATGTTCGGTGCCTATACCTACCTGGCTGACACGCTGGAACGCATCGCAGGCATCGAATCGGCTCAAGTGGGATGGTGGTTGATGGGCTTCGGCGCGGTCGGCCTGATCGGTAATGCACTGGGGGGACGTTATGTGGACCGCAGCCCCCTCGGCTCGACCATGGCCTTTGCGCTGCTGCTCGCACTGGGCATGACCGCAAGCGTACCCGCCGCAGGCTCCATGCCGCTGCTGGCCGTGGTGCTGGTGATTTGGGGCATCGCGCATACGGCGCTGTTTCCAATCTGCCAGATCAGGGTGATGAAAGCAGCGCCTCAGGCCCAGGCACTGGCAGGGACCCTGAATGTCTCGGCCGCCAATGCCGGCATCGGCCTGGGCTCGATCATCGGAGGCCTTACCATCGAGCACCTGGGCCTGGGTGCCGTAGGGTATGTCGCCGCTGTTGTTGCGCTGCTGTCCATTGCCGTCGCATGGATGACCAGCATTCAGAAAAACAAGGCACCGTTATAACCGCCTGACTGTCGCTTTATTGAACTCGCCGGGCAGTGTGTCTGCAAACACCCAGACACCCTGCCCCGGTTATTTAACGTGTGTTGAATTATATATCGTCATATTTTTGAACAGGCTTTAGCACTGTTTCTGTCATTTAATTGACTTTTAAACAGTGATCTTTCCTCACCATGTAGCTATTTGACACCTCCAGGCAAAATACACTTCCCTTGCCACTAGCGAACGCTCAAACTCCAGCCTTTCGGTCAGGTGGTGGCGGTTTCTGACCGATTCAAAAGTAATGTCCGGTAAGCACCTATGAGCACCTATCACCGCAAAGGGATGGCATTCGCCAAGCGGATCTACGCCCCGAGATCACTCGGTGTAAGCGTTGGTTTTGTGACGGTTGCTGTGTCTTTATATTACGTGAATGCTGCACACTGGCTGTGGTTGTTGGCGCTGTTCAACGCTCTGGTATGGCCGCACGTTGCCTACCAGATTGCAAGAAAGTCGCGCGAGCCCTATGAAGCCGAATGGCGCAATTTGCTTTTCGATTCGCTGTTGGGCGGTTTCTGGGTGGGTGCGATGGGTTTCAGTGCGGTTCCCGGGGTCACCGTCCTTGCCATGATGGCCATGCATAACATGGCCGCCGCCGGGCCACGCCTGATGCTCCAGGGCTTATGCGCACAGGCACTGGGCGTGCTGATTTCACTGGCCGCGCTCAACCCTGTGATCAATCTGCACGGCAACATGGCGCAGATCTATGCCTGTCTTCCTGTACTGGTGATCTACCCCATTTTCATTGGCTGGCTGAGCCATCAGGTCACCCTCAAGCTGTGGGAACACCGCAACATCCTGCGCAAGGTAAGCCGCACAGACAGCCTCACCGGCCTGCTCAATCATGGCGCATGGAAGGACCTGCTTGACCTGAAGTACGCCAGTAACCAAGGCGCGTATCAGGAGTGCGTCATCGCGCTGATCGATATCGATCACTTCAAGGTCATCAACGACACTTATGGCCACCTGATGGGCGACACGGTGCTGCAGAGTATCAGCGAAGCACTGATAGAAAACCTGCGCGACTCCGACTTGATCGGGCGTTGTGGCGGCGATGAATTCTGCGTCATTCTGCCCGATACCAGCTTGTTTCAGGCAAAGGAAATCCTTGAGCGCCTGCGCCTGGCGATAGATGAAATGACCTATACCCTGCATTGCGATCTCAAGGTCAGCCTCAGTATCGGCATTGCCGCCTACTCCCCTGAAATGCCGGATGCCTCCTCGTGGCTGCATGAAGCAGACAAAGCCCTGTATCTGGCTAAAAGCACCGGTCGCAACCGCGTAGTCAGCCCTCAGGATGCGCCGTCAGACCACCAGTCGCTTGGCGCACAGGCCTGATCCGTCAACGCTTGTGCTTGAACAGCATGTCGAACAGGGATGAGAAACTCTTGACCCCCATCGCCTTGAAGAACGCCTCGCGCATATCGGCACGCAGGCTTTCCAGAGTGATTTCCTTGGGTTTGGTGGATTTTTTCACGGCGGTCGTTTCTTGGGTGTCTCCTTCGCCGGGCGTGTATTTCTCCTTGGACAGCGTCCTTATGTAGTCGCTCTTCTGGCTTTTATAGGTCGCGAAATCTGCGCCCAGTTGCTCGTCTCTTTCCCCCGCCGTTGAAAACCTGTTGATGACTTTTTCCATGAACTCAAAATTATTGTGGCCTATAGACCCGTAGTCCTTGTCGGTGATGAAGCGAACAAACCCCTGATCCAGCCGCGTTGTTTTTAACCCATCGCTTTCGGTAATACGCTTGGCGGTGGCCGCGTGCGACTCGGTAAAACTGTAGAACACCTTGTGGCCTTCCATGTCATATGTTTTGCCCTGGTTCTGGCGGCCCCATATTCTTCCATCATCTTTCTCTCTGTACGAGGCCAGTCCAAAAGCCAGATCATCAACATAGCCTAGATCAGCTCCCTGAGCGCTCGCCCACTCGTAAACATCACCCAGCAGCCTGCGATCATCCCGGGTTAAAAAAAACGCCTCGGGCATGGACATTCCACATTCGGCTTTTCCCAGCATGGGCGCAGAACCAGCAGAGTCCGCGCCCCCAAATACCCTGTGTTTCAGGAGGGCCTGGCCGCTGATGGTCACCGCAGAGTCTGGAGAGGTTGATCGGAGGGGGGAATTGGCAATTGAGGGCATGTTTTTTGCCGCTCTTTTATCGTCAAGTTGTTGCGCGGCTATCAGTGCATCTGCTCCGGAACTTATGACTCGCATGACGTTGGCTCCTGCCCCGAAAGATCCCTGGCGGTTCTCGCCAGGGATTAACAATCAATACGTTAAATGAAAGGTGACTGTTTCTGGCCCGGCAGGCTTGCTTTGCCAAGGTCCACTTTCAGCGCTGTGCCTAATCATGACGTCGGAGGCATAGCTAAAACCAAGACTGTTGAACCTCTCAGTACTGCCAGGCACGCCTGGCGTTATAGAGATACAATCAGAATCATGTACACCGCCTCTCCTAAAACAAAGATTTGCGCGTTCGTTCACGCTTTCCGGAAAAGTAGTCGCGGTCCAGGAAATCTTTTGCAACCGAGAGTTATTCGCCGCGCCGCGGGGGTAGTCAGCCAATCTCAATTGGTGTCGAGAAAACGCACTGTGACCAGGCCCATTGATAAACGTCGGCGTTCGGGTAGTCGTAACAGAATAATCGCCCGCCTGGCTGGCAGCCGACACTAACAACACAAGCAAGGGTGCTATTTTTTTCATGGATATTACTCCAATATTTATAAATCAAATTCATCGACTGTGCGAAAGCCGCAGGCTTGAACGCATCTGCACGAACCGTTATTTTTTATCATTCACCGAGCGCGCTAACGCGCACTCTGATTAAACATGTTTTTTTAGAAAAGACCTGAAGCGCTTGTAAAACCTCATCAACCGACTGGTATAAATACCCACGTCCGAGACCTGATTAGCCACACGCTTGATCGATGGAAAGTTCAAATGAGGACAGGTTATCCAACAGCCACTCAGGCGTATGCCTCTCAAGCAATGTGCCGATGGGCTGCTGCTTTATCAGTGCGCCATAGAGGGCTTCTTCATGATCGAGGTGTGCTTGCTGAACAGCGCGATAGTTGAGCGGATAGATGCTCTTCTCGATGGGCAACAGCCGGTCGAAGTGTTCGAGCAGACCATGAAAGACGATTCGCCGTTCGACGGTATTGCGCGTGGTAGCAATGAGTTTGACGAAGTACTCACTGTCCTGAGCTCGCAGCGCTTCGCTGGCGGCATAACGCTCGACCAGCGTGTGCGGCGATGGCTCATCGAATACGATGCAGCACAGGTCTTCGCGCACCAGGCCCTTGAACGGGTTCTCGGCTTCTGACCGACGGCCGTGCAGGCCCAGTGCGAATTGTACGGCGCGCTCGGCCAGCCATTGACGCTTACGGCCCTCAAGTCGGGTAACCTCTTCGAGTAACGGTGCCTGACGCCCCTGCGAACGAAGCTGCCGACAGAGTTTGGCAAACAGGCCAACAGGGCCGGACAGCTTTGCCTGTTGCTCGGCAAGTTGCGTCACCGAAAGCGCGGACTGCCGGGTTGCCAGATGCTGGAAGTCCGTTGTCATATTAAAATCAGGCCGCTGCGGATCCAGCCGCAACGCCGTGTCGGCACCTGACTCGCCCCGAACAAAACAAACAGTCATGAGTGGCTCCTTTTTTATTGTTTACAGTTCGTCGTGCGAGCAGGTTTCGGATATTCCTTTCTGCAGACAGCCGGGAAACAGTGGCCGACAGCAGTCACAGAGCAGCACGGTATTATTGATTGCACCGCAAAACGTCAGCAGTGCTCATTGCATTAACACGTTACAGGTTGCGACAAGACACATTATGTATGTGCTGGCTCGCTACGCAATCCGACAGATGTAGGGGGTCGGGCAGTGTTCCCCGGAAGCAATAGAGATACGCACCTGGCCATGAGCTCGGCACGCGTCCTTACCTGATTCTTTCTTAGCAGCGAAGATACGTGATCGCGAACGGTGTAGTCACTGATACTGAGCTGCCTGGCAATTTCCTTGTTCGTACATCCCTGCAACAACAGGCCAAGAACCTCCTGCTCTCTCATTGTCACCCACATGATACTTCCCCTTGCCATCATTTTGCCTAATAGGCAAATTTGTAGGATGTTTCTTACATTCGTCTTCCATGACCCAAACAGTCAATCGGCACAGAAATCATTTTATTTAGTCTTGTTTTGCATAAACACGAGATACACCTTCAAAGTCCTGCAATACAGCCGAAAGCTGTAAGAAAAATCTTCAATAATAAAATATTGAGGAAAGCTCCTACATGAAACGCGGAATAATTACGCCTACCAACGTATCGACACTGCGAATGATCCACCTGAAGAAACATTTCCCACAGGCACGACCCAAGAGCACATTAGATAAATAACGTAAACAGTATAGAGAGGCGCAAGATAGACTTGAGGAAACGGAATTACAATCACTTGTTACAATTGAAAGCGTCGGGTGCCAGGAACTTTTCGCTCATATTTGAACGGCTACTCACCCCACAGCAGAGGTGAGCAGCGGATGTCGCCGGTCTCTGCGAGAACGGCATTCGCCGTGTCAACCGGCCTGGTGTTATCCGGCTTTACCGCTTGCCAGGTCATCCACCACCACGCCCCGGCGCACACCGAATACCGCAGCGGTCATCAGGCCTGTGGCGCCCATGATCAGGCTATACAGCACGCACACCCAGATATTCCAGGGCATCAGAGCAATCAGCATCAATGGCGTGGTGCTGGCCCAGAAGGCGTAGGCGATGTTGTAAGTGAACGAGATGCCTGACACCCGGATGTTCGCCGGGAAAAGTCCGACCATCACCGACGGCACCACACCGACAATCCCGCACGCCAGCCCGGCAATCGCGTAGGCGATGCCCAGTGGCATCCATTGCTCGATGAGGCTGGTGTAAAGCACGCCAATGCCCATCGGCATCAGCAGGCTGTAGAACATGATGCCGCGCCAGGCGCCGATGCGGTCGACCAGCATGCCTGCCAACACACAGCCTATATTGAGAAACACGATGCCGACGGCGCTCAGGGCAAAGGTATCGCTGGCGCTGATACCGAAGCGCTGCTGCATGACGGTCGGGGTGATCACCACCAATACCACCACTGCGGAGGTCAGCACAAAGGTCAGCAGCGCAGCAGGCAGCAAGGATTTGCGGTGCTCACGCAGGACCTGGCCAAGTGGCAGCGTTGTCAGATGTTCACGCTGGGCATGCATCGCGATAAATACCGGGGTTTCGTTCAACCAGCGGCGCAACCAGACGCCCACCACGCCGAATACTCCACCGAGCAGGAACGGAATACGCCATGCCCAGTCGAGGATTTCGCCAGGGCTGAAGACCCGTGCCAGCCATGTCGCGGTCAGTGCACCCAGCAGGTACCCGAACGTCAGGCCGGCTTGCAGTACACCCAGTGCATAGCCGCGGTGCCCCTTGGGCGCGTGTTCTGCCACGAATACCCAGGCGCTTGGCACTTCGCCGCCCACAGCGGCCCCTTGCAGGATGCGCAGCGCCAGCAGCACCAGCGGCGCCCAGTAACCGATCTGTGCGTAGGTGGGCATGATGCCGATCAGCAGACAAGGCAGGGCCATCATCAGAATGCTCAGGCTGAACACGCGCTTGCGGCCCAGCCGGTCGGCGAAGTGCGCCATGAGAATCCCGCCCAGCGGGCGCGCCAGATAGCCGGTCACGAAGATCCCGAAGCTTTGCAGCAGACGCAGCCACTCGGGCATGTCGGGTGGGAAAAACAGCTGGCTGAGGGTCAGTGCAAAGAATACGAAAATGATGAAGTCGTAGATTTCCAGCGCCCCACCCAGCGCCGCAAGACTCAGGGTCTTGTAGTCGCCTTTGGTAAAAGGTTGCGGAGTGGATTGAACGATGGCCGTCATGACGCCCCCGAAACATGGCTGAAAAAAGCGCCTGGCGCTCACAGGGCGCGAAGAATAGCAAAGCTTGCGGGCGCACTGATACGAAGCTGAGGCCTGTAGCGGGAACGATGATCGCAACTATCGTGCGACGCTCTGCGTCGCATGCCGTTCCGGACGCTCCGCATCCTCTTGACGACGCAGAGCGTCGAGAACTGCACTCCCACGCTGGAGCGTGAGGAACGATCACTTCAACTATCGTGCGGCGCTCCGCGTCGCATGCCGTGCCGGACGCTCCGCGTCCTCTTGACGACGCAGAGCGTCGAGAACTGCATTCCCACGCTGGAGCGTGAGGAACGATCACTTCAACTATCGTGCGGCGCTCCGCGTCGCATGCCGTTCCGGACGCTCCGCATCCTCTTGACGACGCAGAGCGTCGAGAACTGCACTCCCACGCTGGAGCGTGAGGAACGATCACTTCAACTATCGTGCGGCGCTCCGCGTCGCATGCCTTTCCGGACGCTCCGCATCCTCTTGACGACGCAGAGCGTCGAGAACTGCATTCCCACGCTGGAGCGTGCGGAACGATCATCGCAACTATCGTGCGGCACTCCGCGTCGCATGCCGTTCCGGACGCTCCGCGTCCTCTTGACGACGCAGAGCGTCGAGACCTGCATTCCCACGCTGGAGCGTGAGGAACGAGCACTTCAGCTATCGTGCGACGCTCTGCGTCGCATGCCGTGCCGGACGCTCCGCATCCTCTTGACGACGCAGAGCGTCGAGAACTGCATTCCCACGCTGGAGCGTGAGGAACGATCACTTCAACTATCGTGCGGCGCTCCGCGTCGCATGCCGTTCCGGACGCTCCGCGTCCTCTTGACGACGCAGAGCGTCGAGAACTGCATTCCCACGCTGGAGCGTTTGGAACGAGAATCCCGACGATCGTGCCAACGCTCCTTGCAGTAGAGCCCGTCCACTAAAAGTTGACAGTGGCCGACAATCTCGCCGTTCTGGGTGCGCCCATGAACAGGTAGTCGTCACCCAGATACTCCCCGGCATCACGCCAGTAGCGTTTGTCGAAGAGGTTGTCGACGGTCAGGCGCAGGACCGTGTCGTAGCCGCTGATTCGGGTGCTGTAACGGCTGCCGATATTGAACAGTGTGTAGTCATTGACCTGCACGGAGCCTTCACGGTCAGCGTACTTGCTGGCGCTGTACTGCATCCCGCCGAGTAAGGCGAGCCCGGGCACCGGCAGGCTGTAGTCAGCTTGCAGGCTGCCACGGTATCTGGGCACATTGAGGGCCTGATGATCGTCATAGGCCTCGGTGCCGCTGTCTTCAACGCGCGCCCGGATGGCCGCCGCACTGGCGGATATCTGCAGGCGGTCGGTCACCCAGCCACTCGCCCCCAGTTCAAGCCCGGTGTTTTTCTGCTCGCCTTGCTGCACATAGGTAAACGTGCCGTCATCGTTGGGCCTGGAGTACTGATACGCCTGGCGGGCCTGAAACACTGCGGCGGTCAGGCTCATGCGCTGCCAGTCATACTTGATACCGGCTTCCAGCTGTCGGGATACGGTCGGCGCAAGAATTTCACTGGCATTGGTGGTGAACCACGCCGCTGTCCCGCCCAGCGACAGGCCCTTGCTGTAGCTGGTGTAGAGCGAAACGTTGTCCACCGGCTTGTAGATCAGCGCCGCCTGAGGCAGAAACACATAGCGCTCGGTGTGTCGCGCATCGCTGCCGTCCTCGTTGAACGCCTGTTCGTCGAGCCGCACCCCGCGTCCGCCCAGCACGGTTTGCCAGTGCTCGTTGAAACTGATTCGGTCGGTGGCAAACAGCCCGTACTGGCGGCTGTCCAGACGACGCTCTGTGTGCGCAAGCGCCAGAGTCGAGGGGGCCGCTTGCTCGGGCGCCTCATTGATATTGCCCGAGCCGACGAATTCGTTGAAGGTCCCGCGCGTATCGACCGTTCGGCGGTAGGCACTGCTGCCGAAGGTCAGTTCGTGCCCCAGCGATCCGGTAGTGAATGTGCCGGACATGGCCGCTTCGACTTCATCGTTGCGACGCGTGTCGTCCGGGCTGCGGAAATCATAGATGTCATAACCACCCTCGGCACTGAAGTGGTTGGGCACCGCTTGCCCTGCGCAACTGGCCGAGCCGTAGCAACCCCACGCAAAGGCACTGTAGTCATCGATGACCACACGACTGCGTGAAGCGCTGAGACTGCCCTTCCAACTGTCATCGAATCGATATTCGAAACGTCCATTCATGTTCAGCGAGTCGATACCGACCGGATTGGACCAGTTCTGGTAGCCCAGCAGTTTACGTGGTGAGGCATCGTGAGGCAGCGCAGTACCGCCCAGAAGCTGATAACCGGGCACCGAGCGCTGCTCTTTGGTCTGGTACTCGACGTCGAGTTGCAGCAGCGCGCGCTCGCTGATGTTCCAGTCGAACGCCAGCGAGGCGAAATCGCGCTGGCCATCGGCGTGTTCGACATACGAGCGAATGTCTTCGTGGGCAAGGTTGGCGCGCAGGCCAAACTGTTGCTCGCTGCCGAACCAGCCACCGACGTCGGTGGCGATGTAACGTTCACCGTGCTCGTTGGTCGAGACCGTGACCGACCGGACGTCCTGCGCCCGCTTGGTCTGATAGTTGATGACGCCACCGGGCTCGGCCACACCGCTCTGCAGGCCGGAGAGCCCTTTGAGCAACTCGACCTGCTGCTTGTTCTCCAGCGCTACGTTCTGCTCACCGGCAATGCTGCGGCCGTTGATGCGATAACTGTTGGCGGCGTTCAACGAAAACCCGCGCACCACAAAGTTTTCGTAATAGCCCACTGGTGCATAGCCGTCGCCGACCGACGCATCGTTGCGCAGCACTTCACTCAGCAGCTTTGCCTGACGGTCCTCGATCAGCGCAGCGCTGAACACCGACACCGAGGCCGGCGTGTCCAGCAGAGAGGCCTGATCCAAGCCGAAGATCGACGCCCGCTCTGCTTTATAGTCGCCGGTGCTTTCCGGCTCGCTGAACCCAGTGACATTGACCGCATCCAGGCTGACCACTTCTGCGGCCAGCAACGGCGAGGCAACCGCCATACCCAACGGTAACAATCGCCAGGCGTGGCGCATGGCAGGTCGGTAAGGCGTTCTCATCGAGCAGACTCCGAAAGGACAGATGCCTGGACAGACGCGACGCACCTTCCGGCAGGGGGCCAACCTTTTACGTTCACTGCCGGTTTTTTTCAACCTTTACGTGACGCTCTGCCTGTAAACGAAGTGCAGGGGAAAACTTTACTTGCGAATCGGCAGAGCGAGACCGGCTTCATAACGTTTCGCACACTTGAATAATTAAGCGTGAATTAAGTAAGCGCGGATAATCTGAGTTCAACAAAACCGCTGAACCAATCAGCCTGTGATGAATCCATCAAGACAGATCAATCAGAAAGGAAATACCCCATGAAACTTATGCCTGCCGTTTTCGCCGCTGTTGCCCTCACTGCTGTTGCAGGTGCCGCCCAGGCTGACGTTGGTCCCGATGAAGTGATCCGCCTGTACAAGTCTCAGGCGCTGGGTGACTTTGAACAGTTCAACAAGAACGCTGTTGCCAAGCACCAGGGCTTTACGGTCAGCGATACCGAGCTGGAAAAAGACCGCACCGGCCGCCTGATCTACCAGATCGAACTGAAAGACGCCAAGGGTGTAGAGTGGAACTACGACGTCGATGCCAAGACAGGCGAAGTGGTACGTGACGCAAAGGATAATTGATCCGACGGCTTTAACGGTTACCACCGCAAGCAACTCATAAGAAAATTCCCACAACATTGTGGGAATTTTCTTTTTCAAACGATTAATAGTTTATTACTGAGCCAAGCCGACTTTCAGCAGGCTTCCCTTATCGTCGTCGGTCAACAGATACAAGTAACCGTCCGGCCCCTGACGCACATCACGTATGCGCTGTTTCATGTCTTTCAACAGACGCTCCTCATGAACGATCTTGTCATTCTCGAACTGCAGCCTGATCAACTCCTCAGTGGCCAGCGCACCGATGAATACACTGTGATCCCATGCCTTGAAAAGGCTGTGGTCATAGAACGCCATGCCACTCAAGCCCGGCGACACTTCCCAGACCTGGAACGGAATTTTGGTTCCTTCGACAACCTTGCCCTTGGACTCCGAAATCGGCTGACCCGAGTAGTCGATACCGTGGGTCGCGATCGGCCAGCCGTAATTCGCGCCACGTTCGATGATATTCAACTCATCACCGCCCTTGGGACCATGCTCGTTGGTCCACAACGTCCCGGTCCAGGGATCCAGCGCGGCCCCCTGCTGATTACGATGGCCATAGGACCATATCTCGGGGCGTACGCCCTTCTGGCCCACGAACGGATTGTCTTTCGGTACGCTGCCGTCCGGATAGATGCGCACAATCTTGCCCTGCAGCTTGTCCAGATCCTGCGCAGTGGGGCGCTGATTGTTCTCGCCCAGCGCAATGAACAGGTAACCGTCGCGATCGAAGACCATCCGCGCGCCGAAGTGGTTGCCCACTGACAGTTTCGGTTCCTGGCGGAAGATGACTTCGAAGTCTTCCAAGCGGGTCATGTCTTTGGACAGGCGACCACGCCCTGCGGCAGTGCCGGCGGTATCACCCTCGGCGGCGGTCTTGCCGCTGCCCTCGGAATAGGTCAGATACACCATGCGGTCCTTGGCGAAATCCGGTGACAGCACGACATCAAGCAGACCGCCCTGCTTCTGCGCCCAGACTTGCGGCACCCCGGAAAGCGGCGCAGACAATTTGCCATCCGCCGACACCACGCGCAGGTTGCCGGAACGCTCTGTCACCAGCATGCCTTGCCTGTCAGGCAGAAAGGCCAGCGCCCACGGATGATCCAGACCTTCGACAACAGGCGTCACCGTGACGGTGCCCAGTTCGCTTTTGTAGGTTTCCGTAGCGGCGCTGGCCGTCAATGGCAGGCTCAGAATGGCTGCAGTACACAATGTCGCGATCAGGGTTTTTCTAAGCATGAGCGTTTCCTTATGCATTGAGTCGACGTCCACACGGGTTCGCCGGGTTGAAAATTCAGTTGCTGCGCTTGGGGTCGATTGTCGGTGTAGAAGGACGTGGCGTGTTCTGGCGCGTGGGGTAGCCGTTGCCGATGCCACCGTTTTCCAGGGTAGGCTTGCGCACCGGCGGCGTGATGTTGGGGCCACGAGACGGGGGCACGCTGGACTCGGTGCCCTGGCGACTGTTGGGGTTGGCACGGTGGATCGGGCTGTTATACGGGTTGCTGCTGGCACCGTTGTTGAGGGTGCTGTTGGGCAGCGTCTGCGCCTGGGCTGCGCCGATGCTGCATGACGCAACAAGCACGCCCCCGACAAGATTGCGCACAAAACTGTTCATCACTACCTCTGGGCAAGGTGAAAACTTCGGAGTAACCGTGAAGGCTCAGGCCTTTGATGGCAACCCGAGCCTCAGGTTCGACGCGACACTGCCGATGAGCAAGCAAAGCGATGGACGAGTTTGTAACAAGGATGGTCAGGGCTGTCGCAACCGAACGACGCGACGGCCTGCAGCGCGAGGTTTTCCGGAGGCGGGCAGCCTGCGCTCAGGCGTTGGCTGACGCAGAATGCTTACGCAGACTTTAACGGCATGCTGAAGGTAAAGACCGTGCCCTGCTCACGCGTGGAGCACACCTCTAGCGTACCTCCATGAGCAATGGCGATCTCACTGGCGATGTACAGACCCAGTCCGAGCCCGGCTTGCGGCTCATCGGTGATGGGTCTTGAGTACGGCAGGAACAGTTGCGCACGAACCGATTCAGGTATCGGCTCCCCCTGATTGGTAACGCTGAGTACAAACAGCTCGTCATGCACACCTGCCGTCACTTCGACCGGGCTCTCGGCATCGCCATGACTGATCGCGTTGGACACCAGATTGGAGAGCAATTGCGCGATCCGCTCGTGATCGCAGCGGATACGCTCCAGCACGCCTATGTCCGAATGAATCGGCCGCGACGGATGAACACGCTGCACCTCGGAAATCACATGCTCCAGAGTTTTATCCAGGCCGTGCGCCTCATGGATACTGAGAGGAATGCCGTGGCCCATGCGGCCTCGGGCAAAATCGAGCACGTCATCGACCAACTGCGAAGCACGCTGGCCAGAGGTCAGGATGTGTTGCACAACCTGCAGGGCCTTTTCATCCAGCGGACGACGCAACAGCAATTCGGCACTGGCATTGATGGCAAACAGCGGGTTGCGCAGGTCGTGCCCCAGCACGGCGATAAACTGCTCGCGCAGCTCAGCCACCTCACGTTCGGCGAGCAGGTCTTCACGCGCCTGTTGCAGGTTTTCCTCGGCCTCGATCTGCAGCGCCAGAAGACGTGCGAACGACACCATCATTGCCTCGATGGGCGTACCGGTCAGCTTTGCAGGCTTGGGATCCAGCGCGCAGATGGTGCCGAAAAAAGAGCCGTCGGAGAGAAAGATCGGCACCGAGATATAGCTCTGAAAGTTGTACAGACGTGGAGTGTCATGCGTACAGAACAGCGGATCCTCAGCGACATGATCAATCACCACAGCCTTGTGGGAGTTGCGAATCTCATGGCAGATGGTGCTGCTTACGTCCAGTTCGCCGCCAGGTTTCAAACCGAAATCGAGCGTGTCCAGAACCGCACAGGCCGTCCAGGTATTTTCGGTTACACGCGCCACGGCGGCGAACCCCAGCCCTGTGGATTCGGCAATGACCTGCAGGATGGCCGGCACCGCACTGATCCGACTGATCGTGGCCACATCATTTGAAATGGATCGCCGCATGTAGAACCTGTATGAGCCTTGATGTGATGACGCAGCACGCTAGTTTAGGACTGTAACGATTTTTCTGCACCCGTGAATAACACGGGTTGATCGGCAATCTGCATGAAACCTGATCAAACCTCGGATTTCGCCGGGGGACGCGGAAACGCCACCGTGAACGTCGTGCCCTCTTCAGCCGAAGAACGAACCGTCACATCGCCCAGATGGGCTCGAACGATCTCGCGCACGATAAACAGGCCGAGCCCGACTGTACGGGTCTCGTCACTGTCGCTGACCACGCGTACGACGGGCTCGTAGAGGTCGTCTACTTTTTCCATCGGTATCGGCTCACCGACGTTGTGCACCGACAGTTTGATCATCCAGGTGTCGAACGACGACGTAATCAAAACCTCACCGTCGTCGGTGCCGTAATTGATGGCATTGCTGACCAGATTGCCGAGCATCTGCAGCAGGCGGTCAGGATCAGCCGAACATGCGCCCTGCCCTTCGCTGCGATGGGTCAGCACCCGATCCGGGAAAACCTGGCGCAGCTCTTCGACGCCGCGGGCGACCACTGCGTGAAAATCGACAGGCTGAGGAACGACGGTAATGCCGCTGCCCACGCGGGCGTGAGTGAAATCCAGCAGATCGACAATCATGCGATCGGCACGGTCGGTGGAATGATTGATGTGTCCCAGAATCCGCTCCTGGCGCGACTCAAGCGATGTGCGCTCCAGCAGTCCGGCAGCCATCTTGATCGCGGCCAGCGGGTTGCGCAGGTCGTGGCTGACGATGCCAATCATCTGTTCGGCAAAAATAGCCCGGATCTCCGCCTCGGCATGCGCCAGACGCAAGCGATTGCGCGCCGAAGTCAGCTCGCTCTGCACGGTCATCTGCTGTTGCAGGAGCTCTTCGGCGATCTTGCGGGCCGCCAGCAGTTCGCGCTCGTACTTGTTGCGCTCTTCGGCCAGGAACACGGCCACTTCATGCAGATACCCCGACGGGTACTCGCGGCGTACGGCATTGAGCATCATCGGAATGGGGCGGCCATCGGCATGAATCAGCTCGACCTTGACCTCGGCAATTGAACCTTGCGACTGCAGCGTAGGCGCCCAGTGAGTCTGCAGAAAGGCCTTGCCTGCCAGGCTCAGCAGATCCTGAAAGCGGCGGCCCACCACGGCGTCGCGCTCCAGACCCAGCCATCGGCAAAACGTCAGATTGGCGCGCTCGATGGTGCCGTTGGGCAGCGTGATCAACAAACCACAGGGCGCCTGTTCATAGAGCTCTTCGGTGGCGGGCAGGCTTACCTGTTCAACGGTCATGTGCGGCGCTCTCGTAAGAGGCCAGAAACTGATTCATGGCAGTAATGCATTCCTGTGCTGCGCTCATGTGCGGGTAATGCCCTACGTTGTCGATCATGTGCAGGGTACTGTCGGCGATGACACGGTGCAGGTACTCACCCACCTCGACCGGCACCACCATATCGTCGCTGCTTTGCAGAATGAGTGTTCTGCTCTTGAGTTGCATGACATCGGCACGATGGTCGGATAAAAACGTCACGCGGGCAAACTGTCTGGCGATCTCGGCATTGGTGCGACAGAAACTGTTGGCGAGCTCTTCGCTCAGCTCAGGCTGGTCCGAGGCGCCCATGAGCGTCGGCGCGATGGTGCTGGACCATCCCAGATAATTGCTTTCCAGTGTTTCAAGCAACGAATCGACATCGGCGCGAGTGAATCCCCCCACGTAATCTGCCTCGTTGAGGTAATGCGGGGATGGGCCGATCATGATGTGGCCGTCGAAACGACCGGGTGACTGAAGCTCGGCAAGCACGGCAATCATGCAACTGACCGAGTGGCCGACATGCACAACCGGCCCCTGTGCGGCGAACTCGTTGACCACCTCCAGCAAGTCGGTTGCATAACCCTTGAGCGACGAATACTTGTGCGGATACCAGGCCGACACATCCGAATTGCCGTTGCCCACCAGATCGAACAGCACGACCTTGAAGCGCTCTGCAAAGTGCGGCGCCATAAAACGCCACATGTTCTGATCGCAGCCGAATCCATGAGCAAAAATCAGAGTGATCGGTCCGTCGCCCACAATGTTGACGTTGTTACGCTGCTGGACCGACATATCGGGCTCCGAAAATGGCCTGGTAAACGGCTGGGTATGCATACCGTGATAAAGATGGGAGGAGGTTATCACCGTTAAAGGCACATTAGTGGCACAAACCGCACTTTAAGGCAGGAGCCGAAGAAGATTAATGACGGGCAGTATTCTGAAGCAAGTCTGAACGTTGAGGGTATCAGGGAGGTGTCAGGCGACGAAGAGCGTCACGAACTGCATGCCAACGCGAGCATTGGCACGATAAGCAGTTAGATTTACGATGAGCGCGGAGCGTGGGGCTGATAAGACGCGGGATTCACTCGCCGATGTCTTCGTTCCACAGCTCGGGCTTGCTGGCGATGAAGCCCTGCATCATGTGCTTGCAATCATGGTTATCCAGCACGTCGATCTGCACGCCACGCGAGCGCAGCAGGTCTTCCTCGCCCATGAACGACTCATTCTCGCCGATGATCACTTTGCGAATGCCGTAGAGCAGAATCGCACCGCTGCACATCGCACAGGGCGACAGTGTGGTGTAGAGAACCGAGTCACGGTAGACACTGGCCGGCTGGCGACCGGCATTTTCCAGTGCATCCATCTCGCCATGCTTCGTCGCACTGCCCTCTTGTACACGACGGTTGTGGCCTCGACCGATGATTTTGCCGCCGTGGACGATGACCGAGCCGATAGGGATTCCGCCCTCCTTCAGCCCGAGTTGCGCCTCATCGAATGCTGCCTGCATGAATGCGTCCATGTTTTTTTGCCTCGTATCGTCAAAATAGCTGTCAGTGTTGCAGTGCGGCCTCGGCGTTGCCCAGCGCACGGCTGACAAATTGTCCCAGCAGTTCCGATGATCGGGCTTTCATATCGGTGCTGACCTGGGTGTTTCTGGCCCTGAATCTGTTCCCCAATGAAGGCGAATCCGCCCCCTGATTGAGCGAACGCAACTCCTCGGCGGTAAAGGAATGAGCATATGCGGCTGCCAGATTGCGGTCCCACTGCGCCTGATATTCCGGTTTCAGGCGCTGCAGTTCCTTCTGCACCAGTTCCTGGGCTTCAGTCTTGCCAACCGCCTGCACGATACCGGCAAACGTCGCAGTGCGCGAGGCGACCTGATACCCCAGCCAGGCGAGGCCTTCGCCCAGGTTTCGTTGTTCCACCAGCGCCAGCGCCATGTCGTCGGCCTCTTCGGCACTGGCCGGCTGCATCGCGTCCAGCGACAGACAGGCCAACAATGCCAAGCAAGTCTGCCACGTGCCGCGCGAGCCCCGAACGTGACCAGTCATGACGCCTCCCGAGCATCGATCGACCCAGACATGAACTTATCAGCTCGGTGACGCTTTACCACTCGGCGCGTCGCATACCGGTCATCGATGCCGTTATCAGCTATGCGCCTCGTGTCATTCAGCAGGGCGTTAGTCAAAGACTGCTGCTGACCCGCTCGGCTACATCGGCAGGCAACCAGGCTTTCCAGACGTCGGGATGCTGCTTGAGAAAGCGTGCAGCCACGACCTTGGCATCCTCATGCTTGTCACTCATTTCACCCAGGGTCTTGTTCAGCAGGTCAATCGGGAAATCCACGCCTTTGAAGACACTCACCAGCTCAGGGTATTGCTTGCTGAATTCTGCCGACACGCCGATCGACAGGGTTGCCGCCAGCGAAGACGTGCCGCGCGGATTGGGGTTGCTGGCGTCGGTCAGGGTTTTCCAGGCTTCGGCATCAAAGGCTGGCTCGTCCAGTTTGATCAGCTTGTACTTGCCCAGCAACGGCGTAGGTGACCAGTAATAAAACAACACAGGCTTGCCGCGCCGGATAGCCGATGCGACCTCGGCGTCCAGTGCTGCGCCCGAGCCGGTGCGGAAGTTGACGAAACTGTCAGCCAGGCCATAAGCCTTGAGCTTCTGGGTGTTGACGATTTCCGAAGTCCAGCCGCTCGGGCTGTTGAGGAATCGGCCCTTGTCCGGCGACTCCGGGTCTTTGAAGACATCCTTGTAGCGTGCCAGATCCGCGACAGACTTCAGGTCCGGCGCCAGCGGCTTGATGCCTTTGGCGGCGTCGCCCTTGATCACGTACTCAGGCACCCACCAGCCTTCGGTCGCGCCTTTGACGATGTTGCCCAGGCCGAGCACCTTGCCTTCCTCTTCAGCCTTGACCCACACCGGGCTGCGTCCGGTCCACTCTTCGGCGATCACCTGAATGTCATTTTTCGCCAACGCGGTTTCCAGGCTGACGGTACTGCCGGGCAGTGTATCGGTCGGGTAGCCATAGCCCTTCTCGACGATGGTACGCAGGACTTCAGTAATCAGGCTGCCACTTTCCCAGGTCAGCGCGCCGAACTGGATAGGCTTGGTCTTTTCAGCCGCTGTCGCGGTCTGCCCAAGCAGGCCCAGCGCCAGAAGTGAACAGCCCAGTAGTCGTGTTATTGATTTCATGCTCACCTCAAATGGCGCGGAAGAAACGGGTCTGAAAGTATCGACACCAGCCAGCGCCGATTAGTTGTCACGGCTTGAGCCTCTGTATGATGCGAGGCCCCTGTTTAAAGCGCCGCCGCGATGTCCGAAATCCAGTTCTACCCGCTACCTGATGAATGTCGCCCGTTACTGGGCAAGTTCTACCGTCAGCACCAGTCGTCAATGCGCGCTGCCAGCAAGGGCCAGGCGTGGGTTGCAAGGCGGGCAGAAATCATCGGTGCGTTGTGCCTGACACCTGTCGCAGAGGGGCATTGGCTGACCGGGCTGTTCGTGGCGCCGGCGCTGCGCGGACAAGCCGTGGCGCAGGGCCTGATCGAAGCGGCATTGCAACCGCTGAACGGGCCGGTGTGGCTGTTCTGCCATCCGGATCTGTTGGGCTTTTACCAACGCTCGGGGTTCGAGACGGCACAGCGTCTGCCACAGGCACTGGGCGAACGATTCATGCGTTACAGCCGCAGCAAGCCGCTGGTCGCACTGTGCCGCGAAGCCTGACGGCTTCGCGACGAAACGCCACCATCACTCGTCGGCGTTGGGGTCCATGTCCGGAAACATCACGTCCATGAAGCCGAATTTGCTGAAATCGGTGATGCGCGACGGGTAAAGCCGACCGATCAGGTGGTCACATTCATGCTGGACGACCCGCGCGTGAAAACCGTGGGCAACGCGCACGATGGGCTGGCCTTGAGGATCGAAGCCTTCGTAACGAATGCTCTGATAACGGTCCACCATGCCGCGCAATCCGGGCACTGACAGACACCCTTCCCAGCCCTCTTCCAGCGTCGGGCTCAGCGGGGTAATCAGCGGGTTGATGAGAATCGTCTGCGGAACCGCCTCGGCCTGGGGATAGCGCTCGTTGCGCTCGAAGCCGAAAATCACCAGCTGCAGATCGATGCCGATCTGCGGTGCCGCCAGGCCCACACCGCCGACGCTGTGCATGGTTTCGAACATGTCGGCGATCAGCGTATCGAGCTCTCTGCTGCCGAACATGTCTGCGGGCACCGGAGGGGCGATACGCAACAGGCGCTCATCGCCCATCTTCAGGATGTTATGGATCATGACTGCCTGTCCCTTGCCGACTTAAAAGGCGATCTTGCCACAGAAAGCGATCAGGCTTCGTCCGCCTTCTGCAGCGGCACCGAATGGTCGCGGCCCAGACCGGAGACATGCTGCTTGCCTGTCTCGCTGCTTTCCTCGCCAAGGCCGTCGCCGGCTTCCTTCTCGCCTGCGTCCTTGCCTTCAGCGGACATGTGCTCGATCACCGCATTCATTTCCGCACCCAGCAACAGCACCGCCGCCGAAATATAGAAGTACAGCAACAGCACGATGATCGCGCCGATGCTGCCGTACATGGCGTTGTAGTCGGCAAAGGTCTTGACGTAAAAACCGAAGGCCAGGGAAGCGACGATCCACACCACCACGGCCAGCACCGAGCCTGGGGTGATAAAGCGAAACTCCTGTTTGACGTCGGGCATCACGTAATAGATCAACGCCACAGCGACCATCAGCAGGATAATGATCGCGGGCCAGCGCAGGATGGTCCACAGCGTCACGATGAAGTCTTCCATGCCGATCTGCGCGGCAATCCAGTTCATGACCTGCGGCCCCAGCACCATGAAGGCTGCTGCTGCCAGCAACATGCCGGCAATGCCTACAGTGTAGAGAATCGACAGCGGCAAACGCTTCCAGATAGGGCGTCCTTCGACGACGTCGTACGCAGCGTTCATGGCGCTCATCATCAGGCGTACACCTGCTGACGCGGTCCACAGCGCGATGACGATACCGATCGACAGCAAGCCACCCTTGGACTGCTGCAACTGGTCGATGACCGGGTTGACCTGCTCGAGGGCCTGCGGCGGCAAGAGGAACTCCGATTGCAGTCGCAACCAGGAGAAAAAGTCCGGCAGGTGCAGAAAGCCGATCAGCGCGATCAGAAACAGCAGGAACGGAAACAGAGAAAACAGCATCTGGTAAGCCAGTGCCGATGCATAGGTGGACATCTCGTCATCGAGGAATTCGTTGACGGTTCTCACCAGCACCTTGCCGACTTTCAATTTACGCAAATGGGGGAAAATCATGGCGCTTCCTCTCGCTCCCTTACTGGAAAACCCTACATCCTGAAAACCGGCATGTCATACATGACATATCGCGCTGACGGAGCCGATACGCGAATATCGATGGCACATTGACTGGACAGGCCATGAAAGGTTTCAGTCCCGCAGAGCAGAAAGCATAACGGCCATCCGTGGATGGCCGTTATCGGTAATGCCTGCTCCCGGCGCCAGGGCGCCGGAAACGATCGACTCAAGCCTTGTCCACGCCCTTCTTGATCGCGTCCTTGACTTCGCCTTTCGCCTGCTGGCCTTCGCCTTTCAGCTCTTGTACCTTGCCTTCAGCCCGCAGTTTGTCGTTGTCGGTAGCCTTGCCAACAGCCTGCTTGACGTTACCAACTGCTTCGTTGGCCATACCTTTGGCTTTATCGCTGGTGCTGCTCATCGGAAATCTCCTGGGTCTGAAGACCGCACTGGATCGGATGTCGTACTCGACAAAGGATTGACCTGTGCCGGTGGCGAAGAGTTTCAACTATTTTCCGGGCCGCTGTTGCCATTCATCTGCCGTGCATTGGGGCAGGTTTGCAGCAGAGTTTGTGCGAGAATGCGCGCCACCGTTGTCCGGCAGGGCCGACACGCTGAACACACCGATTCACAGGAACGTTATGAAACTCGATAAAAAGCTGGCCATTGCACGCAGAAACCAGGATCTGGGTGGCGCAGTGCTGGGCGTCAACAACACGCATTTCGCCGTGCTGGACCACAAACGAAACATCTGGTGGTTCGACCTGCCTGTCCCGCGCCTGCAAGTAGGTCAGTACGAGTGGCTGCACCTGTTGCTGCACACCCCTGAAACCGACCAGTTATTGCATTTGAAAGTGACCACGGTATTCATGCGCGACCACATGGAAGGCCTTGAAGTGCGCAATGCCGACAAGCGCAAACCGACCGTCAGCCTGGAACTGAGCGCCGACAAGGACTCTTTCCTCAAGGACATGCGCCCCAAGGGCAGCAACCTGAGTTTTGCCGGCTTCCTGCAGAAGTAGCTGTCAACGCAGCAGCAAAACAACTGCTGCGTTCCCGCACTGCACCGGGTGAACGTCGCGCGCCGGCAACGCTCATTCCGGCACACCGCCGCTTCAGGCGAATCGACGTACCGCCAGATAGCCCGCCGTACCGGCCAGCGCTGACACCACCGTGCCCCACGCATGATCGACCAGCGCCAGCTGCGCAGGCCAGCCCTGCAAGGTGGCCCAGTTGGTCAGGTCATAGGTGCCGTAGGCAATCAGCCCCAGCAGACCGCTGCACAATGTCGCGTGGCTCAGTCGTTGCGCTCTGAGCGCAGGCATGACGCCGAAAAACACCACCCCCGCTCCGTACAGCAGATAAAACGCGATGGCAGGTCCCAAGACCGGCGTATCGAGCATCATCGGTCCAAGCCATTCACGGTAGGTCGGCCCCATCAAAACGCCCAGCCACACTCCGTCGAGGATCAGAAACGCCAGTAATGTGCCGAAGTAAGCGATCAGTATTTTTTTCATGGCGCGTCCTTGATGAAGTTCCAGGGCCGGGAAAGCCCGCTTGAGGGTATGACCGACCAAAGGTAGACATTGATCCATCCACCTTCAGGACTTTTAAAAGGTTAAGGGAGTCAGTGTTAACTAGCGTTATGGAGTTTCAAGCACATGAACACTGTTGGTCCCCTGAAAATAGATGTCTGGAGCGACTACGTCTGCCCGTTCTGCTACCTGCAACTGGCCGTCCTGGAACAGCTTCAGCAAACCTACGGTGAACGGCTCGAATTCAATTGGCATGCCTTTGAACTGCGTCCTGACCCGCTGGCACTGCTCGACCCGAGTGCCGATTACCTGCGTGAAACCTGGTCTCGGTCAGTACTGCCGATGGCCGACAGGCGTCAGGTGATGATGAAGATGCCCAGCGTTCAGCCGCGCAGCCGCAAGGTTCTGGAAGCCGCGGCGTTTGCCAGGAATGCAGGAGGTTTTGAGGCGTTTCACAAAGAGGCTTACCGGGCGTTCTTCGAAAAGGGGCTGGATATCGGCGAGACGCACACGCTGCTCGACCTCGCCACCTCCACCGGGCTGGATCGGCAAGCGATGGAGCAGGCACTTAACGCCGGCCACTTCGAAAAGGACGTGATGGACGACCAGCAATTGGCGCAGAAGCTTGGGCTGAGGGCTGTGCCAGTCGTCCTGCTGCGACGCAGTGACGAGGCGCTGGAAGACGCCCGGGTATTCAACGGCACCTTGCCGTTCGATCGCTTGAGCCAGGAAATAGACGCGCTCGCCACCTGGGCCTGAGGTGCCGCGAGCTGCGTCGATTGCAGCTCACATCGATGACCTCACGTGCACCCAGGCTGCGATGCCGTATCAGACCAGCTCGATACGGTCGGCGTGAATAACGATCTGGCCCTGCTTGTACAACGCACCAATGGCCTTTTTGAAGTTGCCCTTGCTGACGCCAAACAGACCGCTGATGACCTGCGGATCACTTTTATCGCTGACCGGCAGCGTGCCGTCGTTCTCGCGCAGCTTGGCAAGAATCTTCGAATTCAGGCTGCTGGCAGCCTCTGCACCGACGGGCTGCAGGCTCAGGCTGATATTGCCGTCGCTGCGGATTTCCTTGATGTAGCCCTTTTCCTGCTTGCCGGCGCGCATGAACTTGAACACTTCGTTCTTGTGAATCAGGCCCCAGTGCTTGTTGTTGATGATGGCCTTGAAGCCCATGTCGGTCGCTTCAGCCACCAGCAGATCGACTTCCTGCCCCACGCTGTAGTTGGCGGGGGTCTTGTCCAGGTAGCGGTCCAGACGCGCAGTGGCGGTAATACGCCGTGTGTGCTTGTCGAGGTAGACGTGAACCACGCAGTAATCACCGGCCTGCAAGGTGCGCTTCTCTTCGGAGTACGGCAGCAACAGGTCCTTGGGCAGGCCCCAGTCGAGGAACACACCGATGCTGTTGACTTCAACCACCTTCAGGCTGGCGAACTCACCGACCTGCACCTTGGGTTTTTCAGTGGTGGCGAGCAGCTTGTCTTCGCTGTCCAGATAGACGAACACATTGAGCCAGTCTTCATCTTCCGTAGGAACGTCCTTGGGGATGTACCGATTGGGCAGAAGGATTTCACCGTCCTGCGCGCCGTCCAGATACAGACCGAAGTTCGTGTGCTTGACGATTTGCAAGCTGTTGTAGCGCCCGACTAAAGCCATTTCCAGATACCCTCATTACGTGGGCGGCATTCTACCCGACTTTGAGTCCGGGTTCGCGTTGCGTGGCAGAAGGTGTCGGCACAGCCTCCACTCGTCAGTTTCTCGGGTGCTCAGCGGCCTGCCCTGATGCGCAGCGGCGCAGCCTCTCATCGAAATTTTATATCTGAAAACAGACGGTTAGCGCTGTGTCAGACAAATCCACCAAGCCGACAAATACAGGCTCGGCTCGGGCGATTGCCACATTCACCAAGCAATAATCAAGCGTTTCCTGTACTCTGGCTGGCCGTATTACGTTTATGAAGGTAAATGGCAGCCATGCGTATCAAAGCATCCCACTCGAAAGCCAAACCCGCCCCAGCCGTTGAAACGAGCGACTCGATCAACGCGCAGATTGCAGCTTTCCTGAAGTCCGGCGGTGAAATCCAGCAAATTGCCAAAGGCGTGAGTGGCCAGACCTTCGCACCGTCCAAGCAGATCAATCTCGGTAAAAAGTAAAACCGCGCTCTGCCTGTCGATCTCTATGCGCCTTGACGCTCAAGGCGCTAGATTGACCATCCTTCGCTGGATATTCTTCCGGTCACGCTGCTACTCTCTCCTCTGATATCACTATGACCACGAGCTGGATCACGCTCTGGACGTTATCTTCTTTGTGGAATGCTCGAATGAAGAACTGGATGCTTTTCGGTGCACTTGTCTACCTTGGCGGCTGCGCGTCGCACCACTGCGAAAACGGCCCCAACGACAGTCAGCTCACCGACAGCCCTTGCCGGGCGGAGCACCTGCTCTATCAGAACGACATGCTGCAGGCCAAACTGCTGATCAGCGAAGACAACCGCGAAAACTATGAGCTGGCCGAAGCCATGCTGCGTCGTGCCGCACTTGACGACGCGTCGGGCGAAGCCGAGTTCTATCAGGCCGTGTTGCTGATTCGCCAGCAGGCCGACCAAAAGCAGATCATCGATTTGCTGCAAACCGCTGCGAAACACAAGCATCCGTTGGCCATTGCCCTGCTCTCCCAGCAACTGAGTGTCAGCGACCCAAAACTTGCTGAACGTTACCAGGCCGAATACGCCCAACTGGACGTCGCCAAGAGCGGCTACCCGTCGTTCGAGCAGGCGCTGTTGGTGATTCGCGGGCTGATCATTCCGTCTGCACGCACCACTGCGGCCAACTGACACACAACGGATCGACGAACGGTCCGCCCTCAGCTGATTTCGACGGTATGCTTGCGAGGCTCTAGCTCGCGGCTTGTGTCGGCTCCTGAGCCATTTTCGATACGCCATCCCTGACCACACTCCTCGCAGATCAAGGAGTGAGCCATGCTCAGCCATCGCTTACATGTGCTGTCTTTCAGCGCCATGCTTGTTTGTCAGTCCGTCTCTGCCCAGGTTCTGGAGCGGGATCTGGGCGATTTCGACCTGAAACTCGCCACCACGCCTACGCGCAGCATGGCCCAGGGTCTGGTGACGCCCACCGGCGGTTCCGGCTCCTTTCATGGCGGCCTGGACCTGACCCACGAGAGCGGTTTCTATTTCGGACAATGGGCACCCGACATGGGCCTGACCTCCGATACCGGGATGGAGCTTGATTCCTACATGGGCTTCAAGAAGCCGTTCGATAACACCCTTGGCTACGAGCTGGGGATGATTCGTTACAGTTACCCCGACACCAGCCAGATCGACAGCCACGAGTTCTACGCCGGTCTGCGCATGCTCAACAGCCGCATCGGCGCGGCCTTCAGCAACGATGTCGGCAGCCGCGACAGCACGGTATTCGTCGATCTGGGTGCCATCGAGCAACTGGGGGTCGGAGTGCGCATGCAGTACGCCAATCACCAGTTCGATACCCCGCAGTCCTCAGCCGACGGCGGATTGATCAACGGCTTCAACGACTGGTCGCTGAACCTGTCACGCCCCTGGCTGGGCATCGACATGAACCTCATCTACAGCGGCTCAAGCCTGAGCGGCGGCGATTGCAGCGTCTACAGCGGCCACAACGCGCGCTGTGAAGGGACGTTCACGCTCAAAGCGGTGCGTTCATTCTTTTAAAGGCCCAAACCGGTTGAACTGCCAGACGCTACACTCCTCTACTGCACGTCAGTACGCCAAGGAGATGTCATGCAGTCTTTATTCAAAGCATTCGTCACGCTGTTGATGACCGTTGCACTGCTCGCAGGATGCAATCAGGTAGGACTGGCGTATCGCAACCTCGACGTGATCATTCCGTGGACGCTCAGCGACTACCTGGACATGAAT
This sequence comes from Pseudomonas sp. MWU16-30316, assembly GCF_020515645.1. NCBI lineage: Bacteria > Pseudomonadati > Pseudomonadota > Gammaproteobacteria > Pseudomonadales > Pseudomonadaceae > Pseudomonas > Pseudomonas sp. MWU16-30316. Next base: position 872,217 of record NZ_JAIZAZ010000001.1, on the reverse strand, counting down.
TCGGAACAGAAAAGCTGGCTGGACGTGCGCCTCAAACAGCATTTGAGCTGGCATTGCAGCACCCAGTTGCCGGAATACCTGACCTGGCTGGACAAGCTTGAAGACATGGTCAAGACCGACCAGGTGACTTACGAAGGGCTGCAAGCCCGTACCAGCGAAGCCAAAGAGGCGATCGCCAAGATCTCGAAGGAAATCACCCCGTCTGCCGTGGAGTTGCTGTCGCGCTTTGACGACAAGCAAGTGCAGGAGATGCAGGAGTCGTTCGCCAAGGACCAGCGCAAGCGCGAAAACAAGTACCTCGACCAGCCACTGGAGCGCCAGATTGCAGAGCGTGCCGACCGGATGGAGAAACGCGTGACGCCATGGGTCGGCAAGCTCAATCAGGCGCAGAAGGATCGCATTCAGGTGTGGTCTGCATCACTGGGCGAGCAAAACAAGGCGTGGATTGAAAACCGTACGCGCTGGCAGAACCTGTTCCTGGCCACGGTCCAGCAGCGTCAGGCCAGTGACTTCCCGCAGCGCATCGCCGCGCTGCTGCAGGACCGCGAGACGTTCTGGACCCCTGAATACCGCAAGGCCTACGACCAGACCGAGAAGGCTGCGATATCGCTGATCGTCGACATCACCGCCCTGAGCACCCCGGAACAGCGCGCCAAACTGCTGAGCCGCATCGCCGACATGCGCAAGGACTTCACCGACCTGGATTGCCTGAAGTCGCAGAAGTAGTCCGCTAGCCCTATCACCATGACTATCGTGCCCATGCTCTGAAGTGGGCATGCCGTTCCGGACGCTCTGCGTTCTGCCTTGAGTGCGCGGCGCAGGATCGTGACGCAGAGCGTCACCCAATGCATTCCCACGCTGGAGCGTGAGGAACGATGGTCATTTCAGCACAACGATGACTATCGTACCCATGCTCCGCGTGGGTATGCCGTTCCGGACGCTCTGCGTCCTCAGAATCGGCATGTGCAGTGTCAGCGGTTTCAGGCGATCTGCGGCTTTTTGGCGATGGTGTCGAAGAGCGCGGGGTCAAGGGGGTCGCCGGCCTGCTCATTGAGCACCTGACGGGGGTGATCATTCCCCGGAATGCTGCTGTCGATCAAAGCCAGCAGACTTGCGCCGCGCTTTGTCAGCATGTACGTCGAGCCATCTCCGCCTTCCTCGCGAGGACGCGGCTCGATGTAGCTGCGATTCAGCAGTGTCTCGAATTCAGTGGATGTCGATGGGGTGCCATTGTTCTGCACATCGTGCAACAAACGCTCGATAAGGTCCCAGTTATAAGTCATTTTTCTAAACCTCCGTCCAGCATGGAATGATCACCCATGACCTCCAGCCACGGGCATGCGACTCAAAGGGTGTGACCCGCGAGGTGTGTGACGGTTCAGAGAAGCTGGCGGACGGTGTAACGAGGCGTTGTCAGTACTGCAAAGAGGTCGATCGCTCCCGAATGCTCGGGAGCGATCACGGCAATCACTCGGCAGCCGGAGCCGGGGTGCTGCGTTTTTTCAGCGGGGCCATGCCGTCCTGGCTGACCAGGTCGGACTTGGGACGGTTGACCGTCTTGCGTTTGGTCGGCCCTTTGGCCGCGACCTTCTTCTTGTCGCCCTTCGCGTCGGTCTTTTTCTTCTTGACGCCTACTGCCTTGCCGGAGGCCTTGACCTTCTTCGGCCCGCCGTAGGTGCCTTTGACTTCCTTGATGACGCGACGCTCGAAGCTCTGCTTGAGGTAGCGCTCCACGCTCGACATCAGGTTCCAGTCGCCATGACAGATCAACGAGATCGCCAGACCGTCGCTGCCTGCGCGACCGGTACGCCCGACGCGGTGGACGTAGTCATCGCCGCTGCGTGGCATGTCGAAGTTGATCACCATGTCCAGACCTTCGACATCAAGGCCGCGAGCCGCCACATCGGTGGCGACCATGACTTTCGCGCCGCCTTGCTTGAGACGGTCGATGGCCGCCTTGCGGTCCTTCTGGTCCTTGTCGCCGTGCAGCACGAACGCCTTGTATTCCAGCGCCACCAGACGGCCATACAGACGGTCGGCCATAGCCTTGGTATTGGTGAAGATAATGGCTTTCTGGTAAGTCTCGTTGGCCAGCAGCCAGTTGAGGACCTGCTCTTTGTGCACATTGTGGTCGGCAGTGATGATCTGGTGGCGTGTGCCGGAAGCCAGTTCGCTGACGCTGTTCACTTGCAGGTGCTGTGGATCCTTGAGCACCTTGCCGATCATTTCCCGCAGGCCAGCGCCGCCGGTGGTCGCCGAGAACAGCATGGTCTGCTCACGACCGGCACATTCGCCGGCAAGACGCTCGACGTCTTCGGAGAAGCCCATGTCCAGCATGCGGTCGGCTTCGTCCAGTACCAGCACTTCAACGTGCTTGAGGTCCAGATTGCCTGCGTTCAACTGCTCCAGCAAACGGCCCGGCGTGCCGATCAGAATGTCCGGCACCTTGCGCAGCATCGCGGCCTGAACCTTGAAGTCCTCGCCACCGGTGATCAAACCGGCCTTGACGAATGTGAACTGCGAGAAGCGCTCGACTTCCTTGAGCGTCTGCTGAGCCAGCTCACGGGTAGGCAGCAGGATCACCGCACGGATGTCGACGCGAACCTTGGCCGGACCGATCAGACGGTTGAGGATCGGCAGCACAAATGCGGCGGTCTTGCCGCTACCGGTTTGCGCAGTCACCCGCAGGTCGCGCCCTTGCAGTGCGAGCGGAATGGCGGCCGCCTGCACGGGCGTAGGCTCGACAAATTTAAGCTCGGCCACAGCTTTGAGCAGGCGTTCGTGCAGGGCGAATTCGGAAAACACGGGTGCTACCTCGACGAAAAACAAAAATACAGCCGCATAGCGTAACGGTTTCGAGCGCCGGGGCCGAGTTTCTTTACCAACAAAGGCCGATTTTGTTTACCAACGGGCGCATAAAGGCCATTCGCAAGTTTGCCGGGCAACGCCGCAAACCCGCGCCTCGTGCCTCTCTTCCCCCCCTCTTGCGCGCAAAAAACCGAAGGTCGTGATTTCTTTTTCTACCTTCAGATTCGGTTAAGAAAGCGCTTCGATACTCCACCCTACTCGCTGACCGGGGGAGGAGCCTCGCCAATGCCTGATATCGATTCGAACATTCGTCTACCGCTGAGTTTTGGCAATGCCGGGGCCCCCACCCTGACCCTCTTCCGCGCCTTGGCGCATGAACAGCCGCGTGAGCCTCTGGAACGGTTCGTTCAGCAACAATTTCGCAAGGCCCACAACGCCGACGTCAGGCAATTCATGCCGGAGCTTTTCGGGCTTCAGGACGGCAGCGGCGCGCTGTGTGCGGTTGCCGGCATTCGTCACGCCAGCGCCGGCACATTGTTTCTGGAGAACTATCTGGATGCGCCCATCGAACAACAGGTCAACGCTGCAGCAGGGCGACTGATCGAGCGCCAGGGCATTGTCGAAGTCGGCAACCTGGCGGCCAGCAGTCTGGGCAGCGCCCGGCTGAGCATCATCACAGTGACCTGGTTGCTGGCGATGGGCGGTTTCGAATGGGTCGCCTTTACCGGCAATGCGGCGCTGGTCAACAGCTTCAATCGTCTGGGCCTCAATCCGGTCACGCTGTGCACTGCCGATCCGGCACGCCTGGGTGAAGAACGTCACACCTGGGGCTCGTATTACGACTCACGGCCCAGCGTGCATGTCGGCGACATCCGTGCCGGTTTTCTGCACCTGAGCAGCATGGGCATCTTCGAGCGCTTTGGACTGCCACAGACACTGGAGCCTGATAGCCATGTCGCATGAACGTGAAGCCTTTTGGCAAAAACTGCAGACGCTGGCCGATGAGCAGCCCCGGGCCATCGCCCTGCAAGGCGAAGACCGGACGCTGGATTACACCGCACTGATCGAAGAGGTTACGCAGCGCCGCGAACAATTGCGCGTCGCCAATGCGCGGATCGTGGCGCTGCTGCTGGACAACAGCCCCGACGCCCTGCTCTGGGACCTGGCCGTGCTGTTCGAAGGCCTGAGCTGCGTGGCGCTGCCGCCGTTCTTCAGCGCCGCTCAACGACAACACTGCCTGGAACGAAGCCAGGCGGACACGGTGATTACCGGATCGATCTTCGCCCAAGAGCTGCAGGCCTCTGATTACAGGCAACACGGCGCACTCTGGCAACGCCGCGCTGCCGAGCAACCGTACATGCCGGCGGGCACCGCCAAACTGACCTTCACGTCGGGCACTACGGGCACCCCCAAGGGCGTGTGCCTGAGCGCCGACAGCATCCTCAGGGTAGCTCGAGGGCTTCATGAAGCCAGTCAGTCGGTACACCCCGTACATCATCTGAGCCTGTTGCCGCTGGCGATCCTGCTGGAAAACATTGGCTGCTACGCGGCCTTGTATGCCGGCGCACGCATCAGCCTGCCGAGCCAGCAGGACCTGGGTATCCAGGGTGCCAGTGGCGTCGATGCGTCGCGTCTGCTGATGTTTTTACAGCAGCGCCGCCCGGACAGCATGATTCTGGTTCCGCAATTGTTGTTGCTGCTGGTGACGGCCTGCGAAGCGAGCGCGTTCGATGCGTCGATGCTGAGCTTCGCCGCAGTCGGTGGCGCACGCGTCAGCCTGGAGCTGCTGTCGCGCGCTCAAGCGGCAGGCCTGCCGGTCTTCGAGGGCTATGGCCTGTCGGAGTGCGCCTCGGTCATCACCCTCAATCAACCGGACGCCCAGCGTGCCGGCAGCGTCGGTCGCCCACTGCCACACATCTGGCTACGCCTGGCCGCTGACGGCGAAGTGCTGGTGGCCGGCAGTCCGATGCTCGGTTATCTGGGCGACACGACACCCGCACCGGCCTGGTGGCCTACCGGCGATCTGGGTGAGCTCGATGCTGACGGCTACCTGTACTTGAAAGGCCGCAAGAAACATCAGTTCGTGACCAGCTTCGGACGCAACGTCAATCCGGAATGGATCGAAGCCGAACTGACCCAGAGCCTCTGCATTGCCCAGGCGTTCGTGTATGGCGAGGCTCTGCCGTCCAACCACGCCCTGCTCTGGCCATCGCGCCCCGGCACCACTGACCTGCAGATCGACGAAGCCGTCAACCGGGCCAATCAGGCGCTGCCCGACTACGCCCGCGTCACGAGCTGGACCCGTCTCGACGAGCCTTTCAGCCCGGCAAACGGCTTGTCCACCGCGAATGGCCGGCCTCGCCGCGAGGCCATTCTTGAACGCTACCAAACCCTTTTCACGCCCTCCAACCTGACCCAAGGTGCCTTGTCATGAGCTTTTTTCAGACCCTGCAGGATGCGACCCAGGAACAACGCGAAACCCTGTTCAATCTGCCGATCATCCGCCAGGCAATGGCCGGCCAGGTCAGCCTGGAAAGTTACCGGGCGTTTCTGACTCAGGCCTACTACCACGTGCGCCATACCGTGCCGTTGATGATGGCTTGCGGCGCGAGGCTGCCGTCGCGCATGGAATGGCTGCGCGCGGCCGTCTGTGAGTACATCGAGGACGAATACGGGCATGAAAAGTGGGTACTCAACGACCTGCGTGCCTGCGGCGGTCAGGCTGACGCCGTGGAAAACGGCCAACCCGGCGCGCCTGTCGAACTGATGGTCGCCTACCTTTACGACCTGATCGCACGTGGCAACCCGGTGGGCCTGTTCGGCATGGTCAATGTGCTGGAAGGCACCAGCATTGCCCTGGCTACGCACGCAGCAGACAGCATGCGCAAAGGGCTCGGCCTTGGGCCAGAAGCGTTCAGTTACCTGAGCTCTCACGGCAGCCTGGACATCGGCCACATGGAAACCTTCCGAAAACTGATGGACAAGGTCGATGATCCGGACGATCAACAGGCCGTGATTCATGCATCGCGCATGGTTTACCGCCTGTACACCGAGATGTTTCGCGAGTTGCCGGGCGCTGCGCTGACCGTGCACAAGGGGTCCGATCATGCGGCTGCCTGACGCGCACGTCGTTCTCACCGGTGCCAGCGGCGGCATCGGTCTGGCAATCGCCGAGGCACTGTGCAGCCAGGGCGCCAAGGTGCTGGCAGTGTCGCGGCACGTGCATCCGCTGCGTCAGTTGCTCGAGTTCTACCCGGCCAACCTGCACTGGGTCGAGGCGGACCTGTGCACGGCACAGGGTCGTCAGCAAGTAGTCCGTGCGGTTGGCGCCGTGCCTGGCGTCAACCTGCTGATCAATGCGGCGGGCACCAACCATTTCGCGATGCTCGAGCAGCTGTCAGCCAGCGAAATCGATTCCATGCTGACCCTCAACGTGCATGCACCGATCCAGTTGACCAGCCTGATGCTGCCGGTGCTCAAGCAGGCCAGCGAAGCCATGGTGGTCAACGTCGGTTCTACCTACGGCTCCATCGGCCATGCCGGGTATGCCACCTACTGCGCCAGCAAGTTTGCGTTGCGAGGGTTTTCCGAAGCGCTGCGTCGCGAGCTGGCCGACACCCGGGTGGGCGTACTGTACGTCGCCCCGCGTGCCACCAGGACCAACATGAACAGCGCCGCAGCACAGGCACTGAACGACGCGCTGAGCTCGGCAGTCGACGACCCGCAAGACGTCGCCCAAGCGGTGCTCCAAGCCATTGCAGGTAACCGCAGAGAGCTTTACCTGGGGTGGCCGGAGCGTTTTTTCGTCAGGCTCAACAGCCTGTTGCCGACCCTCGTGGACCGCGGCCTGCGCAAGCATCTCCCGTTGATCCGCCACCACAGTTCACCCATTGCGCAAGAGAAGCACATACCATGAAAAGAATCGCTTTCGTCGTCATGAGCCTGATCAGCCTGCCGCTCTGGGCACTCGATGCACCCGACCAGCAACGTCTGGCCGGTATCCAGAAAGAATGGGCGCATATTCAGTACGGCCTGCCCGAGAAGCAGCGTGTCGACGCATTCGAGAAGCTGGCCACGCAAACCACGGCCTTCACTCAGGATCGTCCCGACGCAGCAGAAGCGTGGATCTGGTCGGGTATCGTCACCAGCAGTTGGGCCGGGGCACAAGGCGGCCTTGGCGCGCTGGGCAAAGCCAAACAGGCAAAGGCCGACCTGGAAAAGGCCATGACCCTCGACGCCAATGCCTTGCAAGGCTCGGCCTACACCAGCCTGGCAGCGCTGTATGACAAAGTCCCCGGCTGGCCGATAGGCTTCGGCGACTCGGCCAAGGCCGGGCAATTGCTGGAGCAGGCGTTGAAAATCAACCCGAACGGCATAGATACGCTATTTTTCTCGGCGCAACATCAGTTCGATCAAGGCAACTATGCTCAAGCACAGCAAGCCCTGAACAAGGCGTTGCAGGCAACCCCCCGTCCGGGCCGTGAAGAGGCCGACGCCGGGCGCAGGAAAGACATTCAGTCGCTGCTCGCCAGCGTGAACAAGAAGCTCAACTGACGGAGAGACCATGCGTCTGCTGCTTATCGAAGACGACGTTGCACTGGGCGAAGGCATTCAGCAGGCACTCAGCCGGGAAGGCTACACGGTTGACTGGATAAAGGACGGCAGCAGCGCCCTGCATGCCCTGCTCAGCGAGAGCTTCGATCTGGCCATTCTCGACGTCGGCCTGCCGACGCTGAGTGGTTTTGAAGTGTTGCGTCGACTGCGTCACAGCGGCTCGACGCTGCCGGTCATGATCCTGACCGCACGCGACGCCACCGAAGACCGGATTATCGGCCTGGACAGTGGCGCTGACGATTATCTGGTCAAACCCTTCGATGTGTCCGAGCTGAAAGCCCGCTTGCGGGCCCTGCTACGCCGGAGTGCCGGACGCGCCAAGGTGCTGATCGAACACAACGGCATCCGTCTGGACCCCAGCACGCAACAGGTCAGCTATCACGATGCTGCAGTTGCGCTGACGCCCAAGGAATACCAATTGCTGTATGAATTACTCTCGCCACCAGGCAGGGTCATGACCCGCGAACGGCTGATGCAGCTGCTCTATGGCTGGAACGAAGAGGCCGAAAGCAACACCCTCGAAGTGCACATTCACCATTTGCGCAAAAAGTTTTCCAGCACCCTGATCCGTACCATTCGAGGCGTGGGTTACCTGGTGGAGGAGCGTTCTTGAAGTCGATACGCCGCCGCACACTGACACTGATCATCGGCCTGCTGCTGTGTGGTCTTCTGGTCCTGACGCTGTTCAACGTGCATGACAGCAATCACGAAATCGCAGAAATCTACGATGCCCAGCTGGCGCAGAACGCGAGGCTGCTGGAAGGCGTGATGCGCATGCCCATGGAGCGCAAGGAACACGCGCAGCTCTATCAGGCCTTCAATCAGGCGCTCGCCCAGGCCGAACCGCGTGTGGACGGCCACCCTTACGAGGGCAAGATCGCCTTTCAGGTCTGGGACAAGGACAACAATTCGCTGGTACACACCGCCAGCGCCCCGACCTTCACTCATCCGCCACAGAGCACCGGGTTCAGTGATTTCAATGACATGACCGGCCATCAATGGCGAGCCTTCGTGCTCAGGGACCAACAGCACGGGCTGCTGGTCTGGGTCGGTGAACGCGATGACGTGCGCTCGGATCTGGTCAACCGCATTGTGCGTCACACGGTCTTGCCGAACCTGATCGGCAGTCTGGTGCTGATGATCGCCATCTGGCTGGCGATCCGCTGGGGGCTGAGGCCACTGGCCGATTTCGCCAATACCCTGCGCGGCCGTAACGCCGGTTCTCTGCACCCTCTGCAACTCAACGCCCTGCCCGCTGAGCTGGAGCCCATGCAGGCCGCCCTGAACCGCCTGCTGGGGCAGATTCAGGACCTGCTCAAACGAGAGCGACGCTTCATTGCCGATGCGGCCCACGAAATGCGCACGCCTCTGGCGGTCCTGCGGGTGCACGCGCAAAACGTCCTGGAAGCGCACAACGAAGAGCAGCGGCAACAGTCGCTGGGCTACCTGATCATCGGCGTGGACCGTACGACGCGGCTGGTCAACCAGTTACTGACCATTGCGCGTCTGGAGCCCGGCCCTTCGCCAGCGGGCAAGGTAGCGGTGGATCTGGTCAGCGCCGTGCGCGACAGTCTGGTGCAGCTGACACCGTGGGTGCTGAGCAAGCATCTGGAGCTGTCCTTTGAATGCACTGAAGCCAGCCGCGAAGTCATGGTCGACTTCCCCGCGCTGGACATTGCCTTGCACAACCTGATCACCAATGCCGTCAACTTCTCACCCGAAGGTGGCCAGGTCACGGTGGGGCTGACGTTCAGTGAGCATTGCTTCCGGCTCAACGTCGACGATCAGGGCCCCGGTATCGACGAGCAGGAGCGCGAGCGCTTGTTCGAGCCGTTCTACAGCCGTGGCAACGATCAAGGCGTGGGTCTGGGACTGGCCATCGTGCAGAAAGTCGCGCTATTGATGGGTGGCAACGTGAGCCTCGACAATCGTCCGCAGGGTGGGCTCAGGGCCAGTCTGCAGGCGCCGCTGCGCTGAACATTAAGCAACGCGCCGAGGGACGGTCATCGAGCGCAGTCACGACACCGGCAGCAATACATCGACCACCAGACCGCCGCCCGGCCGATTGCGTGCGGCGATCTGCCCGCCGTGCATTTCGATAGCCCGCAGAGCGATGGCCAGGCCCAGACCAAAGCCCTGCGCGGCATTCTCCGGACCGCGCTCGAAGGGCTGGAAAATCCGTTGCAGACACGCCTCGTCCACACCTGGCCCCTGATCGATGACATTGACCATCAGGCACAGCGGCTGGGCCTGAACGTTGGCGACCACCACCACATCCGTGCCGACCGCCGTGTGGCGAACGGCATTGCGGATCACGTTTTCGAAGGCCCGATAAAGTAATTCGCTGTCGACCTGTGCGACGAAAGATCCGGGAGCCTGCAGCCTGACCCGACACTGCTTCAGTCCGGCCTCGAATTCGGCATCTTCGACGATGGCTGCCAGCAGGCTGATGACATCGACCTGGTCGCGGGTCAGGCTTTCGACATCGCTCTGCATGCGCGCCAAGGTCAGCAATTCTTCGATCAGCGAGTCCATTCGCTCCGATTCGCGCTCGATGCGTTCGAGCATGTCCAGTTGGGTCGGCTCCTGGCGCAGCAGGCCGATGGCGGCACTCATGCGCGTCAGCGGCGAACGCAGCTCATGGGAAATGTCATGCAGCAGTTGTTGCTGGGAGTCGGCCATGACCTTGAGCTGATTGGCCATGCGGTCGCAATCCTCGGCAAGGTCGACGATTTCATCGCGCCGGCGGCCCATATCAGGTTTCACCCGTGTGTCGAATCGGCCTCTGGCGACCTTGCCCATCGCCTCGCGCAATTTAATCAGCGGTGCCACCAGATAGCTGCTGAGAAACCAGCTGAACAGCGCACTCATGACCGTGCCGGTGATCAGCGGATTGAGGTGAGAGGGTTGATCGTCATGGTTGGGGCGCTGGGTAGAGCGGATATGCACAAGTGCGCCTTCGCGTGTGCGCACGGCGAGTTCGAAGCGAGGGTTTTCCAGCGAATCGCCCGCCAGCAGCATCCCCTGGCTGTCGTACAGACCGACCTTGCTGTGACCCTCCGGCTGCCAGGCATCGAGCAACGCCTGCCCTGCGGCAATGCCCGAGCGCTGCAAAATGCGCACTTCGTTGTCGAGCACCGTGCTGAACGAAGGATCGCCACGCCCCGACTGGGTGAACATGAACAGGCCGGCACCGACCATGAAGGTCAGGCTGGTCGCCAGCCAGAACGCCAGGAACAGTTTCCAGAACAACCGGCTCGGCCTCATGGCGTGATCAACATATAGCCCAGATTGCGCACGCTCTGTATCCAGCTCTGGTTATCGTTGCGCGGGCCGAGCTTGTGGCGAATGCTGCTGATGTGCACGTCGATACTGCGATCGTAGCGGGCCAGCGGCCGTCCCAGCGCGTTCATCGACAGGTTCTGTTTGCTGACCAGTTGCCCGGCATGCCGCGCCAGCTCTTCGAGCAGGCAGAACTCGTTGCCGGTCAGTTCAAGCGTCACGCCCTGCCAGCGCGCTTCACGCTTGCCTGGCCAGAGCATCAGCTCTCCGGCCTGAATCACCTCCCGGACCGTCTCGATCACCGGCACCGCACGCACCCGGCGCATGATCGCCCGCAGACGCGCCACCAGCTCACCCGGAGAGCTGGGCTTGGGCACGTAATCGTCGGCGCCCAATTCCAGACCGGAAATACGGTCGATATTGTCGCCGCGGGCGGTCAGCAGAATCACCGGCACCTGGCTTTGCGCACGGATCCGCCGCAGCACCTCAATGCCGGAGATGCGCGGCATCATGATGTCCAGCACGACGATGTCGTGACGCCCGGACAAGGCTTCAACCTCGCCCTCTTCAGCGCTGTTGGTGCAGGTCACGTCGAAGCTTTCACGGGTCAGGTACTGGCTGAGCATTTCCGTCAGTTCCCGATCATCATCGACAAGCAATACGGAAGTCATGGCAGGCCCTTGATTGGTGGTTGCCGATTATCCCGGCACTGCTGCGGCGTGTCAGCCGGGCTCGTTGATCTTTACCTAACCTTACACGGCGTTAACCGTCCCCAACATGCCCTCCCCCTATGCTGCGCAGCCAACAGCGCCCGCCGGACCGGCCCTTTCTGGCGTGTCATCGGCAGCGCTCAAATGCCTTTGTCGCAGCTTTCTGGAAAGGGTTTGATGATTTCTTCGCGTCTGCTTCTATCGTTCTGCCTGTTATTCAGCGTCCCGCTGGTACACGCCGATACTTTTGCCATCTCGGACATCCGCGTCAACGGCCTGCAACGCGTATCTGCCGGCAGCGTATTCGCTGCGCTGCCGCTCAATGTCGGTGATCAGGCCGATGAGCAGCGTCTGGCCGACGCGTCGCGCTCACTGTTCAAGACCGGTTTCTTTCAAGACATCAACGTTGCACGCGATGGCAATGTGCTGGTGATCAATGTAGTCGAACGCCCTTCTATCGCCAGTATCGAGATTGTCGGCAACAAGGTCATCAGCACCGACGACCTGATGAAGGGGCTCAAGCAGTCGGGGCTCAGTGAGGGCGAGATATTCCAGCGCGCCACGCTTGAAGGCGTGCGCAATGAACTGCAATGCCAGTATGTCTCCCAGGGCCGCTACAGTGCCTCGGTCGATACTCAGGCGCTGCCTGCACCACGCAACCGCATTGCCCTGAAAATCACCATCGACGAAGGGACGGTGGCGTCGATCCAGCACATTAACGTGGTCGGCAACACCGTGTTCTCCGATGAACAACTGGCTGATCAGTTTCAGCTCAAGACCAGCAACTGGCTGTCGTTTTTCAAGAACGATGACAAGTACGCCCGCGAAAAACTTTCCGGCGACCTGGAACGACTGCGCTCCTGGTACCTGGACCGCGGCTACATCAACATGGATATCAACTCGACGCAGGTATCGCTGACACCTGACAAGAAAGGCGTGTTCATTACCGTCAACATCACCGAAGGCGACCGGTATACCGTGGGCAGCGTCAAACTGGGCGGCGACCTGAAAGTGCCGAAGGACCAGCTCGAACAACTGATTCTGGTCAAACCGGGTCAGGTGTTTTCACGCAAGGTCATGACTGACACCACCAACCTGATCACTCGTCGTCTGGGCAACGATGGCTACACATTCGCCAACGTCAATGGCGTGCCGAAAGCCAACGAGGCCAATCACACCGTCGATATCAGTTTCGTGGTCGACCCCGGCAAGCGCGCCTACGCCAACCGCATCAACTTTCGCGGCAACACCAAGACCGCCGATGAGGTGCTGCGCCGTGAAATGCGTCAGATGGAAGGCGGCTGGGCCTCGACCTACCTGATCGACCAGTCGAAGGTGCGCCTGGAGCGTCTCGGTTTCTTCAAGGAAGTGAACGTCGAAACACCAGCAGTCCCCGGCACCGACGATCAGGTGGACATCAACTACGCCGTCGAAGAACAGGCCTCGGGCAACATCACCGCCAGCGTGGGCTTTTCGCAAAGCGCCGGGCTGATACTGGGTGGCTCCATCTCGCAGAACAACATCCTCGGCACCGGCAACTTCGCCAGCCTTGGCATGACCCGCTCCGAGTACCAGACCAAGTACAACTTCGCGTTCACCAACCCGTACTTCACGCCTGACGGGGTGAGCCTGGGCTACAACGTTTTCTACAACGCGACCGACTACAGCAAGTACTACGACGATGACGACGAGGTCTCCTACTATTCGCTCAACAGCGTGGGCGCCGGGGTCAACCTCGGCTATCCAATCAGCGAAACATCGCGCCTGACCTACGGGTTGTCGATCCAGCGTGACACCCTCGACGCCGGCAGCTACAGCGCTGACGAGATCTACGACTTCATCGAGCGCGAAGGTGATGCGTTCACCAACCTCAAGGCCAGCGTCGGCTGGTCGGAATCGACCCTCAACAAAGGCGTACTGGCCACCCGCGGTCACTCGCAAAGCCTGACCCTGACCAGCACCGTGCCGGGCAGTGACCTGCAGTTCTACAAACTCGACTACAACGGCCAGACCTTCCTGCCGCTCAGCGACACCACCTCGCTGCGCCTGCATACCAAACTCGGCTACGGCAACGGTTACGGCGACACCGACGGCCTGCCGTTCTACGAAAACTATACGGCGGGCGGCCAGGCCACCGTGCGTGGCTTCAAGGACGGCACGCTGGGGCCACGCAATACCCCCGCCACCGGCACCTACGCCAGTCAGGGGCAGATCTACTATTCCGACCGCGACACCGAAGCCCTGGGCGGCAACATCCTGATCACCGGCGGCATGGAATACCTGTTCCCGATGCCCTTCGTCAAAGACCAGAAATCCCTGCGCACCTCGCTGTTCTGGGACTTCGGCACGGTTTACGCGGACAAGTGCTACCTGACCACCACGCAGAACTGCGGCAACATCAATATCGACCAGATGGCCAGTTCGGTCGGCGTCGGCGTGACCTGGTACTCGCCGCTCGGCCCCCTGAGCTTCGACCTCGCCGTGCCGATCAAAAAGCCCGAAGACGCCGAGACCCAAGTGTTCCAGTTCTCGCTGGGCCAGACCTTTTGAGGCGGACCTTTTACAGCATGAACAAGGCGGTCTTTACCCAGCATTACCTGGCCCGGACCGCGCTTTACATCCCGTCGTTGAATACTGCCTGCACTACTCATCAGGTCAGGAGTCGTTACATGAGCCGCGAAGTCAGACAGATCACCCCCGATGTGCAGGAAATCATCCAGCACGCCTTGCGCTCGCTGCTGGGCAAAGGCTTCGTCATCGCGCTGTTCGGCAGCGAGGATGCAACCGGGGCCATGCACTACCACCTGCGTATCGACCACGACGCCACGGGGCTGGGCATCGAGCATCACGACAACGTCGAAGACGGTTTCATCGACGATATCTTCATGCTCGCCACCCGCATGAAAGCCATGCTCAAGCACCGCGAAACCCTGTCTCGCATGCACGGCGGCAGCCAGGCGACGGGGCAGGTCCGGCTGCTGACCTGGATCACCGAGGACAACAGCCAGACAGTCATGCAAACCGCCGAGGCTGCGGGGCGCGAGTGTTTGAGTGCGTTACGCGAACGCAGGTTGCGGGCTTGAATCATGAGCGCCGCACGGCTCAATCAATGGCCGAAGCGATCAGTTCTCGTAACCACATATGAGCCGGATCACGGTGCAAACGCTCAGGCCACAGCATGAGCATTTCAAACCCGGGAATCGAAAGCGGCGGTTCCTGAACCACGAGCGTCAGCTGGGCGCGCACCAGCCGTTCGGGCACCACTGCAACCAGGTCGCTGCTGGTCAGTGCAGACACCAGCGAGCCGAAATGCGGCGCCGACAACACGACCCGTCTGCTTAACCCCTGCGCCGCCAGGGCCTGATCGGTGCTTCCGGCGAACCCGCCGCCGTTGGGAGACATGACCGCATGCTCCAGCTCACAGAAACGTGTCAGCGATACGGGCTGCGCAAAATCCGGATGATCATGCCGGGCAGCAAGCACATAACGTTCATGGATCAACGACCGCTGACGCAGCTTGGGCGGCGCCTCATCGCGGGTGTGCAACGCCAGATCCAGTCGACCGCTTTCGAGATCCGCGGCAAGGCTGACCGGGTGCTTGTTCAACAGGGCCAGACGCGTACCCGGAGCACTGCTGCGCAACCTGCCGAGCGACGGCCATATCAACGCGATGGTCGCGTAGTCGCTGGCGGCCACGCGCCAGGTGTGATCGGCCTTTGCCGGATCGAAATCCCGGCCGGGCAGCAAAGCGGACTCCAGCGCTGCAAGCGCCTGCCTGAGCGGTTCGCGCAGTTGTTCAGCCCGCGCAGTCGGGGTCATGCCCCGCGGCCCCGGCAACAGCAATGGATCATCCAGTACCTGCCTCAGCCTGCCCAATTGCAGGCTGACCGTCGGCTGAGTCAGGTTCAGCCGATGCGCCGCGCGGGTCACGTTCTGCTCCGAGAGCAATGCATCCAGCGTGATCAGCAAATTGAGGTCGATACGCCGCAAGGTATTGTTCATGCACATACCCAGTGTTTGGGAGATTGATTTCCAGCATACCCGATCGAGTCTGTAGCGTTGCCTCATGACAGACAAACCGGAGCCCCTCATGAACGTACTTATTGTCTACGCCCACCCCGAACCGCGCTCGCTGAATGGGTCGTTGAAAGACTTCGCAGTCGATCATCTGCAGAGCAAAGGCCATCAGGTGCAGGTGTCCGACCTTTACCAGATGGGCTGGAAGGCGACAATCGACGCCAACGATGCACCTGGCCTTGAGAGCAGCAGCCGCTTTGACCCTGCCCTTGAGTCGCAACGCGTATTTGCCGCCGGTATTCAACCGCCGGACATCGAGGCCGAACAGGCCAGATTGCTCTGGGCAGACGCCGTCATATTTCAGTTTCCGCTCTGGTGGTTTTCGATGCCGGCAATCATGAAAGGCTGGATAGAGCGGGTGTACGCCTGTGGCTTCGCCTACGGCGTGGGCGAGCACAGCGACCAGCACTGGGGTGATCGATACGGTGAGGGAACGCTGGCAGGCAAGCGCGCCATGCTGACGGTGACCATGGGCGGCTGGGAGTCCCACTACAGCGAGCGTGGCGTAAACGGAGCGCTGAACGACGTGCTCTTTCCTATCCAGCACGGCATCCTGTTCTATCCAGGCTTCGAGGTGCTCGCGCCCTTCCCCGTGTACCGGGCAGGCAAAGTGGACAGCGCAACATTTGCCCGCATTTGCGCCGATTACGGCAACCGCCTGGATACCCTGTTCACCCTTGAGCCCTTGCCGTTTCGCAGGCAGAACGACGGTGACTACGAGATCCCGGCGCTGACATTGCGTCCTCATCTTGCAGCGGGTCGGCAGGGGCTGGACATTCACCTTCGTGATGAGGATGAGCCTGCGGATCTTTAGACAGATTTGAAACCACCAGTGACCGATAACAAAAAAGCCCTGCTTGTGCAGGGCCTTTTCATGCGTAGCGCTTTCAGGCGGATTACTTCAGGTTGTTCTTGAAAAACTCGCCCAGCTTGTCGAACGGGATCAGATCGACCCGATCGTAAAGATCCACATGCCCGGCCTCTGGCACGATGATCAATTGCTTGGGCTGGCCGGCCAGTTTGTACGCTTCCTCGCTGAACTCCAGCGAGTGCGCCTTTGAACCGGCGATGAACAACATCGGGCGTGGCGAGATGGTCGCGATGTCGTTGAACGGATAGAAGTTCATGAACTTGATGTTGCTGGTCAGCGTCGGGTGAGTGGTCAGTTCGGCGGACTGGCCTTCAGGCGTGAACTCGCCCCGTGGCGTGCGATAGAAATCATAGAACTCGCGTTCGATCGGGCCGGATGTGTCAGTCAGTTTGTGTACGGTGCCGCTGGTGTACGCCGTATCACCGCCGCTGTATTCCACGTCGCGCTGCAGTGCCGCCTGCTCGATGATCTTCTTGCGCTGCGCCAGCGTCTGCGAATGTTTCAGGCCGTTGCGATTGGCGGCGCCCATGTCATACATGCTCACCGTGGCGATGGCTTTCATGCGCGGGTCGATCTTCGCGGCACTGATGACAAAGCTGCCGCTGCCGCAAATCCCCAGCACGCCGATTCGTTTTTTGTCCACGAAGGTCTGCGTGCTCAGGAAGTCCACTGCGGCGCTGAAGTCTTCGGCGTAGATATCCGGTGAAACGGCGTTACGCGGCAGGCCTTCGCTCTCGCCCCAGAACGACAGGTCCAGCGACAAGGTGACAAACCCCTGCTCGGCCAGTTTCTGCGCGTAGAGATTGGCGCTTTGCTCCTTCACCGCCCCCATCGGATGGCCGACGATGATTGCCGGAGCTTTAACGTTCGGGTTCGAGCCTTTGGGTATAAACAGGTTGCCCGCGACTTTCATCTTGTACTGGTTGTTGAACAGCACTTTTTGCGCAACGACCTTGTCGCTTGTGTAGAAATTATCGGCACCGTGAGACATGTCTGCTCCTGTCGCAGCGTATGAGCTGATTAAAAGCCCAAGCATCAAAAGAATCTTTTTCATGGCGTGTTACCTCGTTGAGAAATTGACCCGCGTTTATCTGCCCGGCTCTGACCGGTGTTGCTTTCCTGCAGAGACGCGTTGTCGCGTGCCGTCCAGGCCAGCGCGGCCGAACACGCCAGTAACACGCCACCGAATGCGAACGGGCTCCACCAACCGAGGCTGTCGAACAGCGCGCCGCCGATACCGGCCCCGGCGGTGATCGCCAATTGAATGGTCGCCACCATCAGGCCGCCGCCCGCCTCGGCATCGTCGGGTAGCGTGCGGCTCAACCACAGGCCCCAGGCGACCGGCGCAGGTGTGGCAATCAGCCCCCAGACGGCAAGCACAATGGCGACGGACTGAGGTGAATGGCCCAGGCCGGTCAGCGCCACGGCCAGCACCGCCATCAGCAACGGAATGGCGATCAGGCAGGCATACAGGCCTGTGTGCAGCAGCCTGCCGATCAGGTAGGTGCCGACCAGCCCGCTGGCCCCCAGCGCCAAAAGCATCAGGGACAACGTGTTGACGCTGACCCCGGTGATCTCTTCCAGAAACGGGCGCAGGTAGGTGAAGACGGCGAACTGGCCCATGAACAGCAACAGGATCGCGCTCATGCCGACGGCCACTTGCGGGTTGCGCAGCAGGCGAAAAGGATTGCGTGCCCGGTTGTTCGGCTGGCTGCGCATGGCCGGCAGGCTCAGCCACTGCCAGGCAAACGCCAGCGCCGCGAGCGGGATGACCAGGAAAAACGCGCCGCGCCAGCCGATGTACTGGCCCATGAAGCTGCCCAATGGCGCGGCGACCGTCGCCGCCAGCGCATTGCCGCCGTTGATCAGTGCCAGGCCCTTGGCGACCGATTGCTTCGGCACCAACTTCATCACGGTAGCGGTCGACATCGACCAGAAACCGCCAATGGCAATCCCGAGCAATGCACGGCCTGTCATGAACAACCAGCCGTTGGAGGCCAGCGTGACGATCACGCCAGACACCAGCAGCAACAGGCTGAAGCCCAGCAGGACAGGCTTGCGATCCAGATGTCCGGTCAGCGGCGTGTTCAGCAGACTGGTCAGCACGGCAAAAAAGCCGGAGATCGAAATCGCCTGCCCTGCCTGCCCCTGGCTGATACCGAGGTCCTGCGCGATGGGTGTCAGCAGGCTGACCGGCATGAACTCTGACGCAATCAGCACCACCACACACAGCGCCATCGAGAACACGGCGCCCCAGGCTGGCGGATGAGTGGTTATTTCGGACTGCTTCAGAGTTGAATCAAATGCTTGCATGCGTCCTGACCTGGCGACGTTAAAAATGAGTCGGCACAGGTTAGGGCAAAGGTATTAGGATGATTAGACACCACAATTTATACGCGCTTGTGAGAAGGATTCAGTAATGAGCACACCCAAACTCAATGATCTGCAAGCCTTCCTGCAGGTGGCACGCGATCAGAGCTTTACCAAGGCCGCGACCAGACTGGGCGTTACGCCTTCAGCCCTGAGCCACACCATGAGGGGCCTTGAAGAGCGCATGGGCCTGCGCCTGCTGGCGAGAACCACCCGCAACGTGGCCCCGACCGAGGCTGGCGAACGGCTGATGCGCTCGATCGGGCCGCTGCTGGATCAGATTGCCGCAGAAGTCGAAGTGCTGGGCGAACTGCGCGACAAACCCGCCGGCACCATTCGCATTACCTGCTCCGATGACGCCGCAGAAGGCATCATCCGCCCGATGCTTGCAGGGTTTCTGGCGCAGTACCCGGATATTCAGATCGAGATCTGCATCGACTACGGCTTCACCAATATTGTCAGCGAACGTTTCGATGCGGGCATCCGTCTGGGGGAGTCCATCAGTAAGGACATGATTGCCGTGCGCCTGGGGCCTGACTGGCGCTTGTCAGTGGTCGGCTCGCCGGCCTACTTCGAGCGACATCCCGTCCCGCTGCAGCCTCAGGACCTGACTCAACACACCTGCATCAACATCCGCCACTCGCCAAACGGCAGTTGCTACGCCTGGGAGTTCGAGAAGGACAGCCGCAAGCTCAACCTTCGAGTCAACGGGCAATTCACGTCGAACAGCATGATCCATGTGCTCAACGCCGCACTGGACGGCGTGGGCCTGGCCTACGTGCCGGACTCCATGGCCGAACCGCACATCGCCAGCGGCCGCCTGAAAGAAGTGCTGGTCGACTGGAGCCCTTACTTCGAAGGCTTTCACTTGTACTACCCGAACCGGCGACAGGCGTCGCCGGCGTTCAGCGCGTTTGTCGAGGCGGTGAGGTATCGGGGCTAGCACCCCGCCGCCTGATTACTGCGCGGCTTTCAACGCATCCGCGACCTTGTTCAGCGAACCTTGAGCAGGCTCGGCAAGCAGTTTCAGCTCGGTGGTTTTGCCACGCACCACCACTTGCATGGCGGTGGGCGCACCCTTTGCGTCACCCACGATCCGGTAAGCGGTGTCGCCGCGCACGAAGCTCAATACATGACTGGCAGCGTCGTACTTCAGTTGCTCACCTTCAGCCTGGGGAAACAGCAGCCCGACCTGATTCTTGCTGTCCACGGCTGCGTAGAAGACCGGGCTTGCGTCCCCTGAACGGAACAACACAATGCGCTTGCCGGACGGCGCAAGCCTGAACGACAGGAGAATCTCACGCTGCTGGTCTTCCTCCCAGACGATGCTGGTGGTGTGCGTCATCTTGCCATTCTGATTGCGACTGACTGTTTCAGTCGGCAGTCCCGACCCGCCGGTATGGTCAAGGACCGTCTGCGTTTCCAGAACCGGCTCGCCATTACGGATGCTGTACGTAGACATCTGGTGCCAGCAGCAACCGTCCTTGGTCATGGTCTCGATCTTGCGGGTTTTGTCATCCACGCTGAACAGGCCGCAGTTGTTTTGCGCCAGTTGGGTAAACGAATCGCTGTGCCGGAAACCATCGGCCGTGCCGAGAAAGACCTGATAAGAGGGGCCGTGATAGCAACTGTTCTGCCCGTCCATCAAGGCCAGGTCCTTGATGCCATCGAAGTTGAAATCCTGATAGATCAGTACGCTCTGTTCGCCATAGGGCAACTCGTGCACGTTGGTTTTGACCTTGCCGGTTTTCGGGTCAGTGCCAAGCACCAGCTCATCGGACTGCACGCGGATCAAAGCCGCACCGCTGGCCTTGTCGTACACGTTGATCACGCCGGGACGAAACACATCGTCCTTGGCGGAAATATCCAGCGTCGCACGGTATTTATCGGAAAAGTCCTGCAGGGCGTAGTTCTCCCTGGGGGAGCCCGCGAACCCTGCAGCGTCCATTTCACCGTAGGTCGGTAACGCGCCGGCGGCACTGACCAGTGTCGAAGAGGCCAGGCCGACCAGTACCCACAAGGCCTGCAACCAGAGACGTGACGCACAGCGTTGAACGATGGATAGGTGCAAGACGCAACTCCTTTGATAATGAGCGACGAGTCTACTTCAGCGATCGATACAATTTGAAATCATTGCCCAACGTACACTTCGTGCTCACGGGCCGCCCTGTCCGACCCGGTAAATGTTCTAATCACGCCCCCTCTTCGCTTAACGGGCCCGATGCTTTTATGGATATTCACTCGCTTTGGCTCAAGACCCAGGAAATCTGGGACATGCTCGATCAGCATCCGTGGGTACGCACCGGGCTGGCGCTGATCCTGTTGCTGACCGCCGCACTGGTGCTTGGCCGCGTGGCGCGCTTTCTGGTGTTGTACGCCGTCAGGATGCTCGGCCGTCAGCCGTCCCTGCACTGGGTCAACGACTTCCGCCACAACAAGGTCTTTCACCGACTGGCGCAGATGGTGCCGTCACTGGTCATTCAGTTCGGCCTCACGCTGGTCCCGGGCCTGAGCACTGCGGGCCGCAACGTGATCGGCAACATCGCCATGGCGTTCACCATCCTGTTCATGACATTAGCCATCGGCACCCTGCTCAATGCCCTGCTGGACATCTACGCGCGCACCGAACACGCCCGCACGCGCTCCATCAAGGGTTACGTGCAACTGTCGAAGATGATCCTCTACGTCTTCGCCGGGATCATCATCGTCGCCACCCTGATCGACCGTTCGCCCCTGCTACTGCTGTCCGGCCTCGGCGCCATGTCGGCGGTCATCCTGTTGGTCTACAAGGACACCCTGCTCTCCTTCGTCGCCAGTGTGCAACTGACCAGCAACGACATGCTGCGCGTCGGCGACTGGATCGAAATGCCGCAGGTCGGCGCGGACGGCGACGTGGTGGACATCACCCTGCACACCGTCAAGGTGCAGAACTTCGACAAAACCATCGTCTCCATCCCGACCTGGCGTCTGATGTCCGAGTCGTTCCGCAACTGGCGCGGCATGCAGCAATCAGGCGGACGGCGCATCAAACGCAGCCTGTTCATCGACGCCAGCGGCGTGCGCTTCGTGCGCGACGATGAAGAACAGCAACTCATGCAAATCCACCTGCTCACCGACTACATCGGTCGCAAACAGGCCGAACTGCTCGCCTGGAACCAGGCACAAGGCAACGTCGCACAAATGTCCGCCAACCGCCGGCGCATGACCAACATCGGCACCTTCCGCGCCTACGCCCTGGCGTATCTGAAGAGCCACGTCGACATCAACCCGAACATGACCTGCATGGTTCGCCAGCTCGAACCCACCTCCCAGGGCATCCCGCTGGAAATCTACTGCTTCACGCGCACGACGGTGTGGGTGGAGTACGAGCGGATACAGGGGGATATTTTCGATTATCTGATTACGGTGATGCCGGAGTTCGGGTTGAGTTTGTATCAGCAGCCGAGTGGAGCGGATATGCGGGTGGGGTTGAGGGGGGAGACTGTGAGTCAAGTCACAGCTGACTGGGTGCGGGAGCGTTGAGGCTGGGATTTTAAGGTGTCTGGAATGGGGTCATGGTAAATGAAGCCGGAAATCAACTCCGGTGAGAAAATCGCTAGGTACTGATAGATGTCGCACTTCTTCTGGTGATTTCAATTGCAAGGCGGCGGGCCGAAGGCTTGATCGATTCTGTGGCAATATTGAGGCCTGTGGTTCGCTCGGGTAACCAACTGTGCATTCGGTCAGTGGGTACACTTTAAAAGCCTACCGCGCTCTTGAGTTTGAGGTACGGCTTTGCGTGTCCATCAAACACCTGAATCTGGTAACACTCTCGCCTGAAGGATATCCAGAATCATTAGACCTAAATGGCGACTCAGCGAGGGCAGCCCAAAGAGCTTCAATGTGAGTGCACATTTTGAAAGACAGCCAAAAGTTCTATGTCGGATGGGATGTCGGGGGCTGTAATTGCGACAGGAATCCAGCAAGCCGGGATGCATTGGTGATTCTTGACTCAGCCAGAGAGTTGGTCGGTGTTCCTTGGAGGGGGAATTTGCGCAACACCCTTAATGAGGCAACCAGCTCCAAAATTCTGGCCATCAAGATCCTTGAATTGTGCCAAGTGAAAATTGATCTCGAAAATTCGTTCAGGTTGCTATTCGCGATTGATACGCCACTTGGATTCTCCAAGGCATTTACTGACCTGATTGTTTCCAGGGTTGCTGCCGGCCAAATTCTTTCCTCATCAGCGAACCCCTACCTACACAGAGAAACAGAGCGGTTTCTTTTTGAACGAGGGCTGTCGCCGTTGTCTCCCATAAAGGACATGATTGGAAGTCAGGCCACAAAGGGAATTCATTTCCTGGCCCGTTTTGCACCAGATCTCGCGAGTTGCGGACTCTGGACAGATGGCCGTTACATTCAGGCAATTGAGGCCTACCCTTCCGCATGCAAACGATCAGCCTGCATTAGCGACATGCGCCGGCCTTTCTACGAAAATTCTGATGGCAGTGTCCCAATTGAAAAGCTCAAGGCCCGTCGTGAGTTTTATCACGTGGATCTGGAGGACGCGCTGACATGTGCGCTGGTTGGTTGGTCATTTGAGAGTCAACCAGACTTACTCGTGCATCCAACGCCAGCCATAGATCAGTCTGAAGGTTGGATTTTTGTACCCTGTGATGGACTGAGAAGCCTGGAGCATGCCTAACTGTCTTTGCAGGTTTTGTGCAGTCGACATCTTTAGGTTTGCAAGCCCAATGATAAGTTTTTATTGAGCGCCCTGAGATGTTGATCGTCAACGTGTCTGCGGCCCATGTCTGGCTCCTCACCAAATACGAATTACATCAGCTCCAGCGCGCAACTCTGAAATACGCCATGGCTACATTCCTCACATAGCCACTGACCACCTAAATGCTGGAGTTGGCAAGCAATGCTCTCGGAACACTGACGAATTCATCATAACCGAGCTAGCTACGGGCTATGCTTGAAGCCCTTCGATCTGTACAAGCATTGCTATCAGAGCATCAAAAGCCATCTATAAAAAAATGAAAAATCGAGGGTAAAGATGAATCGCCTATTTCATGCTGCAGCGTTGGCAAGCTCCATGATGATCGTTGCAGCACCCGCCCAAGCCCGAATTACACAATTGGAGATCCTGCGGACCGAGCCCGCTTTCGGAGGCGAAAGCTTGGGGAATACAGGTACTTACGAACGCGTCTTTGCGCGCGCTCATGGTGAGTTAGACCCAGGAGCTTCTGGAAACAAGATTATTCAAGACATCGAACTTGCGCCCCGTAACGGTCGTGGGATGGTTGAATACACGACTGATGTTGCAATCCTGCGTCCCGCTGACGTGGCCAAATCGAATGACATCCTTCTATTTGATGTGCCAAATCGAGGCTCCAAGCGCGCGATGTTATTGTTCAACGCTGATATGCGGGGTAGTCCAGCAGCGTTCAACAACTTCGAAGTCGCTGGGGACGGTTTTCTACAGCGCCAGGGTACGACGCTGATCGCGTTTGCCTGGCAGGGTGACGTTGCGCCGGGTGACAACCGCATGATGGTGCAACTGCCGACGGCCATAAATGCTGATGGGTCGCCGGTAACAGGTGTGGTGCGCAGTGAGTTGACCACGCTTTCACCGACCGTCAGCCTTAACCTGTCCGCAGGTTGGTTCACCTCCACGCCGCCTCATACGAGCTACAAATCGGTTGAAACCGACAATACCAAAGTGCTCGCAGATGGCTTTCGTCCGACGTCGACAGTGCGTTCGCGGGCAAATGCGCCCAGACAGGAAATTCCAGTGGATGACTGGAGGTTTGGCGATTGCAATACGCCAAGCGAAACCCAGATATGCCTACCCGCTGGTTTTCAGCCCGGTAAGCTTTACGAGCTGATTTACCGGGCCAAGGAGCCGGCGGTAATGGGCATAGGTTTTGCTATTGCACGGGATGTTGGTGCGTTTTTCCAGCAGGCTGAGCATGACGATGCCGGTGTGCCCAACCCTGTAGTGCATGGGCCTAAGGTCAAGTCGATTATCACTGGCTCATCACAATCAGGGCGATTCATTCGCAGCATGATCGCGCTGGGGTTCAACCGTAGCGAGGAAGGTCATCGGGTCTATGATGGTGCGATGCCGCATATCGGTGGCGGCCTGATGCCGCTCAACATCCGGTTTGCTCAGCCTGGCCGGGCGTGGGGCCAGCAGGTCGATCATGACTACCCTGCTTACGATTTTCCGTTTACCTATGGCCGGGAAACCGATCCGATTACCGGACGCTCGCAGGGTTTGCTGGATCGCTGCAACGATAACAACACCTGCCCTCTGATATTCCACATGGCAACGGCCCTTGAACTTTGGGAGGGACGTCAGTCGCTTGGCCTTACCGATCCACTCGGCTTGCGCGATACACCTGAACCGGAAAACGTCCGCACTTTTATTATGGCAAGTACTCAGCATGCACCGCCGTCTTTGCCACTCCCGGCTAATCCACCCTTTGGGCTTTGCCAGGTCCAATCAAATCCAAATCCACACACCTGGACAATGCGCGCAGCGTTCATCAACCTCGTTGGCTGGGTTCGTGACGAGACAACACCCCCCGCTTCGATAAAGCCTTCTGTGGCGGACGGCACCCTCGTGCCGGCGGACAGGGTCAGTTTCCCGCTCATCCCCGCGACCAATTATGGCGGCGTCACGCGCCCCGCGCCCCGCTATACCGGTGCCGTCAATAGCCTGCAAGTGCTTGATTTTGGACCTGGTTTTCGTCCCGAAGACAGCTCTGGCATTCTCACAAACGAGCCGCCGAAATCGGGTGTTGGCAGTTACGGCCTCCTGGTACCTCAAGTGGATGCAGACGGAATTGATGTGGGTGGCGTTCGGGATGTGTATTTGGGCGCTCCCATCGGAACTTACACGGGTTGGAATACCTTCCGCCCCGAGTTTTTTGATGGTGGCTTTTGTAACTTTCAAGGCAGCTTCCTCCCGTTTGCCGCGACGAAGAACGAGCGAATCGTGGCCGGAGATCCCCGCCTTTCCCTCGAGGAACGCTACCCCACGAAGGAGGCTTATGTGTCTGCAGTGAGTAAAGCTGCCGACACGCTGGTTGAAGCGCGGATGCTACTTCCTGCGGACCGTGAGCGGCTGGTAGAGGAAGCTCAGGAAAAAGGTGTGCGTGTAGGGCCTTGAGCAGAGGTGACCAATTGACCACTACAAAGGAGGAATACATGGACTTTCGGTTTCAGATTGCTTCTGATGTGATCAGGGATGGTCTCGGGATTGAACTCATCGACGCAAATGGGCAGGTGTGTGCAGAGGTGTTCCGATGTGATGCTAACAACACTTTAACCATCTCGTTGTTCACCGAGGATTTGCCGTATGTGCAGGTTGAGGAGCTAGTGTTACGTGCACGGAAAACATTAAGCTCCTATGAGGATGGAACACCTTTGCCTCCCCCTTTCACCCACAAATGTGTTTAACACACAGGAACTTGGCTATCACCGCACCATGGGCACCCTCGATTCTACTCCTGCTGACCGGCCGCATTGGGTCGAAAGACGTCTTTCGGTAAAGACATCGGAACGTCGCTAGGCCCCGCGCGGACCGGGTAGCAGCGTGGAGATGGGAATTTCCTGAGTCGTTGCGCGTTTGATAGGTCATCGTCATTCTGGAAGCGACGATTTTTTAGGAGATTAAAGTGGACATTGACCGTCTGTTAAAAAAGCGGCAACTGAACGTGCAAGAGCAAAATGCTCTTGTGGCCCACAGACTCATGGTAACCGCCAAAGCTTGGTTGGCCAGAGGGATTCCCCTAGCCTTAAAAAACTATGGCGAGTCGAAAGGCATTAGATGGTCAGAAACCGTAGTACTGGATCTTGAAGTCGACTTTCCCGGTATGCCCAGCCTTTATGGTCTTTTGCTCACTCACGCAGAGCGGTTCATAGAGTTTGAAATTGATACCGATGACACTCATAGGTACGTGGAATCGGTGAGTCAATGGGAGGATGTTTCTGCTAATCAGGACTACGCGCCCCACAAGCGCGGTACTGGAAAGGGCTTCGCAGCAATTGCTCTTCAGGTGAGGCGCGAACTCCTATGCGGCTTGTAGGTGTGAATCACAGAAGCTGAGATTCCATTGTTGATCGGAAGCCGCTTTTCGCCGATTTCTTCCGGCAACTGGTGTCCCCATTGGGTAGACTCGTGCCGGTCACGAGCGAAAAAGAGAGCGTAAAGACGTAGCGTTCACCTGGCGATGATGGCAATCTGGCTCGCGACGAAACCAGTCGCCCGACTGGCAGGCGTGACCACCGGCACCTAAAGGAGTTAGGTATGCCAGATTTGTCTCAAGAAAAAATAGCCGAGTTACAGACGAAGCTTGAATCGTATTTAACTGGTCGTGGAATAGCTGGTAAAGCCACATTTCTTGCAGCAGGCGGCTCAGCAGCAGTTTTCAAGGCTGTGGCGCCCGAAGGAATGCGAGCGTTTAAGGTGTTCGATCCTAGGTTCATCAATGCCGAAGAGGGGTCGAAGGAGAGGGAACGTCTCGATTTGCAGAAAAGGCTAATAAATCAAAACTGCGAGAATTTGGTTCAAACGTACGATATTCAGTACCATGAAGATACTGCGATCGTGGAAATGGAATTCGTGGAGTGGCCTCAACTCAAGGATGTTCTTAAGGATATTCCAGATGCCTGCGTCGAGTCTCTAATTATCCAGCTAATTAGTGCTGTACGATTTCTCGAAGATTATGGAATTGTCCATAGGGATATCAAACCGGAGAACATACATGTATCCGAAGACTTCGCTAAATTAAAGCTGCTTGATTTAGGTGTTGTGAGGGAATTTGATCCTGGGCCTGATGCTGCTGAGACTGACCAAGGTAACCTGAGACCGTTCCTCGCAACGGCTCAGTACAGCTCCCCCGAGTACCTATTCAGGCTTGATGAACCATCCGTCGCGTTATGGCAAGGCCTGAATCTATATCAGGTTGGCGCGGTGTTGCATGACCTGATCATGAAAGAGCCTGTATTCCGAGCAGAAATGGAAACGGGAAATAGATGGCTTGTAGCTAAAGCCGTTCTGCTACAACCACCGAGCTTCAAGGATGCAGATTCGATACGCTTGGCTTACCTCAAAGGGCTAGCGGCAAAATGTCTAGTCAAAGACTTGTCAGTCCGCCTCTCCCTAGTTAACTGGGATGATTTCAACGCTTCTGAAGCCGCATCGGGATTGGCTGCGTTGAAGCAGCGGGTAAGAGCAAGACCCGCGTCGCAGCCTGAACATGAAAAGAAAATTAAATTCCAGCGTGAAGCACATCAAACTGCCTTGAACGAGAAGGTAAGGCTGCTACTGATTTCAGCTTGCGGCACTGATTTGCCTCTTGAGTGCGGCATCTCGTATTTTGATGGCCATTGGGTAGCATCTTTCCAATTTGATTGTTCCAAAACTATTAAAGTTGCTGTGCACATGATGGTGCATTGGCAGGAAGAGCTGTACGCTACCACGGCGAATGTGCTTTTAGCGGGGCGGATCATAAGCGCGGGTATGGATTCCAATCTTGACTCATATAAGTTTAAGGTCGTTGGTACGACAACAATCGAACCCGGTGGAGGGACCAATGCAGCCGCTATTGTCGAGGATATTTCGATTGTTGTGAGCGAAGGCTTGACTCTGTTTGATAGTTTTAATGCGGTTGGCGGCGATGTAAAAGATCTTATGAATAGGGATTTAAGTATAAGGGACGTTGCGGATGAACAATAATTGGTGGCGCAGCAAAAAAGAGATGGACCAAGCCCAGAAGAATTTTATTGGTCTGCCTGTTGAGGGGCGGTATCTGCTTTCTGGGCCTCCGGGCTCCGGGAAGACAAATTTGCTGCTACTGCGAGCCGAAGTGATGGTGGGCAGTGGTGAGAAGGACATTCTGTTTATTACTTACACTCGCTCGCTGGCAGATTTCATCCGTAGCGGGGCCGTTAATAAAGGTTTTGTTAAGCCGGAACAAATCAGAACTTTTCACTCTTGGGCGGCAGAGTACGTAAAACTAAATCTTCGCCAAAGTTTAGGTTGGGCCGAAGGCGACTTTGATGATGATGCCAGGGCCGCAGCTCTTGAGCAGCTGGTTGCTGCCAATGCTTCTAGACAGTCAGAGAAGATGTACAGCGCCATTTTTGTGGACGAGGCACAAGATCTTTCTATCGGTGAGTTAAAGGCATTACTTGAACTTTCTGACAAGGTTTGTGTTTGCGGCGATAATAGGCAAGGAATTTATCATCAAGACGGTATGGATATAGCCGATAAGATTGGACTGGAGTCCCACACGCTGACGAAGCATTTCCGGATAGGACAGGAAATCGCTAAGGTTGCAGACAGACTCATGCCTCCTCCTAAAGGAGGTGCGTCACTAGAGTCCACTTGTAATTATGATCCGACGCTTCAAGGTGCTTCGAGTGCGGTGCTGCATACTTTCGCCACACGGCAGGAGCAGCTTGAGGAAATGCATAAAATCATAGCAGTCCAGCTGGATGCTTTTCCCGGCGAGGCGATAGGCATATTCTGTCCGACGCAAGAAGATAGGCTGGAGGTCAGAAACTATTTTTTGAGCACTGATCTCGCTGATCGCGTTTGCACGCATGGAGTAGACCAAGGTGCGACTTTTGCCGGTGATGCATTAATACACATCATGACCCTTCATGCTTCGAAGGGAACGGAGTTTAGAGGTGTTCACATCTATGGTGCAGAAGGGTTGCGTAAATTTCCCTTGCGACGGACTACGTTAAGCTATACAGGCGTCACACGGGCTAAAACAGCGTTAAACGTTTATAAAACTGGCGACACAACACCCAAGATGGAAAGCGCTTTCGCCAAACCTACCCTGTTTGGTCTTGATAACTTATTTCCGGATGACTGAAAATGACAGATCTTAGATACTTATTTTCGTCTAGGGATGATCTCCCGGATGCATTGTTTTCGATGCTGGGGGCGAGTTTTAAGACCGAAAGCTCATACGAGCTATTTTCAGAGGGCGGGCGAGGAGCGGTGCTCGGTTTTTCAAGCAAAAGCTTGGAGCTTGGTTATGCTTCTCCAGCGCTGGTTATTCTGCCAGAGGGCAAGACCTCTGAGCTTTTTTCTTGGCTCAAGACCTATGCGGCCGAGACCTATCCCCTGAGCCAATTTGGCAGAGTTGTGAGCATTGATGACTTCCGGTCAGTGGAGAGGGTTAAAGACTCTAGTAATGTGTTTTGGAAGCGACCTGATCGCTGGTCGTCGGTTATTTTAGGTGAAATCCTAGCGCAGAGTGACTCTGATCCGGTTGTTTCATCCCTGCCGTTGTCGAGAGCGAATGCTACCTTCAGTTTTGCAGTCGCCAAATCGGCGGTTGCCCATCGCAGTGATTTGGTTTCAGAAGAGTGCATACGTCGGCTTCGAGTTCTTTCGGAGGATAAGCGGTTCTTAGATAGATCGCTATCGTTAACAGATATCATTCCAATTTGGGAAAGGGTTGGCACTGGATGGGATGAATCCGCAGGACTTCCACAACTCCTGAGTCTAATACAAGTATCGCAGTCCAAGGATCTGTTCGAGCCTCCGTATGCCGCTGCACGTAATAAAGTATTTGAAGAGCTGTTGAGTGATTCGGTAGAGCAGAGAGTGCTTGCTTTTAGAAGTTTCGTGAATGTTCAAACTTCTGTAGAGCGCCATCAAACGGAGCCCTTCGCCGATGCTTTTGAAATAGCTTTGGCGGCATTCTTAGTCGGCAGGGGCACATCTCATGTCTTTTTACTTAAGGATATGGCACGTAAGTACCCTTCTGTTTATGTCTGGTTCGGGCTCTTTGCAGGACTTACCGGACCGGTTTGTTGGGACGTGGCATGGGCAAGGACGGCAAAAGGAATAGAAAAGACCCTTAGTGCGCATTTCTCTTGGGCCGAACCTCCTTCGTGCGATATTTCATGGCCAGAATACTCGTGGGTAACATCAACAGATAATGAAAAACTCATTGCTGAGATACCTAAGCAGCTGCCTAAAGTTTTAATCATAGAAATTTTCCCAGGAGCGACATGCCAGCTTCGGCTAAAGGCATCCAATCCAGTTCAAAAAGATCGGGTGGCTTCGTCTGAGCGGGTCGCTGACAGCGCATCATTTCCGCAATCTGATCTAGTTTATGCATTCGTAAAGGAGTTTATCAGGTTGTCGGACAAGACCAAGTTGGATCTTGGCGCAGTTTTGGGTCAGGATGTCGTCAGTTCTGAAACTTTAACGCCCTCTAAAAGAAATAAACGTACAACAAGCAAAATAGTGAAATAGTGAAATAGTAGGCCATATAGCACGGCGGACCTTATCCCCTTCTGGGAGGGGCCCCGCCGTAGCTGGCGTAGTTCGGCTTGCGGGGGGATTTCGACGAGGGCTCGGATGGCGACCGTTAGACGCCAATGATCTTGAGGCTGCTCACGTACTTAAGACCTTCAAGCACTGGCACACCATCGCCGGTCGCTTTGAGTCAGAAGCCTATTGGTTAGTGAATGGAACGAACGACGTTAAGGTCTGAATTTACGAGACCCAACAGAACTTTCCGCTTGTGGCCGATTGCTGCCTGTCGTGACTGGCAGCAATCGGCCAAGAGCGGACGTTTATAGAAAGCGCTCATAAGCTTCGATAAACTCCACGTCTACGTTTCAAGGATGGATTTGAAATTGCGCCGGTTTTTAGTTGCTCTATACCTTTGCATTGCTGCATTTCTTTTTGTCACCCTCAGCATTACTTTCTGGCGTAGCCCATATAGCCTCACTGTGTTGATCGCCTCAGCCTATGAAGATGGGCTCGTCGTTGGCAAAAATCCTGGCAAAGCCATGATTTGGTATTCACGCGCCGCAGAAAATGGCGATCCTGTTGCTCAGTATAAGCTCGGCCTCATTCATTTCTATGGACGTGGTGTTGATATTGATCGAGCCAAAGGCCTTCAGTGGGTAACTGAGTCGGCCGAACGAGGGAACGCTGATGCCGAGTATTTTATGGGCACCGCAATCACTGCGGGGGTAGCGACTGAGACAGATTTTGGCCAAGCGGCGAGGTGGTTCAGCAAGGCCGCAGAGCAAGGTCATGTTAAAGCTCAACAAAAGCTCGCTTCCCTTTATTTCAACGGCGGCGGCGTTGAAAAAGACGATCAGGAAGCTTTCAAATGGGCCAGCAGGGCAAGTGCTCAAGGCGATGCGGAGGCCAAACTACTTCTGGCTACACTGTATTTCTATGGCAAAGGTACTCAGGTAGATCCTCAACACGCAGTGAAACTGCTCACCGAAGCGGCCAACTCCGGGAACAGCCTTGCATACGAAATGTTGGGAGCGTCCACTCTACATGGCACTGGTGTTCCCAAAAATCCTTCCGCAGCATTGCAATGGTATACCCGTGCTGCCGAGGAAGGCAGGGTTAACGCTCAATTCGTCCTTGGCTACCTATACAGCAGTGGCGGTGATGTCGCGTTCAATTACTCACTGGCGAACCATTGGTTTTTAAAGGCCGCAAAACAAGGAAGCGCGCCCGCGATTGTCGCACTCGCCTTTCATCTCGATAATGGGCAGGGTTTCGAACGTAACAAGGTCAAGGCGTGCGGGCTATTGCGTGTGGCGCTGAAACACGAGCTACCAAACAATATGGCAGACGACCTCCGCGTGCAGCTTAAAGAGGAAGAAAAAGCGCTTTCGGCGCAGCAACTGGCTGACGTATCTGTCTGGGAAGCCCTTTATTCGAGCCCTAAGGGTTTAAGCGAACTAGAAGGTGATGTCACGGATGTTACTACTCAACCCAACTCGTGAATGCCGCTGATGCTTGAAACACTTGGAAAGCTCTCAGAGGACACAAAAGCCTCTTTCAACAGACTCAGCAGCCAGCTTTAGCCAGTCAGCCTTCTAATGGGCATTTTTCGTTGCTGCGGGTTCCAGTTCAACGCTGGTCTCTTTGGTTTGAGCTTTTACTAGCTGATTTTTATAACGATTCATTTTTTACTCAGCGTGTAATCAGTTCTCTTTAGCTGATTATATGCAGGATGCCCAAGGTCCGCTTCTGGTATGTCGTCTCCCAAGTTTACGAAAACGATTTCTTTAGGCACCTGAAGGCCAGCAGTGATTGGGAGGGATCGTCGGGGAGGGGCTACTATCGACCCAAAGCGTTCATTAAAAGCAGGCCTGACCAAAAGAGAGTTCGAAGGTCAGACCTTCCTAGCCTAGTCGCCGCTACCCATCAGAATCGATATTTTCCCATGACCCTGAATATCGAAAGAGAAATCCTAGAATACTGGGTACACAGGATGGCCTCTGGTTAGCCAAGATGAAGTTATGGCGCTGGCTTGGTCGAGGCGCACATACGTGAATGGAGTTTCAAGAAGGATCAGGATTTCTGAGCGCTTCGGCGTTAGATCTAGTGGGCAATAACTGCCATCCTGTTAGCCAAAGAATTCGGTTCCCCTATGCGGATACCGCAAAGGTATTATTGGTGCGTACGCCTGTGGGGAGTAGCTTTCACGAACCAAGCCTTGGTGAAGCCCCCGGCTTGGCGTTTCGAGTCGTCATCCCGCGCGCAGCCCTTGCCATGCCTATGTGGACAGGGCTTCAGGAGTAATCGGCCAGCCCACTATCCCCACACAAACCAACGCCATTTCCTACAAACAATTAAGGCCTGAAGGTGCAGACAATAAACACTCTAGCGCCTAAGATAAATTCATCCACACTGGATACGATCAAATATTTACTAAAATACGCACACCTTTAACAACGAAACAATAAGCAACAAAACCACTGCCACACACCAAACAGAAACTTGCAACCAACTGGCGTACCTGACAACAAGCACGCGCTGTGCAACTGCGTCAAATATCCGCACTAACGCTCATATAAACACATCAAGAATTAAATTCTCAATTAAAGGAATATCATGAAAAAAGTATTAATCAGCGCCGCAATTGCTACGTGCCTGCTGGGCATGTCCCTGACCTCTCAAGCGGCAGAAAACTGCCCTGCTGTCGCGAAGATCGAGCAGGTCTCACCCGGTGTATACCGGGCGAGCGGTAATGACGGCGAGTGGACCGGCGTGCTGCAAGGCGTTGTAAAAAAGAAAATGCCTGTGCAGTCCTTTGAACTGGCCATCGCTATTCAAGAGAGCGCAGACGCGCCTCAGATGCTGCAATACTGTACCTACAACATCGGTGGGCGCGAGATGCTGGACATGCGCTTCACTGCTAAAAACAATAAGGATTTCACTGTAAAAACTGCAGGCAGTACCTGGAAAAAAGAAAATGGTTTTTTGGGTCTCGTCTATAACGTATGTGAAAAAACATCACCTGAAAACTGCAAGTTCACCGTTGTTAAGTAAAACAAGGTGAGCATGTCGCTCTTCAGCGGGCCTGCAATGGCCGGCTGAAGAGTCACTCACGTCAGATCATGCAAATCCTTGCCCAGTGCAGGCATGACCTCGAAATGAGAGAACACCACCTCCAGCCCTCCCCGTTCCGGACTGCAACACATCGGCCCTACGGCATAAGACTCACTCACGGGAAATGGTGCCAGGCGCAGCAGCGGCCAGCGCAGCCCGTCGCTGGAGTGCTGAATACGCATAACGCCCTTGGCGACCGTGACTCGCAGCCAGAGGCCGGATGACGACTCATCAAACGCACCAGTCGCCCAATCCGATTGCCCGCAGGTCAGAACGCTGCCCAGCATCAGGGCTCCGTCGCTGACTTCAACGCCGGTTTTGACCCAGTTGCGCTCGTCAATGCGGACCATCAAGCCCGCCTGATCGTAAAGCGTCTTGAAATCCCCCTGCACATGCACTTGCGCAGTGAAATCACCGGTCACCGAAACACCCAGAAAATGACCGGTGTCGCGGCAGAAACCGTAGTGCGTCTGCTGCCAGAAATCGGTTTGCGGGTCTGTGGTGACAGTCAGGCGCTCTTCCGCCACGTTCCAGTGCCGGGGCTCGTTCAGCCAGATGCCTTTGTCGAACATGTTGCCTCCTGTGTGAACTGCATGCCGAGGACAGATTACTAACCAGATCGTCAGTAGCTATTTTCGTACCATACAGAAATTCTACAGGGCAACATTACTCAGTGGCTGATCATCAAGGCCTGCCCTGAGCTCTCCCGTTGGGGCATGCGGGTTTGCCTTGGTCGGTTTTATGGCCATTGGCAAGGCCATATAGCCCGCACCCTGATAACGCATGCTGTCCTTATACTCCGCGACGGTTCTAGGCGAATAGCCTTGTCGTATTCGTAGGTGATGGTCTGCCCTTTGGCATCCTGTCGCCATTTGGGCAGGCCACGGCCGTTGCGCAGCAGCTGGGTGGTCTGGCCTTTGCCATCGGTGTGGGTCAGGACCTGGCCCAGTTCGTTGTAGGTAAAGGTCTCGCTGGTGCCATCCGGGTGGTTGATGCGCAGCACTTCGCCGTCGGGCTTGCGTTCCAGCGTGGTGGTGTTGTTCAGGGCATCGGTGACGGCCATCAGGTGGTGGCGCTCGTCATAGCGGTAATAAGTGCTTTTGCCCGAACAGTCCTGAAAGCGCTGGACCTGGGCCAGGGTGTTCCACCACAGGTATTTGGACTTGAGCGTCGGTTCGACGATGGTGTGCGGCAAGCCGTCCTCGCCGTTGAGGTATTCGGTTTTGTGGCCCAGTGCGTCGATCTCGGCGACGAGGTTGCCTTTGGCGTCGTAGCGGGCTTTCCAGGTACTGCCGTCGGGGTAATCGACCTGAGGGATAAGATGATGGTATTGATTTTTGAATTAACTACCTAATGAAGCAAGAAAGCTAGTGGCTGAGGCAAGGTTGGCAGCCACTAACGTTGATTATTTTTTATTAAAGAGCACTAGATTCTGACGTCAGCAAAACAGCAAAACGAGACTGATCCATAGACGTCAGGCCTTGGAAAGACTCTTTTTGAATTCTAAACCACGCACTTCATTAAGCTCGCATATTTCCTTAAAGCGAGCGGAAGCCAACATAGTTGTAAAATCTTCATCCGCTCTAAAAACATCTACCAACATATCAATATCATCCCTCAGAAAAATCTCAGTATACTTTTGGGGGCCATCTGGCAGATAGCTCAAAATTGGCTCACTTTTAGATTTCTCTTTATCAAATACGCTGAGCTTTGAAGTTATATTGAAAACTTTATAGCCGTCATATTTCTTTCCACCCATATAGATGTCTGCATCAAGAAATTGAACACCCATAATCTTGGCATCCAGTAATAACTGATGAAGCCTGGGGCTAATAAAATTAGGTCCGTCGCTGAAAAAAAAATCATACTTAAGAACCTTGTCAATACTAGCTCTTGAAGTCAGCGTAAACTCAATTAACAACTCCTCATTTACCTCCACCCCAGTCTTTAGGAGAATTGAGTCTTGACCTGTCAAAATCTTGCTCTTAAACCAATAGCTTTCTGGATAAGATTCAGATATTTTCAGAATAAAGATTTTAGCCACAAGCAACACCTCTTACAGACGCAGAATTTAACATCGTAGTGCCAGAACGCAGTCCTTTACGCTCAGCAGCGATAATCTGATTTACTGCTTTGTCATAATCACCCTTGGTCCAACCGTTTTCCACTCCATACTTATGAACTGAATCAAGCTGTTGTTCAACAGAAGTAGTATAGTCTGCGTGAGAGCCTCGATGAATCGTTCTGATAGGATGACTTTCAGCATATTTAGGTAAGTAGATAATATTTGAGACTTTGTGAATGTTCATTCCTGCTGCCTTAATAGCATCGTGACCTGCTAATTGCTGAGGAATTATATGGTGCTTTTGAAAGCCCGAAAGAGCTTGCATAGTGTTATAGGTAACCCACCCTAACGGATCAATCCAACCGATAGGACTGGGCGCATACTGATAAAGATTAAACCCACCCAACAACCCAATAGGATCCTGCGTAATAAACCGCCCAATCTCCGGGTCATAATACCGAAACGTGTTGTAATGCAGCCCCGTCTCGGCATCAAAATACTGCCCCTGAAACCGCAGGTTCTGCTCAACCTCGTTCACGACCAGCTTTTCCACCGCACCCCACGCCCGGTATTTGGCCTGCCAGACGATTTGCCCTTCGGCGTCGGTCATCTCCAGCGGTGTGCCGATCTGGTCGGTGTGGAAATAGTAAACCTTGTTCTCTACCTCGCCTTCTTTTTCATCCACGCGCGCCAGCGGCGCATAGCTGCCGGGCTCGTAGATATACAGGCTGCTCTGTCCCGGGCTTTCTTCGCGCAGCATGCGCAAGCCTTGCCAGAGGAAGCGTTTGTGGTCGGTGTGGCCTTTGATTTCGGACTGTTTGGCGACTCTTCGGCCCAGGCTGTCGTACTGATAGCTACTGGTGCTTTCCACCTGCGTGTCGGCCATGGTTTCGGTTTTGACCAGGCGGTTTTCGCAGTCGTACGTGAAGGTCTGCCAGCGCACGATGCCGACGACTTTTTCGATCAGGTTGCCCCAGGCGTCGTATTTGTACTCGTGGTTCGCCCACTGTTTGAGGCGGTTGTCTTTGACGTGATCGAAGCGGCTGGTGTTGAAGTTGAGGCGGTTGGCCGCGGCGTCGTAGCGGAATTCTTCGCCGTCGACTACTCGGCCGGTGTTGCGCGCCAGCAATTGGCCGTTGGCTTCGTATTCGTACTGGGTTTCGCCGCGCAGTTTGTCGAGGGTGCGGCTCAGTTCGCCGGCCGGGTCGTATTCGTAACGGCGGTGGACCGGGTTGTAGGCGTGTTCGACATAACGCTCTGGCTTTATGAGCGGGTTCTGAATCTGCGACAGTTTTTCTGCAGGCAGGGTTGTGGCGTACTGCCAGGCCTTGCGGCCCATGCTGTCGTAGCCGAAGCAGCTGGTCAGCTTGCCTTGGGTGCGGTAGATCTCGCGATGGAGATCGTCGCGCTCCATATCGCTGATCAACTGGCCATCGAGGTTCAACTGGTGCAGGTGACCGCTGCCGTAATACAAGTGGTTCAGGTGCTGACCGGTAGGAAGCGTCAGCGTGGTCAGGTTGCTGAGTGGATCGTAGTCGTAGGCCAGTGTGCCTTGGGGTGTGGTCTCTGTGGTCAGTCGCCCCAGCAGGTCGTAAGCAAATTCCAGTTTCTCGGCGGTGACGCCCAGTTTTCTGCCGGTGTCCGTCGGTTTGCGCTCGATTGACAGCAGTCGGTCGCCGTCGTCGTAGGCGTAGTCCTGACGCGCATCGTCGTTGAGTTTGGCCAGTAAACGGCCTATCGGGTCGCGCTCCAGATGGGTGCTGCGCCGTGGCTGTTCGCCTTTCTCGCCGTAGCCGATTTCCTCAACCTGTGTCAGGTGCCCGCCGAGGTTGTAGCTGAAACGACGGGTCAGGTTGTCGATGCGCTTTTCTTCGATCAGACGGTCTGCGTTGTCGTAGTCAAAGCGGTAAGTGGCGTCGTTTTCGTTGGTCAGGGCGACGAGGCGAATGGCCTTGTCGTATTCGTAGGTGATGGTTTGCCCTTTGGCATCCTGTCGCCATTTGGGCAGGCCACGGCCGTTGCGCAGCAGCTGGGTAGTCTGGCCCTTGCCATCGGTGTGGGTCAGGACCTGGCCCAGTTCGTTGTAGGTGAAGGTCTCGTGGGTGCCATCCGGATGGTTAATGCGCAGCACTTCGCCGTCGGGTTTGCGTTCCAGCGTGGTGGTGTTGTTCAGTGCATCGGTGACGGCCACCAGATGAAGGCGCTCGTCGTAACGGTAGTGCGTGCTTTTGCCCGAGCAGTCCTGAAAGCGCTGGACCTGGGCCAGGGTGTTCCACCACAGGTATTTGGACTTGAGCGTCGGGTCGACGATGGTGTGCGGCAGGCCGTCCTCACCGTTGAGGTATTCGGTCTTGTGGCCCAGTGCGTCGATCTCGGCGACGAGGTTGCCTTTGGCGTCGTAGCGGGCTTTCCAGGTACTGCCGTCGGGGTAATCGACCTGAGTGATCAGCGTGGTCAGGTGGTGGTACTGGTAACGAATGCTGCGGCCCAGCGGATCGGTTTCCTTGAGCAGCCGGGCGAACTCGTCGTATTCGAAGGTCAGCTGGTTGCCGTCGGGCAGCGTCAGGCCGGTCATGTTGCCGGTGTCGTCCAGCTCGATGGCGTAGTGATCGCCGCTGTAGTCGCGGCTCGAGGTGACGCGGTGGTCCTTGTTGTAGTGAATCTCCAGCTCGCGTCCCAATACATCGGTGACCCACGTAGTACGGGCCTCGCGGTCGTAGCGGAAGAGGAAGTGCTCGCCGTCGCTGGTCTGGTGTTCTACGACACGTGGCTGGCCGTCGATGGTTTCCCAACGGTACTCGCAGGTCAGGCCCAGTGCGTTGCTGTGGCGGGTCATGACGCCGTCGGTGTAGCTGAAGCGGCGCACGGAATCGCCGTTGCGGTTGAACACTTCACTCAACTGGCCGTTGCTGTCGTAGCGGTACTGCACCAGTGTTTCGACGGCCTCGTGGTTGACGATGCGCTTGACCGAGTCGAGGCGTGTAGTCACTTCGTCGTAATGCAGGTGCACGCGCACGCCGCCCGTGGCGCTGATGTCGGTCAACGTGCCTTGTTCGGTGCGGGTGAAATGCAGGAACTGGCCCAGTGCGTTTTCGATACGGTCCAGCGGGACCGGCTTGTTGTCGCCGGGCACTTCGCCGAAGTAGAAGAAGATGTTGTCCAGCGTCTGCAGCAGGTAGTGACCGCCTTGTGTGCAGACCAGATACACCTGTTCGTGAGGGTTGTAGATACGCTGGCCCGGCGCGATGTCCACGAACGGAACCGTACGGCCCTGGTTGTCTGTGAGGTACACGAAGCTGCCGTGCTTGCGCAGGCTTTGTTCCCACGGCAGCACCCAGCCTTTGCCAAGTACGCTGTCGACGTCCAGGTTGCTGGCGTAAAAGCGCGACCACTCGATAGGCATCAGGCCGGGCAGGCTGAAGTCGATTTCATCGGGAATCAGTTTGCGCCCAGTGGTGGTGTCGACCGGGTTGCCGCTCAGGCCGCCGATGGCACTGCGCACGACCGGTTCGACCACATAGCGGCTGGCGACTTCGCCGCCCACAAAGCCTGCGGTGAATTTCAATGCGCAGGGCAGCACGGCTTTCATGCCCGCCTGCGTACCGGCTTTGATCAGCTGGGCAATACCGCCCGCCGCGCCGGCCACCGCCATCAGCACATCGACGGTGGTGCGCAGCCAGCCAGGAATTTCATCGTCTACCGGCAGGTAACGGTATCTGCCACCGCCGATGAACACGTTGTTGGAGCCGCTGGAGATGGTCGCGCCGCAGGTGAGTTTGTCACCCTTGCGCGCCGCCGCCACGCTGTTGATGAAGACGTTGGTCGAGCCTTCGGCAATCCTGATCGGCCCCGGATGCTTGTCACAGGCACCAATGCTTTTTTCAACATGCGCTGCCTTGCGGTTGTTGATGTACACATTGGGTGAGGCCGTGATGATCGTGCCGGAAGGGGAGGAAAACATACTCCCTATCGCCTCTCCTGCGGCGGTGAGCAGGCTACCTCCGACGCCTGCTGCAAGTCCTGCCAGAAGAGCCACGCCGAACCCGCACGTGAAGGTCGCGATCGCCACCGTCGCGATGAGCGCAATACCGAGCACAGCTCCGATCAGGAAGCCTCCCAGGGCGCTGGAGTGTGATATTTCGTCACCGAAGCGTGCTGCTTCAAACATCGCGCCTACTCCCGCCAGACCGTAGCAGAAGAAACAATGAGGCAACCCGATGGGCTGATGATGTATTGCGGCATTTGATAGTCCATGTACGTTGTCTGTCCTTGAACTCTATTGGTCTACGGTCGGTCAGCGTCAGGCCAACTTCATCTATTGCGACATACTTTACGCGACTGACCCACTGGATTTCTGCGACACCGTTCGAAAAAGATACAACAATCGCATCGTGCCTACTCAAAAAAATGCCGTTTCCTACGCTTCAACCCCACACCCTTGCCACCCTACCCTCACCACGCTAACCTCCCCGCCGTTCGCTGCCAAATCAGCGGCCGGATTTGACGATCCGTTCTATCCAGGCGTGTCAGCGCCCCACCCACTGCTTCGAGCCAGACTTGAGGCACGTGCTATGGCGGCTGTGCGTCGGAGACCTTCGGGTCTGCCGGTTTCCTGGATACCGGTTCGTCAACCTTCGCACAGCTGCCACCCATTCGTTTGACGACGTCTTGTGGCAGTCTCATATCCAGGAGCTGCACCCATGTTCAACGTAACCCCCTGTACGCCACGAACACCCCATTTCGAAGCCACCCTCTTCCTCCGTCACAGCCGCATGCTGCGCGCCATTTTTACCGACGCGCAAGCATGGTTTTGCCTCGCAGACCTCGCCCGTCTGATGGGCAAGGCGCTGGACGAGCGTGCCACGCTCAAGCTTGATGCCGATCAGCGTCGCGAGGTCTGGTTGCAGGCCAATGGCGAATGCCAGCGGCAGCTGATGATCAGTGAATCCGGCGTGCTGGCGTTGCTGGTTCATCATTACGTGCCGGAGAACCGCGCGCTGCGTCAGTGGCTGACGCATGAGGTGCTGACGACCTTGCATGATCAACAGAACGTCACGCTGGATAACCCCAGAATGAGCCAACTGCAATGGCCCGGCACGTCGCTGAGCGTGCTGCACTGGCGCAGCGAAACCTGGGTTCGCTTGCGCGACATGCCGAATGTGGTGGCCGAGGCAGCTCCTCGTCCGAAGCGGCCGTTATGGCGCAGGGTGTTGAAGCACATCAACACAATGCGCACTGCCGCCTGACCGGTACTGCCTGAACCCCGTTGACACCCTTCCCACCAAAAAACATGATGCATCCACCCTAAAAACCGGAACGCACTCATGAGCGACAAGAAAAAGCTTTTGCTGACTGGCGCAAGCCGGGGTATCGGTCATGCCACGGTCAAGCATTTCAATGCCGCTGGCTGGGAGGTGTTTACCGCGTCGCGGCAGAACTGGGTCGCTGACTGCCCGTGGGCTGAAGGTCTGCTCAATCACATTCACCTGGACCTGGAAAACATCGACAGCGTCAGCGAGAGCATGGCGGCGATCAAGGACAAGCTCGGCGGGCGGCTCGATGCGCTGGTCAATAATGCCGGCGTTTCACCGAAGACCGAAGACGGCGGGCGCATGGGTGTGCTGGAGTCGGATTACAGCACCTGGATCAAGGTGTTCAACGTCAATCTGTTCTCTACCGCGCTGCTGGGTCGGGGTTTGTTTGACGAGTTGAAGGCAGCCAAGGGCAGCATCATCAATGTCACCTCGATCGCCGGCTCGAAGGTCCACCCGTTTGCAGGCGTCGCCTACGCCACGTCCAAGGCGGCACTGTCGGCGCTGACCCGGGAAATGGCCTTCGATTTCGGCCCGCACGGGATACGGGTCAATGCCATTGCGCCGGGTGAAATCGATACGTCGATTCTGTCACCCGGCACCGCCGAGATTGTCGAGCGGCTGGTGCCGATGCACCGGCTGGGCAAGCCCGAGGAAGTCGCTTCGCTGATCTACTTCCTGTGCACGGCTGGCGCGTCCTACGTGAACGGTGCGGAGATTCACGTCAACGGCGGCCAGCACGTCTGACTCAACGTGTGCCGGAAACGCTCTCCGGCACGCGCCGCACGCCCAGGCGACTGATCCACACCGACGCCACGATCACTCCGCCGCCGATCAGCAGGCGGGTGAAGTCCTCATGCTGGTTCCAGATCAGCAGATTGATCAACAGCCCCAGCGGCACATGCAGGTTATTCATCACCGCCAGGGTGCCGCCGTTGACCATGCACGCACCTTTATTCCACCAATACATGCCCAGCGCCGTCGAACACAGGCCGAGAAATAGCAGCACGATCCATTGGGTCGGCGCTTCGGGCAGGTGTTGCGGGTTACCGAATATCAGGAACGCAGGCAGGACCACGGCCAGTGCGCCGAGGTAGAAGTAGCCGAAGCGTCGGTAATGCGGCAGGTCGCTCGGGTAGCGCGCCACCAGATGCTTGTACAGCACCTGCCCGGCGGCGTAGGTGAAGTTGGCCAGTTGCAGCAGCAGGAAGCCGCCAAGGAAGTCGCCGTCCAAGCCATCGTAACGAATCACGCCAGCGCCCAGCACCGCGACCACCGCCGCCAGCAATGCCCAAGGGTTGAAGCGCCGGTTCAGAGCATCTTCGATCAACGTCACGTGCAGCGGCGTGAGGATGGTAAACAGCAGCACTTCCGGCACCGTCAGCACCCTGAAACTCAGGTACAGGCAGACATAGGTCACGCCGAATTGCAGCGCGCCGATCAGCAGCATGCTGCGCATGAAGCGGGGTTCGACCTGGCGCCAGCGGGTCAGCGGAATGAATACCAGACCCGCCAGCACCACGCGGACCAGCACCGCGAAATAACTGTCGACGTGCCCGGCCAGATAGACACCGATCAGGCTGAATGAAAACGCCTGAATCAGTGTGACGAAAAGTAGATAACCCATGCCCGCCCCCATTTTTGAAGGGCGCGACCATAGCGGTTGCGTCACTCACTGTCCACTCGACGGCCGCCAATTTTTGACGCCAACCCGTCGCCGCGCTCCGCGTTACCCGTCACAAATATGACAGTCGCATTATTGACGTACATGTCGTCGGTTTCGACGAAAATATAGCCTATATCGGCAACTTTTCCACAGAAAAAGGTCTTATCATCTCGACGCTGCAATATTGACTCATTTCATCCACATTCGTCGTCGCCTGGAGTAACACCATGATATTCAACACAAAAGACTTCGGAGCAGTGGGCGACGGCATCACTGACGATACAGCTGCCATTCAGGCCGCAATCGATGCGGCGGCGGCTGCAGGCGGCGGGGAAGTGGTCATGGGGGCCGGCACATACATCGTGTCCGGTGGCGAAGAGCCTTCTGATGGCTGCCTGATGCTCAAGAGCAACGTCACCCTGTCGGGTGCAGGCATGGGCGAGACGGTCATCAAGCTTGCGGATGGCTCGGACACCAAGATCACCGGCATCGTGCGCTCGGCCTATGGCGAAGAAACCCACGACTTCGGCATGAAGAACCTGACGCTGGACGGTAACCGGGACGCCACCACCGGCAAGGTGGACGGCTGGTTCAACGGTTACATTCCAGGCTCTGACGGCAAGGATTCGAACGTCACTCTCGACAGCGTCGAGATCAAGGATTGCTCGGGCTACGGCTTCGACCCGCACGAGCAG
Source organism: Pseudomonas sp. MWU16-30316 (assembly GCF_020515645.1). Taxonomy (NCBI): domain Bacteria; kingdom Pseudomonadati; phylum Pseudomonadota; class Gammaproteobacteria; order Pseudomonadales; family Pseudomonadaceae; genus Pseudomonas; species Pseudomonas sp. MWU16-30316. The sequence goes on along the minus strand of NZ_JAIZAZ010000001.1, from coordinate 828,353 downwards.
ACCGTCAACATGGTGATCAAGAACAGCGTGTCGCATGGCAACGGCCTGGACGGCTTCGTGGCCGATTACCTGAGCGACAGCGTGTTTGAAAACAACGTTGCGTACGACAACGATCGTCACGGCTTCAACGTGGTCACCAGCACCCACGACTTCACCCTGAGCAACAACGTTGCCTATGGCAATGGCAGCACCGGCATCGTGGTGCAGCGCGGCAGCGAGAACATCCCCTCGCCCGCCAACATCACCATCACCGGCGGCGCGGTGTATGGCAACGCAGCAGAAGGCGTACTGATCAAGCTGTCCAGCCAGGTCTCGGTCAGCGGCGTGGACATCCACGACAACGGCAACGCTGGCGTACGCATTTACGGCAGTTCCGGGGTGGATATCTTCGATAACACCCTGAGCAACAACGCGCTGGGTTCAGCGGTTCCGGAAATCATCATTCAGTCCTACGACGACACCACGGGCGTGTCCGGCAAGTTCTTCAGCGGCAGCGACAACCTGATCCGTGGCAACACGATCACCGGCAGTGACAACTCCACCTACGGCGTCGCCGAACGCAACGAAGACGGCACCGACCGCAACAGCATCGTCGGCAACACCATCAGCCACACCAGCAAGGGGCTGACCCTGGTGTATGGCGACGGCAGCTTCGCAGGTGATGCGTTCCCGCTGGTGACCGTCAATGGCACCGAGGCCAACGACGTCATCACCGGTGGCGCGGCCCACGAGCAGATCTTCGGTCTGGCGGGCAAGGACACCTTGAACGGCGGTGCGGGTGACGACATCCTGATTGGTGGTGCCGGAGCCGACAAGCTCACCGGTGGCGCGGGTGCCGACACCTTTCGCTTCGATCAGTTGACCGACAGCTACCGCACGGCCACCACCAGTTCCACCGATCTGGTCACCGACTTCGATATCAGCCAGGACCGCATCGACCTGAGCAACCTGGGCTTCACCGGGCTGGGCAGCGGCAAGGGCGGTACGCTGAACATCAGCTACAACGCCACGCTGGACCGCACCTACGTCAAATCACTCGACGCCGATGCCAGCGGTAACCGCTTCGAACTGGGCCTGAGCGGCAACCTGAAAGACACGCTCAATGCCAGTCATTTCATCTTCCAGCATGTGGTGGAAGGCACGGCGGGCGGCGATACCCTGACCGGCACCGACGGCAATGACGTGATCAACGGCAACGCCGGTACGGACCGTATCGATGGCGGCGCGGGCGCCGACACGATCACTGGCGGAGCCGATGCCGACACCCTGACCGGTGGCGCGGGCGCGGACCTGTTCATCTACAACTCGCGTCTGGACAGCTATCGCAATTACACCGCCAGCGGCACCAAGCAGAGCGACACGATCACCGACTTCAACCCGGCCGAAGACCGCATCGACCTGTCCAGCATCGGCCTGCGCGGCCTGGGCGATGGCAGCGCCAACACCATTTACCTGTCCGTCAATGCCGACGGCAGCAAGACCTACATCAAGACCGATGCGGTCGACAGCACAGGCAATCGCTTCGAGATCGCCTTGCAAGGCAATCTGGCCGACAAACTGAGCGCGTCCAACTTCATCTTCTCCACCGCAGCAGCCGCCAATCAGGCACCAGTGCTCAATACGCCGCTGATGGACCAGAACATCACCGAGCTGAAGGCGTTCTCCTACGCTGTGCAACCCGGTAGCTTCAGCGACCCGGACAGCAACACGCTGACCTACAGCGCGACCCTGGCCGATAACAGCGCCCTGCCCGACTGGTTGAAGTTCGACAGCAAGACCCTGACCTTCAGCGGCACGCCGGGTGGCACGGCATCGGGGCTTTACTCGGTGTTGCTGACCGCAAGCGACGCCACCGGCGCGTCGGTGGCCGACAGTTTTGCCATCAATGTGGGCAACGTCACGCCGGGGACCCTCACCGGCACCGAGAACGCCGAGGCGCTGTATGGCACCGAAGGCAACGACACGATTCTGGGCCTGGGCGGTGACGACACGCTGCGCGGCGATACCGGCGCCGACATCATCAACGGTGGCGCAGGACGTGACGCCCTGTACGGAGGAGCCGATGCCGACACGTTCGTCTACAGCGCCCTGACCGACAGCTACCGCGATTACGACGCTGGCGGGCTGACCGCCACCGACACGATCTATGACTTCACCCCCGGTCAGGACAAGATAGACGTCTCCGCCCTCGGCTTTCTGGGGCTGGGCAACGGCGAAGATCACACGCTGTACATGACCCTCAACGAAACGGGCGACAAGACTTACATCAAGTCCGCTACGGCGGATGCCGACGGCAATCGCTTCGAAATCGCCCTGAGCGGCAACCTGATTAACACCCTGACCGATGCGGACTTCGTGTTCGGCCAGCGTGAGGCGCAGGAGATTCTCTATCTGCCGACGCTGGGCCAGTCCAATGCGCGCCTGCTGCGCATGACCGAAGACGATAACCAGTCCGGCACCTCGGAAATGGTCAAGGACCTGACCCGCTACACCGATTACGACGTGCGCAGCCAGTTCACCGACGCCAACGGCGATGGCATCGACCTCGCCGTGGGCGGCAGCACCGTGGTCGGCTACTCGACCGGCACTCAGGAAGAACAGCGTGTTTCCTGGTGGCTGGTCGACACCGATGAGCCGGGCCCTGCGCTGTTGCGCGCCACCGAGTTGCTCAAGTCGCAACTGGCGTCGCTGACCGCCATCGACAAAGTGACCACCGGGATCATCTGGGGTCAGGGTGAAGAAGCCGCTCAGGAAATCGCCCGCGCCACTGACAAGCAGGCGGCAGCCGAGCTGTACAAGGCCTCGACCCTGAAAGTGTTCGACTACTTGCATGCGCAGATCGGCGATTTCACCGTATACATCGCCGAAACCGGGCACTACCAGACCGACGCGGCAAAGGCCCGCGGCTACACCGATGAAAAGATCAACGCCATTGTCGAGGGTACCGGGTACGTCAGAAGCGTTCAGGAAGCCATTGCCACTGAGCGCGCCGACGTCAAGCTGGCGGTTGACTACACCGACCTGCCGCTGCGTTACGAGGTCAACCCGCTGGTTTACCCCGATGACGTCTGGCACTTGCATGAAGAGTCCGCCGAGATCGTCGGCCAGCGCCTGGCCGATTTCATCGCCGATGACCTGGGTTTCCACGGCAACGCCGCTGACAACAACGACCCGGCGGCCATTTTCGAGAGTGGCCAGAACGAAGGTGGCCACATCTTCGGCACCAGTGACGACGACACACTGGTCGGCAGTTCCGGCAATGACGTGCTGGACGGCGACCAGGGCGCGGATGACATGAGCGGCGGCGATGGCAACGACATCTATGTCGTCGACAACGCTTTCGATACCGTCACCGAAAGCAACGACTCGCCCTCGCAGGTCGACACCGTGGTGTCGTCTGTCAGCTGGACGCTGGGCGCCAACCTGGAAAACCTGGTGCTTACCGGCGTGTCTGCCATCAACGGCACCGGCAACGCCGTGAAGAACGTCATCATCGGCAATGCCAGCAACAACATTCTTGACGGTGCTGCAGGTGCCGACATGCTGACCGGCGGCGATGGATCGGACAGTTATTACGTCGACGATGCCGCCGACAGGGTGGTCGAAACCAATGCCGATGCACAGGTGGGTGGCGTGGATACGGTGTACAGCTCGCTGGCCAGCTACACGCTGGGGGCCAATGTGGAAAACATCGTCATCAACAGTACCGGGGCCGCCAACGCCACCGGCAATGCCCTGGACAACCTGATTTACGCGGGCGCTGGCGACAACGTCATGGACGGCCGCGACGGCAATGACACCGTGTCGTATCTGTTCGCCACCGCCGGCGTCACCGTTGCGTTGAACACCAGCGCCCAGCAAGCCACCGGGGGTTCGGGCCTGGACACACTGAAATTCACTGAAAACCTGATCGGCAGCCAGTTTGCCGACACGCTGACCGGCAACAAGAACGCCAACACCCTGAGCGGCGGCGATGGCAATGACACCTTGTCCGGCGGTGCGGGTGATGACGTGCTGATCGGCGGGTCAGGCGCTGATACGCTGATCGGCGGCACCGGCGCGGACCACTACGTGTTCAACAGCATTACCGATACGGGCCTGGGCGGACTGCGCGACATCATCAATGGCTTCAAGACAGTCGAAGGCGACAAGCTGGACTTCTCCGGCTTCGATGCCCGACCGCTGACCGATGGCCACGATGCGTTCGTATTCATCGGCAACGCGGCGTTCAGCGCCAACAACAGCGGTGAACTGCGTTTTGCCGACGGTGTGCTGTACGGCAATATCGATGACAACGTCGGCGCGGACTTCGAAATCCAGCTCACCGGCGTGCAAACGCTGCAGGCCGCCGACATCATTGTCTGATCGTCCCAAAGCATATAACTCATAAAAAGCCCTGGAAACGGGGCTTCACCCTCAGAACATCAGCAAGAGCGACCGGGGTGAGTACCATCCCCCGCAACCCCGGTCCTACACCAACGCGTTGCACAAAAACGCGAAGCCTCTGTGCTCCCCCCATAAATTTGTCTTATCCATAAGAGCGCTCTACTCTCAGGCGGGCTGACAGCTGAGCCTGATTCGCAACTTTATGATGCTGCGATTGAATCGGGATGAAACGTCGAGACTCTTGCCTGCGCCGACCTGCACATGTCGGGTGCGCGGTGCCTCCGGCCCGTTGATGAACACCACCGAACATTTGGCGTCTACTTCACCGTAGTTGTTGACGGTGATTGACCCGGTATCGTGATAGACGTCGTGGGCAACATAATCGATCTTCACGCCCTGGTACTGTTTTTCCACCTCGATGGGGTACGCCAGGGCTGTCAACGGCAACATGACCAGCAGCGCACAACACAGTCGATTCATTCGGCAATCTCCGAGTCGGGATTGTCAGAGTAGAACAATAAGCCCGTACTTTAAGAGGAATTACAGCATGAAAGCGCCCCGCGTGACTCTCGACCAGTGGCGCACATTGCAGGCCGTGGTCGATCACGGTGGTTTTGCTCAGGCCGCCGAAGCGTTGCATCGCTCGCAATCATCGGTGAGTTACACCGTGGCGCGCATGCAGGAACAGCTCGGCGTGCCGTTGTTGCGTATCGACGGGCGCAAGGCGGTGCTGACCGAAGCCGGCGGCGTACTGCTGCGCCGCTCGCGGCAACTGGTCAAACAGGCCAGCCAACTGGAAGACCTCGCCCACCATATGGAGCAGGGCTGGGAAGCGGAAGTGCGCCTGGTGATCGACGCGGCGTACCCTTCGGCGCGTCTGGTCAGGGCGCTGACTGCGTTCATGCCGCAGAGCCGTGGCTGCCGGGTGCGACTGCGTGAGGAAGTGCTCTCCGGCGTCGAGGAGGTCTTGCTCGAAGGCGTCGCGGACCTGGCCATCAGCGGCTACAGCATTGCCGGGCATCTGGGCACCGAGATGAGCTCGGTCGAGTTCGTCGCCGTCGCTCACCCGGACCACGCCCTGCATCAGGCCAATCGCGAGCTGACCTTTCAGGACCTGGAAAGCCAGTTGCAGGTCGTCATCCGTGATTCCGGCAGGCAGCAACCCAGGGACTTCGGCTGGCTGGGCGCGGAACAGCGCTGGACCGTCGGCAGCCTGGGCACCGCTGCGACCTTCGTCAGCAACGGCCTGGGCTTCGCCTGGCTGCCTCGGCACATGATCGAGCGTGAACTGCGCGAAGGCCTGCTCAAGCCCCTGCGCCTGGACAAGGGTGGCAGCCGCAACCCGACCTTCTATCTTTACTCCAGCAAGGACCGACCGCTGGGCCCGGCCACGCAGATTCTGATCGATCTGATCCGCAGCTTTGACACGACCCCGCTCACCGCTGCACTCGGCACGCCGCAAAATGCCTGACCGGCGCAGGCACTTGGCGCTCTTCACTGTATGCAGCACGTCAATCGCACGCGGCTGGAATTCATCGCCAGCAACGCAGTCTGAAAATCCTGTGCGGTCCATGGACGTGCAGCCTGATCGTCTGAAGTGCTGCAAACCCGCCAATACGCTGGGCAAAAAAAGCCAAACGTGGTTACCTTGCCGGTCACAGTCGATATCTCTTAATGAAGGACGTGTTGCCACATGCTGAAAAAAATCGCTCTCGCCGCCTGCTCCGTGCTGTTCGCCGCCAACCTGATGGCTGCTCCGGATAAAGCCACGCACGTGGTACTCGACACCAGCTTCGGCCAGATTGAAATCGAACTTGCAGACACCAAGGCGCCGATCAGCACCCAGAACTTTCTGGGCTATGTCGACAGCGGCTTCTACACCAACACCATCTTTCACCGGGTGATTCCGGGTTTCATGGTGCAGGGCGGTGGCTTCACCCAGCAACTGGTTCAGAAGCAGACCAAGGATCCGATCAAGAACGAAGCCCAGAACGGTTTGCATAACGTCCGCGGCACCATTGCCATGGCGCGTACTTCGGACGTGAACTCGGCCACCAGTCAATTCTTCATCAACACCAACGACAATGCCATGCTCGACAACGGCGCGCGCGACTTCGGTTACGCGGTGTTCGGTAAAGTCGTCAAAGGTATGGACGTCGTCGACAACATCGTCAACGCCCGCACCACTACTCAGAAAGGCATGCAAAACGTGCCAATCGACCCGATCCTGATCAAGTCCGCCAAACGCGTCAACTGATCGGGAAACCTGCACCGCATGGAGCCTTCGGGCTTCGTGCGGTCCGGACGGGAGAGCCTCCACTTATCAAGGAGAACCCACGTCGCGTGGGTGTGATAGCCAATGCTTTATCGTCGTTTCGAAAAACTGATCGATATCTTCAAAGACGCTCCTACCGCTGCCCCGCCCAATACTGTCTTCGCGTTTTATCTCTACTACCTGCGTCAGGTGTGGCCGACGTTTACCGCGCTGCTGGTGGTCGGGCTGATCGGTGCGCTGATCGAAGTGTCGCTGTTCAGTTACCTGAGCCGCATCATCGATCTGGCGCAAACCACGCCGCCGGAGAACTTCTTCAGCATTCATGGTTCCGAGCTGATCTGGATGGTCGTCGTGGCCCTGCTGCTGCGGCCGATTTTCGTCGGCCTGCATGACCTGCTGGTACACCAGACGATCAGCCCCGGCATGACCAACCTGATTCGCTGGCAGAACCACAGTTACGTGCTCAAGCAGAGCGTCAACTTCTTCCAGAACGACTTCGCCGGGCGTATCGCTCAGCGCATCATGCAGACCGGCAACTCATTGCGCGACTCGGCCGTACAGTCGGTGGATGCGCTGTGGCATGTGCTGATCTACGCGATCAGCGCGATGGTGCTGTTCGCTGAGGCCGACTGGCGCCTGATGATCCCGCTGGGTACCTGGATCGCGGCGTTCATCCTCTCGCTGATGTACTTCGTGCCGAGGGTCAAGCAGCGCTCGGTGGATTCGTCCGATGCGCGCTCACGACTGATGGGCCGCATCGTCGACGGCTATACCAACATCACCACGCTCAAGCTGTTCGCCCACACCAACCACGAGCAGCAGTACGCTCGCGAAGCGATGCGCGATCACACCGAAAAAAGTCAGCTGGCTGGCCGAGTGGTCACGTCGATGGACACCACCATCACCACCATGAACGGCATACTGATCGTCACGACGACCGGCCTGGCCCTGTGGTTGTGGACTCAGTCGATGATCTCGGTGGGGGCGATTGCACTGGCCACCGGTCTGGTCATCCGCATCGTCAACATGTCCGGCTGGATCATGTGGGTGGTCAACGGCATCTTCGAGAACATCGGCACCGTGCAGGACGGCCTGGAAAGTATCTCGCAGCCCGTCACGGTCAATGACAAACCCGGCGCCCTGCCGCTGAAGATCGAAAACGGCGGTGTCAGGTTCGACGGCGTCGATTTCCATTACGGCAATGGCAACGGGATCATTCACAACCTCAACCTGGACATCAAACCGGGTGAGAAGATCGGTCTGATTGGGCCTTCCGGCGCGGGCAAGTCGACGCTGGTGAACCTGCTTCTGCGCATGTACGACGTGCAAGGCGGGAGAATCCTTATCGACGGCCAGGATATTTCCGAAATCACCCAGGAAAGCCTGCGGGCGCAGATCGGCATGATTACCCAGGACACCTCGCTGCTGCACCGCTCGATTCGCGAGAACCTGTTGTATGGCAATCCGCACGCAACCGGCGAACAGCTCTGGGAGTCGATCCGCAAGGCTCGTGCTGACGAGTTTATCCCGCTGCTGTCGGACTCCGAAGGTCGTACCGGCTTCGATGCTCATGTCGGTGAACGCGGCGTCAAGCTGTCCGGCGGTCAACGCCAGCGTATCGCGATCACCCGCGTGCTGCTCAAGGACGCACCGATCCTGATCATGGACGAAGCCACCTCGGCACTCGACTCGGAAGTCGAAGCAGCGATTCAGGAAAGCCTGGAGACGTTGATGCAGGGCAAAACGGTGATCGCCATCGCGCACCGCCTGTCGACGATCGCACGCATGGATCGCCTGGTGGTTCTGGAGAAAGGCCAGATCGCCGAAACCGGCACGCACAGCGAACTGCTGGCGCATGGCGGGCTGTATGCGCGGTTGTGGCAGCATCAAACGGGTGGGTTTGTAGGCGTGGATTGATAGGGGGAGGCTGCTGGCCTCTTCGCGAGCAAGCTCGCTCCCACAGGATCTTCAGAGGCCACAACATCTTCAGCGGCAGCGACGCAGCACTTGTGGGAGCAAGCTTGCTCACGATCGTACGCATGGATCGCCTAGTGGTTCTGGAGAAAGGCCAGATCGCTGAAACAGGCACGCACAGCGAACTGCTGGCGCATGGCGGGCTGTATGCGCGGTTGTGGCAGCATCAAACGGGTGGGTTTGTAGGCGTGGATTGATAGGGGGAGTTTGCTGGCCTCTTCGCGAGCAAGCTCGCTCCCACAGGATCTTCAGAGGCCACAACATCTTCAGCGGCAGCGACGCAGCACTTGTAGGATCCACCAGTCGGTCATGTGTACGCCGCACTTGTGGGAGCGAGCTTGCTCGCGAAGGGGCCAGTGCAGTCGCTGAACGTCTGCTGTGGTCATGTGTGCGCCGCACCTGTGGGAGCGAGCTTGCTCGCGAAGGGGCCAGTGCAGTCGCTGAATGTCTTCTGGCCGGTTACTCCACCTGCCGATACGGCAGCGCGCTGCGCGCTTCCTCGGCATAGGCCAGTACGCCGACTCGCTCCTGCTCCAGAAACTCGCTGACCGCGTCTTTCAGGCCTGGGTGCATCAGGTAGTGCCACGAACGGGTGATCTGCGGTTCGAAGCCGCGGATCAGTTTGTGTTCGCCCTGCGCGCCGGCGTCGAAGCGTTGCAGGTCGTGCGCGATGGCGTAGTCCATACCCTGATAGAAACAGGTTTCGAAATGCAGCCGGTCAAACTCGGCCAGACAGCCCCAGTAGCGCCCATAGAAACTGTCGTCGCCGATCAGGCTGAAGGCCATCGCCACCGGCCGTGAGCCCTGCAGCGCGATGACCACACGGATCGATTCAGGCATGCGCTCAGCCAGCAGGCTGAAGAACTCACGCGTCAGGTAAGGCGCCTGCCCGCGCACCTCGTAGGTATTGGAGTAGCACGCATACACGAAGTCCCACAGCACTTCGCTCATCTGCGCGCCTTCGAGCCATTCAAACTCGATGCCCTGCCCGGCCACCTGCTCACGTTCCTTGCGCATCTGTTTGCGCTTGCGCGAACTCAATGCATCAAGGAAGTCCTGAAAGTCCCGGTAGCCGCGATTGTGCCAGTGAAACTGGCAGCCAAAGCGCTCCAGCCAGCCCGGTTGCGTTTCAAGCAAGGCATCGGCCGCCGGATCGGTGAAGTTCACGTGGGCGCTCGACAACCCTTCACTCTGCAGATAGGCAGGCAGCTCGCTGAGCAACTCGATACCGCCCTGAGGCGTCGCCGACAAAATCCGCGAACCGCCGACCGGGCTGAAAGGCACGGCGATCAGCAGCTTGGGGTAATAGGCGATGCCGGCGCGACGGCAGGCGTCTGCCCAGGCGTGATCGAACACGTACTCGCCATACGAATGCCACTTTCGGTAAGCCGGCAACGCCGCCACCAACTGATCGTTTTCGTAGTGCAGCACGTGCTCGGCACGCCAGCCCGATCGTGGCCCGAGGCTGCCGCTGTCCTCCAGCGAGCTGAGAAACGCATGCCGCAGGAATGGCTGATTGCCAGGCACCAGCGCATCCCACTGGGCAGGCGCGACGGTGCCGAGGCTGTCGATTACGTGAACAGGCATGCAGGTTCCCCGATAGGCAGACAGGGTGAAGAATATCCCTTATTGAGCCGTCATGTTCACCGCCTGGGCAATCTGCCTGGAAAGAGTGATCGCGAACTCGTTGATCGCCTGCTCACGCTGACGAGAGATCAGGCCAATCTGCTCGAGGTACTGCTGATCGGATCGCTGATCAGGCGGCAACTCATCCAGGGCCACCAGGCGCTGATTGAAAGGCTGCTTGACCGGCTCGAACTCGGGGGCGTAACGAATTTCCAGATAACTCATCCAGAATTCCCGGGCAATCATCGACTGGAAAAACTCAGGGGTGGCTTCGCGATCGATGATTTCGTTGTAAGCCGCCTGCAAATCCGCTTCGCTCACCTTGGCAATAGCGCGGAACCACATGTTTCGCGGCTGGCCCGGCAGCTCAAGCCGCGCCTGCAGACCGACGCGGTAGGCCAGGCGTACTTCGGCCTCATCGACCGTTTCGCCGCTCGCCTGACGAAACGCTATATCGCGCAGGGCAATTTTCTCCACCTGGTCCAGACGGTCCAGACTGCGGGTCATCCTGAACAGCTTGCGTGGCTGCGCGGCCGCCGTCGTGGATGACATGATCGAGAATATCTGGACGCGCACTTCCATATCGCCAAACACCATTGCCAGTCCATCACCACACGTCTGCGGGTGCGCGGCAACATCGAAGAGCTGGGCACGCAGCTCGGCGTTGACCGACGCCGATTCGATCATCGACCAGACTCGCGCAATCAGCTCATCGCGGTTACTTGAGAAGTCGGCCGATTGCGTCAGATCGCTCAGCATCTGAAAAAAATCCGTGGATCCGGCACAGGCGCGCAGGTCTTGCCACAGCCTTATGCGGGTATTCACCTGCTCACGATTCAGACCTGCAAGCCACGGCGCACTGCCAGGTCCGGCCTCGACCGGATTGTGACTCTGGCTGACACCCCACCGCGGGCGCAGCCTGCCCTCGCGAAACAGCCTGATGCGTTCCAGCGTGGGTGAATTCAACGGATTGCCGCTCAGATGCAGGTGCAGGCGCGAGGAACTGAGGGAGCGCTCGATGTTATCGAGTTCATCGATGGATATTTCCGAGATGCGATTGTCACGCACATCAATCCGAATCAGCTCGGACCGCACCCAGTTCCATGCCGGCAATGTTCGAATGCCCGTGCCACGCAAAAACAGTAGGCGCAATGAGTTCAATGCGTGGATGGGGACGTCCTCGCCGAGCGAGCAAAAGTTGAGGTCCAGAATCTCCAACCGGTTCAGGTTCTGCAACGCCGCGTTGGCGGACTCTGTCCAGATCAGCGGGTTGTGGCTGATGGACAGCTCTGCAAGCTGAGGCATTTGCCCTATCGAGGTCGGCAAGGATCGCAGATCATTGAAGTCCAGGCTCAGCGAACGCAGTCTGTTGAAGTTTTTCAGTAATGCATTCGCTTGTGGATCGGTAAGCTGCATGGTGCGGGCTTTCAGCACCGCCACATGGTCGAAGTTAGCCGTGATATCCGGGAGTTCTCCGATACGCAAGTTATCCAGATCGAGCGCATACCCTAAAAAGTCACCCTGAAAGTTTCGGCACTGAAAGCTCAAGCGTTTCCAGCAGTCGCGAATGCGCGTCGCGGCGACCTCCCTCGGTCTGCGCAACGAAGAAAAGGGCGTTTCCGCGACCCAGTTGTCCAGGGTAACTTGAAGCGTTCGCAATTCATCGGCGAGGCTGCTCAGTCTTTGCCGGACGAAAGTCGACAACTCCCTCGCCGGTCCGGTGTGTTCGGCGCGCAGCGTGCTCAGGAAGTCGGACACTTCTGCATCGGAAAAACCCGGGTACAGACTTCTTACCGCAAGCTCCGGCGAGTGCCTGGACGCGCCAATGCCCAAGCGACGAAAGAAACCCCGCAAGCGTCCACTCAGGGGGTAGCCAATACGGCCATGAGGCAAGCGTTGCGGCCACTTGATACCCGGTTTGATCGGCTGCAATTGCAAAATGGCAGCCATGCGCTCACGCCGTTCGACTGCCGTATTGCGCAACAGACTGCGCAGTTGCTGCTCATCCGCGCCAGCAGGCAGCTGAATGTCGAGGCGTATCTGTTCGGGAAGCGCCAGCAACAACGCCCTGAAAAATTGCTGATCGACTTCACCGAGCGGCTCACCTGAAGGATCGAAGCACTGAACGCCCGCTTCGGTGCTGACCAGCAGCCGGTGCACTGAGGCCTGATCGCTGTCGAGACTGGCGATTTCGTCGCCCTCCAGCGAATCTTTCAGCAGATCGATGGAAACATCACCTCGCCAGCCTGGCACGTACTGCAGCATGCCCATCCCCGCCGCCTGGGTGTCCAGATTGTCGGTTACTGCCCGATAGAAGCCTTCGTTGGCGCGGTTTATCCGCAGTTGCTGCTGATACTCGCGGGCATGCTCGGCAAGTGTCAGAGGAATGCGTTCTTCCATGGTCATCCGCGCTTTGTCCGCGTCGCTGGCCATGCCGATGAGTTCGAGCGCCACGCTGCTCGGCAAGCTGCCGAAGTCGCGCTGTATCAGTTGAACATGCGGGTCGTCGCTGCGACCTTTGAGCGCCTGCACGTCATCCAGCAGGCGCCCCACGTGCGTCTGGGCGCAATCGGCCAGATAGCGTTTGAAACCGCGCAGTTGAACGGCCTTGTCGGCACTGTCGCTCCCGGTCAAACGAGTGACTTCATCGGCGGGCAGACCTTCCAGCAACTGGCCGAGCACTTGACTGAGGTGCCCGGTCGGCCCTGTGACATGGGACGACAGCGTCATCTGCGATCCCACGTTCCAGGATTCCAGCAGCGCCCCTTGGGCGTCGATGAGCAACAGGCCGCGGGGCTCATGCCAGCGCGGTGACGACACCAGCAGTTTCAGCCACGGCTCAAGATGAGAAACATGGACCTCAGACACATCGGCGGCCTGAAGAGCGCCGATGCAGACGTGCAGTTGCCGTTCTGTTTCAACGCGCTGAATGGCGTCCTTCAGCAAGGCCGGAGGCTGGAGGTTCTCGACATGTATCTGGCGCAGCAACGCCTCGTGGGTGCCGGTAATGCGCAGGACTTTCTGAATGTCCTCTTCCGGGAGTGCATGACAGGTCGGGTTGAGGCGTCTGAAAGCCGTTACCTCGTCCCAACCCATAGGGTTTTCCCATTCATGGCGCCAGGCACCGTCCCCATTGTGCTTGAGCTTCGGCGCGTAAGAACGCTCATTCAGCGGATGCCTGATGCGCCAGTTGGCGCCGGAGGCATCGGACTCGACGCGATACAGCTTGCCGTCCAGTGGCAGCCAGGTCCTGCCATCGTGCTCATAAAGTCCAAGGGCGTTGCTGCTCAGGTTGTCGGGCAACGAAACCGTATGCGCATAGGCGTCGATGCTCGGCTTGCCGAGACGTACGGCCCCGTCGACACGTCGTTGCACCAGGCTTTCGATGAACATCGAGGGTTGCAACCCGTTCACCGCGCCCACCACGCCGCCTACCAGCAACATCTGTGCAACGTTTTCGCCGATGTTGTAGACATGCTGCATGGCGTCTTCGACTTCATCGTGCTGCCAGTCCTCGTAAGCCACGAACGCTTCGCTGGCGAGCTGATAGAGGGCGACCACTGACATGATTTCACCCAGCACCGGCACAAAGAACCCGGCCACGTTGAGCAGGTTCATGCCATTGTTTTCAAGGCTTTCGATCAGTGAATCATGAGCCTGCTGGTCCACTTGCGCGGAAGGCACCGCGATAGCCTTTGAGTCATCATAGGTTTTGGCCAGCAAATGGTCGTACAGCAGTTCGAATGGCGGTTTCGAAAACGGCTGTGCCTGCACGACCAGGTCGGCGTCGGGGTCCAGCTTGTGGTCCCCGGCGGGATACAGCCGTGCGTCCAGTTTGGTAAAAAATGCCGGAGCCTGGCCAAGGCTGACGAACCGGCTGAAGTAGCGTCGATAGTGTTCGCTGCCCAACGCCGTCACCAGCCAGGCGTTGAAGGCCCGCAATGACTCGAACTGCCTGATCGGATGCGAGGGCTCGGAAGGCAGGTAGACCAGACAAGGACTGTCATCGGGCCTGGCGCCGTCCTGTTGTATCAGCAAGGCACCCTGTAACAGCGAGCCTGAAAACGTGTAGGTGTCGAGCACGTGCAACTGGCAATAGCGCACGCCCTTGCCATCCCAGCGGGGCTGGTCAACGGACTTCACCATATCCAGCAGGGTCTGGTACGCCGCTTCAGTGATATCGCCTTTCATCACGGCAATATGCGCAAGCACCTCGACGGCGGCACGCTCGCTGTCCATGAACGCGCTGGCAACCGCTCGCGCAGCCGGGCCTGGCGGCTTGAACACGCTGTCTAGGTGAGTCTGATACTGACGGCCCAGATCCAGCTCATGGCAAAAATCAGCGAACTGCTCAAGATCGATCGCCTGACGGTCCCGGTATTCCACCTTGTAGCGGCGCTGGGCGCTGTCGATCAGCCAGTAGCGCAGGCCACCTGTCCGCAGGATTGCCGAGTAGGGATTGAAGCGGCTTCTGTTGCTCGGAGCGAAGTTCTGCAGGGCCGCCTGGAGCAAGGTCTGCTCGAGCGGGGCGGGGTTCCAGGCGCTGTCGTAGCGCCAGGTCATCAGTTGAAAGGCTTCAACGTCCAGGTCGAGCTGGAAACGTTCGACAAACGCTTTCGACAGCAAGGGCGCTGCAAATTGCTGTGGCGATAACAGGCGGTTGCGCACCGGCTCCAGCGCCTGCGCGTAACGCCGTGCACTTTGCTGGCTGGCGTGCAGTGCCTGGCGCAGTGCCGTGGACGCACCCACATACCAGTCTGGCAATTTGAGCCTGATGAATTCGGTGTTGGCGTGCTCCGCTTCGAACGGCGCCGCGTCCTGCGCTCGAGGCGTTACAGAGGCGTGCGCAATGGACGCTTCTATGGTTTCAAAGGGGTTGTAACGGAGGGTGAACATGGTCGATACCGCTAATGGCTTTGTGAATAGCCAATACGATAAAGACCCAAGGGCCTGCACATGACATAACGGGATATGACAGGTAACGCCCGCCTCCGGAGCGCTACCCGTCGAACGCGATCAGCGCTTGCGCAGAATCACGCTGCCGATCGAATAACCGGCGCCAAACGAGCTGAGTACCGCCAGCGCGCCTTGCGGCAAGTCATCCTGATAGGTGTGAAACGCAATCACCGAACCCGCCGAGCTGGTATTGCCGTAGGTGTCGAGAATCACCGGCGCCTCTTCGACCGTAGCGTCGCGGCCCAGCAGCTTCTTGACGATCAGATGGTTCATGCTCAGGTTGGCCTGATGCAGCCAGAAGCGTTTGACGTCAGTGATGTTGATGCCGTTATCCTGCAAATGCGCAGCGACCAGCTCGGCGACCATTGGGCACACCTCGCGAAACACCTTGCGGCCTTCCTGCACGAACAGCTTGTCCGGCGCATTCTGACCCTCCTCCGAGGTACGGTTGAGGAAACCGAAATTGTTGCGGATGTTGTTGGAGAACTGGGTCAGCAGGCGGGTGCTGACGATATCGAACTGGTAAGGCGAGGTTGCCAGGTCGGCGCGCTCGACCACCACGGCAGTGGCGCCGTCACCAAAGATGAAGTGGCTATCACGGTCACGGAAATTAAGGTGTGCGGTGCAGATTTCCGGGCTGATCACCAGCAAGGCGCGGGCCTGACCGAGTTGCACACTGTTGCAGGCTGCCTGAATGCCGAAGGTGGCCGAGGAACAGGCCACGTTCATGTCGAAGCCGTAACCGGCGACACCCAGCGCTTGTTGAATCTCGATGGAGATCGCCGGGTAGGCCCGCTGCAGGTTGGAGCAGGCAACGATTACACCGTCGATATCGGCAGCGGTTTTGCCCGCGCGTTGCAGCGCCTGTCTGGCGGCAGCTACACCCATCTCACAGAGGATCGACCATTCGTCATTGCTGCGCTCCGGCAGGTTGGGCTTCATGCGCTGCGGATCGAGAATGCCTTCCTTGTCCATGACGAAACGGCTTTTGATACCCGAAGCCTTTTCGATGAAAGCGGCGCTGGATTCACTCAGCGCCTGCACGTCGCCACGTTCGATAGCGGCGGCGTTATCGTTGTTGAACTGTGCAACATAGGCATTGAAAGACTGCACCAGCTCTTCGTTGGAGATGCTGTTGGCCGGGGTAAACAGGCCTGTGCCGCTGATGACGACGTTGTGCACGGTCGTTCCTCTCTTATTGAGTTGCAGGTAATGACCTGCTCAGGCACGGCAATTGAAGGCCCACTGTTTTTGGGACCAACGTACCAGTGCGACTGTAAAAGCTGCCCGTAACAGGGAGCAGCATTTCATGACACGGTGAAGACAGGCGCGGAGTGTGCCACAGAGCCCGGTTTTGGCGCTATCGGGCCAATGAATATAGGCACGATAGACGCCTTTTACTGGGTGACAGGAAGCAGTGGATCAGCTCTCCACCTGACTCCACTGCTTGCTCAACCGTTTGTCCGACACCGGCATTTTGGTGCCCAGTTGCTGGGCGAACAGCGAGACGCGGTATTCCTCCATCCACCAGCGGTACAGCGCCAGCTCCGGGTCGCGCTTGCCCTCTTGAGCATGCTTGTCGGCGCGTGTCTGATATTGCGTCCACAGACCTGCCAGCTCGATGCTCCATACCCTGTCCTTCTGCACCTGAGCCGGGAGTTTTTCCAGGCGCATCTCGATAGCCTTCAGGTAACGCGGCAGCTCCTTGAGCCATACCGCCGGGGTCTCGCGGACGAATCCGGGGTACACCAGCTTGCTCAGTTGCGCCTTGATATCGTTGAGCGCCACCGCTTGGGACAGGTCGATCTTGCCTTTGAAGCGCTTTTGCAGACCGTGCCACAGCTTGAGGATTTCCAGCGTCAGCTTCGCGAGCCGCTCGGCATGCTCGGTCCAGTCGGCGCGCTTGCGCTCAGCCAGTGACAGCAGGCCGGCACCGTCGCGCGGTAACTCGGTTTCACCTTCCAGCACGCAACTGTCGAGGCTGGCCAGCAGAATGTCTTCGATCAACGCATCGATGCGCCCCAGTTCGCGATGCAGCAAGGCCAGCTCGGTCTGCCCCGGCAATTTGTTGCGCAGAAACTTGGCGGGTTCGGCCAACTGCTGCAACAGTAAACGCTGCAAGGCGCGGCGATGCTGGTATTCGGCCTCGGCCTGAGTCGAGAACCGGCCTTCCTTGACCGCGCCGCCCTCTTCGACCAGCGCCGGATAGACCGTCATCGACAGCCCGGCGATATTCTGCTGGGTTTTCTGCGCCACCGCTGCGAAGGCCTTGGCCTGCACCGGCTGCTGGCTTTTTGCGGTTTGCGGCACGGCCAGCGCGGCCTGGCTCGCCTCGGCAAAGCGCGCCGTCAGCTCGGCCAGATCACGTCCCTCACCAAGAAACTTGCCGCTGCCATCGACGATTTCCAGGTTCATCTTCAGGTGGCCTTCAAGCTGCTGTGCCGCCTCGGTCCAGGCTTCGTCGCTGACCCGTACGCCGGTCATGCGCAGCAGTTCACGACCCAGCGCCTGAGGCAACGAGCCCTCGCCGAAAGTAATGCGCTGCAACGCCGCCTTGATGAAATCCGGGACCGGCACGAAATTCTTGCGTACCGCCTTGGGCAGGTTGCGGACCAGCGCGATGCATTTGGTCTCGAGCAACCCCGGCACCAGCCACTCGAGACGCTCGGCAGGCAGCGACAGCAACAATGGCGCGGGAACGCGCAAGGTCACGCCGTCACGCGGGTGGTTGGGTTCGAAGTGGTAGCTCAGCGACAGGCTCAGGTCGCCCAGACGCAAGGTATCCGGGTATTGCGCGGCGGTGACTTCGCTGGCCTCGCGAGCCAGCACGTCCTCTTCGCGCATGATCAGCAGCTGCGGATTCTTCTGGCTTTCGGTCTTGTACCAGCTGTCGAAGGTGGCCGTCTGATGAATCTCGGCCGGGATGCGTGCTTCATAGAAGCTGTACAAGGTGTCTTCGTCAGCCAGAATATCGCGGCGTCGAGCCTTGGCTTCCAGCTCGTCGAGCTGCTCCAGCAAGCGGGTATTGGCGCTCAGGCACTTGGCCCGCGACAGGATATCGCCACGCACCAGGCCTTCACGAATGAACAGCTCGCGCGAAACCACCGGGTCGATGGGGCCGAAATGCACAGGGCGACGGCCCACCACGATCAGGCCGAACAGCGTGATCTGTTCGAACGCCACAACCTGCCCGCGCTTCTTCTCCCAATGCGGCTCGAAATGATTTGTCTTGATCAGGTGGCCGGCCAGCGGCTCGATCCAGTCCGAGTCGATCTTGGCGACCATGCGCGCGTACAGCTTGGTGGTTTCCACCAGTTCGGCGGTCATCAGCCACTGTGGACGCTTCTTGCCCAATCCGGAGGACGGATGAATCCAGAAGCGCCGCTGCCGTGCGCCGAGGTAATCGCCCTCGTCGGTCTTTTGCCCGATCTGACTCAGCAGACCGGAAAGAATGGCCTTGTGGAATTTCGGGTAATCGGCCGGCTCCTTGTTGACCGTCAGTTGCAGGTCGCGACAGATCAGACTCAATTGCCGATGGGAATCGCGCCATTCCCGCAGGCGCAGGTAATTCAGGAAATTGCGCCGGCACCAGTTACGCAGCGGGCTGGCGGTCAGGGTCTGGCGCTGCTCTTCGAAGCCGCGCCATAGATTGACCATCCCGGCGAAGTCCGAGTCGGCGTCCTTCCATTGCGCGTGGGCCTGATCCGCGGCCTGCTGACGCTCGGGCGGGCGCTCGCGCACGTCCTGTACCGACATGGCGCTGGCGACGATCAGCACTTCCTGCAGGCTGCCCTGCTTCGCTGCTTCCAGCAGCATGCGGCCCATACGCGGGTCCACCGGCAGACGCGCCAGTTGACGGCCCAGCGGGGTCAGCTGATTCTCACGGTTGACCGCCGAGAGCTCCTGCAACAGGTTGAAACCGTCGCTGATCGCCTTGCCGTCCGGCGGTTCGATGAACGGGAAGTCGGTGATCTCGCCCAGGCGCAGGTGCAGCATCTGCAGGATGACCGCAGCCAGGTTGGTGCGCAGGATCTCGGGGTCGGTGAATTCCGGCCGACCGTTGAAATCCTCTTCGCTGTACAGACGCACGCACAGGCCGGGTTCGACCCGTCCACAACGGCCTTTGCGCTGGTTGGCGCTGGCCTGCGACACCGCCTCGATCGGCAGGCGCTGGACCTTGGCGCGATAGCTGTAGCGACTGATGCGCGCCGTACCGGTGTCGATCACGTAACGGATGCCTGGCACGGTCAGCGAGGTTTCAGCGACGTTGGTGGCCAGTACGACGCGACGACCGGGGTGCGACTGAAAGATACGCTGCTGCTCGGCCGGCGAGAGGCGCGCGTAAAGCGGCAGAATCTCGGTATGCCTGAGCTGCGCCTTGCGCAGCACTTCGGCGGCATCGCGGATCTCGCGCTCGCCGGGCAGGAACACCAGCACATCGCCTGGGCTCTTGCGCTCGCTGCGCTCGAAGGCCGCCAGTTCGTCCAGCGTGGCCAGAATCGCCTGATCGACGGTCAGGTCCTCTTCAACGCTGTTGCCGTCTTCGTCCTGCTCGCTGGTCAGCGGGCGATACCAGACGTCCACGGGGAAGGTACGCCCGGACACTTCGATCACCGGCGCATCGTTGAAATGCTCGGAAAAGCGCTGCAGGTCGATGGTCGCGGAGGTGATGATGACTTTCAGGTCCGGACGACGCGGCAGCAGGGTTTTCAGGTAACCCAGCAGGAAATCGATGTTCAGGCTGCGTTCGTGGGCTTCGTCGACGATGATCGTGTCGTAGCGCTCAAGAAAGCGATCATGCTGGGTTTCGGCCAGCAGAATACCGTCGGTCATCAGCTTGATCAGGGTATTGCTGTCGCTCTGATCCTCGAAACGCACCTGATAGCCGACCAGTGCGCCCAACGGTGTGCCGATCTCCTCGGCAACCCGGCTGGCCACGCTGCGAGCGGCGATCCGACGTGGCTGGGTATGACCGATCAGACCGTGCTGACCGCGACCGATTTCCAGGCAGATCTTCGGCAACTGGGTGGTCTTCCCGGAGCCAGTCTCGCCGGCAATGATCAGCACCTGGTGCTTGAGCAGCGCCTCCTTGATCTCGTCACGCTTGGCCGCGATGGGCAGGTTATCGTCATAACGAATCGCCGGCACACTTTCACGCCGCGCCGTGACCTGCGCACAGGACGCCTGCACCCGCGCTACCCACTGCGCCAGCTTCGCCTCGTCGGGCTTTTTGCGCAGGTCGTGCAACTGACGGCGCAGACGATGACGTTCGCTGATCATCGCTTGGTCGAGGTTTTTCAGAAGTTGGTCGATAGAGGGCGATTCGTCGGTCATCAGGCGCGCAGGGTCTTTTTTCAAATGGCAGGTGCGGATTGTCGCAGATTGTGGCGGGTCGTGACGAATGGCCTGAGTGTCAGGCTATCCATTGCGGTCATGGTTTGCGGCAGCAGTGCTCAATCACAATAAAGTATGAGGTACTCCATTCCTGACGCTTCGCGCCCTTTTTGCGACGCAGAGCGTCGAGACCTGCATTCCCACGCTGGAGCGTAGGGAACGATAATCGCAACTATCGTGCGGCGCTCCGCGTCGCATGCCGTTCCGGACGCTCTGCGTCCTCTTGCGACGCAGAGCGTCGAGAACTGCATTCCCACGCTGGAGCGTAGGAACGATAATCGCAACTATCGTGCGGCGCTCCGCGTCGCATGCCGTTCCGGACGCTCTGCGTCCTCTTGCGACGCAGAGCGTCGAGACCTGCATTCCCACGCTGGAGCGTAGGGAACGATAATCGCAACTATCGTGCGGCGCTCCGCGTCGCACGCCGTTCTGGACGCTCCACCCTACTTCTTCACACCCAGCTTCTTCAATTCCTCGTCACGCAGCTCACGACGCAGGATCTTGCCGACGTTGGTGGTTGGCAGCACGTCGCGAAATTCGACGCTGCGTGGCACTTTGTAGCCGGTCAGGTTGGCGCGCATGTGCTCCATGACCTTATCCTTGGTCAGGGTCACGCCCGGTTTGGCCACCACGAAAACCTTGATGGTTTCGCCCGATTTTTCGTCCGGTACGCCGATGGCCGCGCATTGAAGCACGCCGGGAAGTGTCGCCAGCACGTCTTCCAGTTCGTTGGGGTACACGTTGAAACCGGAGATCAGGATCATGTCTTTCTTGCGATCGACAATCCGGATGTAGCCATCAGGCTGGATGATCGCGATGTCACCGGTCTTCAGCCAGCCTTCGCTGTCGATCATTTCATCGGTCGCTTCCTGGCGCTGCCAGTAGCCCTTCATGACCTGCGGCCCCTTGATGCACAGCTCGCCGGTTTCACCGAACGCCAGTTCGTTGCCCGCATCGTCGATGACCTTGCACAGGGTCGACGGGACGGGAATGCCGATGCTGCCCATCTGCACGTCCTGAGCGGGATTGACCGTGGCCACCGGGCTGGTCTCGGTCATGCCATAGCCTTCGCAGACCTGGCAGCCCGTCACCTGCTTCCAGCGCTCGGCGGCGGCCTGCTGCAGGGCCATGCCACCGGACAAGGTGACTTTCAACGCCGAGAAATCGAGGTTGCGGAAGCCTTCGTTATTGCACAGGGCCACGAACAGCGTGTTAAGGCCGACAAAGCCGCTGAACTTCCATTTCGAAAGCTCCTTGACCATGGCCGGCAGGTCACGCGGGTTGCTGATCAGGATGTTGTGATTGCCAAGCAGCATCATCGCCATGCAATGAAAGGTGAAGGCATAGATGTGATACAGCGGCAGCGGCGTGATGATGATTTCACAGCCTTCGCCCAGATTTGACGCCATCAGCGCGCGGCATTGCAGCATGTTGGCGATCAGGTTGCGGTGCGTCAGCATTGCCCCCTTGGCCACCCCGGTGGTGCCGCCGGTGTACTGCAGCACGGCAACATCGGCGCTGCCGGGCGACACGTCGGTCACTGGCTGACCACGGCCCTTGCCAAGCACATCGTTGAATTTGATGGCCTTGGGCAAGTGATAGGCCGGGACCATCTTCTTCACGTACTTGATGACGCTATTGATCAGCAAGCGCTTGAACGGCGACAGCATGTCGGCCACTTCGGTGACAATCACCTGCCTGATCTGCGTCTTGGGTACGACCTTCTCGGCCAGATGGGCCATGTTTGCCAGACACACCAGCGCCTTGGCACCGGAGTCGTTGAACTGGTGTTCCATTTCCCGCGCGGTGTACAGCGGGTTGGTGTTGACCACGATCAGCCCGGCGCGAATCGCACCAAAGACGGCAATCGGGTACTGCAATACGTTGGGTAGCTGCACGGCGATACGGTCACCCGGCTGCAGGTCGGTATGTTGCTGAATCCAGGCGGCAAACGCGCCGGACAGCTCATACAGTTCGCCGTAGGTGATGGTCTTGCCCAGGTTGCTGAACGCCGGCTTGTCGGCGAAGCGCTGGCAGGACTGCTTCAGGACCGCCTGGACGTTAGGGTACTCGTCGGGGTTGATATCGGCAGGGATACCGGACGGGTACTTGTCCTTCCAGAAGTTATCAATCATTCAGTCGGCTCCGTAGCGATAGCGAATTCTTCACATCGCCTGAAGCGATGATTTTCTTGTGCTTGGAATTATGCAGTAGACGCTTTTTCGCTTTATGACTGATCAAAAAGCGCGCCGAGAGTAGCAGCTTTGCCAAAGGCCGACTAGAGGCAGAAGCAGGCCACACAGTCACGAATACGACCAGAAACTAACAAACAGTCACTTTAAATTCATTTAATAAATTTTCATCATTACGTCGAAAGTACCGGAACAGAGCGGCCAATCAATATAATCGCCTGTTTCCGAAAAAAACTGACCCCGTTTACAGCGTTCTGCAAACGGGGCCAGGTACACACATGGAGACGATTAAAGGGTCAGGCAATGTCCCGAAGCTCGCGTCGCAGAATCTTGCCCACCGGAGTCATCGGCAATGAATCACGCAGAACGATCTGTCTGGGCACCTTGTAGCCGGTGAAATTCTCTTTGCAGAAGGCCTTGAGCTCTTCAATGCTCAGCTGCGGGTCTCGCGCCACCACGAACAGCTTCACGGCCTCCCCCGAGCGCTCGTCCGGCACGCCGATACAGGCGCAGTTGGCGACTTTCGGATGGGCCATGACCACGTCTTCGATTTCATTGGGGTAGACGTTGAAGCCGGACACGATGATCAAGTCTTTCTTGCGGTCGACAATACTGACGAACCCGTCAGCGCCAATCACGGCAATGTCACCGGTCTTGAACCAGCCTTCGGCGTCCAGGCATTCGGCCGTGGCATCAGGCTGGTTCCAGTAGCCTTTCATGACCTGCGGCCCCTTGATACACAGCTCGCCACGCTCGCCGAAAGGCAACTCGATGCCATCGTCATCAATGACTTTCATCGCGGTGCCGGGCACGGGAATGCCCACGGTTCCCAGGCGTGCCAGGGCGCCATAGGGATTGGCGCTGGCGACAGGCGACGTCTCGGTCAGGCCGTAACCTTCGACGATCGTGCAGCCGGTGATCTGCGCCCAGCGCTCGGCCGTGGCCTTGACCAGTGCAGTGCCACCGGAGTTGGTGCTTTTCAGCGCCGAGAAATCCAGATTCTTGAATTCCGGGTGGTTCATGAGCGCCACGAACAGCGTGTTGAGGCCGATCATGGCAGTGAAGCGCCACTTGCCCAGCTCCTTGATGAAGCCGCCGATATCGCGAGGGTTGGTGATCAGGATGTTGTGATTGCCGCTGATCATCATGCACATGCAGTTCGCCGTGAACGCATAGATGTGATAGAGCGGCAACGGCGCAATCATCACCTCCTTGCCCTCTTCAAACAGCGATCCGCCTTGCGGTCCTTGCTGGCGCATGCAGGCATAGACTTGCTGCATGTTGGCGACCAGATTGCCATGGGTGAGCATCGCGCCTTTGGCCAGCCCCGTGGTGCCACCGGTGTATTGCAGAACGGCAACATCCTGCAGACCTCGCGGTACGACCTGCATGCGCCTCTCGCGCCCCAGGCGCAGAGCGCGCTTGAAGCCGACGGCCTGAGGCAGATGGAATTCGGGGACCATCTTCTTGACCTTGTCGACAATGGTATTGACCAGCCAGCCCTTGGCCGCCGACTGCATGTCGCCCATTTTTACTTCGATCAGGTATTCGATGGCCGTGTCCGGCAGCACTTCCTGCACCAGCTTGCCGAACAGGTTGAGGTAAACCAGCGCTCTGGCACCAGAGTCCTTGAATTGATGGCGCATCTCGCGTGCGGTGTACAACGGGTTGGTGTTGACCACCGTCAGACCGGCGCGCATCGCACCGAATACGGCGATCGGATATTGCAGGATATTGGGCATCTGTACGGCAATGCGATCACCCGGCACCAGTTGCGTATGCTGCTGTAGATACGCGGCGAAGGCGGCGGAGTGACGCTCGAGTTCCGCGTAGGTCAGCGTCACGCCCATGTTGCTGAACGCAGGTCGGTCGGCGAATTTCCTGCAGCAGCGCTCGAACACCTCGACGACCGATTGGTAGGTTTGCAGATCCACCTCGGCGTCGACACCCGCCGGACGCTTGTCATCCCAGAAGTCAGCTTGCATTATTTTTATCCTTTTTCCCTGCATGGGTCTGGGCGGACGTTAGCAGTTAAAGTGTCTCAGGCAAATGATCGTCCGGGCCTCATCAGCAGCATGAATCTTGTCTCTGTTCAGACTGAAATCTGTCGTCGGCGATACACTGCTCACGGCAATCGGGCTGGTAAAGATACTTGCCCGATCGCTCAGTAGCCTTATTCACATGGCGTTTGCTTATTATTTGCCTTGAATGTGATCCGGGAAGCGCCAGCAAGCGTCTGAATGATCTTGTCTGCGCATTGGCGGCGACAGGTCATCAAGTGTTACAAATCAAGGCCAGGTCGGATTGCACGAACCGGCACGCTTCAATTCATTTTTATTGTCAGGACAGCCACATGACTCAAGTCACCAACACGCCTTACGAAGCTCTTGAAGTCGGTCAGACCGCCAGCTACAGCAAGACAGTGGAAGAGCGTGACATTCAACTGTTCGCCGCCATGTCCGGAGACCACAACCCGGTCCACCTGGACGCCGAATACGCCTCCAAGACCATGTTCAAGGAGCGTATTGCCCACGGCATGTTCAGCGGCGCACTCATCAGTGCGGCGGTTGCATGCGAGTTGCCTGGCCCCGGCACCATCTATATCGGTCAGCAGATGACCTTCCAGAAGCCGGTGAAACTGGGCGATACCCTGACTGTGCGCTTGGAAATCCTGGAAAAACTGCCGAAATTCCGCGTGCGCATCGCCACCCGTGTTTTCAATCAGAACGATGAGTTGGTTGTAGACGGCGAAGCCGAGATTCTCGCCCCGCGCAAGCAGCAGACCGTCGACCTGACCGTATTGCCCGAGATCACTTTCGGCTGATACCCGGAACCGGCGCGCGCCTGCGGCCGCGCCCGGGCTCCACTGCTGACCTGAACACAAATTCATGATGCCCTCGGAACTGTTTTGGCTGCGCTTTCCACTCAGGAAACCAGCGCTACCTTATCCGGATCACGAATCGTTCATTCCTGCAGGCGGGGCAATCACCCATGAATATGATCACCCGAAATTATTATCCCGTCTCCGGGCAACCAACCCAGGGCATAAACCCGCAAGCCGATAACAGTCCGCCACCTCAGATAACGTCCGGCAATGGCAGCAAACTGGTCGACTTCGCCCCGCCGCAGCAGGCAACAGGGTTGCAGTCGTCGTTCAATGGCCTTGGCTCCAGGGCGCAAACGCCCGCTACAAACGCAGCCTCGGGTGCAACTGAAAACCCCGTCGAGTTGTTGCTGAACAAGCTGGTGGAAGCCATTCGCACCATCCTCAAGGATCTGTTTTCCAGATCACAAGGGCATCAGCAGGACGGCTCGACACCGGCACCTGCGCCGTCTGAACGGGAACAGGCGCCGACCTCCCTTCAGTCTTCATCAGCCCCCTCTTCAGGGTCGCCGTCATCGTCCGGCAACACAGAAAAGCCGTTCGTGGTGAAAAACGATTATCCGACCGACAAACCGGTCTCGCTGCAAAAGAACGCCACAGCAGCGCCGTCTGATACGACGCGCACTTCGGCGTCAGCCCAAGGCAATACGCCAGCCGCCAATCAGCCTGCGCCCGCCAAAACGTTGCCAACCGCCACAGACAGATCTGAGACCACAGAAAAAGTGGCGCAACCCGCGCACCGAGCGGGCAACGGTCCTGGGGCCGACATGTCCGGAATGGTCGGCTTCGCCAAACAGGCGAATACCACCGGCGGTAATGGTGGCGAAGTCGTCACGGTCAATACCGTAGCGGACCTCAAGAAGTACATGGAGGACGACAAGGCCCGTACTGTCAAACTGGGGGCCAACCTGTCTGCCGACAGCAAGGTGACCATCAACTTTGGCGCCAACAAGACACTGCTGGGTACCGACAAGGGCAACAGCCTGCACAACATCTACCTGGCCAGCGGCAAGACCGCCAGCAATGACATCTTCCAGAATCTGAACTTCGACCACGACAGCCGTTATCGCGAAAACGGTGACATGCAGATGTTCATCAGCAGCGGTCAGAAATACTGGATCGATCACAACACCTATTCAGGCACCAAGGATCAGAACGCCAAAGGCCTGGACAAACTGCTTTATGTCGGCGGGACGGCAGACAACGTCAGTCTGACCAACTCGAAATTCCAGAACAACGAATATGGCGTGATTCTCGGTCAGCCGGACGACTCCGCTCAAGCCAAGGCCGAGTACAAGGGTTACCCGCGCATGACCATCGCCAACAATGTGTTCAGCAACCTGGATGTTCGGGCACCCGGCCTGATGCGGCATGGCGACTTTGACGTTTACAACAACTCGATCGACAACTTCCATCTTGGCTTCACCGCGACGGGGGATGCGACCATCCTCTCGCAGGCCAACTATTTCGCAAAAGGCGTGGATGTTTCCAACAAGGCCAGCAACTCCGGCGTGCTGGATGACTATGGCGATGCGCACTTCAAGGACATCGGCAGCAATGTCAGCTTCACCCAGAAGTCACCGGTGACCGCTTGGACGCCCAGCTATCAGCGCGACATCAAGACCGCCGAAGCCGCCAGAGCCTATGACCTGGCCAATGCCGGCGCCAAAACCGTGAGCTGATAGCGCCCGGCGTTCGATGCAGGGCGTGGCATGCAGACGAAAAAAAGGGCGACCGAAGTCGCCCCAAGTGCCTTGCGTGCTCATTGAATGCATGCAGGCGCGTGTCCGCCCACAACGCATTCGATGGAACAAGATTAAGGCAGCGAACATAACGGCGAGTTGATCCAGATCAGCTGTTGCTGAACCAGACTGATCAGATCAAGGGTGTGGCGGCTGGATCAGCGTTTTTTGGGCTTTTTCTTCGGTTTTTTGCTGCTCAATGGCATCGCCTGTTCGAAGGCGTTTCGCACTTCATTGAGGCGCTTGTCATTCAGATCGTGGATACGCTTGGCGCGCTCGGCACCCAGGTCGATCAGTTGTGCATCGTCGCTCATGGCTTGCGGTTCTCGAACACGGGAAATCAGGGCCAATAATGCTCAATCGCAGCAGCCCTGACCAGTCCCGTGACCAGTACAGCCCTGGGCGGTGCAGCGATCAGATCTGAATATCCACCCAAAGCCCCTGGCGCGGCTCGTCGTCGATAAGCGGTACAACGGGTACGGTGTTGTCGGCGTTCAGCGAATCACCCGGGACCACCAGCCCGACGTATTCCTCGGCTTCTCCGCCGCCATGAGCCTGCTGCTGTTGCTGCTGGCGCTGTTGCTCTTCACGCAACAGCAACGCGCTGCGTTCAGTATCTTCATTGCGCAGGTCGATGGAGGTCTCGCTGGAGCTCTCCTGCACCGGCGCTACAGGTGGAATGTCCGGCATGCGTTTGGCCGGATCCAGCTGTGATGTCACAGGCACCACACTTAACGGAAGCATAGGTTGCAGCATGGTTTTATCTCCTCTTACCGGGGTTTCGGCCGTGCACGAGGCAACTTGAACCGGGCTGAAAGAGCCAGTGGTGGTTTATAAGATCTTTTTTGACCCCTCTCAGTGAAATAAGTGTCATGGAACCAAAAATTCGATAGGTTGCGGCGCTGACCATGAGTTTTTTCACGCTGCCTTTGGCCTTCGGGGCGTGTTCCGTTAACATACTCAGCTTTTTCAAGCGGGAGACAGGCAGCATGGCGCAGCAGTATCAACCGGGGCAACGCTGGATTAGTGACAGCGAAGCCGAGCTGGGTTTGGGCACCGTTCTGGCACAGGACGGCCGCTTGTTGACCGTGCTCTATCCGGCCACTGGCGAAACACGTCAGTACGCACTGCGTAATGCGCCGCTGACCCGCGTGCGCTTCTCCCCTGGCGACGTGATCACGCACTTCGAAAACTGGAAAATGACCGTTCGCGAAGTCGACGATGTCGATGGTCTGCTGGTCTACCACGGCCTGAACGCGCAGAACGAACTGGTCACGCTGCCGGAAACCCAGCTGTCGAACTTTATCCAGTTCCGCCTGGCGACCGACCGTCTGTTTGCCGGCCAGATCGACCAGTTGTCATGGTTCTCGCTGCGCTACAACACGCTCGAACACACCAGCCGCCAATTGCAGTCCTCCCTGTGGGGCCTGGGTGGCGTGCGGGCACAGCCTATCGCCCACCAGTTGCACATCGCTCGCGAAGTCGCGGACCGTATCGCGCCGCGCGTTCTGCTGGCCGACGAAGTGGGTCTGGGCAAAACCATCGAAGCCGGTCTGGTGATCCATCGCCAACTGCTGTCGGGCCGCGCCAGCCGCGTGCTGATTCTGGTCCCGGAAAACCTCCAGCACCAGTGGCTGGTGGAAATGCGTCGCCGCTTCAACCTGCAGGTCGCGCTGTTCGACGCCGAGCGCTTCATGGAAAGCGATGCCGGCAACCCGTTCGAAGACACCCAGCTCGCACTGGTCGCCCTGGAATGGCTGGTCGAAGACGAAAAGGCCCAGGACGCCCTGTTTGCGGCAGGCTGGGACCTGATGGTGGTTGACGAAGCGCACCACCTGGTCTGGCACGAAGACAAGGCCAGCCGCGAATATTCGCTGGTCGAACAACTGGCCGAAGTCATTGCCGGCGTACTGCTCTTGACCGCGACGCCGGAACAACTGGGCCAGGACAGCCACTTTGCCCGTCTGCGCCTGCTGGACCCGAACCGTTTCCACGACCTCAAGGCCTTCCGCGCCGAGAGCGAGAACTATCGCCCGGTGGCTCAGGCCGTTCAGGAGCTGCTCGACAAGGGCAAGCTGTCTGCCGAGGCGCAGGAAACCATTCACGGCTTCCTGGGTGCCGAAGGCGATTCGCTGCTGGCCTCGGTGAATACCGGCGACGAAGAAGCCAAATCGCGTCTGATTCGCGAACTGCTGGACCGTCATGGCACCGGCCGCGTGCTGTTCCGCAACACCCGTGCCGCCGTGCAGGGCTTCCCGGAGCGCAAGCTGCATCAATACCCGCTGCCCTGCCCTGTCGAATACCTCGAACTGCCGGTCGGCGAGCACGCCGATCTTTACCCTGAAGTCAGCTTCCAGTCGCAGTCGGAAGTCAGCGAGGAAGAGCGCTGGTGGCGCTTTGATCCACGCGTCGACTGGCTGATCGATACCCTGAAAATGCTCAAGCGCGTCAAGGTGCTGGTCATCTGTGCCCATGCCGAAACCGCCATGGACCTGGAAGACGCGCTGCGTGTGCGTTCCGGTATCCCCGCCACGGTTTTCCACGAAGGCATGAACATCCTCGAGCGCGACCGAGCCGCGGCCTACTTTGCAGACGAAGAGTTCGGCGCCCAGGTGCTGATCTGTTCGGAAATCGGCAGCGAAGGCCGCAACTTCCAGTTCTCCCACCATCTGGTCCTGTTCGATCTGCCGTCGCACCCGGACTTGCTGGAGCAGCGTATCGGGCGTCTGGACCGGATCGGCCAGAAGCACACCATCGAGCTGCATGTCCCGTTCTTGGAAACCAGTCCGCAGGCCCGCCTGTTCCAGTGGTATCACGAAGCGCTCAATGCATTCCTCAACACTTGCCCGACCGGCAACGCCCTGCAGCATCAGTTCGGCCCGCGCCTGCTGCCGTTGCTGGAAAGCGGTGACGACGACGAGTGGCAAACCCTGATCGATGAAGCCCGCAGCGAACGCGAGCGCCTGGAAAGCGAACTGCATACCGGTCGCGACCGTTTGCTGGAACTCAATTCCGGCGGCGCAGGCGAAGGCGAAGCGCTGGTCGAAGCGATCCTCGACCAGGACGATCAGTTCAGCCTGCCGATCTACATGGAAACCCTGTTCGACGCCTTTGGCATCGACAGCGAGGACCACTCGGAAAACGCCCTGATCCTCAAGCCGAGTGAAAAGATGCTCGACGCCAGCTTCCCGCTGGGCGACGACGAAGGCGTGACCATCACTTACGACCGCAATCAGGCGCTGTCCCGCGAGGACATGCAGTTCATCACCTGGGAGCACCCGATGGTGCAAGGCGGCATGGATCTGGTGCTGTCAGGCTCGATGGGCAACACCGCCGTGGCACTGATCAAGAACAAGGCGCTCAAGCCGGGCACCGTTCTGCTCGAACTGATCTACGTCAGCGAAGTGGTTGCGCCTCGCTCGCTGCAACTGGGGCGTTATCTGCCGCCTGCTGCGCTGCGCTGCCTGCTTGACCCCAATGGCAACGATCTGGCCAGCCGTGTGTCGTTCAATACGCTCAACGATCAGCTCGAAAGCGTGCCCCGTGCCAGCGCCAACAAGTTCATCCAGGCACAACGCGACCAACTGACCCCGAGGATCAACGCGGGCGAAGAGAAAATCACGCCGAAACACGCAGAGCGCGTCGCCGAAGCTCAGCGTCGCCTGGCAGCCGACACCGAAGAAGAACTGGCCCGCCTGACGGCATTGCAAGCGGTCAACCCAACCGTGCGCGACAGTGAACTGGTGGCTCTGCGCACGCAACGTGAACAGGGTCTGGCCATGCTTGAAAAAGCGGCCCTGCGTCTGGAAGCGATCCGGGTACTGGTCGCAGGCTGAGGGCTGGTCACACACCCGCCGGTCATGCCCATGCCCCGCATGGGCATGACGCTCTTGCTCACGCTATGACGCAGAGCGTCATGAAAGGCATTCCCACGCTGGAGCGTGAGGAACGATGTGTCCCGTAACCACGCCCCTGCTCCGCGATATCCGCAACACCCCCTATCGTGCCCATGCTCCGCGTAGGCATGCCTTTCCGGACGCTCTGCGTCCTCTAAACGATACGCACCAAACACGCCAGCCATCACTTTGATGCCAAATTGGCACCTCGTGCATTTGCAGGTTGTAAACAGCTTCTATACTCAGCTTTGAACGCCAGGCTTTCGGCCTTGGCGGCCTTGCAGTGAGATAAGGGCAAGCTATGGATTGGCTGGGTTTGAACGTATTCGCTGGCCCACCAGCGGACGTGCAATTATTGATCGACTGCAGTCACAACCTGTTTCTGGTCGCGCTGGCTTACGGCGTGGCCTGTGCTGCGTGCTTTGCCACGCTGGACATTGCGGACCGTGTCATCCAGGTCGACGCCCTTAAAAGCCGTCGCCTCTGGAAGGCGCTGGGCGCGTTATGCCTGGCCGGTGGCGTGTGGGCGATGCACTTCATCAGCATGCTGGCGTTCCAGGCGCCGCTCAAAATCACTTATGACCTTTCCATCACGCTGATTTCCCTGCTGATCGTACTGGTTACCGCACTGGTGGCCATGCGGGCGCTGACCATCCCGGAGCTGACCCTGAGACGCTGCCTGACCAGCGCGGTGGTGATGGGGATCGGCATCAGCGTCATGCATTACCTCGGCATGTCAGCCATGCGCTCTACCGCTACGCAGTACTACGAGCCGCGGATGTTCGCCCTGTCGATCCTGGTCGCGGTTCTTTCCAGCATTGCGCTGCTGACCCTGTCCCGGCACTTGCGCCAGTACCACGGCATGTTTCATCAGATGTTCCGTTATGCGGTCAGCCTTCTGCTGGGCGCAGGCCTGCTGACCATGCACCTGATGGGCATGAAGGCGCTGCGGCTGGTGATACCCGAAGGCATTGAGCTACACGTCCCCAGCACTGAAAACAGCCAGCAGTTGGGGCTTACCATCGCGGCCATCGCCCTGCTGACCATCGCTGGCAGCATCAGCGCGGCAATGGCCGACAAGAAACTGCAAGGCAAGGAGCATGATCTGCAGCGGGTCAATGCACTGCTTACCCAGCTGGATCAGGCACGCGTTTCACTTCAGCAGGTTGCGCATTACGACCCGCTGACCAACCTGATCAACCGCCGCGGGTTCAATCAGATCTTCGCCGAGAAGCTACAGGAGCATACCTTCAACAAACGCATGCTTGCGGTGATGTTTCTGGACATCGACCACTTCAAGCGCATCAACGACAGCCTGGGCCATGATGCGGGTGACGAGCTGCTCAAGGTGATCGCCGAGCGTATCCGCAGTGCTACCCGTACCCAGGACGTGGTGGCGCGTTTCGGCGGCGATGAATTCTGCATCCTGCTGAGCATTCCGGACTACGAAGAGGCCCGCCATCTGGCTCATCGGGTCATGCAAAAGATGAAGGAGACCATCGCGCTGGCAGGAAGGCGCATGGTCATGACTACTAGTATCGGCATTGCCGTATTCCCGCGTGACGGTGAGACCTGCGATGAGTTGCTCAAGCACGCAGACCTCGCGCTTTACCAGTCAAAGGACAAAGGGCGCAACGGCGTCAACTTCTTCAATCCGGCCCTCAAGACCAAGGCCAGTCTGGAGCTGCAACTGGAAGAAGAACTGCGCAACGCCCTGCGCGAGGGAACGGGGCTGCAGGTGTATTACCAACCTATCGTCGACATGCGCACCGGCCACGTTGCCAAGCTCGAGGCGCTGGTGCGCTGGAATCACCCGCAGCACGGCTTGCTGGTACCCGCACGCTTCATCGGCATCGCCGAGGCCAACGGCCTGATTGCCGAACTGGATAACTGGGTGCTGCGCCGCGCCTGTCACGACTTGCGCACTCTGCATCAGGAAGGGCTGGAACAGCTGATCATCTCCGTCAACTGCTCAGCGCTGACGCTGGGCCGCAACGAACTGGTCGAAGAGGTTGAGCGGGCGCTGGCCGATGCTGACGCAGCGCCTGGACGGCTGGAACTGGAAGTGACCGAAAATGCCCTGATGGGCAACATCAGCAACACTATCCTGATGCTCAAACACATTCGCAGCCTGGGTGTTTCCCTGTCGATCGACGACTTCGGCACCGGTTACTCGTCGCTCGCCTATCTCAAGCGGCTGCCGCTGGACACGTTGAAGATCGACCGATCGTTCATTATCGACATCCCCCAGTCCCCGCAGGACATGGAAATCGTTCAGGCAATCCTTGTCATGGCGCATACGCTGCGCTTGAAAGTCGTGACCGAAGGCGTCGAAACCCAGGATCAACTGGAGTTTCTCAGGCAGTTTGGCAGTGATTACGTACAGGGTTATCTGTTCAGCAGGCCCCAGCCGCTGGAGCGCATCCTGCCTCTTGCCAGACAGATGAACCAGCGCGAGCCCACGACCCGCTGGTCTGCCCTGCCACAACAGCACAGCCAGGGGCAAGACAGCGAAACACCAGACATTCCGGATGTGTTTGCCGAACTGCCTGAAAATGACGACTTCGCCAGTCCCAGACCTGTTCGTACCTGAAGGAGCAGCGCAAGGCTCCATCGTCGAAAGAAACAGTGCAGCCCGCAGAAACTGCCACCTTAACGGTGTGGTTTTACGCTACGCGGGCTGCCGAAGAGTTACCTTCCCACTCACTCCGGAAAACCGCAAGGCACCTGACTGGTGCGCAAATCAATCCTGCGCCCTGTTTTGAATCAAAACCCAAGGTGCCACTACCACAGCCCAGAGCAGCGGATCTGTCTCCACCAGCTCAAGCGCCTTGGTTTCAGACACCTTGCCAACCCGCCCCTCCGCCAGCCACGCAGACACCTTGGCTGCATCATTTTCGGCCACTGCCTCGGCGACTTCGATCAAATCCAGAGGCAACTCGACCCACAACAGGGCACCCTTGGCAAAGAATGGTTGCAATTCAGTCCAGGTGATTGAGGCCGTTTCGCCAAGCAGTTTGGCATAGAGGGTGCTAGGTTCTTGCGTCATGGGTTTCACCAAAAAGAAAATCGGCGCAATCATACCGCCGACTTTCCCACCGGCAAGCCCAGAAGCAGGCGATTTATCGCAGGGAAGTGCAGATAACCTTATGGATCTGAAGTGATTTCAGACACTCAAGCGGTTCGATTCTGTAACTTTCTTTCGATTAAGCGACACCCACAGGTTTGTCCCCAGACGCCCGGCTTTCCAAGCCAGCGAACCGCGCTCTAAACTGTTCCGGTACAGTTGGCGGCGTGGGACAACCGGTGATCGAATCGGTCCTGGAGCCTTGGCCATCAGGATTATAAAAACTACAACGCAAGAGTGGAGCATCATGACTAAGGGTACCAATAAGCTTTCAAGGCTGTTTGCCGCACTGGTTATGGCGGGGGTTGCCAGCCATTCGTTCGCAGCTGACACCATCAAGATCGGCATTGCCGGCCCCAAGACCGGCCCTGTCGCCGAATACGGCACCATGCAGTTCAATGGCGCCAAGATGGCCATCGAGCAGATCAACGCCAAAGGCGGCGTGGATGGCAAAAAGCTCGAAGCCGTCGAATACGATGATGCCTGCGATCCGAAACAGGCCGTTGCGGTCGCCAACAAAGTGGTCAACGACGGCGTTAAATACGTGGTCGGCCACCTCTGCTCCAGCTCCGCTCAGCCAGCGTCCGACGTTTACGAAGATGAAGGCATCATCATGGTGACCCCGGCTGCCACCAGCCCGGAAATCACCGCGCGCGGCTACAAACTGGTGTTCCGCACCATCGGTCTCGACAGCGCCCAGGGTCCGGCCGCTGGCAACTACATTGCCGACGTCGCCAAGCCGAAAATCGTTGCAGTCATTCACGACAAGCAGCAGTACGGCGAAGGCATCGCGACAGCCGTCAAGCAGACGCTGGAGAAAAAAGGCGTCAAGGTTGCACTGTTCGAAGGCATCAACGCTGGCGACAAGGACTTCTCGTCGCTGATCGCCAAGCTCAAGCAGGCCAACGTCGACTTCGTCTACTACGGCGGCTACCACCCTGAGCTGGGCCAGATCCTGCGTCAGTCCAAGGAAAAAGGCCTGAACGCCAAATTCATGGGCCCTGAAGGCGTCGGCAACGAGTCGATCTCGCAAATCGCGGGCGATGCTTCGGAAGGCCTGCTGGTCACCCTGCCAAAATCCTTCGACCAGGACCCGGCCAACCAGGCGCTGACCGAAGCCTTCAAGGCCAAGAGCCAGGATCCGAGCGGCCCGTTCGTGTACCCGTCCTACTCCGCCGTGCAGGTCATTGCTGACGGCATCGCGGCCGCCAAGTCCGAAGACACCGCCAAGGTGGCCGCTGCCATCCATGCCGGTACCTTCAAGACGCCAATGGGCGAGCTGAGCTACGACGAAAAAGGTGACCTGAAGAACTTCCAGTTCGTGG
Organism: Pseudomonas sp. MWU16-30316; assembly: GCF_020515645.1. Taxonomy (NCBI): domain Bacteria; kingdom Pseudomonadati; phylum Pseudomonadota; class Gammaproteobacteria; order Pseudomonadales; family Pseudomonadaceae; genus Pseudomonas; species Pseudomonas sp. MWU16-30316. The sequence continues at coordinate 792,576 of NZ_JAIZAZ010000001.1, read as the reverse complement.
TCTACGAGTGGCACTTCGGCAAACCCAAGACCGAAGCCGCCAAATAAGCTGCTTGCATCAACCCTCAAAGCCCACTGCCAGCGCAGTGGGCTTTGTTTTACGAATCCAGGCCCGTACGCACGTTTCGGCGACCCGAACGGCGTGCACGAGGCCCCCTGAAAATCTTAAAACCGTCAACAGCGGTTCCCTGGCAGCGCAACAGGCTACGCATCCACAGAATGCCACCCCGGCGCAGGTCAGAGAAATGCAGATCAGGTTTTTAGGAGCGCGGTAAATGCCCGAGTTATTCCACTACATGCAGCAGCTGGTCAATGGCCTGACCATTGGCAGTACGTATGCATTGATCGCCATCGGTTACACGATGGTGTACGGCATCATCGGAATGATCAACTTCGCCCATGGCGAGGTGTACATGATCGGTTCCTATGTAGCTTTCATGGCACTCGCCGGCCTGGCGATGCTGGGGATTCACAGCCTGCCGTTGCTGATGATTGCCGGTTTTGCCGCTGCGATCATCGTGACCAGTGCCTATGGATACAGCATCGAGCGTGTGGCCTACCGTCCGTTGCGCAACAGCAACCGTCTGATTCCACTGATTTCTGCCATCGGCATGTCGATCTTTCTGCAGAACTCGGTCCAGCTTTCCCAGGGTTCGGGCAACTTCGCCATCCCCAACCTGCTACCCGGCAGCCTCTCGTTCGGGCCCGGTGGCGCAGAGGAAGTGCTGATTTCCTACATGCAGATCGTGGTGTTCGTCGTCACCCTGGTGGCCATGACCGGCCTGACCCTGTTCATTTCCCGCTCGCGAATGGGCCGCGCCTGCCGCGCCTGCGCCGAGGACATGAAGATGGCCAATCTGCTGGGCATCAACACCAACAACATCATCGCCCTGACCTTCGTGGTCGGTGCGGCACTGGCCGCTGTCGCCGCCATGCTGCTGAGCATGCAGTACGGCGTGATCAACCCCAACGCCGGCTTCCTCGTCGGCCTGAAAGCCTTCACGGCTGCGGTACTGGGCGGTATCGGTTCGATCCCGGGTGCCGTGCTCGGTGGCCTGGTGCTGGGCGTCGCCGAAGCCTTCGGTGCCGACATTTTTGGTGATCAGTACAAGGACGTGGTGGCTTTCGGCCTGCTGGTCCTGGTGCTGCTGTTCCGACCGACCGGCATTCTGGGTCGTCCGGAGGTTGAGAAAGTATGAGCAAGTCCTTCAAGCAGGCGCTGTTCAGCGCCGCACTGGTCTGGGCCGTGGCCTATCCGGTGTTCGGTCTGAAACTGGCCTTTTCCGGCGTCACCCTGCAAGTGCAGAACGCCAGCCCGCTGACCCTGACCATCATTGCCGTGTGTTCGGTCCTGCTGTTTCTGCGCGTGTTGTTTGCCGAGCAGATCAGCGGCCTGCGTCGCGGCTCCGACAAGCCGCTGATCCCGCAAAAGACCAGCGACTTCCTGACCCAGCCGAAAACCCAGCGCTGGGGCCTTGCGGCGCTCATCGTGCTTGCGTTCATCTGGCCATTTTTCGGGTCACGCGGTGCGGTGGACATTGCCACGCTGATCCTGATCTACGTGATGCTCGGCCTCGGCCTGAACATCGTAGTCGGCCTGGCAGGTCTGCTTGACCTGGGCTATGTCGGTTTCTATGCGGTCGGCGCCTACAGCTATGCCCTGCTGTCGCACTACTACGGACTCGGTTTCTGGATCTGCCTGCCGATCGCGGGGTTGATGGCGGCGCTGTTCGGATTCCTGCTGGGCTTTCCGGTGTTGCGTCTGCGCGGCGACTATCTGGCTATCGTGACGCTGGGCTTCGGCGAGATTATCCGTATCTTCCTGCGTAACCTGACCGATATCACCGGCGGCCCGAACGGCATCAGCAACATCGAAAAGCCGACCCTCTTCGGTCTGACCTTCGAGCGCAAGGCCGCTGAGGGCATGCAGACCTTCCACGAGTTCTTCGGCCTGCCGTACAACTCGATCAACAAGGTCATCTTCCTCTACCTGATCGCCCTGCTGCTGGCACTGGCGGCGTTGTTCGTCATCAATCGCCTGCTGCGCATGCCGATCGGCCGGGCCTGGGAAGCCTTGCGCGAAGACGAAATCGCCTGCCGTGCACTGGGTTTGAACCCGACCGTGATCAAGCTCTCGGCGTTCACCCTTGGCGCTGCGTTCGCAGGTTTCGCAGGCAGCTTCTTTGCCGCGCGTCAGGGCCTGATCACCCCGGAATCGTTCACCTTCATCGAGTCGGCAATCATCTTGGCCATCGTCGTGCTGGGTGGCATGGGCTCGCAATTGGGTGTGATCCTGGCAGCCATCGTGATGATCCTGTTGCCCGAGCTGATGCGTGAGTTCAGTGACTACCGCATGCTGATGTTCGGCGCGCTGATGGTGCTGATGATGATCTGGCGCCCACAAGGCTTCCTGCCGATGCAGCGCCCCGAAATGAAATTGAAAGCGGAGCAGTCGAAATGAGCCGCCCATTACTGCAAGCCACTGGCTTGAGCATGCGTTTTGGCGGCCTGCTGGCGGTCAATGGCGTTGCCCTGACCGTCAATCAGGGGCAGGTCGTATCGATGATCGGCCCCAATGGCGCCGGCAAGACGACAGTTTTCAATTGCCTGACCGGTTTCTACCGGCCAAGCGCGGGCACGATTCTGCTGGACGGTGAGCCGATCCAGGGCCTGGCTGGCCATCAGATCGCGCGCAAGGGCGTGGTGCGTACGTTCCAGAACGTGCGCCTGTTCAAGGAAATGACTGCCGTGGAAAACCTGCTGGTTGCCCAGCACCGGCATTTGAACACCAACTTCCTGTCCGGCCTGTTCAAGACGCCCGCGTTCCGCCGCAGCGAACGTGAAGCAATGGACTACGCCGAGCACTGGCTTGAGGCGGTCAACCTCCGGGAGTTCGCCAACCGCCCTGCCGGGACGCTGGCCTACGGTCAGCAACGCCGCCTGGAAATCGCCCGCTGCATGATGACGCGCCCGCGCATTCTGATGCTCGACGAACCGGCGGCGGGTCTGAACCCCAGAGAAACCGATGATCTGAAAGCGCTGATCGGCGTGTTGCGCAGCGAGCACAACGCTACGGTCCTGTTGATCGAGCACGACATGAAACTGGTAATGAGCATTTCCGACCACATCGTGGTGATCAATCAGGGCACACCTCTGGCCGATGGCACACCGGAACAGATTCGTGACAATCCCGATGTGATCAAAGCCTACCTGGGGGAAGCGTAAATGCTGCAATTCGAAAACGTTTCCACCTTCTACGGCAAGATCCAGGCGCTGCACAGCGTCAACGTGGAAGTGCGTCAGGGTGAAATTGTCACCCTGATCGGTGCCAACGGTGCCGGCAAGTCCACCCTGTTGATGACCCTGTGCGGCTCACCACGCGCCCACAGCGGCAGTATTCGCTATATGGGCGAGGAACTGGTCGGGCTGGAGTCGTCGATCATCATGCGCAAGAGCATTGCCGTGGTGCCGGAAGGCCGTCGGGTGTTTGCGCGCCTGACCGTTGAAGAGAACCTGGCGATGGGCGGCTTCTTCACGGAAAAGGCTGATTATCAGGAACAGATGGACAAGGTCCTGCAGCTCTTTCCACGCCTCAAGGAACGCTTCAATCAGCGCGGCGGCACCATGTCCGGTGGCGAGCAGCAGATGCTGGCCATCGGTCGAGCACTGATGAGCAAGCCCAAGCTGTTGTTGCTGGACGAGCCTTCGCTGGGTCTGGCGCCGATCATCATCCAGCAGATTTTCGAGATCGTCGAACAGCTGCGTCGCGATGGCGTGACGGTGTTTCTGGTCGAACAGAACGCCAACCAGGCCCTGAAAGTCGCCGACCGCGCCTACGTACTGGAAAACGGCCGCGTGGTCATGCAAGGCACAGGCGAAGAACTGCTGGTCGATCCGAAAGTGCGGGACGCGTATCTGGGCGGGTAAGCGCACGCCACGCCCCTATAGGCCGAAACGGTTTTGCAGGAGCGAATCGGGTGACGCTTCGCTTGTTCGCGAAGGCGTTCGTTTAAACGATGTATTTTCGTCGAACAAAACAGCCCTTTCGCGAACACGTTCGCTCCTACAGTCAGCGTCAAACCTGAACGATAGTCAAAGCCACTGCTCGCGCGATAAGCATCCCGACCCTTGTGATGCACCTCCAGTCTGAGTAACGTGGCGGCACTTGTCTGGAGACCACATCATGTTCGCTGCCCGTTCCGTCCTCGTATTTGCTCTTTTACCGCTGTTTGCCGGGTGTCAGTTGCTCGGTAAACAGGCCGAGGAACCGAAGGTTTCCACGGCGGGCATGCTCCGTATGCAGGGCGACCTGACCGGAGAAAACGGCCAGCTGCTGTTCAAGCCTTGTAACGAGCAGCGTCGCTACGTGGTCAAGGATCGCGGCAACACCGGTATTCTGCAGGAAGCGGCCTCGCTGGCGGACAGCAAGGGCACGGTGTTTGCCGATCTGCGCGGCAGTTTTGCTGCGAGCAAGGCGGCCAACAGTGACGGACAGCTGGACCTGCATCAGTTGTACCGCGTCGAACGTCCCGGCCAGGCCTGTGAAGACCTCAATTTCAAACGCCTGACATTGCACGTCAATGGCAACAAGCCCGCCTGGAACGTCAATGTCAGCGGCAAGGGCATGGTTCTGGAGCGCGAGGGCGTTGCCCCACTGGCGTTGCCCTACGTGGAAGAGAAGCTGCCGGACGGCAGTTTCAGCATCAGCAGTGAAGCCAACAACCAGCGCATCGAGATCTGGGTCGCGCCACAGCGCTGCGTCGACAGCGTCGACGGCTCGGTGCAACACCTCACCGCAGAGCTGCGCATCAACGGCCAGGCCCAGCGTGGCTGCGGTTATTACGGCGGTTCGCGCGACGACTGATCGCCCAGGCTCGCCGCCAAAGGGGTTCAGCGCTTATAATCGCCGGTTCTTGTAGTGCTGTCGGGCTGAACCTGCGGCCCGAAAACTGGACCCCTTAATGTTACGAATCACCGAACTCAAGCTGCCGATCGATCATCCGGAAGAAGACCTGCGCGTTGCGCTCTTGAAGCACCTGGGTATCGACAGCGGCGAACTGCTGGACTTTACCCTCTTCAAACGCAGTTACGACGCGCGCAAAAAGTCTTCCGATCTGTGCTTCATCTACACCATCGACTTCCAGGTCAAGGATGAAGAGGCACTGTTGCGCAAGCTGGCCAATGACCGCCACGTCGGCCCGGCACCTGATGTCAGCTACAAAGTCGTCGGTCACGCTCCCGAGGGCCTGACAGAGCGTCCGATCGTCGTGGGTTTCGGACCCTGCGGCATTTTTGCCGGGCTGCTGCTGGCGCAGATGGGCTTCAAGCCGATCATCCTCGAGCGCGGCACCGAAGTTCGCCAGCGCACCAAGGACACTTGGGCACTGTGGCGCAAAAACGTGCTCAACCCCGAATCCAACGTGCAGTTTGGCGAGGGCGGTGCCGGGACCTTTTCCGACGGCAAGCTTTACAGCCAGATCAAGGACCCGAAATTCATCGGCCGCAAGGTGCTGCACGAGTTCGTGAAGGCTGGCGCGCCGGAAGAAATCCTCTATGTCAGCAAGCCGCATATCGGCACGTTCCGCCTGACGGGCGTGGTCGAGAACATGCGCCATCAGATCGAAGCACTGGGCGGCGAAGTGCGCTTTCAGCAGCGCGTGACCGACGTGATGATCGAGGATGGCCAATTGCTGGGCGTGCAGCTCGACAGCGGCGAGCAGATCGAGTCCCGGCACGTGATTCTGGCGCTGGGCCACAGTGCCCGTGACACCTTCCGCATGCTGCACGGCCGTGGCGTGTTCATGGAAGCCAAGCCGTTCTCGGTGGGCTTCCGCATCGAACACCCGCAATCGTTGATCGACCGCGCGCGACTGGGCAAATATGCCGGTCACCCGAAGCTCGGCGCAGCCGATTACAAACTGGTGCACCACGCCAGCAACGGCCGCTCGGTCTACAGCTTCTGCATGTGCCCTGGCGGCACGGTCGTGGCAGCCACATCAGAGCCCGGCCGAGTGGTCACCAACGGCATGAGCCAATACTCACGCAACGAGCGCAATGCCAACTCGGGCATCGTGGTCGGTATCTCGCCGGAACAGGACTACCCTGGCAGCCCGCTGGCCGGTATCGAGTTGCAGGAGCGTCTGGAATCCCACGCCTATCTGCTCGGCGGCAGCAGCTACGAGGCTCCGGCGCAACTGGTCGGCGACTTCATTGCAGGCAGGGCCTCGACCGCTCTGGGCAGTGTTGAACCATCCTACAAGCCGGGCGTGAAGCTGGTGGACCTTGCCGAGGCCCTGCCCGCCTTTGCCATCGAAGCGATTCGTGAAGCCCTGCCTGCGTTCGACAAGCAGATCAAAGGCTTCTCGCTGCACGACGCTGTGCTGACCGGCATCGAAACCCGTACCTCGGCACCGCTGCGCATTACCCGCGGGCCGGCGCTGCAAAGCCTGAACACCAAAGGCCTTTACCCGGCCGGTGAAGGCGCTGGCTATGCGGGCGGGATTCTCTCGGCTGGCGTGGACGGCATTCGGGTGGCTGAAGCGCTGGTGCGCGACATGCTGGGGATCGAGGGCTGACCCCAGGAAACAGGGCGTTCGATACATCGTCTTCGTGAGCAATGGGCATGATATTCACGCCCATTTACGCCTGGCAATAAAAAACCCCGAGCATTGCGGCTCGGGGTTTTGCTGTGCGGTGTTACGGATCAGTGAGTAACGCGGCTGGTGCCGTTGACGCTCATGATGCGCACACGCTCGCCGACCCGGAAAATCTCGTTTTCCTGAACCTGCTGCACGTAGGCACGCATGCTGCCGTCATCCTCACGCACGGTGATTTCAACACCTTGCGTACGGGTCAGGCCTTCCTCGGTCGCCGAACCCAGCAGGCCGCCGGCCACTGCGCCGATCACCGCTGCCACGATACTGCCGCGACCGCCACCGATAGCGCTGCCGCCCACACCACCAACGACTGCACCTGCCGCGCCGCCGATCGGGGTCTTGGTGCCCTCGATCTTGACCGGACGCAGGGATTCGATCGTTCCCATGCGAACTGTCTGTACGGTCCTGGCCTCGTCACGGGAGTAGGAATCACCGGTCAGATTCGAGGTACAGCCGCCCATCATCAGTGCCATGGCAGTGAACGAAGCAACCAGAAGAGCAGACTTGCGCATAAAAGGAATCTCCAGAGGAATCAGTGGCCATTAGACTACCCGACAAAGGCGCTGTCACGGCCCCGAGCCCGCAAATTAAATTGATTCAGGCCTCATACAGCCACGGCCCGTATAACGCTCAGACGATTGGCCAGACGAATAATTCAATCAGGGTGCAAGGCGCTCGCGTGTCCATCTGTCGTCTATCAAACGATAGTTCAAACGGTCGTGAAGTCGACTGGAGCGACCCTGCCAGAACTCGATCCGCTCGGGCAAAAGACGATAGCCACCCCAATGCTCGGGGCAGTGTGGCTGGGTGTCTGCGAAGCGTTGTTCCGTTTGTCTGATCAGACCTTCCAGTTCGTCGCGATCGGCGATCACACGACTTTGTGGCGAGGCCCATGCACCCAGACGGCTGCCCAGAGGGCGCACCTGGTAATAGGCGTCGGATTCTTGCGCAGAGACTTTCTCGACCCGACCCTCGATACGCACCTGGCGCTCCAGTGTCGGCCAGAAGAAGGTCATCGCGGCAAATGGACGTGCAGCGATCTGCTGGCCCTTGGCGCTTTCGTAGTTGGTGAAAAACGTAAAGCCCTGAGTGTCCAGGCCCTTGAGCAGCAGGACGCGGCAATGGGGACGTCCTTGCTCATCAACCGTCGCCAATGTCATGGCGTTAGCCTCGACCGGCGGCTGCTCGGTGTTCACCGCGTCGGCAAACCATGCATGGAAGAGTGCAAAGGGCTCGTCCGGCGATTGCGCTTCGGTCAACCCGTCGCGCGTGTAATCACGGCGCATATCGGCCAGGGTCTGGGTCATGGTCTGGTTCCTGCGGGGTCACGGATCGACCCCACGCGAAGCGTCAGTGACGATCCGCGTGGGTGCTGACAGGCTTAGTTACTGGCCTGGCTGTCATCCTTCTTGGCGGGCGTTGCGGTTTTGGCCGGGGCCTTGGCGGTGGTTTTGGTCGCTGCCGGCTTCTTGGCCGCTGCGGTGGTCTTGGCTGGCGCGGCCTTCTTGGCGGTGCTGGCTTTGGCCGGTGCAGCTTTCTTGGCGGTGTCTTTCTTCGCAGTGGCTTTCTTCGCAGGTGCGGCGGCAGGTGCCGGGGCGACTGGCTTGACGTCCTGAGTCGCGACCATGGTCGGCGCAACTGGCGGCAGTGCGTAGCGGCTCATCAGCGCGCGCATGGTGTCCTGCGGTGTCATGAGGATCTCGACCCGGCGGTTGAGCGCACGCCCTTGCAGGCTGTCGTTGGCGGCGCGCGGCATCACAGCACCCATGCCACGCTGGCTCAGGCGATTACGCTCCAGGCCACTGAGACGGAAAATCGCGGCAACCGACTGCGCACGCTCCTGGCTGATCTTCTGGTTGGCTTCGGTAGGACCCGAAGTGTCGGCATGACCGAGAATCAGCACGGCAGTTTTCTGATCGCCTTCTACCACCTTGGCCAGACGGGTGATCGGACCCAGCGTGTTGGGCAGCAGCATGGCCGGACGGTCGGGGTTGAACGAGCTGTCGACGGGCGCGGTGATTGCCAGCAGGTCTTCGCGACGCTCCAGCTGGAAAGGGCTGTCCTTGATTGCAGCGCGCAGGCGCGGCTCGTATTCGTCCAGCCAGGCCTGGGTCACTTTCGGATCAGGCATCGGCAGCGCTTTCGGCTCGTCCTTGGCGGAGTCATTGCCAAACGGCCACCACCACTTGCTGTCGGTCTCCGACTTGGCAACCATCGCCGGTGCAGCAGGCTTGGCGGCCGGCTTGTCGGCCACGGCATCAGGTTTGGCCTGCGCGTTATCGTTCGAGCCGAACGGCCAGTACCACCGCGCGCTGTTTTCAGCACCTGCCTCAGGTGCCGGCGTTGCAGCAGCCTTGGCAACCGGAGCGGGCGCCGGGCTCGGTGCCGGAGCCTTGGCAGCGGTGCCTGCGTCAGCGGAGTCGCTGCCGGAACCGAACTGCCACCAATGGCCTCCGGTTGCAGCAGAGTCGGATTGTGGGGTTTGCGCACAGCCGGTCACGGCGATGCACAGGGCGAGAACGAGGCTTTTATTAGACGACATGGGTAACCCGCAACGGTTTTGATCAGACAGAAGGACGTAACTACGCCGGTATAACATGCATAAAGATGCAGTTGGAAAAAGAAACCGTCGTACGGTTCCTGTTACAGCCATTTAACTGACAGTCGGTATGAAACAAGCACTTATGGCCGATACTTACTGCAAACACTCACGCAGAACCCCGACCAGTTTCTGAGCGCGTGGGTCCATCAGAATGTACGGCCCCAAGGTGTTGGTAACGAAGCCAAAGGCAACCTCGCCATCAGGATCGGCGAAGCCCACCGAGCCGCCCGCCCCCGGATGGCCAAAGGCCTTTGGCCCCAGGCCGTAAGTCGCGTTGGCAACGCCCGGCTGATCGAGCATGCACCCCAGTCCCAGACGGGTCGAGGTCAGTAATGTCTTGTCCTGACCGAGGCTGTGTTCACGGGTCAGCTCATTGAGCATGTCTGCTTCAAGCAGGCTGCCATCGAGCAGACCGTTATAGAAACCGGCAAGACTGCGCGCATTGCCGTGACCGTTGGCCGCTGGCTGCTGCATGCGGCGCCACTCCGGCTTGTTGGTGCTGGTCATGATCGACGGCGGGTTGGTGAACGCCTTGGCTGTGATCGAAGCCGGTTCGCGCATCGTCGCCTGAAGCACGCGCTGGGCAGCGTCGTCACCGGCATTGCCTTTGCCACGCGCGATGTGGGCCACGCGATGAAACTGGTCATCCGCCAGGCCCACATGAAAATCCAGCCCCAGCGGGCGGGCGATACGCGCAGCAATGGATTCACCGGGACCTCGACCATCGGCGCGGCGCAGCATCTCGCCCACCAGCCAGCCATAGGTGATCGCTGCATAACCATGCCCCTGACCCGGTGTCCACCAGGGTTCTTCGGCGGCCAGGGCGGCGGTCATGATGTCCCACTGGTAAAGCGCTTCGGCAGGCAACGGCTCACGCAACGCGGGCAGGCCGGCCTGATGGCAGAGCAATTGGCGCAGGGTGATGGAGGCCTTGCCCGCCGCGGCGAATTCGGGCCAGAGCCTGGCCACGGGTTCATCCAGCTTCAACTTGCCCTCTTCGACCAGTTGCAGAACCGCCACGCTGGTGAAGGTCTTGGTGCAGGAGAACAGGTTGAGAATGGTGTCGGTGTGCCAAGCCTCGGCACCGTCCTTGTCGGCAGTGCCCGCCCACAGATCGATGACGGTCTGGCCGCCGACCTGAATGCACAAGGCAGCACCACGCTCCTGCGGGTCGTCAAAGAGCGCCGCAAAGGCTTCACGTACTGCTTCGAATTGAAGTTCGTAATGACCCTGGATCTGCAACGGCTGACTCCTGACTGGCAACATGAGCCTGGCGACAGGCTAAATGGCGCGTATTGTTTCAGCGATCGAGCGCTTTGGGAACAGATGTGAAACGCTCTTCATCTTTGGCTCAGGTTATTTCCCGGCGGAACGGTGGCAGCGCATTGAGAATCGCCTTGCCATAGCGCTGGGTGACCACGCGTCGGTCCAGCAGCGTGATGGTGCCGCGGTCCTCTTCGGTACGCAGCAAGCGGCCACAGGCCTGTACCAGACGCAACGAGGCATCCGGCACGGCGATCTCCATGAACGGGTTGCCACCACGCGCTTCGATCCACTCGGCCAGCGCGGCCTCGACCGGGTCATCCGGCACCGCGAACGGGATCTTGGCGATGACCACGTGTTCGCAGTAGGCGCCGGGCAAATCCACACCCTCGGCAAAGCTGGCCAGCCCGAACAGTACGCTGGACTCGCCGCTGTCGACGCGTGCCTTGTGCTTGTTGAGGGTTTCCTGCTTGGACAGATTGCCCTGAATGAACACCTGCTTGCGCCAGTCACGGTCCAGGCCGTCGAAGACATCCTGCATTTGCTTGCGCGACGAATACAGCACCAGCGTGCCTCGCGAACCTTCCACCAGACCCGGCAGGTCGCGAATGATCGCTGCGGTGTGGGCCACCGAGTCACGCGGGTCGGCCTTGAGGTCCGGCACGCGCAGCACACCGGCATCGGCGTGATGGAACGGGCTTGGCACCACGGCGGTCACCGCCCCCTTGGGCAGGCCGGCACGCATGCGATAGCGGTCGAATTTGCCCAACGCGGTCAGGGTCGCCGAGGTAACCAGCGCCCCGTAGGCGATGTTCCACAAGTTGCGACGCAGCATTTCCGCCGCCAGGATCGGGCTGGCATTGACCTCGATATCGAACATTGCACCGCTGTCGGCCAGGGTCAGCCAGCGCGCCATTGGCGGGCTGTCTTCCGGGTCTTCGGCGGTGAAGGCTGTCCATAATTCCCAGTTGCCGTGCGCGCGGGCCAGCAGGCTGCCGAACAGCGGATACCATTCTTCGGCCTGATGGCTGGCGATGCCGATGTTGACCTCACCGTCCATGCCTTCCTTGAGCAGCTCGGTCAGGCGCGTGAACAGGTCGTCGAGGCGCGCAAAGCCCTTCTTGAGCTCGATGCCCATCTCGCGGATGTGCTCGGGAATCACGCCGCCGACAAAGCGGTGACGTGGACGCTCGCGGCCCTGCATGTCTTCACCGGCGCGGAAATCCGCCAGTTGCTCGCAGGCACCGAACATGAACTGCTGATGGCCCTTGATCTCGCGGGCCAGCTCCGGCACCTGCTCGATCAGCTTGCCCAGATCGCCGGGCAGCGGATGCTGGGCGAGCAGCTTGGCGAGGTTCTTGGCGGTCTGTTCCAGCCAGTCGGCGGTCGATTTCAAACGGGTGTAATGGGCAAAGTGGCCGATGGCCTTGTCCGGCAGGTGATGACCCTCGTCGAAGACATACAAGGTGTCACGCGGGTCCGGCAGCACTGCACCGCCGCCGAGTGCCAGGTCAGCCAGTACCATGTCGTGGTTGGTGACGATCACATCGACCTTGCCCATGCCTTCCCGCGCCTTGTAGAAGGCGCACTGCTGAAAGTTGGGGCAGTGCCGGTTGGTGCACTGGCTGTGATCGGTGGTCAGACGCGCCCAGTCCTGATCGGCGAGTTCCTGCGGCCAGCTGTCGCGATCGCCGTCCCACTTGTTGCCCGCCAGCTTCTGCAACATGCTGGTGAAAAGCTTCTGACTGGCCTCATCGACCTCGATCTTGAAGCCTTCTTCCTCGAACAGCTGCGCGGTCGCGTTGGTCGCGTCACTTTCCTGCAGCAATGCGTCGAGCTTGGACAGGCACATGTAACGCCCGCGCCCCTTGGCCAGGGCGAAGGTAAAATTCAGACCGCTGTTGCGCATCAGGTCCGGCAGGTCCTTGTAGACGATCTGTTCCTGCAGGGCGACGGTCGCGGTGGCGATTACCAGCCGCTTGCCTGCCGCCTTGGCAGTGGGAATCGAGGCGATGGCATAGGCCACGGTCTTGCCGGTACCCGTCCCGGCCTCGACGGCCACTACCGCAGGATCGCCCGAACGACGGCCCTCTTCATCGGTGTCAATGTCCCCCAGCACCTTGGCGACTTCAGCGATCATCAATCGCTGGCCATAGCGCGGCTTGAGGCTTTTGGCTTCGAGGAAACGCGAGTAAGCGCCCTGGATCTGGGTTTTGAGTTCGGTACTGATCATTGGCTTCGGTTCGGGGGCACGGCTAAAAAGGCTGGATAAATTTTCAGTAGTTCTGAGTGGGCGCTATCATAGCGCGCTAAATCCATCCGCGCAGAACGGAGTGTCCGATGACCGCTTTTTCTACTGTCTATACATTGCATCTGCTGGCTGCCCTGGTGTGGGTTGGCGGGATGTTTTTCGCCTGGATGGTGTTGCGCCCAGCAGTCATTGCAGCACTTGAAGGCCCTTCTCGCCTGAAAGTGTGGGTCCAGGTGTTTCCGCGCTTCTTCGCCTGGGTCTGGGCTGCGGTGGTGCTGCTGCCGATCACCGGCATCGGCATGATTCAGCTCAACTTCACCGGCTTTGAAACCGCGCCGCGTTATGTGCAGATCATGATGGGCCTGTACGTGGTCATGGTTGCGCTGTTTTTGCGTATCCAGTCATTGCAACTGCCGGAGCTGCGTCGTGCCGTGGAAGCCGAACAGTGGGCCGAGGGCGCCGCGGCATTGGGCCATATCCGCCGCCTGGTCGGCATCAATCTGATTATCGGTTTGGCCGTGGTCATGCTCGCCGCTGCTCGTCCGGGCCTTTGAGGTAAAACGGAACATCGCGGGGCACTGGCGGTGACACCGCGCACAGCTTGCGGGCGTTTTCCTGCCCGATCGGTCATCTTCTGCGCCTGATATCCAAGGCATTCAACATCTTGAAACAGTTTGGCATGGGCTGTGCAAACGTTTGCGATCAGCAGTACGCGCCCACGAAAAGGAGCTTCAATGCCACAGCCGCCGTTCACTCGACCCGCAACGCCCTCAAGACTTCTCATGCCTCTGCTGTTCGCCGCCGCTGCGGCGCTGCCATGCACCAGCGCGCTGGCACAGCCCGCCGCTACCGAAGACTCGGCGCAGGGCGAAGCACTCAGCCCACCTGCCTCGCCCAAGGAAGGTAAAGGCGCGTATTTTTCAGACTGGTTCAACCAGGACCTGACGCTGATCGGCAGCAAGGACATCAGCTTCGGCCCCAAGCCTAACGATGACATCTACCTGGAGTACGAATACTTCGGCCGCAAAGGGCCGTTCGAGCTGTATGGCTATGTCGACGTACCGAAGATTCTCGGCATCGGCAATGATAATGACAAAGGCGTCTGGGACCATGGCTCGCCGCTGTTCATGGAGCACGAGCCACGCGTCTCGATCGACTACCTCGCCGGGCGCAGTCTGGCCATTGGTCCGTTCAAGGAATGGTACGTCGCCTTCGACTGGATCTATGACCACGGCAGCAATACGGCGAACCGGGCCAACACCCTGTACAGCGGCCTGGGCACTGACATCGATACCCACTCGCGGGTCAATCTGTCGGCCAACTTCTATGGCCGCTACCAGTGGGAGAACTACGGTGCCAGCAACGAATATTCGTGGGACGGCTATCGCGCCCAGCTCAAATACATCGTACCGATCAGCACGTTCGACAACGGCGCCTCGCTGACCTATATCGGCTTCACCAACTTCGATTTCGGCTCGGACCTCAAAAACGATCCGGCACGCACCGGCAACTCCACGGTCGCCACCAATGTGCTGCTTTACGCCTTCACGCATCTGCGCTTCACCCTGGTTGGCCGCTACTTCCACAACGGCGGCAACTGGCAGGACGGCAGCGAGCTGAACTTCGGCGATGGCAACTTCCGCGCGCGCTCCGACGGCTGGGGCTATTACGCAGGCGTGGGTTACCAGTTCTGAACCTGATTATGACGACAGGAGTTTTCATGAAACACACAACTCGCAATACCCTCTGCGCCACGCTGGCACTGCTTAGCCCGGCTGTCTGGGCGGCTACCGCGCCGGTGGCACCGGTCACGCCCAAGGTCATGCTGGTCGCCATGTTTGCGCCCGAAGCACAGAACTGGATCGACCGGCTGCATCTGACCAAGGAGATCCAGGTGCCCGGCCTTGCCGCCGAGTACCCGGCCATCCGCTGCAATGATCAGGACGTCTGCCTGCTGGTCACCGGCATGGGTCAGACCAATGCCGCAGCATCGACTCTGGCCCTGGCCCTGTCGCCGCAATTCGACCTGCGCAAGACTTACTTCATCGTCGCGGGCATTGCCGGCATCAACCCGCACCACGGCACACTCGGCACCACGGCCTGGGCACATTATCTGGTGGAATTCGGCACGCAGTGGGAAATCGACTCCCGCGATGTGCCCAAGGAATGGCCGACCGGTTATCTGGGCATCAACACCAAGGGTCCGAACGAGAAGCCGCCACTGGATTACAAGACCGAAGTCTTCGAGCTCAACCCCAAGCTGCAGGCCAAGGCGTTTGCCCTGTCGCACAAAGTGATCCTCAGCGAGAGCAAGGAATCAGCAGCCTGGCGCGTCAAATACCCTTATGCGCCTGCCAACCAGCCGCCGCAGGTCACGCAGTGCGACACGCTGGCAGGCAATACCTGGTTTTCCGGCACGCGTCTGAGCGAGCGTGCGGAAGTCTGGACCAAGCTGCTGACCGACGGCAAGGGCGTGTATTGCACCACCCAGCAGGAGGATAACTCCACCTACGAGGCTCTGTTGCGAGCGAGCAAGGCCGGCAAGGTCGATGTCAATCGCCTGGCTGTCGTGCGCGCGGGTTCCGACTTCGATCGTCCGTATCCGGGTTACAGCGAGGTGGACAACCTGCTCAAGTACGCCGATCAGGGTGCCTTCGTCCCGGCGCTGGAAAACCTCTACCGCACCGGCAACCCGCTGGTGCAGGCGATTGTCGGCGACTGGAAGAATTGGGAGAAAGGCGTACCGCAATAATGTGATGTGAAGCGGGTCGCGACTGTCCGGATCATGGCCTTGCACCTGATCCGGACAGGCTCTCGCAGATTACAGACGTTGCAGGATCAACGCGCCTGCCGGTCCCGGAGCACCTGGCAGACCGGGCTCACCCTGTCTGCCAGCCTTGCCGCCTTCAGCGCGGTAGACGATACAGCCTTTGGACGCACCGCCCTTGCCTGCCTTGCCGCCCTCGCCCCCCTTGCCCGCCGCACCACCCGCGACATTCACCTTGATGCGCTCGGCCGGATAGCTCTGTGGCAGTTCAAGACGCACCTGTGCGCCCGCAGCGCCATCGTGACCATTACCGCCGCTGTCGCCGTTGTAACCACGCCCGGCCTGGCCCCAGGTACAGCCCGGGTCTTCGCCCGTGCCGCCGTCCAGCCCGGCATAGCCTGGGCTGCCTGCGCCACCACGGGCGTCAATCGACAGTTCTTCGGCATTCAGGCTCTGCAGGCGCAGGGTCAGGTTGCGCCCTGGCCGTGCCGGTTTCTCGAAAGTACCCGGCGCGCCCCGTGCGGTGATCTGGCTGCCGGTGCCGAACTCACCGTGCAGCACGACCATATTGAACGCCTGCACACCAGGGACGATGGCGATTCGCGCTTCGTGCCCCAGCACCAGCTCGCCAATCTTCACATCATCGATCCCGGCCGGGATCAGCAGAGTGCCGTAGTCGGCCACTTCAAGGCGCTCGACCTGCAGAACGCTGCTGTTGCCAGGCAGACGCATCAGCGAGTGTGGCGCAACGATAATTGCCTGGGCCATGGCCAGAGGGCTGAACAGTGCCGCCAGCAGAACGAGCTTACGCATGAGTGTGCCCCCTGACCGAACGGCCGATGGATTGAACGTGAAAGATGCCGAAAAGAATGATTTTGCCCCGGTCGCGCCACGGATGCCGGCGACCGCGCAGGCTGCCGTTGAACAGAATCAGCTCCAGCAAATGAGTCAACAACAGCACCGCGCCTGCCATGTCGATCATCACGCCAAACGGGCTGGGCGCCTCAATCGCCGCGTTGACCAGCACCACCAGCCAGAAGCCCAGCATCAATATCTTTCCCAGCCCCCAAAACACCTTCATTGCCTGCCCACCCCTTGTCATGATCCATTACGAAATTGCAGTCTTCGCATGCTTTTCGTCGCCGCACAGTAGACGTGCTGTACGCCGAATATGCCAGCGGTGTGTTGAAAAAGATCCGCAATGATCTCGACGCAAAACAATGTTTGTGTTCGGCAATACTGCAATCAAGGATAGCGGACACCAAAAAGCCCTGTCACAAAGGATGCAGGGCTTTTTGCAGGACCTCTGATGTGTATCGAGCCTGTCAGGCCTCGCTGGGAGTCTTGGCCTGGACGACTGGACGTACCACCGGCACCGGGCGCTTGTACCACCAGACACCTGCCAATACTGCAGCAACGCCAACCCATTGCACGAACGTGAGCTGCTCATCGAAAAAGAAGAAACCGATCAAAATCGCCACCACCGGACGGGCCAGTGCAGAAACAGAGGCCAGTACCACATCGACGTGCCTGAGTGCATATGCCATCAGGCCATGGCCGAGAAGCTGGCTGATCAGCGCGAGCAACGCAATGACCACCCAGCCGTACACGGTGTCCGGCAGAACCTTCGGACTGGTGAGCAAAGCGATGGGCAGTAACAGCACTGCACAGGTAAAGCTGTTCCAGATAATAATCTTGCGAGACGTGAAGCAGTCGCGCAACGACTTGATCATGATCAGGTAGATCGCATAGAAAAGCGCCGAGTTGAGGGCCAGCAGGTCGCCGGTCACGCTCTGACTGGAAAATGCCACGCTGGCACTGCCGTCAAACACCAGCAGACACGCCCCGCCGATACTCAGGGCCAGCGCCAACACTTGATAGACGCCGATTTTTTCCTTCATGAACAGATAGGACAGCAGCGCCACGAACACCGGGGACAGGTTCATCAGGACCGACGTGTTGGCCATGCTGGTCAGCTTGACCGCCCAGTGATTGGACAGCAGATCCACACACGACACCACGCCCGACAGCACCAGCAACCAGAGCATCGCCCGCCGGCTGCGCGCCGTACCGACGGTCCCGGTCTCAGTGTTTTTACCTGCTGGCCAGGCAGCCAGCGCAGAGGCCATACCGCCCGCCATGAACATTCGCAGCATCAGGGTAGACGTGGCATCCACTTCACTGAGTTTGACGAACGCAATGGCGGAGGCCACACCGATGGTACTTATGATCAGTGCCAGAACGGGCAGAAACGCCTTATTACCCAGCTTCATGACGGTCCCTCGAAGTTATAGGAGTTGAGTGGCGCAATGAATGCCGCCGAACTGCTTTTGATGCTCTGTACAGGCGATCAGATGAACATGACAGTCATGCTCAGCCAACTGATCAAGCAGGCGCACCGGTGCGTTCTGATCGATCCAGACATGGTTGCCCAATGACAATGCATTTGCGCACCATGCAGCCATCATTTCTTCGTCCAGCGGTATCAGCCCGATACCCGCGACCTGTGCTGCCTGGCGAAGCGTCAGGTCCTTGTCAGTCAGTTGCCAGCCCGATGACACGCGCCGATAAACGTTGACCAGGGATCGGTCGGCTGCGTCCGCTCTTTTCGCGTCGACCAGCAGGGCGCTGCGCAGCAGGCAGGCGTAGTGATCCAGGTGAAACTGTTCCGGATTGCGCCATACGTCCTGCACCGCCAGCACAACTTCACCCTTGAGCAGGTTTGAAGCCAGCAAGAACTCCAGCACTGGAAGCTCGGTACGAAAGCCGATGTTGATCACGGATACGCGTTCATTTTCCAGATAGTCGCCGCCCTCGAGCACCTGATCGAGTTCGACGGGAACGTGACCATGTGCAGCGACCACCTGCTTCACCACATCAACCTCACGCGCCCTGTCCTGACGCTTCAGACGCCCGAAAACCGGCTGTCCACCTACGTTCATGAAGTGGTCCCGCGGAAACAGAAGTCCGTACAGCGGTTGAATCCGGTAACTCTCGTAGGTAGCGTCCGGACTGATCCGGCCCAACTCGTCATCGTCATGCAGCCGTAGCTCGGGCTGGTTGATGATGATCTCGGCCAACTCCTGCCGACTGCAGCGGAACAATTGCTGGTGAGCAAGCTGCTGGCGCCCGTGTTCGACGTTGTCGGCAAAGCGCAATGCATGCCTTGCCAACCGCCGCATATCCTCGATGGCGACATGCGGACCGTCCTCACTGAACAGCGCATCGGACAGGAAGACGGTCGGGAAACCCGCTGCATTGAACGAACTGGCCATAGCCATGACATCGGCATCTGCCTGCCGAAGCGAATACGGCTGCTGCGATTCCATGAATACCGACATGGAAACAGGCTGCACGACAGAGGGAAGCTGCAGGAGCACTTTCATCCAGGGTTCCAGAAATCAGGTTGCGCGAATCGACGTCTGCAAAATATTCATGCACTGCACAATGGCCTGCTCTATCGCAGCCTGGCTGTCGGCGGCGAAGTGCAGTCTGGCGGGGATATCCTCGTAGCTGAACGCACTTGAATCGCCCTGAGACTGCACGCTGCTATACGTCAGCAGCGGATGGGAGAGCTCCATCTGCGGATCGAAGGTGAACCCGCCGGGGAACGGATTGGGCATCATCAGAAAACCGGTGATTCGGGTGTCTAGCGGAGCGATGGCCACTTCGAGCGCGGCGCGGGTCCAGAGCTCATACAGGTCGATCCCCTCGCTGCGCAACGCGACAAACGGAATCTCGCCGCCACCGACGCGACCGCCGATCTCCAGAAACACCAGCTCGCCACGACGCTCGATGATTTCCAGGTGAATGGCCTGGTTGTGCAGGTTGAGACGCAGGCAGACTTCTTCGGTGAACGCGCGAACCCGCGCGATGAATGCCCGGTCATCGACTGTGACCGAGCCGAGCGGCAGGCCGTTGCGAAAGTCCAGGCAGGTGTTCAGGTACTTGGACACCTTGAAGTACGGCATGCTGTCGGCCGCCAGTATCGCGTCGACATGATAAATATCGCCTTCTATATATTCTTCGACTTCGTAGCCATTGAAATCCGGCAGGTCGGGTATGTCTTCCAGGCGTTCGATCTTCACCACGCCGTCCGAGGCGGCGCCCACCTGGGGTTTCAGGATGACCGGAAAGCCGTGCTCGCGACAGAAGGCTTCGACGCCGCTGCGCGACGCTACATTCCGGTACTGAGGATAACGAACCGAAGAACCGGTCAAGGCTTCCTTCATGCTCGCCTTGTTACGGCACAGCAGGTTATCGGCGACCTTGGCACCGGGTATGTTGAATTCGGTACGCACCAGCGCAGCGGCATCCAGATCGTATTCCGAAAAGGCGATCACGAAATCGACGGGCTGACGACGATGAATGGCCCGCGCTTCATGAAGTATCAGATCGGCGTCCAGTACGCTGACTTCGACCACATTGGCGCTGACCTGCGGATCAATCAGTCGCGAGTGCCCTGCCAGTGATATGTAGGAGACATCGACCTGCGAGTGATCGATGTAGTTGCGGTAGTCCGAAAGCTCGTCGTCATAGCGGTTGATGATCAGGACATGCTTCATACGATTCCAACCTCTGTGTGTACCCGCCCGACGAGGCTTCTTACAAGCGCCTCGTCGGCGCCGCCGAACATGACGTAGCCAATTCTTGAGGTCCAGTCCTGATCGGAGCCCAGAGCATCTCCGGCCCGGTAATACACCTGATGCGAGAGGTAATACGGACTGTCGAAAATGTCGGAGAGCCCCTGCAGTTCGGTAAATTCGCTCTTTTCGCCTCGCGGAATGAAGGCGATGGCACTGACGCCGTTCGCACATGGCACGGTGCGACTGTCGATGTCCAGGTACTCACACAGCGTCTCTTTGGCCAGGTCAATGCCGCTGGCACGCCTGATCAACTCGACGATATTGTCGCCTGGAAGGCGGGCCGCCAGTTCAACCGCCACCGGCTGGCCTTGTGGCGTTACACGCAACTCCAGATGGAACGGCCCGACGTTGAGCTTTATGGCCTCAAGCACCGCCAGCGAGTATTCGGTCAGCACCTTGCGAAACCCTTCGTCATAGCCCTGGCCCACAATGTGACCGACTTCGACGAAGTACGGCTCCGAGCCGAGCAGTTTTTCCGTGATGGACGCAAGGGTGACGCTGCCATCGCTGCGCACGATGCCTTCGACACTGTATTCCGTGCCGGGAATGTACGCTTCGACAATCAGCCGGCCACTGGCAGTAAAGCCGATGTCGTCGGGCAATGATTGACGGAATGTCTCCACCGCTTCGATCAACTCTTCATGGCTGTAGAGCTTGCGCACACCGATGCTGCCCGCCATATCGATCGGCTTGACCACCGCCGGAAAGCTGAAGCCCTCCGGCACCGATACCGGGGCGTGGGCATCCAGAAGGAAAAAGCCGATAGTGCTCAGCCCCGCGTCAGTCAGCCGACTGCGGAAATTGAATTTGTTGCGCACTTTCTGTACTGCACTGTCGTGCAGATGCGTTGTGCCTGACGCTGCCCCCAGGCGCGCGGCCATGGGCACGGCGTACTCCACACCGGGAAGAACGGCGCGGATGTTTCCCAACTCATTGATTTTCTCTAGCTGTGCATCGAAATCACCGGTGTCGATCTTGATGACCTGACGCACCTTGGCCCGCAACTCAGCGTTGAGCTCCTGCTCGCCACCGTCACAGGAAAACACATAGACATCGACGCCCAGTTGCTGCGCCGCATTGATATAGTTAATGCCGGATGAAACAGGATCAATGACAACGATGGACATGGCTCAGTCTCCGACTATCCAAAACTTTCAAGTTCACACAAGGGAAGGTTCTTTAACTTGCCGATCACCCCATCCGACCCGACGCCGATGGTGAGCGTGTCGTTCATCAAGTGTTCGCCAATGGCGAAGTCAGGGTGGGTCCATTCGGAAAATGGAAAGTTGGTGACCTGAACGTCGCATCCAACCGTCTTGCGGAAGACCTCTATACACCCCGCGTGATAATCGCTTAGGCCTGCACGATTGACGGCGTAAATGGCAACTTCACTAATTCCGTACTTCGCCACCAGTTCCTGCGCACGGCTCAGTGCCGCCCCCATTCCACTTCCACCGCTCACGACATTCAAACGACTCAGGGACTGTTCATAGACCGGCAAGGCAGGACTTGCAATTGAATACTCCAACGGTTCGCCAATTGGCCACTGCACCAATAAGCCCGAGAACAGGCCACCCTCACGCAACTTCACATGGCAGGTCAGGCTGTCGTAATCCTTGCCACCCAAGGTGACCACGGAATAACTTCGTACCGCTGAACCCTCGGGGTATTTCAAGCTGATGACCGACTTGGCGTTATAAAAAACCTTTTTGACCTCAAGCACGACTTCCATGATTTGCCCGGACAGAATCCGTTTGCTTTTCAGCCTGGCCTTATGAAAAGTGCTGATCGCAACGCGGATATCAATATCCGTTTCAGCACGACTGACGCATGGCAAAAAGGCTTCATTCAAGGCAACGACTTTTCCCTGTTCCAGAACGCGACCCGAAACAAGTGTGCACTTGCACACTCTGCACACCCCTTTGAGACACCCCCTTACCAACGCTTCATGAGAAAGGGCATCGGTAAGGGGGTGCTGACTCTCGGCGGTGTAAGTCTGGTCTCCAATACGAACACTGTAGATTGCCATTACACCGACCTTGAGTAAGGTGTATTAAAGCGTTGCTGCACGCAGGGCCTGGAAGTACTCACCGACCATCGGCACGAATGCCTTGATATGAACGACAGCCTTTTGCAGATCCTTCTCGTCCTTGATAACCGACGCCAGCATGTTGTTCATCATGCCGCTGTGGTCCTCGGCTTCGTCGAAAGCCACGTGCGAAGCCGCTCCGCTGACCGCTGGCTGGCCCATGCTGGCGCTGGCCTTCTGAGTGATGAACGAGCTGTACTTGTCGCCGTAGTATTCGAGGAACCAGTCCCAGGTGATCGAGGACAATGGCCCGAACTTGCTGACGCAGAAGTTCAGGTAACCCATGAGTTTCCAGGTTTCCGGAAAGGCGAACTGCGCCTGAATATCGGAAGGGGAATAGCCGTACGTAGCGAGGTCCTGACCGAACATTTCGTCGTGGCCGAACTCATCATACAAATAGTAGGACAATTGTTTGGCCGCGGAAATGTTATCGACCGCCGCAACCTGTACAGCCCGTGCGTCCAGTTCGTTGTTCATGTGAATGCGGATCACGCACTCCAGGATATGACGCTTGTAATAAGACTCATTGAACCAGTCGCCTTTATGGAACTCGCCCATGACAGTGTCTTTTTTGAATTCTGCTTCCAGGCAGGCGTCAACGGTGCTTTCAAGCGTCTTTAGCATCTCAGCGGTGGATATCATCGTTTGCTTCTCTCCATGTTAATCATTAATGGCTTAATGACATTTAATGTTCAGCGCCATGCTGAACCGTGTTATCCGTATCACAACAAAACAAATGACCGACGGCCTGAACCGAGAGCAAAAGCTGATCGAGTGGTCAAACAGCGATTGCGTAAAACAAAAAATGACGTCAAACAGGCGCCCCAGCCTATTGCCAGATGCGGCAGCTGAACAACCAGCGTTTTTAATAGCTGCACCGGCACGCACCCGAATGACCCGGGCAATATCATTGCTTTGCGTATTCAACGCGCACAGAAAAGCGGTTCATCATAATGAACGCCGCACGCCTAATAGCCCGTGGTCAGAATATTCTGCATGCCCGCCGGACACACAGTGAGTGCCACGCCTTTATCAAGGCATCGCAGAAAATACAATTGAGTTACATTGGGGGTGTTTAGGCGTCGCGTCCATGCAGTCACTCTTGGGATCCAATTTGTGCCGGGGATCCTAATACCTCTTAAAACAGCTTGCAAGTAACTTTATAATCTAAGTATCTGCCAAATGGCTTAATGAACCAGTCGCTGCACCTGAAGGCCCGTGAACGACGCTTTCCAGACCTCGCCGGGCAGGCTAGTCTTGTCAGCCAACCAGAGGACTTTCAATGACCGTCGGCTACTCGAACCGTACGCCCCAACAAGCGCTGGCTGCCTTGCTCGATCGCTATGCGCCGCAGCGCCTGCTGTTGATCGGCGCTCAGGCGTTCCCGGCGTTGCAGGCCTTTCAGGAGGCCCATCCGCAGACCGAGGTCGCGCTGGCCGAACCCGGTGCGCTGCCTGCCCATCTGGCTGCGCAACGTTTCGATCTGGCGCTGGTGGTCGATTGCCTTGAGCACATCCCCAAGCGTACCGGCCTGGAACTGTTGGGTGGCATCCGCAACCTCAACGCCAGCCGCATCGCGGTGCTCGCCGATTTGCAGGCCTGCGGCTGGCAGGAGACGGATTTTTTCTCGCTGGCGCTGCAGTCCAGCGAACGCTTCGCCCGCAACGAGCAGGTACTGAACCTGTTTACGTACGACTTGCGTGAGTACAAACAGGTGCCCGACTGGCTGAACGCGAAGTACTGGGCCAACCCGGAGAATTTTGGGAAGTATTGGTGGTGACCTATGAGTAGTGCCATTTGCCCTTGCGGCAGCGGCGATCTGTTGCTGGCCTGCTGCGGTCGCTATCACGCAGGTCAGCCTGCACCCGGCGCGGAAAAGCTGATGCGCTCGCGTTATAGCGCCTATGTGTTGGGGCTGACCGACTATCTGGTACAGACCACTTTGCCGGTGCAGCAAGACGGGCTGGACCGTGAGGCTATCGCGCAGTGGAGTGCGCAGAGCACTTGGCTGGGGCTGGAGGTGGAAAGCTCGGAGGTGTTCGGCGGTAAGCCGGAGCATGCGTTCGTGACCTTTACCGCTCGCTGGCATGACGGCAATGGTGAGCACAGTCATAAGGAGCGTTCGTCGTTCGTGCAGAATCAGGGGCGCTGGTATTTTATCGACTCTACCGTGCCGTTGAGGGCTGGGCGTAATGATGCGTGTCCGTGTGGCAGTGAGCAGAAGTTCAAGAAGTGCTGCTCGGCTTATGTGGACTGAGTTGCGTCTCTTTGCTTGAGCGTCGAGAACTCTGCGGTTGACCATCGTTCCCACGCTCCGCGTGGGAATGCAGTTCGTGACGCTCTACGTCACACAGCGGTCTGCCTTATCAGGTGGATTGGGCTCACCTTAAAACTCCAATTGCGCCGAGAACGCGACGGTGCGTGGGTCGCCCAGGTAGCTGCTGTTGAGCCAGTATTCCTTGTTGGTCAGGTTGCTGACGTTGACGCGCAGGGTCAGGTCGTTTTCTGAGAGGCGCAGGCGGTAGCGGGCTCCGGCGTCGAAGGTGGTGAAGGACGGCAGGTCGTTTTCGTTGCTTTGGTCGGTGTATTGCTTGCCGGTGTAGAACGCCCCGCCTGTCATGGCCAGGCCTGGTACCGGGTTGATGTCGTACTCGGCATAGACCTTGGCCAGTTGTTTGGCGACGTTGGTCGGCACGTTGCCTTCATCCGCGGCGACGCCGGTTTTCTTGATTTTCGGGTCCAGTAAGGTGAAGCCGCCAACCACAGTCAGTTCCGGAATGACCTTGCCGGTGACGCTGAATTCCAGGCCGTTGTTTTCCTGACGTCCGTCAACCACGTAAATGTTGCCACCCGTGGTGTAGCCGTTGGGCTTTTCGATGTTGAACAGCGCCAGGGTCAGCAGGGTTTCGCCCAGCGTCGCCTTGGCACCAATTTCGTATTGCTCGCTGATTTCAGGCGCAAACGCCTGGCCGGCATTGAGCGTACCGCTAGGCGCGACGCCACCCGATTGCAGGCCTTCTATATACGTCGCATAGGTGGTCAGCCACGGCAGTGGTTTATAGACCAGTGAGATGTTTGGCGAGGTCTTGCTTTCATTGTATTTCGTCTCGGTTTCCGCCGAGCCGAACGCCTTGGCATAGACGAACTCGTTGGCGTAGGTTTTGATCTGCGTGTTGGTCACCCCCAGGATCGTTGACCATTGTTCGTTGAAGGTGATGACGTCACCGATCAGGACATTGTTGCTTTCCGAACTGTTGGCCAGGCGCTGGTCGCCATGCCCGATCGAGTACGACGGTTTACCGACCTGAGGCGTCTGGTCCAGCGGTATTGTGCCCACCGGCGAGGTGTATTGCGGGCCTGGCTGATCGGGCGTGTACGGGATGTGATCCTCGTACTGTTTCTGGCGCGAGGTATTGCCTTGATAGCCCACGGTGACCTTGTGACCGATGAAACCGGTATCGAACGCCGCATCGAGAAACAACGAGCCGGTCTTTTCTTCGGTTTCAATCGGGGCGAAGGCATACAGCGGCTGCGAGTAAAGGCCCGCGCTGTAGACCGTCGGCCCGGTGTAGGTGTTCTCCGAGGTGTACTGCTGGGCAGCGAAGGCTGCGCGCAAGGTGAACGTATCGTTCAAGCGCCATTTGGCGCGAACACCGGCCTTGTCGGACTCATAATCGGAAAACGACCACTTCTGGCTGTAGAGCTTGTCGTTGTCCAGTGATGCCGCGCTGGGACGCAGGGACTGGTCACCGAAATACCAGTAGCTGGTCAGGCCGCGAATCTCGGTCTTCTTGTGCGAGGCGTCGAACTGCACCAGCAGGTCGTCGGACACGTTCCAGTCCAGCGCCAGGGAAATCATCTCGCGACGCCGCTTGTTCAGATCGACGGCCGTTTCGCCATCCTGGGTCAGCACATTGAGGCGATAGGCGAATTTGCCCTCGCTGTCGATCGGCCCGCCGAAATCACCGTGCAGGTAGTAATTCTCACCCCCGGCATTGCCCAGGGTGACGCTGTTGTAGCGTTGATAGGTCGGGCGCTTGAGCACGTAATTGACCAGCCCGCCCGGCGAGGCCGGACCATACAGAAAGCCGGTCAGCCCGGTAATGACTTCCAGCTGTTCCATCTCTTCCATGTAGTTGCTGCCGTCGGCACCGTTGGTGAAACGCAGCCCATCATTGGCGATGTTCAGGCTGCCCGCGCTGCTGAAACCGCGAATGTTGACGGCACTGGCGTAGCCGGCGCTGGTCGGCGAGTACATCTGGGTGAACGGGTTGTGCTTGATGACATCGTCCAGCGAGGTGGCCTGGATGTTTTTCAGCAATGCCTGAGGCGTGACGCTGATGGAATAAGGCGTGTCCTGCAGCCTCATGCCACCCAGCGCGCCGACGCTGCTGACGGTCTCGCTGCGATAACCCGCTGCTTCCGAACCTTCGAGGGGCGTGCTATTGGCTTTGATGTTGACGTCCGACAGGTTCAAGGCGTTCTGTTCCATGACCATCAGCGTGTAGGTGCCAGCGCTGCTCTGCACCAGTTGCAGACCGCTGCCACGCAGGGCCTCGCGCAAGGCCGTCGCCGCATCGAAATTGCCTTTCACCGCCGAGCTGGTTTTGCCGGCGACCAACGCCGGGTCAAGACTCAGTGCCAGACCACCCTGGCTGGAGATCCGATTCAGCGTGGTCGCCATCGGGCCTGCGGGCAGATCATAGGCAACCACGCTGGCCTGCTGCGCCGCCATCGACAGCGGGCTGGTCAGAGGCGTGCACAGGGCGATCGCCACGGCCAGCAGACTGGGACGCAGAAGGGTGTCTAACGAACGGGACATCGGGCAACTCCTGATGGAATACTTCTCAATGCCTGTTAGCCGGACGAACGCTCGAAAGTAACAGGGCTGATTGAAAATAATTCCGTTTCAGGATTCAGCGGGCTCGCAGCATCACTCCGGGATGATGTTCAGATGCGACGTATCGGGCGCCTCCTGCGACTCGGCCTTTTCCACCTGTCCCATGTGGCTGCCCACCGGGGCCAGGCTCAAACGCGAGAGATCCAGCAGCGGCGCAACAGGCTGAGGCTTGCCGGGCAGCAACTCGACGCCCGCTTCTGCAACCGAGTAGTCCGGCGCATCGACGTCCACAAAAGCCGCCATGTAAGCGTCGCGCGGTTTGATCTGCAAACGCCCCGGACTGACCGAGGTCTTGCGCAACCAGGTCGGTGCGTCGGGCGGCGGCGCCAGTTCGACTTCTTCCATGGGCGGTGGCGTATTCATTTCCAGCACACGCACCAGAGCACCTGCGCGCTCCAGGGTGGCGCGGTATTTTTCCGCGGTTGCGGCGTCGAGATTGTTTTTCAGAACCAGTCGGCGCCCCGAGAACAGGAGGTCCAGACGTTCAGCATCCGCATTGAACAGCTTGCCAAGGTTAGCCCTTACCTTCTCGGGTTGTGCTCCGGCGACGAGTTCAGCGCTGAAGACAATTTCGTAGAGATTCATGGAAGAAGACACCGATATGCACGTCAGTAAAAGTATGGCGTAGCGTGATACAGCGCAATAAGCGCGTTGCCGTTGAACGTCGAGTTGGTAGACTCAGGCGTCAAAGGGAGCACATCCATGTTTTTTCAGGCGCACATTACAAGAATCATAAGCCTTGCGTTGATCCTGTTCGGGCTCGGCGGATGCTCACTCCTGAGTTTTGACCGCACTCAGGAACCGGAAGTGCATTTGCTGAAGGTCCAGGTGGTCAAGGCAAGGCTGACACAGCAGGATTTCAAGCTGTACTTCGAAGTTGAAAACCCCAACGAAGACAGCTTGCTGGTGCGTGGCCTGAAGTACAAGATCACACTCAATGACGTGGTCCTCGTCGATGACACGTTCAGCGACTGGTTTGTCGTCGACGGTAATAGCCGCAAAACCTTTGTGGTGCCGATTCGCACCAACCTCTGGCGCTACGCACGGTACATCGCTCAACTGCTGAAAAAGCCTGATGAGCTGATCCATTATCGGCTGGACGGCAAGCTCAAGACCGGCATCGTATTCAGGCACAACGTCCGCATCGGCACATCAGGCGATGTGCTGCCGCACGACCTGATCCAGCGCCGATGATCATTCCGGCTATCCGCCCAGCTTGCCCTTGATCAGTTCCAGAAGAAACTTCCAGATGTCCGCAGCCCACAATGCCCGATTGACGGCACTGATCAGCGCACCGCCGAACGATCCCAGCAGAAACCCCACGCCCGTGGTGTTGCGCGGGTCTGCCACGCCAAGGTAATCACTGGCAATGCCGGTGAGAAACACAGCACAAGCCACACCGGTCACCAGAAAAACCAGCCAGGCACGCCAGTCAAGCAGACCTGCCTTATGCCACCAGCCAGAAATGATCGCACCCACCAGACCGGCTACCAGCCATTCGCCTCGGTCTGCCAAACCATTCAAGATATCCATCGCTTCTGACTCCGTTCAAGAAATACAGCCGTTCACGAACACAGAAAAATTCAGACATTGGGGGACCTGCCGGGAATTGCTGCGGCGTCGGCACCGTTCAAAAATCAGAAAATTAAGCATGCTTAAAAAAACAGGCAAACATATGCCATCAACCCACCGCGCTACCGGGCGAGCATCAGAGGCTTGAGGTCAATTGTCGATGTAGCGCTGCCAGCCGATCCTTATCGAACCGTCTGGCTGACGGTCAATCTCGATGCCTTCGGTCTCTTCGATTTCCTGCAGCACCACGTTCCAGCTGTCCAAGGGCTCATCATCACGACGGACGACGATGACCCACTGGGTCTTTTGAACATTCGGCGCGGAGACCAGCCGTTGAATGCGCTTGCCGATCTGTTCGTAGGAAGACCTGCCTGTCGATCCATTATCACTGCCAGCCATGATAGCCTCCGAGGCATAACTGTATACAAATACAGTATTCCAGCTGCATGAACCTCGCAAGCATTTCGTAGGACGTGTCCTGCCGAGCATCTTTGACAAAAATGCCCGCACGCCCTGCCACGCAAGGCTTACAGCCTGCCGGTCATCCTCACGGCCACGCCGATAATGCGACAGTCGGCACCGCACTCGATCATTTTGTACGCCGGGTTCAAGGGCTTCAGGTAGCGTGTGCCACCATCCTCGACCAACTTCTTGAACGTCGCCTCGTTGCTGGCGGGCAGCTTGGCGATGACCAGCCTGCCAGGCTGCACGTCGGCCTCCGTGTCCACCAGAATCAGCATCCCTTCCGGCACGCTGACGCCGGTGGGTGCGGTCATCGAATCGCCCTTGACCTCCAGCCAGAACGCCGGCCCCTTGGAGTCGTAGTCGGAGATTTCATAGCGGTCGGAAAAACCGTCGGGGTAAGGCTGAACCGCCTCTTCCCACGAGCCTGCCGAGACCCAGCTGATCACCGGATAACGGAAGGACATTTTCGGCTGATCGATCAGCGCAACGTTGGCGTCGAAGGCAGGCGCCTTTTCCGGCCCCTCGCCAATCGCCAGCCACTCGGCACGAAAGCCCGTGGCACGAGCCAGTGCGTAAAGGTTTTCCGGCCTCAGGCTCTTGCTTTCTCCGCTGATCCACTGGGTGACGGCAGAGTTGGCCACGCCGCAAAGTGCGGCAATCTCACCTTTCTTCAGGCCACTGGCGGCGATTGCCCTGGCGATGCGTTCCTGTCGGGTCATGGAGTTGGCTCTGCACATGGAATAAAGAACGCTGAAAAACGCTCGACTAAAACTAAGCATACTTAAAAATCGATGCTATGCGAATCCTGATATGGCGATACTGCTTTGCCATGATTTGCGGGATAATGCGCGCCAGTTTTAATTGCGGAGTAAAACCGATGAACCAGCAAGCCCATGTGCATGGCCCCGATTGCGACCATGATCACGATCACCACGACCACCAGCACGGCCATGTACACGGTCCGAACTGCGGTCACGCCCATCAGGAGCCAGTGCGCAATACCCTCAAGGATGTCGGTCGTAACGATCCCTGCCCATGCGGCAGCGACAAGAAATTCAAGAAATGCCACGGCGCGTAAGGCGCGGAGCATTCTGACGACGGCCTGCATTGCAGGCCGTTTTCATTTGAGTGTGCTGCATGCCTTCAGTTAGGGACCTAAGGCATGTAGCCACTGGCTGCCATGTAGCGCAGAGCGTTGCGAACTAAAGGCGTCTGGTCAGCCTATGCAAAATCCTGAAATAAACTAGTCAGTGCCGCTTGCGTGCGGCTTGCCTGCTCTCTAACGTAGCGGCTTTTGTACGTTACCCCTCCAGGAGCTTGCCCATGGCCTCGCCAGCCCTTCGTCATTTTCTACCCCGATTCGGCGCTGCCGCCGCTGCGGCGAGCTTCCTGAGCCTTGCCGGCTGCCAGTTGGGCGGCGGCGATCCCGAGACCGTGCTGCCTGTTTCCGGGACGTTCCCGCTCAAAGGGCTGGCGCAGAACGTTTCGGTGCGCCGCAACACGATGGGTATGCCGCTGATAGAAAGCAGCAGCTACCACGATGCGCTGTTCACGCTCGGCTACGTCCATGCCGGTGATCGAATCGGTCAGATGCTCGGCATGCGCCTGCTGGCGCAGGGCCGTTTGTCGGAAATGGCCGGCGCAGATGCGCTGGACGTCGACCGCCTGATGCGCTCGGTCAACCTCAAGCAGAATGCCAGCGACCTGTACAACGCCGCATCGCCACGCTTGAAACGCTTCTTCGATGTCTATGCGCGCGGCGTGAACGCCTACCTGTTCCGTTATCGCGACAAGCTGCCTGCCGATATCGCCAGTTCGGGCTATAAGCCGGAATACTGGAAGCCGGAAGACTCGGCGCTGATCTTCAGCCTGCTCAACTTCAGCCTGTCGGTCAACCTGCAGGAAGAGCTGTCGGCGCTGGTTCTGGCGCAGAAAGTCAGCGCGGACAAGCTCGCCTGGCTGCTGCCAACCTACCCTGACGAAGAATTGCCATTTGCCGAAGCCGACAAGCTCAAGGGCCTGAACCTGAACAATCAGGTCACTGGCCTGAGCGATCTGAACAGGATCGCCCTGCAGCTCTCGGACCTGAACATGCTCGGCGTCGCGGCCTCCAGCAACTGGGCCATCGCGCCACAACGCAGCCGAAACGGCAAGAGCCTGCTGGCCAGTGACATGCAGCTGCCTGCCGGGCTCAATTCTGCCTGGAGCTTCGTGCAGATCCGCGCACCGAAATACCAGGTGTCCGGTGTCACCATCGCCGGTATGCCGCTGGTGCTCAGCGGTTTCAACGGCAAACTGGCGTGGAGCATGAGCAACGTCAAGGGCGACAACCAGGACCTGTTTCTGGAGAAGATCAAGCGCGAAGGCAACCGCGTCTCCTATATGGCTGACGGCAAATGGCTGCCAGCGGCGGCTCATCAGGAAACCTTTCTGGTCAAGGGCGGCAGCCCGCTGCGTGAAACCGTGTACGAAACCCGCCACGGCGCGCTGCTCAACGCCTCTGCAACCCCGCCCGGCAACGGTTTGAGCCTGGCGCTGCAGGTTCCGAACTTCAAGGACGACAAGAGCCTGGATGCGTTCTTCGACCTGTCCCGTGCGCCTAACGTCGAGAAAGCCTTCGATACCAGCCGCGAGATCCGGGCGATCACCCTGAACATGATCTTTGCCGACGCCTCGAACATTGGCTGGCAGGTCACCGGCCGCTTCCCGAACCGCCGTGAAGGCCAGGGCCTGCTGCCTTCGCCGGGTTGGGATGGCAAGTACGATTGGGACGGCTTCGCCGACTCGATGCTCCACCCCTATGATCAGGATCCGCGCCAGGGCTGGCTTGCAGCGGCCAACCAGCGCACGATTCCGAAAGGCTACGGCATGCAGCTCTCCAACTCGTGGGGCTACCCGGAGCGCGCCGAGCGGATTGCCGAACTCGCCAACGGCGGCAAGCAGGACCTGCGCAGCACCATCGCCATGCAATACGACCAGACCACGACGTTCGCCGCCAAGCTCAAGACCATGTTCCAGGCGCCGGGCATGAGCAAGCCGCTCAAACAGGCCATTGATGCTCTGCCCGAAGCTGAGCGCAACAAGGCCCGCGAAGCGCTCACGCGCCTGATGGCGTTCGATGGCAAGCTCAGTGCGACTTCGGCTGATGCGGCGCTGTACGAGCTGTTTCTGCAGGAAAGTGCCAAGCAGATTTTCCTTGATGAGTTGGGCCCGGAAACCAGCTCTGCCTGGCAGGCACTGGTGGCCAACGCCAGTTCATCCTACTCGCCACAGGCCGACCACTTGCTGGGTCGCGATGACAGTCCATTTTGGGATGACGTCAAAACCGCGCAGAAGGAAGATAAACCGACCATCCTTGCGCGCAGTCTGGCGGCCGCCATCACCAGCGGCGACAGCCTGTTGGGCAGCGATCACAAGGCCTGGCAATGGGGCAAACTGCACCGCGACAACTGGGCCTCGACCAGCCCGCTGGCCAAACAGTTGGGTGGCGGCGAGTTCAACCGTGGCGCCACAGCAGCGGGGGGTGATCACACGACGCTGAACGTGTCCGGCTTCGAGTGGGGCAAGGGCTTCGACGCCCGCATGGCACCCGGTCTGCGCATGATTGTCGACTTCAGCCTGGTCGAACCGATGACCGGCCTGATCAGTACCGGCCAATCCGGCAACCCGGCCAGCCCGTATTACGCCAACAGCATCGAGCCGTGGCAGAAAGGCCAGTACCAGTCGATTCCGGTGCAACAACAGAACTACGAAAAGGGCTACGGCAAACAGCGCCTGACGCTGACGCCGGGCAAGTAAGCGCCGAAAGTGAGCATGGGCACGAGGGTGTTCTCCAGGACACCTATCGTTCCCACGCTCCAGCGTGGTAATGCCTTTCGTGACGCTCCGCGTCACACAGCGGTTCTGTGGTGTCAGGTGGATTTAGGCTCGACTCAAGTCACCTTTTCGCCCCTCGGCGAGTTACTTTGATGAGGCCAAAGTAGCCTACGCCTTTCGCTCCGGTTTCCGGCCCGACTTCGTCGGGTTCCTTCGCCCTGTCACTTACGTCGCACTCGGCGTCGTCTGTGCCATCGCGACAAAAAAGCGCTTTTATGCACGATAGTGTTCTTTTGGACATTTATCGCACCTCACGCTCCGCAGCCCTCACGCAAACTCCCCGAACTTCCAGATCCTTACCGGCTCATAGCTAACAAGCCCATCCATACGGTTGCCCCATGGATCTTGTCGTTGCACGCCCCGAAGGTTTGTACTGCCCACCCGGTGATTTCTACATCGATCCATGGCGTCCTGTCGAACGGGCAGTCATCACTCACGCGCATGGCGACCACGCCCGTACCGGCAACGAGCATTACCTGTCGGCGGCCAGTGGCGAGGGCATTCTGCGTTCGCGCCTCGGGCAGGACATTAATCTGCAGACCCTGGAATACGGCGAAACCATCACCCATCACGGCGTGAAACTCAGCCTGCATCCGGCCGGGCATGTGTTGGGGTCGGCGCAAGTGCGACTGGAGTACCAAGGCGAGGTCTGGGTTGCTTCCGGCGATTACAAAGTCGAGCCGGACGGCACGTGTGCGGCCTTCGAACCGGTGCGCTGTCATACCTTTATCACCGAATCGACCTTCGGCCTGCCGATCTATCGCTGGGCACCGCAGGCGCAGATCTTCGAAGGCATCAACCAGTGGTGGCGTGCCAATGCAGCCCAGGGCAAGGCCAGCGTGTTGTTCGCCTATTCGTTCGGCAAGGCCCAGCGCATTCTGCATGGCATCGATGCGCAGATCGGGCCGATTCTGGTCCACGGCGCCGTTGAACCGCTGAACCGTGTGTATCGCGAGGGCGGCATCTACATCCCCGAAACCCAATACGCTGGCGATTTCAAAAAGACCGATCCCGCACTGCGCCAGGCGTTGATTCTCGCCCCGCCTTCGGCAGGCGGCAGCAGCTGGATGAAGCGCTTCGGGGAATACAGCGATGCGTTTGCCAGCGGCTGGATGATGCTGCGCGGCACACGACGCCGGCGCGGTGTGGATCGTGGTTTTGTGCTGTCCGATCACGCCGACTGGCCGGGCCTGCTATGGGCTGTCGAACAGACCGGCGCCGAACGCGTCATGGTGACCCACGGTTCGGTCGGCATACTGGTGCGCTACCTGCGTGAACTGGGCCTGGATGCGCAAGGCTTCAGCACCGAATACGGCGATGAAGAAGACAGCAACCCGGCAACCAGCGAACCCGAGGCGGCAGGCACGGGTGAGGCTCAGTCATGAAAGCTTTCGCTGAACTCTACGCACAACTGGACGCGACTACGTCAAGCAACGCCAAACTTGCCGCCATGCGCGACTACTTCGAAAAGGCGGTTGCAGAGGACGCCGCCTGGGCGGTGTACTTTCTGTCAGGCGGACGTCCACGGCAACTGGTGCCTACTCGTGTGCTGCGCGAGCAGGCAATGACCCTGGCAAATCTGCCGGAATGGCTGTTCGAAGAAAGCTATCAGGCGGTCGGCGACCTGGCGGAAACCCTGTCGCTGTTACTGCCCCAGGCCGACCACAGTAATGACGAAGGTCTGGCCACCTGGATGGAAGACAAGCTGTTGCCATTGCGCGGCCTGCCGCCTGAAGAACTCGCCGAGCGGTTGCCGCTGTTCTGGTCGCAGCTGGACCGCAGCAGCCTGATGGTCTGTATCAAGCTGATCACCGGCAGCTTCCGCGTCGGCGTGTCCAAGCTGCTGGTCACCCGTGCGCTGGCAGCGCTGGCAGACATCGACAGCAAGCGTGTCGCACAACGACTGGTGGGCTACACCGACCTGTCGCACCGGCCCAGCGCCGCACGCTATTTGAAGCTGATCGCGCCTGAATCCGAAGATGAGCACGCGCAACGCGGCGGGCAGCCCTACCCGTTTTTTCTCGCCCACTCGCTGCAACAGCCCGCCGATCAGTTCGAGGAGTTGCTCGGTCCGGCGCAGAACTGGCAGGTGGAATGGAAGTGGGACGGTATTCGCGCGCAACTGGTCAAACGTGACGGGCGCTTGTGGATCTGGTCGCGCGGCGAGGAACTGGTGACCGACCGTTTTCCAGAGTTGCACAGCCTGGTGCAGTGCCTGCCGGACGGCACGGTGATCGATGGCGAAATCGTGGTCTGGAAAGCCCCCGATGCGACCCCCGATGCCGATGCGGAGTTTGCCTTGAACAGCGATGCGCCTGCGGCTGCGCCCTCGGTTCAACCGTTCGCCCTGCTGCAACAGCGCATAGGCCGAAAGACCCTCGGCAAAAAGATTCTTGCCGACGTTCCGGTCGTGGTGCTCGCCTATGACCTGCTGGAGTGGCAAGGCGATGACTGGCGCAGTCGCCCGCAACATGAGCGCCGTGCGCAACTGGAAGCGCTGATCGAAACCTGCCAGAGCGAGGTGCTGATGCCCTCCCCGGTGCTCAGCGGGAAGGATTGGCTCGATCTGGCCACCCAGCGCGAGGCCTCTCGCAGCCTGGGCGTCGAGGGCATGATGCTCAAGGCTCGCGACTCGTTGTATGGGGTCGGTCGCACCAAAGACATGGGGGTGTGGTGGAAATGGAAAATCGATCCGTTCAGTGTCGACGCCGTGCTGATTTACGCGCAACGCGGTCACGGACGACGCGCCAGCCTGTACAGCGACTACACCTTTGCAGTGTGGGACGGCCCGCCCGACGCCAGTGAACGCACCCTGGTGCCGTTCGCCAAAGCCTACTCGGGGCTGACCGATGAAGAAATGCGCAAGGTCGACGCCATCGTTCGCAAGACGACGGTGGAGAAATTCGGGCCGGTCAGCAGCGTCACCCCGACGCTGGTGTTCGAGCTCGGCTTTGAAGGTATCGCGCTGTCGAAGCGCCACAAGAGCGGCATCGCGGTGCGTTTTCCGCGCATGCTGCGCTGGCGGCAGGACAAGCCGGTCGCCGAAGCCGACAGTCTGGCGACGCTGCAGGACCTGCTGAACTAGAGCACCAAAAAGGCGCACGATAAATACCGCGCACCTTTTTGAAACACCGACGAACGAATCATCCCGTCTCCACGCAGGAAACTTCCCGATTCGTTACCAATCTTCCGCTCTTTCTTACCTGAAAAAGCATCTTGTGTCGGACCGGACGATGAACACCAGCCCTGTAAGCGCGCATGGGCGGCCTATTGCCAGCCGTTTATATGAAATAGCGACAACCCCTTATATTTCAAACGCACGTTCGTTCCTCTGGTTCGGAAATTGCTAACCAATGCCTGTCTGGCACTTGCCGGTAGCACGCTTCGCGTATTCCCAACGCCCCATTTAAGGTTTTAAGGACTGAACAATGAAAAAAGCATGGCTGACTCTTTCTGCACTGGCTCTGTGCATCGCCGCCGGTAACACCATGGCCAAGGAATACAAGGAACTGCGCTTCGGCGTCGATCCATCTTACGCACCGTTCGAGTCCAAAGCGGCCGACGGCAGCCTGGTCGGTTTCGATATCGATCTGGGCAACGCGATCTGCAAAGAGCTGAAAGTCACCTGCAAATGGGTCGAAAGCGACTTCGACGGCATGATCCCTGGCCTCAAGGCACGCAAATTCGACGGCGTCATTTCCTCGATGACCGTGACCCCGGCTCGCGAAAAAGTCATCGACTTCTCCAACGAACTGTTCTCCGGCCCGACCTCGCTGGTGTTCAAGAAAGGTGCAGGCCTGACCGCCGACCCGGCCAGCCTGAAAGGCAAGACCGTGGGCTATGAGCAAGGCACCATCCAGGAAGCCTACGCCAAGGCCGTACTGGACAAGGCTGGTGTATCCACCAAGGCCTATGCCAACCAGGACCAGGTTTACGCCGACCTGACTTCGGGCCGTCTGGACGCCTCTATCCAGGACATGCTGCAGGCCGAACTGGGCTTCCTCAAATCGCCAGCCGGTGCCGACTACGAAGTCAGCAAGCCTGTCGACAGCGAACTGCTGCCGGCCAAAACCGCCATCGGCATTGCCAAGGGCAACAAGGAACTCAAAGCGCTGCTGGATAAAGGCATCAAGGCGATGCACGACGACGGCACCTACGCTGAAATCCAGAAAAAACACTTTGGCGACCTGAATCTCTATAGCGGTAAATAACACCCCGACGCCCATCGATTTCGGCGATGATTCGTCGCCCGATCGGTGGGCGTTTTTGTTGGTAACAAGGCCTATCCATGCTCGATGCACTCATGCAAAACCTGGGACTCTCGGCATTCAGCCTGAAGGGCTTTGGCCCGCTGTTGCTGGAAGGCACCTGGATGACCGTCAAACTGGCTGTGCTGTCGCTTGCTCTGAGCATTCTGCTCGGACTGATCGGGGCCAGCGCCAAACTGTCGAGCTCGGCGCTGCTGCGCGTGCCGGCGCAAATTTACACGACACTGATCCGTGGTGTTCCGGACCTGGTGTTGATGCTGCTGATTTTCTACAGCCTGCAAACCTGGCTCACCATGCTGACCGACGCGATGGAATGGGAATACATCGAGATCAACCCGTTCGGCGCAGGCGTCATCACCCTGGGCTTCATCTATGGTGCGTATTTCACTGAGACGTTTCGCGGCGCGATCCTGTCCGTACCTCGCGGTCAGGTGGAAGCAGCGACAGCCTATGGACTGAAACGCGGCCAGCGCTTTCGTTACGTCGTGTTCCCGCAGATGATGCGTTATGCGCTGCCGGGCATCGGCAACAACTGGCAGGTGCTGCTCAAGGCGACTGCGCTGGTGTCGATCATCGGCCTGGCCGATCTGGTCAAGGCGTCACAGGACGCGGGCAAGAGCACCTATCAGCTGTTCTACTTTCTGGTGCTGGCGGCATTGATCTACCTGCTGATCACCAGCGCCTCGAACTTCGCCCTGCGTTGGGCTGAGCGGTATTACGCCGCAGGCAGCCGGGAGGCACAGCGATGATCGAATTGCTGCAGGAATACTGGAAGCCCTTCCTTTATACAGATGGCGTCAACGTCACCGGCCTGGCGATGACCATGTGGCTGCTCAGCGCCTCCATCGCCATCGGCTTCTGCGTGTCGATCCCGCTGTCGATTGCGCGGGTGTCGAAAAACCGCTGGGTGCGCTGGCCGGTGCAGTTCTACACCTACCTGTTTCGCGGCACGCCCCTCTATATACAGTTGCTGATCTGCTACACCGGCATTTACAGCATTGCTGCGGTGCGTGAACAGCCGATGCTTGATGCGTTCTTTCGCGATGCGATGAACTGCACGATCCTGGCCTTCACTCTGAACACCTGCGCCTACACCACGGAGATCTTTGCCGGGGCGATCCGCAGCATGGCCCACGGCGAAGTCGAAGCGGCCAAGGCCTACGGCCTGACCGGCTGGAAGCTTTACGCCTACGTGATCATGCCGTCGGTGCTGCGCCGTTCGCTGCCGTATTACAGCAACGAAGTGATCCTGATGCTGCACTCGACCACCGTGGCCTTTACCGCCACGGTGCCGGACATCCTGAAAGTGGCGCGGGACGCCAACTCTGCCACTTTCATGACCTTCCAGTCCTTCGGTATCGCCGCCGTCATGTACCTGACCGTGACGTTCATTCTGGTCGGGCTGTTCCGCCTTGCCGAACGCCGCTGGCTGGCCTTTCTCGGCCCGGCCCATTAATCAGGACTGAACATGCGCCACCACACCCATGACTTGCTGTCGCCAGTGCCCGGCACTGGCCGGCAGATCCACAGCTTCCATTACGGTCCGCAAAACGGCACCGGCAAAGTCTATGTCCAGGCGTCGCTGCATGCCGATGAGCTGCCAGGAATGCTGGTGGCCTGGTACCTGAAGCAGCGTCTGGCCGAACTGGAAAATGCCGGGCGCCTGCTGGGCGAAATCGTTGTGGTGCCCGTCGCCAACCCGATCGGTCTGGAACAGGTGCTGATGGACACCCCACTGGGCCGCTACGAGCTGGAAAGCGGCCAGAATTTCAATCGCTGGTTCAGCGATCTCGGCACTCAGGTCGGTGATGACATTGCAGCCCGACTGACTGCCGACGCAGAGCATAACCGCGCACTGGTCAGGGACAGCCTGCTGGCGGCGCTGAATGCCCTGTCGGCGACCACCCAGTTGCAATCGCTGCGCCTGACCCTGCAGCGCCTGGCCTGCGACGCCGACATGGTGCTGGACCTGCATTGTGATTTCGAGTCGGTCGAGCACCTGTACACCACGCCCGAGGCCTGGCCAAAAGTCGAACCGCTATCACGCTACCTGGGCGCGCAAGCCAGCCTGCTGGCAACCGACTCAGGCGGGCAGTCGTTCGATGAGTGCTTTACGCTGGTCTGGTGGCAATTGCAGCAACGCTTTGGCGAGCGTTTTCCGATTCCCATGGGCAGCTTTTCAGTGACTCTGGAGCTGCGCGGACAAGGCGATGTGAACCATGCGCTGGCCAGCCGCGACTGTCAGGCGATCATCCATTACCTGATCGACGCTGGCATCATCGACGGCGATCTGCAGCCGCTGCCCGAACTGCTCTACCCCGCTACGCCACTAGCAGCGGTCGAACCGGTGGCTACGCCGGTCGGCGGCCTGCTGGTGTTCTGTGCGATGCCTGGCGAACACGTCGAGGCCGGCCAGCTGATTGCCGAGGTCATCGACCCGATCAGCGACACCGTGACCTGCATCCATGCCCTCAACGCAGGCCTGCTGTATGCGCGTTCGCTGCGCCGCATGGCGACTGCCGGCATGGTCATTGCGCACATCGCCGGCACCCAGGCCTATCGCAGCGGCTATCTACTTTCTCCTTGAGGACCTGTCATGCAAAAACTGACCATCGATGGCCTGCACAAAAGCTATGGCGACAATCACGTGCTCAAAGGCGTATCGCTCAAGGCCAGCAGCGGTGACGTCATCTGCCTGATCGGGGCCAGCGGCTCCGGCAAGAGCACTTTTTTGCGCTGTATCAATTTTCTCGAACAGCCCAGTGACGGGGCGATGAGCCTGGATGGCAAGCAAGTGCGCATGGTCAGCGACAAGGACGGCATGCGCGTTGCCGACCCGGATGAGCTGCAGCGTATCCGCACGCGGCTGGCGATGGTGTTTCAGCACTTCAACCTGTGGGCGCACATGACCGTGCTGGAAAACATCACCATGGCGCCGCGCCGGGTCCTGGGCGTGCCCAAGGCCGAAGCCGAGGCGCGCGCGCGCAAATACCTGGAAAAGGTCGGTCTGCCGGAGCGTGTTGCCGATCAGTACCCCGCGTTTCTTTCGGGTGGTCAGCAGCAGCGCGTGGCCATTGCCCGTGCGCTGGCGATGGAGCCGGAAATCATGCTCTTCGACGAACCTACCTCCGCGCTGGACCCGGAGCTGGTCGGTGAGGTGCTGAAAGTCATTCAAGGCCTGGCTGAAGAAGGCCGGACGATGATTCTGGTGACCCACGAAATGGGTTTCGCACGCAAGGTGGCGAGCCAGGTGGTGTTCCTGCACCAGGGCCAGATCGAAGAGTCCGGCCACCCGGACGAAGTACTCAACAATCCGAAAAGCGAGCGTTTGCAGCAGTTCTTGAGCGGCAATCTGAAGTAGCACCGATTGCTGCGTACACACGTTTGGACCACCCTCAAATCTCGTTCCCACGCTCCAGCGTGGGAATGGCCTTCATGACGCTGCGAGTCATAAACAGGACGCAGAGCGTCCAGAACGGCATGTCGACGCGGAGCATCGGCACGATGGGTAATCCAGGAGCGATCAGCCACATAACCATTTAAAACTATTACCCTTTCTCTGCTGTCTCTGACTTAACGCCACTCAGAGCACACTCAAACGGATGAGCAGACCCACCGATTTCGCTCGACGATGGTTTCTCGCCCGGGGCTGGAAGCCCTTTGCGTTTCAGAAGGAAGTTTGGGCAGCGGTAAAAAACGGTGAGTCCGGATTGCTGCATGCCAGCACCGGCTCGGGCAAGACCTACGCCGTGTGGTTCGCTGCGCTCAACCGCTTCGCCAAAGCCAATACGCTCACCGCTGACAACAAACCCCGC
Organism: Pseudomonas sp. MWU16-30316; assembly: GCF_020515645.1. NCBI lineage: Bacteria > Pseudomonadati > Pseudomonadota > Gammaproteobacteria > Pseudomonadales > Pseudomonadaceae > Pseudomonas > Pseudomonas sp. MWU16-30316. Next base: position 751,407 of record NZ_JAIZAZ010000001.1, on the reverse strand, counting down.
AAACGCAAACCGCCCGCTGAACCGCTGAGTGTGCTGTGGATCACGCCCATGCGCGCCTTGGCCGCCGATACCGCCAGAGCCCTTGAGGCCCCGTTGGCTGAACTGGATATCCCGTGGTCGGTCGGCTTGCGCACCGGCGATACCAGCGGCAGCGAACGGGCCCGGCAGAGCCGGCGGCTGCCCTCTGCCCTGATCACCACCCCTGAAAGCCTGACGCTGCTGCTGACCCGTGCCGACGCTCATGTCGCCCTGTCGACACTGAAGATGGTGGTGGTGGACGAATGGCACGAGCTGATCGGCAACAAGCGCGGCGTGCAGTTGCAACTGGCCCTGGCGCGCCTGAGGCGCTGGAATCCGCAACTGATCGTGTGGGGCATTTCCGCGACGCTGGGCAATCAGCAACACGCGCAGCAGGTGCTGATCGGCGACGGCGGCGTGACCGTGCAAGGCAAGATCGTCAAGGACTTACAGGTCGATACGCTGTTGCCGCCGTCCATCGAACGCTTCCCGTGGGCCGGGCATATGGGCTTGCGCATGTTGCCGCAGGTCGTCGCCGAGGTGGAAAGCAGCGCGAGCTGTCTGGTGTTCACCAACACTCGGGCACAATCGGAAATCTGGTATCAGGCGCTGCTGGAAGCCCGCCCCGACTGGGCCGGGTTGATTGCCCTGCATCACGGGTCGCTGGCGCGAGAGGTCCGAGACTGGGTCGAGCGCGCGTTGAAAGAAGGCGCACTCAAGGCTGTGGTGTGCACCTCCAGTCTGGACCTGGGCGTGGACTTTCTACCGGTGGAGCGCGTGTTGCAAATCGGCTCACCCAAAGGTGTCGCGCGCCTGATGCAGCGCGCCGGGCGCTCAGGCCACGCGCCGGGTCGCCCCTCGCGCGTGACGCTGGTGCCGACCCACAGCCTGGAGCTGGTCGAAGCCGCTGCCGCTCACGACGCCGTCGAAGCACGGATGATCGAACCCCGCGAATCACCGCTCCAGCCGTTGGACGTGCTGGTCCAACACCTGGTCAGCATCGCTCTGGGCGGTGGTTTCCTGCCTGATGAGCTGCTCGCCGAGGTACGCAGCGCCTGGGCTTACCGGGACCTCAGCGACGAGCAATGGCAATGGGCGCTGGCGTTTGTCCGCAACGGTGGCCACTCGCTGACCGCCTACCCTGATTATCGCCGTGCCGAACCTGACGAGGACGGCGTCTGGCGCGTCCCCGATGCGCGTCTTGCCAGACGTCACCGCATGAGCGTGGGGACCATCGTCAGTGAGGCCACCGTCAACCTGAAATACTGGAAAAAAGGTGGCGGCGGTGGCTCGCTGGGCAGCGTCGAAGAAGGCTTCATCGCCAGACTCAAACCCGGTGACGGCTTTCTGTTCGGCGGACGCTTGCTGGAGTTGGTTCGAGTGGAAAACATGACGGCCTACGTCAAGCGCGCGACCGGCAAAAAAGCCGCCGTGCCACGCTGGAATGGCGGTCGAATGCCGCTGTCCAGCGAACTGGCGGATGCCGTGGTGGAGAAGTTCGATGCCGCTGCACGAGGCGAATTCAACAGCCCGGAAATGCGTGCCATCAAACCCCTGCTGGAAGTGCAGCAGCAGTGGTCAGGGCTGCCACGACGCGACACATTGCTGGCCGAAACACTCAAATCCCGCGAAGGCTGGCACCTGTTCCTCTACCCGTTCGCCGGCCGACACGTGCACCTGGGACTGGGCAGCCTGCTGGCCTGGCGCCTGAGCCGGCATCGGCCGCTGACCTTTTCCATTGCCGTCAACGACTACGGGCTGGAGTTGCTCAGTGCCAGCGAGATCGACTGGGCGCAAGCGTTGCAGGCTGACCTGTTCAGCGAAACGGATCTGTTAGCCGATATTATCGCCAGCCTGAACGCTGGCGAGCTGGCCCTGCGACGCTTTCGGGAAATCGCGCGCATCTCTGGCCTGGTGTTTTCCGGCTACCCTGGCGCGGCCAAGAGCAATCGTCAGCTTCAGGCATCCAGCGGACTGTTCTTCGAGGTGTTCAAGCAGTACGACGCGGACAACATGCTGCTGACCCAGGCCGAACAGGAAGTCCTGCGTCAGGAACTGGACCTGCAGCGTCTGGAACTGACGTTGCGCCAGATCAACAGCCGCACGCTGGACCTGCACGCAATAAAGCGCGCGACTCCGCTGGCCTTTCCATTGCTGGTCGAACGCTTTCGCGAAAGCCTCAGTTCGGAGAAACTTGCCGACCGCATCGCGCGAATGGTCCGCGACCTGGAGAAAGCCGCCGGCCCGGAGACTGAACAATGAACCCGTATCTGGCTGTCACGCTGGCAGGAGAAGAGCTGTGGTTGCTGGCCGACAAGGCCATCTACTACCCCGCCGAACGATCCTTGCTGATTGCCGATGCGCACTTTGGCAAGGCGGCCGCCTATCGCAAGCTCGGCCAGCCGGTGCCGCACGGCACTACACAGGAGAATCTGCGCCGCCTGGACAGCCTTTTGAAGGCCTATCCCTGCGATCATCTGATCTTTCTGGGCGATTTCCTGCACGCGCCGGAATCTCACGCGGTCGGCACGCTGGCGGCGCTGGAACACTGGCGGGCAGAACGCTCGACACTGCGCATCACACTGATCCGCGGCAACCATGACAAACGGGCTGGCGATCCACCCGCTTATCTGGGCATTGATGTGGTCCCCGAGCCCCTGGCACTCGGGCCATTTGCACTGCAGCACGAGCCCGATCCGCACCCTGACCTGCACGTACTGGCCGGGCACGTTCATCCGGTGTATCGGCTACACGGGCGCGGTCGGCAAAGCTTGCGGCTGGCGTGTTTTTACCTGGGCCGGCAAGTCAGCCTGCTGCCAGCCTTCGGCGAATTCACCGGTGGTTTTCAGATTCGTCCCGCGCAGGACAGCACGGTCTATGTGACCGGCGGTGATGCGGTGTGGCGAGTGGCATAACGTAGCCGGTCGCCCTATAAAAAACTGCCCACTGCTCGCGAGAGCAGCAGGCAGTCTTGTGATAATCAGGCCACAGGTGCAGGTGGCGGCTCGTCCGGAACAGTAGGCCCGCCTGGCTCGGTAGGCTGAAACGGAGTGTCGGGGCCTGGATCGCCCGGGATCCCGCCACCGACCATGTTCAGCTCCGGGCTGAGATCGGAATGAGCCATCAATGACCAGGCGAGCAGCCCGATCTCGTTAAGCGGAGATTGAACCTGTTCAGAGATTTTGAAAGTAGTCTTCATAGGGCACTCCAGATCAAAGGCCTTCGCACGTAATGAATGATGCGAAAGCATGTGAGCAGATAGAGTGCGGAATAGAGTATTAATTCAATTCCACTAGTCACCTGAAGCGCAAATCAGGTGCGTGGCAGGGTGACGCCACGCTGGCCCTGGTACTTGCCACCCCGATCCTTGTAGGACACTTCACACTCCTCATCGGACTCCAGGAACAGCATCTGCGCCACGCCTTCGTTGGCGTAGATCTTGGCCGGCAGTGTCGTGGTGTTGGAAAACTCCAGCGTTACATGGCCTTCCCACTCTGGCTCGAGCGGCGTGACATTGACGATGATGCCGCAGCGCGCATAGGTGCTCTTGCCCAGGCAGATCGTCAGAACGTTACGCGGAATACGGAAATATTCCACCGTGCGCGCCAGCGCAAACGAGTTGGGAGGGATGATGCACACGTCGCTCTTGATATCGACGAAGCTTTTTTCATCGAAGTTTTTCGGATCGACCGTGGCCGAATTGATGTTGGTGAACACCTTGAATTCGTCGGCGCAACGCACGTCGTAGCCGTAACTGGACACCCCGAAAGAGATCACCCGATCGGCGCCTTCGCCACGTACCTGGCGCTCTACGAAGGGCTCGATCATCCCGTGTTCCTGCGCCATGCGGCGAATCCACTTGTCCGATTTGATGCTCATGGCGGTGTCCTGAATAGCGAGGTGAAAAAGATATCCGGCATCTTACCGGGCTGAGGCCGACGGTTCAAAGGCAACAGATCGCGAGTTTGCGTGACTGGCCGGGCTGTTTCGCCGTGAATGGAAATAATCATCAACAGACCATTGGCACGTTCGGAAAAAAGGGTTAAGGTGGCGTCACTGTGTTGCTTGTGTCACTGAGAATCTCTACACGATGTTGAATTTCGATCCAACCATCTCCATGAATTTTCCAGCTCTTTGCACTCAGTCTCGGCCAGGGCTCTTCCTACGCCGCAGTTAACTTTGTCCAAGGAGATATACTATGTCCAATCGCCAAACTGGTACCGTTAAGTGGTTCAACGATGAAAAAGGCTTCGGCTTCATCACTCCACAATCCGGTGACGACCTGTTCGTGCACTTCAAAGCTATCCAATCCGACGGCTTCAAAAGCCTGAAAGAAGGCCAACAGGTTTCTTTCATCGCTACCCGCGGTCAGAAAGGCATGCAAGCTGAAGAAGTTCAAGTTATCTAACTTGTACTGATTCGCTTAAAAACCCCGCCCTTAAAAGCGGGGTTTTTTATTGCCCGTCTTTTGACCTCTCGCCGGCTGAGCACCTGCTGTACAGCTGACCGGGACGAGAGAAGCAAAGCACCTCCCCCGCCCGATCATCGCTATCCAATCAGTCGTCGCTTACCGAAATGGTCGGCATGGCTGGACTTGCAGCTTCCTGCAACACGATCCGTGCACCGACATGACGTGCCAGCTCCTGATACACCATCGCAATCTGACTCTCCGGCTCGGCAATCGCCGTAGGCTTGCCGCCATCTGCCTGCTCGCGAATCAGCATCGACAGCGGCAGCGACGCCAGCAGCTCGACATCGTACTGCGTCGCCAGCTTCTCGCCGCCACCCTCACCGAACAGATGCTCGGCATGGCCGCAGTTGGAGCAGATGTGCACCGCCATGTTTTCCACAACGCCCAGTACCGGAATGTTGACCTTGCGGAACATCTCGACACCCTTTTTCGCATCCAGCAGGGCCAGATCCTGTGGCGTGGTAACAATCACGGCACCCGCCACCGGGACTTTCTGCGCGAGCGTCAACTGGATATCACCAGTGCCGGGCGGCATGTCGATAACCAGATAATCCAGATCATTCCAGGCAGTCTGCGTGACCAGTTGCAGCAACGCCCCCGACACCATCGGTCCGCGCCAGACCATCGGCGTGTTGTCGTCGGTCAGAAAGGCCATCGACATCACCTCGATGCCATGCGCCTCGACCGGCACGAACCACTTCTGGTCCTTGATCTTCGGCCGCGTGCCTTCGGGAATACCGAACATCACCCCTTGGCTAGGCCCATAGATATCGGCATCGAGAATGCCGACACGTGCGCCCTCGCGAGACAGTGCCAAGGCCAGGTTGGCGGCGGTCGTGGACTTGCCGACACCGCCCTTGCCGGACGCGACGGCAACAATGTTTTTCACATTGGCAAGCCCCGGGATCTGGCTCTGGGCCTTGTGCGCGCTGATCACGCTGCTGATGGCGACCGTGGCCGAACTGACGCCTTCCAGGTTCTCGATGGCAGTTTTCAACACTTGCGCCCAGCCGTTCCTGAACAGGTCGGCGGCATAGCCCAATTCGAGTTGCACGCTGACCTGTGCCCCCTGAATATCGATGGACCGGACGCAACCGGCAGTGACCGGATCCTGATTCATATAGGGGTCGGTGTACTGGCGAAGAATCGTCTCCACCGCTGCGCGATTGACTGCGCTCATGGGCTTACTCCGTAAAAAGACTGACTGAAACAGCCGACTATCGTACCTGTTCTGCCAACAGCCCACATGATTTCACTGAACCGCAGCCCACCTTTCAGGAGCATTCCCACAACCGCACGGGTGAAAAAAATCGTTCAGACCTTTATAGTGGCCGGTCTCCGTTTCACTTCAAGTAGCCGAGCCCCATGTCCGAGCCACGCAAGATTCTCGTTACCAGCGCCCTGCCCTATGCCAATGGTTCCATCCACCTTGGCCACATGCTCGAGTACATCCAGACCGACATGTGGGTGCGTTTTCAGAAGCACCGCGGCAATCAATGCATTTATGTCTGCGCGGACGACGCCCATGGCTCGGCGATCATGCTGCGCGCCGAAAAGGAAGGCATCACGCCAGAGCAACTGATCGCCAACGTCAAGGCCGAACACAGCGCCGACTTTGCCGACTTCCTGGTGGATTTCGATAATTTCCACTCGACGCACTCGGACGAGAACCGCGAGCTGTCGAGCATGATCTACAAGCGTCTGCGCGATGCGGGTCATATCGCGACGCGCTCGGTTACCCAGTACTTCGACCCGGAAAAGAAAATGTTCCTGGCCGACCGTTTCATCAAGGGCACCTGCCCGAAATGTGCGGCCGAAGACCAGTACGGCGACAACTGTGAAAAGTGCGGCGCCACCTACGCCCCGACGGACCTGAAAGACCCCAAGTCGGCGATTTCCGGTGCCACGCCGGTGCTCAAGGACTCGAAGCACTTCTTCTTCGACCTGCCTGCGTTCGACGCCATGCTCAAGAGCTGGACACGCAGCGGCACCCTGCAGGACGCCGTTGCCAACAAGATCGCCGAATGGCTGGACAGTGGCCTGCAGCAGTGGGACATCTCCCGCGATGCGCCCTATTTCGGCTTTGAAATTCCCGACGAGCCAGGTAAATACTTCTACGTGTGGCTCGATGCGCCGATCGGTTACATGGCCAGCTTCAAGAACCTGTGTGCGCGTCGTCCGGACCTGGACTTCGATGCGTACTGGGGAAAGGGCGCGACCACCGAGCTCTATCACTTCATCGGCAAGGACATCGTCAATTTCCACGCGCTGTTCTGGCCAGCCATGCTGGAAGGTGCGGCCTTGCGCACGCCGACCGGCATCAACGTACACGGCTACCTGACCGTCAATGGTCAGAAGATGTCGAAATCGCGCGGCACTTTTATCAAGGCACGCACCTACCTCGACCACCTGCCGCCCGAGTACCTGCGCTATTACTACGCGTCGAAGCTGGGCCGTGGCGTTGACGACCTCGACCTGAACCTCGAAGACTTCGTGCAGAAGGTCAACTCCGACCTGATCGGCAAGGTCGTCAACATTGCCAGCCGTTGCGCCGGGTTCATTCACAAGGGCAACGCCGGCGTGATGGTCGAAGCCAACGCGGCGCCCGAACTGACCGACGCGTTTATGGCGGCTGCACCCAGCATTGCCGACGCTTACGAAGCCCGCGACTTCGCCCGCGCCATGCGCGAGACCATGGCCCTGGCGGACCGTGCCAATGCCTACATCGCGGAAAAAGCGCCATGGGCGCTGGCCAAGCAGGAAGGCAAACAGGATGAAGTCCAGGCTGTATGCGCGCTGGGCATCAACCTGTTCCGCCAGCTGGTGATTTTCCTCAAGCCGGTCCTGCCGAATCTGGCCGCCGATGCGGAAAAATTCCTCAATGTCGAACCTCTGACCTGGGCAGACCACAAGACCTTGCTGGCCAATCATCAGCTCAACCCGTTCTCGGCACTGATGACCCGTATCGACCCGGTCAAGGTCGAGGCCATGGCCACTGCCTCCAAGGAAGACCTGACCGCTACCGACTCGTCGGCGGACACCGCACCTGCCGGTAATGGCGAACTCACCAAAGACCCACTGTCGGCGGAAATCGACTTTGACGCTTTTGCCGCCATCGATCTGCGTGTTGCACTGATTCTCAAGGCCGAACACGTGGAGGGTGCCGACAAGTTGCTGCGCCTGACCCTGGACATCGGCGACGAGCAGCGCAATGTCTTTTCCGGCATCAAGAGCGCCTACCCGAACCCGTCCGAACTCGAAGGCCGTCTGACCATGATGATCGCCAACCTCAAGCCGCGAAAAATGCGCTTCGGCATTTCGCAGGGCATGGTGATGGCGGCAGGCCCCGGCGGTGAGGAGATCTATCTGCTCAGCCCCGACAGTGGCGCCAAGCCAGGCCAGCGCATCAAGTAAAAAACGACGCAGGGCCCGGTATCCTGCCATCAGGCGGATACCGGGCCTTTACGCATTCGCAAGCTCCCTGATCTGTCCGATAATGCTGCTCTCTCGATAGACAGAACACCTGTTGGTCACCTGGCAAGACCATGACTGAATTGATTCGCCTGCTTCCCGACGTGGACCTCATCCGCAGTATCGACGCCCTTCTGCCGCAGACTCAGTGCGGCAAGTGCGGCCATCCCGGCTGCAAGCCCTACGCCGAAGGCATCGCTGGCGGTGAAGCCATCAACAAATGCCCACCGGGCGGCGACGAAACGATAGTCCAGCTGGCCGAACTGCTGTCTGTTCCGGTCCTGACACTGGATATGCAACGCGGCACTGCACCTGCGCAGGTTACCTTCATTCGCGAAGCAGAGTGCATCGGTTGTACCAAATGCATTCAGGCCTGCCCCGTGGATGCCATTCTTGGCGCATCCAAGCTGATGCACACCGTGATTATCGACGAATGCACAGGTTGTGACCTGTGCGTTGCGCCGTGCCCGGTGGATTGCATTGAAATGCATCCGCTGCCACTGGCCACGGTCACGCCCATCGTGGGTGGTCTGGCCCCTACCGCCGAGCTGCAGGAGGCGCGGCAGCGCAAGCGTAGCCATGCCCGGATGCGTTTCGAAGCACGAAATGCGCGCCTGCACCGTGAACAGCAAAAGCGGCTGGCAGAGCGCCTTGCGCGGTCACAGCGCATTGAATCCGCTCGTAGTGTGCTGCCTCAATCCGCCGTCGCTCTCGCCCGCAACGACAAGCCTGCCGGACCGGATGAAGCGGTGAAAAAAGCCCGAATTGCGCTGGCCATGAGCCGCGCGCAGCTCAACAAGTCGCTCAAGGCGTTTGGTCACCCTCCCATTGCGGAGCAGGCTGCCAGGCTTGTGGAATTGCAGCGCGAATACGAAGCTGCCGAGCAAACACTTGCAGCACTTCTGCCACCCCCCGCACAGGCTGATTCCGAGGAAAAGCTCCGCTCATGAATGCCGCAAAACGCCAGGAAATCTTTCGCAGGCTGCATGAGGACAATCCGGACCCGAAAACCGAATTGGCCTACACCACGCCGTTTGAACTGTTGATAGCCGTCATCCTTTCCGCCCAGGCCACCGACGTAAGCGTCAACAAGGCGACTGCCAGGCTTTACCCGGTCGCCAATACACCACAGGCCATCTACGAACTGGGTGTAGAGGGGCTTTCCGAATACATCAAGACAATCGGCCTCTACAACAGCAAAGCCAAAAACGTGATTGAAACCTGCCGCATGCTGGTGGAGCTGCACAACGGTGAGGTACCGCAAACCCGAGAAGCACTCGAGGCGCTGCCGGGCGTCGGGCGCAAAACCGCTAACGTGGTGCTCAACACCGCTTTCCGCCAGATCGCGATAGCGGTAGACACGCATATCTTTCGCGTCAGCAACCGCACAGGCATCGCGCCAGGGAAAAATGTGGTGGAAGTGGAAAGGCAACTGATGAAATTTGTGCCGAAAAACTACCTGCTCGACGCCCATCACTGGTTGATTCTGCACGGGCGCTATGTTTGCCAGGCCCGTAAACCGCGGTGCGGCAGTTGCCGTATAGAGGATCTATGCGATTACAAGGCAAAAACGTCCGACGATTGAGCCAGACAGCTCATTGCTGCCTTGTCGATTGAAAAAATCTTTTTTACCCACCTGTGGATTGTCGATATAAGAAGCGCCAGAGAGCCCAAGCCCTGGAGTCGACTTCATGAGCACTGATAACGAACAGCTGGACGTAGACGACGACCTTGTCTCCGTCGACACGGACGACACAGAACCAGTGACTGTCGAGCCGGCGAAGACCAACCTGAGCAAACGACGCACCATCGACAACCTGCTTGAAGAACGGCGTTTGCAGAAGCAGTTGGCTGATTACGACTTCGATTTCTAGACAGCCCTGAAACCTCGCACTGACTTGCTCGATCAAGGCATTTGAAGCCTCTCGCAGAAGAGGCTTCAATACGTGATCACTACGAAAGATGAAGGCTCGATAGCCGACCTGCACAACCGGGCATCAGCCACAGCTCCTTTTAGACAATTCCTTACTCAGACAAGCCCGTTACGCTGCGCAAGCTCGATCAGATCGACCAGCGAATGCGCGTTGAGCTTGAGCAATAAACGCGTTTTGTAGGTACTGACGGTCTTGTTGCTCAAAAACATGCCATCTGCAATTTCCTTGTTGGTCTTGCCTCGGGCCAACTGCTGCAGAACCATCATCTCCCTGCCGGAAAGCCGGTCGACCATATCCGACTCACTCGCGTTGCCCATACTGGAGCGAACAGTGTGCAACGCCTGGTTGGGAAAGTAGCTGTACCCTGACAGTACCGCCTTGATGGCACTGAGAAGCTCGGTCAGATCCTGCTGCTTGCAGACATAGCCGGCGGCCCCGGCCTGCATGCAGCGCATGGAGAAGTGGCCCGGCGCCTGGGAGGTGAGGATCAGAACCTTGAATGGCAACGTCATGGCTGACAGACGGGCGATTACCTCCAGCCCGTCGAGCTTGGGGATACCGATATCGAGAATGACGATATCCGGGAGGTGCTCACGCGCCAGTTGCAGCGCATCCACACCGTTGTCAGTCTCCGCGATGACCTCATAGCCATGACGCTCCATCAGCATGCGTACAGCAAGGCGAATGACGGGATGATCATCCACGATCAGCACTTTATTCATGGGCAGTCCATTTTTCGCTATTCGAATTTTCAGAGCCAGCACAATAACTTAGTCGTTTACTGCTTTGCATGGCGCTCACCCTTGTGGACTGACAGCCAAAGACCATTCCTACAATTACAGCAGAAACTTCCTACAATACTTGGCAGGAACGTACATTTTTTATTAATTCTCACAAAGCCTTCCTTTCCGGAACCTGGTGAATTTTGTTGCTGATCGCTGCAGCACAAGCATCGCAGCATCAGTAGATAAATGCGTACAGCAGACGATCGCCGAACTCTTACATTCAAAATGCGGCCCTGTTGCACCTGTTAACAGTATCGCCAGAGCATTCCTGCATCAGCGTCACAAATCGACCCGACACATGGCTTATCGCCAGCAATTTAAAACCAATTCCCTTTAGCTGAATCATTTAAAAAACAGGTCGTTCCCTGCGTTCCCGATTGAGCACATCTGCTGTTAAAGCCTATTGCTAACGATCTGCGGCGTGGAAGGCGACATCTGCCCATAACGCCCCTTAGCAGGGTGACTGAAAAGTTTCTGCATGCGGATGCCCTAACCTGCACACCTATGATCGAAGACCATTGGACACACCCCACACACTAAATACGTAAATAAGGTTTAAAAATTACACATTATTTACAAAATTTCGTACAAATATTTATTTAAGGAGAATCCTCACAAAACAGCAAGAAAAATCCTACAAACAAATACATAGCATCAACGTGCCATACCTCTATGAACTGCTCATTGACATGCCTCTACTCAACAAGCTCCATTCTCTTACTGTCGCAAAATCTTACATACACCCTAGCATAACCCTACATCATTCAAGACCATAAGTAGCTCTTTCGACACGTAGCAAATACCATTTTTCATTTCAAAGCCAGACGTATTCTTTCGAATAGGAAACGGACTACACGATTAGCAGACGTGACATTACAACTCGTAAGACATTATAAAAACCGCTCGGTCAATTCTTATAACTTGCCATTTTTCCCTTGCAAAATTTATTACCAGTCGTTACTTTTTTAACAGCAACTTTATTACTTACTGCCCTTGAACACGCGCCACTATAAGAAACCCTGTTGCTGCGCACTGTACTTGCGCACGTGCCTATGCGATGTGTTTAAGCAGGCTCCATGTATCGCGCGGTCGGATTAATTCCGGCACTGGGTATATCACCAATCCGGCATCGCTGCCTTCTGAAAACTCTCGGGGCGCCTGGCAACTCTTTTGAATGGGCCCTGTGTATAACCATGTTCAAAAAGGGATGTACCATGAACACTAAATACGCTCGTACGCGGCCACCCACCTCCACCCCCACCGCCTCTGATCTCATCACCGCAGTGGAAGCCTTTGTTGCCAGCGGTGGCGTCATAGCCGTCATACCCGAAGGAGAGGCCGCAGGATTAGCCGCCCCCTCATCCACTCGTACACAACCTGCCGTAGAACACGGACTTGAACACGCGGGCAAAGTGCAGCAACTGAAATACCTGGCGGCCAAGGGTGCCGGTTTTACCGCGTTACAGTATTCATTGCGAATGAGTAAAAGGGATGTGCGCCGCCTGGCGACAGAAAATGGCGTGACCGTTAACCTCAGCCAGCCCTTGCTTACCCCCCGCAGGGAGGCCCTTGATGACGTTACGGACATCGATGACGTCGTTGCAGGTCACGCCATGCATTACTCGGCATTGGGCTACACCGCGTCCGAGATTGCCGGGATACTCGATCTGAGCCTTCGCCAGGTACTCGGCATCGGCAAGGCGTACCGGTTTGAGTTCAGCCAGCGACGGGAGAGCGACTGACGCTGAATAACGAGGCAAAAAAGAGACAGCGTGCGATACCTTTCAGGGAGCCGATGGAAAACTCTGTTATTCCCTGCCCTGAACGTCTACAACTGTTGTAGGAAAACACTAAAACAAATAAGCACTTTTTCGACGCTAACGGTAAGAAGATATTCAACGACTGAATACCCGTGACACATGATATTTCTGCAGTCGGCTACACGCTGCTATCTTGCATAGTACATGTACCCTGTATATCAACCACCGGTTTCACTGGCTCAACGTCTTTTTACATGACGCCCGGAAGGAATGCCCCTTTCGATAGTATTTGAAGTGCAGCCCTGTACGGGCTGCACGTGTCGAACAACTTGCGGCATCAGAACAGCTTGCGGCCCTTGTTGGCTGCAATCCGCATGCGCAGTGCGTTGAGCTTGATGAAGCCCGCTGCATCGGCCTGATCGTAGGCGCCTGCGTCATCTTCAAACGTGGCAATGTTGGCGTCGAACAGCGAATCATCCGACTTGCGACCGGTGACGATCACATTGCCCTTGTACAATTTCAGACGCACAACGCCGTTCACGTGAACCTGAGACGCGTCGATCATCTGCTGCAGCATCAGACGCTCAGGGCTCCACCAGTAGCCTGTGTAGATCAGGCTGGCGTATTTGGCCATGAGTTCGTCCTTGAGGTGGGCGACTTCGCGGTCCAGGGTAATGGATTCGATGGCGCGGTGAGCACGCAGCATGATGGTGCCACCAGGCGTCTCGTAGCAGCCACGGGACTTCATGCCCACATAACGGTTCTCAACGATATCCAGACGGCCGATACCGTTTTCGCCACCGATGCGGTTCAGGGTCGCCAGCACAGTGGCCGGGGTCATTTCGACGCCATCCAGCGCAACGATGTCACCATTGCGATAGGTCAGCTCAAGGTAGGTCGCAACGTTTGGCGCGTCCTCAGGGGACTTGGTCCAGCGCCACATGTCTTCTTCGTGCTCGGTCCAGGTGTCTTCCAGCACGCCGCCTTCATAAGAAATGTGCAGCAGGTTGGCATCCATGGAGTAAGGGGATTTCTTCTTGCCGTGACGCTCGATGGGAATGTTGTGCTTCTCGGCGTAGTCCATCAGTTTTTCACGCGACAGCAGATCCCATTCGCGCCATGGAGCAATGACCTTCACGCCTGGCTTGAGCGCGTAGGCACCCAGCTCGAAACGCACCTGATCGTTACCCTTGCCGGTCGCGCCGTGGGAAATGGCGTCAGCGCCGGTTTCGTTGGCGATCTCGATCAGACGCTTGGCGATCAACGGACGGGCGATGGAGGTACCCAGCAGGTACTCGCCTTCATAGACGGTGTTGGCACGGAACATCGGGAAGACGAAATCACGCACGAACTCTTCGCGCAGGTCATCGATGTAGATTTCTTTCACGCCCATGGCCTGCGCCTTGGCGCGTGCCGGCTCGACTTCTTCACCCTGACCCAGGTCAGCGGTAAAGGTCACCACTTCGCAGTTGTACGTATCTTGCAGCCACTTGAGGATTACCGAAGTATCCAGGCCACCGGAATACGCGAGAACTACCTTGTTTACGTCCGCCATGCCATCACTCCACCGGGTTGTACGGAAAACCGCTGATTCTACCGTTCAAACCGGCAAATTTACAGGGGCGCGACAGCTTGTGACGACAAGGCGACGTCTGGCAGGAACCTTTTACAGGTCTTAAGAAGTGTGTGCTGCGCTGGCAGACGCAACCGGCACCGGGCGCTCATCGGGCGCGAGGCGCTCAAGGTGCACGTTCACCCGACGGTTGCGCGCACGATTGGCTTCATTGGTGTTGGGCGCCAGCGGGTAGCGCTCGCCATGAAAGCGCAGGGTGATTTGCTGCTCGGGTATGCCTTGAGCCTTGAAATAATCCATGACCGCCAGCGCGCGACGGCGGGACAGGTCACGGTTGGTGAGGCGATTGCCACTGTTATCCGAATGGCCGTCCAGTTCGATACGATTCACGGTCGGGTCGGCCTTCAAATAAGCCACCATGTTGTCCAGACGCGCTTTGGCACGCGCATCCAGCTCGATACCGCCGCCCGGGAAACCCACTTCGGCCTGTTTGATCTGATCGAAGTTCATCGGCAACAGCTTGGCAGTGCATGCCTGGTAATCGCTGAATGCCTTGCTGAACTTGACCGGCAGCAGACGCACTTCCATCTGGCCGCCGTCTCGCGTGTAATGGCGAATGAGCGGACTGCGACCGTCCATCAGACCGCTGATCAGACGTCCGGCCTGGGCTTGGGAGGTATTGAAGGGAATGTCGCCATTGCTGACGCGCACCGATCCCAGGTTGATATCGCCGCGACCCGGTTGCCACGGTGCCGCAGCGGCCAGCAATGTCGCGGAGCCGTTACCGAGCATGTTGTACGAAGCCTTGAGGCGAAACGTCGCCTGCTCGCCCGCGCGGCGCACGAACTCACCGGCACCGAAGTCGGTGATCGGTTGAGTCAGACGGCACTCGAACTGATCGCCTTCGACCTTCCACTCGATGCTCTCCAGACGCGTCTGGAAACTGATAGCCATCGCCGGGAGGCTGGCAAACAGGCTGAGCAGGGCTAAATATCGCTGGCGCACGGGAGGCTCCACTGGAAATGAACGCGAAACAGAAAATTACCGACTGACAAGGGAGCTATCGGTAACTTCATGCAAAACTTGATAGCGGATGCCTGAGAGAGTCTTTTCCGGTAGCATTCCCAGCGAGTTTGACCCGCCTGGAATCCCCAATGTCTGACCGCCTGACCCTCCTGCGTCCCGACGACTGGCATATTCACCTCCGTGACGGAGCTGTCTTGCCTCATACCGTTGCTGACGTAGCGCGAACTTTTGGCCGCGCAATCATCATGCCCAACCTCGTGCCTCCGGTGCGCAATGCGCAGCAAGCCGATGCCTATCGCCAGCGCATTCTGGCTGCACGCCCGGCCAGCAGCCGCTTCGAGCCGTTGATGGTGCTGTACCTCACCGACCAGACCACGCCCGACGACATCCGCACCGCCAAGGCCAGTGGTTTCGTGTATGCGGCCAAGCTGTATCCGGCTGGCGCGACCACCAACTCCGATTCCGGTGTCACCAGCATCGACAAGATCTTTCCTGCTCTCGAAGCCATGGCCGAAGTCGGCATGCTGTTGCTGGTGCACGGGGAAGTGACGCGTGGCGAAATCGACGTGTTCGATCGCGAGAAGGTCTTCATCGATGAGCACCTGCGTCGTGTAGTCGAGCGCTTCCCGAACCTCAAAGTGGTGTTCGAACACATCACCACCGGTGAAGCGGTGCAGTTCGTCAATGAGGCTTCAGCCAATGTCGCGGCGACCATCACCGCGCATCACTTGCTGTACAACCGCAACCACATGCTGGTCGGCGGGATTCGTCCGCACTTCTATTGCCTGCCGATCCTCAAGCGCAATACGCATCAGACGGCCCTGCTCGACGCGGCCACCAGCGGCAGCGGCAAGTTCTTCCTGGGCACCGACTCGGCGCCGCATGCCCAGCGTGCCAAGGAAAACGCCTGCGGTTGCGCCGGGTGCTACACCGCCTACGCAGCCATCGAGTTGTATGCCGAAGCTTTCGAGCAGCGTAACGCTCTGGACAAGCTGGAAGGCTTCGCCAGCCTCCACGGTCCGGCGTTCTACGGCTTGCCCGCCAATCAGGACACCATCACGCTGGTGCGTGACGAGTGGACCGCCCCTGCCAGCCTGCCGTTTGGCGAGTTGACTGTTATCCCGCTGCGCGCTGGTGAAAAGCTGCGCTGGCGTCTGGAGGAACACGCGTGAGTGAAGATCATTTTGACGACGAACACGAAGGCCACGGCGGTGGCGGCGGTTCCCGTCACCCGATGGCGGCGCGCTTTCGCGGCTACCTGCCCGTGGTCGTCGACGTAGAAACCGGCGGTTTCAATTCAGCCACCGATGCCTTGCTGGAAATCGCTGCGGTGACGATCGGCATGGATGAAAAAGGCTTCGTATTCCCGGAACACACCTATTTCTTCCGCGTAGAACCGTTCGAGGGTGCCAACATCGAAGCGGCGGCGCTGGAATTCACCGGCATCAAGCTCGACCACCCGCTGCGCATGGCCGTCAGCGAAGAAACCGCGATGAACGACATCTTCCGCGGCGTGCGCAAGGCCCTCAAGGCAAATGGCTGTAAACGTGCGGTGCTGGTAGGCCACAACGCCAGCTTCGACCTCGGCTTCGTCAATGCCGCGGTCGCGCGGATGGACATGAAGCGCAACCCGTTTCACCCGTTCTCCAGCTTCGACACCGCTACCCTCGCCGGCCTGGCCTATGGTCAGACTGTGCTGGCAAAGGCCTGTCAGGCTGCCGGCATCGACTTCGACGGACGCGAGGCGCACTCGGCCCGTTACGACACCGAGAAGACGGCCGAGCTGTTCTGCGGCATCGTCAATCGCTGGAAAGAAATGGGCGGCTGGGAAGATTTCGACGACTGAGGTCGTCACGTCTGTGAATGGACCGGCCTTGTGCCGGTTTTTTCATGTCCGGAACTCGACCATCCCGAGGCCGATCGGTAATGCGATTCC
Source organism: Pseudomonas sp. MWU16-30316 (assembly GCF_020515645.1). Taxonomy (NCBI): domain Bacteria; kingdom Pseudomonadati; phylum Pseudomonadota; class Gammaproteobacteria; order Pseudomonadales; family Pseudomonadaceae; genus Pseudomonas; species Pseudomonas sp. MWU16-30316. The sequence goes on along the minus strand of NZ_JAIZAZ010000001.1, from coordinate 734,433 downwards.
TGCGAAAACAACCGCTCATCGCTCGACCTGAATACAACCCAAAACAGTTTTGACAAGCATTCTCATTAACATTAAGCTCCTCGGCACCAAGCAATAAACCAGCGACGGTCCATAGCTTATGTATGTTTGCCTCTGCCAAGGTGTCACCGACGGTCAAATCCGGGATGCAATTCTGGAAGGCTGCTGCAGTTATCGTGAAGTCCGTGAAACACTGGGCGTTGCGAGTAAATGTGGAAAATGCGCCTGCCTGGCAAAGGAAGTGGTGCGTGATACGCTGACCGAGCTGCAAACCAGCCATGCCTTGCTGGCCTATCCGGCAAAATTTTCAGCTGCCTGAATCCCCTCTTTTAAAGAACCGGACACCGCGTCCGGTTTTTTTATGCCTGTAATTCAAGCGCTTAGCGTCAAGATGCGGAACTCAAACATTCTTATTCCTATTTAATTTCACTTATTATTCAACAACTTAGGTTTGACAGGCGTTTAAGCTCAGCTCACACTCGGCACTTATATACACAAGCCACCGGCAGGACCTCGAACATGAAAGGCGACATTACCGTCATCCAGCATCTCAACAAGATCCTCGGGAACGAGCTGGTCGCTATCAATCAGTATTTCCTGCATGCGCGCATGTACGAAGACTGGGGTCTGAAAAAGCTGGGTGGCCACGAATATAAAGAGTCCATCCATGCGATGAAGTACGCTGACAAGCTGATCAAGCGCACGCTGTTTCTGGAAGGGCTGCCAAACCTGCAGGACCTGGGCAAGATCCTCATCGGTGAGCACACCAAGGAAATGCTGGAGTGCGACCTGAAGATCGAGCAAAAAGGTCTGGCCGATCTGAAAGCCGCGATCGCTCACTTCGAGACCGTCGGTGACTTCGGCAGCCGTGAGCTGCTGGAAGACATCCTTGAGCCCAAGGAAGAGCAAATCGACTGGCTGGAGACTCAGCTGGGTCTGATCGTAAAAGTCGGTATCGAGAACTACCTGCAGTCGCAGATGGGTGACTGATTCCCCCATAGCGCCGCAATGAAAAAGCCCGCCTCAATCGAGAGCGGGCTTTTTCTTGTGCGTAAAACCAGGCTGGAGCGTACGAAGCGATAATCGCGACTATCGTGCGACGCTCTGCGCGAGGCTTTACTCGGCCTTGGCGGCGGATGCTTCCTTGACCAACGTCTGCAACGAACCGTCAGCCATCATCTCGGTGATGATGTCGCTACCACCGACCAGCTCACCGGCAACCCACAGTTGCGGGAAAGTCGGCCAGTTGGCGTACTTTGGCAGGTTGGCGCGGATTTCAGGGTTTTGCAGAATGTCGACATAGGCAAACTTTTCGCCACACGCCATCAATGCCTGGGAAGCCTTGGCCGAAAAGCCGCATTGCGGAGCGTTCGGAGCGCCTTTCATGTAAAGCAGAATGGTGTTGTTGGCAATCTGCTCTTTGATCGTTTCGATGATATCCATGGAGCACCTCGGCTGAAATATCCGACTCAGTTGTCGGCACGGTGGCGCATTGTAACGAAATCCCGAGCATGACGCTCTGTCTTGAGGCTTAACACGCCACGACCTGCACCGGTACGCCGTTCAACGCCGCGTTGCCGGACAGCACGTCGAGTTGCCGTTCGTCGGTCAGGTCATTGGCACTGATGCCAGGCAGGCTCTGTGCGATCGCCATCTTTACTCCCGCACGTGAATGCCCCCAACCGTGCGGCAGGCTGACCACCCCGGGCATCATGTCCAGACTGCCCAGCACCTGAACCTCGATCATCCCGACCCGGGAGCTGACGCGAACCTGCTGGCCGTCGCTCAGACCACGGCACGCGAGATCGTCAGGATGCATCAACAGCTGATGCCGGGGTTTGCCCTTCACCAGCCGATGGTAGTTGTGCATCCAGGAATTGTTACTGCGCACATGCCGGCGGCCAATCAGCAGCAACTCGCCGGTCTGGGGAGCAGGCTCGGCAGCAAAGCGCGCCAGGTCGGCCATGATCACCTCAGGCGCGGCCTGAATGCGCCCATTGGCGGTCTTCAAGCGCTCTGCAAGATTGGCCTTCAACGCCCCCAGATCAAGACCGTGCGGATGACTGTCCAGGGTTTCCAGTGACAGCTTATGGGGTGATGCATCGCCATAGAGACCTGCACGCAGCCCGCGATCAATCATCTGCGCAGGCGGCAACGTGGGTTTCAGCGCTCGCTCGGCCTTGGCAGCAAAAGCGCTGGCCAGCCCGACGAAGATCTCCCAGTCGTGCAGCGCACCTTCGGGCTTGTCGAAAATGGCCCGATTGAAGCGCGTGACGTTACGCACGGCCAGGGTGTTGAAGGTGGTGTCGTAGTGATCATTCTCCAGCGTCGAGGTGGACGGCAGAATCAAGTCGGCGTGGCGAGTGGTCTCGTTGATGTAAAGATCGATGCTGAGCATGAACTCAAGCCCTTCGAGCGCCTGCTCCAGCTGACGGCCGTTGGGCGTCGACAGAACCGGGTTACCCGCAACGGTCACCAGCGCGCGAACCTGCCCCTCCCCCGCTACGAGCATTTCCTCGGCCAGCGCCGAAACCGGCAACTCGCCGCCATACTCCGGCAGGCCGGACACCCTGCTTTGCCACAGATTGAAATGACCACCGGATGTCGAGCTGACGAGGTCGACGGCCGGCTCTGTGCACAGCGCGCCACCCACGCGGTCCAGGTTGCCAGTCACCAGATTGATCAGTTGTGCCAGCCAATGGCACAGCGTGCCGAAGGTCTGAGTCGACACGCCCATTCGCCCATAACACACCGCCTTGTCAGCGGCCGCGAAGTCCCGCGCCAGTTGCCGGATCTGTTCGGCAGCAATACCGCAGCGCGGGCTCATGGCCTCTGCGGTGAAACCGGCAATGGCGTGGCGAACCTGCTCCAGGCCGTCGACAGGCAAATGGCTCTCGCGGGTCAGCCCCTCCTCGAACAGCGTATTGAGCAGCCCGAACAGCAACGCCGCATCACCGCCCGGACGTACGAACAGATGCTGGTCAGCGATGGCAGCCGTCTCACTGCGGCGCGGGTCAATGACCACCAGTTTACCGCCGCGCTGCTGGACTGCTTTCAGACGCTTTTCAACGTCCGGTACCGTCATGATGCTGCCATTGGACGCCAACGGATTACCGCCGAGAATCAGCATGAAGTCGGTGTGATCGATATCCGGAATCGGCAACAGCATGCCGTGGCCGTACATCAGGAAACTGGTGAGGTGGTGCGGCAACTGATCAACCGACGTCGCCGAAAAACGATTGCGGGTCTTGAGCAGACCGAGAAAGTAATTGCTGTGGGTCATCAACCCGTAGTTATGCACGCTGGGGTTGCCCTGATAGACCGCTACCGCGTTCTGCCCATGGCGCTGCTGAATGGCGTAAAGCCGCTCCGCGACCAGATCGAACGCCTGCTGCCAGGTAATCGGCTGCCACTGATCACCGGTGCGCAGCATCGGTTGTCGCAAGCGATCAGGGTCGTTCTGGATGTCCTGCAGCGCAACCGCCTTGGGGCAGATATGACCGCGGCTGAACGTGTCCAGCGGGTCGCCCTTGATCGAGGCAATGCGCGGCGCAGAATCCGCCTCCACGACGGTCTCGATCACAAGACCGCAAATGGCCTCGCACAGGTGGCAGGCTCGGTAGTGTTCAGTCCGGGTCATCACAGCCTCAGATCTTGTCATGGCAATCCGGTTGATTGCCGAACACTCACTATGCTGCCTTGCCATGCCCCGCGCCACTGATGTTCGGCCCGTGAATCGAGGGGCATCAGGCGCGCGGATGAGGTGGCCGAATCAACCGCCGATAGGCGTGACGACCTTGCGCTGTTGCTGCATTTCGGCCACGGTTTCGATCTGTTCCTGCGCCAGGTGGACGCCGGTCAGATCACCGATCAGGCGCCAATGCTCGTCGAGACCGGAGCTGATAGTGGCCATGCGATCAATCATGCGCCGCCCCGCCGTACGCGTGACTTCGTCCTCGCTGCGCAGCAGTTCGAAAGACATTGAGGTCATCGAGGCTGTCAGATGGGTAAGCGTGCGGGCGGTGAGCCCGAGCAACTCCGTTAATTGATGCTCTTTTGAGTCCATTCCCCCACCCCTCGATCAGTAATGTATCGGCAACGATTTATAACCCACGTCCGGGATTAAAGAAACGGTCCTTGTTTCAAGCCCGTGAAGCGCATCCCATTAGGCAACGCCCGCGCAAACATGGACTGTTACAGGATTGGTACTAATTGCCAAGCGCTATTTGAGCAGTGTACAAATGCTGCCTTCTGAAAAAGTGCAGATGGCTGCCAACCTTCTCAGCGTAGCCAGTTTTTGCCCCGTCAATACAGAATAACGGCGTCCCTTCTATCCGGGACGCCAGTAGTGTCCATGTTTCAGAAAAACGCATGCTATTGGTAAGACGCGACATTTTTTTATACCATCGCGCCTTTCTTATTCGTCGCCCCGTGCGGCTTCCGCCGCAGGTCTCGCCCGTTTTATCGATAAAAACCGGCTTTGATAACCTGCGGTCTGTTGCAGAAAAGGTAGTTAATCATGAACGCCAGGCACTTTCTCTCGATGATGGATTACACCCCGGATGAACTCTCGGGCTTGATCCGTCGTGGCGTAGAGCTTAAAGACCTGCGAAATCGCGGTGTACTTTTTGAACCGCTGAAGAACCGGGTATTGGGGATGATTTTCGAGAAATCATCGACACGTACCCGTCTTTCTTTTGAAGCAGGGATGATTCAGCTCGGTGGCCAGGCCATCTTTTTGTCCCATCGAGACACCCAATTGGGCCGCGGCGAGCCGATTGCCGACAGCGCGAAAGTGATGTCGCGCATGCTGGATGCGGTCATGATCCGTACTTATGCGCACAGCAATCTGACCGAATTCGCCGCCAATTCCCGTGTGCCGGTCATCAACGGCCTGTCCGATGACCTGCACCCGTGCCAGTTGCTCGCCGACATGCAGACCTTCCTGGAGCATCGCGGCTCGATCCAGGGCAAGACCGTTGCCTGGATCGGCGATGGCAACAACATGTGCAACAGCTATATAGAAGCGGCGATTCAATTCGACTTCCAGTTGCGTGTGGCCTGCCCTGCCGGCTACGAGCCAAACGCCGAGTTCCTGGCACTGGCTGGCGAGCGCGTCACCGTGGTCCGCGATCCGAAAGCCGCAGTTGCCGGCGCACATCTGGTCAGCACCGATGTGTGGACCTCCATGGGCCAGGAAGAGGAAACCGCGCGGCGCAAAAAGCTGTTCGCGCCGTTTCAGGTCACGCGTGCCCTGCTCGACCTGGCTGACAAGGATGTGCTGTTCATGCATTGCCTGCCTGCCCATCGTGGCGAAGAAATCAGTGTCGACCTGCTGGATGATTCACGCTCGGTCGCCTGGGATCAGGCAGAAAATCGCTTGCACGCGCAGAAAGCGCTGCTGGAGTTTCTCGTCGCGCCGGCCTGCAAACCCGCATGAACCCGTTGCTGCTGAACCTGCGCAACCTCGCTTGCGGCTATCAGAACCAGCGCGTGGTGCAGGATCTGAACCTGCACCTCAACGCGGGTGACATAGGCTGCCTGCTCGGCTCGTCGGGCTGCGGCAAGACCACGACACTGCGCGCCATTGCCGGCTTCGAACCGATCCATGCGGGTGAGATCACTCTGGCGGGCGAAGTGATCTCCCGTCCGGGCTGGACCCTGCCGCCGGAGAAACGCCGTATCGGCATGGTGTTTCAGGATTACGCGCTGTTCCCGCACTTGAGTGTCGCCGAAAACATCGCATTCGGCATTCGCAACCACCCGCGCCTGGATAAAGTGATCGCCGACTTGCTTGAACTGGTCAACCTCGGCGCACTGGGCAAGCGCTATCCACACGAGCTGTCCGGTGGCCAGCAACAGCGAGTGGCGCTGGCCAGAGCACTGGCGCCCGAGCCGCAACTCCTGCTGCTCGATGAGCCCTTCTCCAACCTGGACGGCGAGTTGCGCCGGCGCCTGAGCCATGAGGTGCGCGATATCCTCAAGGCACGGGGCACCAGCGCGATTCTGGTGACTCATGACCAGGAAGAGGCTTTTGCCGTGAGCGATCACGTAGGCGTATTCAAGGAGGGGCGCCTGGAGCAGTGGGACACACCTTACAATCTCTACCACGAACCGCGCACGCCGTTCGTTGCCAGCTTCATCGGCCAGGGCTATTTCATTCGCGGGCAGATGATGAATCCGGAATCGGTGCATACCGAACTGGGCATTCTGCGCGGCAACCGGGCATACCCGGGCGTAAGCGGTGCCGCTGTGGATGTCTTGCTACGCCCTGACGACATCGTCTACGCGCCGCACAGCGACCTGAAAGCACGGGTCATCGGTCGAACCTTTCAAGGCGCCTCGACGCTGTATCGCCTGCAACTGTCGACCGGCAGTCAGCTGGAAGCCATTTTCCCCAGCCACGCCGATCACGGCCAGGGTGAGGAAGTCGGCATTCGTGTGGCAGCAGACCATCTGGTGCTGTTCCCGGCACCCGGCAGCGTGGCTGTGCATACGCTCAACCACTGAGACGCAGATCATTCCCTGCCGATCGGGGCAAATCTGGCCTGGGTATATTCAGCCAGTACCGCTGGTGAAAGCTCGACCTCAAGTCCCCTCCTCCCGGCACTGACGTAAATGCTGTCAAAGCGCTGCGCAGTTTCGTCGATAAAGGTGCGCAGACGCTTCTTCTGGCCCAAAGGGCTGATGCCACCCAACAGGTAACCCGTCGAGCGTTGCGCCGCCGCAGGGTCGGCCATTTCGGTTTTTTTTGCCCCGGCAGCCTGCGCCAAAGCCTTTAGATCAAGTGTTCCGACGACCGGCACGACGGCGACCAGCAATTCGCCTTTTTCGGTACTGGCGAGCAGCGTCTTGAACACCTGTGCAGGCTCCAGACCCAGCTTTTCCGCCGCCTCCAGCCCATATGAAGGCGCTTTCGGATCATGTTCATAACTGTGAATGCGATGTTCGGCGCGATGTTTTTTCAGCAAATCCAGTGCGGGTGTCATGCAGCGCTCCAAAAGGTTCCGAATGCCCATCACTTTAAGCGAAGTAAAGTGAACATGCCTTGATTCACGCCACCTGCGACACTGATGGCCTTTTGGCAACAGCCTGAATTCCCCGGTGTAAAGCGGTCTTGCCGGGTCCTCGCGGGGTCCTGGCGATTTACTGACCGTTCGGTTCCGACCTTTGACAGCGTTGTTTCTTGTCTATATTTTTTCGTTTACGAATATTATCGAAAGCGGTTTTTCGGTATAACTCGCACCGGCGATCAGAAATGGGGTTTTTTCTGAGACGCACGAATAACGAGCACCCACGCCTGTCTCAGGGTGCCGAGACAAAAACAAAAATGAGGTATCCATGTCCATCGCACTAAAACAACCGACGCTCACCGGGCAATGTGTGGCTGAATTTCTTGGCACCGCCCTGATGATTTTTTTCGGCACAGGATGCGTTGCAGCGCTCAAGGTCGCGGGAGCCACTTTCGGTCTTTGGGAAATCTGCATCATCTGGGGCATGGCTGTCAGCATGGGGATCTACCTCAGCGCCGGCATTTCAGGTGCCCACCTCAACCCGGCCGTCAGCATCGCGCTGAGTCTGTTCGCCGGTTTTGAAAAACGTAAATTGCCCTTTTATATCTCGGCGCAAATCGCAGGCGCGTTCTGCGGAGCGGGTCTGGTGTACCTGATGTACATCAGCCTTTTTTTCGACTTCGAACATGCTCACCACATCATTCGCGGCAGCGAGCAGAGTCTTGAACTGGCGTCGGTATTCTCGACATACCCAAACCCGGCCATTTCGGTCGGTCAGGCCTTTCTGGTCGAAGTGGTCATCACCACCATTCTGATGGGTGTGATCATGGCTCTGGGCGATGACAGCAATGGTTTGCCGCGCGGCCCGCTGGCGCCCTTGCTGATCGGCCTGCTGGTAGCCGTGATAGGCAGCTCGATGGGCCCACTGACCGGTTTTGCCATGAACCCGGCGCGCGACTTCGGTCCGAAGCTGATGACGTTCTTCGCTGGCTGGGGTGAAATGGCCTTCACCGGCGGTCGTGACATTCCTTACTTCCTGGTTCCGATTTTTGCGCCCATTCTGGGTGCCTGCCTTGGTGCTGCTGGCTACCGCGCGCTGATTGCGCGTCATCTGCCCAGCGCCGCTCCTGTTGAAAATGAAAAAGAGGCTCCTGTGGTTCGCGGCAAAGTTCAGGCTTCATCTTGAGCACCCCTCAATTTGAATCTCACTCAACTGAATCCCACCCAATAAATGCAAGGCAATCGACATGACTGACACACAGAACAAGAACTACATCATTGCTCTTGACCAGGGCACCACCAGCTCGCGCGCCATCATCTTCGACCGCGACGCCAACGTGGTGAGCACTGCCCAAAGCGAATTCGTCCAGCATTACCCGCAGGCAGGCTGGGTCGAACACGACCCGATGGAAATCTTCGCCACCCAGACGGCCTGCATGACCAAGGCGCTGGCGCAGGCCGATCTGCACCACAACCAGATCGCCGCCATCGGTATCACCAACCAGCGTGAAACCACGGTCATCTGGGAGCGCGACACCGGCCGCCCGATCTACAACGCAATCGTCTGGCAGTGCCGCCGCAGCACCGAGATCTGCCAGCAGCTCAAGCGCGACGGTCTTGAGGAGTACATCAAGGACACCACAGGTCTGGTGATTGACCCGTACTTCTCCGGCTCCAAGGTCAAGTGGATTCTGGACAACGTCGAAGGCAGCCGCGAGCGCGCCCGCAAAGGCGAGCTGATGTTCGGCACCATCGATACCTGGCTGATCTGGAAATTCACCGGCGGCAAGGTTCACGTCACCGACTACACCAACGCCTCGCGGACCATGCTGTTCAATATCCATACGCTGGAATGGGATCAGCGCATGCTCGACGTGCTGGACATCCCGCGCGAGATACTGCCAGAGGTCAAAGCCTCCTCCGAGGTCTACGGTCACAGCAAAAGCGGCATCCCGATTGCCGGTATCGCAGGCGACCAACAGGCGGCGTTGTTCGGCCAGATGTGTGTCGAACCCGGCCAGGCCAAGAATACCTACGGCACCGGCTGCTTCCTGCTGATGAACACCGGCAAGAAAGCCGTGAAGTCGGCGCACGGCATGCTGACCACCATCGGCTGCGGCCCGCGTGGTGAAGTGGCCTATGCACTGGAAGGCGCGGTCTTCAACGGTGGCTCGACCGTGCAGTGGCTGCGCGACGAACTCAAGCTCATCAACGACGCGCTGGACACCGAATACTTCGCTGGCAAGGTCAAGGACAGCAACGGCGTGTACCTGGTGCCGGCGTTCACGGGCCTGGGCGCACCTTACTGGGACCCGTACGCACGAGGCGCATTGTTCGGCCTGACCCGCGGTGTGAAAGTCGATCACATCATCCGTGCAGCGCTGGAATCCATCGCCTATCAAACCCGCGACGTGCTCGATGCCATGCAACAGGACTCCGGCGAACGCCTCAAGTCGCTGCGCGTGGACGGCGGTGCCGTGGCCAACAACTTCCTGATGCAGTTCCAGGCAGACATCCTCGGCACCCACGTCGAGCGTCCGCAAATGCGTGAAACCACGGCACTGGGTGCAGCCTTCCTGGCCGGTCTGGCGATTGGCTTCTGGAGCAGCCTGGACGAGTTGCGTAACAAGGCGGTGATCGAGCGTGTGTTCGAGCCATCGTGTGAAGAGGCGCATCGCGAAAAACTTTACGCTGGCTGGCAGAAAGCAGTCGCGCGTACTCGTGACTGGGAACCGCACGAAAACGAAGAGTGACAGCGCTGTTGTAAGGAGGGGAGCAGGATTCCGGCTGACAGGTTGCACTTTCCTGCGGCATGATGGGCGCCATTTGTAGAGGGCGTCCAAGGAAAAACAATGAACCTGCCTCCCCGCCAACAACAGATCCTCGAACTGGTCCGTGACCGTGGTTATGTCAGCATCGAGGAGATGGCGACGCTGTTCGTCGTGACCCCACAAACCATTCGCCGTGATATCAATCAATTGGCGGAAATGAACCTGTTGCGCCGCTACCACGGCGGCGCGGCCTATGACTCCAGCATCGAAAATACTGCCTACGCCATGCGTGCGGACCAGATGCGCGATGAAAAACAACGGATCGCCGAGGCCATCGCCGCGCAGATCCCGGACAACGCCTCGTTGTTCATCAATATCGGTACCACCACCGAATCCATCGCCCGTGCGTTGCTCAACCACAACAACCTGAAGATCATCACCAATAACCTGCATGTGGCGTCGATCCTCAGCACCAAGGATGATTTCGAGGTGTTGATAGCAGGCGGCAATGTGCGACGTGACGGTGGCGTGGTGGGCCAGGGCAGCATCGACTTCATCACCCAGTTCAAAGTGGACTTTGCCCTGGTGGGCATCAGCGGCATCGACGAAGACGGCAGCCTGCTGGATTTCGATTATCAGGAAGTACGGGTGTCCCAGGCGATCATCGCCAACGCACGCAAAGTGCTGCTGGCGGCTGACTCCAGCAAGTTCGGACGCAACGCCATGGTCCGCCTGGGGCCGATCACCCTCATCGATTGCCTGGTCACCGACCAGCCACCCGTGCCCGCACTGCAGCAGTTGCTGAATCAGCACAAGATTCGTCTGGAAGTGGTGTGATTGTCAGGCGCGAGCGGTGCTCGCGCGGCGGTCCGCATTGCTCATGAAGACGGTGCGTCGAGCGCCCTATTTTCTGGAGTCTGTACCGGCCTCTTCGCGAGCAAGCTCGCTCCCACAAGACTTGTGTACATATGGCGCAGCACGCATCTGTGACGCAGAGCGTCACCCAAGGCAGTCCCATGCCGGAGCGTGAGGAACGATAGGTGTCTTGAAGAACACTATCGTACCCATGCTCTGCGTAGGTATGCCGTTCCGGACGCTCTGCGTCCTCCCCGGTTCAAGCGATGCAGCGCAGATCGTTGATCCAGAGCAATTCAGTGCAGGCAGTGCACCGATCCTCCCGGTAACAATTCCCGCCCTACAATGTTCATATTTGTTCTTTTCCTGACACCATCATCAGTATTTTCAATCGATACGTGCTGGCAAGGGTCATTTTATTGAGCTATGATTTTCGAAAATGAACATTAATGTTCAGATTCGCCTTTCGAGCACTGCTCACGAATTGTCCAGGAGGCCACCAATGCCCCACACCAACGTGCCAACCCCGCCCCTCTCAGAGGTCTACGACATTGCCGTTATTGGCGGTGGCATCAACGGTGTCGGTATCGCAGCGGATGCCTCCGGTCGCGGCCTCTCGGTTTTTCTCTGCGAAAAGGACGACCTGGCCAGCCATACGTCTTCGGCCAGCAGCAAGCTGATTCATGGTGGCCTGCGCTATCTGGAGCACTACGAATTCCGCCTGGTGCGTGAAGCACTGGCAGAACGTGAAGTGCTCCTTGCTAAAGCGCCGCACATCGTAAAGCCAATGCGCTTCGTGCTGCCTCACCGCCCACACCTGCGTCCGGCCTGGATGATTCGTGCCGGGATGTTCCTTTATGACAACCTTGGCAAGCGCGAAAAACTCCCCGCATCGCGGACCATTCATTTCGGTGCGGACAGCCCGCTCAACTCGAGCATCACCCGCGGTTTCGAATATTCCGACTGCTGGGTCGACGACGCGCGCCTGGTAGTGCTCAACGCCATGTCCGCTCGTGAAAACGGTGCGCACATTCATACTCAGACCCGCTGTGTCAGCGCCCGCCGTATCAAGGGCATGTGGCATCTGCATCTTGAGCGCAGCGACGGCAGCCTGTTCTCGATCCACGCCAAGGCGTTGGTCAATGCGGCAGGCCCGTGGGTAGCCAAGTTCATCCGTGAAGACCTCAAGCTCGATTCGGCTTACGGCATCCGCCTGATTCAAGGCAGCCACCTGATCGTGCCGAAACTCTACGAGGGTGAGCACGCGTTTATTCTGCAGAACGAAGACAAGCGCATCGTGTTCACGATTCCGTACCTGGAGCACTTCACCATCGTCGGCACCACTGACCGTGAGTATCAGGGCGATCCGAACAAGGTGGACATCACCGAAGGCGAGATGGATTACGTGCTGAAAGTGGCCAACGACCACTTCAAGAAACAGTTGAGTCGCGCAGACGTGCTCCACACATTCTCTGGCGTGCGCCCGCTGTGCAACGACGAGTCCGATAATCCTTCTGCCATTACCCGTGATTACACGCTTTCGTTGTCAGGCGGCGCGGACGAGGCACCAATTCTGTCGGTGTTCGGCGGCAAGCTGACCACCTACCGCAAACTGGCAGAATCGGCGATGGCGCAGTTGGCACCGTTCTTCAAACAGATGAAACCGAGCTGGACGGCCAACGCTGCCCTGCCTGGCGGCGAAGACATGACCACCGCCGAAGCGCTGGCGACAGAAATGACCCGCCGCTTCAGCTGGCTGCCCGCGCCTATCGCCAAGCGCTGGTCGATCACTTACGGCAGCCGCAGCTGGCGCTTGCTGGAGGGCGCGCAAAGTCTGGAAGACCTTGGTCAGCATTTGGGTGCAGGCCTGTATACCCGCGAGGTCGATTACCTGTGCGATCAGGAATGGGCCACCAGCATCGAAGACATCCTGTGGCGCCGCACCAAGCTGGGCCTGTTCATGACGCCTGAGGAACAGGCCGCCGTGAGCAGCTACCTGGAAACCGTCGTGCGCAACAAAACCTCTTTCGAAGCCGCCTGATAATCTGCTTGCAACCTGTTCACCCATCGTGCGGTGAACAGGTTTCCCTCCTTACTGCCATCCTCCCGCCCCCCTTTCCATTCGGTTTTCCGAACAATCGCCCCCGCTTTATTCGGCTTCCCGGACGCATTTGTCCGTAGCATCAGAGCCGATCTAAAAAAACCCTTTTAAATTCAGCGCGTTGAATTCTACAAACGGTCTGGCACGACTCATGCTCTACATTCTGAACCGAGCGTTTCGACAAGAGCGTGTGTCTGGATGTGGACGCCGTTGAAGCATTCGCCAACAAGCGGGCCGACTCTGATTGCGGCCCCATCAATAAAAAATGACATCAAGGACTCACCCATGCGCATCGTTCCCCACCTGTTGGGCGCAGCCATCGCTGCCGCTCTGATCAGCACGCCGGTTTTCGCCGCCGAACTCACTGGCACTCTGAAGAAGATCAAGGAATCCGGCACCATTACGCTGGGCCATCGTGACGCCTCCATCCCGTTTTCCTACATCGCTGATGCCTCTGGCGTGCCGATGGGCTACTCCCATGACATCCAGCTGAAAATCGTCGAAGCCATCAAAAAAGACCTGGACATGCCTGACCTCAAGGTCAAGTACAACCTGGTGACTTCGCAGACCCGTATCCCGCTGGTTCAGAACGGCACCGTCGATGTGGAATGTGGCTCGACAACCAACAATGTCGAGCGCCAGCAGCAAGTCGATTTCTCCATCGGCATCTTCGAAGTCGGCACGCGCCTGCTGTCGAAAAAGGATTCCAGCTATAAGGATTTCGACGACCTGAAAGGCAAGAACGTCGTCACCACGGCGGGCACCACGTCCGAGCGCATCCTCAAGGCGATGAACGCTGACAAGCAGATGGGCATGAACGTGATCTCCGCCAAAGACCACGGTGAATCCTTCCAGATGCTCGAGTCCGGCCGTGCAGTCGCCTTCATGATGGACGACGCGCTGCTGGCAGGCGAAATGGCCAAGGCCAAGAAGCCGGACGACTGGGCAGTGACCGGTACAGCGCAATCCTACGAGATCTACGGCTGCATGGTCCGCAAGGGCGATGCCCCGTTCAAGAAGGCCGTGGATGACGCCATTGTCGCTACCTACAAGTCCGGCGACATCAACGCCATCTACAGCAAGTGGTTCATGTCCCCTGTCCCTCCGAAAGGTCTGAACCTGAATTTCCCGATGAGCGACAAGCTCAAGGAACTGATTCAGAACCCGACCGATAAGCCAGCTGACGACAAGAAAGCCTGAGAGACCGGTTCAGCCAGTCTGAACTGACGGCATCCCGGGCGGGCAGCGCTCGTCCGGGATCGCCTCGTCATTCTCGACAGACGACAGTGCGTGCATTTCGATAGCAATAAAAAGAGGGGGAGACCCTGATGAATTACAACTGGGACTGGGGCGTATTCTTCAAGTCCACCGGCGTCGGCAGCGAGACCTATCTGGACTGGTTCATCTCCGGCCTGGGCTGGACCATCGCCATCGCTGTCATTGCCTGGATCATTGCCCTGATACTGGGTTCGGTGCTGGGCGTCATGCGCACCGTGCCAAACCGTCTGGTGTCAGGTATCGCCACGGTATACGTGGAAATCTTCCGTAATGTGCCACTGCTGGTGCAACTGTTCATCTGGTACTTCCTGGTGCCCGACCTGCTGCCGGAAAACCTGCAGGAGTGGTACAAGCAGGACCTTAACCCGACCACCTCCGCGTTCCTCAGCGTAGTGGTCTGCCTTGGCCTGTTCACCGCTGCCCGGGTCTGCGAACAGGTGCGTACCGGCATTGAAGCACTGCCGAAGGGCCAGGAATCGGCCGCACGCGCCATGGGCTTCAAGCTGCCACAGATCTACTGGAACGTGCTGTTGCCGCAGGCTTACCGGATCATCATTCCGCCGCTCACCTCCGAATTCCTGAACGTGTTCAAGAACTCTTCGGTCGCGTCGCTGATCGGCCTGATGGAGCTGCTTGCGCAGACCAAACAGACCGCCGAATTCTCCGCCAACCTGTTCGAGGCCTTCACCCTCGCGACCCTCATCTACTTCACGCTGAACATGAGCCTGATGCTGCTGATGCGTGTGATCGAGAAGAAAGTCGCCGTACCGGGACTCATCTCACTGGGGGGCAAATAATGGACTTCACTGGAATCGTTCCGGCCATTCCCGGCCTGTGGAACGGCATGGTCATGACCCTCAAGCTGATGGCAATGGGTGTCGTCGGAGGCCTGGTACTTGGCACGCTGCTGGCGTTGATGCGCCTGTCATCGAACAAGCTGCTGGCCAATGTGGCCGGCGCCTACGTGAACTACTTTCGTTCGATCCCGCTGCTGCTGGTGATCACCTGGTTCTACCTGGCCGTGCCGTTCGTGCTGCGCTGGATTACCGGTGAAGACACGCCCATCGGTGCGTTCGCCTCCTGCGTCGTGGCCTTCATGATGTTCGAAGCCGCGTACTTCTGCGAAATCGTCCGTGCCGGCGTGCAGTCGATCTCCAAGGGGCAAATGGGCGCTGCTCAGGCGCTGGGCATGAATTACTCGCAGATGATGCGACTGATCATCCTGCCCCAGGCCTTTCGCAAAATGACCCCGCTGCTGCTGCAACAGAGCATCATTCTGTTTCAGGACACCTCTCTGGTGTACACCGTCGGCCTCGTCGACTTTCTCAACGCATCGCGCTCCAGTGGCGACATCATCGGGCGCGCCAACGAGTTCCTGATCATTGCCGGTCTGGTGTATTTCACGATCAGCTTTGCCGCCTCGCTGCTGGTGAAGCGCCTGCAAAAAAGGTTTGCCGTATGATTTCCATCAAAAACGTCAACAAGTGGTATGGGGACTTCCAGGTACTGACCGATTGCAGCACCGAGGTCAGCAAGGGCGAAGTGGTTGTGGTGTGCGGCCCGTCCGGCTCCGGCAAATCGACCCTGATCAAATGTGTCAACGCGCTGGAACCGTTTCAGAAAGGCGATATCGTTGTCGACGGCACATCGATCTCCGATTCGAAGACCAACCTGCCGAAACTGCGCTCGCGGGTCGGTATGGTGTTTCAGCACTTCGAACTGTTTCCGCACCTGAGCATTGTCGAAAACCTGACCATCGCGCAGATCAAGGTGCTGGGCCGCAGCAAGGCCGAAGCCACCGAGAAGGGACTGAAGCTGCTGGAGCGCGTCGGCCTTTCCGAGCATGCGCACAAGCACCCCGGCCAGCTTTCCGGCGGGCAACAACAGCGTGTCGCCATCGCCCGCGCGCTGGCGATGGACCCGGTGGTCATGCTGTTCGACGAACCCACGTCCGCGCTCGACCCGGAAATGGTCAATGAAGTGCTCGATGTGATGGTGCAACTGGCTCAGGAAGGCATGACCATGATGTGCGTGACCCACGAGATGGGCTTCGCGCGCAAAGTCGCCAACCGGGTGATTTTCATGGACAAGGGACAGATTGTCGAAGACTGTGCAAAGGAAGAATTTTTCGGTGACGTCAGCGCACGCTCGGAGCGTGCCCAACAATTCCTCGCCAAGATTCTGCAGCACTAGGCAGTACTTTAACGGCTGCCCGCTCATCCGCGGGCAGCTGTTCGGTCCAGGACGACTGTGATGAAATGCGACCCCACTCTTTATCGCGCCGCCCCGCCATCACTCGCCGTGAAACCCCGTCTGATCCGCCAACTGTTCCTACCGCCGCTGATCCTCATGCTAATGATCGGGCTGGGCTATATCGCCTATCTGGTCAGTGAACACAGCGCCATCAAGGGACTGCGCGAAACCGGCGAACGCCAGCTGGAGCTGCACGCCCGCACGGTCGAGAGCGAAATCAGCAAATACACCTACCTGCCCAGCGTGCTGGAACTGGAATCCAGCGTGTCGCAGTTGCTGAACGAACCGGGACCCGAGCTTCAGCAGCAGGTCAACCGCTACCTCGAAGGGCTGAATCGACGCAGCCGCAGCCGTGCCATTTACGTAATGGACACCACCGGACGTGTGCTGGCCACCAGCAACTGGCGTGACGCCGACAGTTATCAGGGCGAAGACCTGTCTTTCCGTGCCTACTTTCAGGATGCCGTGCGCGGCCTGCCCGGGCGCTTTTACGGCATCGGCACCACCACCGGTGAGTCGGGCTATTACTTGGCGCATGGGCTGGAAGACAAAGGCCGCATCATCGGCGTTGCGGTGATCAAGGTACGCCTCGAAGCACTTGAAGAACGCTGGCAGCGGGCGCGCCTGGAGGCATTTGTCAGCGACGAGAATGGCATCATCATCCTCTCCAGCGACCCGGCTCGGCGTCTGAAATCAGTACGTCCGCTCACTGCCGAGATCAAGGAGCGTCTGGCTCGCAGCCTGCAATATTACTGGTGGCCGCTCAACGAACTGGTGCCACTGGAACGGGAAACCTTGTCTGAAGGCGTCGAAACACTGGTTTTCCCCGCCAACATCAGTGTCGACCGCGAACACAAAAAGGTCAGTTATCTGGCCCAGAGCCGCCCGCTGAATGACACCGCCTGGCACCTGACACTGCTTACTCCGCTGGAGGATCTGCGCCGTGAAGCGGCCAACCAGGGCATGCTGGTCGCCGTGGCCTGCGCGCTGGTGACCTTTCTGCTGATTGCCTGGAACGAGCGGCGCAAAGTGATCTCGACCCGGCTTGCTGCCAGGGAAGCGCTGCAGGCGGCCAACAACGAGCTGGAACGCAAGATCACCGAGCGCACCGAACACCTACGGGCCAGCAACGAACGCCTCAAGGCGCAGATTCGTGAACGAAGGCAGGCCGAAGACACTTTGCGCAAGGCGCAGGACGAGCTGGTACAGGCCGGCAAGCTGGCAGCCATCGGCCAGATGTCGACCAGCATTGCGCATGAGCTGAACCAGCCTCTGGCCGCACTGCGCACCTTGTCCGGCAACACCGTGCGCTTTCTGGAACGAGGTGCGCTGGATACCGCCAGTACCAACCTGCGTACCATCAATGACCTGGTCGACCGCATGGGCCGCATCACCGCCAGCCTGCGCGCATTCGCCAGACGCGGCGACGATCAGGGCCAGGCGCAACTGAGCAAGGCTGTCGATGCGGCGGCGCAGTTACTGAGCGTGCGTCTGGAGCAGTCCGGCCTGATAGTGCATCGAGACTTCGTCGACGCCACCCTGACCATCGACCAGACCCGCCTGGAACAGATTCTGGTCAACCTGATCGGCAACGCACTGGATGCCATGTTCGACCTGCCGCAACCGGAGTTATGGCTCAGCGGATCGGTTGTCGACGGCCGATACCGTCTGCGGGTACGTGATAACGGGCGCGGCGTCGACGCCGAGGCGCGCAAGCATCTGTTTGAACCTTTCTTCACCACCAAACCGGGCGAACAAGGCCTGGGGCTGGGCCTGACGCTGTCGGCGAGCCTTGCCGCCGCAGCCGGAGGCAGCCTGAGCGCAGAGCATCCGCAGGACGGCGGTACGACGTTTGTCCTGAGCCTGCCGTTTATCCCCGATGCCCGCCACCCGGACAGCCCGACATGAGACGACACCCATGAGCATAAACAGCGACCTGACTGTCCTGATCGTTGAAGACGATCCGCATGTATTGCTCGGTTGCCAGCAGGCCCTGGCGCTGGAGGACATCGCCAGCGAAGGCGTTGCCAGCGCTGAAGAGGCGCTAAAGCGCATCGGTGACAACTTCGCCGGTATCGTCATCAGCGACATTCGCTTGCCGGGCATCGACGGCCTGGCGTTGCTGGGCCGTCTCAAGGCACGTGACAGCAGCCTGCCGGTGGTGCTGATCACCGGCCATGGCGATATCACCATGGCCGTCAACGCTATGCGCGATGGCGCTTACGATTTCATGGAGAAACCCTTTTCTCCAGAGCGTCTGGTGGACGTCACCCGACGCGCACTGGAACAACGCGGCCTGGCCCGTGAAGTGTGGGCGTTGCGCAAGCAACTGGCCGAGCGCGATTCGCTGGAGGGCCGGATCATCGGCCGCTCCCCGGCCATGCAAAACCTGCGTGCGTTGATTGCCAACGTCGCCGACACCTCGGCCAACGTACTGATCGAAGGCGAAACCGGCACGGGCAAGGAACTGGTCGCGCGCTGCCTGCACGATTTCAGTCGGCGCAAGGACAGCCAGTTCGTGGCGCTCAACTGTGGCGGGCTGGCGGAAAGCCTGTTCGAGTCGGAAATATTCGGCCATGAAGCCAACGCCTTCACCGGCGCGGGCAAACGGCGCATCGGCAAGATCGAACACGCGCACAACGGCACGCTGTTTCTCGATGAAGTGGAAAGCATGCCGGTCAATCTGCAGATCAAGCTGTTGCGCGTCCTGCAGGAGCGAACCCTCGAGCGGCTGGGTTCCAACCAGAGCGTTGCCGTGGATTGCCGGGTCATAGCGGCAACCAAATCCGACTTGAATGCCTTGGGCAAGACCAATCAGTTCCGCAGCGACCTGTATTACCGCCTGAACGTCGTCACGCTTGAACTGCCACCCTTGCGTGAGCGCCGCGAAGACATTCTGCAGCTGTTCGAACACTTCCTGCAGTTGTCGTCGTTACGCTTCGACCGCGAACCGCCCGTGCTGGATCAACAGACCAGTTCGAACCTGATGAGCCACGACTGGCCGGGCAATGTACGCGAACTGCGCAACGTGGCTGAACGCTTTGCCCTTGGCCTGCCAGCGTTCAAGCAGTCAGGCACGGTCAGTGAAAACCAGAGCCTGGGGTTTGCCGAAGCGGTCGAAGCCTTCGAGCGCTCGTTGCTCGGCGACGCCTTGCAACGCAGCGGCGGCAACCTCAGCCAGGCCAGTCAGGAACTGGGCATGGCCAAGACCACACTGTTTGACAAGGTCAAGAAATACGGGCTTTGAGCACTGCGCCCGATCCTGAACGTGCGGCGTAGCGCAGATCTGTGACGCAGAGCGTGACCCACTCATTACCACGCTGGAGCGTGCGGAACGATAGGCGTCCTCAAGACACCTGTCGTGCCCATTCTCCGCGTGGGCATGCCTTCCGGACGCGCTGCGTCCGATCCCGCACGGGCAGTACGTTACTGCGATTCACCGATAATCTGGCGGATTGCGCTGACGAATACCTCGACCGGCTGACCGCCCGAGACGGCGTACTGGTCGTTGAAGACCATGGTCGGCACGGAGGTGATACCGCGAGACGTCCAGAGCTGCTCGGCCTCGCGAACCTCGGAGGTGTACTCGTCACTGTCCAGGATGGCTTGAGCACGCAGACGGTCCAGGCCGACCTTCTGCGCCACATCCGCCAGAGTCTGGTGACTGGACGGGTCTTTCAGGTCACTGAAATAGGCCTCGAACAACGCCTGCTTCAACGCGTGCTGCTTGCCTTGCTGTTCGGCCCAGTGCAACAGTCGATGGGCATCGAACGTGTTGTAGATACGCCGCTCGCCGCTGGCAAAAGTGAAGCCGAGTTCAGCACCGCGTTCACGGATGGTCTGGTGAATACCTTCGATCTGTTCCGGCGTGGAGCCGTACTTTTCGGCAATGTGCTCTTTGATGTCCTGCCCTTCGGCAGGCATGTTCGGGTTCAGCTCGAAAGGCTGGAAGTGAATGTGCGCTTGCACCTCATCCCCCAGTGCCTCCAGCGCCTGATCCAGCGCGCGCAGACCAATGACGCACCAGGGGCAGGAAACATCGGAGATGAAGTCGATCTTCAGTGCAGTTGTCATGTCGGCCCTTTTCGGTAAGCAAAGGCCACACGATACACCTCTGCCCATGCCTGACAACCAGGCAGACTTACAACTGAGCCAGGTTGCGACCGTCTTCATGCTGGGCTTTCAGGTACGGCAGCACTGCACCAAGCAACGGCGCCTTGAAGGCCTCCTGAAAACGGTGTGCCAGACCCGGAATCAGGCGCAGTTGGCTGCCCTGAATGTGCGCGGCCACATGCACGCCATGCATGACCGGCAACAGCGGGTCAGCCGTACCATGAACCACCAGTACCGGCAGACGCAGACGGTTCAGCAGTTCCACGCGACTGGGCTCGGCCAGAATCGCCATGATCTGGCGTTTCACGCCCTCGGGATTGAACGCCCGGTCATAGGAAACGGCCGCCTGATGCAGCAGTTGCTGGCGATCATCCTTGACCTGCGGGCTGCCCAGCGCCGCAAGCAAATCGGCCTGCTGCTCGATCGCCACTTCCCGATTGGGCGCGCCGCGCCGCGCCAGCAGTTGCATCAACGCGGCACTGGGCATGGGCAGACCCTGCGCACCGGAACTGGTCATGATCAGTGTCAGGCTTTCGACCCGCGACGGCGCCAGATCAGCCAGATGCTGAGCGATCATGCCGCCCATGCTCGCGCCCAACACGTGAAACTGACGAATCTGCAATGCATCCATCAACCCCAGCGCATCGTCGGCCATATCAGTCAACGAATAGGGTGCCGAGACAGGCAGGCCAAGTTTATAACGCAGCACTTCGAACGTCAGATTGGCATCCGCTGGCTGTTGTACCCAAGAAGACAGACCCACATCGCGATTGTCGTAGCGAATGACCCGATAGCCCTGCTGACACAACGCGACCACGACCTCGTCCGGCCAATGAATCAACTGCCCGCCCAGCCCCATCACCAACAGCAAGGCAGGATCGGACTCGCTACCAATACTCTGGTACGCAATCCGCACTTCCTTGAGGTCAGCCATCTGTACAGGAACATCGGTATCACAACGATCGGCCGCAAAAGACGGCAAGCCGCACAGAAGCGCGGCCAGAAAAATTAAAACCCGCATGAAAAACACCAAAAAACAGATCCCCAGTAGGCCGCGAGTCTGATGATGTTTCCCCAAGCGCGCTGCCACACTTGCGTGACAGTTTGATGAATGGCGCTGAGCGGTCGTTAATCGGGTGTTGCGTTACGCAGCGACCTGGTCCGCCACCATCAGATTTTCCCCAAAACGGGCGCGCGCTTCGAGGAGCGATTCCTGATGCCAGTTCGAATGCGTATCGCACTCGCCCAGGGACAGAACCTTGTAAACCGGCAGACGATCAAACACCGGGGCCAGCAGCTCCGGTTCGGTCACGCTGTCCAGATGCAACCCTGCAACCGGCAGCAAGGCCGCGACACCCAGGTTGGGCCGCAGGTCGCCGTGATAGAGGCCAATAAGCTTCTTCAACGGCGAATACTGAAGAATGTGATAGGCACGTTCGAAGGCGTTGCTCCATGCCAGCGGCAGGTCGAGCGCCAGGATCGGTTCGTCGATCTGAATCCACTCGACACCGCGCGCCGCCAGACGCCCGAAGATCTCGCCATACACCGGCAGCAGATGCTCCAGCAGGTCGAGGCGATCCACTTCTTCACCCTGAACGTCACTTAGCCAGAGCAGTGTCAGAGGACCGATCAACGCAGGTTTGCGGCCTTGCTCGCACGCTTCGGCGACGCTCGCCAGCAGCGGTGCCCAAGCGGGCTGAAAACGCTGGTCGCGTTTCAGGTGTGGCACCTGCTGCGGGTAACGCGCCATCAGCCAGTTGCGCAGTTCGGCATCAGTTGTCGCAACACCCTGATCCTGTTTCCAGAAAGCCTGCAGAGCGTGCTGCAATTCACGGTCTGCGCCAATGTGAAAATAGTCAGGGTGTTGAGTCAGGGCCACGATGCGTCCTCCATAAAAGATGGGCCTATTGTCGACAGCTGACACAACATGAGACAAACTCATTTTTTTCGTGTTGATCACAAATACTGCTCATGGAGCACTGAACGTGCTTGAAATACGCCACCTCAAAACCCTGCATGCCCTGCGCGAGGCCGACAGCCTTGTGGAAGCAGCCGAGCGCCTGCATTTGACGCAGTCGGCGCTGTCCCATCAGTTCAAAGAGCTGGAAGAGCGCATGGGCATGCCGCTGTTCGTGCGCAAGACCAAACCGGTGCGCTTTACCAGCGCCGGTTTGCGCCTGCTGCAACTGGCCGACTCCATGCTGCCGCAACTGCGCAGTGCCGAGCGCGACATCGCTCGACTGGCGGGTGGTACGGCGGGACGGCTGCACATGGCAATCGAGTGCCACAGTTGTTTTCAGTGGCTGATGCCGACCATCGACCAGTTCCGCGATGCCTGGCCCGAGGTGGAACTGGACCTGTCTTCCGGCTTCTCGTTCGCACCCTTGCCTGCCCTGGCGCGTGGCGATCTGGACCTGGTGGTGACCTCCGACCCGCTGGAATTGCCCGGCATCACCTATGTGCCGCTATTCACCTATGAAGCGATGCTGGCGGTGGCCAATCAACACGCGCTGGCAAGCAGGCCTTACATCGTCCCGGAAGACTTGCTGACTGAAACGCTGATCACTTACCCGGTGGAACGCGACCGGCTGGATATCTTCACGCGCTTTCTGGAACCCGCCGACATCGAACCGGCACAGGTACGAACATCAGAACTGACGGTGATGATGATGCAACTGGTCGCCAGCGGGCGCGGGGTCTGCGGCATGCCGCACTGGGCGCTGCATGAATACAGCTCACGCGGCTATGTGAAGGCCAAGCGGCTGGGCGAGAAAGGACTGTTCGCGACGCTCTACGCCGGTATCCGCGCCGACATGCTCGACGCACCGTACATGCGTGACTTCCTGCTGACAGCCAAGGACACCTCGTTTTCGACGCTCGACGGGGTGAGTGTGGTTCGCTGACACCTGATTCGCTGAAATAGGGTTCGCTGACAGTGCCGTCCTGCACCGCGATGCAGGACGACTGCGCCGTTCAGCTGCGTGCAGCCTGCCGCTGAAGATACAGCGGCAAGATCAGATCGCGGGTCAACGGAGCCAGTTGCAAACGCGCATGACTGTCCGCGTCAACCCACAGCACTTCTTCGATCTCGGCGGCAGGCACTGCCTGGGCGTCGGTCCTGACCTCATACAACTGACAGTTGACCTCGAAACCAGGCTCGTTGGCGGCGGGTGCCGTGAACTCACCGAGAAACACTGCCTGCGCCGGATCGACGATCAGCCCGAGCTCTTCTTCGAGTTCTCTGGCCAGCGCCTGCGGTGCCGGTTCACCGGGCTCGATCTTGCCGCCCGGCTGCATGAAGGCCCGGGTACCGCGCTTGCGCACCAGCAGGGTCCGGCCGTCTGCGCCGATCAGCAGCGCCGCCGCGATGCGGATGATCTTCATGCGAAGATCTCCGTTTTCAGCAGCCGCGCCTGATCAGCCCGTTCCAGCGCCAGAACGATCAGGCGATGGATCAGCTCGGCATACGACAGACCGCTGGCCTGCCAGAGCTTGGGGTACATGCTGATCGAGGTGAAGCCCGGCAGCGTGTTGACCTCGTTGATGATGATGTCGCGCCCTTCGGTGACGAAAAAATCGACCCGCGAGAGCCCTGCGCAGCCCAGCACCTTGTAAGCCTGCAACGCGACGTCACGCACCTGATCACTCAGATCGGCGGGCAGCTCGGCGGGGATAGCGATGCGCGCCTGATCGCCGTTCAGGTACTTGGTGTCGTAGGCATAGAATTCATCGTTGGCAATCACTTCTCCACAGACGCTGACCTGCGCATCGAAGTTACCCAATACGGCGCACTCCACTTCCCGGCCGACGATGCCCTGCTCGATCAGCAGCTTATGATCGAACTCGAAACCCAGCGCCAGTGCCGCCGCAAAACCAGCCTCGTCGGACACCTTGCTGACGCCCACCGATGAACCCTGGTTGGCCGGCTTGACGAACATTGGCAGCCCCAATTGGTCGGCAGCTTCGGTGAAAGAAAGGCTCTCTCCACGCGACAGGACCCTGAACGGCGCGACGGCTATGCCCGCATCGCGCAGCAGACGCTTGGTCACATCCTTGTCCATGCAGGCCGCAGAGGACAGCACATCGGCGCCGACAAAGGGCACGGCCAGCATGCGCAGCACACCCTGCAACGCACCGTCTTCGCCAAACGCGCCGTGGATCAGCGGGAATACCACATCAATGGCAGCCAGTGGCTGACCTGACTCGACGTCGACAAACTGCCCGCCGATGCTGCCCGGCAGCAAGGACAACGGCTTGCCTGATGCGCTCAGTTTGATCCGTGCAGGATCAGTGGCGTTGAGCAGGTAATCGGCTTCGTCGAAATGCAGCCAGCGGCCCAGCTTGTCGACGCCGATCAGGGTCAGCGCATAGCGTTCACGATCAATCGCATTGATCACGTTGCGTGCCGACTGCAACGAAACCTCATGCTCGCTGGATTGCCCACCGAAAACGATGGCGACTGACTTTTTCAAAGCGGTTACTCCTGTTTTTCAGGCCGCGAAGATAAAAGCAATGTCGGCTGTTAGTCCAGTAGATGATTGGTCGCAGGCCTGAAATTCAGACAAAAAAATCCCGGTCGTGGGCAATCCATACGAAATGCCCACGACCGGGAGGTCAGACCGCTCATTGAGCGGCTGCGGTTTCTTTCTTGCCAGTCGAGCCAAAGGTGGCGAAACGCTTGTTGAAGCCCGCGATCCGGCCTTCGGTGGTGGTCTTGCGCTGCTGCCCGGTGTACATCGGGTGCGAGGCGCTGGAAACGTCGAGTGCAACGTAAGGATAGGTAGTGCCGTCGGTGTGCTGTTGCGTGCGGTCTGTGTCTACGGTGGAGCCGATCAGGAAGTAAACGTCGGCAGCGGTATCGTGGAACAGCACGGTGCGGTATTGAGGATGGATATCGGGTTTCATAGTGATCTCTCCAGTGAGTTGACTGCAATAGTTATACAGTAACATAACGGAAGATGAGAATGATTGCTGTTGATTGGCATCATTGGTGAGGTTGATCGAACACGCACACGGTGCAGCGGTCGGCGTGAAGCCATCGGAACGCCTGAGCCAGAGACATTCTGTAATAGCGCGCCTTTGCAATTGCCCTCGATTAGCGGCACCCTGCCGCGCCGCCGAACGTCACTGGTCGCCGGTCTGGAACCTGAGCCTCTGTGGCCTATCTTTACTCATCAGCACTTTCAAGAGTCCACCGTTATGACTAACGGACGCGATCATCGAATCGACTTCTTTCGCGGCCTGGCGCTGATCTTCATCTTCTGGGATCACGTGCCGGATAATCCCCTGGCGCAACTGACCGTACGCAACTTCGGCTTCAGCGACGCAGCGGAAATCTTCGTTTTCCTCGCCGGGTACGCCTCGATCCTGGCCTACGGGCGGATCGCTCGACGTGACGGCATGCTGGTGGCTGGTGTGCGAATCCTGCGCCGGACCTGGGTGCTGTATGTGGTGCATATCTTTCTGCTGACCCTGCTGATGGGCATCGTCTTCGTCGCCAACAATCATGTCGAGACGCGCGACATGGTCCAGCAGATGGGCCTTGAATACTTCGTCGGCAACCCGCAACAGGCATTGGCTGATGAACTGCTGCTGCGCTTCAAGCCGAACCTGACCGACCCGTTGCCGCTGTATATCGTGCTGTTGCTGACCTTGCCGCTGACCTTGCCATTGATGCTGCGCAAACTCGAAGTGGCCGTCGGCCTGTCGATTGCGCTGTACCTGATGGTGCCGTTATTCGGCTGGAACCTGCGCGCCTACGAAGGCGGCGGTGTCTGGTACTTCAACCCGGTCGCCTGGCAGCTGCTGTTCGTGCTCGGCGGTGCGTGCGCGTTGCGCAGCGAAACAGCCAAAACTGTTGAGCCCCCTCCGTTACGCAAACAGCCCTTGTTCATGGTGGCCGCCGTTTACGTGGTGATTGCCGGAATGTTGACCTTCAGTGAAAAATGGCCCGGCCTGCACAGCGCGCTAGTCTCGACCCTGCACCTCGACGCCTTGTACCCCATCAGCAAAACCGACCTGGCACCCGCGCGCCTGCTGCACTTCCTTGCACTGGTCTACGTCGTCGCCCGACTGCTGCCAACCTCAAACACCTGGCTCGAAAACTGGCCCGCCCGCCAGACTTGCCGCATGGGCCGCTATTCGCTGGAAGTCTTCTGTCTGGGCGTATTGCTGGCGCCACTGGCAGACATGGCCAATGCACTGGCAGGCGATACATGGCCCATGCAAGTGACGACCGCGATTGTCGGCCTGGGGTTAATGATGCTGATGGCCAATGGGCTGGAGTTGAATAAGCGGCTGGGGAAATCGCCCCGCCTGTTAACTACTTGAGAACAACGTCACATTTGCACGCCCTCTCGGAAATGTCCTACTGGTTTATCAGGCCAAGTTTTTCAGGAACTGGCCGCTATTCGGTATGAGATCAACAAGATACCCACACCGAATTCATAAAATATTTGTCGGCTAATATAAATCTGGACATCAGTAATTCTCATGACATGATCGGCTACAGCAAATTCATGAATAGTATCGTACAAAAGGCATGACGAATGGATACAGCGAGTCTGAAGCAATGCTGAAAAACCAGATTCCTCGTCTATTTCCCTGGCAGTATGAGACATCAGCCTGGCGAGACAAATGATTCGCCAGGCTGAGTTAGGCGTTAACCGCGAGGAGCAACAGTTCGCACAACGGTTTGTGTGCAGATGTGTCCCATGTAAAAAATATGAGGGGTCGCCGTGATGGGCCCTAAAGAGAAATTACTTACGAAGTAGCGAGCCACTCTATAGTTACTTCTCCAAGTGTTGAACCCCCTTTGCGTGTGGACAAAATCTTGGGCCTCCGTACCTCCATAGCAACGTCCGAACTCAATGCGCTCAGAGGCGAACCCATCAGCACCGCTAACCAGAATATGCCTGATCGAGGCGTCTTTTTCACCAAAGCTCAGATCCAAAATAGCCATACCGCCTTCCAATGGCGTACCTTTAGTATCGCTAAACCTCACCTCAAGCAGAGCTTCTTTATAAATCTGCGTTGCCAACCAACCAGGGTTAGTATATCCACTTGGAATTCTTATCACTCCCGGTTTGTCGAGCAGCTCATAGCTTTTTAGAACAGGATAGGACCCAAATCTGACAGTGTATGGAAGCCTGCCACCTACCAGTGAGTTTCTTGGCGTGACCCTGATGATCACTTCAGCCCCAGGAGCCAGATCTTTAAAAACCTTGGTCTCAAGTGTCTGAGCAACCCATTCACCATTTTCGTAATACTCGGTCTTCCACTCGTTAGTGACCGGATCACCGACAGGTGTATAGAGCAATACATCTTGCCCACGGTGCGAGACAAAGCCGTATTAGTGGACGGGGTGTTTATCTGTCAACACATCTGCCACCGAGTGTAGTTTATCCAGCATGACGGTAAATCTTGGCTCGGAAATTTCTTGCACAGCTTCAGCCGCAACGGCCTCGTTGGTTTCATGACTTGATGCACCGACCGGGTCCTCGGCACCTTTATTGGCATGAGCGTCGGAGGCCGATGCCATTATCACGAAAATGGACAACAAGCAAAAACCAACACATTTTCTTCCATAAGTATTCATAGGTATTCTCGCAGATTATGCAGAGGCAGGTTGCCACTGACAAAATTAACGCAATAGAAAGTTAGGCACCTGGTCAACCCTCACATTAAAATCAAGGAAACTTCCTACAAAAAATAATCACCACTGCAGTCTAGGAAAAATCCTACACACTTATCAGGCAAAGTTTTGCGAAGGTCTGCCGCTAGCTAGTTATCATTGACACCAAAGAGCGCTTAGCATGCATATCAACCCTTTAGCTTCTGCATCACAAAATCAACAGCGCACTCTCTCGGGCTCAAGTTCCCTCACCTCACCTGCTGCTCCGCCAATCAACATTCCTCAGGCGCGTGATAACGTGCGTGATCCGAACGCTGAGTTCTATACCACCGAGGAAACACCCTGGTTATCCGACTACAAAACGTCGGCGGCAGGACGGGTTATGCTGGAAAGTATGTCTGAAGAGATATCGAACCTACTCCGAAGTACATACCTGGGTGACTTAACTAAAGATTTTGACAAGACCCTATGCCGTATGTACGACAATTTTCACGATTTCAAGCAGCAGCTTTTTTACCTTAATACGGAGCTGTCAAATAAGCACTTCGGCTTCACGCTGGGTTTTAATCAGGAAATCCAAGTGACCGACCCAGACGATGTGCTCACCCCGGCAGAGTTCGCGTACCTGACCGAGAAGCTGAACGAACGTCAACAACTGAAGGAGGATCTGCGTGCGCACGCAAAAATTGTGATGACGTTACTCGATCACTACACGGAGAAATTCGGCAACCAGCACACACTCAACCTTGAGAATTACAGCAAGGTTATCGACTACGGGCAGGTCTTCAGCCGCAACCACATTGGCAACTTCATGGACACGATCATTTACCAGATCGAGCGCAATGCGCCGAAGCGTGAAGAAGAGCGCAAACCGTTGGTTGATCTTCACGTCTGATCAAGCCAGCGCCACTGCAGTTCATGTGTGGCTGCAGTGGGATTAGTTCATGACGCTCATCCCCGCTGCGCGCCATCCTCCCTCGAAAACCACCAGACAATTCCCTCCCACAATCCCATCCAGCGTCTAAGCTTGGGTCAGGTGCTTTGACAGGATGACCGGACAATCGACTATGGGCGCATTTCGGCATTCCGATAGCAAGCAAGAGACGCTATCCGCTGATCGTGAGGATGATCCTCGTACGCCCAAATATCCGCGTCGCAAGCGATACGGATGGCGGGTGTTCTGGGTCGTGGTGGTGTTGGCCGGGGTTGCATTGGGCGTTGCGGTGGCCGTGGAGAGCAGAACCTCCAGGCTTCAGGCGCGCGAATTCAGCCGCTTTGCCGCGAGCCTGGGTTACTCGATGCAGCCCGGACCTAGTCATGACGTGGTGTATCCCGGTGACGGGCCGTTCGACCGGCGCCTGGGCTATTCATCCATGGATGAATTCCTGTCGCGCCTGCTCAAACGCGACTACGTGATCACGCGCCAGACCCGCTTTTCCCCGGAACTGTTGCGTTACGTCCGGCATGGATTTTTCGTGCCTTACGAGGAAAAGACCCAGGCCGGGCTGTCGATCACCGATTGCCGAAACGAGCCGCTGTACGAATTCAGATACCCACAGCAGTTTTACCCGACCTTTGCCGCCATTCCGTCATTGCTGGTGAACAGCCTGCTGTTCATCGAAAACCGTGACCTGCTCGATCCGCAGCAGCCCATGGCCAACCCTGCGGTGGACTGGCCACGTTTTGTCAAAGCCGCCTGGTCGCAACTGGCGAAGATGTTTGCCCTCCCCGGCCAGTCGGCTGGGGGCAGCACGCTGGCCACTCAGCTGGAAAAATACCGTCACTCCCCAGACGGGCTGACGCTGTCGGGTTCTGAAAAGCTGCGGCAGATGATTTCCGCCAGCGTTCGCGCCTATCAGCCGGGGACCGAGACACTCGCCGTGCGCCAGCGGGTGGTGCGTGACTACCTGAACAGCGTGCCGCTGTCTGCGGTGCCAGGGCATGGCGAAGTGCATGGTCTGGCTGAAGGACTGCGGGTGTGGTTCGGCGCAGACTTCGGCAAAACCAACGAGATACTGGCTTCTAATCCCGGCGATAAACAGGCACTGGCCGACAAGGCGCTGGCGCTGCGTGAAGTGCTCTCACTGGTAATCGCCCAGCGTCGTCCGTCGCACTATCTAGCCAAGGGCCGCCAGGAATTGGCAGAGCTGACCGACAGCCACATTCGGTTGCTGGCCCAGGCTAACGTCATCGACCGACCGCTGGCCGATGCCGCGCTGGCAGCCCAGGTCATCTACCGCGACTGGGCGCAGCAACCGACCCTGCAGCCCATCGAAACCAACAAGGGCATCAGTGTCGCGCGCACTCGCCTGTCGAATCTGCTCAATCGCCCGCTCTACGATCTGGACCGTCTTGACCTGTCCGCCACCAGCACCCTGCATGGCGAATTGCAGCGCAGCGTCAGCCAGTACCTGCGCGACCTGGCCAACCCTGAATTTGCCGCAAGGATCGGGTTGATGGGCGAGCGCCTGTTGACTCCGGCCAGCACAACACAGGTGCGCTACAGCTTCACGCTGTTTGAACGCGGCGTGGACGGCTCGCGGGTCAGGGTCCAGACCGACAGCACTGATCAGCCGTTCGATATCAACGAAGGCAGCAAGCTGGAGCTGGGCTCGACGGCGAAGATGCGCGTGCTGACGACGTATCTGGAGATCATCGCCGAACTGCATGGGCGCTATGCGGGCCTGAACCCTGCGCAATTGCGCAAAGTCCCTGTCGAGGAACCGGATCGGCTGACCCGCTGGGCGGTGGATTATCTGCTGCTGAACAAGGACCATGACCTGGCGAAGATGCTCTCGGCCGCACTCGACCGCACCTATTCGGCCAGCCCAGCAGAAGCGTTCTTCACCGGTGGCGGCATGCACCGTTTCAATAATTTCCGGCGCGAAGACAACGAGCGGATTCCAACCCTGCGCGAATCGCTGCGTGAGTCGATCAACCTGCCGTTCATCCGCCTGATGCGCGATGTCGTTCGCTACAGCACCTATCAGGCGCCCAACAACAGCGCCGAGCTGCTCAAGGATGATGACAACCCGCGCCGCCAGGAATACCTGGCGCAGTTTGCCGACCGCGAAGGCACGGTATTCCTGCTGCGCTTCTGGAAACGCTACAAGGAAAAGACCACGCAGGAGCGACTCGACACCTTCCTCGACGGCATTCACCCGACGGCGATCCGTCTGGCTGCGGTGCACCGTTATCTGCTGCCGGGCGCTGATCAGGGCACATTCAACGCGTTCATCCGCGCCCACCTGGACGAGCCCAGGGCGAGCTCGAAACTCACCGACAAACGTCTTGCCGAGCTGTACAAGAGTTACGGACCGGGCACTTATGATCTGCCCGATCAAGGCTACATCGCCCGCGTCCATCCGCTGGAACTGTGGCTGGTAGGCTACCTGCTCAAACACCCGGACGCGCAGTTCAAGGACGCAGTGGCCGCCAGTCGTTTCGAGCGTCAGGAAGTCTATGGCTGGCTGTTCAAGAGTCGCCACAAAGGCGCTCGCGACAGCCGTGTGCGGACCATGATGGAGGTCGAAGCGTTTCTGGACATCGAGCAACGCTGGCAGCGCGTGGGTTATCCGTTCGACCATCTGGTGCCTTCGCTGGCGACGGCTATCGGCAGTTCGGGAGACCGTCCGGCGGCGCTTGCCGAGCTGATCGGCATCATCCAGAACGATGGTATCCGCCTGCCTGCGGTGCGCATCGACAGTCTGCACTTTGCTGCCGATACGCCTTACGACACCCAACTGAGCATCAACCCGGAACTGGGCAAGCGTGTGTTGCCATCGGAGGTCGCAGCGGCAATGCGCGAGGCCTTGTCGCAAGTGGTGGATGGCGGCACGGCCAAACGCGTGCAAGGCACGTTCAAGATGCAGGACGGCAGTGTGCTGGCGATGGGTGGCAAGACCGGCACCGGCGACAACAGGATCGAAAGCGTCGGTGCGGGCGGGCGTATTCTCAGCTCAAGGGCAATCAACCGCACGGCGACTTTTGTGTTTTATATCGGCGACAACCACTTTGGCGCGCTGACGGCGTTTGTGCCGGGACGTGCTGCCGAGGGCTTTCGCTTCACCTCGGCGTTGCCGGTGCAGGTGCTCAAAGGCATGGCACCGATCCTGACGCCGTACCTGGAGAACCACGGACAGGCGATGTGCAACGCCCCGCTTGCCGATCCGCCCAAGGGTGTCTGACCGGCAATGACCGCTCGTCTGCCAGCTCTGTGATTACAATAAGATATATCTTAAGGTATATCTAACTTGTAACCAGAGAGCAAAAACATGCGTGAAGATAAACACCCTCCCCACCACCGTCCGCCGCATCTTCGTGAACCAGGTGAAGATCGCGACGGCTTTGAAAAACGCCCGGGCCGTGAACGCGGTGGACGTGGCCCTCGGGTTTTCGCCCCTGGCGATCTGAAATTACTGCTGTTGGCGTTGATCGCCGAACAGCCCGCCCACGGCTATGACCTGATCCGCAAGATCGAAGGTCTGTTCGAAGGTGCGTACTGCCCCAGCCCCGGCGTTATCTACCCCACCCTGACGTTTCTTGAAGAAAGCGAAATGGTGGTCGGCGATGCCCAGGCCGGCAAGAAGCTCTACACCATCACCGATGCGGGTCGCCAATCCCTGGAAGATCAGGCCGTGGCGCTGGAAGGTGTGCGCATGCGCATCGATGTCAGCAAGCGCTCACTGCGCGGCCACGATCGTCCGCCGGAAATCCACGAAGCGGTGCACAACCTGCGCCACGCGCTGCAGATGCACCATGGCCGCTGGAGCCCGGAAGAGATTTTGCGCGTCAGCGAACTGCTCAACAGCACGGCCAAGGCTGTCGTCGATGGGCCTCAACCTGCCTCGGAGGAGTCGGCATGAATTCGCCCCAGTCAATCCATCGCGTCATGCATGAAATCAAGCGTCGCAAGCTGCAGGTGGTGCGGGTCACGGAACTGACACCCCTGATGCGCCGCATTACCTTGCAGGGGCCGGAGTTGGCGGGTTTCATCAGCCTGGGTACCGACGACCACGTCAAACTGTTCTTCCCGCAAACGGCAGAAGAGCAGGCCGCGCTGGAAAACCTGAACCCTGCCGGCGACAAGGACACGCCGCGCCCGCCGATGCGCGATTACACACCGCGTCGCTACGACGAAGAAACCGGGGAACTGGATATCGATTTCGTTCTGCATGGCGAAGGCCCGGCGGCCACCTGGGCCGCGCAGGCAGCGCCCGGGCAATTTCTGCACATCGCCGGGCCAAAGGGGTCGATGGTGGTGCCGGACATGTTCGACAGCTACCTGCTGATCGGCGACGAAACAGCCATTCCGGCCATCGCCCGACGCCTTGAATCGCTGCCCGCCAATCGTGCTGCGCTGGTGGTGGTCGAAGTCGCCACCCCGCAGGAACAGCAGGTGTTCGACAGTGCCGCACAGGTCGACGTGATCTGGATCGTACGCGGCGAACAGAGTCTGCTGGACGTCACGCGTCGTCTGGAGATGCCCGAGGGCAAGCTGTACGCGTGGGTCGCGACCGAATCCGCGCTGTCACGCAAGTTACGTCGTGTGCTGCTCGACGAGTTCGGCCTGGAAGAGGACTTCGTCAAGGCCGCCGGTTACTGGAAGCTGGACAGCACTGAAGAATGAGCAGGACCGGGCGACTCACCGCGTACGACGAGACGCCCGTTTATCAACTGCCAGCAGCACCAATGCGATCAGCACGAAACCGAGCAACACGCCCAGCGCGTTGATGAATGCCGCCGGGAAACCGAGCGTGCCGACATCGATGAACGGGTACAGGTAATCACCGAACATGTGGCCACGCAGCAGGACATAGGCGAAGTAGACGATCGGATAGATCGCCCAGAGCACTACATGGCTCAGACGCAGCGTGCCCTTGGGCACGTACAGCCACCAATAGAGCACAAACGCCAGCGGCATTATGTCGTGCAGCAGTTCGTCGGCCACCCACTGCCAGCCTTCCGGGTGCCACAAGTGGCGCAGCAGAATGTTGTAGGCGATGCCCACCAGCGCAATACTCACCGCAATGCCACCACACACCACCGGATGCCGGAAAAACCGGTGGCCTGCCGACTGCCGTGTCGTCAGCGCACAACTCAGGGCGACCGCTACCAGCGTATTGGTCAGTACGGTGAAAAAACTTGAAAAGCGCACCAGCCCACCCAGCAGACTGGCGTGATCGGCATAACGGCCAATCAGGATCAGGTAAAGCTGAATCACCAATCCCGACCAGCCGAGACAAGCGGCCACAAGGGCGTAATAGCGCTGTCCCTGCGCAGGTTGTGGATGTTCACTGAGCATCAATCGGTATCCTTGCGTGCCGGCGTCCATGCCGGACTGTCTGGCGGGCCTGTTACCAGCCCTTGCTGCGATGCAATTTCACATACAGCGCTTCGACCTTTTCCCGCGCCCAGGGTGTCTTGCGCAGGAAGGTCAGGCTGGACTTGATGCTCGGATCGCTCTTGAAGCAGCGAATATCGATGCGTTCGGCGAGGCCGGACCATTCGTAATGTTCGACCAGCGCCCTGAGGATCTGCTCCAGCGTGACGCCGTGCAACGGGTCGGAATTGGGTGTTGTCATGATGAGCCTTGCAACGAAATAAGAAGAGACGAACCTGAACGGATCTCTGGAGTACGCAGGTGCTTCCCGAAAGTCTGCCATTGTAAGCGCCGCGCTTTCATAAAACACCGTCGACCTGCAGCACTGTTGCCGGCGTTGCAATGATCCATGTCAGGTTTTTCGCTTTTAGAAAAATCGTTAGCGCCCTATCATTGCCGGGTTAAGGATTGAAGATTCCCCCTTCTGCAGATGTTCCTTCGGACAAAAAGCCTATGCACGAATTCGGGCGGTAATGGTCTACGACTCAACGACCGCGCCAGCCGAACGTGCAGCCGCGCTCTGCCTGACGGTTTAATTCCACCGCCGGCGATTCGTCTCAACAAGCAGCTTCAAGGAATGGCGCCAGGGCAGGCGATGCTTAAAAACAAGATTTCAATTACTTACTTCTCGCGGAGATTCGCATTATGAGCACTGACGGTGCTTCAAATAGAAATCGCCTGTTGCCGACCCTGCTCGGGCTGGTGATCCTGTTGATGGGGCTGGCCTTGCTGGTCGGTGGTGCCCGACTGCTGCAACTGGATGGCTCGTTGTATTACCTGTTGGCCGGTATCGGCTTCGCCGTGACCGGCGTGTTGCTGATCACGGGTCGCGCGGCTGCGCTGGGCCTTTATGCACTGCTGCTGTTCGCGAGCACTGTATGGTCGTTGTGGGAAGTCGGCCTCGATTGGTGGCAACTGGTGCCACGCCTGGCGCTGTGGTTCGCACTGGGTATCGTATTGCTGCTGCCATGGTTCCGCAGACCGTTGTTGCGCAACGGTCCGGCACGCATGGGCACCGGTGCATTGAGCATCGCTGTGGTGCTGGCCGGCCTGACCGCGCTGGCGAGCCAGTTCACCAACCCGGGCCGTATCGAAGGCCAGCTGGACCGCGAGACGGCTGGCACGACCAACACCGCCCCAGCCATGCCTGACGGCGACTGGCAGTCCTACGGCCGCACCGCCTTCGGTGACCGTTACTCGCCGCTGGCGCAGATCACGCCGGAAAACGTCAACAAGCTGGAGCCGGCCTGGACCTATCGCACGGGTGACATTCCGGGGCCGAACGATCCGGGGGAAACGACTGCCGAGAACACCCCACTCAAGGTCAACGGCATGCTTTATGTGTGCACGCCGCACAGCCAGGTGATCGCGCTTGACCCGGATTCGGGCAAGGAAATCTGGCGCTTCGATCCGAAGCTCAGCACTCAGAACGCTGCCAACTTCAAGGGCTGGGCGCACATGACCTGCCGTGGCGTCACCTATCATGACGACGCTGCCTACGCCGCCAGCGCCCCGGCGCAAAGCCCGACGGTCCCGGCTGCTGACGGCACGGCCACTGCCAGTGCTGCCTGCCCGCGCAGAATCTTCCTGCCGACTGCCGACACCCGTCTGATCGCGCTGAACGCCGATACTGGCAAGATGTGTGAAGACTTCGGCAACAAGGGTTCGGTTGACCTGACCGCCAACATGGGCACCTTCGCTCCGGGCGGCTACTACTCCACGTCGCCACCCGCGGTCACCAAGGACCTGGTGATTATCGGTGGCCACGTCACCGACAACGTCTCCATGGACGAGCCGTCCGGCGTGATCCGCGCCTATGACGTGCACACCGGCCGTCTGGTGTGGAACTGGGACAGCGGCAATCCGGAAGAAACTGCACCGATTGCCGAAGGCAAGATCTACACCCGCAACTCGCCGAACATGTGGTCCATGTTCAGCGTCGATGAAAAGCTCGGCATGATCTACCTGCCGATGGGTAACCAGACCCCTGACCAGTGGGGCGGCGACCGTACGCCAGAGTCCGAGAAGTACAGCGCGGGCCTGGTTGCACTGGACATCGCTACCGGCCGCGTGCGCTGGGACTACCAGTTCACTCACCATGACCTGTGGGACATGGACGTGGGCGGTCAGCCGACGCTGCTGGACATGAAAACCGCTGACGGCGTCAAACCCGCAGTGCTGGCGTCGACCAAGCAGGGCAGCATCTACGTGCTGGATCGCAGCACCGGCAAACCGATCGTGCCGATCAATGAAGTGCCGGTCCCGCAAGGCGCTGTCGCGGGCGATCATACCTCGCCGACCCAGCCCAAGTCCGACCTGAACTTCATGCCGCCGCCGCTCAAGGAGCGCGACATGTGGGGCGTGACGCCGTTTGACCAGATGATGTGCCGGATCGACTTCAAGTCGCTGCGCTACGATGGTCCGTTCACGCCACCGTCGTTGCAGGGTTCGATCGTTTATCCGGGTAACTTCGGCGTGTTCGACTGGGGCGGTATTTCCGTCGACCCGGTGCGTCAGATCGCCTTCGTCAATCCTAACTACATGGCTTTCCGTTCGAAGCTGGTACCGTCTGCCGAAGTTGAAGGCGGCCCGGGCCGCAAGAGCGAAACCGAAGGCGTACAGCCGAACAAGGGCGCGCCTTATGGTGTGATCCTGGAAGCACTGCTGTCGCCGATGGGCCTGCCTTGCCAGGCACCCGCGTGGGGATACGTGGCGGCGGTCGACCTGACCAACCACAAGACCATCTGGATGCACAAGAACGGTACCGTGCGCGACAGCTCGCCGATCCCGCTCCCGCTGACCATGGGCGTTCCAAGCCTGGGTGGTACGTTCACCACCGCCAGCGGCCTGGCGTTCATGAGCGCTACGCTTGACCAGTACCTGCGTGCTTACGACGTGCGTAACGGCAAGCAGTTGTGGGAAGCCCGCCTGCCCGCAGGTGCGCAAACCACGCCGATGACCTACACCGGCAAGGACGGTCAGCAATACGTGCTGGTCGTTGCGGGCGGTCACGGCTCACTGGGCACCAAACAGGGTGACTACGTGATGGCGTTCAAACTGCCGAAGTGATGCGTTGCTGAGGTCAATGAACGGCGGCTACCGAGAGGTAGCCGCTTTTTTTTGTCGCCACTGAAGCCGGATCCCGGTTGATCCAGCTACCGGGCAGGGTTGCGGATCTGTGAGCTCTACCAGACGACTATCGCTCCTCACGCTCCAGCGTGGGAATGCCGTTCTGGACGCTCTGCGTCCTCTCCAGTGCGACTGACTAGCGTGCCTTGGCGCTGCTTTTGTCACTGGCGCGCAGGATGTCGCTCCAGCGGCGGACCAGGTAGTTGTGCTCGTTCATGACCGAATTCCACACGGCAATATGGCCCATGCGCTCTTCGTAGGACCCGCCGTCGCGGACTTCTCCGGCGTCGATGAGCGGCAAGCCGTCGCTGCCGAGCAGTTGTTCGCGCGCAGGCAGGCCGGCGTACCAGTAATCCCATTCGGCAGCGCTGAGGTGATCGCGGCTGCGTGCCGGATTGCCGATGTAGTAGCCCTGCCGCGCCATCACTGCGCCGGGCCAGCCCGACAACCACCAGTTGAGATACGCGTACGCCGCATCCAGCACCGGCCCCTTGGCGTGGCGTGACAGGGAAAGCCCGCCAAACCAGCCGCGATAACCTTCTTTGGGCACCGCCACACGGTACTTGACCCCCGCACGGTGCAGCCTGACCAGGGTCGGTGACCAGAGGCTCTGAATATCGATGTTCGGGCTGAGCATCAGTTCGGCGGCTTCTTCGTCGCCTGACCAGAACGCACCAAAATGCCCTTGCTGCTGTTTGCGCACCAGCACATCAGCGAGCCGATCGATTTCTTCGATGCTCATGTTGCCGATGTCCTTGAAGCTCGCCAGCCCCGCCCCCTGCACCGCCAGCGCGGCATCCAATGCGCCGATGGCCGCGTCACTCTGCAAGGCGATGCGCCCGCCCCACACCGGGTCGAGCAGCCAGCCCCAGCTTTCGTCCGCAGAGCTCAAGCCCTCCGGCAAGCGCTCGGGGCGATAGGCGAAGCTGTCGGCGTTATGGGTCAGCGGCAACATGCTGATGCGCTCGGTCACCGCGCTGCCCAGACTGCCGTCGTGCTGCACGAACAAACGCTCGCTGGGCACACTGCCGCTGCCTGGCTGGTCGGTAGGCCGCAGACGGCCCTGCTTGGGCAAGTCGTTGATTTCGTGCCACAGCGCGATGCGCCGCGTGTCGATGGGTTGAATCGCCCGGGCTGGCCAGACGAAATCAACGTTATGAAACCACTGATCGTAGAGGTCGTAGCTGTCTGGCTGCATGACCGCGATACGTTGCGCGGTTTGCACGTCATGAATCTGGTAGATCAGTTTGATCCCCAGTTCCTGCTCGGCCCGCTCACGCAAAGACTCCAGCAGGGTCACGGAGGTGCCCAGCACGCGCAAGGTGATGGTCATGCTGCCGACTCGTTGAGCGGCGGCGCGAAACTGCCAGAGAAGACTTCGAACGAACGACGCAGCAGATCGGGATCGAGACCGCGCAGGATGAACACCAGCCGCGAGGTGCGATCCTCGCCCGGCCAGGCGGCAAGATGCACCGGCGCATGCAGGCAATGCTGCACACCATGAATCACGATGGGAGCCTGATTGTCGTTCACGTTGAGCAGCCCTTTGACGCGGAGGATTCGTTCACCGTGGCATCTTAACAGCATCGACAGCCACACCCCGAAGCCGACCCAGTCCAGAGGGCGCTCGAACGTCAGGCAACAGACCTGCGCATCACCATGCCGCGCGGAAGTCGACAGCACCCGATGCAGTTGCCAGCGGGTCACTTCAGCGGCCGGTTCGTCGCTGCGCATGCCCTCGCCCAGCAGCAACTGATCGCCGCTGTGGACCTCCGCCGTATCAAGCAATGGCGCAGAAAAATTCAGCGCTTGCAGATGCTCGCGCAGGCCATCCAGTACCGACTCATCGACCAGATCGGTTTTGCTCAACAGCAGACGATCCGCCGCCGCGACCTGCGCCAGCCATTCCGGATGCAGACGCTCTTGCAGCGTCGCGTGACAAGCGTCCACCAGCGTGACAATCAGACCGATGTGAAAACGCCCGCGCAATTGCGGGTCGTTGCTCAGCGTGGTGAGAATCGGGGCCGGATCGGCCAGGCCGGTGGTCTCCAGAATCACCCGGCGAAATGCAGGAATTTCACCTCGATTACGCCGCTCCAGCAGACCGAGCAGCGCGTCTTTCAATTCACCGCGGACGGTGCAGCAGACACAGCCGCTGGGCAACAGCACGGTATCCGGTGCGACCTCTTCAACCAGCAGATGATCGATACCCACATCGCCGAATTCGTTGATCAGCAGCGCGGTGTCACCCATGTTTTCATCGGCCAGCAGGCGTTTGAGCAACGTGGTCTTGCCGCTGCCGAGGAAGCCGGTAATCACGTTCAGGGCAATACTCATGATGACCTCTGCAGATGATCGAGCAGACGTGAATCAAGCGGGTCCAGCGGCCGGCCGATCAGCAACTCGGCTTTCTGCCAGAGCTGTTCCAGCCCGGTCGCCAGTTCCTGCTTGCCTGTGGCCCCGAGCAGGAGATAGGAAACGCCTTGAAAATCTTCGACCTTCAGGCGAAACGGCGCGACCACCTTGTTGATTGCAGCAATACGCCGCAAGCGCTCACGCCGCCGGGGCAGTTCTGCAGCCAGCGGATCGCTCCAGTGCACGTCTTCACCCAATAGCCCGCACAATCCACACATCAGGTGTTCTCCAGCTGTTTGCTCATGGCATGACGTCGCCGGAATTGGGGCCCAGGGTCTGACCGACGAACAGATTGCCACCTGGCTCGCTGGCCAGCAGCACCGCCACCGGGGCGACCTCCTCGGCCAGACCGAAGCGGCCCAATGGCAACTCGGCGGCCTTGGCGGTTTTCCAGGCGCTGCTGATCCCGGCGACCAGTGGGGTTTCGATAGGGCCGGGTGCAATGGCGTTGACCAGCACGTTGTCCTTGGCGACTTCCAGCGCCAGGGATTTGCTGAAACCGATCACCCCGGCCTTGGCGGCGGCGTAATGGGTCAGTTCGGCACCGCCCTTGATGCCCAGTTGCGAAGCAACATTGATGATGCGCCCCCAGCGCTGGGCAATCATGTGCGGCAATGCACGCTGACTGGCCACAAAGACGCTGGTCAGGTCGATGCGCAGCATGTCGTTCCACATATCGAGGGTCAGGTCGACGCAACGCGCCTGGGTCAGCATGCCCGCGTTGTTGACCAGAATGTCGATACCTCCGAACTGCTCGACACAGGCATCGACGCTGGCTTGCGCGCCGTCGGTGCTGCCGACATCGGCCACGCACTCCTGAACCTGAGCGCCCAGCTGACGGCACTCTGCAGCGATCTTCGCCAGGCTGTGGGCGTCTCGATCGCCCAGCACCAGACGCGCGCCTTCAGCCGCATAGGCGCGAGCGATGGCTGCGCCGATGCCACTGCCTGCTCCGGTGATCACTGCCCGCTTTTGTTTGAGTTGCTGCATGGGTCGGGTTCCTCGGTTGGTTTGGGGATCACTGCGTATTGCTCGCGAACGCTCAGTCACTGACACGCCATTCCCAGCGTCTGTACTGAACGCTTCGCGAGCAGGCTCGCTGCCGATCCGAATCGCTCTACTCGGGCCAGCGCACGGTCAGGCCACCGTCGATCACGATGCTTTGCCCGGTCAGGTAACTGGCTTCATCGCTGCACAGAAAACGCACCAGCGCAGCGACTTCATCCGCTCTACCGACACGGCCCAGCGGGATGGCTTTGGCCGCCTGCGCCAGACCTTCCGGCCCCAGCGAGTTCTTGCTGTCCAGCGATTGCGGCGTCTCGATCAAGCCGGGAATCACCGCGTTGCAACGGATGCCCTTCGGGGCGAGCTCCACCGCCAGTGACCGGCACAGCCCTGGCACGCCGGCCTTGGCCGCTGCGTAATGGGCATGGTCCTGCCAGCCATACACACCACCGGCAATCGAGGAAATCGCCACCAGTGCCCCGCCCTCACCCATGTGCCGGACGGCGGCGCGGAAGGTACGCATCACGCCGGTCAGGTCCACGTCGAGCATCTCGTTCCAGCGCTCGTCGGTCATTTCCAACAACGGCGCGCGGCGCAACAGCCCGGCATTGGCGACCGCGTAGTCGATGCGGCCAAACGCCTTGACTGCCTGCGCGGCCAGATCATCGACCGATTCGGTGAAGGTCACATCCAGCGGCAGCATCAGGCATTCGCCGCCCGCCTCCGCCACCAGCCTGCGGGTTTCGTCCGGATCATGCGGGTCAGCCGGATAGAACCCGCCTGCCACCGCCAC
This sequence comes from Pseudomonas sp. MWU16-30316, assembly GCF_020515645.1. Taxonomy (NCBI): domain Bacteria; kingdom Pseudomonadati; phylum Pseudomonadota; class Gammaproteobacteria; order Pseudomonadales; family Pseudomonadaceae; genus Pseudomonas; species Pseudomonas sp. MWU16-30316. The sequence continues at coordinate 692,674 of NZ_JAIZAZ010000001.1, read as the reverse complement.
ACCCTGGCGGGCAAACGCCACTGCCAGCGCCTGACCGATGCCGCTGGCGGCACCGGTTATCACTGCAACTTTACGCGTCATGTGCTGCTCCTCATTTCACCGTTTCAGGTCGCACGTGTTTAGCGGCGAACATCAGTGCACCCGACAGGAAGCAAGGCACTGCGCCGAAGTACAACGCCGAGGTCTGCCAGTCGCCGCCTGCGCTCAGTACCGATGTGGCGCCGAAGCCTGCGACCACAGCACCGAGCGGGCCCATGGCATGGATGATTGCGCCACCCGTGGCACGAATGCTGGTCGGGAAGCTTTCGCTGATGAAGAACAAGGCCGCCGAGTACGGGCCGATCAGGAAGAACAGCCCCAGGCTGTACAAGCCGACCACCGTCACCATGTTGCTTGGCCCGTAAAGCATGCCGGCAAACGCCAGGCCGCCGAGCATCCAGCCAAGGCCGATGACATTGCGGCGACCGATCCGGTCACCCATCCAGCCGTGACACAGGTAGCCGCAATAGCCCACCAGGTTGGACAGCACCAGAATGATCAGCGAGTTCTCGAACGAGATATGGTGGACACTGACGATCACCGTCGTACCCAGCACACTGAATACCTGAATGGCCGCCCAGTTGAGCAGGATCGCAGCACCGATCACCAGGGTCGCGCGGCGCGAAGAACCGCGAAAGGCCGCGCCGATACCGGCCTTGCTGTGCTCTTCGTAATCCACCCCGTAGGTCTGCGCCACGGCCTGCGCCTGACTGAGGTCGCCCTTCTTGCGCAATTGGGTGATGCGTTGATGGATCTGAAACTGCGGGCTTTCCTTGAGCTTGCGCGCCAGGATAGCGATGACGATGGCCGGAATAGCCGCAAACACGAAGCAACCCTGCCAGCCGATGACCGGCAACAGCACCGCCGTCAGACCAGCCGCGATCAGCGCACCGACCGGCCAGCCGCCCTGCACCAGGCTGTAGATGAAGCCACGGCGCTTGGTGAGTCGCGGGTCGTCGGATGCGGCGTAGATCTCACTCAGATAGGTCGCGTTGACCGTTTCCTCTGCATAACCCAGACCGCCCAGCGAACGAATGAGGATCAGGGGCGACTTGCCCCATGCTCCGCCGATGGCCGTGAGCGCCGAGCAGATCGCCGAGCCACTCACGGTGAAAATGATACCCACGCGCCGTCCCAGGCGATCTACCAGCGGGCCGATGGCCAGAGCCACCACCGCGGTGCCGACCGCGACCCAGGTCGCGATTTCGGCCTGTTCGACCTCACTCCAGCTGAAATGCCGACCGATTTCCGGTAACAGCGTGCCAAACAAAATGAAGTCATATACCGCAAACACCCACGCGAAAAACGCAATCCATGTGGCGAACCGTACTTGCTCCGGAGTCAGTTGCTCAGGTTTCCAGCCGGTCAGGTCGAGCTTATTGTAAATGGACATGAGTGACGCCTCGGACAGGGCAATGAATCAGCGGGTACGGGGATTGCGACGCACGAAATCGTCGGCAATCTCGTCGAAAGTGACGAACTTGACGCCAGCATGGCTCTGAATGTGCTCGATCAAGCGCTCCAGCATCAGCAGCACTTGCGGGCGACCAGACACGTCCGGGTGAATGGTCATGGTGAATACAGCGTGTTCGTGTTCGCGATAGACCCAGTCGAACTGGTCGCGCCACATTTCTTCCAGGTGCCGAGGGTTGACGAAACCGTGGCTGTTCGGTGCCTTCTTGATGAACATCATTGGCGGCAGATCGTCGAGGTACCAGTTGGCCGGAATTTCCACCAGATCGGTTTCTTCGCCACGTACCAGCGGCTTCATCCAGGTATCCGGATGCTGGCTGTAATCGATTTTGGTCCACTTGTCGCCCACCCGAACGTAGTAAGGGTGGAAGTCGTTGTGCATCAGGCTGTGGTCGTACTTGATGCCTTTCTTGAGCAGCAGCTCGTTGGTGACGTTGCTGAACTCCCACCATGGCGCGACATAGCCGGTCGGGCGTTTGCCGGTCATTTGCGTGATCAGGTCGATGGACTTGTCGAGGACGATCTCCTCTTGCTCCGGGGTCATCGCAATCGGGTTTTCATGGCTGTAACCATGCACACCGATTTCATGCCCGGCATCCGCCACGGCTTTCATCTGCTCGGGGAAGGTCTCCATGGAGTGCCCCGGAATGAACCAGGTGGTGCGCAGACCGTAACGCTCGAACAGCTTGAGCAGACGCGGAGCGCCGACTTCACCGGCGAACAGGCCGCGGGAAATGTCGTCCGGCGAATCCTCGCCGCCATAGGAGCCCAGCCAGCCAGCAACGGCATCCACATCCACACCAAACGCACACAGAATTTCTTTGGCCATCGTTGTTCTCCCACGGGTTAATCAGATCGGCTTCGCGCTGTACGGCACGCGGGCCGGTTTGCACTGCAAAACGTATTCAAGGGGCTGCGATCAATGACTCCACCGTCAGCGCCGCACGCAGCAGCCGTGCGTCTTCGCCTGCCGGTGCGCTGAGCAACAGCCCGGTGGGCAAGCCCGAGGCATCGCGGCCGCTGGGCAGTGACACGCCGGGCATGTTCAGCAGGCTGCCGGGCATGGTCAGGCGCAGCGTGGCGAGGTTGGTTTGAACGAACAGGTCGTCGTCCTTCAGCAGCGGTGCGAGCGGCGGCGCCACATGGGCCACGGTCGGAGTAATCAGCAGCGCGCCGTCCAGTTCGAGGGTCAACTGCTCCTGCAGCCGCTCGCGCGCAGCGTACAGATTGACCAGCAGGCTGGCCGGCATGGAACGGGCTGCCTCCAGGCGCTTGCGAACCCTGGGATCAAGCTGGCTGGCGGCGTCGCTGTCGAGCAACGCCTGATGCAGCGCGAACGCCTCGGCTGCACCAAGCCAGCCGTGTTGCTGGGTTAACAGCAACGTGGCCTGAAATGCCTGGCAAGGCTTGACCTCGATCAGCGCACCGCTTGCACGCAAGGCTTCAACAGCACGCAACAGGTTGTCGCGAACGGCCGGCGTGACGCGTTCGTCTTCCAGCACCGCCTGATCGAGCAGGAAACGTTGACCGGCCAGGCTGCGTGGTATCAACGATGAAGGTTTGCTGCGCGCACAGAGCAGATCGTCGATCACCAGAGCGTCGCGCACACTGCGGGTCAGTGGCCCGACGCTGTCCAGCGTCAGCGCCAGCGGGAAAACACCGTCGCGGCTATAGCGGCGGCTGGTGCTGCGAAACCCCACCAGACCGTTGAGCGCTGCCGGCACACGAATAGAACCGGCGGTATCGGTGCCCATGGCGATCGGTACGGTTCCGTTGGCGACGGCGACTGCCGAACCCGAAGACGAACCGCCAGGAATGCGTGGCGAGCCGTCGCTGTTGGGGTTGATCGGCGTACCGAAATGCGGGTTCAGGCCCAGCCCTGAATAAGCGAATTCACTGAGATTGGTCTTGCCCAGGCTGACCATCCCGGACCGTGCCAGCAGCCCGACACTCGGCGCATCCAGCAGCGCGGGGGACAGGTTGTTGCGCACCGCGGCGCCGGCGGTTGTGACGCTGCCTGCCACGTCGAAAAGATCCTTCCAGGCGATGGGCACGCCGTCGAAGGGGCTCAATGGCTGCCCTTGCTGCCAGCGGGCCGCAGACGCTTCGGCTTCCCTGCGTGCCCGTTCGATACTCATGGAAATGAACACATGATCGGCGCGTGCCGCCTGTTGCAGGGCCTTGTCCAGAGCCTGCACAGGGTCACTGCGCCCCTGGGCAAAATCCTCGGCCAGTGCGCAGGCATCACCGGTAACGCTGTGACTCCCGGTATCGGTCATCGACATCACACCTTTAAAAATGTACTTATTAATAAAATGTACATTTAACAAAGGCAGGTTCCATGCCAATCTGCATGTCGCGACGTCCTGACCCGATCGAGCTGACGACCCTTTCGCGCTGGAAACGCCGTACTAGAAACCTTTTTGCAAAGGCATCAATCAGTTGCGATAAGGCGTCGTAGGCGAACAGGATCGTCATAAAGAAATAATGTATCTTTTACAAAAGATACATTTCAGTGCAAAAAAGTAACGGTGGCCCCATGAGCGAGCATAAGGACGTGTGCCAAGGTGACAACAGCGCTTCTGTGCGAGAATCGTCCGTCAACCGCCAGAAGTGTATGAAACCGATGTCAGAAGAGGACCCGCGCACCGCGTCGCGCTACGCCATGATCCGCGAGGTGTTGCGTAACGCCATCGTCTCGGGCGCGGCCGCCAATGGACTGGTGCTGCTTGAAGCACCGCTGGCAGAACTGTTCGGCACCAGCCGGGTGCCGGTGCGCAAGGCGCTCAACCTGCTGCATGAAGAAGGCTTGATCAGCCGCTTCGACGGCCGCGGTTATCTGGTCAATCCTGACGCGCAGGAAGTCGAGCCGCTGCGTCTGAGCCTGAGCCACAAGCAGTTCGGGCTGGACAGCAGCGAAGAACTGGTCGATACCCGCCCGCTCGGCGAACGTATTCACGATGAGATCGGTGCGGCACTGTCGGCCTGTATCGCCTTTGGTCACTACCGGCTGGATGAACAAAGCGCCGCGCAGCATTACGGAGTGAGCCGCGCAGTGGTTCGTGAGGCGCTGATGCGTCTGCGGGATCGCGGCCTGGTGGAAAAAGAGCCTTACTCGCAATGGCTGGCGGGGCCGCTGACGGCCCGGGAAATCACCGAAGACTACGAATTGCGCGCCTGCCTCGAGCCCGAAGCCTTGCGCCAGACGGCGCCGCAGCTGAGCCGCGAAACCCTGGAGGCAATGCTGGCCAGGGTCATCGAGGCGCAAAACGCCGAACAGTGCAGCCTTGAGGAGATCGAGCGCCTTGAGGACGACCTGCATCAGCAATGCCTGGGCGGTCTGCAAAACCGCAAGATCGCCATGCTGATCAGCCAGGCGCAGAGCCCGATGATCATCAACCGGATTTTCTACCGCCTGCTGAGCATTGGCGCCGATGAAGCGATGCTCGCCGAACACCGGCTGATCATTGAATTGCTGCTGCACGGTGCCTTCGACGCCGCCGCACTGAACCTCAAGGAACACCTGTTACGCGCCCGCCAGCGCATGCTGCAACGCCTGAAAGTGTTGTCGGTATTGCCGGAGCAGGAAGTGCCGGGGTATCTGACGCGGTTGAGTTGAGATGGGGCAAAGTTGGAGTTAACGCGACAGAGACTATCGTCACCACGCTCCAGCGTGGCAACGCAGTTCTGGACGCTCTGTGTCCGATCCTGAACACGCAGCGCGGCGTCGATTTGTGACGCGGAGCGTCACGAACGGCATGCCAACGCGGAGCATTGGCACGATAGTGTTCTCGCGCAAGTGCCCTCCCTGAAGATTATCGTTCCGTACGCTCCAGCGTGGGAATGCTGTTCTGGACGCTCTGCGTCCGATCTTGGACGGGGAGCATTGGCACGATAGTCAGTGTGTGTTTCAGGGCTACCCATCACTTGCCGATCACTTCGCCGCGCATCGGTGCCAGCCGGGCGATGAGGCGGTTTTGTACGGGGACCGGGACCTTTTCGGTGTCCATCGCGGCGATCAGGTCTTCGACCAGCGCGTTGAAATCGCTGGGCGTCAGGTGCTGGCCCTTGTGCGCCTCGGCCATGCTGTCGCCGGTATAGCGACACGGGCCGCCGGACTCGACGCAGAGTTGCTCGACCAGTTTGTCGCGCAGACGCACGATGTCGACTTTCTTGAAATGCTCGACGATCCGCTCATCCCTGGCCACGTTTATCAGCATACCTTCGACGATGCGCTGGATACCGGCACGCTGGCCAAGGTCCTGGTAGAGGCTGTCATCCTTGGGTGGCTGTTGCTGCTGCGCGCAACCGGCCAGTAGCGTCAGCATCATGGCTATCAGCATACGCCTCATCAGAAACTCCCCTGCACAGACAGATAGGTGCCGTTCTGGTTGTCCAGCGTGGCGATTTCGCCCAAACGGGCGTAAGCCAGGACCACGGACACGTGCTTGTTGGGGAAATAGCCGAGAAACACATCGGCCCAGTCACTTTCGCCCGCAAACGACAGGTTGTCTGGCTTCTCGCGATATTCGACACCGAGTGCCCAGCGCGGATTGAACAGCACGGCTACCGAGCTCTCCTTGAGCAGGCTGCGGCTGTCGCGCCGATCGCCGCCGAACCCCAACAGTCCGGTTTCGTTGGCGCGGCTGTAACGCACGCCGCCGTTGACCACAACGTTGTAGCCAAACGCCGCGCCCATGAACAAGCGGCTGGCCGTCAGGTAGCCTTCGACATCCGAGTCACGTCGGGCGCCGACCAGGCTGGGAATCAGGAAATCGTTCTGATGCTTGTACTGCACCCCCAGAGAAACCTGCGGCAGGCTTTCGTAGATCAGGTCGCCGAAGAGCCGCACCTTGACGCCGAACACGTCCTGACTGAGGTTATCGTCCGGCAGGCTGAGCCCGTGCTGCAGGTTGCTGATATCGAAACGCTGATGCGCGTAGGAAAACTCCACGCGGTTGCCATAGGCGACCGCCAGGCCTGCCACATCAAGGTTGTAGTCCGGCAGATCCACATGCGTGGCGAAGGCGGTAGCGCCCCACTCGCCTTGCTCGCTGTAGCCGGTAATCACCGCCCACGGGGTTATGCCGCCGCCGGCGCTGCCTTCAATGCTGGTAGCGCCACCCGTGGCGATCAACCGGCCGTTGTCGCCCAGGGCGGGCGTCGAAGCAACCCCCGCCATACCCACCAGCAAAGACCCCAACAGCAGCGATGTTTTGTGCAACATGGATTAATTCACCATAAGACCGGGTGAGGCCTGATACGTGGCAATCCATGCCTCGAACGCCGACGCGGTCAGCGGTCGACTGATCAGGTAACCCTGGGCCGTATCGCAGTGCCAACGCCGGAGCAGGTCTAGGCTGTGTTGATACTCGACACCTTCTGCCACCACCTTCAGTCCGAGGTTGTGGCTCATTTCAATGGTCGACCGCACGATTACTGCGTCTTCACTGGTTTCATCCAGATTGCGCACGAAAGACTGGTCGATTTTCAGCTCCTGCACGGGCAGACGTTTCAAGTGAGCCAATGACGAGTAGCCAGTACCGAAATCGTCGACTGACAGACTGATGCCGCAATCACGCAGGCGATGCAGGACGATCAGTGCTTTTTCCGGTTCGCTCATGACTGCGCTTTCGGTGATCTCGAATACCAGTTGTTCGGCAGGCAGAGCGTATTGCTTGAGCAATTTCATGACATAACCGACCAGATCATCACCCAGCAGGTCATCAGCGGAAATGTTCACCGACACCTGCAGGACCAGACCGCGCTGACGCCATTCGGCCAGTTGGCGAATCGCCTCTTCGATCACCCAGTTGGTCAGCAGGTAAATGCTCCCGGTACGCTCGGCGAGGACGATGAATTCGGCAGGCGAGACATTGCCGAACTGCGGATGAGCCCAGCGCAACAGCGCTTCGGCCTGACGCACATAGCCCTGACGGATATCCAGCTTGGGCTGGTAATGCAGCGTGAATTCGCCATTTTGCGCGGCCTTGCGCAGGTCACGAATCAGCGTGATCTGCCGCTGGTGGGCCAGATCACGTCCATCCTGATAAATCTGCAGGCGACCAGGAATGAACGCGGCGTCCTTGCGGGCAATTGCCGCACGGTTGAGCAATTCCTGGGCGGAATCACCGTGTTCCGGATACACCGTGATGCCAATGCAGCACTCAAGCTCCAGCTCGTGATTGTCGATACGCTGCGGCTCACTGAGCAGACGCTGTAGGGCGTCTGCCATGCCCACTGCACCCGCGCTGGACGTGTTGTCCAGCAACAGCAGAAACTCGTTGGTCCCCAGACGTGCCACGGTATCGCCGGCACGCAGATTACCTTGCAGGCGCTGGCCCACATGGCGCAACAACTGCTCCACGCCTTCAACGCTCACGCTTTCGCCGATCGTGGCGAGGTTTTCGATACTCAGAGACAACAGAGCCAACGCACGTTCTGCAGCAATCGAGCTACCCAGACGCTCCATAACCAGCGCCCGGTTGGGCAGCCCGGTCAGATTGTCGTGCAGCGCGTTGTGCGCCAATTGCCCCTCGCGCACCGCGATGCCCTGCTGCATGGTGTTGATCGCTTCGGCGAGCATGCCCAGCTCATCGCTGCGAACCAGGGTGACCGGCGTTTTATAGTCGCCATCACCAATACGTTTGGCCGCCGTGGCCAGGGCCTGTACCGGTAGCGACACGCTTCGCGCCAGTGCCAGTGTGCCGATCAGCGACGCCACCAAAGCGGCCATGGAAATCCAGAAGATCTTCTCATTCAGCGGCGCGAATGCCTGATAGGCCTTGTCCAGAGGGCTCTGTAATAGCGCGATAACCTGCCCGTCGCCGCCAATACTGGTGTTGGCGAGCATCAGGGTCTGGCTGAGAAAGTTAAGGTTCGATTGCTCGGTAAGCAGCATCTGGCCTTCCGAGGAGCTGCGCATCAGCTCAATCAGGCCCGCGTGCAGGGCCTCTGGCTGGGTACTGATCAGTTCACCGTTCTTACCGTCTTCTACGGTGAGAAAAGACACTTCCAGACCGCTGAGCGAACGCAGTTCTTCGGCAATACCGCTGTCGATGGTAAAGCCCATGACCACGCGGCCGATCGGCAATGGCGCGAGAACGGTGCTCTCCACCAGCAAATGAGGGTCTCCGCCGCCGGGCACAATGAGCACTGACTGACCGGCACGTTTGGCATTGCGCAGGGCTTGGTCATAGACAAACCTGGAACCTTCGGGGACTTTCGGCACGGTGCTGGCAATCACTACGCCATCCATGCCCAGCAGAAACATGTCGCTGGCATTGATGCGTTTGCCATGGTTGAGCAACACCGAGCGAATGGTCGAGGCGTCGGAACTGGCCACCGCGTCACGAAAGCCGAAATCGGCTGCCACCAGTTGCACGGTGTCACGCAGACGCTTGCCGCGCAGATCGATCAGACGCTCGAAGACGCGGCTACCCACCTCCAGCTGCGCCTGGGCCTGAGTGCGCACCGCCTCGCCTGTTGCAACCTTGACGGCGAGATAGACCGCACTCACGACAATCAGCAACAGGACAATCAGAACCCCGGCAATGCGCGCCTGAAAGCTGGCTCTAAATTTCATTCATGTGCGGCCTTGTGAAAGGCGTCACCGAAACCGCCGGGTGCGGGCTTGCCGGGTTTGTCATCGGCTTCCGCTTCGACCGCGAGGTTGAAACGCTGAGTGAGGCCTGCTGCCGGCAACTCGAGCTCGCCGCCCGACACAGGCTGCATATCCGCGATACGCGGATGCCAGAGGGTCGCGGCATAATGCCCGGCCGGAAGCTGATCCAGCTTGAGCTGGCCGTTGCTGTCGGTCACGCCGAACCATGAATCGTCGGTGACGTAGATGTAACCGACCATCCAGTCATGGATGTTGCAGCCCAGTACGACCACGCCAGGCTTGTCGAACAACAGCGGATCCGAGGGTGTGCCCTCGTAAAGCCGCAACTCGAAGCGCTTGGCCGGAGAAAAGGAGTAGACCTGATGGCGGATGTTGTCGCTGTTGGGGAACTTGACCTGAGTGCCGGCGTGGATGGCCAGTACATGTGGCGCAAACTCCTGATCACGCTGGTCCATTGACGCCTTCAACACAACAGGTGAAGGATCGGGCGGCCCTTTGAGCGTTACCACCGCATCTGCAAGGGGCTTGCCTTCCTTGTCCGTTACCTGGGCGGTAAAGCTGGAAGCCGATGCGTTTGCAGCCGATGCTATCCACAGTCCTGCCACTAATGCAGAAATAAATACGTTGGTCATGCCTGATTCAACCCATACCGGCAGTGCCGTAAATGAAGTAAGCCCGTCCTTGTCAGCCCTGACAGGCCCGCTAATAAATAACGGTTTTCCAACCGCTTTACAGACTATCGACCAAGACTATTGAAACCTGAGAGCCGCTGCCCCATCTAAGAACCATGTTCAACTTCTCAGGTGCCCCATGAGCGACCAGCAGACAGACTCGCCAGACTTGCCCAACGACGCAGACGAGCACGACGTGTCTCTGAGTTCCGACAGCACCTCGCTGGCCTTGCCCGGCCAGAACCTGCCCGACAAGGTTTACATCATCCCGATCCACAACCGTCCGTTCTTCCCGGCGCAGGTCCTGCCTGTCATCGTCAATGAAGAGCCGTGGGCCGAAACGCTGGAGCTGGTCAGCAAGTCCGAGCATCATTCGCTGGCGCTGTTCTTCATGGACACCCCGCAGGAAGATCCGCGCCACTTCAAGACCGACGCACTCCCCGAGTATGGCACTCTGGTCAAGGTTCACCACGCCAGTCGCGAAAATGGTCGTTTACAGTTCGTCGCGCAGGGGTTGAGCCGTGTGCGTATCCGTACCTGGCTCAAACACCACCGCCCACCGTACCTGGTAGAAGTCGAATACCCGCAGCAGCCCAATGAGCCGACCGATGAAGTGAAGGCCTACGGCATGGCCCTGATCAATGCGATCAAGGAACTGCTGCCGCTCAACCCGCTGTACAGCGAAGAGCTGAAGAATTACCTCAACCGTTTCAGCCCCAACGACCCCTCGCCGCTCACTGACTTCGCCGCCGCGCTGACCTCGGCCACCGGCGTCGAACTGCAGGAGGTGCTCGACTGCGTGCCGATGCTCAGGCGCATGGAGAAAGTCCTGCCGATGCTGCGCAAGGAAGTCGAGGTTGCACGCCTGCAGAAGGAAATCTCTGCCGAAGTGAACCGCAAGATCGGCGAGCATCAGCGGCAGTTCTTCCTCAAGGAACAGCTCAAGGTCATTCAGCAGGAGCTGGGCCTGAGCAAGGATGATCGCAGCGCCGACATTGAACAGTTTGAGCAGCGCCTCGAAGGCAAGACCTTGCCGCCACAGGCGCGCAAGAAGTTCGACGAAGAAATCGGCAAGCTCAAGGTGCTGGAAACCGGCTCGCCCGAATACGCCGTGACGCGCAATTACCTGGATTGGACCAGCTCGCTGCCATGGGGCATCTATGGTGCCGACAAGCTGGACCTCAAACACGCGCGCAAGGTGCTCGATCAGCACCATGCCGGGCTTGACGACATCAAGGCGCGGATTCTGGAATTCCTCGCCGTCGGTGCCTACAAGGGTGAAATCAGCGGCTCGATCGTGCTGCTGGTCGGCCCGCCAGGGGTGGGCAAGACCAGCGTCGGGCGCTCGATTGCCGAGTCGCTGGGGCGGCCGTTCTATCGCCTGAGCGTGGGCGGCATGCGCGACGAGGCCGAAATCAAGGGTCACCGCCGTACCTATATCGGTGCGCAACCGGGCAAGCTGGTGCAGGCGCTGAAAGACGTTGAAGTCATGAACCCGGTCATCATGCTCGATGAAATCGACAAGATGGGCCAGAGCTATCAGGGCGATCCTGCATCCGCGCTGCTGGAAACCCTGGACCCGGAACAGAACGTCGAGTTTCTCGATCACTACCTGGACCTGCGTCTGGACCTCTCCAAGGTTCTGTTCGTGTGCACGGCCAACACGCTGGACTCGATCCCCGGCCCGCTGCTCGACCGGATGGAAGTGATTCGCCTGTCCGGCTATATCACTGAAGAGAAGCTGGCGATTGCCAAACGCCACTTGTGGCCCAAACAACTGGAGAAAGCAGGCGTTGCCAAAAGCAAGCTGAGCATCAGCGACAGCGCCCTGCGCGCCGTCATCGAGGGCTACGCCCGCGAAGCCGGTGTGCGGCATCTGGAGAAGCAACTTGGCAAGCTGGTGCGCAAGGCAGTGGTCAAACTGCTGGACGAGCCCGATTCAGTGATCAAGATCGGACCAAAAGACCTCGAAGCGTCGCTGGGCATGCCCGTATTCCGCAGCGAACAAGTACTGTCCGGCACCGGCGTGATCACCGGCCTGGCGTGGACCAGCATGGGCGGCGCTACCCTGCCCATCGAGGCGACGCGCATTCATACGCTCAACCGTGGCTTCAAGCTGACCGGGCAATTGGGCGACGTGATGAAAGAGTCGGCTGAAATTGCCTACAGCTACGTCAGCGCCAATCTGTCGAAGTTTGGTGGCGATGCGAAGTTCTTCGATGAGGCGTTCGTGCACGTACATGTTCCCGAAGGTGCCACCCCGAAAGACGGTCCGAGTGCGGGTGTGACCATGGCCAGCGCCTTGCTGTCCCTGGCCCGCAACCAGCCGCCGAAAAAAGGTGTCGCCATGACCGGCGAACTGACCCTGACCGGGCATGTGCTGCCGATCGGCGGCGTGCGGGAAAAAGTCATTGCCGCGCGACGCCAGAAGATCCACGAACTGATCCTGCCGGAACCTAACCGTGGCAACTTCGAGGAACTGCCGGACTACCTCAAGGAAGGCATTACCGTGCACTTCGCCAAACGCTTTGCGGACGTGGTGAAGGTGTTGTTCTAAAGATTGATACTGCGCAGGTCCTACGCTGAACGGGCACGAGAGGTGTTCTATCGGGCACCTCTCGTTCCGGCACGCTTCAGCATGGGAATGCAGTTCTGGACGCTCTGCGTCCGATCCAGAGCGCGACACCGGTCGTACTCCCTCACAAAACTCCGATCAGTTATCCTTGCGCCTCGTATCGCGATACCGGAACTTGCCATGACCCCTGCCCGTTTCATTGCCCCGCTGAGCCTTGCGCTGCTGACGGCGTGCGCTCAGACGCCGAAAAACATTGTTTCCATCGACACGCAAAGCGACTGCCCGCTGACACTCACGTCCGGGCAGACGCTGATCCTGACCCTGCCCAGCAACCCCACCACCGGCTTTCGCTGGCTGACCCAGAACCCGGCCCAGAATATTCTGCGCAGCCTGGGGCCTGAGGTGTATGCCAGCGCCGAGAGCAAGGAGATGGTCGGCGACGGCGGGCAATCGGTCTGGCGCTTCAAGGCCACCGATGCCGGAACCGGCCGGCTGATGATGGTCTATCAGCAACCCTGGGCACCCGAAGTCGTCCCGGAGCAGACCTTCGAGTGCGCCATCAGCGTGAAGTGAGGCTTTGCGCACGGCTTGTCCGACAGCACGTACTGCACCATGCATCCCGGCAGCAACTTGGCTAGAATGCCGGCTTTTCAAAGCCTTCGCCGGAACCGCCGTGAGCAAAGAAACCGACCGCATTTTCGCCCAGCCGCTGGCCCAGGTGCCTGACTTCGCCTTCAACGAGGACGTGGTGCGGGTATTCCCGGACATGATCAAACGCTCGGTGCCCGGTTATCCGACGATTGTCGAAAACCTCGGTGTGCTGGCCGCGCAATTTGCGCAGCCAAATACTGTGCTCTATGACCTGGGCAGTTCTCTGGGCGCTGTCACCCAGGCCCTGCGCCGCCATGTGCGCGGTGAGGGCTGCGAAGTCATTGCGATAGACAACTCCAGTGCCATGGTCGAGCGTTGCCGTGAATACCTCAACGCGCAGAACTCCATGTTTCAGGAGTTGCTGCCGGTGCAGGTCCTCGAAGGCGACATCCTCGCGCTGGCGTTCAAACCCGCCTCGGTGGTGGCGCTGAACTTCACCCTGCAATTCATTGCCCCCGAACAGCGTCTGGCATTGCTCGGCCGCATTCGTGATGCGCTGGTGCCCGGCGGTGCGCTGATCCTCTCGGAAAAACTGCGCTTCGACGACCAGCAGGAACAGGCTCTGCTGACCGACCTGCACATCGCCTTCAAACGCGCCAACGGCTACAGCGACCTGGAAATTGCCCAGAAGCGCAGCGCCATCGAAAACGTCATGAAACCCGACAGCCTCGAAGAACACCGCCAACGCCTGCTTGCCGCAGGTTTTTCCAAGGTAGTGCCCTGGTTTCAATGCCTTAACTTCACCTCGTTGATTGCCCTGCCATGATTGATCTCGCTCCCCTCGTCCGTCGTCTGGCGGGAACCCCTCTGGCCGATTGGGCCAATGGCCTGCAGGCCCAGCTCGACACCAAGATGGCCAAGGGTCACGGTGACCTGCAGCGCTGGCAAAGTGCGCTGGATGCCTTGCCCGACCTGCAGCCCGAGCGAATCGATCTGCTCGACAGTTTTACCCTGGAAGCCGAGTGCAACGGCGAGACCCGCACCGTCCTGCGCAAGGCATTGCTGGGCCTGTCACCGTGGCGCAAGGGGCCGTTCAATGTGTTCGGCGTGCACATCGACACTGAATGGCGCTCGGACTGGAAGTGGTCGAGGGTTTCGCCACACCTGGACCTGAAGGGCAAACGCGTTCTGGATGTCGGCTGCGGCAACGGTTATTACCAATGGCGCATGCTTGGCGCCGGGGCCGACAGCGTGATCGGGGTCGACCCCAACTGGCTGTTTTTCTGTCAGTTTCAGGCCATGCAGCGCTATCTGCCTGACCTGCCCGCCTGGCACCTGCCGTTCGCGCTGGAAGATTTGCCCGCCAATCTTGAAGGCTTCGACACAGTGTTCTCGATGGGCGTGCTGTATCACCGCAAATCCCCCATCGACCACCTGCTGGCCTTGAAAGACTGCCTGGTAAAAGGCGGCGAGCTGGTGATGGAAACCCTGGTAGTGCCGGGCGATGTCCATCAAGTGCTGGTCCCGGAAGATCGTTATGCGCAGATGCGCAACGTCTGGTTCCTGCCTTCAGTCCCCGCGCTGGAGTTGTGGATGCGCCGTGCCGGCTTCACCGATGTGCGTTGCGTCGACGTCAGCCACACAACGGTCGACGAACAGCGCAGCACCGAGTGGATGCGCTTCCAGTCCCTGAGCGACTATCTGGACCCCACCGATCACAGCAAGACTATCGAGGGCCTGCCTGCCCCCATGCGTGCGGTGATCGTGGGGCGCAAACCCTGAGGGATTAGTTATCTGGCCGCCGCCACGATCAACGCTTTCATCTCGGCCACTGCCGCCTTGAAGCCGACGAACAGAGCATGAGCCACCAGCGCGTGGCCGATGTTCAGTTCGTTGATGCCCTTGATCGCGGCGACGGCTTCGACGTTGTGATAATGCAGGCCGTGACCGGCATTGACGATCAGCCCTTGGGCGAGACCAAACGCGACGCCGTCGGCGACCCGCTGCAGTTCTTCGGCAACTTCAGTCGGGGTCTGAGCATCGGCATAGCGACCGGTATGCAGTTCGATGGCGGGGGCGCCGACGCGTTTTGAAGCGGCGATCTGACGCTCGTCGGCGTCGATGAACAGTGAAACCTCGCAGCCAATCTTCGCCAGTCGCTCGACCGCTGCCTTGATCCGCGCTTCCTGCCCTGCCACGTCCAGACCGCCTTCGGTGGTCAGCTCCTGCCGTGTCTCAGGCACCAGACAGATGTGCGCCGGGCGAAGGCGTTCGGCGAAGGCGAGCATTTCTTCGGTCACGCCCATTTCGAAATTCATGCGGGTCTGCAAGACATCCTTGAGCAGCAGGACATCGCGCTCCTGAATATGGCGGCGGTCTTCGCGCAAGTGAACGGTGATGCCGTCGGCGCCTGCCTCTTCGGCGTCCAGGGCAGCCTTGACCGGGTCCGGGTAGCGCGTGCCACGAGCCTGACGCAAGGTGGCTACGTGGTCGATGTTTACGCCGAGAAGGATGCGAGTGCTTTGGGTCACGGTGGTCTCCAGAAAAATGGGCGAGCTGGTCGAAGCAGGCTGTAGAGAATAAAGCCTGATCAAGGCTTGCGAAACAGTTCACGACTGACTAACGGGCGACCGCCCAAGTGTACCGCCAGCGCCTGACGCATCAGACGCTTGGCAGCGGACAACGCACCGGGGACGCTCCAGTCCGCTTCGGACATGGCCAGTAATTCCGCGCCCTGAAACAGACCGGGCTGAAGCAGGTAGACACGCTCGAGCCCGGCATCGACCTGCAAGCGATACATGCCATCAATGGCCAGCGGTTCGCCATTGATGTCGGCGTCCATCGCGAAGCCATAGCCCAGGTCATCCAGCAACCGCCATTCGAACGAACGCAGCAACGGCTCCAGCGGACGCCCCAGAGAAAGGGCCAGCAGCGTGCCAGCGTAATGTTCGAACACGGCAGGATGAGGATCTTCGGCAGGCAACAGGCGAATCAGCAGCTCGTTGAGGTACATGCCGCTGAATAACGCCTCGCCGGTCATCCAGGTAGCGACGCCCGCGCTTTCCATGCGGCCGACATTCTTCAGCTCGCCCCGCCCTCGAAACTCGACCTCGAGGGGCACGAATGGGCGTGCCAGCGAACCCGCCTTGCCCTTGGCACTGCGCAGCACGGCACGCAGACGGCCCTTAGGCGTGAGGAAGTCGACCAGCGCGCTGTTTTCGCGATACGCACGGCTGTGGAGCACATAAGCAGGTTGGCCGGTAGGCGTGCTCATCAGGCTGGCTCGAAAGGGAAGTGTTCGCCCGACCATAGCAAGGTCGGGCGAAAGGACAGCTTAGAGGTCGCCGTAGCCAAGGGAACGCAGTGCGCGCTCGTCATCGGACCAGCCACCTTTGACCTTGACCCACAGGTTGAGCATCACCTTGGAGTCGAACAGCAGTTCCATGTCACGACGCGCATCACTGCCGATGCGCTTGATGCGATCGCCCTTGTCGCCAATGATGATCTTCTTCTGTCCATCGCGCTCGACAAGAATCAGCGCATGGATATGCAGGGTGCGGCCCTGCTGCTTGAATTCTTCGATCTCGACGGTGATCTGGTACGGAAGCTCGGCACCCAACTGGCGCATGATTTTCTCGCGGACCAGTTCGGCAGCCAGAAAGCGGCTGCTGCGATCGGTGATCTGGTCTTCCGGGAAGAAGTGGTCATTCTCGGGCAGGTGCGAGGCAATCAGGCTTTCCAGCGCTTCGAGGTTGTGACCATGCTGCGCGGAGATCGGCACGATGGACGCATTCGGCAACTGACCCTGCAGCCACTCCAGATGCGGCATCAGATCGCTTTTGTCTTCGATGCGATCGGTCTTGTTGATCGCCAGGATGACCGGCCCCTGGACATACTGAACGCGCTCCAGAACCATCTGGTCTTCGTCCGTCCAGCGGGTGCGATCGACGACGAAGATGACCACGTCGACGTCCTTCAGCGCCGCCGAAGCGGTCTTGTTCATGTAACGGTTGAGCGCTTTCTCGCCATTCTTGTGCATGCCGGGAGTATCGACATAGATTGCCTGCACGGCGCCTTCAGTCTTGATGCCCAGCATGTTGTGGCGCGTGGTCTGCGGCTTGCGCGAGGTGATCGCGAGCTTCTGACCGAGAATGTGGTTGAGCAGCGTGGACTTGCCTACGTTGGGACGGCCGACAATGGCAACATAGCCACAGCGTGTTGCGGTTGTATCATTCATGACCGTTCTCCACGCCCAGGGCGATGAGTGCTGCTGCGGCGGCTACCTGTTCGGCGATCCGGCGGCTGACACCCTGTCCTCGGCTTTTTTCATTCAATAGGTTGATCTCGCATTCGACGAAAAACGTCCGGCAATGCGGCTCGCCCTGGATATCCACCACCTCGTAACGTGGCAGTTCGCAGGCCCGCGACTGGAGAAATTCCTGCAGTCGGGTCTTGGGGTCCTTGTTGGTGTCCACCAGCGTCAGGCTGTCAAACTCGGTTGTCAGCCAGGCCAGGACGCGCTCGCGCGCCGCCTCCATGCCTGCATCCAGATAGATCGCCCCGATCAGCGCCTCGAGCGCGTCGGCGAGAATCGACTCACGACGGAAACCACCGCTTTTCAACTCGCCCGAACCAAGGCGCAGGTACTCGCCCAGATCGAAACCACGGGCCAGCAACGCCAGGGTCTCGCCCTTCACCAGCCGCGCCCGCAAGCGGGACAACTGGCCTTCGCGAGCCTGGGGGAAACGCTCGAACAGCGCCTCGCCCGCCACGAAGTTGAGAATGGCATCACCGAGAAACTCCAGACGCTCATTGTTGCGACCGGCAAAACTGCGATGGGTCAGGGCCAGGACCATCAGTTCCTGATCCTTGAAGGTGTAGCCGAGCTGACGCTCAAGGCGGCTCAAGGATACGCTCACGGTTTACCCACACTGAATTGCTTGTCGAACTTCAACACCAGATCGATGTTCTGGAACCACGGTTCACGCTGCTCATAGTTCAAATGAGCCTGGAACGCATTGTTCTCCACCGTCACTTTCAACGCCTTGTTCAAATCTATATCCCGAATGCTGTTGACCTGCATGTTCTTACCGACATAACCGTAAAAATCGTCGACCGTGGTGATGTCCAGGGTCTTGTTGGTGTCGACCGCTTCGATGATTTTCTTCATCGTCATGTAGTCGAGGTAGTGCGGAACCAGCTTGAAGGCCGTGCTCGTCGCAAACGCGACCAGCGCCAGCACCAACAGCCAGCCCACGAAAGAAAAGCCTTTTTGAGAAGTAGAGAACGTCATGTTCGACTTCGACCTCAAGAGTGCAACGCCTCCTGACCGGGTCGACTCATGCTTCAGAGGCGTTTCCAGTCAGCCCAAATGACATGCGGCGCTGCTCAGGCAGCGCCGCATCGATTACTTGATCAGCCCTACGCGCGCAAAATTGGGGAAGTGGCTCAGTTTCGGCTCGGGCCAGCTCATCCACACCGCGAACGCCTTGCCTACGATGTTCTTGTCCGGGACCATGCCCAGCTCGTCCTTGGGAATGTTGGGATCATCCCAGTAACGGCTGTCGTTGGAGTTGTCACGGTTGTCGCCCATCATGAAGTAGTGCGCGGCAGGCACTGTCCACTCACTGTCAGGCGGCGCGCGGTAGCGGCTCATTTCCTGACGGATCTGATGTTCGACTTCGCCCAGCTGCTCTTCATAGAGTTCCGCGCTGCCCAGTGTACCGGGCTCGGTGCCGATCAGCTTCTTGGCGACCAGCTCGCCATTGATGAACAGCCGCTTGTCGCTGGTGTAGCGGATACGATCACCCGGCAGACCGACGACACGCTTGATGTAATTGACGCTTGGGTCGCTCGGATAACGGAACACCATCACGTCGCCACGCTGCGGATCACCGATCTGAATCACCTTCTGGTCCAGTACCGGCAGGCGAATGCCGTACGCGAACTTGTTGACCAGAATGAAATCACCCACATCCAGTGTCGGCTTCATGGAGCCCGAAGGAATCTGGAACGGCTCGACCAGAAACGAACGAAGCACCAGCACGATGAACAACACCGGGAAGAACGATTTGCCGTACTCGACCAGCAAAGGCTCCTTGTTCAAGCGCTCCACGACAGCAATGTCAGGTTCGCCCACGCTGCCCTGATAGTTGGAAATGGCAGCACGGCGGCGAGGCGCCAGGATGACCAGATCAATCAGTGCAAGCACGCCACAGACGAAGACAGCGATGACCAACAACAGCGGGAAATTTAGTGACATAGGACCTGACTATTCCAACCTGAGCACTGCAAGGAAGGCTTCCTGTGGAATTTCCACGTTGCCGACCTGCTTCATGCGTTTCTTACCGGCCTTTTGCTTCTCCAGCAATTTACGCTTGCGGCTGACGTCACCGCCGTAGCATTTGGCCAATACGTTCTTTCTAAGCGCCTTGACGGTTGTCCGGGCCACAATCTGACCGCCGATAGCCGCCTGAATTGCCACGTCGAACATCTGTCGAGGGATCAGCTCTTTCATCTTCTCGGTCAACGCACGCCCTTTGTAGTGTGCGTTGTCGCGGTGAACGATCAGGGCCAGGGCGTCGACCTTCTCGGCGTTGATCAGAACGTCGAGCTTGACCAGGTTGGCCGACTGGTAACGATCAAAATGATAATCCAGCGAAGCATAACCGCGGCTGACAGACTTGAGACGATCAAAGAAATCCAGAACCACTTCGTTCATCGGCAAATCGTAGCTCACCTGGACCTGCGTGCCGAGGAACAGCATGTCGTGCTGTACGCCACGTTTTTCGATGCACAACGTAATGACGTTGCCCAGGTGCTCCTGCGGCACAAGAATATTTGCGCGAACGATGGGCTCGCGCATGTCTTCGATGGCCGAGAGGTCAGGCAGCTTGGATGGGTTATCGACGTAAATCGTTTCGCCGGTCTTCAACAACAGCTCGAAGATTACGGTTGGCGCGGTGGTGATCAGGTCGAGATTGTATTCACGCTCCAGGCGTTCCTGGATGATCTCCATGTGCAGCATGCCGAGGAAGCCACAGCGGAAGCCGAAGCCCAGCGCATCGGAGCTCTCGGGCAGGTATTGCAGTGAAGAGTCGTTCAGGGTCAGCTTCTGCAGCGCTTCACGGAAGTCTTCGAAGTCGTCCGAGCTGACCGGGAACAGGCCTGCATAGACTTGTGGCTGAATACGCTTGAAGCCGGGCAGCACGTCGACGTCGGGCGTGGTGCTCAGGGTCAGGGTGTCACCGACCGGCGCACCGTGAATGTCCTTGATGCCGGCGATGATGAAGCCTACCTCGCCCGCTTTCAGATCGACGGTTGCCGTGTGCTTGGGGTTGAACACGCCCACGCTGTCGACCAGATGCAGCTTGCCGGTCGACTTGACGAGAATCTTGTCGCCCTTCTTGACGCGGCCGTGGCGCACACGCACCAGGGACACGACGCCCAGGTAGTTGTCGAACCAGGAGTCGATGATCAACGCCTGCAGCGGATCTTCGATATTGCCGGTCGGTGCCGGAATGGTTGCGACCAGACGCTCGAGGACCTCATCCACGCCCATGCCGCTCTTGGCGCTGCACGCCACGGCATCGGTGGCGTCGATGCCGATGATCTTCTCGATCTCTTCCTTGACGCGGTCCGGATCGGCCTGCGGCAAGTCCATCTTGTTCAGTACCGGCATGACCTCAAGGCCCTGCTCGATGGCGGTATAGCAGTTGGCGACCGATTGCGCCTCGACGCCCTGCCCTGCATCGACCACCAGCAACGCACCTTCGCACGCGGCCAGAGAACGGCTGACTTCGTAGGTGAAGTCGACGTGCCCGGGGGTGTCGATGAAGTTCAGCTGGTAGGTAATACCGTCTTTGGCCTTGTAATACAGGGTAACGCTATGGGCCTTGATGGTGATCCCGCGCTCGCGCTCAAGATCCATGGAATCGAGCACCTGCGCTTCCATTTCGCGCTCGGTCAGGCCGCCGCACATTTGAATGAAGCGGTCGGCCAGCGTCGACTTGCCATGGTCAATGTGGGCGATGATGGAGAAATTGCGGATATGACTCAAATCACTCACGGATCAACACTCAAAAAGGTTGCAGGCAGATTGCCCGCCGAAAAATAGCCGGGAATTGTACCTGAACTAAGCAAGAGGCGTCACGCTTACAGGCACCTGGATCGGCGCACGGTAAACAAACGGGTACAAAAAAGGGTGGCCATGGCCACCCTTTCCTCTTAAACCGACCGGTTACTCGGACAGCTTGAAGGTAATGAAGGTCGCACGGCCCTGACGCAGAACACGCATCGAGACAGAGCGATCCTTGGGCAGGCTTTTCGCCACCTCGGTGAACTGCTTGCTGGACGTGATCGCCTGATTGTTCAGGTGAGTGATCACATCACCCGCCTGCAGACCGATCAGCGAAGCCGGGCCGCCTGTGACTTCCTTGATCGCCACACCACCTTTGAGATCCAGGGATTTCTTCTGCTCGGCGGTCAGCTCGATCACCGATACGCCCAGACGATTACTGCTGCGCTCGGCACCCGTACCGCCAACATCGCCCATTTCCTGACCTTCATCAGGCAGTGCACCGACGGTGACCGTCAGCTTCTGACGCTTGCCGTCGCGAATCACTTCAAGTTCGGCCTTGCTGCCGTCCTTGAGGTTGCCGATCAGGTGCGGCAGGTCAGCCGACATGACGATTGGCTGACCGTTGGCGCTCAGAATCACGTCACCCACCTGCACACCACCCTTGGCAGCCGGGCCGTCTTCAAGCACTTGCGCAACCAGCGCGCCGGCAGGCTTGTCCAGGCCAAACGACTCGGCGAGGTCCTTGTTCACTTCCTGGATGACCACACCCAGCCAGCCGCGGCTGACTTTGCCATTGGCCTTGAGCTGATTGGCCACATCCATGGCGACGTCGATCGGAATCGCGAACGACAGCCCCATGAAACCACCGGAGCGCGTGAAGATCTGCGAGTTGATCCCGACGACCTCGCCCGCCATGTTGAACAGCGGGCCACCCGAGTTACCCGGATTGATGGCCACGTCGGTCTGAATGAACGGCACATAGGTATCGTTAGGCAGGCTGCGCCCCTTGGCACTGACGATACCCTTGGTCACAGAATGGTCGAAACCGAACGGCGAGCCGATCGCCAGGACCCATTCGCCGACCTTGAGCGTATTGGAATTACCCAGCTTGGCAGTTGGCAGGTCCTTGCCTTCAATTTTCAGGACGGCAACGTCGGTACGCGGATCGGTACCCACCAGCTTGGCCTTCAACTCGCTGCGGTCGGACAGGCGTACGAGAATTTCGTCAGCGCCGTCGATCACGTGATTATTGGTCAGCACGTAGCCGTCAGGAGAGATGATGAAACCCGAGCCGAGGGACTGGGCCTCACGCTGGCGATCACCCTTGCCAGCACCCGAACCTGGCGGACGCGAACCCGGCGGCATGCTGCGCTCGAGAAACTCGCGAAGCATCGGCGGCAAGCCTTCCAGATCAGGCATTTGCTGATTGGCGACGGCACGGTCCGGCAACTTCTGGCGCGTACTGATATTCACCACTGCGGGCGACGCCTGCTCGACCAGCCCGGTGAAGTCCGGCAGGTTTTCGGCTTGAGCCGTAGCAACCTGACCGAGCATCAGCACAGCGGCAATCAATGAAAAGTAGGATTTCATGCGTGGTATCGACATATGGCTCCCGTTCGTAACGAGGAAAAAATTAAGCAGTCCGAAGCAACCGACTCAAAGACCTCAAGCAGCGATGCTCATCTCTGGATCAGCGACATGGCCTCTGGAAACGACAAAAGGCCAGAGCTGCGAGGCTGTGACCTATAGAAAAAAAACAGAGCTTTTGCAATCTGCAAACCTCACCAAACATTTCAGCGCCTGTGCCCGAGCCAGGTTGAGTGCGGCCTGGCGGCTTCTGTAACCCAGGATGAAAATTTTTACATCCTGGGATCCGTGACTTCAAATGTTTATTTATTGGCTGGAGGTTCGTCGTTACGCATCGACAATGCTATGCGCTCCGCAGTGCCCATCGGAACTTCTCCGACGACCGTTACCATCATGTCGCCCTGCGGCGTGGTGAGACGGCGCGAAACAGCCACTGTAGGGCCTAGCTGGGTGCGAATATCCGAGGAAGATCCGCCTTTCACCGACTCGATGAACACCGAAAAACGCGCCAGACCGTCACCATACATCAGATGGGTAACGGAGGATTGCGTGGAGGCGTCCTTGCGCACGCCACTGCTGCTGACTTCGAAACCCGGCGGCAGCCAGTCCGAATGCCAGGCCACAGGACTTATGGACGCTTCGGGCTTGGTCTTCACCACAGACACGGGTTTGCAATCGGCACTGGTCTTGAGCGCTTGCTCGGACAGAACACCGGCGGTGTCGAGATCGGTAAACTGGAAACGTTCGAGCAACTGCCCCTTCTCGCTCAATAGAAGCGACTTGAGCACAAGACCGGTTTCGTTATCCAGGTGAAGTTCGAGGCCGTATCGATGCTGGTCCTTGGGGGACAGCGCAACGATGGTTGCCTGGCGACCGGCCACTCTGGATTTGCCGACAACTTTTATGTCGTACCAGGCGGAGAGTCTTTTGACATCGAAGGCGCGGGCAGATGAGTCGGCCGGATTGGCCATACCCGCTTCGAGTGTGCCGCTGACGCACTGGGTAAGCCCGTCAACACGCAACACTTCCTGAGCAGAACCATCAAGTTGCAGCAAGCGCTCCTGAACATGACCGTCCGCTATGCGGTGCCAGATTCGGTGGGTAGAAAAACTACCGTTGCGCTCGTATACAAAAGTACCCTGATAGCTCTGCTGCTGATCAACCTTGGCAAGACGATTGATTGCGTCTTGCGCATCATCAGCCTGTACCGGGAGGGCAAGCCATCCACCAAGCAGTAGCGGCAGTAGAGGGACGGCTCGCATGATCCTCCTTAACGGTTTTCCAGACTCGCAGCACGAGCGTATGGCAACGCGCTTTCAGTGCCTTTCAACGCTGCTTCCTGGGCATGCTGACGCAGATAGCCCGGCAGACGCTGGTCACCTTGACCACCGCCCTGCAATACACCATTGGCCATAGGACCAGGCGCTTGCTCGGCGCTTTCAGTGTAGCCAGCCAGTACGGCCGGGCCTTTCACTTGCGGAACAGTCAGGTTTGCAGGCTGTTGGGTCTGCTGTGCCAGTTGCGCACCGGCAATGTCGTCCTGATTGTACAGGCGGACACCAGCCAGAACGGCTACGGTAACCGACGCTGCAACGGCCAGGCGACCCAGCGTACGCCAAGGACCGCGAGCTGCCTTGAGCGGGCTGACTTCATCGGCGATCGCGGCAGATACAGCAGCCGAGATATCCAGATGAGGGATCAGCAGCTCTTTGTGCATCGCTGCACGAGCAACTTGGTAACGCGACCAGGTGGCGCGAGTATCGGCATCGTCAATGGCATTCAATACCCGACGTAATTCCAGTTCGTCCGCTTCATTATCAAGTACCGCGGACAGCGATTCCTGCAGGGCTTCACGACTCATGGCGGGTTCCTCTCTTGGGCTATCGCCGCTGTCTCAGGATTCCTGCAACAACGGCTGCAGGGCTTTATCGATGGCTTCCCGAGCGCGGAAGATCCGAGAGCGCACGGTACCAACAGGACACTGCATGACGCTCGCAATGTCTTCATAACTCAGACCATCGAATTCACGTAAAGTTAGTGCCGTACGTAAATCTTCCGGGAGAAGCTGGATGGTCCGATGGACGGTGCCCTCGATCTCATCCCTCAACAATGCACGCTCCGGCGACTCGATGTCCTTGAGGCCGTGGTCGCCGTCGTAGAACTCCGCGTCTTCAGACCTTACATCGCTATCCGGTGGCCGCCGACCTCGCGAAACCAGATAGTTCTTCGCCGTGTTAATGGCGATGCGGTACAGCCAGGTGTAGAAAGCACTGTCGCCGCGAAAATTTCCGAGAGCACGATAAGCCTTGATAAAGGCTTCCTGTGCAACGTCTTGAGCCTCATGGGTGTCGTGCACGAATCGCACGATCAACCCTAGAATTTTGTGCTGATACTTCAGCACCAACAGATCAAATGCTCGCGTATCGCCACGCTGTACGCGTTCGACAAGCTGCTGATCCTCTTCCTGGGTTAGCATGAACACTCCTCGTTAAGCATGAAGGAGTGTTGCAACTGATATTGTTCAGGCTCGCAAACATAGACTCGGGCTTTTCGCAAAAGTTCTCCCCCTTCAAGCAAGTTTCCTGCAAGCCATCGTAAAGCCTGCACGAAAAACGCAGCTCGACACGGTCGGCTGCGCGAATAGTCTTGTCGCCGGTTTCGCAGTTGATGATCACTTATCTAACCCTGCGAAATCGACGCTGTTCCTGTGTAGGCAACCTGCTATTGAGCATGGTTCTTTAAGAAAAGTTCCATTGGCACAACCGCTGGCGTGAGCCGCAAACTGCATAAAACTCCCTTAAATCAATACACTGGAGCATTTCCAGCAACTCAACAAAAGGAAATCAATAGGCATGACGTCAGGGACTGGAGCACAATCCAGACCCGCTGTGGTCTCACATTGCCATGTAGGCGAGGCTATTGTGCCGTTACCCCAATACTTATACTAGTGGTCGCCAAGGGCAGAATTCGCAGATGAGTCAACATTTTCAGCATGACGTACTGGTAATCGGCAGCGGCGCGGCCGGGTTGAGCCTGGCACTGACCCTTCCCGACCACCTGCGGATTGCAGTCCTGAGCAAGGGCGATCTCGCCAATGGCTCGACCTTCTGGGCACAGGGCGGCGTTGCGGCAGTACTGGATGACACCGACACCGTGCAATCTCATGTTGAGGACACGCTGAACGCAGGCGGCGGCCTTTGCGACGAAGACGCTGTGCGCTTCACCGTCGAGCACAGCCGCGAGGCGATTCAATGGCTGATCGATCAAGGCGTACCTTTTACCCGTGGCGATGACGCAGACACCGACGAAAGCGGATTTGAATTTCACCTGACGCGTGAAGGCGGCCATAGCCATCGGCGGATCATTCATGCTGCAGATGCCACGGGCGCAGCGATTTTTCGCACCCTGCTGGAACAGGCGATCAAGCGACCCAACATTGAACTGCTCGATCAGCGCGCTGCCATCGACCTGATCACTGAACGCCGCCTCGGCCTGGACGGCCAGCGCTGCCTCGGTGCCTATGTGCTCAACCGCCACAGTGGCGAAGTGGATACTTACAGCGCGCGCTTCACAATCCTGGCGTCGGGTGGCGCCGCCAAGGTCTATCTGTACACCAGCAACCCTGACGGCGCCTGTGGCGACGGCATCGCCATGGCCTGGCGTTCCGGCTGC
This sequence comes from Pseudomonas sp. MWU16-30316, assembly GCF_020515645.1. Classification (NCBI taxonomy): domain Bacteria; kingdom Pseudomonadati; phylum Pseudomonadota; class Gammaproteobacteria; order Pseudomonadales; family Pseudomonadaceae; genus Pseudomonas; species Pseudomonas sp. MWU16-30316. Next base: position 666,362 of record NZ_JAIZAZ010000001.1, on the reverse strand, counting down.
CGGGTGGCGAACCTCGAGTTCAACCAGTTTCACCCCACTTGCCTGTATCACCCGCAGGCCAAGAGTTTTCTGGTCACCGAAGCACTTCGTGGCGAAGGGGCCTACCTCAAACTGCCCAACGGCGAGCGCTTCATGCAGCGCTTCGACGAGCGGGCAGAACTGGCCCCGCGCGATATCGTGGCCCGCGCGATAGACCATGAAATGAAGCGACTGGGCATCGACTGTGTGTATCTGGACATCAGCCACAAGCCGGAAGCCTTCATCAAGACGCACTTTCCAACCGTCTACGAGCGCTGCCTGGAGTTTTCCATCGACATCACACGCGAGCCGATACCGGTGGTTCCGGCCGCGCATTACACCTGTGGCGGCGTGATGGTGGACAGCAAGGGGCATACCGATGTGCCGGGCCTGTACGCCATCGGCGAGACCAGCTTCACGGGCCTGCACGGCGCCAACCGCATGGCCAGCAACTCGCTGCTGGAGTGCTTCGTCTATGCCCGATCGGCCGCCGCAGACATCGAAAAGCAATTGGCTGACGTGCAGATGCCCGCCGACCTGCCTGCCTGGGACGCCAGCCAGGTCACCGACTCGGACGAGGACGTGATCATCGCGCACAACTGGGACGAGCTGAGGCGGTTCATGTGGGACTACGTCGGCATTGTGCGCACCAACAAACGCCTGCAGCGCGCTCAACACCGCGTACGCCTGCTGCTGGATGAGATCGACGAGTTCTACAGCAACTACAAGGTCAGCCGTGACCTGATCGAGTTGCGCAATCTGGCGCAGGTCGCGGAACTGATGATCCGCTCGGCCATGCAGCGCAAGGAAAGCCGCGGCCTGCATTACACGCTGGACTATCCCGATATGTTGCCGGAGGCGCTGGACACTATTCTGGTGCCGCCCACCTATGCCGACTGAATTTCAAACGTACACGCAGACGTCGATGAATGTCCGGCGTCAATGCGTCATGCGGGATACAACAACTGTTTATTGATCGTGCTGGCCGACCGGCGATAATCGGGCGAAAACGCAGAATGACCACCCACGGCAAGGCAAGGCTGTCGGGGCATAACTGCACAGGCTGCCAGCCGTCACATGCATTCCACAGCTGCCAGCCTTGATGATCGCGCTTGAGTGCAGTGAATGCCGCCGGATGCGTCAGCAGGATGGAGCGTGGAATCACGCGGACAGCGTGCACCAGGCACATCAGCGCACACAGCGCCGCAGCCCACGCGGCGATGTCAAGCCAGTACAACGCGACCAGTGCCAGCGACTGAACCGCAAGATACGCCGTCACCAGCAGACGCGAAGCCTGCCAGTGACATTCAAAGCGATCACTGGGGCTGGACACGATCCAGAATCATGCGAACCATACGCTGCAATTCAGCGTCTTCGGATTCGGCGCGCTGCATGATCCAGCCGAACATATCCTGATCCTCACAGGTCAGCAGACGGCGGTACAAATCGCGGTCTACGTCATTCAGATGTGGATAGACCTCACGGACAAACGGCACCAGCAGCACGTCCAGTTCAAGCATGCCGCGGCGGCTGTGCCAGTAAAGGCGGTTGAGTTCAACGTCTTCGACCATGGAGCGCTCCTCAAAGTAGGCGGCAAGTATACAGCCGTGAGCCGGGCGCGCGAATCTCGCAATGGTCGCAGCAGTTTTCATGTACCCGTATGCATAACCTCGACTCGGCACTATGATGTGCCCCCGGACTTTTTTCCCAATCTGCGATGACCATGGCCCACACAGCTTTTTTCTGCACGCTAACCCATGAGGGCGTTCTCGCCGTTCGCGGCGTGGATGCCAGCAAGTTTCTTCAGGGTCAGCTGACGTGCAACCTCAATTATCTGAATGAAGACAAATCCAGCCTGGGTGCCCGTTGCACGCAGAAAGGCCGGATGCAGTCGAGTTTTCGCATCGTGTTCGAGGGCGACGGTTGCCTGTTGGCGATGGCTGGCGAACTGATCGAGGCGCAATTGCTCGACCTGCGCAAATACGCAGTGTTCTCCAAATCGAAGCTCACGGATGAAAGCGCAGACTGGGTGCGCTTCGGTCTGCAGGACGGGGACGCTGCGCTGGTCAGCCTGGGGCTGGATCTGCCACAGGAAACCGATAGCGTGGTGCGCGCCGATGATCTGATCGCGATCCGCGTCTCGCCAGGTCGGGCCGAGCTCTGGGTGCGCAGCGCACAGGTAGACAGCATCAAAGCGCGTCTGGCATCGCAGTTGAGCGAAGCCCCGCTGAACGACTGGCTGCTGGGCCAGATCCGTGTCGGTATCGGCCAGGTGTTCGGCAACACCCGCGAAGAATTCATTCCGCAGATGATCAATCTGCAAGCGGTTGGCGGCGTCAGCTTCAAGAAAGGCTGCTACACCGGCCAGGAAATCGTTGCCAGAATGCAATATCTTGGCAAACTAAAGCGCAGGCTTTACCGCCTGACCCTGAGCGGCGAAGAGATCCCGCAGCCCGGTACGGCACTGTTCTCACCGGTGCATGCCAGCGCCGTGGGCAACGTCGTCATTGCGGCACAGGATGGGCAGAACATCGAGCTGCTCGCGGTATTGCAGGGTGATGCGGCAGAAGACGGTCGTATCAATCTTGGTTCGCCAGAAGGCGCGGCGCTGCAAATGAGTGAACTGCCCTACACACTGGACAGCAAACTCGAAACTCAGCGCTAGCAGACGAACACATTCAGCTTCCTAGTGTCTTTAGAGCGATCCAGTACAGCCTGGCGCTCTGAAGAGCGCGCGGATAACTCTGGACACCCCCAACAGCTGCGAGATGCAACATGAGCAAGATGGCTGACGAGGTGCAGAGAAACTTGATCAAGGCCATCGACAGAGATGCCTTGTTTCTCCCCACCCTGCCGGAAGTGGCACTGAGGATTCGCCTGGCTGCAGAGGACACCGAGATCAGTATTTCGGCCCTGAGCAAGGTCATCGGTAGCGATACAGCCCTTTCCGCGCGCCTTATCAAGGTTGCGAACAGCCCCCTGCTGCGCCCGAATTTTGAAGTCAGCGACGTCAATACCGCGATTCGACGCCTGGGCGTCAACTACACCTGCAACCTGGCCATCGGCCTGGTGGTCGAGCAGATGTTCCACGCCAAGTCGCCGGTCATCGAGCAGAAGATGCGCGATATCTGGAAGCAAAGCCTGCAGGTGGCCGGTATCAGCTACACCCTGTGTCAGCACTACACCAGTCTGAAACCCGATCAGGCCACGCTCGCCGGGCTGATCCACCTGATCGGGATCCTGCCGATCCTGACCTATGCCGAAGACCATTACGAGCTGCTGTCCGACCCGATCAGCCTCAACCACGTAATCGACAGCATCCACCCGGTCATCGGCGAGCGCCTGCTGCGCTCATGGGATTTCCCCGAGCCGCTGGCCTGTGTGCCGGGCCAGTTCCAGAACTTCGCGCGCGTCTCGAAAAGCCCTGACTACACCGACCTGGTACAGATCGCCACGGTGCATATCCATAGGAATACTGACCATCCCTTCAGCCTCATCGAAATGGTCGACCTGCCTGCCTACAGCCAGCTGAGGCTCGCCAGAGGCGAAGGCGTGCTCAGCGCCCAGATGGACGAAGCCAAGAGCATGCTCTACTAGCCTCGGCTGGTCCAGGGTGTGTAAAAACGTCACGAGCGAAGGCAAGACAAGGCAAAAACAGGCGAAAAAGCGGAGTCTAGGTGTTCTAAATGAGCATTTTTCGCCTGTTTTTAACGCAGTATTGCCAAGCGCAGTAGTTTTTACACAGTCTGGATCAGGTGGCGCTGAAACTGACCCTTACCTTCAAGCCACGCTCAGCCCCCTCGTGCAAGGTGATCCTGGCCAGATGTGCCCGGCAGATTTCGCCCACAATCGCCAGCCCGAGCCCGGCACCACTGCCCTGCTGGCTGCGGCGATAAAAACGCTCGAAGACTCGCTCACGCTCATCGGGCGGAATGCCGGGACCATCATCCTCGACCTCCAGGACGCCCGGCGCATAGACGCGCAACACGACGTTGCCGCCCGGCGAGGTATGGGCCAGCGCGTTGTCGATCAGATTGCTCAGCAACTCGTTCAGCAAGGTCGGCTCGCCGCGCAGCCAGACCGGCTCGTCAGCCTCCAGCGCCAGCGCAACGCCCCGGGAATGAGCCAACGGTGCCATGGCCATGCCCAGCTCTCTGGCCAATTGACTGAGGTCCAGCTGTTGCGCCCCGCCCTCGGCGATGGCCCTGGCGCCGTTTTCGATGCGTGCCAGGGACAGCAGCTGGTTGGCCAGATGCGTGAGTCGATCGGTGCCGAGCGCCGCCGACTCCAGCGTGCTGCGCCAATGCTCCGGGTCGTGTTCGCGCAGCCCCAGCTCGACCCGCGCCTTCAAGGCGGCCAGCGGCGTGCGCAGTTCGTGGGCGGCATCGGCGATGAATTGCGCCTGGCGCTCGAACTGCACGCGCAATCGTTCGGTGAAGTGGTTCAGCGCCCCCACCAACGGACGCAGCTCGTGCTGCACTTCAACCATCGGCAAGGCGCGCAGATCATCCGGCTGACGCTCCTCGACGGCGGTGCGCAGGCGCTCCAGCGGTCGCAATGCCGCGCTGACCGTGAACCAGACCAGCAGCAGCGCGCCCCCTCCGAGCATGCCCAGGCGCAGCAATGTGTCGGCCATCAGGCTGCGCGCCATGCCCTTGCGCGCCTCCTGGGTTTCGGCGACGCGGATTTCAGCGGTGCCGTTCATGCCCGGGTCGGTCACCGGTTTGAGCAGACTGACAACCCGCACATCCTGGCCCTGATAGATCCCGTTATAAAATTTCGCCAGGGCCGGGTAATCGTCGGTACGCAAGGTACCGGGCGGCGGCGAAGGCAGGTTTTCATAACCGGAAATCAGCTTCTGATGAATGTCATTGACCTGATAGTAGATGCGCCCTTCGCTGTCGTAGGCGAAGGTATCCAGCGCCACGTAGGGAATGTCGGCGCTCAGCGTGCCATCACGCTGGGTCAGGCCGGCAGCGATGGTTCGCGCGGAAGCCAGCAACGTACGGTCATAGGCGGTGTCGGCCACTTCGCGGCCATTCCAGTAAGCGCTCATGCCGCTGGCCAGCATCAACACCACCAGCAGCAGGGCCAGGTTCCACAACAACCGCCAGCGCAGGCTGTCGTTAATCATCGCGGCTTTCCAGCAGATACCCCAGACCGCGAAAGGTCACGATCGCCACGGAATGCCCGTCGAGCTTTTTGCGCAGACGATGGACATAGATCTCGATGGCGTCGGGGCTGGCTTCTTCATCGAGCCCGAACACCTGCGCCGCCAGTTGCTCCTTGCTCATCACCCGACCCGGCCGGGCGATAAGCGCTTCCAGCACTGCCTGTTCGCGAGAGGTCAGGGTCAGCAGCTCTTCGCCAAGTGTGAAACGTCGCGTATCCAGATCGTAGGCCAGCACGCCGCAGCGCTGTTGCCGCTCGCCACCCAGCACGCTGCGCCGCAGCAAAGCCTTGACCCTGGCCTCCAGCTCGGAGAGTTCGAAAGGCTTGGCCAGGTAGTCGTCGGCACCCAGATTCAGGCCGTGGACACGGTCCTTGACGTCACTGCGCGCCGTCAGCATCAGCACCGGCAGGTTTTTGCTGCGCGCTCGCAGACGCGCCAGCACTTCAAAGCCGTCCATGCGCGGCAACCCGACATCGAGAATGGCGACCGCGTACTCCTCGCTGTTCAATGCCAGGTCGGCAGCCACGCCATCATGCAGCACATCAACGGTCAAACCCGCGCTTTTGAGCGCCTGCGCGACACTTTCAGCCAATTGCAGATGATCTTCCACAAGAAGAACACGCATCGCCGTCTCCTGATTGTCACTGTTGTTATCGATCTGGGTATCGAGGCTCGTGGCGGTGGAGTTTACAGGCCGGCCGCCGTCTGTGAAGGGCAGAAACGATTCGCGGCTCGCTAATCAAGACGTGAAAGGCAACTGAAAGGTTTACGAAAGGTTTGTCGTTTAGCATCGCGAGACGACCCGATAAAAGGGTACGTAAAAACAGGCGCCCGGATGCGTCTGAACAATAAAAACAATAAATTGCTAAACGGAGTCACGTCATGTCTACGCCCGTCCAGGCTTGCCAGCCCATGGAGCACCTCCCGTCGAGGACTGCTCTGCGCGCTCCTCACGCCACCTGCTTCAAAACACCACTTCAGCGCAAACGCCCACCCCTGTGACACAGCACACAGGTTTTCCCGTGCGCGTGACAAAAGCGCATGGTGAACAGCTTCTCTCTGCCAAAAACAACAATATCCCTGGAGACTGAACATGAAATTTTCCCTGCGCCACATAGCCGCTACCGCTGGGTGCATGCTGATTGCCAGCCAGTTGCTTGCCGAACCCAAACGTCCGGAATGCATTGCCCCTGCCTCGCCAGGTGGCGGATTCGACCTGACCTGCAAACTGGTGCAGAGCGCGCTGATCAACGAGAAGATTCTGACCTCGCCGATGCGCGTCACCTACATGCCAGGCGGTGTCGGCGCGGTGGCCTACAACGCCGTCGTTGCGCAGCGCCCCGCCGATGCCGGCACACTGGTCGCGTGGTCCAGCGGTTCGCTGCTCAATCTGGCGCAGGGCAAATTCGGTCGTTTCGATGAGAACGCAGTGCGCTGGCTCGCCGCCGTGGGCACCAGCTATGGCGCCATCGCAGTGAAGAGCGACTCGCCCTACAAGAATCTCGACGATCTGGTCCAGGCGCTGAAAGCCGACCCGAGCAAAGTCGTTATCGGCTCAGGCGGCACCGTGGGCAGCCAGGACTGGATGCAGACCGCATTGATCGCCAAGGCCGCCGGCATCAACCCGCGCGCACTGCGCTACGTGGCACTCGAAGGCGGCGGTGAAATCGCCACCGCGTTGCTCGGCGGCCACATCCAGGTGGGCAGTACCGATATTTCCGACTCCATGCCGCACATTCTGAGCGGCGATATGCGCCTGCTAGCGGTGTTCGCCGAAAAGCGTATCGACGAACCTGAAATGAAAGACATCCCCACCGCCAAGGAGCAGGGCTACGACATCGTCTGGCCGGTGGTACGTGGCTTCTACCTCGGGCCGAAGGTCAGCGACGAAGACTACAACTGGTGGAAAGCCTCGTTCGACAAGATCCTGGCTTCCGAGGACTTCGCCAAACTGCGCGACCAGCGCGAGCTGTTCCCGTTTGCCATGACCGGCGCGGAACTGGACACCTACGTCAAGAAGCAGGTCGCCGACTACAAGTTGATGGCCAAGGAATTCGGCCTGATTCAGTAATTGAACTCAATTGACTGACATTCAGTTGCACCCGCTGCAGGGGCGCGACTCAGGAGCTTCTCATGGTCATACAACGTATCTTCGCTGGCCTGCTGTTACTGGCATGCGCAGGCCTGGCCCTCATGGCCTGGCCTTATCAGGCACCTTTTTCCTATGAACCGGTCGGACCACGCGCCTTCCCGCTGCTGATGCTCGGGCTGATGAGCGTCGCCCTGCTGTACCTGCTGATCAGACCCACACCCATCGTGCACACCGAGGAAGACCCGGAGCTGGATCGCGAGACCCTGATCAAGATCGGCGTGTGCATCGTCCTGCTGCTGATATTCGCGGGGCTGTTCGAACCGCTGGGCTTCATCCTCAGCAGCATTCTGATCGGCATTCCCATGGCGCGCCTGTATGGCGGCCGCTGGCTGCCGAGCGTGGTGGTGGTGACTCTGATGAGCGTCGGCCTGTACCTGCTGTTCGACAAGGCCATGGACGTCCCCTTGCCTTTAGGCCTGCTCAGCGTTCTGGAGAATTAAAATGGATACTTTCGGTTATCTGGGCCAGGGCTTCGGTGTCGCCCTGACGCCTTACAACCTGATCACAGCGCTGTGCGGAACACTGATCGGTACTGTCGTCGGCCTGCTGCCGGGGCTTGGACCGATCAACGGTGTGGCGCTGCTGATCCCTATCGCTTTCGCACTGGGCCTGCCGCCCGAATCGGCGCTGATTCTGCTGGCAGCCGTCTACCTGGGCTGCGAATACGGCGGGCGTATCAGCTCGATCCTGCTGAACATCCCGGGTGAAGCGTCCACCGTGATGACCACCCTGGACGGTTACCCGATGGCCCGCCAGGGCCTGGCTGGCGTTGCACTGTCGCTGTCGGCATGGAGTTCGTTCATCGGCGCGTTCATCGCCACCTGCGGCATGGTGCTGTTCGCGCCCCTGCTCGCCAAATGGGCGATTGCCTTCGGCCCGGCGGAATACTTCGTGCTGATGGTCTTCGCGATCGTCTGTCTGGGCGGGATGGCCGGTGACCGGCCGTTGAAGACGTTCATTGCCGCGCTGATCGGGCTGTTCCTGTCTGCAGTAGGTATCGATGCCAACAGCGGGGTATACCGTTTCACGGGCGACAATATTCACCTCACCGATGGCATTCAGTTCGTGGTGCTGGTGCTGGGCCTGTTTTCGATCAGCGAAATCCTTTTGCTGCTGGAGAAGACCCATCGCGGTCAGGAGGCTGTCAAGGCCACCGGGCGAATGATGTTCAACGTCAAGGAAGCCGCTGCCGTGTTCGTGGTGAACATTCGCTGCGGTCTGCTGGGGTTCATCCTTGGCGTATTGCCTGGCGCCGGTGCGACGCTGGCCAGCGCGGTCGCTTACATGACGGAAAAACGCATCGCCGGCGCCAGCGGCAAGTTCGGCCAGGGCGACATGCGTGGCCTGGCCGCACCCGAGACGGCCATCGGCGCAACGGCCTGCGGCGCCCTGGTGCCGATGCTGACGCTGGGCGTGCCGGGTTCAGGCACCACGGCGGTAATGATCGGCGCCTTGTCGCTGTACAACATCACGCCTGGCCCGATGCTGTTTCAACAGCAGCCGGACATCGTCTGGGGCCTTATCGCGTCGTTGTTCATCGCCAACATCATGCTGGTGATCCTCAACATCCCGATGATTCGCCTCTTCACGCGCATCCTTGCCGTACCGAACTGGGCGCTGGTCCCGGTAATTGCGATCATCACCGGCATCGGTGTGTATGCGGTGCACGCCACCACGTTCGACCTGTTCCTGATGGTCGGTATCGGTATCTTCGGCTACATCCTGCGCAAGCTGGACTTCCCGCTGTCGCCGATCCTGCTCGGGTTCATCCTTGGCGGTCTGATGGAGCAGAACCTGCGTCGCGCCCTGTCGATCTCCAACGGCGAACTGGGGATCCTCTGGTCCAGCCCGATCACTCTCGGGGTCTGGGTGGTGACCGTGTTCATGCTGCTGTTCCCGCTGCTGCGCATCTGGCGCAAGCGCGCCAGACAGCAGGCCGCTGCGGCGCATGGCTGATTCGTCTCTGCGCCAATGGTGGGCAACGCCGCTGGTCGGCCTGCTGGGCGGCTACCTCGCCAGCCAGGTCGGCTGGCCGTTGCCGTGGATGGTGGGCTCGTTGCTGGCAATCATCCTGGTGCGCTGCCTGACACGCTGGCAACTGGCGCAGATTCCCGGCGGTCGCAAGTTCGGTCAGTTGATCATCGGTATCGGCATCGGCCTGCACTTCACGCCGGTGGTCATCGAACAGGTACTGGCGCATTTCGGGCTGATTTTCATCGGAGCTCTGGTCACCAGTCTGTCGTGCCTGGTCGGCGTGTGGCTGATGCTGCGTACCGGAGAGGATCGCCCTACCGCGTTCTTCTCCAGCATGCCGGGCGGTTCCGGGGAGATGGTCAACCTTGGCGCACGTAACGGTGCAACGCTGAGCAGTGTCGCTGCCGCGCAAAGTCTGCGGGTACTTGCCGTAGTACTGTGCGTGCCGGCGATCTTCAAATACCTGCTGGGTGATGGCGCACCCGCCTTGCATGCCAGCATCGTGGACTGGCGCTGGCTGGCCGTTCTGCTGCCGCTTGGGGCTGCGCTGGCCTGGCTGTGGCAACGCCTCAAACAGCCCAATCCCTGGCTGTTCGGCCCGCTGTTGCTCAGTGCCATGGCGAGCGTGGTCTGGGATCTGAAGATCGGCCTACCCAACGGTGCCAGTCAGCTCGGTCAGTTACTGATCGGCAGCGGGCTGGGTTGTCATTTCAATCGGGAGTTCTTTCGGCGTGCGCCATCGTTCCTCGCACGCACGCTGCTGGGCACTGCCCTGACCATGCTGATCGCCGCGCTGGCGGCACTGGCGCTGAGCGCCCTCACCCACCTGGACCTGCGTTCACTGACGCTGGGCATGATGCCCGGCGGCATCGCAGAGATGAGCCTGACCGCCGAAGTGCTGCAACTGTCGGTGCCGCTGGTCACGGCCATGCAGGTCATGCGCCTGCTGTTCGTGCTGTTTCTTGCCGAGCCGTTGTACCGGCGCTGGAGCAAACGGCTCGCTGACTGAACAGGTTGCTGGAATCCTCTCAAATCAAAGCGCAGGCAAGCGCCAGTCGATCGGCGCGATGCCGTTTTGCTCAAGGTACTTGTTGGCCCGTCCGAAGTGTCCATTGCCCAGGAAGCCTTTGTAGGCTGACAACGGCGACGGATGGACGGAGGTCAGCACCAGATGCTTGGTCGCATCGACCAGTTTCTGCTTGCTCTGCGCATGAGCGCCCCACAGCAGGAACACCAGATGCGGCTGGTGCTCGCTGACCACTTGAATGATCCGGTCGGTGAAGTGCTGCCAGCCTTTTCCTGCATGGGAAGCCGCGTTGGCGCGCTCGACAGTGAGGGTGGTATTCAGCAACAAAACGCCCTGATCAGCCCAGGATTGGAGGCAACCGTGGTTCGGAATATCGATGTTCAGGTCGCGTTTCAGCTCTTTGTAGATGTTGACCAGCGATGGCGGCGTCGGCACACCCGGCTGCACCGAGAAGCACAGGCCATGCGCCTGATTCGGTCCGTGATACGGGTCCTGGCCAAGGATGACCACTTTCACGTTATCCAGCGGCGTGGAGTTCAACGCATTGAAAATCAGTGGCCCGGGCGGATAGATTTCCTTGCCGGCCGCGTGCTCCTGACGCAGAAACTCGCGCAATTGAGCCATGTAGGGTTGTTCGAATTCGTCACGCAGGGCGTTTTTCCAGCTGGGCTCAAGCTTGATGCGGTCGTCGCTAGTCATGGTTACATCCGGTAAAAACAATGCGCGGACACTAGGAAAGCCGGGCCGCAAAGTCAATGCCGGTTGCGACATACGCCCTCAAGATCGGACGCAGAGCCTAAAGAAGAGCGTGCCGACGCGCGGCATCGGCATGCTGGTCAGTTCACAGCAGTCAGTTTGCTGCGTTGGCATGGCAGTGAGCGCGCAGACTTCAGCTATCGATGCCCACCACGACCATCGCCGCGCCCGCCTCTTCCATGATCACGGCCATCTCGTCCGCCACGCCCACCATGATCGTCCCAGCCTCGGTCGCCGCGGAAGCCGTCGTTGCGTCCGAAGCCGTCATTGCGGCCGAAACCGCCATTGCCGCGAAAGCCATCGTTTCTCCAGCCATAACCCGGTGGACGTCCCGGCTGGTAGTAGCGCGGCGGGGGCGGTGGCGCGTAATAGCGGGGTGCCGGGGCGTAGTAACGAGGCTGGGTGTAATAGCGCGGTTGAGGCGCCACATAGATGCGTCGCTCCTGGTAGTAGGTAGAGCGGTAGCCATTGTCATACGCGTAGGCGCCGCCAACGACAGTCGGCTGCGTGTACACATCGGATTCGTAGTAACCGGGACCTGCGTAGCAACCGGAAAGGAAAAGGGTCAGCAACGTGATAAGCAAGGGTCTTCGATACATGGCGGCCTCCTGGACCGCGATTGGGCCAATCCAGCGACGCTGGTCGGCGTCCGTCAAAGCGGTTGGCGGACGAATTATCTGACATCGAAAAGGCACTCTAGTGCCTTGGGGCAGCGCCGAGGCCTGGCTATGAATGGCCCTTCACCGTCTCGCAAAGGCTCTGCAACCAAGGCCTGCAGGCGTATTTCAACGTTCTACAAAGATGCTACAAAACATTTCACCCACCATTGCCTCATCACGGTGCGCCCTCGCACCAGCACAAGGCGACTCCTGCGACAGATGACCGAAGACGACTCGCCCGGCCCTTGAAAAACAAGGCGCGGCACAAGTTGGCACAACTCTCGCTTGATGATGGGTGTGCAGGAGTCAACACAGGTTCGCGGCACCACAATTTGCAATAGCCGACTAGGGTTCCGGCTTGCCGTCAGGCAAGTGGCTGGTCCGAGAGTTGGCGACCTCCAGTAGAGGTTACACGGCGGGACAAAAGCCCGGGAGACAGGGACACCAGTGGTGTCACGTTGCTCCTGGCCGCCTTTTTTCACTACTGGAGATTTCTCAACATGCAAAAGTCTCGTCTCTTCGGCCTGCTGACGGCAGGCCTGCTTGCTGCGTTGAGCCTCTCGGCGAATGCCGCCCAGAAAGATCACTTCAACGTCTGCTGGACCATCTACGCAGGCTGGATGCCGTGGGAATACGCAGGTAGCCAGGGCATCGTCGACAAGTGGGCGAAAAAGTACGGCATCAAGATCGATGTCACCCAGCTCAACGACTACGTCGAATCCATCAATCAGTATACCGCCGGCCAGTTCGATGGCTGCACCATGACCAACATGGACGCCCTGACCATCCCGGCCGCAGGTGGCGTGGAAAGCACGGCACTGATCGTCAGCGACTTCTCCAATGGCAATGACGGCATCGTGCTCAAGGGCGAAGGCAAGAAAGTCGCCGATCTGAAAGGCATGGACGTCAATCTGGTCGAACTGTCGGTCTCCCACTACCTGCTGGCCCGAGCGCTGGACAGCGTCAAGCTCAGTGAAAAAGACCTCAAGGTGGTCAATACCTCGGATGCCGATATCTCGGCAGCCTTCAATATTGACGATGTACAGGCGGTCACCACCTGGAACCCGATGCTTTCGGACATCAAGGCCAGGCCCGGCTTCACCGAAGTGTTCAACTCCAGCCAGATTCCTGGCGAGATCATGGACATGATGGTCGTCAACACTCAGACCTTGAAAGACAACCCGGCTCTGGGCAAGGCCCTGACTGGCGCCTGGTTTGAAGTGGTCGCGCTGATGAACGCCAAAAACGCTCAGAGCAAGGCTGCGCTGGAACACATGGCCAAGGCATCGGGGACCGATCTGGCCGGCTTCCAGGCGCAACTGGACACCACCAAGCTGTTTGCCACGCCCAAGGAAGCCCTTGAATTCGCGACCAGCAAACAGCTGCCGGACACCCAGCGCAAGGTGGCTGACTTCTCGTTCGCCCACGGTTTGCTCGGCGAAGGCGCACGCGATGCCGATGCGGTCGGCATGTCGTTCGCCAATGGCGTGATGCTCGGCGACAAGGGCAATCTCAAGCTGCACTTTGACCCCAGCTACGTGCAGATGGCCGTCGACGGCAAGCTGTAAATCACGTTCAGTAGAAAGGTCATTGCCATGCGTTTGATAAACCGCCATCCGGATCGTGCCGGTCGCCTGATACTGGTGATCCTGCCGTTCGCCCTGTTGCTGTTCGCCTATTTCATGGGCTCGGCCACCCGGCTTGCGGAAAACCCCAGCGACAAACTGCTGCCCAGCGCGGTACAGATGGCCGATGCGGTCAAGCGCATGGCGTTCGTTGCCGACCCGCGCAGCGGTGACTACCTGCTGTGGCAGGACAGCGCATCGAGCCTGCAACGCCTGGCCATCGGCTTGGGGATCAGCGCGCTGTTGGGTCTGTGTCTGGGCATCGCAGCGGGCATCCTGCCGTTGTGCGGCGCAACGCTGTCGCCCTTGCTGACGGTACTGTCGATGGTGCCGCCGCTGGCCATTCTGCCGATTCTGTTCATCGTGTTCGGTCTGGGCGAGTTGTCGAAGGTGGTGCTGATCGTGATCGGTATCACACCGATTCTGGCCCGTGATCTGGAACAGCGAGCCCGTGAAATCCCGGTCGAACTGCTGATCAAGGCGCAAACCCTCGGCGCCTCGACCTGGACACTGATCCTGCGGGTGATCCTGCCGCAATTGCTGCCACGCCTGTTGATCGCTTTGCGCCTGGTGCTGGGTTCGGCGTGGCTGTTCCTGATCGCCGCCGAGGCGATTGCCTCGACTGACGGTCTGGGCTACCGGATCTTCCTGGTGCGGCGCTATCTGGCGATGGACGTGATTCTGCCCTATGTGGTGTGGATCACCCTGCTCGCCTGGCTGATGGACTGGGGTCTGAAGGCCCTGACCCGACGTGCCTTTCCCTGGTACGAAGGAGCGCGGGCATGAGCTTTATCAGTGTGCGCAATGTCTGGCAGCAATACGCCGACCAGGTGGTGCTCGAGGGCCTCAACCTGGACGTGGCCGAAGGCGAGTTCTGCACGCTGGTCGGTGCGTCGGGCTGTGGTAAATCGACCTTTCTGCGCCTGTTGCTGGGTCAGGAAACCCCCAGTCGCGGTCTGATCACGCTGGACGGGACGGCGCTGCGCAATGAGCCGGATGCCAGCCGAGGCGTGGTGTTTCAGCGCTATTCGGTATTCCCGCACCTGTCGGTGCTCGACAACGTGGCACTGGGTCTGGAGCTGCCCCGCTCGCCCTGGCTCGGCCGTCTGTTCGGCCAGGCAAAAAACGAGGCGCGCGAGCACGCCGCACAGTTGCTCGGCAAGGTCGGCCTGGGGCATGCGCTGGACAAGTACCCGACGCAATTGTCCGGCGGCATGCAACAGCGACTGGCGATTGCCCAGGCGCTGATCATGAAACCCCGCGTCCTGCTGCTGGACGAGCCGTTCGGCGCGCTCGACCCCGGTATCCGCAAGGACATGCATCACCTGCTGCTGGACCTGTGGCGCGAAACCAAACTGACCGTGTTCATGGTCACCCACGACCTGTCCGAAGGCTTCAACCTCGGCACCCGCCTGCTGGTATTCGACAAGGTGCGCCACGACCCGCACGCGCCCGGAGCCTATGGCGCGCGCATCACTTACGACATCCCCCTCAACAGCGAACGCCGCGCCGAGCGCGCCGCCATCGATTCGCTGCTCAACGTTTCAGAGGAGCCCGTTCAATGACTGACTCAACCACGCTTTATCCGGTTTTCGCCGAAGAACTGCTGCCCGGTGGCGGCCATCGTTCGTTCGTCCTCAAGCGCGGTGAATTGCTGCGCCTGACCGACCTGCACGGCAACGCCAACGTCAGCCTGACCCTGCTCAACGCCCACGAAAAAACCGAGCGGCTGAACCTGCCCGACAGCCTCAAATGCCAGCACACCGCTCGCCTGAGCAACGGTCATTGCCTGTATTCGGACATGGGCCGAGTGCTGGCGGCCATCGTCACTGACACCTGCGGCTGGAGCGACAGCATCGGCGGCGTGCTCAATGCGCAGGAAGTCGCTGAAAAATACGGCCAGGGCCGTTATCAGGAATTGCGCAACGGCTTCTTTCGAAACGGCGTCGACAACCTGCTGGTCGAGCTGGGCAAATGGGGGCTGGGGCTGTCCGACCTGTTGATGACCCTCAACCTGTTCAGCCGTGTCGATGTCGACGAGACAGGAACCCTGCATTTCGCGCCGAACAACTCCAAGGCCGGTGACTACATCGAACTCTACGCACCAATGGACACGCTGGTGGTACTGACCGCGCTGCAGCACCCGATGGACCCCAACCCGGAATATGCCCCGCAACCGCTCAAGCTCAGCTGGATGAAGGCCGACGCCAGCGTTGCCGAGCACTGCCGTACATCGCGCCCGGAAAACGAGCGCGGCTTCATCAACACCGACCGCCTGTTCGCCTGAGGAGCCCTGTCATGAATTCACACACTCACCTTTGCTGCGACGCAACCATACCGGCAGGCGAGCCGTTCCTGGCCGAAGTCAAGGCCGGGCAGACCGTGCGCATCCTCGATCTGCAAGGCAACCAGGCCGTCGACACGCTGTTTTTCAGCCTGAGCAACCCGCGTGAGCGCTACGATGTGCAGCGCACCCTGCGCCGCCAGAACAGCGTGTACCTGACCACCGGCAGCGTGCTGTTTTCCAACCTCGGCCAGCCGATGCTGACCATTGTCGATGACACCTGCGGTCGCCACGACACACTCGGTGGCGCGTGCGCGCAAGAGAGCAACACCGTGCGCTACGCCCTGGAAAAGCGCTACATGCACAGCTGCCGCGACAACTACCTGCGCGCCTGTGTGCATGACGGCCGCCTGAGCAAGGCCGACATCGGTCCGAACATCAATTTTTTCATGAACGTACCGGTGACAGCCGAAGGCGGCCTGACCTTCGAAGACGGTATTTCCGCGCCCGGCAAATACGTCGAGTTGCGCGCTGAAATGGACGTGATCGTGCTGATTTCCAACTGTCCGCAGCTCAACAACCCCTGCAATGGCTACAACCCGACGCCTGCGCAGCTGTTGATTCGCGACTGACCCGGCACCTGCCCTCAGCAACGGACGACCGTTGCGTAGATTGATCAATAGCGGGACGGCCCGCTTCCCATCACGAAACCGAGCGCGACTGGGTTTCCGGGGTTATGCCATGTTCGACAAACTGCTGATCGCCAACCGTGGCGCCATTGCCTGCCGCATCCTGCGGACCCTGCGTACCTTGCAGGTCAAGGGCGTGGCGGTGTATTCCGAAGCCGACGCTGCCAGCCTGCACCTGATGCAGGCCGACGAAGCCCACAGCCTGGGCGAAGGTGGCGCAGCCGGAACCTATCTGGCGGTGGACAAGATCCTCGCCATTGCCAAAGCCAGCGGCGCCAAAGCCATTCATCCCGGCTACGGGTTCCTCTCCGAAAACGCCGCGTTCGCTCAAGCCTGCGAAGACGCCGGTATCGCCTTCGTCGGGCCAACGCCCGAGCAACTGCGCGTATTCGGCCTCAAGCACACTGCTCGCGCACTGGCCAGACAGCATGGCGTGCCCATGCTCGAAGGCACCGAACTGCTCGACAGCCTTGAATCAGCCATCGCGGCGGCCCGTACCATCGGCTATCCGGTCATGCTCAAGAGCACGGCAGGCGGTGGCGGGATCGGCATGCGAGTGTGCCGCAGCGCTGAAGAACTGGCCGACTCGTTCGAGGCGGTGAAGCGCCTTGGCCAGAACAATTTCAGCGACGCGGGTGTGTTCATCGAGAAATACATCCAGCGCGCGCGCCATCTGGAAGTACAGGTGTTCGGTGACGGCCAGGGCGAGGTGCTGGCGCTCGGGGTTCGCGACTGCTCGGTACAGCGGCGCAATCAGAAAGTACTGGAAGAAACCCCGGCCCCGAACCTGCCGCACGGCATGGCCGAAGAACTCTGCGCAGCGGCTGTCAAACTCGCCAGGGCAGTCAATTATCGCAGCGCCGGGACGGTCGAGTTCGTCTTCGACAGTGACGATCAGCGCTTCTATTTTCTGGAAGTAAACACACGCTTGCAGGTCGAGCACGGCGTCACCGAGCAGGTCTGGGGCGTGGATCTGGTCAGCTGGATGGTGCAACTGGCTGCCGGTGATCTACCGCCGCTGGATCAGTTGCAGGCCGGCCTGAAACCGGTTGGCCATGCGATTCAGGCGCGGCTGTACGCGGAAGATCCGGGGCGTGACTTTCAGCCCTGCCCTGGCTTGCTGACTGCGGCTGATTTCCCGCCTGCCGATGGCCGGACGCTACGTATCGACACTTGGGTCGAGGCCGGCTGCGAGATACCGCCGTACTTCGACCCAATGATCGCCAAGCTGATCCGTTGGGCACCGACCCGCGAGGACGCCAGCGCCGGACTGATCGATGCGCTGAACGAAACGCGTCTGTACGGTGTGGAAACCAATCGCGACTATCTGCGCCAGATCATTGCCGACGCGCCGTTCGCCAGTGGCCAGCCGTGGACCCGCTGCCTGGAAGATCTGGTGTATCACGCTGACACCTTCGAGGTGTTGAGCGGCGGTACGCAGACCAGCGTTCAGGATTATCCGGGACGACTGGGCTACTGGGCGGTCGGCGTACCGCCATCCGGTCCGATGGACAGCCGCGCGTTGCGCCAGGGCAATGGCCTGCTGGGCAATGCCGAAGGATGCGCTGCGCTGGAAATCACCATGAGTGGGCCGCTACTGCGCTTCAACACCGATGCGGTGGTCGCAGTGACCGGTGCGCATATCCCGATCACCGTCGATGGCCAATCCTGTGCCATGAATACCGCGCTTCTGGTGCACGCCGGGTCGACGTTGTCGCTGGGCACCATCGCAGGTGCCGGTGTACGCAGCTATCTGTGCGTGCGCGGTGGGCTCGACGTGCCGGATTATCTGGGCAGCAAAAGTACCTTTACCCTCGGCCAGTTCGGAGGTCACGGAGGCCGCGCGCTGAGGGCCGGCGATGTGCTGCACATCGCGCCTCTGGTGGAACGCAGTGCGGGACAGCAGATTGCCGATGAAGCCCTTGAAGCGCTGACAGATATCCGCCGGATGAGGGTCATTTACGGCCCGCATGCGGCCCCGGAATACTTCACCGAAGCATACATCGAGAGGTTTTTTGCGACCGACTGGGAAGTGCATTTCAACTCCAGCCGCACCGGCGTACGTCTGATCGGCCCCAAACCCGAATGGGTGCGTGCAGATGGTGGCGAGGCGGGGTTGCACCCGTCCAACATTCACGACAACCCCTATGCGATCGGCGCGGTGGATTTCACCGGCGACATGCCGGTAATCCTGGGCCCGGATGGACCCAGCCTGGGCGGATTCGTATGCCCGGTGACCATCATCGAAGCGGACCTGTGGCAGCTAGGGCAATTGAAGGCTGGCGACAAGGTCCGGTTTCATCCGGTGAGTGTCGAGGCGTGTCATGCAGCGATGAACTCAACATCTCACTGGAAAAACACCCGTGGGAGCGAGCTTGCTCGCGAAAGCTATATTCCATACACAGAAAACCCATCGACTGTACCGACCTCTTCGCGAGCAAGCTCGCTCCCACAAGGCACCACAAACTCCCGTAGAAGCGAGCTTGTTCGCGAAGGCTATATTCCACACACAGAAAACCCATCGACTGTACCGCCCTCTTCGCGAGCAAGCTCGCTCCCACAAGGCACCACAAACTCCCGTAGGAGCGAGCTTGTTCGCGAAGGCTATATTCCAGACGCAGTAAATCCATCGACTGCAACGCCCTCTTCGCGAGCAAGCTCGCTCCCACAAGGCACCGCAAACTCCCGTAGGAGCGAACTTGTTCGCGAAGGCTATATTCCAGACGCAGTAAATCCATCGACTGCAACGCCCTCTTCGCGAGCAAGCTCGCTCCCACAGAGCACCACAAACTCCCGTAGGAGCGAACTTGTTCGCGAAGGCTATATTCCTGACCCAGAAAATACATCGGCTGTACCGACCTCTTCGCGAGTAAGCTCGCTCCCACAAGGCACCGCAAACTCCCGTAGGAGCGAACTTGTTCGCGAAGGCTATATTCCAGACGCAGTAAATCCATCGACTGCAACGCCCTCTTCGCGAGCAAGCTCGCTCCCACAAGGCATCGCAAACTCCCGTAGGAGCGAACTTGTTCGCGAAGGCTATATTCCTGACCCAGAAAATCCATCGACTGCAACGCCTTCTTCACGAGCAAGCTCGCTCCCACAAGGCACCGCAAACTCCTGTGGGAGCGAAGTTGTCCGCATAGAGGATCTGCCCTCCCCGATCATTCTCGACATCGGTCAGGACGATAAACGCCTGGTTGCGCGCCTGTCCGGCGATACCCATCTGCTCCTGGAAATCGGGGCGCCGGAGCTGGATCTGGTGCTGCGTCTGCGCGGCCATGCCTTGATGCTTGCGCTGGAGGCCAAGGCGCTGGCGGGGGTGATCGATCTGACGCCGGGCATTCGCTCACTGCAAGTCCATTACCGCCCCGAACAACTGCCGCTTCGGCAACTGCTCGACATCGTCGCCGGAGAATGGGATGCCGTGTGCGCCGCGAAAGACCTGCAAGTGGCCTCGCGCATCGTCCATCTGCCACTGTCCTGGGATGACCCGGCCTGCCAACTGGCCATCGAAAAATACATGACCACCGTGCGCAAGGACGCCCCCTGGTGCCCGAGCAATCTGGAGTTCATCCGCCGCATCAATGATCTGCCCAACCTCGATGAAGTACAGCGCACGGTGTTCGACGCCAGTTATCTGGTCATGGGGCTGGGCGATGTGTACCTCGGCGCACCGGTGGCCACGCCACTGGATCCGCGGCACCGGCTGGTCACTACCAAGTACAACCCGGCACGCACCTGGACCGCCGAGAATTCGGTGGGCATCGGCGGCGCCTACATGTGCGTGTACGGCATGGAAGGCCCCGGCGGTTATCAGTTCGTCGGCCGCACGCTGCAGATGTGGAATCGCTATCGCGACGTCGCCGCCTTCGAGGGCAAACCATGGCTGTTGCGCTTCTTCGATCAGATCCGTTTCTACCCGGTCAGCGCCGACGAACTGTTGCGTATCCGCCGCGACTTCCCGCTGGGTCGCTTCGCCCTGAACATCGAACACAGCACCCTGAATCTGACTGACTACCAGGCCTTCCTGAGCCGCGAAGCCGAAGGTATTACGGCATTCCGCGCCCAGCAAAACGCCGCCTTCAACGCCGAGCGCGAACGCTGGATCGCCAACGGGCAGGCCGATTTTGAGAGCGATGAAGGCGTGGCGCCGAACACTGAAGCACAGCCTCTGCAACCCGGTCAGCAAGGCGTCGACAGCCACATCGCCGGCAATCTCTGGCAAGTCCAGGTGCAACCGGGCGACCGCGTGGAAGCGGGCGATGTGCTGGTGATTCTGGAGTCGATGAAAATGGAAATCCCCCTGCTCGCCCCGATCGCCGGCGTGGTGCAGGACGTCAGGGTGCAACCCGGCTCGGCAATACGCGCAGGGCAACGGGTCGTGGTGCTGGCCGCAGACTGAATCGACCGACTTTTTACTTTCGAGGGAATCCCGTCATGAACGACACAGCACTGCTCAATGACCTGCGCCTGGACACCGTCCGCGCGGCCTACCAGTCCGGCCGGATATCACCGCGCCAGCTGATCCTGGCGCTGCGCGAAAAGGCCGCACGGCTGAACAGCGATTATCACCTGTTCATCCACCTGCTCAGCGCAGCTGAACTCGAGCCTTACCTGGCCGCGCTGGACGATCGTGATCCCAGAGACCTGCCGCTGTTCGGCGTGCCCTTCGCGATCAAGGACAATATTGATCTGGCGGCCATTCCAACCACCGCGGCCTGCCCGGACTACGCCTACACACCCGAACACTCGGCAAGCGTCGTCACGCAACTGATCGCGCTGGGCGCAGTGCCCATGGGCAAGACCAATCTGGACCAGTTCGCCACGGGCTTGAACGGCAGCCGCTCGCCCTATGGCGCCTGCCCCAACAGCGTGTTGAACGAGTACCCGTCCGGCGGCTCGAGCGCCGGCTCGTCGCTGGCCGTGGCGCTGGGCGTCAGCAGTTTCTCGCTGGGCACCGATACGGCGGGCTCGGGCCGGGTGCCTGCGGCCCTGAACAACCTGGTGGGGATGAAAGCCAGCAAGGGGCTGATTTCCACGGCAGGCGTGGTGCCCGCATGCCGCACGCAGGATTGTGTCTCGACCTTCACCGCCACAGCACGGGAAGCCAGCGAGCTATTGGCGCTGATCGCCACATTTGATCCGCGCGACGAGTACAGTCGTCGCAACCCGCTGTGGAACGACGCCTCGGCTTTTGGCGCACCTCGCCCGTTTCGCTTCGGAGTACCCCGCGCCGAGGACCTGCAGTTCTTCGGCTGTACCGAAGGGCCGAGGCTGTTCAAGGCTGCCATCGACCACCTTACCGCGCTGGGTGGCGAAGCGGTCACGGTGGACCTGTCACCGTTTCTCGAAGCGGCGCGGTTGTTGTACGAGGGGCCGTGGGTGGCCGAACGCTACAGCGTCGCCGGGCAGTTAATGGAAGAACACCCTGACGCGGTATTGCCGGTGATCCGCGACGTGCTGGCCAAGGCTCCCCAGGTCAGTGGAGTCGATACGTTTCGCGCGCAATACCGCCTGCAAGTGCTCAAGGCAGCGTGCGATCGGGCACTTGAAGGGCTGGAGTGCGTGGTGACGCCAAGCATCGGCCGCCCGGTGACATTGGCAGAGCTGGCGGCCGAGCCGGTGTTGCGCAATTCGGAGCTGGGTTACTACACGAACTTCGTCAACCTGCTCGATTACGCAGCCGTCGCCGTGCCCAGCGCTTTCATGGGCAACGGTCTGCCGTGGGGCGTGACGTTGTTCGGACGGGCATTCACCGATCAGTACCTGCTCAGTCTGGCCGACGCCTTGCAGCGGCAAACCGCCCTGCCCTTGATTGGCGGCGAATCACCTCGGCTGACTGTGCCGCAGACCACTGCGCGCAACGATATGGCGCGGCTGGTGGTCTGCGGTGCCCATCTGGACGGGCTGGCCTTGAACTGGCAGCTCAGGCAACGCGGGGCCCGCCTGCTGGAAACCACGCAAAGCTCGGCCGACTATCGGTTGTATGCGCTGGCCGGTGGTCCGCCCTTCCGGCCTGGCATGGTGCGGGTGGCCGAACACGGCGTAGCCATCGACGTGGAGGTCTGGGAGTTGCCAAGTATCGAGTTGGGGTCGTTTCTGACCGGCATTCCAGCACCGCTCGGGCTGGGCAAAGTGCAATTGGCCGACGGTCGCTGGGAGACCGGTTTCATCTGCGAAGCCTATGGTCTGGAGGGTGCCCGCGACATCAGCCCTCTCGGTGGCTGGCGCGCGCACGTGCAGCAACAGCATTAAGCATAAAGGCGGCATGCTCAGACGTGCCGCCTTGCTCTTTCAACGCGATGAGCAGTCGCACTACATAGTTATGACCTTCCACATCGCGCTTCCCGAAATAATGGGCATTCACTCATTTTGACCGCACGTCATGAATCCCATCTGGAGTCCGCTTCGTCAGGACACACTGTTTCACCCGTCCTCTTTGCTGCTGGAACAAACCAGCATTCTGCGCCCCGAGCACAGCAATAGCAGGCACGACACGTTGAACGCGTCGGCGCCGTTTATCCTGCCAGACGGCTTTTCAGCGCCCGAACCGACGCCGTTGCCTGCGATAGCCGAAGAAAGCGTGCCGGAAGACGCCGCGCCACACATCGAACGTCAACTCAGAGCCATGCGTAGCAGCGCAGGTTTCCGGCTGATTGCCGACTCGACATTGCTCCTGAAAGCCTGCCAACTGGACATGGACTTTCCACCGACCCGACAGGATTACGTTCGCCAGCACCTGACCACGCTGCTCAGGCAGCAGAGCGGCAAGGCACTCGACCCGGACGTACTGCAAATCACCTTCAGCGATGATGACCGACCTGCTGTGGACGACAATGGACACGAGCATTACAGCGTCAGCCTGTCGCTGACCGATGTAGCGCTGGCCAGCTTCGACCCTGCGTATTTCCAGGCGCTGTCTCGTAGCACCCTTGCCGACTTTTCACTGTGCGAAGACACGCCAGCGCTGACCACGGCGCGAATGTTCAAGCTGATCGGCGAGCTGCCGCTCAAACGCAATTACAACGCCGTACTGGAGGCGTTCAGAGCCCGCCACGAAGCGACCTGGCGCACCTTGGCGCGGCTGGCGTTCCTTGACAACCTGGCTCGGCAGCTCAACCACAGGCACATCAGCCGGGACGGTTATTGGCTGGCGCGGGACGCCATGGGACTTGACCGGTCTCCCGTCGACACCGACACGATCAGCATGAGCGGACGAGGTGAAAAATCCGAGGTCCGGGTCCTGACGCTGAATGGCAAACAGGTGCCGGGGATATTTCAGATCAGCTCGAAAACCACGTCGCACTGTTTCATTCACATTCTGGGTGCCAAGGGCAACGTCATCGAATACATCAGCGATGATCCACGCCAGATGAGCAAGCGGCTGTTGACGGCCATGAACGCCTCAGGGCTCTACGGCCAGGTATTTCTTTCGCTTGAGCAGCACGCCGGCATCGTTGTCGAGGCGCCACTGATCGAAGGCGACCTGTTCAGCGCACTGACCCAGGCTTCGTTCGCCGGGCTTCTTGCCGACAGCCACGCGCGCAGCACGCTCGACCTGCTCAGGCCAGTCGCTCGTGGCCTGGCGCTGGCAGGTGCAGCCGACCTGTGGCAGACACAGCCGAGCATTTTGGAGCAGATCCCGGTTGCGTCGAAAATGGCCGGCCAGGTCATGGCGAACTATCTGCAGGAAAACCACGCGCTGACGCTCAACCCCGAGCAGGTGTTCATTGCTTATCAACCTGGCTATTCGAGCAACCCCTTAGGCACCCCCCGGTTGCCGCCTATGTATGTGCACACGCCCGACCCGAGGCCGATCAGCCTGAGCGAGGCGCTGATGAGCAATTATCGAGTCGATCACCCTGCTGGCTACAACGATCACGGTGGCGGTACTGTGGTCTTTTTCGACCCCACCGGACAGGGCGACAGTGAGCAGGGTCAGGTACTGGAGATCAGCCCGCAGGCGCTCGAGGACTACATCAGAGCTTTCGACTTTCTGACCTGGATGACTCAGCGCATCCACGACTTCTGGGATCAGCAGAGAGCCCCCATAGAACAGGCGTTCAGAACCACGTTCATCAGCCAGGCGCTGATCAGCCTGAAGCGCGGCAGCCTCACGCGCGGCACCTTCGATCTGCTCGTGGAAACCCTTGCGCCGGCTGCGCCCGATCAATGGCGGTCACTCGGTTTTTTCGTTCAAGGCGCGTTGACCGACGGCATGCAGGAGCAATACACCGGCCTGCTGGTACTTGAGCAGCCGGGCTTGCCGAACGTGCTTTATCAGGCAGGACATGCCGATGCGTTCATCGAGTTTGCAGATGACACGACGCTGAAGCTGCATCTGAACCGGGCAGCAGCCAATCCAGAATGGCGTGAGACGGTCATGCGCTATGTTCCCCGCCGCCATCACCAGCGCCTGGACTACCTGCTCAAATTATGGGCCGGGACACAGGCGCCCAACCCGCCCGTTTCCATCCTTCGCCCCTGGACCGATGCGCTTTACAACCCTGACACGCGCCAGGCCATGAGCCAGTCGTTGTGTGAAAAAAGGCTGGAAGACACGCCATTCGCTTTTCTGCACCAACTGCTCAAGCAGAACGCACTGGATGACGCAGAGGATCAGATCGTCACGTCGGCGCAGGTAACACTGGCGGACTGGACCGACCGGCTTCAGCAATTACAGCGGCTGCTGGTGCCGATGTCATTGTTGTTGACACCTGCGCTTGTCGCCTCCCTGGCGACAGAGATTGGCATCACCTCGCTGGCTATTACCGCAACGCATCTGCCGGGCAGCCGTTACGCAGAGAAAAACCAGGCGCTGCTGGCCACGCTAACGCTGGGCTTGCTGCAACTGGCTCCGCACACGCCAAGAATGCTGCGCTCACTGAGCCGAATCGTAAAACCTGCCGTGAGCAGTTCCCAAACCGTAGCGATTACGCTCGACCGGGCGTTCGGCACACGACCGTTGCGCAGGCAGTTTGTCACACCGCGCCAGACCCGGCTGGAGAAGTTCTTTCACACCGACGCCCTGCTCAAACGCTGGACTGTCAGCACTGCCGTCTCGTCAAACCTGTTGCAGGTCCATGCCTGGAAGCTGGGAAGAAGGTTCCTTTTATGGACGTCGGACAGAGGTCAGGCGCGCACTCTGGTGGTCAGCAGCCACGGGTACTACACGCCGTGGTCCCGAACCGTGAAGATCCCCAATGGCACCGAGATTCGCACCTACGCGCCGCATGGCTACGAACTGGTGGACCCGAAACTGCATCGGGTCGTCAACAAGGATGCCCGGCCATTCGCACGTTCCAACACGGCAGTGCACAGCGTGATGCAGCCCACGCCGCTTGAACCCCTGCTTCTCACCAACAAGCTGATAGCAGGCACTTCGCTGCCCGGCAGACTGAAGAACTACAGCCTGTCCAAGTTTCAGACGACGACCAGCGAGAGTTATGACGAGATCGCAAGCGTGGTGGGCAACTCGCGGGCGTCGCCCTTGCGCGGCTGGTTGCCGCCGACGCCGATGGATGTTCTGACAGTACGCAATCGCTTTGGCATGCCCCCACCATCGCTGGCCGACCTGTTCGAAAGCCTATCCATTCAAGGCATCCATTACGACAGAATATTGCTGGTGCACTGCCGGTGTGCGGCGATATCGGCGCTGATGAACCGCTCACCCGTCTATCATGCCCCGACAGCGAGCTCGGTGATTGCTAATATGGCCTGAACCAAACACCCCGATCATCCAGCACGGCGCTTACCTCCGACATGACAACGGCCTCCCCTGACACCGCGCTGTGCCCCTTGTGCGGCTTCAGCAACCAATGCAGCCTGGCCGATCCGCGCACCGTGGACCAGCCCTGCTGGTGCTTTTCGCAAAGCATCGACCCTGCATTGCTGGCAGCGCTGCCGGATAACCTTCGCGACAAGGCCTGTCTGTGCCCGCGCTGCGCCGGGATCGAAGATGCAGCGCCAGGTCCACAGGCATGCCGGGCCACAGAGTAAGATGCGCACCCCATACTCCGCTCGCTGTTATCGCCATGCGCCTTGATCGTTTCCTCAGCAACCTGCCACGCTTCAATCGTCAACAAGTGCGCCTAGCGCTGGCCAGCGGACGAGTGCAGGTAGACGGCCAGGCAACCCGCGACCCGCATCACGAAGTACGCGAATTCAGTTGTGTGGCGCTTGAAGAAGAAATCCTCCAGGCAGGCAAAGCTGCCCGCTACTTCATGCTGCACAAACCCGAAGGCTGTGTCAGCGCGACGAGCGATGCGCAGCATCCGACCGTGCTCGACTTGCTGGACGAGCCTGACAAGCACGAACTGCACATCGCCGGACGGCTTGACTTCAACACCACCGGCCTGATGCTGATAACCAACGATGGTCAATGGTCGCGACGACTGACTCAGCCACAGACCAAAATGCCCAAGGTGTATTACGTCGAGACCGAGCAACCGATCGACGAGCGCTACGCCGCGAAGTTTGCCGAAGGCCTGTATTTCGCATTCGAGAACATCACCACACAGCCGGCGCAATTGACCTTGTTGGGGCCGCGCAGTGCGCGCCTGAGCATTGTCGAAGGCCGCTATCATCAGGTGAAACGAATGTTCGGCCACTTCGACAACAAAGTGTTGCGCCTGCATCGGGAAAACATCGGCGCGCTGGCGCTGGACCACGACCTGCCCCCCGGCAGCTACCGCGCGCTTAACGTCGGGGAAATCGACCTGTTTTGAACGTCATGGCCGCCTGACAAACGCTGGTCGGATCGGCACAGGCTTTTGATCGACTATCGCCTGTCTGTCACGAAACTTGTGCAACGTCATAGGTACGCATACCTGTCTACGCCAGGAGTGACACCTATGTCGCCAGAAAAAGCAGTGCTCGACATACAAGGACAGTTTCGGGTTTATACCGAACTCTATCGCACCGATACCGCCGCCAAGACCATCATTCTGGTCAACGGCTCATTGGCCACCACCGCTTCATTTACCCAGACCGTCCGCAACCTCTACCCGACCTTCAACGTGGTGCTTTACGACCAGCCCTATTCAGGCAAATCCAAACCGCACAACCTGCATGGCGCGCCACTGACCCGGGAAGAAGAAGGCCAGTTGTTGCTGGAACTGATCGATCACTTCAACGCCGAGCACGTGCTGTCGTTCTCATGGGGCGGCGCGGCCACGCTGGTTGCCCTGGCGCATCGGCCAAAACGCATCGAAAGCGCGGTAATCAGTTCGTTCTCCCCAGTGATCAACGAGAAGATGCATGACTACCTGTGTCACGGCATCACGCACCTGGGCGCGCATAGCCGTTATGACATGGGCCACTTGATCAACAACACCGTCGGCAAGCATCTGCCTGCGTTGTTCAAGCGCTTCAATTTCCGTCATATCAGCAGCCTGGATGCTCACGAGTATGACCAGATGCATTACCACTTCAGCCAGGTCCTGGAGCTCGACCCGGACAATTACCTGACCGCAGGCAAGAACATCACCGTCCCCGTGCTGTTCATCAACGGAGCCCTGGACGAATACACCTGCGCAAACGACGCCGCCCACTTCTCCAGATACCTGCGCGACTGCTGCTTCAGCACCATCGACGCTACCGGCCACTTTCTGGACATGGAACACAAGGCCGCCTGCCGTGACTCGAAACAGGTGCTGATGAACTTCCTGCAACCGGCACAGACGCCACGCAGCGCCCATAACCGCGCTCAGGACTACCCGTCCCTGACCTTCTGAAAACCGCACACGAAGCCACCGTCAGCTGCGCAGCAGTATCATCTGGCGGTTGGTTTTCGGGGTGAGTATCAGGAGGCAAAGCGCTGCGCAGTGAAATTAGCGCTTCAAATCAGGGCAGGGTTCTGGTACAAAGTCAGCCGCTCAGAGCAGCTCTCAGAGCGGGTATAGTTTAGTGGTAAAACGAAAGCTTCCCAAGCTTTAGTTGAGGGTTCGATTCCCTCTACCCGCTCCACCTTTCAGCCAATGATTACGGGTATCCCAAGCAATTTCGCCCTAGCGCCTAAGGCAATCAATACCTTCTCGCCGCCCCACCATTAGTTCTTCCGGAATCCCCAAAATTTGATGCACCGTCGACTCCCTCGAGACGGCGTCCTGTCTGACCCGCGCGTCCCCTTCGATCACTCAATACCCCCCTGCCAGGATGTCTGAGTTTTGAAGCTCAACGATCGCCCGGACAACGTCAGGGTACAACTCAATCGACGAAATCTCCTTCTCCAATGCCTCGCTCAGCCCGACGCGTTTAGAAGCGGAGAGAGAAATCCCCAAGTGGTCTGCAATCCCGGCGTACGGAAGGTTTGCAGGCATCGCGAAGTCAAACCCAGTCAGCATGCCCTACCAAGTGAATGAAGCCGGCATCGCCTTGAGTTAGTGCAGCAGACTCCGCGGAGTTGGCGATATTGAATGCGACCTGTCCACGGCTTGTGCCTACGTCCAGCGAGTGGACCCAATGGGCAAGGCCGCCAGCGTCGCTGCCTCTGCCCAGGACATTGTGATACAGCTTTTCGACAAAGACTGCATTGCTGGCGTCGGGCAGGCTTTGGGAAAATTCGACAGATTGCACAAAACCACCCGCAACCTGGGCACCGGTTTCGCCTGCGGCGCCCTGGGACAGCCAGGACTTCAGGCCTTCGATATCGGGAGCACGACCCAAAATGGTATACAGACGACCAATGCTTGCCTGCGCCGAGTCGAGAACGAACAGTTCGCGATCTGCGAAATCGAGCACATTGAAGCCACTCAGTTCGAATTTCGCCGCAGCTCCCGTGGAACGACTGACTGATAGAGTGTCGGTATCGAGCGCGCTGATCGTGTAGGAGGATGCAGCGTCGTTGAAAATAAAGGTGTCTATACCGGCCTTGCCGGCCATATGCGAAACCGCATTGCTGTCAAGGCGGACTTCCTGCTCACTGATCTGATCATCACCAGCCGTGCCGGTGGCCACGCCCTTGCCCACTACCACATCCAGATTGTTCCAGGCGTTATGAGCCACGATCCTGATGAACCCCGTCTCGCCTTCCGAGAGGTCACGGCTCTCGCGCGAATTCAGGAAGCCATCAGCGACCGTTGCTCGACTCCCACCCGCCTGCAGCAGAGTACTCCAGAACGACACACCGGATTCTTCGCCTGTGCGATGCAATACGGTCTGATAGAGATCAAGGACAAAGTCCCGATCACCAAGCCCGCTGTAGTGCTGCATCGCTTCAGTGGAATTCAGAAAGGCATCGCGAATCTCTACATCCGAACTGCCCATCGCCTGCTGCGTCAGCCAGTGATTCAAACCCTGATAATCGGGCGTCCGACCGAACAGTGAGTAGAGCCTGGCAACGTCAGCCTGGTCCTCGGTGAGCGCGATGTGATGAATATCCATGCTAAAACTCAACGAAACAGTGGCGTCACTATCGGCGTTGAAGGCGCCATACCGGCTGCGAAAAGCCATGAGCAGTTCGTCAAGATTGGCATTGCGGTCGCTGAAAGCCAGCTTTTCGACGCTTGAAAGTGTGTCCACGTCGGACGTTTGCGCATCATGAACGCTGAGGGTGGCATTCCTCACCAGCGCAGCATCGTAGGTTGCAAAGTAGCGAGCACCTGCCTCGGTATACAAGGCGGTGTCGATGCCGTTGCCACCATTGAGCACGTCCGAACCCGCCCCCCCCATCAGCCGATCATTGCCATCGCCGCCTTGCAACTGGTCATTGCCCGCGTTTGCATTTAGAAAGTTGTCACTGGCGTTGCCTATCAGCGTATCTGCGCCCGCACCAGTTATGGCGTTCTCGATAACCGTACCGCGCGCGATTGCAATATTCGATAGACCGCCGTATAGGCTGGAAAAAGCTTCACTTCTCAGATCGACTGTCTGAGCACCGACATAGGTGCTGACGTTGATCGTGTCGTTGCCGCCCGAATCATAGATCGTGGCCACCAGGCCGGGCACGAAGTCGGTTCCGGTGTTGATGGAAGTCTTGTTGAAACTGTAGGTATTGTCACCTGTGCGGGTAACGGCGGTGCCGTACAGTGACTGGATGGCTACGATGTCTGCCAGCATGGGGGTAGCGACATAGCCGAAAGAGGCGTTGGAATACGTATTCTCGTCCTGACTGAAGTAGGACATCACCGAGTATTTCCAGCTGTCCTCTTGATAGAAGGCATTGTTGGGGAAGGTCGCGCTCCCGTTGTAATTGCCAGCATGGCCCAACCCCAGCGCGTGGCCGATTTCATGAATGTAGGTTTGCTGATAATACAAACCGTATTTCACCCAATCGGAAGCGATGTTGACGCTGCTGTTCGAGATGATGCTGCCTGCATAATTGGAGTTGCTGTACGCACCGCTTTTTTGTTCGCTGAAATTGATCGCAGCGGCAGCAGTGGTTTCCACAAAGTTTAGGCCGCTGGCATTAGTCCAGGTTTGCAGCGCATATCGAGCAACAGCCTGAGCGCTTGCGCTCAAACTTGCCAGGTTGACAGTGAGCGACCCTCCGGCGTGCACGTCAAAATGGTGCTGGGAATCGCCATAAGCGTCGTGCCAATAGCCATCAGTAAGGTAGTTGGCTTGCTGGTCAAGCGTCAGGTGCTCAAGCATCGCTTGGCTGGTGACTGTCTGTTTGGCCGCACCCTGGCCGGTCGCTCCTTCGGCCCAAAGTTGGGTGAGCGCGTCACACATTGAACACATGTAGAAACTCCGGGGCAAGGCATGCCTGGCCAAGTCAATGACGCAAGAATCGGGTATAGATCGGTGACAAGTTCAAGCCGCCGAGCCGGTTTTGAAAACTGGCGTCATGACCTTCACGCGTTTGCTCCGCCTTGATCTTGACGATCGTGTTGCTCTTCGAGAAGGTACGCCAGGACGCGGTCGAAGGCCGTCAACTTATTGCTGATGAGGTTGTCGGCATGCTTTCTTGCGACTTAAGGCGGTTTTTCCTTGAGGTCGATGAAATACAGCCGGAAGAGGCTGGAGGAAGCATTCTGGCTAGGCTGCATCGCTGGCTGTGTACAAAAATTGGCTGGGCTGGATGAGGCTGTGGCGCAGCTGTTCACGTTGTTGTTCGGCCTGATCTGGGGCCATCGCAATACCGGGCTGGAATGGGCTGGCATTTTGCTGAGCCTCGTCGGCACCTCCTTGCTCAACACGGGCTCGAACCCGCAGGCCCTTTCACGATGCAGGAGAAATCGCTATAGAAACTTGTCCCTTTTAGCCAACCATGGGGGACAACTACCGTAGAGACGAGCCCCAGCAAAGCAGCCACCTCAGAACACACAACTACACGCTTTTCCCAGCACTGCCTCGGAGCAATACCTACACACATACACAGATCCGAATAATTCTGTCCGATAAGAGTTCGATTCCCTCTCCCCGCCTCCACTCTCAGATAGCAAAACCCAGAAACACGTCAATGCAACTCAAACATCGAAGTCATTGCAGTAGACCGGCACTGGCCTTACCCACCCCCGCCTCTCCCGGCACCCGCGCCTTGGCTTCTTGCGCAGAAACCGGCACCACCAAGTACTGCCGATACTCGCGGAACGCCTGCAAGGCAGAGGCGTCCTGCGGGCGATAGTCGTCGCCGCTATCCTGTTGCCGATTCGCCACACAAGGCCTGCCGATCACGCTCATGCACTCGTTGTTTGCAGCCGCTGAAATCGGATCGAACAAGGCGAATGCCGTACCTGGCTGATCCGTATCGTTGAACAGTGGGTGGGCTACGTTCTCGAAGTCGTTCCCTTCAACCAGCAACTGTGAAGATGAGGTCCGCGACATGATTGCGCCTTGGTAGGTCATACGCTGAAAGACGTTGTTGACCAGTTGGGCACGAACCAGCGCATTGTTCATACCGCCTGAATGCGGTGCTCTGCCGGAGGTATCGTGTACGTAGTTTCTCGACAGCGTCAGCGTGTCCTGACTGCCGAGGAACAGCCATACCCAGTAATGATGGCCATCGCAGGTAGACGAGTAAGGCGTTCGGCCGTCGAACTCATTGCTGGAAAGGGTGATGTGTGACGCAGAGCCCCAGCCCGTAACAATCATCTGTCTACCGATCCGCGCGAAGGTATTGTGATCGATCCAGACGCCATCAGCCTTGTTCAGGGTCAGCGCATCGCCGCCCCATACGACACGTGGATTGATATCCGAAAGCGTCAGGTTGCGAACGATCACGTTATGCGCGCCGTCGCCAATGAACAGCCCAGCGCCCTGAATGCCTGCCTTGTCGCCAAGCCCGATCAATGTCTTGTTCGAGCCGACTTTCAGTGGTTTCAGCCCCGCGTTATCGTAGGTCACCATAACGGGCGGCCTTGATTGGCAGAAGTTGTTCGCACCATTCAGTGCAAGCTGCTCACCCCCCTGCGGGCAAGGTTTCACGACGCAGCCAGGCTCAGTGGTTGTTGTATTGCCGTTGGCAATCACGCTCGTGCGGAAGTCGAACGTGCGGTCCAGTACAATCACTCGCGGTGTGTCATCGGTGCAGACCCCGTGTGAGTCATGAGACGAGCAGAGCGCTGATCGAAGTTCATCCAGCGTGGAGGGATGCACGGCAGCAGCGGAGCCTCCGCCGGTCACGCCCTTGGCAAAGCCATCAGGTATGTCTGCTGCGCGCAAGCATTGCGCTCCTGACAGGAGCAGAACCAGAGTGGCAGCGATCTTCAGATAGCCGCTTTGCAAAAGAGAACGCAGGGGCGTCATCGGTTGAGCTTCCCGTCATGCTCGCGGGAATCGCGAGGACAATCTGAATGCTAAACGGACTTCGGCCTGGCCTGCTCCGCTTCCATGGTGCTGGTCAGCCGCCGTTCAGGCACCCTCGCTCACGAAAACCTCTCGCTCCATCCTGACGCTGTCAATCCCGCGCCCATGCCCGTCGACATCGACCGAGACAACAGCAAAGCCCAGGTTCGAGTAGAACCCCTGAACATGCTGACTGGTATCGATAAAGGCTCGGGTGACGCCCGGTAAAGACCGCATGCGCTGCAGCCGGGCCTCGGTCAGAAATCGGCCAAGGCCGCTGCCGTGGCGATCGCTGATGACCATGCCCCAGGTCAGCTCTGCCACTTCCGGGTCTGATAACACCAGATAGCCACCACAGGCAACAACCTCGCCGTCACGCTCGGCGACAAAGTACTGGCCCAGCGGAGCCATCAGAAAACTGGCAAATTGCTTGCGCTCCACTGGATCAAAGTAGCGTGGGACGTTGGTGTCGAAGATATCCAGACAACGCTCACGATCTGCGAGGGTGTAGGGCCGAAGCATGTCCATTGCGAGCCTTTTTGCAGAAAGAATTAAAGTGCCTGGCGAAATATATCCTGAATCTGCTCAAGATCGGCAGGACGCGGATTGGTCAGGCCACAGGCATCTTTCAGGGCATTGGTGGCCAGCATCGGGAAGTCTTCTTCCTTGACGCCCAGCGTAGCAAGGCCTGCCGGGATTTCCACGGCAGCTGACAATGCACGAATGGCGTCGATGGCCGCCTGGGCGCCTTCTTCCGGAGAGAGCCCACGGATATTGCTGCCCATGGCGTGTGCAACGTCGGTCAGGCGTGCTGCGCTGACGCTGGCGTTGAAGCACTGCACATGTGGCAGCAGTACCGCGTTGCACACACCGTGAGGCAAATCATAAAAGCCGCCCAGCTGGTGCGCCATGGCATGCACGTAACCCAGTGAGGCGTTATTGAACGCCATGCCGGCCAGGAACTGGGCATAGGCCATGTTCTCGCGAGCAGTGATGTTTGCCCCGTTGTTGAATGCGTCGCGCAAATTGTTGGCGATCAGCGCCATGGCCTGCAACGCGCAGGCATCAGTGATCGGGTTGGCAGCCGTGGAGACATAGGCTTCGATTGCGTGAGTCAAAGCATCCATACCGGTGGCGGCGGTCAGCGATTTGGGCATGGCGACCATCATGTCGGGGTCATTCACCGACAGCAGCGGCGTGACGTTGCGGTCGATGATCGCCATTTTTACGTGCCGGGCTTCGTCGGTGATGATGCAGAAGCGGGTCATTTCACTTGCGGTTCCGGCGGTGGTATTGATGGCAATCAGCGGCAACTGCGGTTTTGCCGAACGGTCGACGCCTTCATAGTCGCTGATATGCCCTCCATTGCTCGCGCACAGGGCAATGCCTTTTGCGCAGTCGTGGGGCGAGCCGCCGCCCAGCGAGATGACGAAATCGCACTGGCGCTCCTGCAACAAGGCAAGGCCGTTCTCGACATTGGCGATGGTCGGGTTGGGGCGGGCACCGTCGTACACGACCGAGTCGATGCCCTGCTCCACCAGCAGCCCGGCGATCTGACTGGCCACTCCTGCCTTGGCGAGGCCCACATCCGTGACGATCAGGGCCTTGCGAAATCCGTAGTTGCGTATGGCGAGCATGGCTTCATCAATGCAGCCAGTGCCGATGATGTTCACAGCGGGGATGAAAAAAGTGCTGATCATGACGGACCCTCGTGGGATGCCTGGAGATAGCTCAAGCATCCGCCTTGCGCGAGGTACAACCATTGACCTGGAGCAACGAAGCAGCCCACTGGCAGACCGTTGGTCGAAGACTCTTCGGTCTGCTGGCGCAGGGTGGCTGTTTCAGCCGATGAAACCGTCCGCCTCAAGGAGCGTTTCAAGGCACTGCTCGCTGATGCCATAGAACGTCTTGAGCTCCTGAATGCGTGCCAGCAACTG
Organism: Pseudomonas sp. MWU16-30316; assembly: GCF_020515645.1. NCBI lineage: Bacteria > Pseudomonadati > Pseudomonadota > Gammaproteobacteria > Pseudomonadales > Pseudomonadaceae > Pseudomonas > Pseudomonas sp. MWU16-30316. Next base: position 631,340 of record NZ_JAIZAZ010000001.1, on the reverse strand, counting down.
GGCCGGATCGACTGGCTCGGCACGCTTGACCGCGAGGATCATCTTGTTCTTGTTGGTGTGCTCCAGCGAGATGAACTCGAACACTTTGGTTTCGTAACCGCATGCCTCCAGCAACAGCGCGCGCAGGCTGTCGGTGACCATCTCTGCCTGCTGGCCCATGTGCAGACCGTATTGCAGCATCGGTTTCAACAAGGCAGGACTCTGGATCTGCAGACGAATCTGTTTGTGGCAGCACGGCGAGCACATGATGATCGAGGCACCGGAACGAATGCCCATATGAATGGCGTAATCGGTCGCGATGTCACAGGCGTGCAGCGCGATCATCACATCCAGCGCGCTGGGCGCGACAGTACGCACATCACCGTGCTGGAACGTCAGGCCGGGATGTTCAAGGCCCGCCGCAGCGTTGTTGCACAAGGTAACCATGTCCTCACGTAACTCGACACCGGTCACTTGCCCTTGCGCCTGCAAGGTATTGCACAGGTAATCGTGAATGGCGAAGGTCAGATAGCCCTTGCCTGAGCCAAAGTCCGCGACCTTGATCGGCTGATCGAGCTTGAGTGGCGATGAGCTCAAGGCATGGGAAAACACTTCGATGAACTTGTTGATCTGCTTCCACTTGCGCGACATGGCCGGAATCAGCTCATGCTGGCGATTGGTCACACCCAAGTCGGTCAGGAACGGCCGGGTCAGTTCCAGGTAGCGCTTCTTCTCGCGGTCATGCCCGGCTGAAGGGGCCTGACGCTCCTGCTGCGCCTTGCTTTTGAACAGCGTGGTCTTGCCCTTCTTGCTGTATTCCAGCTGCACCTCGTCGGTCAGCGACAACAGGTGCGCGTTCTTGAACGATTCAGGGATCAGGCTGGCAATAACAGCTACTGCTTCAGCAAGCGAAAAATTCTTGGTGATGTCACGAGTCTTGTAGCGATACACGAAGCTCAGGCACGGTTGTTCCTTGACGGTCAGCGGCTTGATGATAACGCGCTGCAGATCGGCCTCGCTGCCCACGTATTTGGCCAGGACCAGCTTGATCAACGAGTTCTGCGACAGACTGGTCTCCAGCAGGCCAAGGAACTGCGCGCGATGATCAGTCGCAGCGATGGGTAACGTGGAGGTAATGACTGACATTGAAAATGTGCCTCAAGCGTCCCGTCCGGGACTCGAAAAATCAGACCGGCATTTTAGGCGCGTCAGCGCGTCATGGGCACCCCTATTTTTCAGGGACTACACACACTGTTCGCGCGGTCGTACACGCCCTGAAGAAACGCACATAAATGGTAAAGTAATCCTTGTCAAAAACGACGCGCCATTACTTGCACGGCATACAAACATCTTTATAGTCGCCTTGGCTGATTACAGACAATCAGAACACACTTCTAGAGTCCTTTGTTCTACTGGAATAACTCGCACAAGGAACGTGCATTATGTTGAGTCAAGCAGCACTGTTGGAAAACGAAAACATCGCTCGGATTACCTTGAAACCCCTAGAGTATCTGAACGCTGTCTTTGATGATGAAAAAAGTGGTGGCCGAAGCGCCGGCCTTGTTCTAACCAAGGAAGACATTCTTAGCCTGAAGCGTTACGAACGACACGCCCTTAATATCCCCACGTCACTCGCTCGCGTCGAACAGCAATTGGGTTTTACCAAAAGTGGCATTCCCGGGCTTGAGCCTAAAGACATGCTGAAGACCTACAAGGCCATTAACAGTCACGGCAAAAGCTGGTCGGGGATCGAGAATGGCATCAAGCGCACCGGAACCAACATTGACCTGTTTGCCGCACAGTTCTCGGGGCAGGGTCAGCAGATCATCAACTACATTGAAAAGATGGATTTTGCCAGGCAGCTGGATCTGACCGTTGCCGATTTATCCATTGAAGAGGTCCGCAACACGCCTCCGGTACCTCTGGGTGAAACTGATCAGAGGGTCTGTGTCACGCTGGCCGAATTTCTGAAGAACACCGCGTCACAAATAAAAAACCATCAGCACGCTGCGCAAACGCTGGCGCAACACATCGAAACGTTCAGCACCGTCCTGAGCGTCCAGCTCATTCCCGGCATCAATGACAAGGTAAAACTGGCAACGCGCTCGGACCTGGACCAGCAAATCAAGGAGCTGGAACAAGATATCGAACAGCTGACGAGAGAAATCGAGCAGAAAAACAAAGAGTATAAAAACACACTGAATAATATTGCCTGGGGTGTTTTCGGCGGCCCCATCGGGGTCGCTATAACCGGAGGTATTTTTGGCGCCAACGCGGAAAAAATCCGAAAGGAAAAAAATCGAATGGTAGCGTCCAAGAGCCAGAAAGTTCAAATACTCAAGGAAAAAATCCCCTTGGCAGCCGCCGTGCGCAGCCTGCAACTGCTGTTTGATGATATGTATATTCGCATGTTGGACGCTCATAAGGGCGCCACTCACCTGAAAGACCTCTGGGCCCTGTTGGCCGCCTACATAGACAGTTCCGCAAACGAACTGGCGGCGATCAGAGACGATCAGGCACTGCTGATTTTCGCCATGCAGTTTCACGGCGTTGTCATGCCGTGGCTGGAAATAAAAGGCAAAACGACTGAGCTATTGAAGATATTTAATAGTGCGCTGGATCAGTTTAAACGCGAACAGCAACCCGTCATTGTAATAGGACGATAATCATGAGCACTGAAACCCTGGGTGAGCTGTTGATCCTCACCCCGCCTGACACTGAAGTCATGAAAACCGCCCGCCAGAATATTCTTGCGCACGTGACCGCGCTGAAGCTGGACTTTCTGCCGGTCATGAAAGAAAAAATGCGGCCGCTTCAGGACGCCTTGATAAGTGCAGACAAGGTCTATAGCCAGGCACTGGCCACTGTCACCGTACAGCTGAATAACGTATACCTGAAGTCGATCGATCAGAAACAACAACTGATTGAAGCCGACACAAGGCTCAGCGACAAACAGAAACAACAAGCGATCAGCCAGCTGAACGGGCAGCGCATTCGGCAGGTATCGAATCTCACCGCCGTGGTGCGCCGCAGCGCTCAAGCGATTGCCGGACACAGCGATGATATGGCGCAGATCAACCTGACGCTGGAAAATAATCGTTTGCTGGAAACACTCCAGCAACAGATCGACAGCATAACCCAGCGCTCAGCCACGCTGGAAAGCGCAATGGCTTTAATCGCTGCAGACCGACGCCTGCTTGATACAACGATCACGACATTTGAAAAATACAACCTTGCCGATGTGTTCAAGGAAATGCTGCCTACTCCGGAGGAGCTCAAGCTGGTCAACATGACATCGCCGGAACTTGAGTTGGTCAACGCCGGGATTGCCAGACTCGGAAAACTACTCGACAAGGTCAGCAGCGCCTTGAAATACCTTGACCTCATTGAAGAACGCGACCGACTGAGGTCGCGCTATAACGCTCTGCTCGACGATTCCCGCACGGCTACCCGGGAAGCAAAGGCAATCAAAGAAAAACTCGATGAGTTGACAGCGCTCGCAGGCGTTGCGCAGAGCAAAGCGCTTTGGGTACAAGAGGCGAAAAAGGTTTATCAATCGCTCTACCATTTTCTGGATCAGATAACGTCGCCCGTTGATACTTCGACGCTGATCAGCCAGCAGGTCGAACAACTGCAGACTTACATAAAATCGTTTTACGACGTAAAGCGTATCGTCTGACCCGCACGGGTTCAAGAAAGGCAGGTGTCGATAAACTCGACACCTGCCTTTTGGCCTTACCCCAGCACCACCAGCCGATTGGGCAGCTCATTCCTGCCATGAGTCACAGGAACGTGATCGGCAAGCAACTCGCCACAGGCGTGAATACAACCCAGAAATCCCTGCAGAATCTGCCCGTCCCGAACCTGCTGAGTAAACACATCAACCATCGCCTTCCAGGTGTCGTCGTGCAGACGACTGGCGATGCCATGGTCGACCAGAATTTCGACATAACGCTCGGCCTCGCTGACAAATACCAGAATGCCGGTGCCGTCATGGGTCTTGTGCAGGTTCTGTTCGAGGAACTGCCGACGCGCGAGGTTGCCGGCACGCCAGCGTCTGACCGAGACCGGCACCAGCAAGGCGGATACTTTCGGGGTGCGGCACGCCAGCGCCACGATAATGAACGTGCTCATCTGCGCCAGCATCAACTCGTCAGCGCTCAGCCATTGAAAGCAGTAATTGACCGTACCCGGCAGCAGCAGGCCGATCAGCCCGGCCCAGATCAGCGGCATGTAGGCGTAGTCGTCGGCACGTGAGGCCAGCACCGTGACCAGCTCGGCGTCAGTGCGCTGTTCGACGCGGTCGATCGCTTCGGCAACCTGCCGCTGCTCGTCTTTGTTCAGTAAAGCCATGGTTCCCTCATTCCCGAATCAATCAACTACCAGTTACCGGAAGCACCGCCACCGCCGAAACGTCCACCACTGCGATCAGCGGCTCTTTCACGTGAGGGGCGGGTGACGCCGCTCCTTCTGACGCTGATGATTACAATCCCCAGAACGATGAGGGTCAACACGATACCGATCAGCCAGACCTGGTCGTCATTGGTCTGCTCGTCATATTCGGACATCTGACCTGTCGGCTCGGGGTAATCGGGGATCTGCCCGCCCAGTGCCGCGATGATCGCACGTGTACCGCGCTCTATACCGACGGCAAACCGGTTGTCGTCAAACTCCGGAGTCATCAGCATGTCGATGATCAGAGAAGCCTGGGCGTCATTGAGACGATCCTTCAGCGCTCCACCGACCTCCATGAACACCTTGCGCTTGTCGCGATAGACCACCAGCAGAACACTGTCATCCTTGCCGTGCAGCCCCAGGCCCCAGGTGTCCCCGAGTCGAGCGCCGAACTCTTCGATGCTCGCGCCCTGCAGATCCGCGAGGGTCACCACCACCACACGCTCCCCGGTCGCCTTTTCGTGGGCGCTTAGAAGTCTCGCCAGACGAACCGTAGTCTGGCTGTCGAGCATTTGTGCGGCATCCACCACACTGCCGGTCATCGGCGGAAAAACCAGTGCTTCTGGCTCTGCCTCGGCACGCAATACCCCTCCCAACAGCATCACCACGTATAACATCCACTGTGAAACAGACTTCAAAATCCAGACCTCCGGTGTTTTTTTGAATCCATTGAAACGACACGCCTTAGCCAAAACACAAGTTCCCCGGCATAATCCACCGCCAACACCTGATGCGGTCACTATTTGATCGACAGGGTCTGTACAAAAATCAATCAAAACGCCATTTTCGTACACACCTTGGGGAGACTTCGTACAGTGAAGCGGATAGCAACTATCCTTGCATCCCGTGCGAACCATAACGCCAAAGGTCCATAACCCAAAAACTGGCTGTCGGACATTAAACGCGAGTTACTGACAAAAGCCTTGAGAAATTATTCATGAATAAGCTGTGTTTATTAGGTTTGCTGGTCGGTATGGCCAGTCAGTCGGTGATGGCCCAGACCGCTGCCGCCACGGACAATACAACGCTTCAAGCCAAGAATGCCTTCATCGGCAAACTCATGAAACAAATGACTCTGGACGAAAAGATCGGTCAGTTACGACTCATCAGTATCAGTTCGGAAATGCCACAGCCGCAAATTCTCAAGGAAATTGCCGCCGGAAGAATCGGCGGAACGTTCAACTCCATTACCCGTTCGGAAAATCGTCCGCTGCAGGAAGCCGCAGTCGCCAAAAGCCGTCTGAAAATTCCGATGTTCTTTGCCTACGACGTGGTTCACGGTCATCGCACGATTTTCCCGATCAGCCTGGGCATGGCCGCCAGCTGGGACATGGACGCCATCGCACTGATGGCCCGGGTCTCGGCCAAAGAAGCCAGTGCCGACAGCATCGACATGACTTTCGCCCCCATGGTGGATATTTCCCGCGACCCTCGCTGGGGCCGCAGCTCCGAAGGCTTCGGTGAAGACACTTACCTGGTGTCACGCATTTCCGACGTGATGGTCAGGTCCTTCCAGGGCAAGAACGTCGCAGCCAATGACAGCATCATGGCTGCCGTCAAACACTTCGCCCTGTATGGCGCAGTAGAAGGCGGACGCGACTACAACACCGTGGACATGAGCATGACGCGCATGTACCAGGACTACCTGCCGCCCTACAAGGCCGGCATCGATGCCGGCGCCGGCGGCATCATGGTCGCACTCAACTCGATCAACGGCGTGCCGTCGACCTCCAACAAATGGCTGATGCAGGACCTGTTGCGCAAGGACTGGGGCTTCAAGGGCGTGACCATCAGCGACCACGGTGCGCTCAAGGAACTGATCGACCACGGCGTGGCCAAGGATTTCCGCGAGGCCGCCAAGCTGGCGATCAAGGCGGGCGTCGACCTGAGCATGAACGACGCGGCCTATGGCGAGCAGTTGCCTGGCCTGGTGAAAGACGGCGAAGTTTCCATGAAGGAAATCGACAACGCCGTGCGTGAAGTGCTGGGTGCCAAGTACGACATGGGTCTGTTCGCCTCGCCTTACGGCCGCATCGGCGTCGCTGCCGATGACCCTGCCGATACCTATTCCGATGACCGCCTGCACCGTGCCGAAGCTCGCGATGTGGCGCGCAAGACACTGGTACTGCTGAAAAACCAGAACGAGACACTGCCGCTGAAGAAACAAGGCACCATCGCAGTGATTGGCGGACTGGCACAAAGTCACCTCGACATGCTCGGCAGCTGGTCGGCAGCAGGTCGTCCCAACCAGTCGGTGACGGTGTATGAAGGGCTGGCCAACGCGGTCGGCGACAAGGCCAAGCTGGTTTATGCGCGCGGTGCCAACGTCAGTGACAACGAGCACGTCCTCAACTACCTGAACTTCATCGAGAAGGAAGTAGAGGTCGATCCACGCCCGGCGCAGGAAATGATCGACGAAGCGGTCAAGGTCGCCGAGCAGGCCGATGTGATCGTTGCCGTGGTCGGCGAGTCGCGCGGCATGTCGCATGAGTCGGCCAGCCGCAGCAGCCTGGACATTCCGGGCAAACAGCGCGACCTGATCAAGGCGCTCAAGGCCACTGGCAAACCACTGGTGCTGGTGCTGATGAATGGCCGTCCGCTGGTTCTGGTCGACGAACAGGAACAGGCTGACGCCATGCTCGAAACCTGGTTCCCGGGCACCGAAGGCGGCAACGCAGTGGCTGATGTGCTATTCGGCGACTACAACCCGTCGGGCAAGCTGGCCATGTCGTTTCCACGCTCGATCGGTCAACTGCCGGTCTACTATGCGCACCTGAACACCGGCCGTCCGTATCACGAAGGCAAGCCAGGCAACTACACCTCGCACTACTTCGAGGAGCCCAATGGCCCGTTGTTTCCGTTCGGTTATGGCCTTAGCTACACCCAGTTCGACGTCTCGGACATCAAGTTGTCGGACGCCAGCATGACGCGCAAAGGCAAGGTGACTGCCAGCGTGACCGTGAAGAATACCGGCAAGGTGGCCGGTGCAACCGTTGTGCAGTTGTATCTGCATGACGTGGCAGCGTCGATCAGCCGTCCGGTAAAAGAACTGAAGAACTTCGAAAAGGTAATGCTTGAGCCCGGAGAAGAAAAAGTCGTGACCTTCACCCTCAGTGAAGACGATCTGAAGTTCTACAACAGCGAGCTCAAGCACGTGGCGGAACCTGGCGAATTCAAGGTCATGATCGGTCTGGACTCGCAAGCAGTGAAAGAAGCGACCTTCAATCTGTTGTAAACCCTGCGCGTGGCGCGTTCGTGAGCATTCGCTCGGGAACGCGCCGACAGGGTCCGATCAGGCTGCGACATGACGCTCAAGCATCGCTACTGGCGCATTACCCTGTACGTGCTGCTGATCCTGGCCGGTGCGGCCCTGTGCGCCGGGCTCGCGATGCGTCAGGCGCAGCGTCACGCCATGTCGGAAGATGCCGCGCGTGCCGAAGGACAGCTGGCACTGTATGCCAATACCCTGCACACCCTGATCGAGCGCTATCGCGCCCTGCCCTCCGTTCTGGCGCTGGACCCGGAAATTCGTGCCGCGCTGAGCGGCCCGGTGACCGGGGAGGTGCAGAACGCCCTCAACCTCAAGCTGGAAAAGATCAACAGCGCGGCTCATTCGTCGACGCTGGAGTTGCTCGACCGGCAGGGTCTGGCGATTGGCGCGAGCAACTGGCGCACGCCCAATAGCTATGTCGGCCACAACTACGCTTTTCGACCCTACTTCCTGCAAACCCGCGCCAAGGGCACCGGGCGTTTCTATGCGGTCGGTGTGACCACCGGAATTCCAGGGTACTTTCTGTCCAGTGCGGTATTGAACGATACCGGCGGGTTCATGGGGGCGATGGTCGTGAAGCTGGAGTTCCCGAGCCTTGAGCAGGAGTGGGATCAGGGTGAGGACCTGCTGCTGGTCAGCGATGAGAAAGGCATTGTGTTCATCGCCAATCAGCCAGGCTGGCGCTATCGCGAGCTGCTGCCAATCTCGGTGGAAGATCGTGCCAGCCTGTTGCGCACCCGCCAGTACGACAAGAAGGTATTGTCACCGCTACGCAGCCGGGTCCTCGACAGCTTCAGCGAAAACAGTCATTTGAGCCGTGTCGAAGGCCCGGACGGCACCACGGATTATCTCTGGCAGTCGCTGCCCCTTGCGGATGAGAACTGGACTCTGCATCTGCTGCGCAAGCCGCCCGCGGCCAGTGAGGACGTTCGCAATGCAGGACTGGCCGCCGCGGGTATCTGGCTGGCGCTGGTATTTCTGAGTCTGTTTCTCTATCAGCGCTGGCGACTGGCGCGACTGAGAGAGCGCAACCGGGATGAACTGGAGCGCCTGGTGCAAGAACGCACGCGTGATCTGCAAACCGCGCAGGACGGTCTGGTGCAGTCGGCCAAACTGGCGGCGCTGGGGCAGATGTCGGCAGCGCTGGCCCACGAAATCAACCAGCCGTTGACCGCCCAGCGCATGCAACTGGCGACCCTGCGGCTGCTGCTCGATCAGGGCCGAATCGATGAAGCCTGCAAAGCACTGGTTCCCGTCGATCAGCAACTGACACGAATGGCCGCCTTGACCAGCCACCTGAAGACCTTCGCACGCAAGAGCCCCAGCGGACTGCGCGAACGGCTGGACCTGGCCACGGTGGTCGATCAGGCCTTGTTGCTGCTCGACCCGCGCCTGCGCGAGGAGCACGTCGACTGCGTTCTGCATGTGTCACGTCCGGCATGGGTGCGCGGCGACGCCATCCGCCTGGAACAGGTACTGATAAACCTGCTGCGCAATGCGCTGGACGCCATGCGCGAGTGCCGCTCCAGGCGCCTTGAAGTGCGTATCGACGCCGTCGACAACCAGTGGCGGCTCAGCGTCAGGGACAACGGAAGCGGGATCGCTGCGAAGGATCTGCCGAGCATTTTCGATCCGTTCTTCACCACCAAACCGGTAGGCGACGGCCTGGGCCTTGGCCTGGCTGTGTCGTACGCCATCATTCATGAACTGGGCGGACAACTGACGGCGCAAAACCATGCGGACGGCGCCGAGTTCTGGTTCAGCTTGCCCAATGACTTTCTGGAGGCCTGACCCGGCATGTTGAATTCGGTCATCGTGGTAGACGACGAGGCGCCCATTCGGCAAGCCGTCGAGCAATGGCTGACGCTGTCGGGGTTCGAGGTGCAGGTCTTCGCCCGCGCCGAAGAGTGCCTGGACCGTATACCGGAGCACTTCCCCGGCGTCGTGCTGACCGATGTGCGCATGCCGGGCATGAGCGGCCTGGAGTTGCTGACCCGGCTGCAAGGCGCAGACCGCGACCTGCCAGTCATCCTCCTGACCGGCCATGGCGACGTGCCGATGGCTGTGGAGGCGATGCGCGAAGGGGCCTATGACTTTCTGGAAAAACCCTTCAGCCCGGAAACCCTGATCAGCAACCTGCGGCGCGCCCTCGAGAAACGCCAGCTGGTGCTGGAAAACCGCCGCCTGCATGAGCAGGCCGATGCCAGAACCCGCCTGGACGCCACGTTGCTCGGCGTATCGCCCGGCATGCAGACCCTGCGTCGCCAGGTGCTGGAACTGGCGCAACTGCCGGTCAACGTGATCATCCGCGGGGAGACCGGCAGCGGCAAGGAGCTGGTCGCTCGCTGCCTGCATGATTTTGGGCCGCGCGCCGCCAAACCTTTTGTCGCACTCAACTGCGCGGCCATCCCGGAGCACCTGTTCGAAGCCGAGCTATTCGGCCACGAGAGCGGCGCCTTCACCGGCGCACAGGGCAAGCGCGTCGGTCGCCTAGAGTATGCCCACGGCGGCACGGTGTTCCTTGATGAAATCGAGAGCATGCCGATGGCGCAACAGGTCAAGCTGCTGCGCGTTCTACAGGACAAGCGCCTTGAGCGGCTGGGCTCGAATCAGAGTATCGACGTCGACTTGCGAATCATCGCGGCGACCAAGCCTGATCTTCTCGAAGAAGCGCGTGCCGGGCGCTTCCGCGAAGACCTGGCCTACCGCCTCAACGTTGCCGAGCTGCGCCTGCCGCCGCTGCGCGAGCGCCTTGAAGACATCGCGCAACTGTTCAGCCACTTCGCCCGCGCCGCCGCCGAACGTGTAGGCCGGGAAGCGCCAGCGCTGGATGCCGCACATCTAGGTCAGTTGCTCGGCCATGACTGGCCAGGCAACGTGCGCGAGCTGGCCAATGCCGCCGAGCGCCAGGCCCTGGGGCTGGAGCAAGCCCTGCCGCAACCTGATACGCAATGGCCGGGGCACTCGCTGGCGGCGCGTCAGGAGGCCTTCGAAGCACAATGCCTGCGCGCCTCGCTGGCCCGTCACAAAGGCGACATCAAGGCGGTGCTCAATGAATTGCAACTGCCTCGAAGGACGCTGAACGAGAAGATGCAGCGCCATGCTCTGGTACGCGAAACGTTCCTCGAATGAGGGCTGCGCATATTCCGTACAGCTTGTTCCGGCGATAACCGAACATTTCCCGCAGCGCCGGGTCTGCATACTGTCACGGCCATGTGCGGTCGTGATGGCTGGATAACGACAAGGCATAATGACATCATGCCCGCTTGGCTATTCAGCTCACTTTGACAGTCCGAAAGATGGGGCATTTTCTACCGTGAATACTCCCCTCGACCTCCCATTGGGAGGCGGCGAAATGGGTCGGTTTATCCGAGAGACGGACTGGTCTACGTCCGCGCTTGGACCGAAGCAAGCATGGCCCGCAGCGCTACTGTCTTCAATGAACCTGATGCTCAGTTGCCCGGATAGCATGTACCTGCTCTGGGGCCCTGACTACATTCTGTTCTTCAATGACGCTTACTCTCAGGTGCTGCCCATTGCGGCACGACAGGCGCAGGGCCAACCCATTGCCTCGGTGTGGGGCGATGCCTGGGACGCCGTGCGGCCACTCGCCGAGCACGCGCTGGCCGGACAAAGCCGCCGATCCGACAATATTCAGCGCACCATCGTCCGTAATGGCAAGCCCGAGCAGACCTGGTGGTCGCTGTCCTATTCTCCACTGTACGGCGATAGCGGCCTGATCGAGGGGGTATTCTGCCGGGTCAACGAAACCACTTCGCAGGTCATGGCTGAAGCCCGTCAGTCGGAGAACGAAGCGTTCACGGACCGTGTGCTGTCGAGCATCAACGACTGCATCAAGGTTCTGGACCTCGACTCGCGCCTGACCTTCATGAGCGAAGGCGGCCAGCGGATCATGGAAGTCAGCGATTTCAACGCGATTCGCGGCTGCCCCTGGCCCGACTTCTGGCAGGACCAGGGCAATCTGGACGCCATCACTGCGGTCGAAGCGGCCAGATCGGGTCAAAACGCCAGCTTCACCGGCTCGGCGCAGACCATGGCCGGTACCACCAAGTGGTGGCATGTGCAGGTCAGCCCGATTTTCGGCAAGGATGGCAAACCGGAAAAGATTCTGTGTGTTTCCCGAGACATGACCCAGCTCAGAGACGCTGAAGAAGCGTTGCTGTCGCTCAACGAGACACTCGAGCAGCGCGTGATCGAACGCACCCAGGACCGTGATCGTATCTGGCGGCTGTCGACCGACCTGATGCTGGTGGCGCAGTTCGACGGGATCGTCTCGGCGGTCAATCCGGCCTGGAATCAGGCTCTGGGCTGGTCGGAAGAGCAACTGCTCAACAGCCAGTTCCTGGCACTGGTGCACCCTGAAGACGTGGAAAGTACGCTGGCCGCCATGAGCGGGCTGGAGAACGGCCGCACTATTCCTCACTTCAAGAACCGCTATCGCCATCTGGACGGGTCGTACCGGACCATCTCCTGGACTGCCGTGCCGGACAAACAATTCATCCATGCCGTCGGCCGTGACATTCAGGCCGAGGAAGAGGCCAATGAAGCGTTGCGGCTTTCGCAGGACGCCCTGCACCAGGCGCAGAAGCTGGAAGCCATCGGTCAACTGACCGGCGGCGTGGCGCATGATTTCAATAACCTGTTGACGGTGATCCGCTCCTGCAGCGACCTGTTGAAATCGCCAAACCTCGAAGAGTCCCGTCGCGTTAAGTATGTCGAGGCCATTTCCAGCACGGTAGACCGAGCCGCTCGCCTGACCGGACAGTTGCTGGCGTTTGCCCGCCGCCAGGCCTTGCAGCCGGAAGTGTTCGATGTCTGCAAGAGCGTGGCGCGCATTGGCGAGATGATGGACACGCTTACCGGCGCACGTATTCAGGTCAGCATCGACCTGCCTGCCGAGCCGTGCTTCATCTTTGCCGACGGCAGCCAGTTCGACACAGCGCTGGTCAACATGGTGGTCAACGCCCGCGATGCCATGTCCGGCGCGGGTAAGTTGGTCATAAAGGTTGATTGCGCTGCCTGTACTGCCGACGATCAACCCGCTTCACTCGGTGAGGGTGATTATGTAAGGGTATCGCTGACCGATACCGGCGCAGGTATCGCCAAGGAGAAGCTGGGGCTGATCTTCGAACCGTTCTATACCACCAAGAGTGTCGGCCAGGGCACGGGGCTGGGGTTGTCGCAGGTATTCGGTTTTGCCAAACAGTCGGGCGGTGAAGTTCTGGTTGAAAGCGAGCTGGGCAAGGGCAGCCGCTTCACGCTGTGCCTGCCCAGCGCACAACGTCACGAAGTGATCCAGGAAGATAATCACCATATCCTCCCCCCATTGCCAGGGATGTGCGTGCTGATGGTCGAGGACAATCAGGACATCGGCACCTATACACGCCCGATGCTTGAGCAATTGGGCTTTCAGGTGCTCTGGGTGAGCAGTGCCGCCGAGGCGCTGAAAGAGCTCTCCGGCAACCCGGAAAACTTTCATGTGGTGTTCTCGGACATCGCCATGCCGGGCATGAGCGGACTGGAGCTGTACGCCGAAATCGAAGCGCGCTATCCGTGGATGCCGGTGGTTCTTACCACCGGGTACAGCACTGAGTTCGCGACGATCGCTCAGGACGAAACACACCGCTTCGACCTGCTGCAGAAACCCTATTCCAAAGATGATCTGGCGGCGATTCTGCACAAGGCCGTGAGTCGTACCGGCGAGCACTGATGGTGTGAATTGGTCTGAATCCATCATGCCAGCGGATTCACTGATGCCTGATACGCATGAGTGAACCCCGGCACTTCCCACGCATAAAACCAAGACAACACCGGTTGCCTTGATTCAGAATCACGCAAAACATCGCAACACTCTTAGAGCAGGGAGCATTTTCGAGATGATCGTTGGTATTGATCTGGGGACTACCAACAGCCTGGTGGCTGTATGGCGCGACGGCAGCAGTGAACTGGTGACCAACGCACTGGGTGAAACTCTCACCCCCAGCGTTGTCGGGCTGGACGATGACGGGCAGATTCTGGTCGGCAAGGCGGCCCGCGAACGACTGCAGACTCACCCGGAAAAAACCACGGCCCTGTTCAAACGCTACATGGGCAGTGCCCAGGAAATTCGACTGGGCTCTGCTACTTACCGCCCGGAAGAGTTGTCCTCGCTGGTCCTCAAAAGCCTGAAAGCCGATGTCGAGCGCGCGTTTGGCGAGCCTGTCACGGAAGCGGTGATCAGCGTTCCGGCCTATTTCAGCGACGCTCAGCGTAAAGCCACGCGTATTGCCGGAGAGCTGGCGGGGCTCAAGGTCGAGAAGCTCATCAACGAGCCGACAGCGGCGGCACTCGCGTATGGCCTTCACCAGAAGGAAGGCGAAACTTCGTTTCTGGTCTTCGATCTGGGTGGTGGTACGTTCGACATCTCGATCCTCGAACTCTTCGACGGCGTGATGGAAGTGCGTGCCAGTGCGGGCGACAACTTTCTGGGGGGTGAAGATTTCGACCAGGTCATGGTCGAGCACTTCGTGAACCTGCACCGCGATGAGCCGGACTTCCCGTCAACGGAGCTGATTGCCCCGGCCTTGCGGCGCGAAGCCGAGCGAGTGCGCAGGGCTTTGGGTCAGGACGGAAGTGCCGACTTCGTATTGCGTCACGCCGAGAGGGAATGGCGCAAGACCATTACTCAAGAGCAGATGAGCGATTTTTATGCGCCCCTGCTTAACCGCCTGCGCGCTCCGGCCGAGCGTGCGCTTCGAGACGCGAGGATACGCGTCGCCGATCTGGATGAGATTCTGCTGGTGGGCGGTACAACGCGGATGCCACTGATCCGCAAGCTCGCCGCGAGCCTGTTCGGGCGCTTCCCTTCCATCGCACTCAACCCTGATGAAATCGTCGCACAGGGCGCCGCGGTGCAAGCGGCGCTCAAGCAGCGGGACGCAGCGCTGGAGGAGATCGTCCTCACCGACGTATGCCCTTACACGCTGGGAATCGAGACCATCGCGCAAATTGCCAATCGCTATGAAAGCGGTCATTACCTGCCCATTATCGAACGCAACAGCGTCGTACCGGTCAGCCGGGTAAAAACAGTTCAGACCGTCAGTGATGATCAGGAACACGTCATGGTGCGGATCTTTCAGGGCGAAAGTCGCATGGTCAAGGACAACATTGCGCTGGGTGAGCTCATCATTCCGATCCCCAAAGCCAAGGCCGGCGAAGTAGCGCTGGATGTGCGCTTTACCTATGACAACAACGGCCTGCTGGAGGCCGATGTGATGACACAGCTGACCGGGGAACGTCACAAGCTGGTTATCGAAAACAACCCTGGCGTGATGACGCCTGATGAAATACAGGAACGCCTTCAGGTACTCGAAGCGCTCAAAGTCCATCCACGCGAACAGCAGGCCAACACTCACCTGATCGCCAGACTTGAACGCCTGTACCAGGAATGCCTGGGCAGTGATCGAGAACTTATCGGTCATTGGACCAGCCAGTTTCAGCATGTGCTGGAGACACAGGACGAGCGGCAGATCAGCGAAATTCGCAGGCAACTCAAACAGGAAGTCGACACGTTCGAGCAGGGCGCAAGATGATCGACTGTTGGTCCGTACTTGAGCTGAATAACGATGCCGACGAGCGCAGCATCAAACGACAATATGCCCGGTTATTGAAGGTCAACCGTCCTGATGAAGACCCGGCAGCTTTCCAGAATCTGCGTGATGCCTATGAAGAGGCGCTGCAGCTGGCACGATCACGCGCGGACGAAGATGACCCGCCCGTCATGCTGCGCCAGCCTTTGCCTGAGCTCTCGCCTGCCCCCCTCCTGACAACGACTGTTATCGAGCAGCCCGATGGCATGGACTGGCTTCAACAGGTCAGGCAGACCACTGCGCAGAATCTGCCCGAGCAACAGCAGATCGCCATGGAGCACGGACAGGCGGAGCGCTTTCAACAACTGTTGCTGCTGGAGTGCCTGAACGACTCGGCGCGCCGTGTCGAGTTGATCAAAGCTGCATTTCAGCATTTGCGCTGGCTGACGGTATGGCAAAGCATTCATATCAGCAGCTACCAGCAGCACGCCTTGGCAGAGGCGATATTGCGCGAGGCGTTCGAAGCGTTCAGCGCACTCATCGAGAACGGGCAGCATGCGCGCTTCATTGAAGAACTTCGGGCGCTGGAACAACAGCCCTGGCTGACAGAACTGGAGCGTCGCGAGCATTTGCAATGCAGGTGCATGGTCTTGCTGATTGCCAGCCACCCTGTGACCTCTGACCTGCTGGAACAGACGCGCGCGGTATTTGGCTGGAACCTGCAGCAAAACCTCCACCCCGGTCCCGAAGACCTCTGGCAGGCGCTGCGCCAGCGATACGAAGAAGTGGAGTATGCCGAGCATCTGCAACGCCTGCTCGATGCCAAACCGAGCACTGCCGAAGGCAAGGCCGCGCATTTGATGTTCAAGCCGCCACGTCTGGCCGCGCGGATCCGTACCGCAGTCAAGCAAGACGCTTCGGTGTGGAACGCCTGCGCGCATATTCAGGAGCAGTTAACCGTTCACTACCCCGACGTCCTCAAGCGCTACCCCGAAGCGGACCTAAGCGCCTGGAAACTCATGCGTGAGCAGAGCGACTTCACGCCGCTCATCTGGGTCTACATAGGCGCGTTTCTGCTGGCGTTGCTGGCACCCCCGCCGGCGCCTGAAGGTGTGGAGTACGATCCAGGAACGCGGGTCCTCGTGCTATTCCTGTCACCGCTCTGGACAACCGTCGGCTTCTTCATCTTCATCTGCATATGGCGTCCGCTGATGGTTCTGGCAGAGCCAGCCGATGCGTGGCTGAGCAGCAAGTTACTGCCCAAGGTGCTGAGCTGGCCCGGTGCCCAGGCGCTGGTCTTGCGGCATGGCCTCCCCTTTTTGTTTCTGGGCCTTGTCCAGGTGCTCGACGGCCCGCGGACACTTCTGGCTTATCTGGTGCTGGCGGTGCTGTGGGTCGCCGTGTCGCCTTATCGCTACCTGTTTCAAACAGCGCCTATCCGGCAAAGGATTCGGCAGTTTTATGCAAGGCACACGATCATGGTGATCATCGGCACGCTGAGCATCGTCATGGCGGCGCTGTTGCTCTCCTCCAGACTGAGCGCTTGAGCGGTCTTCTGTCGGCAATCGACCAGAACGCCCTGCTGCGAGCGCTCCCATCGGCAAGAATCCGCTTACCTCAACCGGGCAGATAAGCGGATTCTTGCTCATCAAAGATTCCCGACGGCTCTAGAACAAGCCCTCATGGTCTGGCACAGCTCCTGCTATGTAACAGGCAGGGCACCCAATGCCTCCTTCCAAAAATAATGAAAACAAGGAACACCATGGAAACCTCCAATCCCGCCTCCCATGGGTCGGCTGCTACTGCTGCTGGCCAGAAAACCACCTCCAGCCGTCTCAAATCGATTTTCAGTGGCTCGGTCGGCAACATGGTCGAGTGGTACGACTGGTACGTCTACGCCGCCTTCTCGCTGTACTTCGCCAAAGCCTTCTTTCCCAAGGGCGACACCACCGCGCAGCTGCTCAACACCGCCGCGATCTTCGCCGTCGGCTTTCTGATGCGGCCCATCGGTGGCTGGCTGATGGGGCTTTACGCCGACTACAAAGGGCGCAAGGCTGCGCTGATGGCCTCGGTGCTGCTGATGTGCTTCGGCTCGCTGATCATTGCCCTGACACCAGGCTATGACAGCATCGGCGTCGGTGCTCCGATCCTGCTGGTGTTCGCCCGCTTGCTGCAGGGGCTGTCTGTCGGCGGTGAATACGGCACGTCCGCCACCTACCTGAGCGAAATGGCGACCAAGGAACGTCGCGGCTTTTTCTCCAGCTTTCAGTACGTGACGCTGATTTCCGGCCAGCTCATCGCACTGGGCGTGCTGATCGTGCTGCAACAGACGCTGACCACCGAGCAACTGTATGCCTGGGGCTGGCGCATCCCGTTCGTCATCGGTGCCCTGTGCGCAATCGTCGCGCTGTTCCTGCGTCGTGGCATGGAAGAAACCGAATCGTTCACGCGCAAGAAGAAGGAAAAGCCCAAGGAAAGCCTGATGCGCACGCTGATGCGTCATCCCAAGGAACTGATGACCGTCGTCGGTCTGACCATGGGCGGGACACTGGCTTTTTACACCTACACCACTTACATGCAGAAGTATCTGGTCAACACCGTCGGCATGAGCATCACCGACTCGACGTCGATATCAGCGGCAACACTGTTTCTGTTCATGCTGTTGCAACCGATCGTCGGCGCGCTGTCCGACAAGGTCGGGCGTCGTCCGATCCTCATTGCGTTCGGCGTGTTGGGAACGCTGTGTACCGTACCGATCCTGACCACGCTGCATACCATTCAGACATGGTGGGGTGCGTTCTTCCTGATCATGGCGGCGCTGATCATCGTCAGCGGTTATACCTCGATCAACGCAGTGGTGAAGGCCGAGCTGTTTCCGACCGAGATCCGCGCGCTGGGCGTCGGCCTGCCTTACGCCCTGACGGTATCGATCTTCGGCGGTACTGCGGAATACATCGCGCTGTGGTTCAAGAGCATCGGTATGGAAACCGGTTACTACTGGTACGTCACTGCCTGTATCGCCTGCTCGCTGCTGGTGTATGTGTTCATGAAAGATACCCGCAAGCACTCGCGCATCGAAACCGACTGATCGGATTGCGACGATTCTCGTGCCCAGGCTCCGCTCTCATCGTTATATATAAATCTCGTAGGAGCGAGCTTGCTCGCGAAGAGGCCGGTACAACCTCCAGAAATAGAGCGTTATGACTGACTCTTCGTGAGCAATGGGGATCGCCGCCCCGTTCACTCCATTTTTCGGGCTTATCGAGACCTGTATATAACGCTGAGGACTCTGCCAAGGCACGAGAGTCATCAAGCTCGCTTACAACGATCAATATCATCGTCCGCATCGATACATCAGCCGCTACAAAACAATCAATTACATCCATGACCTGCAACAAAGTGTTACAGGGCGGTGCATCATTTGGCCAACTTTCAGCAATAACCGCTTGAATTAGCTGTACTTTTAATTTGTCAAGGGCCTTTATTACAAGACTTTTCAAGAATTGCACCACAATAATGCAACCCCGCCTGAAAGGCCCGAAACCAGAGCATTACAGCCAACTATCATTTTCAGCGATGATCGCTAGCAATCCTATTAACTTCTTAATAATCCGCTGGCGCGTAGCATTGCCTCCATACCGGGATGACAACTCACCCGACACTCATTGGAGACATCATCATGAAAACCAACACATTGATCTTTGGCCTGGCTATCTCTGTTCTGGCTTCCAGCGCATTTGCACTTCCAGTCACCCACGTTCAAAGCGACCTGTCCAGCGCCACCCTCGTTGCTGAAGGCGGTACCAAACATACCAACGTCGGCTCGATCCGCGTATCTGCTGACGGCGCAGATCACGTCGGTGCCAATCGTCTGGCCACTGATGGTGCAGATCGTGTAGGTGCCAACCGTCAGGCTGCCGATGGTGCAGACCACGTCGGTGCCAATCGTCTTGCGGCAGACGGTGCAGATCGCGTAGGCGCCAATCGTCTGGGCTGATCGCTCACGCAACATCCCAAGCCCGGCCAATGTCGGGCTTCTTCATGTCTGGCTCAGAGTGAAACACGCGAACTGCTCTGGCATCCTCTGCAAATGCGCAGCACTATGCTGACATCCATTATTGAGCCCATCAGGAACCGAGCATGTCAGACGCTATTCACTCCTACGAGCCTTCCAAGGGTCACGGCCTGCCGCACGACCCGTTCAACGCGATTGTAGGCCCACGCCCGATTGGCTGGATTTCGTCGCAGGATGCCAACGGCAAACTCAACCTGGCACCTTACAGCTTCTTCAATGCGTTCAACTACGTGCCGCCGATCATCGGGTTCTGCAGCGTGGGTCGCAAGGACAGCCTCAATAATATCGAGCAGACCGGCGAGTTCGTCTGGAACCTGGCGACCCGCTCGCTGGCCGAAGCCATGAACCAGAGCTGCGCACCGGTAGCGCCGGATGTCAGCGAATTCGAGCTGGCAAACCTGACACCACTGGCCTCGCAGATCGTCTCGGTGCCGCGTGTACTCGAAACGCCGGTGTCGTTCGAGTGCAAGGTCACGCAGATCATTCAGTTGCAACGCGCCGACAAGGAACTGGTGCCCAGCTGGTTGATTCTGGGCGAGGTCGTGGCGGTGCACATCGACAAGTCACTGCTCAAGGACGGTGTTTACGACACTGCCGCCGCCGAGCCGATTCTGCGCGGCGGTGGCCCGGCGGATTACTTCCAGCTTGGCCCGGAAGCGCTGTTCAAGATGTTCCGCCCAGGCGCCTGATCAGGCGTCAGCCCAGACCGGTTCGCCCTCTGCATCAATATCGACCAGCCGCTGCAGCTCTTGCACAGCGGCCAGGTCGGCATCATCGGCGGTCTTGAATTTCTGGTCCGGCAGCAGCGCATGGAAGCGCGGTGCGCCGCCGGCACCCAGCGCCTTTACGGCAATCGCCGCGTTATAACCCTGCTCGGACGGCATCACTGCCGAGACCACTTCAAACCCGTTGTATTCCTTGCGTGCCATGTGTCTCAACCCTGCCAATACGTCAAAGCGCGAATTCTAGCGCGTCTTCCGGTTCGTCCGACATGCGGCATTCAGCGATAACGGCAACCGACGCAAAACCCAACCTTGTCCTACACTCTAATCAGTTCTTTCAAACTGCTCTGTAGCCGAGGTAAGGAGTGCGTCATGAAAGCAATAACAAGAAAATGCATGGTTGTCGCAGGAGCTCTGGCGGTATTGGCCGTCTACACCGCCGGCGCCTATCGTAACGAACTGGCGCGCCAGGCCCCTTATGTCTCCAGCTGTACGTTTGGCCATTGCGTGCCAACCGATGCCACCTTCAGCGCCTTGCGATGAGGCTCGCACAGCGTGAATTGCATCGCCATTCCGCAAAGGCACCTATCGATTAGCAAGCTATCGGATTAGACTGGCCAGACTCTCCCGCCACACTTGCGGCGGGTCAACACTGCCATCAGGTTTTGCCTTGACCAGTCTTACTCATACGCCTCCGGCCATTCGTAGCATCCTGTTTGCGTTGATGATGGCAGTCCTGCTCAGCGCGCTGGACCAAACCATCGTCGCGGTCTCGATGCCTGCCATTTCCGCCCAGTTCAGGGACATCGATCTACTGGCGTGGGTTATTTCCGCCTACATGGTGTCGCTGACCGTGGCTGTGCCCATCTACGGCAAGCTCGGCGATCTTTACGGGCGACGTAAACTGATGCTGTTCGGGCTGGGGATTTTTACCCTGGCCTCGCTGTTCTGTGGTCTGGCGCAAAGCATGGAACAACTGGTGCTGGCGCGCGTCCTTCAGGGTATCGGCGCGGGCGGGATGGTTTCGGTCAGCCAGGCGATCATCGCCGACATCGTTCCACCTCGTGAGCGCGGCCGTTATCAGGGTTACTTCAGCAGCATGTACGCCGTGGCCAGCGTCGCCGGGCCGGTACTCGGTGGCCTGATGACTGAATACCTGTCCTGGCGCTGGGTGTTTCTGATCAATCTGCCATTGGGGGCCGCCGCGCTGATCGTCGCGTATCGGACCCTCGTCGGCCTGCCAGTACCGCAACGCAAGCCGATTATCGATTATCTGGGTACCGTGCTGATGATCATCGGCCTGACAGCACTGCTGCTGGGGATTACCGAGATTGGCCAAGGGCACGGTCTGGACGATACCGAGGTTCAGTTGTTACTGGGCACCGCCCTGCTGACACTGGCTATTTTCGTCTGGTATGAACGTCGCACGGCCGAACCCTTGCTGCCCATGCATCTGTTCACCAACAAGAGCGCGGTGCTGTGCTGGTGCACCGTGTTCTTCACCAGCTTTCAGGCCATCTCCCTGATTGTCCTGATGCCGCTGCGTTACCAGACCGTCACCGGTGGCGGAGCAGACAGCGCCGCCCTGCACTTGCTTCCGCTGGCGATCGGCATGCCGATGGGTGCCTATTTCGCCGGGCGACGCACCGCGCATACCGGGCGCTACAAGCCGCTTATCCTGACCGGTGCGCTGCTGATGCCGATTGCGATTCTGGGCATGGCCTTCACGCCGCCGCAATCGCTGATAGTGATGAGCCTGTTCATGATTCTCACGGGGGTTGCGACCGGCATGCAGTTCCCCACCTCATTGGTGGGCACTCAGAATTCGGTTCAGCCGCGGGATATGGGCGTGGCCACCAGCACGACCAATCTATTCCGCTCGCTGGGTGGCGCCGTGGGCGTGGCACTGATGTCGGCGCTGCTGCTGGCCATGTTGCAGCACACCGGCGTCGGTCAACTCGGTGCAGGGGCGCTGGGTGGCGAAGGCAGCTCCGGCAACGTCCTGCTCGACAGTCTGAACGCGGCCACCGGACCCGCGCTGGAAACCCTGCGCGCCGAACTGGCACTGACCTTTAGAAACCTGCTGATCACCAGCGCGGCCATTTCGCTGCTCGGCCTTGCGGCAGCCGCAGTGATGCCCAATACGCTATTGCGAGGACGGGACTGATTCGCTTCTCGGGCTCAGGAAGGCATCCCGGCCCAGAACCACTGCGTTTTCTTGCTCTTTATATGGGCAAACTCAGGCATCAGTTCGCCCTCATCGAAGTGCCGACGGGAGCCTGACTGAGCGCTGCTGAACCAACTGCCTGAGCGAGGGCATACTTGCCCGGCATCGACCGGCGGCAGCGGCTTTTCATCGAATCGCGCATACCACTGCGCAGTGGTTTCATCGGTAAAGCCAATTCCTGGAGCCAGGTAGGGATGAAGATTGCCGGTGTCCTGCAAGCGGATTGGCTTGATCATCCTGTTGACCGTCACATAAGGCTTTGGCGGCGGCAGCCCTCGCCCACCCAGCTCGGGCACCTCACCGGCGCGAATGATCAGGCCGTTGCGGTAGGTGTGGAACACGATCTCGCTGTGTGCACTCATCTCGCCGCGCATTTTGTCACTGCCTCCCAACTGCCTGACGAACGCATCACCGAGCACGGTGTACCAACTGACACCCTTGATACGGTCCAGCAGGCGCAGGCTTTCAATGTGCGGGCCGGGGTCGACCATCAGCCCGCTGTAATCCTGAGCCAGCCGATATTCCCAAGGCAAATACTGATGACCGTCACACGGCAACACGCAGGCAAGACCACCAAAGCCGTGCTCGGCCTGCAGTTCGCTGCTGAGGTACCTGATCCAGTTCTCGTAATGCTTCAACCCCTCGGGCTCGGTCAGATACGACCAGGGCAAGACCATTTTCAGACACGATCGATCGTTGTCGGCCTGCCCCTCCGAGGTGTTCATCACAAACAGGCTGTAGGTGGCGACTTCAGCCTGAGTCGCACTGGCGATAGACCAGATGAACTGCTCGTCTGGCGGACTCTCGACAATCTGACGCCGGGTCGAGGCAAACCCGGCGCCGCTCAGGCGCCGCATGCGTTTGAACAGTTGCCATTTGAGTTTCGTTTTGAACGCGTCATAGAAGCGCGAAAAACAGGCCTCGACGCGACGCTTCATCTCCACGCTGTGGCCGTTGCGAAAATACAGCGTGGTGATCAACCCCAATCGAATGACCGGTGTGCCCAATACGGAATCCATGGCCACACGCTCGGATTGTTGCGTGATCCTGGCCAATAACCTCACAGCGTCAGTTGCAGTATCCGACATGCTCCGCCCTCCCATTATTCGCGGAAGTCAGGTTTTTGCGCGTGCGTGCATGCCCTTCACAGGTTTTGATCAGCCCGGAAATCTCCCCGCTCATGGGGTAGCCGAGGCCCTGCCCGCCCGATTGGACATCAACGTAACTGGCGATGATTTCAGGGCACATAAGCGCAAGATCCGGCAAAAACATGCAACTTTCCTCTCTTCTGTTCTTTCAGGGGGCGAAGAGTGAAGGGAGTTTTCCTGCGGAGCAATACTCGGAATTTACTTTGGGAAATCAGCTACATGTATCAGGAAATGTCCTACCTGCTTCCTACAATATCTTGTCAGATCAACGCTCGCCGATGCTTGCACGGCGAGCGCAATCCATGAATACCGATAAACGATCGGTAAACCCGCTATATAAGAGGCACGAATTGGAGTTAGGCTCTGCACAGAGTCGCTGGGAGGCGGAACCGGCGGGTGCCGCCGGTCATGTTCAGTCAGACGCCAGTCGTTGAGCGAGTGTCATTGATCAGCAACGTCGGACTGAAGCGCAGCATGTCCAGACACACGTCGACCAATTGCTCGGCCTCTGCGGGCAACGAGAAGCTGTCCGGGACCAGCAGCCACTGATAGATGATGCCATTGACGTAGGCAAACAGGGCCACTGCAGCCCGGGCCGTGTCCAGCCCTTTGGGCAATTGTCCCTGGCGTACGGCATTGTTCAGCCCCAGGGTGATACGGTCGTGGCACTGTATGGCGTTGTCCTGGCGCTGACGACGAAAATCACACATCTCGTCGGTAAACTCGCACTTGTGAAACAGGATTTCATTGATGCGACGGGTTTTCGGGTCCAGTGCGAGTTCATGAAACAGGTGAATCAACAGATTTCTCATGCAGCCCAGCGGGTCTTCCTCGTCCTCGCTCTGACTGGCCTCCGCCATTTCGTCGAGAGGCTCCTGAAGACTGTCGAGCATGGCCTGCACCAGATCGGCCTTATTATTGAAGTGCCAATAAATGGCGCCTCGCGTCACACCGGCAAGCGTCGCAATATCGGCCAGCGTGGTGCGGGCGACGCCTCGCTCATAAAAAGCCTGCTCGGCAGCCTCCAGGATCTGGCTGCGAGTGATCTGAGCTTCCTCTTTGGTGCGACGAACCATGGCAATAAGACCTCAAAAAATTCACCTCAGGCACGCGTCTTGCGTCATGCCTCGAGATATGGCCGGGCGGCATTTGTCTCGCCTTGTCCCGAATCGGCTCCCGGCTCCCTGAATAGTGGCCGAATGCGCATTGCGGTGTTTACAAACAGCCGCGAATGTAAGTATATTCCTTAGCATGCTACTTATCTAGCCGAAATATTTTTTTACACTTCAACGTACTGTTGAGATAACAGGCTCCTGCCCCGAGGATCTTCATGCAATTCAAGCCAGCTGTTACCGTTCTGGTCACTGCCGTCGCCCTGGCAACCCTGCTCAGTGGCTGTAGCAAGAAGGAACAGGCCGCCCCGCCTGCGCAAACCCCTCAGGTAGGCGTCGTTACCATCAAAGCACAGCCGTATACCCTGACCACCGAGCTGCCAGGCCGGACCACCGCCTTCCGCGTCGCCGAGGTTCGCCCTCAGGTCAACGGCATCATTCTCAAGCGTCTGTTCACCGAAGGTGGCGATGTCAAAGCCGGTCAGCAGCTCTATCAGATCGACCCGGCTGTCTATGAGGCCAACGCCAACAGCGCCAAGGCCACCCTGCAGTCCGCCAAGTCGATGTCCGACCGCTACAAGCAACTGGTCAGCGAGCAAGCGGTAAGCCGTCAGGAATACGACACGGCGCTGGCCTCCACCCAGGAAGCTCAGGCTACCCTGCAGACCGCCCAGATCAACCTGCGCTACACCAAGGTGCTGGCCCCTATTTCCGGCCGTATCGGTCGCTCTGCGGTGACTGAAGGCGCATTGGTGAGCAGCGCGCAGACCGACGCGATGGCAACCATCCAGCAGCTCGATCCGATCTATGTCGACGTGGTGCAGTCGTCTGCCGACATGCTCAAGCTGCGCAGCGATCTGGACAGCGGCAAGCTGCAGAAAGCCGGCGACAACGCCGCCAAGGTCAAGCTGACACTGGAAGACAACAGCGTCTACGGCCAGGAAGGCAAACTGGAATTCGCCGAAGTGTCGGTTGACCAGACCACCGGCTCCGTGACCCTGCGTGCCGTGTTCCCGAACCCTGAACACCGTCTGCTGCCGGGCATGTTCGTTCACGCCCAATTGCAGGCTGGCGTCAACTCGAAAGCCATTCTGGCACCGCAGCAAGGCGTGACCCGCGACCTGAAAGGCACGCCGACCGCCATGGTCGTCAATCAGGACAACAAGGTTGAAATGCGTACGCTGGTGGCCAATCGCACCGTGGGCAGCGACTGGCTGATCGAAGACGGCCTGAAGGAAGGCGATCGTGTCATCACCGAAGGCTTGCAGTACGTCAAACCCGGCGCCGAAGTGAAAGTCGCCGAAGCGACCAACGTCAAAGGAGCAAACCCGGCACCTGCCCCGGCCACTGATAAAGCCGCAGGCAGCAAAGGGGAGTAACCCATGTCGAAATTTTTTATTGATCGACCCATTTTTGCCTGGGTTATTGCCCTCGTGATCATGCTGGTCGGCGCGCTGTCGATTTCCAGCCTGCCGATCAATCAGTACCCGAGCATCGCACCGCCTGCCATCGGTATCCAGGTCACCTATCCGGGCGCGTCTGCCCAGACGGTGCAGGACACGGTGGTTCAGGTCATCGAGCAACAGCTCAACGGTATCGATAACCTGCGTTATGTCAGCTCGGAAAGTAACTCCGACGGCAGCATGACCATCACGGCGACCTTCAATCAGGGCACCAACCCGGATACGGCGCAGGTACAGGTACAGAACAAGCTCAACCTCGCCACCCCGCTGCTGCCGCAGGAAGTGCAGCAACAGGGTATCCGCGTCACCAAGGCAGTGAAGAACTTCCTGATGGTGATCGGCCTGGTGTCGGAAGACGGCAGCATGGGCAAGGAAGACCTGGCCAACTACATCGTGTCGAACATGCAGGACCCGATCTCGCGGACCTCCGGTGTGGGTGACTTCCAGGTGTTCGGTTCGCAGTACGCCATGCGTATCTGGCTCGATCCGGCCAAGCTGAACAACTTCCAGCTGACGCCAGTGGACGTGAAAGACGCGATCACCGCGCAGAACGTCCAGGTGTCGTCCGGCCAGTTGGGCGGCCTGCCATCGATCAGCGGCCAGCAGTTGAACGCCACGATCATCGGCAAGACCCGTCTGCAGACCGCCGAGCAGTTCGGCAATATCTTCCTCAAGGTCAACACCGACGGCTCGCAGGTTCGCCTGAAAGACGTCGCCACCGTGGGCCTGGGCGCAGAGAACTACAGCACCGACTCGCAGTTCGACGGCAAACCGGCTTCCGGTCTGGCCATCAAACTCGCCACCGGCGCCAACGCACTGGACACCGCCAAGGCCATCCGCGCGACCGTTTCCTCGCTGGAGCCGTTCTTCCCGCCTGGCATGAAAGTCGTGTACCCGTATGACACCACACCGGTGGTCAGCGAATCGATCAACGGCGTGGTGCACACCCTGATCGAAGCGATCGTGCTGGTGTTCCTGGTGATGTACCTGTTCCTGCAGAACTTCCGCGCAACCATCATCACCACGATGACGGTTCCGGTGGTCTTGCTGGGTACGTTCGGTATCCTCGCGGCCTTCGGCTTCACCATCAACACCCTGACCATGTTCGGTATGGTGCTGGCCATCGGCTTGCTGGTGGACGATGCGATTGTCGTGGTGGAAAACGTCGAGCGGGTCATGGAGGAGGAAAAGCTCTCCCCGCGCGACGCCACGATCAAATCCATGACTCAGATTCAGGGCGCGCTGGTCGGTATTGCCCTGGTGCTCTCGGCGGTTCTGTTGCCAATGGCGTTCTTCGGCGGCTCCACCGGGGTGATCTACAAGCAGTTCTCGATCACCATCGTCTCGGCCATGGCCCTGTCGGTCGTGGTTGCGCTGATCTTCACCCCGGCGCTGTGCGCCACCATGCTCAAGCCCATCGATCACGAGAAGCACGGGCAACCGAAACGTGGTTTCTTCGGCTGGTTCAACCGCACCTTCGACCGCAGCGTTCTGAGTTACGAGCGCGGCGTCGGCAACATGCTCAAGCACAAGTGGCCTGCGTATCTGGGTTACATACTGATCTGTGCGGGCATGGTGTTCATGTTCATGCGTATTCCGGCTGCGTTCCTGCCCGAAGAAGACCAGGGCGTTATCTTCGCCCAGATCCAGACACCGGCCGGCTCCTCGACCGCGCGTACGCAGGAAGTCATCGATCAGATGCGTGAGTACCTGCTGACCAAGGAAAGCGGCGCAGTGAAGTCGGTGTTCTCGGTAAACGGCTTCAACTTCGCGGGCCGCGGTCAAAGCTCGGCGATTGCCTTCGTGATGCTCAAGCCGTGGGAGGAGCGTGATTCCAATAACAGCGTCTTCGAACTGGCCAAGCGGGCTCAGGGCTATTTCTTCAGCCTGCGCGACGCGATGGTGTTTGCGGTCGTCCCGCCTTCGGTACTCGAACTGGGTAACGCCACCGGCTTCGACGTTTACTTGCAGGATCAGGGCGGCGTGGGTCACGACAAGCTGATGGAAGCGCGTAACCAGTTCCTCGGCATGGCCGCACAGAGCAAGATTCTGGCGGGCGTACGTCCGAACGGGCTGAACGACGAACCGCAGTACCAACTGATCATCGACGATGAGCGCGCCAGTGCATTGGGCATCACTCTGTCGGACATCAACAACACCCTGTCCATCGCGTTGGGTGGCAGCTACGTCAACGACTTCATCGACCGTGGCCGTGTGAAGAAGGTGTACATCCAGGGCGATGCAGGTGCGCGTATGACACCTGAAGACCTGAAGAAATGGTACGTGCGCAACAGCGCGGGTGAGATGGTGCCGTTCTCGGCCTTCGCCAGCGGCAAATGGTCCTACGGCTCGCCGAAACTGTCACGCTACAACGGCGTGGCGGCAGAGGAAGTGCTCGGTACTCCCGCCCCTGGTTACAGCAGCGGCGAGGCAATGGCTGAAGTCGAGGCGCTGGCCAAGAAGCTGCCACAAGGTATCGGCATTTCGTGGACCGGTCTGTCCTACGAGGAACGCCTGTCCGGATCGCAGGCCCCTGCCCTGTATGCCCTGTCGTTGCTGGTAGTGTTTCTCTGTCTGGCGGCGCTGTATGAAAGCTGGTCGATTCCGATCGCGGTCATCCTCGTGGTGCCACTGGGGGTTATCGGTGCACTGATGGCAACCAGCCTGCGCGGTCTGTCCAACGACGTGTTTTTCCAGGTCGGGCTGCTGGTGACGGTAGGTCTGGCGGCGAAAAACGCCATTCTGATCGTCGAGTTCGCCAAAGAGCTTCACGAACAGGGCAAGAGCCTGGTCGACTCGGCGATCGAGGCCTGCCGCATGCGTCTGCGCCCGATCATCATGACCTCCATGGCCTTCATCCTCGGCGTTGTACCGCTGGCGATTTCCTCGGGCGCAGGTTCGGGCAGTCAGCATTCGATCGGTACAGGCGTAATTGGCGGTATGATCACCGCAGTTATTCTGGCGATCTTCTGGGTGCCCCTGTTCTTCGTAACGGTTTCGGGGCTCTTCAAGAGCAAGCAGAAACATATTTCACACGATGAGGCTGGCCAATGAGCAAGTCATTGATCTCACTTGCAGTTACCGCGTTCATTCTCGGCGGCTGCTCTTTGATCCCCGATTACAAGCAGCCGGAAGCACCGGTCGCCGCACAATATCCGCAAGGGCCGGCGTACTCGCCGGTCGAAGGCGCCAAAATGGCCGCCGCGGAACAAGGCTGGCGGCACTTCTTCAATGACCCGGCGCTGCAACAGCTGATTCAGACTGCACTGCTCAACAACCGTGACCTGCGGGTTGCGGCGCTGAACATCGACGCTTACCGCGCCCAGTACCGTATCCAGCGCTCGGACCTGTTCCCTGCTGTTTCGGCCACCGGCAGCGGTACACGTCAGCGCGTGCCAGCCGACCAGTCGCAAACCGGTCAGTCCGGCATCACCAGCAGCTACTCGGCCAGCCTCGGCGTCAGCTCGTACGAGCTGGACCTCTTCGGCCGGGTCCGCAGCCTCAGCGAGCAGGCGCTGGAGACCTACTTCGCCAGCGAGGAAGCGCGTCGCAGCACCCAGATCAGTCTGGTGGCCAGCGTCGCCAATGCCTACATGACCTGGCAGGCCGACAAGGAACTGCTCAAGCTGACGCAGGACACCCTGAAGACCTACGAAGAAAGCTTCCGCCTGACCTCGCGTGCCAGCGAAGTCGGCGTTTCTTCGGCACTGGACCTGAGCCAGTCGCGCACCGCCGTCGAAAGCGCGCGCGCCAAACTGGCCCAGTACCAGCGCCTGGTTGCCCAGGATCAGAACAGCCTGGTGCTGCTGCTCGGCACCAGCCTGCCTGACAATCTGCCGGCCAGCCACTTGCTCGATTCCGACATGCTGACCGAAATGCCGGCAGGCCTGCCGTCCGACCTGCTGCAGCGTCGTCCGGACATTCTGGAGGCCGAGCACTCGCTCAAGGCGGCCAACGCCAACATCGGCGCGGCACGTGCGGCGTTCTTCCCGAGCATCAGCCTGACGGCCAGTGCCGGGACCAGCAGCAGCGAGCTGTCCGGCCTGTTCAAGGGCGGATCGGGTGCCTGGCTGTTCCAGCCAAGCATCAACATCCCGATCTTCAACGCCGGCAACCTGCGCGCCAGCCTGGACTACTCGAAAATCCAGAAGGAAATCAGCGTCGCCAACTACGAGAAGGCGATTCAGACCGCTTTCCAGGAAGTGTCCGACGGCCTGGCTTCACGCAAGACCTATGACGAGCAGCTCCAGGCGCAACGCGACTTCGTCGCAGCCAACCAGGACTACTACCGTCTGGCCGAGCGTCGCTACCGGATCGGCATCGACAGCAACCTGACCTTCCTCGACGCCCAGCGCTCGCTGTTCAGTGCGCAGCAAACGCTGATCACCGATCGCCTGTCGCAGCTGACCAGCGAGGTCAACCTGTACAAGGCCCTCGGCGGCGGCTGGTATGAAAGAACCGGACAGACCGAAACCATCTCCAAGGAGAAGCCTTCGGTTCAGCTGTTCTGATTGACAGCGGCACACAAAAAAACCACCTGATCAGGTGGTTTTTTTGTGGCCGAAACAAACCCTGCGATCAATGATCCTGATGCAGGTACTTGGGCTCTTTGGGCAAGCGCAGACTGAACAGGAACGCTACCGCCATCATGGCCGTCACGTACCAGTAAAAACTGTTCTCCATCCCGGCACTCTTGAGTTTCAGCGCAACCCACTCAGCCGAGCCACCGAACACCGCGTTGGCCACCGCATACGCCAGCCCCACGCCCAGTGCGCGAACCTGAGGTGGAAACATCTCGGCTTTGACCAGCCCGCTGATCGAGGTGTAGAAGCTGACGATCGCCAGCGCCAGGGTAATCAGCACAAAGGCAATGAACGGGTTGGTGGTGGTCTTGAGCGTCATCAGGATCGGTACTGTACACAGCGTACCCAGCGCACCGAACAGAAGCATCGAATTGCGACGGCCGATGCGGTCCGCGAGCATGCCGAAAAACGGTTGCATGCACATGTACAGAAACAGCGCGCCGGTCATGATGTAGCTGGCGGTCTTGGCTTCCATGCCTCCGGTGTTGACCAGGTATTTCTGCATGTAGGTCGTGAAGGTGTAGAAAATCAGCGAGCCACCGGCGGTGTAACCCAGCACTGTGATGAAGGCTGCGGCATGATGCTTGAACAGTGCCGCGATACTGCCGGCGTCCTTGTCCTGCCGGCTTTCGGCTGTGGTGGTTTCGTTGAGGGTGCGACGCAGCAGCAAGGCGATGACCGCTGCGGCAGCACCGATCACGAAGGGGATGCGCCAGCCGTAGTCACGCAACTCTTCGGTGGTCAGGAATTGCTGGAGGATGACCACCGTCAACACCGCCAGCAGTTGCCCGCCGATCAGAGTCACGTACTGAAACGAAGCATAAAAGCCACGCTGGCCACGCAACGCCACTTCACTCATGTAAGTGGCCGTGGTGCCGTACTCGCCACCCACCGACAGGCCTTGCAGCAGGCGCGCCATCAGCAACAAGGCCGGCGCCCAGGCACCAATCGATGCATAGGTCGGCAGGCAGGCAATGATCAATGATCCGGCACACATCATGGTGACCGAAATCAGCATGGAGTTCTTGCGGCCATGTTTGTCTGCGACACGACCAAACAGCCAGCCGCCAATCGGACGCATCAGAAAGCCAGCGGCAAACACACCTGCAGTGTTGAGCAACTGAACGGTCGGATCATCGGAAGGAAAGAAAGCCGGTGCGAAATAAATCGCGCAGAAGGCGTAGATATAAAAGTCGAACCATTCGACCAGGTTGCCGGATGAAGCACCGACAATGGCGAATATTCTTTTGCTTCGCTCCTCGCCGGTGTAATGCGGTGCTTTTGATGTTGTAGTCATTATTTTCCCCAAGCAGAACTGTCCATAAGAAACAATCTGTAACACCGTCTTTAATCGAGCACAATAAGTCAGAGCAATTCAGCCACCAGGAAAAATCGGCAGGGTTGAACATCCAGTGCCCGGACGAACAACAACCCGGATCATCGGCCCGCCTTTTCGTGGAGGCAGACAAACGATCCGGGTTGCTGGACAACAGGTTGAAACGGGAGGGCTTACCGCTCGATGGCCAGCGCCAGCCCCTGCCCGACGCCGACGCACATGGTTGCCAGGCCTCTGCGCCCGCCGGTTTTCTCCAGATGATGCAGCGCCGTCAGCACCAGCCGCGCGCCACTCATGCCCAGCGGATGGCCAAGGGCAATTGCCCCGCCGTTGGGATTGACCTGCGGCGCATCGTCCGCCAGACCCAGTTCGCGCAGCACCGCAATACCCTGGCTGGCAAATGCTTCATTGAGTTCGATGACATCGAAATCGGTCACCGCCAAGCCCAGCCGCTCGACCAGTTTACGCACCGCTGGCACCGGGCCAATGCCCATCACCCGTGGTGCAACCGCCGCGCTGGCCATGCCAAGTACGCGGGCACGGGGTGTCAGGCCATGCTTTTTCACCGCTTCGGCCGACGCTAGAATCAGCGCCGCAGCACCGTCGTTGACCCCGGACGCATTACCGGCAGTCACTGTGCGGTCCGGGCCGTTGACCGGCTTGAGTTTGCTCAGGGTTTCCAGACTGGTATCGCCACGCGGATGCTCATCCTTGTCGACAATGGTTTCGCCCTTTTTGTGCGCGACCCGCACCGGCACGATCTCTTCCTCGAAAAAGCCCGCAGCCTGGGCAACGGCAGTGCGTTGCTGGCTGCGCAGGGCGAAAGCATCCTGATCGGCTCGAGAAATCCTGAAGTCGGTTGCAACGTTGTCGCCTGTCTCCGGCATTGAGTCCACGCCGTACTGCGCTTTCATCGCCGGATTGATAAAGCGCCAACCGATAGTGGTGTCTTCCAGCTTCATGTTGCGCGAAAACGCGGCATCGGCCTTGCCCATCACGAAGGGCGCACGAGACATCGACTCGACGCCTCCGGCGATTGCCAGCTCGATTTCACCTGACGCGATGGCCCGGAAAGCGGTGCCGATGGCGTCCATTCCGGAAGCACACAGGCGATTGAGGGTGACGCCCGGTACGCTTTCCGGCAGCCCGGCCAACAGAGCAGCCATGCGCGCAACGTTGCGGTTGTCCTCACCGGCCTGGTTGGCACAGCCGAAGAACACTTCGTCGATTTCTTCCCAGTTGACCGAAGGATTGCGCTCCATCAGCGCCTTGATCGGCACCGCGGCCAGGTCGTCTGCACGCACTGAAGACAACCCGCCACCAAACCGACCGATGGGCGTACGAATCGCATCGCAAATGAATACTTCACGCATCACGCTTCTCCCGCAACCTGACCGTGAGCCGCAGCGGTTCGTGCTTCCAGATCACGCAGCGCCGTCAGTTCGACGTCAGTAGGCTCTTCGGACACAACAACGGTGTCGGCAAAGCGGATCGCCCAGCCGGTTGCGGCAATAACCTGCTCGCGGGTCACGCCAGGGTGGAGCGTGGTCACGACGAACTCATGGGTGCCGGCTTCCGGCTCCATGATGCACAGGTCGGTGATAATACCCACCGGGCCAGCACCGGGCAGCCCCAGACGCTTGCGCGAATCGCCGCCTTCGCCATGGCCAACCGAGGTGATGAAGTCCAGCTTGTCGACGAACGAACGCGCCGACTGCTTGAGAATGATCAGCACTGACTTGGCCGACCCGGCGATCTCCGGCGCACCACCGGCTCCCGGCAGACGCACTTTTGGTTGGTGGTAATCGCCGACCACGGTGGTGTTGATGTTGCCAAAACGGTCGACCTGCGCCGCGCCGAGAAAGCCGACATCGACACGGCCGCCCTGCAGCCAGTAACGAAAGATTTCGCTGGTGGATACCACTGTGTCTGCGGTTTCAGCCAACTCGCCATCACCGATAGACAGCGGCAACACCGTGGGCTTGGCGCCGATCGGACCCGACTCGTAGATCAGTACCACGTCGGGCGCAGAGGTCAGACGTGCCAGATTCGCCGCCTTCGAAGGCAGGCCGATGCCGACGAAGCACACAGAACCATTACGCAAGCGACGGGCTGCGGCAACGGTCATCATTTCACTGGTGGAGTAAGTCATTATTTGGCCTCCGAAGCGTGAGCCAGCTTGCTCTGGAATTCACTGAAGTCTGCGGTGCCGTGGATGTATTCATCGATCCACGCCGTGAACGTCTCCCGGTCTCGGGCGATCGGGTCCCAGGCCTGATAGAACGGATTGTCACGCTCGTAGTAACCGTGCGCATAAGACGGGTGAGCGCCACCTGGCACCAGGCACACCGCACTCAGCGCCCAGGTTGGCAGCACGCAGGAATTCATCGGTGCCTTGAGGTCATCGACGATTTCCTCCACCGTCACAATGCAACGCTTCGCAGCCAGCGCGGCTTCTTTCTGCGCACCGAGAATGCCCCACAACAGCACGTTGCCCTTGCGGTCGGCTTTCTGCGCATGAATCACGGTGACGTCGGGACGTACCGAAGGCACCGCTGCCAATACTTCGCCGGTGAACGGGCAGGTGACCGTCTTGATCAGCGGGTTGACCTTGGGCAGGTCGGACCCGGCATAAGCGCGCAGCACCGCAAACGGCAGACCGGACGCGCCAGCGACATAGGCGTTGGCGAGGTCGGCGTGGCTGTGCTCTTCAATTTCCATTTCACGCGGCCACTGTTTTTCAACGGCATCGCGCAAACGGTGCAAGGAGCCAACCCCAGGGTTGCCGCCCCACGAAAAAATCAGCCGCTTCGCACAACCGGCGCCGATCAACTGGTCGTAGATCAGGTCAGGCGTCATGCGCACCAGGGTCAGGTCTTTTTTACCCTGACGGATGATTTCATGGCCGGCGGCCGTGGGGATCAGATGAGTGAAGCCTTCCAGCGCAACGGTGTCGCCATCGTTGACCAGTTGCTTCACCGCATCGCGTAGAGAAAGAATGTCTGCCATGAGGTGCTCCGAACCCAACATCACGTTCAATGATCAGCGCGAAGACCTGCGCCGGAATGAAAATGAGGTTATGCCTGAGCACGAGGGCAAACAATCCGATAATCGACTAAACGTTCGGTAATCGAACGAATTCAATCAGTCGAAAACACGGCCACGTCAGGTAAACAGTTGCGTGCTCAGGTCACGACTGGCATCGAGCATGATCGGCAAAAAGCGCTGCTCCAGCTCGCTGCGTGCCACACGCCCGGCACTGGTGCTGACATTCAGCGCGGCCAGCACCTGGCCCGACGCATCATAGACCGGCACGGCAATCGAACGCAGCCCCTGCTCCAGTTCCTGATCGACAATGCACCAGCCCTGCTGCCGAACCAGTTGCAGACATTCGAGCAGGGCTTCCGGCGTGCGAATGGTGCGGCTGGTCTTGGGCTGCAGATCCACATGGTCAAGGTATTCATGCAACGACACGTCATCGAGTGCGGCCAGCAGAATGCGGCCCATGGACGTGCAGTACGCTGGAAGACGGCCGCCCACGGAGAGGTCGACCGAGATCAGCCGCTGCGTCGTGGCAGAGCGCGCTATATAAAGAATGTCGTCGCCTTCCAGCGTGGCCATGTTGCACGCCTCATGCAACTGGTCACTCATACGGTCCAGATAAGGCTGCGAAGACGTTGCCAGTGGCGTCGATGACAAATAGGCGTGGCCCAGGGTCAGCACCTTGGGCAGTAGCGAGTAGGTACGGCCGTCAGTGGTCGCATAACCGAGCTTGATCAGCGTGTGAAGGCAACGGCGAACTGCCGCGCGGGGGATTTCCGTGCGGTGGCTGATCTGCGCAATGGTCAGGTGCCGCTTGCGCTCTTGAAAGGCGTGAATCACGGCCAGCCCACGCGCCAGCGACGTCATGAAATCCGGGTCACCGGTCAGCGCCTGAATGCGCTTTGCGGGCGATGCCACGATGGGCGGTGCCAATGAGGCAAAAGATTTACGCAGTTCGTCGTTCATTGACACACCTTATGTAACTGCCTTGAAGCCCTGTAAACCGCAGGTTTCAGCTCTTTTTAGAGAAGCGAAACCCGCACCCACTTGTGCGATTATCGAACAGGTGGCCGATAATCGCAATTGACCCCATGTAAATATACTTATACCTTTACCTCTGCCATGAAGTGACTTCTTGGAAATACTGGTCAGGTACCCACTGAGAAGTCCAAGGCAGCGGCCTTGCTCACCAAGCAAGGCCGTTTTCATTATTCAGGCACCTTCCGCGCGACAGACGCTTGCGACCCCCTCCTCGTCATCCCGTTCCCGGTCTGTGCCCGCCGCGTAACTCCACACATCCTGCATATAAAAGGCGTTGAATTTCTTCGCCAACATTTTGTCGTCGAAAGTGAAAACTGTTTTATAAAACTTATGTCATATAAACGGCTCACTGAAACTTCGGAACAATCGTACAAAAAAACCAGACCTGTGAACTCATTCAACCTCTGTTGTTGACGTAGCAGAAGTTCTTGGAGATAGTATCCGTCAGTTGGTCGGCATTACCCTCGCAACGATTGATCCGTTCACCCGATTCCCGCCTCGACTGTCCTGTCGGCGCGTTGTCGCGGTGCACCCTCGCAGCGAGACCTTAAGCAGGCCTGCCAGCGCAAGCCCTGCGCTTGAAATCAAACGAGTGTCGCTACGACAGGTGTTTTTCTCTGGTGCACGTAGCCGCAGACAACAACAGGCATGTCCGGTAAACCTTTCGCGCAACTGTCCGAACAGGTCGCTGACTGTATTGGGTATACAGCCAGACTGGAGTGAACATACTTGCAATGTTTTGCGTCATCGCCAGAGCCCATTCGACTCAAACAGGTATTAAAGTGACTAAAGATGAACTGCGCGCGGAACTTGAGCGCCAGGAGCAACGCTACAAGGATGTCTACGGCGGTGAAATCACCACCTACGCCGCGCAACCGGAACCGGAACGCAAGCCCTGGCGCAAAAGAGCCAGCCTGCTGGACCAAGCGTTCAAGCAAGAACTGCAAAAAATGGAAGAAGGCCTGAAAGAAGAGCCGTGACAGCGCGGGTCTGATGACCCAGCCCGATTCGCCTCTCACTTCCAGCACTCTGAATTACATGCCTTACTGCCTCATTGAGCATTCAACGGGGCGGCGCTCATGCGTCTTTTTTTTGGTTTGAGGCGACACCTGGCGGTGACGACAAGTCGTTCGGTATTTTTTCTGTCATAATCGCGCCCCCTTCAGACCCGGTCAGAAAACCTACATGATCGATTTATTCAGCGGGCTTGATGCCTGGGTGCTTGTGAGCCTGTTGCTCGCCCTGGCTTTCGTCCTCACCTTCGAGTTCATCAACGGCTTTCATGACACCGCCAACGCGGTGGCGACAGTCATTTACACCAAAGCGATGCCGCCTCATCTGGCCGTGTTCTTTTCCGGTGTATTCAACTTTCTCGGCGTGTTGCTGGGCGGCGTAGGCGTTGCCTATGCCATCGTCCATCTGCTGCCAGTCGAGCTGCTCATCAACGTCAACACCGGACATGGCCTGGCCATGGTGTTCTCGCTGCTGGCGGCGGCGATTACCTGGAACCTCGGTACCTGGTACTTCGGTATTCCGGCCTCCAGTTCGCATACGCTGATCGGCTCGATACTCGGTGTGGGTCTGGCCAATGCGCTGCTCAACGATATACCGTTGGCCGATGGCGTGAACTGGCAAAAAGCGATCGATATCGGTGCTTCGCTGGTGTTCTCGCCGCTGGCCGGCTTTATCGTTGCGGGTCTGGTGCTGGTTGCCCTGAAATGGTGGCGCCCGCTGTCGAAGATGCACAAGACCCCCGACCAGCGCCGCAAGCTGGATGACAAGAAGCACCCGCCGTTCTGGAACCGTCTGGTGCTGGTCATTTCCGCCATGGCGGTCAGCTTCGTACACGGTTCGAATGACGGCCAGAAAGGCATTGGCCTGATCATGCTGGTGCTGATCGGTATCGTGCCCAGCCAGTTCGTGCTTGACCTCACCAGCACCACCTATCAGATCGAACGCACCCGCGATGCGACCCAGCACCTGAGCCAGTTCTATCAGCGCAACAGCAGCACGCTGGGTGAATATCTGGCGATGGGTAAAGCTGAAAAAGGCGACCTGCCGTCCAGCTCCGCCTGTAATCCGAAGCAGACCGAACCTACCATCGACGCGCTGCTCGACCGCCTGAAAGGCGTGTCCGACTACCACGCGCTGGCCCCTGAAAGCCGCATCGAAGTACGTCGCTATCTGTTGTGCCTGGACGACACCGCCCGCAAGGTCGGCAAACTTCCGGACCTGTCTGCGCGTGAAAAATCCGACCTGGAGAAACTTCGCAAGGACCTGACCACCACCACCGAATACGCACCGTTCTGGGTGATTCTCGCGGTGGCACTGGCGCTGGGCATCGGCACCATGGTCGGCTGGAAACGCGTGGTCCTGACGATCGGCGAGAAGATCGGCAAGCAGGGCATGACTTACGCACAAGGCATGTCGGCGCAAATCACCACCGCCTGCGCGATCGGTCTGGCCAACGTGTTCAGTCTGCCAGTCTCCACCACGCACATTCTGTCGTCGGGTGTAGCTGGCACCATGGTCGCCAACAAGAGCGGCCTGCAAGGCGGAACCGTGCGCACCATCCTGCTGGCCTGGGTGCTGACCCTGCCGGCGACCGTCGCCTTGTCCGCAGCGCTGTTCTGGCTGGCTTCCAAAGCCCTGGCCTGATCTGAAACCCTTTGGGCGGTGCATGCACGGCGCCGCTCAAGGGTTTGACTCACTTCCCCTCTTGCGTCCCCTCCTCCTCAAGCCCTTCAACAGGCGCTTGCGCTTGCTGCAGCTCGCGCCACAGTGCTGCGGCTCCGTCGAAATCAGTGCCGTTTTCCGCAGTCAGTTCAGCAGGGTCATAGCGGCTCAGGCAGCCTTCGCCAAGCGTTGCCGGAGCGATGGAAGTGGCTTTGTCGAGAGGATCGGTCATTGGCGGTCACCTTGCGCGTTGCACCATTGCCGACATTGAGTCGGGAGCGCGACGGGCGCGCTCCGGAAAAGATAGATCAGTCGAAGACGACTGTCTTGTTGTCGTGAACCAGAACGCGGTCTTCCAGGTGAGCGCGCAGGCCGCGGGCAAGCACCATTTTTTCCACGTCGCGGCCGAAACGCACCATGTTTTCGATGCTGTCACGGTGGCTGACGCGCACGACGTCCTGCTCGATGATCGGACCGGCGTCGAGCTCTTCGGTCACATAGTGACAGGTCGCACCGATCAGTTTGACGCCACGCAACGAGGCCTGGTGATAAGGCTTGGCGCCGACGAACGATGGCAGGAAGCTGTGGTGGATATTGATGACCTGATGGGCATATTCACGGCACAGCTGTGGCGGCAGGATCTGCATGTAACGCGCCAGAACCACGACGTCGGCCTGGTGATGACCGACCAGACGCGATACCTCGGCGAACGCAGGCTCCTTGTCTTTCGGGTCCACCGGAACATGGTAGTAAGGGATGTCATGCCACTCGACCATGCTGCGCAGGTCCTGGTGGTTTGAAATCACACAGGCGATGTCGCAGTCGAGTTCGTCACTGTGCCAACGGTGCAGCAGGTCAGCCAGACAGTGCGATTCACGACTTGCCATGAGCACGACGCGCTTCTTCTGCGCCGAGTCGGTAATGCGCCAGTCCATCGAAAACTCTTCGGCGATCGGCGTGAAGGCTTCACGGAACCCGTCCAGGTCAAAAGGCAGGGTGTCGGCACGAATCTCGTGACGCATGAAAAACCAGCCGCTGAGATTGTCAGAATGATGACTCGCTTCGGTGATCCAGCCGTTATGGGACGCCAGAAAGTTACTGACTTTGGCAACGATGCCTACACGGTCCGGGCAAGCAATCACCAGACGAAAAGTGCGCATTAGGGGAAACTCCAGAACTTCGCAAAGCCGCTATTCTAGCGGCTGCGCAGCAAAACTGCAGTATCTCTGTTGCCTGAATTCAGATGCCGAAAAAGCACACCGCCAAGGCCAAAGATTGCACCTTGCCAGTATGGGTTTTTACGGGGTCCGCCGCTAAACAAAACCTGTAATAAGGAGGGATTTATAGCGGCGATCTTTTGAAGGACGCACGGCCCACCCCTAGTTCAGAGGTCTGTAGGACGCGTGTATATTGCTAAATAATTCAAATAAAACTTTTATTTAATGTTTACTTGCTCATTTACAGTGACTATTATTGCCGCACTGTATCCCTGCAACCCTCACAACATAAGGTCTCCTCATGTCCCTGATCAACGAATACCGCGCCACAGAAGAAGCCATCAAAGAACTGCAAGCCCGTTTGAAGAACCTGTCGCAAGACGACAAACTGCAAACCGAGCTGGAATTCGAAGGCAAACTGCGCACGCTGATGGGCGAATACCAAAAGTCGCTGCGTGACATCATTGCCCTGCTGGATCCGGATGCCAAGGTAAACAAGGCCCCTCGTGGCGGCGCTGTTAAACCTGCCGGCA
Source organism: Pseudomonas sp. MWU16-30316 (assembly GCF_020515645.1). Lineage (NCBI taxonomy): Bacteria > Pseudomonadati > Pseudomonadota > Gammaproteobacteria > Pseudomonadales > Pseudomonadaceae > Pseudomonas > Pseudomonas sp. MWU16-30316. Next base: position 590,871 of record NZ_JAIZAZ010000001.1, on the reverse strand, counting down.
CCAAACGCGCGCGCAAGGTCAAGCAATACAAGAACCCGCACAACGGTGAAGTCATCGAAACCAAAGGTGGCAACCACAAGACGCTGAAAGAGTGGAAAGCCAAGTGGGGCAGCGACGACGTTGAAAGCTGGGCCACTTTGCTGGGCTAAGCTTCACAAGGTCGCGGTTCATCGCGATTGCAAAAACGCCAGCTTGCTGGCGTTTTTTATTGCCCGGTATTTTCTATACGCCCAGACGGTTACTCAGTTCGTTTGCATAATCCTGCCATTGCCGCAACACCTCCAACTGCTCTGGCGCGGCACTAAGGGAGCATTCTATCAATGCGGCCGTAAAGTCATGCAGGGTGTTGGGAGCGCCCCATTCCGGGCTGCGCAATCGCTGCTGACAGAAATCCCGCCAGCGTGTTTGCTCTTCGCCACTCAAGGTGTCAGGAAAGTTACGAGCGCGATACCGGAATAACAATTCAGGCAATCGGGCATCATCAAACGGCCAGGCGTCACGCGCCAATTGTTCGGGTTCGGCCTGCCGAACTTGCTCACACAGTCGACGATCACGGTCCCCCATAAAACCATCATATAACTGCTGTTCGGGATCTTCACTTGCGGCGAAATCGTCCTTGCCGTAAACGACCGCCAGTTTATCGTGCCAAACTTCGCGGTGTTCACTCAATTGCGTTGCGCGTGCCTGATAGCCGGCCATGTCCAGTTGCAGCCGCTGCTGATCTTCGCTACGCAGCACCCCCAGCGGCGCGATCACCGGGCAGCGGTTTATATGCAATAGTTTGAGCGGCACGGGCAATTCGCCGTCGCTCAGCGCGTCGTGCCGCGTATATAAACGCCGTTTGAGTATTTCAGCGTCCTCGTGCAACAACGGTGAATGATCCAGGTGCAGATCACACACGATCAGCGCATTGCGATTATGCGGGTGCCATGCCAACGGCAGCACCACGCCGAGGTAATTGCGCGCCGCAGAAAAGCGTCCGGAAATATGCACCAGAGGCTGCATCAGGCGAACCTGCTCCTGGACTTTCTGTTTGCTGCGCAATGCAAACAAATAGTCATAAAGCTTCGGCTGCTTTTCACGAATCAAACGGGCCAGAGCAATAGTTGCACGCACATCGGATAACGCGTCGTGCGCCTGTCCATGATCAATACCATTGGCAGCCGTCAGCCGCTCCAGTTTCAGCGTGACCCGACCGTCCTGTTCCGGCCAGACAATGCCATCGGGGCGCAATGCATAGGCAGCCCGGACAACATCGATCAGATCCCAGCGACTGTTGCCCCCCTGCCATTCGCGGGCATAGGGGTCGAAGAAGTTGCGATAAAAACTGTAGCGCGTGACTTCGTCATCAAAACGCAGGGTGTTGTAACCCGCGCCACAGGTACCCGGTGCCGACAGTTCGGCATGTACGCGCGTCATGAAATCGGCCTCGCACAAGCCTTTTTCTACCAGCGTGGCTGGAGTGATTCCGGTAATCATGCAGGCGGCAGGATGAGGCAGGATGTCATCGCTGAGCTGGCAGTGCAGATTGACCGGAGCCGCGATTTCATTGAGGTCGGTATCCGTGCGAATCCCGGCCATCTGCAGCGCACGATCATTGCGCGGGTTGATACCGGTGGTTTCGTAGTCGTACCAGAAGATGCTGGAAGTCACGGGCTGATCCTGAACAAAAGACCCGCGAAGTGTAGGGCGTGACAGGTGTCATTGGCTAATCGGGTCGTATCCGGCGCACCGGGAAATGTTTTCTTACAGCCCGCGTATTGAATGGTCGGTTGCTTAGCTCCGCTGCGGTAGCTAGCATCAGTTTTCGTTTTCAGGCGCGTCCTTCCGACAATGTCATCCCGTCCCGCTTCGCCAAGGAATGCAGCGCTGCCCACGCCATTGGACACGCGCATTGAAATCGAGACGCCAGAAGGCATCGACATGCTTCTGCGCCCTGCCGGGCTGGTTTCCCGCGCACTGGCGTTCGGCATCGACTTTGCTATTCGCGCAGCCCTCATCGGCGTGTTCTTTGTGCTTCTGCAACTGTTCGACAAGCTCGGCATGGGTCTGGCCGCTTTGGTGTTTTTTCTGCTGAACTGGTGGTACATGGTACTGTTTGAAGTGCTCAACCAGGGACGCACACCCGGAAAGCGCTTGCTCGGGCTGCGGGTGGTGCATGACGACGGCACGCCCATAGACTGGTCTTCGTCGCTGATCCGCAATCTGCTGCGCTTCGTCGACATGCTCCCGCTGGGCTACGGGCTGGGGGCGATCACTTGTCTGAACCATCCGCTATTCAAACGGCTGGGTGATCTCGCCGCCGGAACGCTGGTGATTTACAGCGACCGGCCGGTGGCGCGCCCTACCCTGCCGCAGGCCGAACCGGTCATGGTGCCCTTTGCCCTGCATCTGGATGAACAGCGGGCGGTGCTCGGCCTGGCGGAGCGGCAGGGTGAACTGTCCAGCGCACGAACCCAGGAACTGGCGGCCATCCTTGCCGAACCCTTGCGTATCCCCGCCGACACGGCGGTCGCTCATGTCAACGGCATCGCCCGCCACCTGCTGGGGCCGACATGAAGCAGAGCCTGTTTGAAACCCGCCATCAGCAGGAGTGGCAACGCTTTGAGCAGCGCCTGACGGCCCTTGAACAGGGCAAGGGCGATGTCAGCGGCGGCGAGAGCTTTCCCGGCGATTATCGACGCCTCTGCCACCATCTGGCGCTGGCCCAGGAGCGCGGCTACAGCAGCCATCTGGTCGACCCCCTGCACCAATTGGCCATGCGCGGTCACCAGCAACTCTACCGTCACCGCAGCACTGCCGGGGTACGACTGCTGAGCTTCGTTCTGAGCGGCTTTCCGCGACGCGTGCGGGCCGAGTGGCGCTTTGTACTGGTTGCCAGCCTCCTGCTGTTCGGCAGCCTGATCGGCATGGCGTTGCTGGTGTATGGTTTTCCACAACTGATCTACAGCGTCGTCAGCCCCGAACAACTGGCAGACATGCAGAGCATGTATGACCCGTCGGCCAGCCGGGTCGGACAGCCCGTCGAGCGGGGTTCCGATACGGACTGGATGATGTTCGGCTACTACATCATGAACAACATCGGTATCGCCTTCCAGACCTATGCCAGCGGTTTGCTGTTCGGGCTGGGTAGCCTGTTCTTCCTGCTCTTCAACGGCTTGATGACCGGCGCAATCGCCGGGCACCTGACAGACATCGGTTACGGGCAGACCTTCTGGCCCTTCGTCATTGGTCACGGCGCCTTCGAGCTGACGGCCATCGCCCTGGCCGGGGCGGCGGGTCTCAAGCTGGGCTGGGCCTTGCTGGCCCCCGGAAGGCTGACGCGCAGTGCCGCGCTGCGCATCGCCGCGCGGGCCAGTATGCAACTGGTCGGCGGGGTAATCCTGTTTCTGCTGATCGCAGCCTTCATCGAGGCGTACTGGTCATCGATGACCTGGCCCGGACCACTTCTCAAGTACGTGACAGGTACCGTCCTGTGGGTGATGGTGGCCGCGTATCTGACTCTGGCAGGACGTACACCTCATGCGCCTGACTGAGTCGACCGTTGCCATACGCCCGCGCTTGCCCTGGGAAGCCATCGACCTGGGCGTGCTGCTCGCCGGGCGGCACCGCCGCGTGCTGATGAGCAGTTGGGCAATCGTCACCCTGCCCTTTTTCGGCATCCTCAGTGCGTTGCTCTGGGATTACCCCACGGCCGCCATCCTGCTGTTCTGGTGGCTCAAACCTGCGTTCGAACGGTTGCCGCTGCTGATCCTTTCGCAGTCACTGTTCGGTGCCACGCCGACACTGCGACAGGCCCTCAAGGCATGGCCGGCGACACTGAAGGAGCAACTGCTGCCCAGCCTCCTGTGGCGGCGTCTTTCCCTGAGTCGCAGTTTCCAACTGCCGGTGCAGCAACTGGAGCATCTGGCAGGTACCGAGCGCGCCCTGCGCATCAGCCTGCTAAGCCAGAAAGACCTGCGTGCCGCACAGTTGCTCACCATCGTTGGCGCACACCTGGAATACGCACTGTGGATAGGCCTGCTGATCCTGCTCTACGCCCTGATACCGCAGCAGATCCAGATCGACTGGCACTGGATGAGTCTGCTCGACGTTGAAAACCAGTGGCTATGGATCGACCACCTGACCAACCTTTTCTATGCCCTGGCGCTGGTCATCTGGGAGCCTGTGTATGTCGCCTGCGGCTTCACCCTGTATTTGAATCGCCGCACGGTTCTTGAAGCCTGGGATATAGAGCTGATCTTCCGGCGCCTGCGGCAGCGCCTGATCGGCACGGCCTATGCGGTGTTGATGGGCGTCGGGCTGGTACTTTCTGCAGCGCCAGCACCGGCTTGGGCCGATCAACCCAGCTACAGCTGCCCATTGCCGGAAACCGCTCAGACGGACCCTGACCCGTCCATGGCCGCGCCCGACACACCGCGCCTGACCCGCCAGTCCCTGACCAGCGAAGCGGCACGCAGCCAGATCCAGAACGTTCTGCAACAACCGCCCTTCCGTAATCCAAAGACTGAAACCGGCTGGCGCTTTCCTGAAAAACAGAAAGGCCAGTCTGCGGCTCGGGACACGCGCGACCAGAGCTGGCTGATGACCTGGCTCAATCGGCTTCTGCGCGCAGCGAGCGCCCTGGCCAGCCTGATTGAAGTGCTGCTGTGGGCCGTGGTCATCGTGCTTGTGGGGCTGGTGATCTTCCGTTATCGGGACTGGTTCAGGACCTTCGCAGGCCGAGAGGTCAGCAAGGTAAAAACCACCCGCCCGGCGCCGGAGCAACTTTTCGGCCTGCAAGTCAGTGCCGAAAGCCTGCCCGACGATGTTGCCGGCCGGGCCGAACAGCTCTGGAACAGCCAGCCTCGCGAAGCGCTGGGTCTGTTGTATCGCGCCCTGCTCAGCCGCTTGCTGAGCGACTATCGATTGCCATTAAAAAATGCCGATACCGAAAGTCAGGTGCTGGAACGTATCGCCGCGCTCAACCAGCCGCGGCTGAGTGAGTTCAGCCACACGCTGACCCTGCACTGGCAGAACCTCGCCTATGGACATCGCCTGCCACCGGCCCATGCCCGGCAGGAACTCTGCGATGGCTGGCGTCGTCTGTTCAGCCAGGCAGCGCAGCCATGAGCCGCCGCACCGGCCTGCTGATCGGGCTGCTGGCCCTGTTGCTGCTGGCAGGCGGCGCGCTGTTTCTGAGCACTCAGCTCGAGCGCTACGAGAAAACGGTCGATCAGGGCCCCTCGCCACAGGCAAAGGCCAATCCCTGGCTGGCGGCCGAACATTTTCTGCGTGGCCGCTCCATCACGGTCAATACCATCGACACGCTGGCTCAACTTCCCGACCCGACTCAGAGCACCCAGACCCTGCTGCTGCTCGATGACCGGGAAGACATGACCCCGGCGCAAACCCAAAAGCTGCTGAACTGGGCCGAGGCAGGCGGGCACCTGCTGTTCGTCGCCGAACAACTTTGGGACGAACAAAAAGGCCGCAGCGGCGATCTGCTGCTGGACAGTCTGCAGATTCATCAGTACCTCACCAAAGACATCAATGCCAAGGAACAGCAGTTGACCGACGCTCAGCCGCCACTGCCCATCCCGCTGATGACGCCCGCCCCCAAACGCAAGAAAATGCCCTGGCCGGAGCTGACCCGCCTGTACCTGGAAAACGAGAGCGCCCCGGCCTACATGAGTTTCGATCCGGCGTTTCACCTCGAAGACCCGGAAGATAACGCTCAATCCTGGGCCAACAGCGCCGATGCCACACACCTGCTGCAAATAAGCCGGGGCAACGGGCTGATCACCGTCGTCACGGACGCCAACCTGTGGAAAACCCGCTCGATCGGCCACTATGACAATGCCTGGCTGCTCTGGTATCTGACGCAGGACAGCCAAGTGACCCTGGTGCTGCAAACCGAACACGACAACCTGCTGAGCCTGTTGCTGCGTAACTATCCTCAGGCGCTGCTGACGCTGGCACTGCTGATCGGCCTGGGTCTCTGGCACATCGGTCTGCGCGAGGGCCCGTTACGCAGGCCCGCGCCACTTGCACGCCGCCAACTGACCGAGCACCTGCGCGCCAGCGCCGAGTTCCTGCGCAAACACACCGGGCAGCAGGCGCTGATCAAACGCCTGCAACAGGACATCCTGCGTCGCGCCCGCCAACTGCATCCCGGTTTCGAACGGCTGGTCGTTGCCGAACAATGGCAAGTGCTTGCACGCCTGACCCGTCAGCCCACCAGCGCCATCAGCGACGCACTGCGCCCTCGCCCGCCGCAACGCCTGTCACACAGCGAATTCACCCGCCAGGTAGCCCACCTGCAAACGCTCAGGAATGCCTTGTAACCCGGCACCCGCAGAGGGCCGTTTTTCTGTACATCAATCACCCGGTGTGTGAATGCCAGGCCGAATAGGGATCATTCCAGTGAGCCCTGTCCGATAAACCACGTCCAGCAGCGTATAAAGAATAAAGGGAGGCTCTTTCCAGGCAGAAAGAGACCTACCCCAGGCACCGGGTCACATGCTTCACCGCCTGATAGGCCGCCAGTCCCCAAGGCCCGAGCTCACGCCCGATACCGCTGCCCTTGTTGCCGCCCCACGACGTTTCGACAAATACCGCCTGGATCGAGTTGATCCACACATGCCCTACTTCCAGCGCATCGGCCACCCGTTCGGCGCGCTCGATATCAGCGCTGGCAACCGTCGCCACCAGCCCAAAGCAGCTGTCATTGGCCAGGTCGACAGCTTCCTGTTCAGTGCTGAAACAGCGAAGGCACAGCACCGGACCAAAGATTTCTTCACTCCACAGGCGACTGCTGACAGGCACGTCGCGGTACAACGTCGGGCTGACGAACCAACCATCACGTGCCAGTGCTGTTCCACCGGTCAGACACTGCATACCCTCCTCCCGGGCAACAGTGAAATACTCACGGACCTTGTGCCACTGCGCCTCACTGCTCAGTGGTCCCATGTCGACGTCTTCAGTCAGCGGATTACCGACCCGCAGCGCTTCGAATGCCTTCTGCAAACGAGGAATCAATCCCTCGGCGATGCCCTCCTGAACCAACAGCCGCGAGGTGGCCGAGCACATTTGCCCGGCGTTCCAGCAGATGCCTGCGACGATCCATTCCACCGCCTGATCCGGGTCGCAGTCGTCGAATACGATAATCGCGGATTTACCGCCCAGCTCCAGCGTCACCGGCCGACAATACGCCGCTGCGCTGTGCATGACCTGGCGGCCCACACCGTTGCTGCCGGTGAACGACAGCTTGTCCAGACCTGGATGGTTGCTCAACGCTGCGCCGGTATCAGCCCTGCCGCTGACGATATTCAGCACTCCGGCGGGCAAGCCGAGCGCGTCGGCAATTTCGCCGTAAACCTGCTCGATCAGGGGCGTGACCTCCGAGGGCTTGAGCACCACAGTGCAACCGGCAGCCAACGCCGGAGCGAGTTTCCAGGCACTGGTGACCAACGGAAAATTCCACGGCACGATCAGACCCACTACGCCCACCGGCTCCAGGCGGGTACGCGAAGTAAAGCCGGGGGCGGCCAGTTCAACCTCGCGATGGGTGGGCTGAGCCTCGATCAGGTGGGCGAAGTAACTGAACGTTGCCACGGCGTCATCCAGATCGACTTCGGCTTCATGACGAGGCTTGCCGTTATTGCGCATCAGCAGCGCAATCAAGGCTTCGCGGCGCTGCGCGAGGTGATCAGCAAAGCCGCGCAGCAATGAGGCACGTTCGGCAGCAGGCGTATTTTTCCAGACGGGAAGCGCGGCGCGGGCAGCAGCGACAGCCTGATCGACCTGCGCGCTGCTGGCGCTGATCACTTCGGCGAAGGGCTGGCCCAGAGCGGGCTCGTGGACGATCAGAACGTCGGCGCCCTGGCCTTCCAGCCAACGACCGTTGATGTAATGCGGGGTGTTCATGGCAGAGCTCCATCAAGAATTCCATGCAGGACGCAATTGCACCGGGCAGGCTTTATCCGCCAGGCAGACGCCACCGATTTGCGGCTGAAGCGGATTGGCTCGCAGCGGCGGCGGTGACGACGCGCGGCGGCTCAAGGCGCAAACGGCGGCGCCTCTTCGATTTCGATAATCAGCGGCCGGTCATCCGGCGCTTCACGCAGCAGCGCCTGCAGGTGCTGGTAATCGCGAGCACGTTCAGCCACACAGCCGAACCCTCGGGCGATGGTCAGAAAGTCCGGCGTATGGATGTCCACGCCCAGCGGCGTGATGTCGCGGCGCTCCATGTAGCGCTTGATCTCGCCGTAGCCCTGGTTATTCCACAACAACACAATAATGCCGACCCGCGCCTCCACGGCGCTGGCAAGTTCCGGCAGGGTGAACTGAATGCCGCCGTCGCCCATCAGGCTGATCACCGCGCGCGAGGGCTCGGCCAGTCTGGCCCCGATGGCCGCAGGCAAGCCGTAGCCCAGGGTGCCGTAACCGGTGGAGGCATTGAACCAGCGACGTGGACTGTCCAGCTCCACCAGATGATTGCCGCTGTACACCGTCTGCGTCGAATCACCGACAAAACGCGCCTCGGGCAGCACTTCAAGCACGCACTCGAACAGTTTTCGGTAATGCGCCCAGGCACTGAAGCCTTCGGCCAGTTGCTCCTGCGCCGCCGCGGTTCGTTGAGCACCCGGGCTGGCTTTATTGGCCGCACGCACTGGCAACTCGGCAAGCAAGGCACTTATTGCCGCAGTGGCATCGCTGAGGATCGCCAGACTCGGAGGATGGTTGCGGGTCAACTGCCCGGCATCGATATCGATGCGAATCAACTCGCCGCCAATCCTGAAATTGCCGTCGAACACCACATCGTAATCGGTCTCGCCCAGCTCGGTGCCAATCGCCAGCACCACATCGGCGTCCAGCGCCAATTGCCGAACCGGCATCAGCGACTGGTTGCTGCCCAGCAGCAACGGGTGCCCGGCCGGCAGCAGGCCTTTGGCGTTGATGGTCAGGGCCGTCGGTGCATCCAGCCGGGCCGCCAGCTCGTGCACTTGCTCCATCGCTGCGACACAGCCACCGCCGAGCAGCAACAGCGGACGCCGGGCCGAGCGCAACCGTGTAGCGGCCCGGGCAATGGCTGTAGGGTCCGGCGCGGGTCGATCGATGATCTGGCGCGGCTGCAGTGTCATGTGCGCGGCGCTGGCGACGATAATGTCCAGCGGCAGCTCGATGTGTACAGGCCGTGGACGCTGGCTGTCGAAGACGGCAAAGGCCCGTGCCAGAACCGCAGGCAGTTCCTCGACGCTCATCAGCGTGTGGCTGAAGGCACTGACCCCGGCGACCATCGCGCGCTGGTTCGGCAACTCGTGCAGATAGCCATTGCCCAGACCCAGCCGATGACGTTCGTTGACGCTGGAAATCACCAGCATCGGGATCGAGTCCGCATACGCCTGGCCCATTGCCGTGAGGATATTGGTCATGCCTGGGCCAGTAATGATAAAGCACACCCCGGGCTTGCCGCTGACCCGTGCATAACCGTCGGCCATGAAGCCCGCGCCTTGTTCGTGGCGCGGCGTGATATGTCGAATGCCACTGCCCGGCAGGCCGCGATACAGCTCAACCGTATGCACGCCGGGGATGCCGAATACCGTGTCGACGCCCCAGGCGCTCAGTTGTCTGACCAGAAACTCTCCACAGGTGGTCATGCTGCGCGCTCCTGTTCCAGGCCGATAAAGCGTCGCACGCGCGGATCGCCGTCCTGGCGGATGGTCGCGGGCGAGGCATCAGTGACCACATGGCCGTTCTCCATGAACACGATGCGATCGGAAATCGACAGCGCGAAATCCATCTCATGAGTGACGATCAGCATGGTCATGCCCTCGGCAGCCAGATCCTGAATGACGTTGAGCACGTCGCCGACCAACTCCGGGTCCAGCGCCGAAGTCGGTTCGTCGAAGAGCATGATGTCCGGCTCCATCGCCAGCGCACGGGCAATCGCCACACGCTGCTGCTGGCCGCCCGACAATTGATGCGGGTATTTGTCGGCATGCGCCAGCAACCCGACACGATCCAGCAGCGCATGGCCCTTGCGACGCAATTGAGCGGTGCTGGCCAGGCCGTGATAACGCGGCGCGAGAATGACGTTGTCGAGAATGGTACGGTGCGGGAACAGGTTGAAGTTCTGGAACACCATACCGATGCGCCGGATGCCCTGCCGGATCACCGGAGAGTCGGCGCGTTCTCCTGCGCGAATGAAGTCATTGCCGAACAGGACAATCTCGCCCTGATCGATGCTTTCCAGATTGTTGATCGTGCGGATCAACGAAGTCTTGCCGGAGCCGGACGGACCAATGATCGAAATGACTTCACCGGGCCTGACCAGCAGGTCGATGCCCTTGAGTACTTCGTGGTTGCCATAGCGCTTGTGGATACCGCGCAGCAGCAGGGCATCGGGTTGTCCCGGAACCGGCACGCAACGTGGCTTGCCAGACCCTGCGGGTTGGCGCAGGGCATCGGTCTGCGCATCCTCCAGGGTCCGTGCGTTTTTGCGCGACAAGTCCAGATGACGCTCGGCCCATTGCAACAGCCAGCCAAACAGCGTGACGATCAGCACGTAGTACATCGCTACTGCCGCCAGGGTTTCCAGCACCAGAAAGTTTTGTGCGTAAAGGCGCTGGCCAACCAGCAGCAACTCGTTGAGCGAGATCACCGACACCAGCGACGTCAGTTTGACGATGGTCACGTATTCGTTGGTCAGCGTTGGCAGCGATATACGAATCGCCTGCGGAATGACCACCAGACGCTGCGCGCCCAGACCGCGAATGCCCAGCGCTCTGGCGGCTTCACGCTGGCCCTTGAGCACTGACAGCAACCCGCCTCTGTGAATCTCGGCCATGTACGCCGTTTCGGTCAGTACCAGGGCGATCAGCCCGGAATAAAACGGCTGCGACAAGACACTGCTTGAGGCCGGAAACAGTTGCGGCAGGTTGTAAACGAACACCAGCAGCACCAGCAACGGGATGCTACGAAACAGCCAGATGTACAGGCTGGCCGGCACGCGCAACCACGCATGCGTCGACAGCCTGGCGCTGGCCAGCAGGAAACCCAGTGCCAGACCTGCCGACCAGGACAGGACGCTGAGCTGAACCACCGTCAGGCAGGCTTTCCAGAAAGCCTGTACGGAGAACAGCGAGAAAAAATAGGCCCATTCGAATGCCATGATGACCTCGGTGCAGCAGATGGATGGCGAAGGCCGAACGGCGAACCGCTGTCGCCGCAGGACCGTCTCTGGCCGTTAAGCAGGCACCGCATTCGCGCAAGCAGCTCTTTGCCGGCTGCGCGATGCGCGCGCGTGACAAAAAGCCGCTTGCTGTGAAGTGTGCGGGCAGCCGTGACTTACGCCGGTTCCAGGTTGTACTTGCTCAGCAGCTCACGGTACGCATCGCTCTGCTTGTAGCGCTCGACCACATCGCGCAGTTTTTCAATCAGTTCGCCGTTGCCCTTCTTCACATAGATGCCCAGCGTCTGCGGGTAGAGGGACTTTTCAGAACTGATCACGATGCGGCCACGGGCCTTGTCGACGATCATTTTCGCCGCCGCCGAGATCTCCAGATGTGCCTGAATATTGCCGGAGATCAGTGCCTGCGACGCCTCTGCCGTGGTCGGAAACTCACTGATCGCGATTTCGCCCTTGTTCTGCCGGACGCAGTAATCGGCTGACACGGCCTTGAGCTGATTGATCCAGTTGGTGCCTTGCTGCAAACCGACCTTCAGGCCGCACAAGTCTTCAGGCTGCTGGGGTTTCGCGGTGCTGTCGCTGCGTACCATGATGGCTGCGCCCACCTGCGCATATGGAATCGCCTCGGCCTGCCGGGTCCGCTCATCAGTGATGTACATGCCGGAAATGATGGTGTCGAAGCGGTTGGCGTTAAGGCCCAGGATCAGATTCGGAAAGCGTGTGTCGACGAACTCGACCTTCATACCGCCCAGTTGCCTGGCCAGCTCGTTCGCCACCTCGGGGTCAAAACCCACCACCTTGTCACCCTCGTAGGACTCAAACGGTGGATAGGAAATCTCCATGCCGACTTTCAGCGTACCGGGTGTGGCGGTGGGCGCAGCCTGAACGCTGCCGGCAAACAGGGCCAGGCCCAACAGACATGTGGCGAAGCGCGAAAACGTGGTGTTTGGCATAGTCGTCATTCCAGATTGAGGGAAAAGGCAGATCACTAAGTCACGCTCTGGTTTTTCAGGTGCCCGAAGCTTGAAGGCTTTCTGGCGTGCTGAGGCAGGGCAAGCTGCCCATCGGCAACACGCTGGCGAAGGTATTGGTAGGTCTGCAAAGCCTGAGCCCACATGTGCTCGCCAATGGCGACAGGCGCGTAGTTCTGCTCGCCGTCCGCGAACTGCGGCAGGGGTTTGATCAGGGTGTGGTAGTCGCAGGCATAGAAAAGCGGGAACGAATAACGCTCTCGCTGGATCTTGCGCACTCGGTGCGCGGTGGCGACAAATGCACCCGCGGTCATTACCTCCAGCATGTCGCCGATATTGACCACAAAGGCCCCTTCCACCGGCGGCGCATCGATCCACTCACCCCCCTCGTTCATGACCTCCAGACCCGGCTGATCGGCCTGAAGAATGGTGAAACACTCATAGTCGGTGTGCGCGCCAATGCCTGGCGCGTCCTGGGCATCGCCATCGAACGGGTAGTGGATCAGGCGCAGCTTGGAAGGTGGAAAGCGGGCCATGTCATCGAAGGCATGCTCGTCCAGGTCAAGCGCCAGAGCAAAACCGCGGAACAACTGATGCCCCAGGGCGAATACCGCCTGATAGTAGGCCTGCACCGCCGCCCGAAAGCCCGGCAAGGCCGGCCAGTCGTTTGGCCCCAGCAGCGGTGTGCCGGCGAGTACCAATGGGTTGTCGGCGGGCACTTCAAAGCCGATGTCGAACGCCTCTTTATGGTCCGGCTTGCCAGTCCCGTACACTTCCTCGCCCTCGGGAACGAAGCCTTTGTGGCTCTGCGAAGCGCCGATGTAATGTCGCATCTTGGCGTCCAGCGGCTGGGCGAAATACTGCTCGGCAGCGCGGTGCAGATTCTCGATCAGTTCAGGCGCGATACCGTGACCGGTGATATACACAAAGCCCACACGCCGGGCCGCTTCGCCGAGAGCCTTGGCCACTGCCTGGCGATCGTCCAGACGTTCGCTGAACAGGCCGTGGATATCGACCAGCGGAACGTGGGTGAAAGCAGAAGATTGACTCATGGCAGCAGGCTCCCCGGACGGTTGAAAAGCGCAGAAAAGTGTTCACGCTCGGTACGGCCCATCCAGGCGTTAAGGCCCCACAGATCGGCTACTGGCACATTGGTGAACGGTAAATGATGCAGGTAGCCATCAGGCCCGAACTCCGGCGTCAGCGTGGTGCCGGCAAAGCCACGGGCGCGCTGCGAGCGCCAGATCGCTTCCCAGTGCTGCTGATGGAATGCCAGCGCGGCGGCGTATTCCGGCGCGCCCGGGTGCGGCACTTGCGGCCCTTGGTCATAACCGACCCGGGCCTGAATGTGGTGCACACGCTCGACGAAAGCGCTGAGATCGTCGGCCGGGTCATCGAGCAAGCGCTCGCAGGTCACCACCCAATGGCTGATATCACTGGTGAAACGCAGATCCGGCACCTGCTCGATCAATTGCAGGGTCAGCCATGGGTTGAACAGTGAGCGCGCGCGGTGCGTCTCGAAGCTGCAGGTCAGGCCGCTGCGCCGGGCGATTTCCAGCGCTTCGCCAAAGAAATCCACTTGCTGAGCCAGCGGCCAGCGGTCGTTGCCGGCCAGCACATTGACAAACCGCGGCGCCAGTTCGGCAGCCTGTTGCAGCTTGCCGGCGAAATCCACCAGATGCTCGGCAGGCGTCGCCGCCTGCACCGGCAGCACTTGGCTGGAGGTGAATAGAGTGGCGATGTACGGCACACAGTTATCCCGCAGGAACGCCGCGAACGCTGCACGCTCGGCTGTCTGCTCGGGGATGCGCGCCTCGAAGCCCTCGAAGCCCGCTTCACGCGCCTCAAGCAGCGCCTGCTGCCAAGTGCCGCGATAGCCCCACAGTGTACGAAAGAGTTCCAGTTTCATGGGCAAACCTCGCCGCCTGTGCCCGCAGTGGCACAGCGCGGATCACGAATGGGCGGTGGCTGACGGGGTGGCGCTGCTGATGGCCTTGCGCCCCAGCATCGGGTGCGCGCCCTTGGGGCCATACACTGACACTGGCTCCGGAAACGAGCGCAGCAAGGTCAGGTACAGCAGCGCCGCCAGGCCCAGAGTGATCGGCAGACTGATGTCGATGCCTGCGGCCAGTTCGCCCAGCGGCCCGACAAACTGGCCAGGCAGATTGACAAAGCACAGGCCCACCGCCGCACTCGGAATCCACGCGCCCAGCCCGCGCCAGTTCCAGCCGTGGTGAAACCAGTAACGCCCGCCACGCTGGCCACGGGTGAACACCTGCAAGTCATCGGCGTGGTAAAAACCGCGACGACTGATCAGGCCGAGGATCATCACCACCATCCATGGGCTGGTGCAGGTAATGATCAGCACTGCGAAGGTCGACACGCTCTGCACCAGATTAAAGGTGAAGCGACCTATGAAAATAAAGGCAATCGCCGCCACACCGATCAACAGCGTGGCTGCGGCTCGGTTGAGTAGACGCGGGAACATGCTCGACATGTCCAGTCCGGTGCCATACAACGCCGTGGTGCCGGTAGACAGCCCTCCGATCACCGCAATCAGGCACACCGGTAAAAAGAACCAGCCGGGTGAAATCGCCAGTAAGCCACCGACATAGTTGTTGGACTCGATGTACTGCGGCGCCTGAGTCGCGACCAGCGTCGCGGTGCACAGGCCAAACAGAAAAGGGATCAGCGTGCAGGCTTGAGCCGCGAGCACTGCCAGCATGATGTGCGATCTGGAGGTGTCGCGCGGGATGTAGCGCGACCAGTCGCCGAGAAAGGCGCCGAACGAAACAGGGTTGCTCATCGCCAGCAAGGCCGACCCGGTGAAGGCCGCCCAGAAGCCCGGTTGCAGCAGATTGACGCTGCCGGCATAGCCCGGATCGAACGGCCCTGCAAAGGCCAGGATTCCCGACAGAAACAGCAGGCTGGATGCCCAGACCGCGACCTTGTTGATCCACAGCATGAAGCGAAAGCCGAAGATGCATACGATCAGCACCAGCACTGCGAACAGCCCGTAGGCCAGCCCCAGGCTGGTATTGTTTTCCGGCAGGCCGACCAGCCGCTGAGCGCCGCCGACCAGCGCATCGCCAGAGCTCCAGACCGAAAGGGAAAAGAAGGCCACTGCGGTCAGCAGTGACAGAAACGAACCGATGATGCGCCCGTGCACACCGAAATGCGCGCCGGAAGATACCGCGTTGTTGGTGCCATTGATCGCACCGAACAGGCCCATCGGCGCGAGGATCAACGCGCCCATTGTCACGCCCAGAACGATCGCCCAGACGCCGGCCTGGAACGACAGCCCGAATAACACCGGAAAACTGCCCAGCACCGCCGTGGCAAAGGTATTGGCACCGCCGAAGATCAGACGAAACAGATCGATAGGGGAAGCATCGCGTTGGGTGTCGGGTATCTGTTCCACACCAAAGGTTTCGATACGCGTCGAATGGCTCATGTGTTGCTCCAGCGCCTGTCACGGTTGTTGTAAGGCCAGCGCAGGCACGCTGACCCTTTATAGCCGCCCGTTAACCACGGACGGGGGGGTTCCATTCAATCGACTTCCGGCACACTTCCAACGTCAGCACGCGACTACACCGGTGCGTGAGTCTTGCCCACCGGTTCGCGAACCACATTCGCTCCCGCGAATGAAACGTGTGTCGTGCTCATTGTTATTGTTGCGAACAAACCGTCCTTAAACCGATGTCACCACCGACAAGTGTGCGTGCCAGGCCAGCCATTGCCCGCTGTCGTAGCCGAACACAATCGTCTCGCACGCCTGCAACGACGTTCCTCAGCCGTACGGATCACCCGGCTTCGCGAATCACCGGCGTATCACACCAGGCAGCACACAGAGCATCTCGTAGAGCAGATTGGCACCCAGCAGCGAGGTGTTGCCGGTGGTG
The DNA here is from genome assembly GCF_020515645.1 of Pseudomonas sp. MWU16-30316. Classification (NCBI taxonomy): domain Bacteria; kingdom Pseudomonadati; phylum Pseudomonadota; class Gammaproteobacteria; order Pseudomonadales; family Pseudomonadaceae; genus Pseudomonas; species Pseudomonas sp. MWU16-30316. Next base: position 574,825 of record NZ_JAIZAZ010000001.1, on the reverse strand, counting down.
TCGTACGGCGGCGACACCTCGACCAGATCGCAACCAATCAAGTCCAGCCCGTGACAACCGCGAATGATTTCCAGCGCCTGAATCGTGGTCAGCCCGCCGACCTCCGGTGTCCCGGTGCCTGGCGCCCAGGCCGGGTCGATACCGTCAATGTCGAACGACAGATACACAGGACCGCCGCCGACCTTCTCGCGCACTTCTGCCATCAGCGGGGTCAATGACTTGTGCCAGCACTCTTCGGCCTGCACGACGCGGAAGCCCTGTTTACGGCTCCAGTTGAAATCCTCAGCGGTATAACCCTGCGCACGCAGACCGATCTGCACAACACGGTTGCTGTCCAGCAGGCCCTCTTCCTGCGCACGGCGGAATGTGGTGCCGTGGGCGATCTTTTCGCCGAACATGTGATCGTTGACGTCGGCATGCGCATCGATATGCACCAGCCCGACCTTGCCATGCTTCTTGTGGATGGCGCGCAGGATCGGCAGCGTCAGCGTGTGATCGCCGCCCAGCGTCAGCGGCACGATGTCGTGGCCCAGAATCCGGTCGTACTCCTGCTCGATAATGCGTACTGCGTCCAGCAGGTTGAAGGTATTGATCGGCACGTCACCGATGTCTGCCACGTTCAGCGAATCGAACGGCGCGGCCCCCGTGGCCATGTTGTAAGGACGAATCATCACCGACTCGGCGCGGATCTGCCGTGGCCCGAAACGAGTGCCGGAACGCAGCGAGGTGCCGATGTCCAGCGGAATGCCGACAAACGCGGCGTTCAGCCGGTCGAGCTCTTCAGCGCTCTGCACATGCGGCAAACGCAGCATGGTGGCGATACCGCCAAAACGAGGCATCTCGTTGCCGCTCAGGGGCTGGTGGAAAGTCGTGTCCACAGGAGTGCCTCACCGTGTTGTCATTAATGTGAGGCCATTCTGGTGACGCCTGGCAGCCGGAAGAATCGCTGCAGACAAAAAATCAGTTCAGAGATTTCTAAACTATCCATGGATACACTCTGCCCCTGATCCTCTCCACACTCCCGCCGGCTTTGCACCTGCGTGAAGGGGCTCAGCCCACGGCAAGAACGTTACATACCCACTCCCTGAACATAGATACACGCCAGCCGGCCTGAACCGGAAATACCCGAGCCACGCTGCGCCTGCCATCGGAGACGCCAATGTCCTCTGTCCTGCCTGACATCAAATTGCTGCGCATCTTCGCCAGCGTTGTGCGCCATCAGGGCTTCGCCGCCGCGCAGCAGGAGCTCAACCTCTCCACGTCTGCAATCAGCACCTACATGAGCCAACTCGAAAGCCAGCTTGGTCTGGTTCTCTGCCATCGGGGCCGCGGTGGATTCAGTCTGACCAGCAAAGGCGAATTGTTCCACCAGGAAACCCTGCGGCTGCTCGCTGAACTGGAGGGCTTCGAACGCTACAGCGCTGCCCTCAAGGGTGAACTGCGCGGCACCCTCAACCTCGGCGTTCTCGACTCCACTGTCAGCGACCCGGCCCTGCCGCTCGCGGACGTTATCGGCGCCTACAGCAAGGAGCACCCTGCCGTGCACTTGAGTGTTCTCAGCCCGGCGCAGTTGCAACTGGGCGTACAGGAAAATCGCCTGGACCTGGCCATCGGTGCCTTCTCGGTTCGTATGAGCGGCCTGATGTATCAGGCTCTCTATCGCGAACAACACTGGCTGTATTGCAGCGATCGCCATGAACTGTTCGACCAGCGCCGCATTCCGGCAGAAGTGATCACCCGGCAGCGTATGGTCGGACGCGGCTACTGGAGCCAGGCAGAACTGGCGCGGCATGGGTTCAAACATAGCGCCGCTACGGTGGAGTCGATGGAGGCCCAGCTGATTCTGGTGCTGTCGGGGGCGTATATCGGCTACCTGCCCGAGCATTACGCGCAATTCTGGGCGGATCAGAAACGCTTGAAGGTGTTGCTACCGACCACGTTCGGCTATCAGGCACCGTTTTCTCTGGCGTTGCGCAGGGGCAGATCGAGGGAACCGTTGATACAGAGCTTTCGTGATCGGCTCAAAGGCTGGTTTGAGGCGGGGTGACGATGCGCAGCGGAGGCAATCGTCGCGCTCGGAGATAATCCGGGTACAAGCGCGATTTCACACGGAGTGGTAGACCGCTCCCCCCTCTTTTCAGCACACTGAGAAACTTGAAAAAAGCCAAATCAGCTTAGCGCCTGATTTACCGACGATAAACACAGGCAACCGTCAACAGGACGCCGGAACGCATGAGCGAGCAAACGCCCGACCCATCGGTAAGCACCGAGCCATTTATCGAGCCCTCCATCGAGCCTGTCAGCCCGACCGTTGCGGCAAGCACCCAGTTGCAGCAGCGTCAACGCGCCAGCCAGCTGGCCCAGGCGTTGCGCAACGAGCTGCAAAAGGCCGTGATCGGACAAAATGCGGTTATCGACGACGTGTTGACCGCGCTGATCGGCGGCGGACATGTACTGCTGGAAGGTGTTCCGGGGCTTGGCAAGACGCTGCTGGTTCGGGCGCTGGCCAGTTGTATCGGCTGCGAATTCGCCCGCATCCAGTTTACGCCGGACCTGATGCCCAGCGATGTCACCGGCCATGCGGTGTACGACATGCAGACCGAGCAGTTCAAGCTGCGCAAGGGGCCGCTGTTCACCAACCTGCTGCTGGCCGACGAAATCAACAGGGCACCGGCCAAGACCCAGGCCGCATTGCTCGAAGCGATGCAGGAGCGGCAAGTCACCCTTGAAGGGCGCGCCTTGCCGATCCCGCAGCCGTTCATGGTGCTGGCGACCCAGAACCCCATCGAACAGGAAGGCACGTATCCACTGCCTGAAGCTGAACTGGATCGTTTCATGCTCAAACTGCGCATGGATTATCCCGAAGCGCAGGAAGAGCTGAACATGGTGCGTCAGGTCACCCGCTCGTCCCGGGCTGACATGCTGGACGTGCGACCGCTCAGGGTCATCATGCAGGCCCGCGAGGTTCAGGCGTTGCAACGCATTGCCAGCGAGCTGCCGATTGATGAGCAGGTGCTGGACTACGCCGTGCGGCTGGCACGCAGCACGCGCACCTGGCTGGGTCTGAGTCAGGGCGCTGGCCCCCGCGCTTCGATTGCGCTGGTGCGTGGCGGGCGGGCCCGAGCCGTATTGCGTGGCGGCGAGTTCGTGACCCCGGACGATATCAAGGGCTGTGCACTGGCGGTGCTGCGACACCGGGTCAGGCTGTCGCCGGAGCTGGACATCGAAGGGCTGTCGGTGGATCAGGTGCTCAGGCAGATCCTCGATCAGGTCTCGGCCCCGCGCCTGTGACACAGGTCCTCAAGCCGTCGATAACGCTGCTGCGCTGGCTCGGCGGACTGATGGGCGTGGCCTTGCTGCTCGGCACGCTTCGTGCGCTGAGCATCGAGTATCCGGCAAAAATCGATGACCTTTACTGGGGAGCATTGCTGGCCCTCGTTGCCGTGAGCCTGCTGGATGCAATCTGGCTGCTCAGAAGCCCCTCGCCACGCGTGCAGCGCGAGCTGGCGGGCAGTCTGGCGCTGGACCGCTGGAACGAAGCCCGACTCGACGTGCAACACGACGGTGGCCGACCCGTTACCGTGCGGCTATTCGATCATATGCCGCACGGGCTGGAACACGAAAACCTGCCTCAGTCCCTCACCCTGGGCGCACGCGGAAAAGGCAGCATCGGCTATCGCCTGCGCCCCTCAAGCCGGGGTCATTTCACGTTTGAACGGTGCGAAATCAGCCTGCCGGGGCCTTTGCGCCTGTGGACAGTACGACGCTACCTGGCAGTGCCCGGCACCACGCGGGTCTATCCGGATTTCGCCCGCTTCTGCGGCGGGCAATTGGTGGCGGTGGATAACTGGCTGAGCCAACTGGGTGTGCGCCAGCTGCAACGTCGCGGGCTGGGCATGGAGTTCAACCAGTTGCGTGAGTTTCGCGAGGGCGACAGCCTGCGCCAGATCGACTGGAAAGCTACCGCCCGCCAGCGAGCGCCCATTGCACGGGAGTATCAGGACGAGCGGGATCAGCAGATCGTTTTCATGCTGGATTGCGGACGCCGAATGCGCAGTCAGGACGGCGAACTGTCTCACTTCGATCATGCGCTCAACGCCTGCCTGCTATTGAGTTATGTCGCGCTGCGTCAGGGTGATTCTGTCGGCATTGCGACCTTTGCCGGCGAGCAGGATCGTTATCTAGCTCCGGTGAAGGGGCCCGGGCAGTTGAATCGCGTGCTCAACTCGGTCTATGACCTGCAGACCACCCGGCGCCCCGCTGACTACAGCGCCGCTGTGCGCCAGCTGATGGTTCGTCATAAGAGACGCTCACTGGTGGTGTTGATGACCAACTTGCGCGATGAAGACGATGAGGAGCTGCTGGCCGCCGCAAGACAGCTTGGCAAACAGCATCGGGTACTGATCGCCAGTCTGCGCGAAGAAGTGCTCGACGGCCTGCGTCAGTCACCGGTACACACGTACGATGAAGCGCTGAGTTATTGCGGGACAATCGACTTTCTCAACGCCCGTACTTCGCTGCACGACCGTTTGAGTGCGCAAGGCATCGTGATCATGGATGCGCGACCAGGAGAACTGGGGCCACAGCTGGTCAACCGTTACATGAGCTGGAAAAAGGCAGGGGCGTTATGAACGACGTCCTGCCCGTCAGGCAGCAGCCTCAGGCAGAGGCTTCATAGGAAGGGTAAAAACAGAAGTACTGTCGCAACAGCTGCACGAACTCCAGATACTCTGTCGAGACCTGGCACAATTCAAAACCGGAGTCATAACTGCCAGGTGTCTCATCTTCATGACACCAGAGGCACGTGGCGCTCACGTCGATGGGCTGTCCGACATTGCCATTCGGCAATTTCAGACACAGATCGAACCTGACGCCCACCAGGATCGGCAGGCTGCTGATAAGCATCAGCCCCTCACCGGACACATTCCCCAGACAGCCCATCAGCTTGCCAGTATGGCGATTGAAAACCTGCAGATAATCCTGCAGTTGATGGCGTTCGATTTTCCGCTCTTTATACATGGCAGGCTGCCTTCCGAGTCGGGTGTTGCGCCCAGGCAACACCGTGTATTCGTTGCGGACTTCAACTGCGCTGCACTACAGAAGCGATCCAGGAAACAGCCTCGACCCGGTGCCCTGCAGCTCGTCCAATGTGTGACCTCAGCCTAGCTCAGAATTATTCGAAAGCCACCCGAACACAACGCCTTCCATTCAAACGAGGGTAATTATTTCGATACAGGAGCGTTTCGAACAGGTACAGGTATGGTTCTGGCCGGCTGAGCCTTGGGATAAAGACCCGTTTGTGCCAGCGTGTCGAGTCTGGCGCGTGCACGGAAGGCGTATTCGCTCTCTGGATACTGGGCCATCAGAAATTGATAAGTCTGCGCTGCATCGACGTACAATTTCTGCCGTTCCAGGCACTGGCCGCGCAACATCGACACTTCCGGCTGGACATAACGGCGTGAGCGGCTCTGGCGTTCGACCTTGGAGAGATCGAGCATCACCCGATCACAATCACCTTCCTGATAGGCACGGTAGGCGTGATCAAGGTTGGAATTCATCGCCCAGCGGGTGCAACCGCTGAGCGCAGTCAGTAATACAACAATCGTTACAATACGCATGGGACTCTCCTGTTCTCTGCCCTGTATCGGCGTCACGGCCTGTTTCTTCAGGCCAATAGAGCGCCGGTTGTCAGCCGATTGCCCTCCCTGACCCTGACACGGTAGTGCAAAGGAACAATGACTAAAGACCCAGACAGGAGTAGCCTCTCGCTGCGCTTCAATTAAGGAGTTTGTGCATGACCGTTCGCCGCACCAAAATCGTCGCCACACTTGGCCCTGCCAGCAATTCGCCGGAAGTCATCGAACAACTGATCCTTTCGGGTCTCGACGTTGCTCGTCTGAACTTCTCTCACGGTACTCCGGACGAGCACAAGGCTCGCGCCAGGCTGATCCGCGAAATCGCCGCCAGACACGGGCGCTTCGTCGCTCTGCTGGGCGACCTGCAGGGTCCGAAGATCCGTATTGCAAAGTTCACCGACAAGCGAATAGAGCTGAAGGTCGGTGACAAGTTCACCTTCTCTACCGCTCATCCGCTGACCAGTGGCAATCAGCAGATCGTGGGTATCGACTACCCGGATCTGGTCAAGGATTGCGGCGTAGGCGACGAGTTGCTGCTCGACGATGGTCGCGTGGTCATGCGCGTCGACACCCAGACCGCCGACGAACTGCACTGCACCGTGCTGATCGGTGGCCCGCTGTCCGATCACAAGGGCATCAACCGTCGTGGCGGTGGCCTGACGGCGCCGGCACTGACCGAAAAAGACAAGCAGGACATCAAGCTCGCTGCCGAGATGGACCTGGATTACCTGGCCGTTTCCTTCCCGCGCGATGCCGCCGACATGGAATACGCTCGCCAGCTGCGCGACGAATCCGGTGGTACGGCCTGGCTGGTGGCCAAGATCGAACGTGCCGAAGCCGTTGCCAACGACGAAGTGCTCGATGAGCTGATCCGCGCCAGTGATGCGGTCATGGTCGCTCGTGGAGACCTGGGCGTTGAAATCGGTGATGCCGAACTGGTCGGCGTACAGAAACGCATCATCCTGCACGCTCGTCGCCACAACAAGGCGGTGATCGTCGCCACGCAGATGATGGAGTCGATGATCTCAAGCCCGATGCCGACGCGTGCCGAAGTGTCCGACGTGGCCAACGCCGTGCTCGACTACACCGACGCCGTGATGCTGTCGGCCGAAAGTGCTGCAGGCTCCTATCCGATCGAAGCGGTTCAGGCCATGGCCCGTATCTGCATCGGCGCTGAAAAGCACCCGACCGGCAAGACTTCCAGCCACCGTATCGGTCACTCCTTCACCCGTTGTGATGAAAGCATCGCGCTGGCGGCCATGTACACCGCCAACCACTTCCCGGGTGTAAAGGCGATCATCGCACTGACCGAAAGCGGCTATACCCCGCTGATCATGTCGCGCATCCGCTCTTCGGTGCCAATCTACGCGTTCTCCCCGCACCGTGGCACTCAGGCGCGTGCAGCGATGTTCCGTGGTGTCTACACCGTGCCCTTCGACCCGGCAGCCCTGCCGCCAGGTCAGGTCAGCCAGGCCGCAGTCGACGAACTGCTCAAGCGTGGTCTGGTCGAGCAAGGTGACTGGGTCATCCTCACCAAGGGCGACAGCTACCACACCATCGGCGGCACCAACGGCATGAAGATTCTGCACGTCGGCGACCCGTTGGTCTGATCGCAGCACTGCAAGCCAAAGGCCCCGTCTCGCAAGAGCCGGGGCCTTTTTGCATTGTGTCAGCCCGGGAAGTTGGGCTTTCAGGCTTCTGCCCGTAGGGCGTGGGAGCATACGGAACTAGAGCTTTAACTAACGTGCCTTTTATTTATTCGCGCGCCACAAACACATCCGCCAGCAACTGATTACGCGGCAGCCCGGCCAGATACAGCCGTTTGGCAAACATCTCGACGCTGTCAGCACTGCCGCACACCAGCGCCATTGCGTGCCGCGACAACAGGCGCAGTTCAGCCAGGGTTGTTTGTAGCGTCTGCGGAGTAACCAGCTGAACATGCAGCTGGGGATAACGTTCAGCCAGGGCGTGCAGTTCATCGGCCAGATAATGCTCCTGGCTGTCGCGGGCCAGATGAATCACACGTATGGCGCCCTGATGGTCCTGGCGCAGCGCCTCGCGCAACACACCCCATAAAGGGCCAAGCCCGGTGCCGGCGGCCAGCAGCAATAAGGGTTTTTCCTGCCAGTCCGGGTCGTAACGCAGCGCCCCGCCACGCAACTCGCCGAGCCTCAGGGCGTCACCCACCTGCAACTGGCGGGCAACGTCACGGAAGGCCCCGGGCTGCAGGCAGTCGATATGAAACTCCAGAAACGCATCCTCGCCGGGAAGGCTCGCCAGCGAGTATGGTCGCGCAACACCGCTATCAGTCCACAACACCTGATGCTGCCCGGCGCTATAGCGCAGTGGCCGCGCAGGCTCCAGACGCAGGCGCAGCACCGACGCAGAGAGCCAGTCGCAGCCTGCTACTGTGGCAGGAAGGCCATCGCGCTGCGGGTCAAACACCTCGACAGCCAGATCTCCTGCCACTCGGCACTGACAGGCGAGCCGCCAACCCTGCTGGCGCTTTTCAGCAGGCAGCGCGTCGGGCAACGCGTCTTCAGGCTCGCCCTTTACGACGCGCACCAGACACGCGTGGCAACTGCCGGCACGGCAACTATAAGGGACCGGAATACCGGCATGGTTCAGGGCGTCGAGCAGATTGCTGGCCGACGCCACCGACCAGCTAAGCTCACCCACATGCAATTGAGGCATCAAAACGGCCTGTGCAGAAAATAACGGCGATTGTACAGACTGGCCTGTCGGGCGGGTTATACTGCCGCGCCTTTTTGCGCCCGCTACGGCCAACCTGACAGCTCTGGTTCAAGCCGCAGTTCCAGACTGCCGCCGATAGCGTAATTGAATGTTCCCGTCCTTACAGAGGAGCGCGCCGCATGACCGTGATCAAGCAAGACGACCTGATTCAGAGCGTTGCAGACGCACTGCAGTTCATTTCCTATTACCACCCCGTAGACTTCATCCAGGCCATGCACGAGGCGTATCTGCGTGAAGAGTCGCCTGCCGCTCGTGACTCCATCGCCCAGATCCTGATCAACTCGCGCATGTGCGCGACCGGTCACCGCCCGATCTGCCAGGACACCGGCATCGTCACGGTTTTTGTGCGCGTGGGGATGGATGTTCGCTGGGACGGCGCCACCATGGGCCTGGACGACATGATCAACGAAGGCGTGCGTCGCGCTTACAACCTGCCTGAGAACGTGCTGCGTGCCTCGATCCTTGCCGATCCGGCAGGCGCTCGCAAAAACACCAAGGACAACACCCCGGCCGTCATTCATTACTCCATCGTCCCGGGCAACACCGTGGAAGTGGACGTCGCGGCGAAAGGTGGCGGCTCGGAAAACAAATCGAAGATGGCGATGCTCAACCCTTCCGACTCGATCGTCGACTGGGTTCTGAAAACCGTCCCGACCATGGGCGCTGGCTGGTGCCCGCCGGGCATGCTCGGTATCGGTATCGGCGGCACCGCAGAAAAGGCTGCGGTCATGGCCAAGGAAGTGTTGATGGAGTCCATCGACATTCATGAGCTGAAGGCTCGCGGCCCGCAGAATCGTATCGAAGAGATGCGTCTGGAGCTGTTCGAGAAGGTTAACCAACTGGGCATTGGTGCTCAGGGCCTGGGCGGTCTGACCACCGTGCTAGACGTCAAGATCATGGATTACCCGACCCATGCTGCGTCGCTGCCGGTGTGCATGATCCCCAACTGCGCCGCCACCCGCCACGCGCACTTCGTACTCGATGGCAGCGGCCCTGCTTCGCTGGAGGCTCCATCGCTGGACGCCTACCCGGAAATCGTCTGGGAAGCCGGCCCATCGGCCCGCCGCGTCGACCTCGATACCCTGACCCCGGAAGAAGTGCAGAGCTGGAAACCGGGCGAAACCGTATTGCTCAATGGCAAGATGCTCACCGGCCGCGACGCCGCGCACAAGCGCATGGTCGAAATGCTCAACAGGGGCGAAACGCTGCCGGTGGACCTCAAGGGTCGCTTCATCTACTACGTCGGCCCGGTTGATCCGGTACGCGAAGAAGTCGTTGGCCCGGCAGGCCCGACCACGGCCACCCGGATGGACAAGTTCACCCGTCAGATCCTCGACCAGACCGGCCTGCTGGGCATGATCGGCAAATCCGAACGCGGCCCGACCGCCATCGAAGCGATCCGTGACCACAAGGCCGTGTACCTGATGGCCGTTGGTGGTGCTGCATATCTGGTGGCTCAGGCGATCAAGAAATCCCGAGTCGTGGCGTTCGCCGAACTGGGCATGGAGGCGATCTACGAGTTCGAGGTCAAGGACATGCCGGTTACCGTTGCGGTGGACAGCAACGGTGAATCCGTTCACATCACCGGCCCGCAGATCTGGCAGAAGAAGATCAGCGACAGTCTGGCAGTGGAAGTGCAGTAAGCTTTGATCTGCAAGACAATAAAAACCCGGCGCAAGCCGGGTTTTTGCTGAGTAACTGATTGAACCTGAAATTGCGATCGGCTCAAATAGACGCGTCAGTCTGTTGCCAATATAACCCGGTAACTTACTCCCTGAATAATACGGCACAGTGGCTAGAAACATCGTGCCCTTGCGATCAGTCCGTAATACATTTCAGACAACAAACCGAGATGGTTCGGTACCTTCCTGAGGCTCATTGCCCCTGTCCCTCCTCGCAACACAGCTTATTCTTCTGCTGGCTGTAAACCACTGGACTCATGAAAAATAAATTTTTTTTCAGGCATACCGGGTGAAGCACTGGATGATCACTACAAGGACTGTGTCGAGATTGCTAGCCATGACAAATTTCTGGAGCCTTACGCAATGAAATCACTTTTTACGACCGTACTGGCCTGTTGCTCGCTCACCGCGCTTACTATTCATGCATCTGCTCAGCCATCATCGCCAGAAGGCATGTATAGAACCCACGCACAAAACTATAAAGACATGGTTCTTGCCACCTGCATTGCGAGCGCTTACAAATTCAGTGACAACGTCGGGACTGACGCTGGCAGCAGCGTCACAGCGTTGCGCGAGTGGGCCAACTATGATTGGGAAAAAAGTCCTGAGAAACCCAGAGAATTCGTAGACAACTACCTCGCAAGAAACTACACAAACCCTCTTGTCGAGTCCGAAATAAAAGGTGTGAAATTTGACTTGCTTAAGTGTCTTGATCTTTACCACAGCAAAGAGCTGGAAGCACAGACAAAAAAAGCCGTAATAAACCCTACACATACCGACGCGCAAGACTACAAAAAACCCTAAACACCAAATGGAGTTAAGTGCAATGAGGCTACCTCTTGCAATCAAGACAGTATTTCTTGTATTCGCGACAACCAACTGTTTTGCAGACACACTACCTTCATCACCGGAAGGCATGCATAGAAGCTATGCACAGAACTACAAGGACCTGGTGCTCGCCAACTGTATAGCAAATGCCTATGCATATGATGTCAAGGTAGGAATTGACGCGGGCAGTAGTGCCACCGCAATGGAAGACTGGGCAAACTACGATTGGGAGGAAGGTCCAGATGAAATCAGAGCGTTGGTAAAAAAATACCTCGCGCGCGACTACACAAACCCTTTGGCCGAATCCCAGATCAAGGGTATAAAATTCGACCTGCTGAAATGCCTGGACATGTATCACAGCAAGGAACTGGACGCGTTGACGAAGAAAGTCGTTACAGAACCAAATCATACCTACATGCAGAATATCAAAAAGCCTTAACTACTTCCTTCAGCAACAAGCCTGTCCAGCAAACGCTGCACAGGCTATTTTCATTGCAAGCACTCTACCCCGCACATTATCTGTAGGGCGGAGACACATCATGCTGATTCAATGTGATCCGATAGCTTTTTAACGTCACCCCCTCGGTGATGTACTGCTTGCTGAAATACTGATAAACAGCGCCAGTCACTTCTACACCAACACCATTTGGCGTGTCGAAAATCTTCACATCACTCAGAGCGCTGTCAGTCAGCAGAAAAAGATTAGAGTCGTTCAACTGCTTCAGCACTTGCGAGTCGCTGCCATCCAGACGTTTACTGATGTAAAAACGCAAGGTGTCCTGATCTGTTGCGGGTGCGCCGTAGCGAGTGATGTAGAGCCAGTCACCCTGTGGCAGCTCGCGCTTCATGACTACTTCGTCCGCGCCCGAAGGGCTGTCCAGGTAGTCGAACAGTGTGAGTTTCAAAACCACTATCGAGAACAGCAGCCAGAAGAAGAATTTATAGTTGAATTTCAGATTGAGGCTTTCCGGCTGTTGCCCATCGCTCCCTATATTATCCATTCCTGTCCTTAGCGCTGAACACGTCTTTGTGACGTAGAAAAGAGTGTACCCACGTTTACAAGGCAGGCAACGAAAGATCCTCAGAAAACCTTTTTCGATAACTCTTGTAAGAATTAACTGCAGGAAGCCTCCCTTCCAATTGAAGGAAATTTCCGAGAAAATCCCGGCCTATTGCGCTTGGCTATTCAGGTCTCTAGCCTTCATCGGTCGCTGCCCAATCAGCGATCAGGTTTGGTAGACCTGAGTGACCTGTGCGCAATGCGCCACCTTCTCAAGGCGCATTTTTTCGGCCTGCGTTTATGGTGGCCGTGCGCTTGGCGTCTTCGGACGCACCGGCTTGCCTGGTCACCGGTCTACCAACCTGCGTACGGCCGCCACCCTGATCGTTTGGTAGCGAAAGGGGCGGCTCCTTTCATTGATCAGGAGTTGCAAACATGCCCGATAAAATCGTCCCCGACCCGCCCACCGCCCTGTTCACCGTCAACGCATCCGTCAGCCAGGAAGAAGCGCTCAACTACGCTTCGGATCTGCTGCGCTGCATCATCACGACGGCCTATGAGTCCGGCGACAGCACTCAGGGCACCAGCCGTGATCTGGCGTTTTCGGTGCTGCACATGGCCGAGATGGCCAAAGCCATGGTTGATCGCTCACTGGAATGCATCGTTTGACCGGATGACAACCCGGGGCCACGCTCGGCCCCGCGCAAACCTCAGTTACGCTGATCCAGCAAGTTCACCACCAGCCGGTCGATCCAGCCCCACAAGCGCTGCTTGACCCGTCGCCACAGCGGTCTGGCCTTCCAGTCTGCCAGCGTGGTCTCGGCGCTCAGGGCGAAGTCTTTTTCAAAGCTGGCGACCACGTCTCGGGTTAGTCCGGGGTCGAGGGCTTCGAGGTTGGCTTCCAGGTTGAAGCGCAGATTCCAGTGATCGAAATTGCACGAGCCGAGACTCACCCAGTCGTCGATCAGGACCATTTTCAGGTGCAGAAAGCACGGCTGGTACTCGAACACCTTGACCCCGGCACGCAGCAGGCGCGGGTAGTAGCGGTGACCGGCGTAGCGTACGGACGGGTGATCGGTGCGCGGCCCGGTCAGCAACAAACGCACATCAACGCCACGTGCCGCCGCCCGACGCAAGGCGCGGCGAACTTTCCAGGTGGGCAGAAAGTAAGGGGTGGCCAGCCAGATCCGCTTTTGCCCGGTGTTCAGCGCACGTACCAGCGACTGCAGGATGTCGCGGTGCTGGCGGGAATCGGCATACGCGACACGACCCAGGCCCTCGCCGGTTATCGGGGCCTTGGGCAGATGATCAAGGCCGAAGTTTTCTTTCGGACGCCAGGCGAAACGCCGGGCGTTGGCGTGGAACTGCCGGTTGAACAGCGCCTGCCAGTCGATCACCAACGGCCCGGTGATTTCGACCATCACTTCGTGCCACTGGCTGGCGTCCTTGTCCGGCTCCCAGAACTCGTCGGTCACACCGGTGCCGCCCACCACGGCCAAGGCCTTGTCCACCACCAGCAGTTTGCGATGGTCGCGGTAGAAGTTACGCACGCCCCGCCGCCAGTGGATCGGATTGTAGAAACGCAGAATCACACCGGCATCGGTCAGTTGCTTGCGCAGGCCGGCGTCGAAGGCTTTGGAACCGAAGTCATCGAACAGGCAGCGCACAATCACGCCACGCCTGCCCGCCTCGACCAGCGCGCGCACGATAGCGTCGGCGCAGGCCCCGGCTTCGACCAGGTACAACTCCAGATCGACCTGCTGCTCGGCGCGATCGATGGCTGCGATCATGCGCGGAAAGAACGCAGGACCGTCGATCAGCAATTGAAAGCGGTTGTTTTCACGCCACGGAAAAATCGCACCGTTCATATCAGCGCGCCGTGAAGATCAGGACAGCCCCGACCGGGACCGAGAGGCTCACCGCCGACAATCCTGCGGCGTTGCGCAAGGCCTTGAAGTCCGGGGTCATATCGAAATCCTGGGCATGGATCACCAGCGGCTCGAGCGTCACGACCTGAAATCGCCGCTCGTCGAGACGCGTCGCCAGCAGCTCGGCGTTATAGCTGTGGGTCTTGCCGCGCAGGCTGACGGTCAGCGGTAAACGCAGTTCCAGTTGTGCGCCGGGCGCGAGGTTATTGATCGGGCGCATGTCTAACTGCGCATTGATCTGAGCAGCCGGAAACTTGCGCACCTGAAACACCTGCTCTCGAAGGCGCTCGTCGCGCAGCGGAATGCCGGTGCTGACTGAATCGGTTTCAACTTCCACTTCAGCCAGCCCCTTGGCGTCGACTTTGCCGTGCAGCACCAGAAAGCGATGCACTTCGGCAATATCGGCATTTTTAGTCGAGGTGAACGAGAGTCGCGACGACTCGTTATCCAGATACCAGTTCGCATGGGCAGGTAACGCCACGGCGGCCAGCATGACCAGCAGCAGGCGATTCATAGTGAGCATGCAGACTCCAGACGTGCAATTGAGGGCCACCTTATCCGCCTGTCTGACCGCTGGCAAACGCCCGCGTTCGGCGGCAATTCATCAGGCCCTCATGGCAGCAGGCGACAACCCTGTCGCTCACCCTGCCAGGACGCGCTGCTGGTGCGTCCCAGGCCGCTGGCAATGACCCGTTTTTGACTGCTGTCGTCGACCAGCGTGCTGGGCAGATACTGCTTGATGTAGCCCTGGCAATACGCTTCGGAATTATTCATGACGTACCTGCACGAGCAGTATTCCTTGGCGGTGTAGGCACTGATGATGGTCGGGAACGCCTGCAGGTTCACACGGTACTGCCAGGCGAGCACGGCAAGTGCGGCAACCATCAGCAACAGCAGGCTGCTGAAGGGACGGCGCAGGATGAACATTCGGCGCGTGCTCATTGACCGCCCTCCTTGCCAAACGCGGCCTGTACGCGCTTGAGCATCTCATTGTGGTTGTAGGTAGCGTCGCGGTCATCGGCATAGCGCACGATCACCAGCTTCTGATCGGGAATCACATACAGCGCCTGCCCCCAATGCCCCAATGCCGCGAAGGTGTCAGGGGGAGCGTCTGGCCACGGTCCTTTGCCGCCATCGGCAGTTCGGTTGAGCCACCATTGGCCAGCGGGCACTTCAACACTGGCATCCACGCCCTCACCGGCAAACGGCGTCAGCACGAAGCCCATCCACTCCTTGTTGAGCAACTGCCGATCCTGCCATTGCCCGCCGCGCTGCATCAGCAGGCCGATGCGGGCCAGATCGCGGGCGGTCATGTAGGCATAGGAAGAGCCTACAAATGTACCCGCGCCATCGGTTTCCCAGACCGCACTGCGGATGCCGAGCGGGTCGAACAGCGCGGTCCATGGGTAACCCGGATAAGCATCATCGCCGACCATCTTTTTCAAGGCCGCCGCCAGAACGGTGCTATCGCCGCTGGAGTAGAGGTAAGTCTTGCCGGGGGGGTGGGCAGCGCGGTGATCGGCGGTGAAGCGCGCCATGTCGTCGCGCCCGCGGGTGTAGAGCATGGCGACCACCGAAGAGTTGAGCGGTGCGTATTCGTAGTCTTCCTGCCAATCCAGACCCGAAGCCCAGTGCATCAGGTCTTTGATGGCGATATCGGGGTGCGCCTTGAACGGCGGGTAGAACTTCGCCACCGGATCATTCAGTTGAAAGCGTCCTTCTGCAAACGCCACCCCCAGCACCGTCGCCATGATGCTTTTGCTTATCGACCAGGTCAGGTGCGGCGTTTGCGCGGTGGTCACACCGCCGTAGCGCTCGTACACGACTTCGCCATCACGAATCACCAGCAGCGCATCGGTGCGAATGCCCTTGCGCGTGGCGTCGTCACGGGGCGGGAAGGCGTAGGCCTCGAGCTCTTCGATGGCCGCAGATCGCGGCACAGACTGAGAAGGCCATTGCTCTGTCGGCCATGTTTGAGCAACGACGCCCTGGGTACTGAAACCCAGAATCAGAACCAGACACAGACGGACAAATCCAAGCGGCATGACAAGGCCTCTACAGAATTATCCGCACACCGTATCAGCGTTTCATGACAGTCAGCTATCAACCCAAGAGCAGACGCAGAGGAAATGGCCACAGCGTTTCCCGTCACACAACCATCACCAAAGCTTCACAGGCATGACACGCCATCTCCCTAGCCTGCAAGTACGGCAAAGCGCCTGGACAAATCAGTCAACCAGCCCTCTCTGCATCTGCAAGGCTGGCTCATGGAGATTCGTATGACCCAGATCGCCCGCATTCGTGACAACACTTCTGAACGTCGTCTTCAGGCCGAGCGCCTGATTGGAGCGCGCGCCTTGCAGGAAGCACAGGCGTTGCGTTTCAGTGTGTTCAGCGAAGAGTTCAACGCCCGTCTCAACGGCGCTGAACAAGGCCTGGACATCGACGATTACGATGTTCACTGCTCGCACATCGGGGTACGCGACCTGAACACCGGGCGTCTGGTTGCCACGACCCGGCTGCTCGACCATCAGGCCGCCAACACGCTGGGACGCTTCTACAGCGAAGAGGAATTCAGCCTGCACGGGCTGGTCAATCTGCAAGGGCCGATCCTCGAACTGGGTCGCACCTGCGTCGATCCGGCCTATCGCAACGGCGGCACCATCGCGGTGTTGTGGAGCGAACTGGCCGAGGTGCTCAACGAAGGCGGTTACAGCTACCTGATGGGCTGCGCGAGCATCCCGATGCAGGACGGCGGTATTCAGGCCCATGCGATCATGCAACGCCTGCGCGAACGCTACCTGTGCAACGAGCACCTGCGCGCCGAGCCGAAGAATCCGCTGCCGACCCTCGACATCCCGAGCAATGTGATCTGCGAGATGCCACCGCTGCTCAAGGCCTACATGCGTCTGGGGGCCAAGATCTGCGGCGAACCGTGCTGGGACGAAGACTTCCAGGTGGCCGACGTGTTCATCCTGCTCAAGCGCGACGACTTGTGCCCGCGCTATGCCCGCCACTTCAAGGCGGCCGTGTGATGAGCCGGTTGCGCGGCTATGCCCGCGTAGTCCGGGTGCTACTGGTCGTAGCGCTCGGATTGACGATTGCCAGCGCGTTCGCGGTCCTGGAACGCACCAGGATCGGAGGTTCGATGGAGCGCAGGCAGCGCTGGAGCCGCTGGTTCATGGCACGCCTGACCAACGCCCTGCCGTTTCGCGTCACCGTGACAGGTCAACTGCCAACCCAACCCATGCTGTGGGTCAGCAACCATGTGTCATGGACCGACATCGCCCTGCTCGGCATGCTCGCGCCGCTGTCGTTTCTGTCGAAGGCCGAAGTGCGGACCTGGCCGGTAGCGGGCTGGCTGGCGCTGAAGGCCGGTACGCTGTTCATTCGTCGCGGATCGGGCGACAGCCGTCTGATCCAGAAGCAGATGTGCAACCATCTGCAGCAAGGCAACGCGCTGCTGATCTTCCCCGAAGGCACCACCACGGACGGCAAAAGCCTGCGCACCTTTCACGGTCGTCTGCTGTCCAGCGCCATCGACGCTGGCGTGCCGATCCAGCCGGTGGCCATTGGTTACTCGCGTGACGGCAAGCCGGACCCGATCGCCCCCTTCATTGGCGACGATGACTTGCTGTCGCACTTGCGCCGACTGTTCGCCAACGAGCAGAGCGATGTGCATATTCACCTGCTGACACCGATTCCGACCGCTGACCAGGAACGCGCCGCACTGGCCTTCAAGGCCCAGCAGGCCGTTCAGGTGGCGTTGTTTGGCGAGCCGCCGGTTCAGCCGAGCGACGAGGTTTCGCGTCCGGCCCGAGCGGCCTGAGCGAAATCCTCGAGTAGCGGATAGAACTCGGCGAAATCCGCACTCAAGGGCTGGTACAGCGCCTGCAGTTCCTGCATGCCGCCGGCCAGCCCTTCGGGTTTTGACAGGCGTCGGGATATCCCGCTCAACACCTGCTCCAGCACTCCGAAATCCCGATACGACCCCAGCCAGTCCTGCGCCGCCATGCGCGGTGCGATCAGCGCCAGCCGCTCGGGCAATTGTGGCTCGGCAGCCAGCGTGCCATAGACCTTGCGGGTGAATGCGTCCAACGGCAGGTCGGCATAACGATGCCAGTCGCGCGCCAGGCAGTGATCGAAAAAAACATCGAGCATGATGCCGGCATAGCGCCGTCTCTGGAGCGGAAAGCGGGCAATGGAGGCCTTGATCAGCGGATGACTGTCAGTGAAGGCGTCGATGCTGCGGTGCAGACGAATCGCCGCCTCCAGTTCCGCAGGAAAACGTCCCGGCAGCGGACCTTTGACGAAATCGCCATACAGGCTGCCAAGCAATTGGGCGGGCCGGTGCCCGCCAAGATGAAGATGTGCCAAGTAGTTCATGGCTGCAAGCCTAGGCCGCTTTCGGGCCCGCTGTCCATATATCGTTATAACCCGATATAGCGATTTGGCTGATCCTAAGCACATAATCATATTTGTATATCGCGAAATATAGATATAAGGTTCGCTCTATCGCGATATATCGCTACACCGCCTGTGAGAACGACATGCAGATCGACCTCGACGACATAATAAAAGCCCTGGCCCACCCGGTCCGCCGAGAAATCCTGACTTGGCTGAAAGACCCGCGTGCGAGCTTTCCCGCCCAGGAGTACTCGATCGAACACGGCGTGTGCGCCGGACAGATCGATCAGCGTGCGGGATTGTCACAATCCACTGTCTCGGCCCATCTGGCGACCTTGCAACGCGCTGGTCTGATCAGCAGCAAGAAGGTCGGCCAATGGCATTTCTTCAGACGCAACGAAGAAGTCATACAGGCATTCGTTCAGGCGCTGGTTGAAGAACTGAACAACCCGACCTGATTTTCCAACGTTTACCAGGAGTTGCCCCGTGCCTCTTTCGCTACTCATTCTGGCTCTGAGCGCCTTCGCCATCGGCACCACCGAATTCGTCATCATGGGCCTGCTGCCCGATGTGGCAGCCGACCTCGGCGTATCGATCCCCGGTGCAGGCTGGCTGGTGACCGGCTATGCGCTGGGCGTCGCTGTCGGTGCACCGTTCATGGCCATGGCCACGGCAAAACTGCCGCGCAAGGCCGCGCTGGTCACGCTGATGGGGATTTTCATCATCGGCAATCTGCTCTGTGCGCTGGCCAGTGACTACAACGTCCTGATGTTCGCCCGCGTGGTGACTGCACTGTGTCACGGTGCGTTCTTCGGCATCGGCTCGGTGGTTGCCGCAGGTCTGGTGCCCGCCAACCGGCGTGCCTCAGCGGTGGCCTTGATGTTCACCGGCCTGACACTGGCCAACGTACTGGGCGTGCCGCTGGGTACTGCGCTGGGTCAATACGCGGGCTGGCGCTCGACCTTCTGGGCCGTCACGGTCATCGGGGTGATTGCGCTGATCGGCCTGATCCGCTTCCTGCCGACCAACCGCAACGAAGAAAAGCTCGACATGCGCGCTGAACTCGGCGCCCTCAGAGGGGCCGGCATCTGGCTGTCGCTGACCATGACTGCGCTGTTTTCAGCGTCCATGTTCACCCTGTTCACCTACATCGCCCCACTGCTCGGCGAAGTCACCGGCGTATCGCCCAACGGCGTGACCTGGACCCTGCTGTTGATCGGCCTGGGCCTGACCGCCGGCAACGTGATTGGCGGCAAGATGGCCGACCGCCGCCTGGCGTCCACGCTGATTGGCGTATTCGTCTCGATGGCGGTGATCTCCACCGTACTCAGCTGGACCAGCACCGCGCTGATCCCGGCTGAAATCACGCTGTTCCTCTGGGCAGTCGCGGCCTTCGCCGCCGTCCCGGCCCTGCAGATCAACGTGGTGACGTTCGGCAAAGCCGCACCGAACCTGGTGTCAACCCTGAACATCGGCGCCTTCAACGTCGGCAACGCGCTGGGCGCCTGGGTCGGTGGCAGCGTCATCGCCCACGGTCTGGGCCTGACCAGCGTACCGCTGGCCGCCGCCATCCTGGCCGTGCTGGCGCTGCTGATTACCCTGATTACCTTTCGCCAGACCGGCAACCCCGAGCTGGCACCTGCTACGCATTGATCAATTACGAGGATTCGACACATGACGACTATCTTTGACCCGATCACCCTGGGCGATCTGCAACTGCCCAACCGCATCATCATGGCCCCACTGACGCGCTGCCGTGCCGATGAAGGCCGTGTACCGAACGCGATGATGGCCGAGTATTACGTTCAGCGTGCCTCGGCGGGCCTGATCCTGACCGAAGCCACCTCTGTGACGCCAATGGGCGTGGGCTACCCCGACACCCCGGGCATCTGGTCCAACGATCAGGTGCGTGGCTGGAGCAACATCACCAAGGCAGTGCATAACGCCGGTGGCCGCATTGCCCTGCAGTTGTGGCACGTGGGCCGTATTTCCCACCCTGCCTACCTGAACGGCGAAACCCCGGTCGCGCCAAGTGCAATCGCAGCCGAAGGCCATGTCAGCCTGATGCGTCCGATCACCCCATTGCCAACCCCGCGGGCGCTGGAACTGGCGGAAATCGGTGACATCGTCGAGGCCTATCGCGTCGGTGCGGAAAACGCCAAGGCGGCGGGCTTCGACGGCGTGGAAGTGCATGGCGCCAACGGCTATCTGCTTGAACAGTTCCTGCTGACCGGCACCAACCAGCGCACCGACGAGTACGGCGGTTCGGTGGAAAATCGTGCGCGTCTGCTGCTGGAAGTCACGGATGCCGTCATCGAAGTCTGGGGCGCTGGCCGTGTAGGCGTTCACCTCTCGCCTCGCTTCGACATGCACGACATGAGCGATGCAAACCGCGCCGAAACCTTCAGCTACGTGGCTAAAGAGCTCGGCAAGCGCGGTATCGCGTTCATCTGTGCCCGTGAGCGTGATGCTGAAGACAGCCTTGGCCCACAGTTGAAGAAGGATTTCGGCGGCGTCTACATCGCCAACGAGAAATTCACCAAGGACACTGCCAACGCCTGGCTGGCAGAAGGCAAGGCCGACGCCATTGCCTTTGGCGTGCCTTACATCGCCAACCCGGACCTGCCCGAGCGTCTGGCCAGCGATGCGCCTCTGAATGAAGCCCATCCGGAAACGTTCTACGGCAAAGGGCCAGTCGGCTACATCGACTACTCACGGATGTAAACCGCTGTCGTAAGACCAGAAACCCCGATTCGCAGGAATCGGGGTTTCTTCGTATCTGCACCTGGATTTACTGGCCAGCGCTCCCTCGGCGAACTGCCGCACTGAAGGCGGCAGAGGATGCCAAGGTCAACGGCGTGCGTTGAGCTGTTGCGACAGGTTCTGGATCTGGCTGTTCAGGGTATTGATGTTACGAGTCACCTGAGCACGAAACGCATCGAACTCGGCCGTATTGGCTTCTGCCGAAGGCGCCGGGCGGTTTTCCTGTTCGCTTTTCAGCACCATCAGGTCCTGCTCCAGGCGTTCGACAGCGGCAGACGGGTTGCCCTGCTTTTTCAACGTGGCGACATCGGCCGCCACGCTTTTGATCTGCGCATCCAGCTTGCCCTGATCCGCCTGAGCGGTCTTCAGGTCAGGCAACGCGGCCTTGAGCGTGGTCAGTTCAGCGACAACGCTTTTGAGCTGTTCCTGCAACTGCGCGTTTTCACTCTGCTGCTGGGCGGTTTGCGCGGCCATCTGCTCCAGACGTTTGTCGAGACTGCCCTGCTGACCTTCAACGCCTTCGCGTTGTTTGTCCTGATCTTCCAGTTGCGCTTCCAGCAACTTGATACGCTGCTTGAGCGCCTCTCCATCACTGGAAAGCGCTTCGGTCGCGACCACCTTGCCGGAAATATCCTGCAAGCGCCCCGCCGCTTCTTCGCTGATGCGCGCAAAGCTTTCCTGAGTCGCCACCAACTGCTGCTCCATCAGAGAAACCTGCTGAAAGCTCCACCAACCCAGACCGCAGAAAGCAATGAACAACGCACCGACCAACGCCCACAAAGGCCCGGTGCTCGGCGCCTTGACCTTGACTACAGGCGTGGTGCGCGAATAGACGGTGGTGCGCTCGCGTGCGCTATTGCTCGGCGCGAAGTCGTCATCATCGTCCTTGGCGCTCAGGCTGGGAACGTCATCGACGTCGTCGTAGGGATCGTTGCGCATGAATAACCCTTCAGGAAGCTGTTAAATCAAAGTTCGTAGATCAAAGTTGGGCAGTATAACAACAGCGCAGAATCAATCTCACTGTGCCATTACCGCTTTCAGATCGCGTGCTGTGCCTGCCACCAGCCACAGAATTCATCCAGCGCCGTCCACAGGCTGACCTGGGGCTGATAATCCAGATAATGCCTGGCGCGGCTGATATCAAGCGTGAAATCCCTGTTCATGACCTGCATGCCCACTCTCGACAGGGTAGGTTCAGGTCTGCCCGGCCACAGCATACAGGCGGCCTCATTGATCGCCGCAGCGCTGTAGGCCAGCCCGTATGAACGATAACGGGTGGCCTGAGGCAAGTGCATCTGCCGCATCACATAATTGATCGCGTCCCACAGCGGGACCGGCGTGCCATTGCTGATGTTGTAGGCCTTGCCCAGTGCAGAACCCGTTGCCAGCAAGCTGCTCAGCAGGGCTTCGTTGAGGTTCTGCATGCTGGTGAAATCCACCACGTTCAAGCCGTTGCCGACAATCGCCAGGCGCCTCTTGCGCTGCATGTGCAGCAGACGCGGGAAAATGCTGTTATCGCCCGCGCCGGTGACAAAGCGTGGCCGCAGGGCAATGACTTCAAGCCCGAACTCTTCGGCACCGAAGACCTTTTGCTCGGCCAGATACTTGGTGGCCGCGTAGTGATTGTGAAAGCGCTTGGGCACCTGCTCTTCCTTGATGCCACGGTGCGAGTGGCCATCAAAGTAGATCGACGGCGAAGATAGATGAACCAGCCTTCGCACCCTCTGTTTCAGGCAGCCCTCGACGATGTTTTCCGTGAGCTGCACGTTGCCCTGCATGAAATCCTGGCGACGTCCCCACGTACCGACCGAGCCCGCGCAATGCACGACCGCTTCCACGTCATCGCACAGTGCGCGCACCAGATAAGGATCGGCGAGGTCGCCCTGAATAAACTCGGCACCGCGCCTGACCAGGTGCTCGACACCTTCGGCACGACGGCCATTGATCCGCACGCTCATGCCCTGCTCAAGGGCAAAACGCGCAAAGCGTCCGCCGATGAAGCCGCTCGCGCCGGTGACCAGAATCTTCATTTACCGCTCCGTTAACGCGTCTGCAGGAAAGGCAAAACCCTGCCTGCATGGATTACACATGATCCTGTTGACGATCAGTCTTCGCTCAGCGGCACCAGCCAGTGAGCCGAATGTTGCGCAAGATGTTCGGTGAGGCGCGTCAGAAGCTGCCCACCATTGCGCCAATGATGCCAGTAGAGCGGCACATCGATGCAACGGTCCGGCAGTAATTCGAGCAGCGTGCCGTTGCGCAACTGGTCGCGCACCTGCAACTCGGGCGCCAGCCCCCAGCCCATGCCCGCCTCGATCATACGGATGAAACCTTCGGAGGAAGGACACAAATGATGCTCGAAGCCGTCCTGAACACCCAACATAGCCAGATACCGATGCTGCAGAAGATCGTCCGGGCCGTATACCAAGGCAGCGGATCTGGCGAGCGTCTCTGGGCTGACACCGTCCGGGAAATGGCGGGCGATGAACGCGGGACTGGCCAGCGCCCGATAGCGCATGGCCCCCAGCAACTGGCTGCGGGCCCCCGCCACCGGACGCTCGCTGCCACACAGGCAGGCCGCCACCTCACCGGCGCGCATGCGCTTGAGGCCTACGTCTTGATCTTCGACAACCAGATCCAGCAGCAAACGGTGTTGCGTACAAAACGCGCCAATGGCCGGCGCCCACCAGGTTGCCAGACTGTCGGCATTCAAGGCGATTCGCAAACGCTCGGGCATGCCCTCCTCGTCCAGTGCCGGTACCTGACTTTGCAGATCGCGCTCCAGCAGGCGGACCTGCTGCACGTGATTGAGCAGGCGCCGGCCGATGTCGGTCGGGCTCGGCGGCGTGGCGCGTACCAGCACCGGCAGGCCAATGCGCGCCTCCAGCAATTTGATGCGTTGCGAGACTGCTGACTGAGAAAGCCCAAGCACCTGAGCGGCGCGCTCGAACCCGGTCTGCTCGATCACGGCCGCCAGCGCCGACAGCAATTTGTAGTCGAACATCAGTTTTCCTAATGAGCGATGAAGATTATTGGTTTTCCTTATAACCCTCACCCTCTGAGAATGGCTACCTGAATCCGCTCAATGGAACATCCTCATGTGGCAAAGCTACCTCAATGGGCTGCTGATCGCGGCAGGCCTGATCATGGCTATCGGTACTCAAAATGCTTTTGTGCTGGCTCAGGGCCTGCGTCGTGAACATCATGTGGCCGTGGCGATGCTGTGCATTTTCTGCGACGCCATCCTGGTGGCTGCAGGCGTGTTCGGTCTGGCCAATGTGCTGGCGCAGAATCCGATGCTGCTGGCGGTGGCACGCTGGGGCGGCGTGATATTCCTGAGCTGGTATGGCCTGCAGGCATTACGCCGCGCCTGCTCGCGGCAGAGCCTGGAACACAGCGCAGCGGTTGGCAGAAAATCACTGCGCACCGTGTTGCTCAGCGCATTGGCCGTTACCTTGCTCAACCCGCACGTCTATCTGGACACCGTGTTGCTGATTGGCTCGCTGGGCGCACAACAGGGCGTGCCTGGCGCGTATGTCGCCGGCGCAGCCAGCGCTTCGCTGCTGTGGTTCTCGAGCCTCGCCCTGGGCGCGGCATGGCTGGCTCCCTGGCTGGCCCGACCTGCCACCTGGCGGATGCTGGACCTGATGATCGCAGTGATGATGTTCAGCGTGGCCGTGCAGTTGATCCGCTCGACCTGACGGATTTCATGACCGCAGAGTCAAACCCGGGGGAACCTCTATCCCACACAGTTGTTGCGTGGTTAAGGCGCAGACCCGGTGCTATGATCCGGGGTCTGCGCCGCAAAAGAGTAAAACTCCCGGTGCATGCTGTATCTGGCCGCCCGTGATCGGCCGTGCGACTACCGCAATTGACCTGAAAGGAGATAAACCATGGCTTTTGAATTGCCGCCACTGCCCTACGCCAAAGACGCTCTGGTGCCGCACATTTCTGCGGAGACTCTGGAATATCACCACGACAAGCACCACAACACCTACGTCGTGAACCTGAACAACCTGGTGCCTGGCACCGAGTTCGAAGGCAAGACCCTGGAAGAGATCATCAAGACCTCCTCGGGCGGTATCTTCAACAACGCCGCTCAGGTCTGGAACCACACGTTCTACTGGAACTGCCTGGCTCCTAATGCTGGCGGCGAGCCTACCGGCGCTCTGGCCGAAGCCATCAACAAGGCGTTCGGTTCCTTCGACAAGTTCAAGGAAGAGTTCAGCAAGACTTCCATCGGCACTTTCGGCTCCGGCTGGGGCTGGCTGGTGAAGAAGGCTGATGGCTCCCTGGCACTGGCCAGCACCATCGGTGCCGGCAACCCGCTGACCAGCGGCGACACCCCGCTGCTGACCTGCGATGTGTGGGAACACGCCTACTACATCGACTACCGCAATCTGCGTCCGAAGTACGTAGAAGCGTTCTGGAACCTGGTGAACTGGGACTTCGTGGCCAAGCAATTCGCAGCCTGATTCCAGCCTCATCGAAAAACCCGGCCTCGCGTCGGGTTTTTTATGTTTCCAGGCCTGTAAGGGCCGCCTGCCAGACGTTTGTTTCACATATAACGTCAACCGCCTGCCTGCCGGTCAGGCGAATCGCAAATCTTTTTTCGCCTGCCGCTCGTACTTTGTGTATTGTCGGAAAACGCTCGCTGACTCGTAATACAACTTAATTCTCTATGACGTAATTCTTTACAGTGTTCTGCTCTAGTTACCTACCTGGCCACCCGACGCATTGAGGTGGCTTTGGCCAGCAGGTGCAAGGAACGCGAAGATCAGCCAGGCGCACCGGTTGTGACAAGGTCACGTCGTGCGGGTCTGGTTTTTCGAGGGTCATGAGGCGATATGCCCTCCGACACTAACTAAGGAACGGCCATTGAAGCTGGAACTCAAGAACAGCCTGTCGGTAAAGTTGCTGCGCGTTGTGCTGCTTTCGGCGCTTCTGGTAGGCGTCCTGCTCAGCTGTGCGCAAATCGTCTTCGACGCCTACAAGACACGTCAGGCTGTGGCGAGCGACGCCGAGCGAATTCTCGGCATGTTCCGCGATCCGTCGACACAGGCCGTCTACAGCCTGGACCGCGAGATGGGCATGCAGGTCATCGAAGGCCTGTTCCAGGATGACTCCGTGCGCATGGCGTCCATCGGGCACCCTAACGAAAGCCTGCTCGCCGAGAAAGACCGGCCGCTGAAGACGTCCCCTACGCGGTGGCTGACAGACCTCATCCTTGGCCAGGAACGCAGCTTCACCACTCAACTGGTAGGCCGCAGCCCCTACAGCGAGTATTACGGCGACCTGCGCATCACGCTGGACACGGCCAATTACGGTGAAAGCTTTCTGGTCAATGCCGGAATCATCTTTGTCGCGGGCGTGCTGCGTGCGCTGGCAATGGGGCTGGTGCTGTATCTGGTCTATCACTGGCTGCTGACCAAGCCGCTGTCGAAGATCATCGAGCACCTGATCGCGATCAACCCCGACCGCCCCAGCGAACACCAATTGCCGTTGCTTAAAGGCCACGAGAAAAACGAATTGGGGATCTGGGTCAACACCGCCAACCAGTTGCTGGCCTCCATCGAACGCCACACTTACCTGCGCCATGAGGCCGAAAACAATCTGCAGCGCATGGCGCAATACGATTTCCTCACCGGTCTGCCCAACCGACTTCAGTTGCAGACCGGGCTGGACAGGATTCTGGACGATGCAGGACGCCAGCAACACCGAGTGGCGGTGTTGTGCGTGGGTCTGGATGACTTCAAAGGCATCAACGAACAGTTCAGCTACCAGTCCGGCGATCAATTGCTGCTCGCACTCGCTGACCGTCTGCGCGCGCACAGCGTGCGACTCGGGGCACTGGCGCGCCTGGGCGGCGACCAGTTTGCGCTGGTGCAATCCAACATCGAGCAGCCCTACGAGGCGGCAGAGCTGGCGCAAAATATTCTGGATGAGCTGGAAGCGCCGTTCATCGTCGGTGATCAACCGATTCGACTGCGGGCAACCATCGGCATCACCCTGTTTCCCGAAGACGGCGACAGCACCGAGAAACTGCTGCAAAAAGCCGAGCAGACCATGACGCTGGCCAAGGCCCGCTCGCGTAACCGGTATCAGTTCTACATCGCCAGCGTAGACAGCGAAATGCGCCGCCGCCGCGAACTTGAAAAAGACCTGCGAGAAGCCCTGCCACTCAATCAGTTGTATCTGGTCTATCAACCGCAGATCAGCTATCGCGATCACCGTATCGTCGGCGTGGAAGCGCTGATCCGCTGGCAGCATCCGGAACATGGCCTGGTGCCGCCGGACGTATTCATCCCGCTGGCCGAACAGAACGGCAGCATCATCACCATCGGGGAATGGGTGCTGGATCAGGCCTGCCGCCAACTGCGCGAATGGCTCGACCAGGGTTTTACCGACTTGCGCATGGCAGTCAACCTGTCGACTGTGCAGTTGCATCACGCGGAGTTGCCGCGTGTGGTCAACAACCTGCTGCAGATCTATCGCTTGCCACCGCGCAGCCTGGAACTGGAAGTGACCGAAACCGGGCTGATGGAAGATATCAACACCGCCGCCCAGCACCTGTTGAGCTTGCGACGCTCCGGCGCCTTGATTGCCATTGATGACTTCGGCACCGGCTACTCATCGCTGAGCTACCTGAAAAGTCTGCCGCTGGACAAGATCAAGATTGACCGCAGCTTCGTGCAGGACCTGATTGACGACGACGATGACGCCACCATCGTGCGAGCCATTATCCAGTTGGGCAAAAGCCTGGGCATGCAAGTCATTGCCGAAGGCGTGGAGACCGTCGAGCAGGAGGCCTACGTGGTGACCGAGGGCTGTCATGAAGGCCAGGGCTATCTGTACAGCAAGCCGTTGCAGGGTCGGGAGTTGCTGGCCTACCTCAAGCAGTCGCGTCAGGACCACGCCACCAGCCTGTGAGCCGACCTGCACACTTCCGGCCATTCACGTCATCTTGAAACCGACTGTTACAACCTGCCGGATGTCCGATTACGCCGACACAGGCTTTTTGCCTTTACACCGAATGCAAATCTTTCGCATTATGTCGCAGATTTTATGGGCGCACCCCGCCACCACCTTTATCGACGCAGGATTCCGTCATGATTCGTATGCCTCTGGCAACCGCTAGTCTGTTGGCCATCGCTATCTCTCTCGCCGGTTGTGGCGAAGGCAAGGACAAGGCTGCCGCCCCGGCACCCGCGCCAGCCGCTGCTCCGGCGACGCCGGCTGTGACGCCTGCGGCCCCTGCTCCGGCAGCCGCTGCCCAGACTGACGACGCGGCGGCCAAGGCTGTGGTCGCGAACTACGCCAACATGGTGTCCGCCGTGTTCGACGATGCCGAGGCCGGCGCGAAAAAACTCAGCACTGCCGTCGACGCCTTCCTGGCCAAGCCCAACGATGAAACCCTGAAAGCGGCCCGCGAAGCGTGGATCGCTGCGCGTGTGCCCTACATGCAGAGCGAAGTCTTCCGCTTCGGCAACACCATCATCGACGACTGGGAAGGACAGGTTAACGCCTGGCCCCTGGACGAAGGCCTGATCGACTATGTGGCCAAGGATTACCAGCACGCGCTGGGCAACCCGGGTGCCACTGCCAACATCATCGCCAACACCGAAATTCAGGTCGGCGAAGACAAGGTCGACGTGAAGGAAATCACCTCCGAAAAACTCGCCAGCCTGAACGAGCTGGGCGGTTCCGAGGCCAACGTCGCCACCGGCTACCACGCCATCGAATTCCTGCTCTGGGGCCAGGATCTGAACGGCACCGGCCCTGGTGCCGGCGCACGTCCGGCCAGCGATTACCTGGAAGGCGCTGGCGCGACCGGCGGCCACAATGATCGCCGCCGTGCCTACCTCAAGGCCGTCACCGACCTGCTGGTCAGCGACCTCGAAGAAATGTCCGGTAACTGGAAGGCCGGCGTGCCCGACAACTACCGCGCCACGCTGGAAGCCGAACCCGGTGAAAGCGGCCTGCGCAAGATGCTCTTCGGCATGGGCAGCCTGTCGCTGGGTGAACTGGCGGGCGAGCGCATGAAAGTCGCACTGGAAGCCAACTCCAGCGAAGACGAACACGACTGCTTCAGCGACAACACGCACAACTCGCACTTCTACAACGGCAAGGGCATTCGCAACGTTTACCTGGGCGAGTACACCCGCACCGACGGCAGCAAGGTCAGCGGGCCGAGCCTTTCGTCTCTGGTCGCCAAGGTAGATCCCGCCACCGACGCCACCTTGCGCGCCGACCTGGACGACACGCAGGCCAAGTTGCAGGTCATCGTCGATCATGCGAACAAGGGCGAGCATTTCGACCAGTTGATCGCTGCCGGCAACACCGCAGGCAATCAGGTGGTGCGTGACGCCATCGCCGCGCTGGTCAAACAGACAGGCGCCATCGAACAGGCGGCTGGCAAGCTGGGCATCACTGACCTGAACCCGGACAACGCCGATCACGAGTTCTGATCAACCGCGTTTGTTGCGATAACCATCGATGCCGGTCAGTTCGCTGACCGGCATTTTTTGTGTCTGATCGACCCGTAGGCCAAAGATCTTTCAGTGATCTTTGTAGGGCCTTTCCTAAACTGGTTTTCGGGTATTGAAGGCAGACACCACACCACCGAGTATCCGCGCCTCGTTCCCCTTCAAAGCGCGCTCATGTTTGAATTTGAACCCGGCCCTGAAGATCTGCCATGGGCGAAAAACGCCTATTTGCTGCTCAACGCCATCAATCTTCCCGATCTGAGAAGAAAGCTTTTCGAGTGGAACTCCTCCCCTGTCTGCACACTGCTGTTCCTGCAAACCCGCTTCAGCGAATTGCTGGATATCTCGCCCGCCCTGATTCAGATCGATGGCCCATACGACCCGACATTTTCAAGTTTCCTGACTCACGCGCGCGAAGAATGGGGTCTGCTGCTATTCAGTGATGCCAGCCACAAGACGGTGGCTGACCATCTGCGCTGGCTGGTGTTCGTTGACAAACCAGCAGGCGAGGCCTGCTATTTGAACCTTTCAGACCCGCCCGTCGCAAACGCGCTGCTCGGCCTTCATCCGGCACATACCGATAATCGGTTGTTCGGCCCTATCGACAGTGTTTATGCAGCAGATGTCATCACTGAACACTGGATAAAGCACGAGCGTCATGGTGAGTCAGCCATTCATGACAACACGATCCTGTATCGGATGAGCGATCGGCAGATGGAGGCCATCAGTGACGTTGCGTTTCGCCTGATCGTGATCAGTCTTGACCAGCACCTGCGCACATTTTTTCCGGCCTACCTCACATCCACAGGTCTGAAGTCGCGATACGGCCATGTGCATGCACTGGCCTTCACAGCCTATGAAGCAGGCTTCAACAGCGAAGCGGATATTTTCCATTACGCCAACGTCATCTGCTTTCTGGCTACCCAGCCGGACGACTCGCATCCTGATATCAGAACGCTGATGGATGAAAAGTCCTTTTTGACGCCATCTCAGCGTATTCAACAGGCCAACTGGCTGGCAGTGAAACGCAGTCGCGAACAGCACGGAGCAACCCGGCCATGAGTCGCAAAACACTTTCGCCTGTAGACAAAGCCTATTGGGAGGCCAGAGCAAGAACCCATATTGATGCCCGCAACAGTACGAGTAACTGCCCGTTGATGGGCACCAAAGTCCAGCTATTGCCATTGCGTTACGGCCGTGTGGAACGGCTTCACAACCCCTCGGATACCGACGGCTACCGAGACTTGAAACGACCGCTCGGCTTGCGTCTGGTACGTGACGGCTATCTGTATGTGATTGATGAAAGCAGCGGCTATCTGCATGAGTATCGCCTTGAAAGCGGCGTACCGACCAAACTGCTCTGGCAGGACCGGGAAGTCGCTCAGGATGTCAGGCAGACCACGATTGGCGAGCACACCCTGATCTTTGCCCGCGATACGACGTTGCATGTTGCCTATGCCGAACTGCAATGGACAGCAGCCAAATGCACCCGCGTGCTGGACAGCGCAGCAGACCGTTTCTATTTCATGCAGAAAGTGAATCTGGCTGAAGCCGATTGCCAGCAAGGCGGCGTCCACCTTCGCGTCGAACAGCAAGTCAGAGAGCAGCTTGCCGAACTCGCCGAGTTGCCGGCACAACAATGCACTACACCCGATATGCCAGAGGAGGAACAACAGGACTATGTCTGGGAGCATCTGCCGCTGTTTCGCGAGGCGCATATCGGCGAGTTGAAAAACACACTCAACCCGTACTACGAACTGAATCACCTGTATCTGGTACTCGACGACAGCATCGGCATGCTGCGCGACCTTGCGCAGGAACAGGACGAGGTGGTGGGTTGGCTCAACCAGTGGCGTGAGCGTAACGACAATGAAATGCGTTACATAACGGCCAGCTACATTGACACACTGATGAGCGTTGGCGACAACACTGCCCGGCAGACAAACCCGGACTCGAAACTGCTGAAGAACACCACGCCTGAACAACGCAGCCGCATTTATGATTACCTCAATGCGCGCAATGACTGGCACCGGGAACACCATCAGGGACCTGTGCCAGCGACTACTTCAGCGGGGCAGTATTCCGCCATGCGCGGGGGCGCCTACACCGAACGGCCGCAAGCCAGATTTGCCAGACTGAACATGGAAAACAAGCACTCACAGATGCTGCTCGCGCTTGGCCAACCACTCCATGAACAACTGGAAGACGACATTGAAGCGCTGGAAAAGAACAGCCAGGGCACGCTGAACGGCGTCGGACTCGGCTCACGAGGTATTTACGATCTCGTTCGCCACCAAGAAATGCACGCTTATCTGTCCCAGGAGCGCTCGCACCTTCAACGCTGGACGCAACGACTCGACGATATTACCCACGATCGCGTGAGCCTGTTCACTCAGGGGGAACTCTATCGAAGTGCCTGGTACTTCGATCCAGACCATCCCGACCAGTTGAAAAGCGCCTTGGCGATGGAGCTCAACTGCACCCGCGACCTGTGCCGCACCGACGAAAGCCTGCGGAAGGTCAGCGACTACTTTCACGATAACCCCCACTACGTTCTGCCGGTGTTCTATGGGCGTCTGGACATGGACTTTCTGCGCGCCAAATCAGGCAACCTGCTCAAGTGGCTGGATGATATTCGCAACTTCAGCGACGGATTGGCCGATGCGCAAAGGCGCATCGCTGATATCAGCCACATCATGGGTAATCACTGGACCAACAGCCTGAACCTGGACCCCGCCGCACTACCGTTGCACCAAGCCGTCAATGCCAGCTACATCCCTGCCGTCGCCCTGCATCTGGAGCGTTGGCTGATTGAGATGCAACAGAAGCTGAACAGCCCGCAACTACGCCAGCATCTGGACAACTTCGGCAGAGCAAGCAATCGAGCCCAACGACTGGGCATGCTGGTGGCGCTGCAGCAGGAAGCCGTCACCCTGCGAATTGCCGACGAAGCCGACGTGACAAAATTTCGCGACAACTTCGCGCGCTTGAATCAGCTGCTTGCCAGCGAAGACGACCTCATCAGAGAACGCAACCGCCTTACCAAACTCATCAACCGCCGCACACTCACAGCGGATCAACATCAAGGTCTGCTTTACGAAAGGCAATACACCAACCAACGGCTGCTGCAGACCCGCAACACGCGCAACGCGCTGCGCCGAGACCTGGAAACAGCCATCACCCCGACCGGCAATCCGCGCAACGGCGCGATTGGCGTGCGACTGGACATCACTGACCCGCAACTGCAAGCGCTCAATGACGAAATTAAAAAGCTGCGGGCGGGAGCATTTAAGGGGTACGCGACTCAAGGGGCAGCTGCGGCTGCGTTGAAGGGGAGTTTCTTTCCGTTACTGGCGGTGTGTCTGCAGGTTGGGAATCTGGGGGAGGTTTGGAGTGTTTGGAGTGGCTCTGACAATCGTAGAACCATTAAAGAAATTGTAATAGCTATCGGTGGGTTCAGTAGTGTGGCTTCGGCAGCGTTATCAGTCTTTCAAGCGGTGTACGTTGCAATGATCGATAATGCTCTCCGAGCCCTAGCGGTCGAAAGTTCTGAAACGGGAGGAAAGCTGCTCACTGCTCGTCTCGGAAAAATAGGATTGGGGTTGGGAGCATTTATTGCTCCGCTGAGTTTATTGGGCGGAGCAGGTACGGCATGGAATAATTGGGAAAAATGGCAAACAGCGCTGATGTACAGCACATCGGGTGAAAAAATAGGAGCGCTCATGGCGCTGACAGGTGACGTTGGCGCTACCGGCGTGAACGCTGCCTTGACGCTACAGACCGGCAAAGAACTGATAGGCATATTGAAGGATATTTACCTTGATACCACTTACTCTAAAAAAGAAGTGGCAAGCATAGCGTGGTCTACCAGAGGACCAAGATTCCTAAGACTTTCGATTCAGCTCACACCTTGGGGACTCGCCTTCACCGCACTTCAGCTGGGCGGCGAGGCCCTATTCAACTACTCCAACCTGGAGGAACAGCAACAGTGGTTGCTCTACTGTATGTGGGGTAACGAGCCCCAAGCCTGGGATTGGAGCACTCATTCACAACGACTTGCAGAGATCAACCTGCTGCCTACTATTTTTGATAACGGTATTACTCATGGACTTACAGAGGGTGAATCTGTACGTAGTTTGCACCTGGTATTGCCAGGCTTGACCCAAGCCAGCTTTGAAGACACTTCACTACGGTGGGAAGCTGAGCTTCAACACTCATCTCATAAACAGAATGTTAGCGAGATGCTTCGCAATAAGCTGTCTGTTTTTTCTGTTTCACCTTTAACATTGGCGCTGGAAATCCCAATAGGCTGGCAGGGACACAATGCCATGTTGGCATTACACTTGGCTGTTAAGCCAGCATTAGCATCAACTTACTTAAACGCAGACAGAGGATATCTAACTTACCGCATAGCACTAGGTATGGATGTGCTAAACAAACCAATAAAAGCGGTACCAACCTACCAGACGGAGAAAATTGCATTGCCGACCGTTCAGATCAAAAGAGAGTTTCTGGATGACCAATTATAACTATAATCGCTCCCGTCAAGCTGGCGATACCGAACATCAATCCAGCACAAGTATTTTTTATCTTGCACCACTTCCTTTAATAACGGGGGTGGCGGTTACTAGCCCGCAACAACTCCATCAAGCAACCAATGAAGTTTATCTTGACTTTGCGATGGGCGTTCCAAAAATAGAATTTTCAGTTCGCTGTTACCTAGGCGTTATCGTGGGCATCGCTTTGTTCATTTTCACGATATGTCTTGGGCTCGGAGCCCTTGATCATATAAACACTGGGCGCCCGGTGTTCGAAATCGTAGTCACCGCCTTTTCACCTAATTGGCCTATCTGGGGGTTCTTTTCATTTTTGATAAGCAGCTACAGCTTATTTTTACTTCAAGCTATTCACCAAATCTCCACTCCCCCAATCCGCTTCAATCGCCAGCGTCGCGAGGTGGCCTATGTCGCCAAGCGCGGCCAGCCACCCCGGTTCATCCCGTGGGAAGAAGTTATTGCCTGCGTCAGCAGCAGCACAGTTGCAACGCAATACGGCACTCAGCAGAAATTCGCTCTGATGATCGGCTTCATAGACGCCTCGGATAGCCAGGTGATGTGGCTCACGGTGCCTACCTTCACGCTCGGCATGGCAGTCAGCGAGTGGGAAGCGATCCGCGCCTACATGGAAGAAGGCCCGAGCGCCCTGCGAAAGCCCATGATGGGCACTGACCTGGAGGAAGGCACTGTGGCGTTTTTCCACATGTGTCGCCGTGACTACCTGCTTGACCACGGCTGCTTGCGCTACCTGTTCGGCTTTCTGCTGATCCAGTTTTTCAGCGGCTGGACGTTGCCCTGCCACGTCGCCAGCTGGGTCAAGCAACTGCCGAAAACGGCATTTCCCAAAGCAGTACTGGACTGGTCCAAACCCCTGCCCCGCGAACAATGGCAATCTCCTAGCGCCGAGCTGATCAAGGAAAGTGAAGAAGTCCGCAAAAGTCTTCGCAAGGGTATGAGTATCTTCGACTACTTTCTTGAGAAGGAAAAAAATCAGAGCAAAACCGGTGTCTGATCAAGACATGACCACAAGAGGCGCAATACGGTATCAGCCATGATCAATACAACGTATCCGCAATGCGTCCCGGCAACGCCTTGTCATAGGCGTCACCATCGATCTGCTCGGCCGAAACCGCTTTTAGTATTTGCCCGGCAGTCGGCAGCGCGCTGCGTTCGATGTGCCGGGCTGCATCCCATAAACCGGACCTGATGGTTGCCCTGCTGCATTGGAAGTACACGCTGGTCACGGAGATGCGCAGCACCGACCTGGGCATTTGGCCGTTCACTTCGAAACGCGACAACAGTTCGGGCTGAACCGATATCTGCGCTGTTCCGTTGACCCGCAAGGTCTCGCCCACGCCAGGGATGAGGAACAGCAACGCGACACGTGGGTCGCTGATGATATTGCGCAAGGTGTCGATGCGGTTGTTGCCGCGCCGGTCAGGCAGATAAAGCGTCTTGTTGTCCTCGATATGCACGAAGCCCGCCTGATCACCACGCGGGGACGCATCAAGGCCGTCAGGCCCGGCAGAGGCCAGCACAACAAAGGGTGCCGACTCGATGAAGGGCCGGTAAACCGCGTGAATATGGTCGACTTCCTTGGTCATGGAAGGAGGAGCAATCGGGCCATAGAGCGCTTCCAGTGCCTCGGTGGTGGTCACGAACGCGCTGTTTTCCGGGTTATCCATTGATGTGGTCTCTGCTGGGTGTTTTATCTGCGTGTGTGCTGTCAACTTCGACATGTGCAGCATAGGCAAAAATGCCGGGACCAGACCAGCCTCAGAGATTCGTAACAACGCATTACGTCAGAGCAGGCAAACGATAATCCCTCTTATTCAAACCGCACGAGGCTGCTAAGCTTGCACGCCCCGATTTTTCGCCCCGTTGCAGGATGTCTATGATTACGCGGCTCCGTCTGTCACTTGCCTTGCTCACGACCCTGGTCCTGAGCGCATGCGATGACGCCCCGCGTTTCACGCACGCCGAGCCGGGAGAAGCCTTGTCCGCTGGCAGCGCCACCGTCAGGAAGAGCGATCAGAACGCTTTCTCCATGCCCTCGGCCAATCTGTCCCCCGTGCGGCGGCTGGACTTCAGTGTCGGTAACAGCTTTTTCCGCAGCCCGTGGGTGACTGCGCCCTCGACTACCACGGCTCGCGACGGGCTTGGGCCGTTGTTCAACACCAATGCCTGCCAGAACTGCCATATCAAGGACGGTCGCGGTCATCCGCCGGAAGCTGGCGACAGCAATGCCGTGTCGATGCTGGTCAGGCTGTCGATTCCCGATGACCCTGCCTATGCCGACCTTATAAAGCGCAACGGTGTGCTGCCCGAACCGGTTTACGGCGGGCAATTGCAGGACATGTCGAACCCCGGCGTAGCGCCCGAGGGCAAGGTGCGGGTCGAGTACGATGCGCTGACGGTCGAATTTCGCGATGGCACCGCCGTCGAGCTGCGCCAGCCGACCCTCAGGATTACCCAGCTGGGCTACGGCCCCATGCACCCCGATACGCACATCTCGGCACGCGTAGCTCCGCCGATGATCGGCCTGGGCTTGCTCGAGGCCATTGCCGATGAGGCCATCCTTGCCAATGCCGACCCCGATGACAAGAACGCCGATGGCATCTCGGGACGTCCCAACTGGGTCTGGGACGATGCTCGGCAAAAAGTAGTGATGGGCAGGTTTGGCTGGAAAGCCGGACAGCCAAACCTTAACCAGCAGAACGTGCACGCGTTTTCCGGCGACATGGGGCTGACCACCAGCCTGCGGCCTTTCGATGACTGCACGCCGGCCCAGACCGATTGCCTGGCCGCGCCCAATGGCAACGGTCCGGATGGCGAACCGGAAGTCAGCGACAACATCCTGCGTCTGGTGGAGTTCTACACCCGCAACCTGGCTGTTCCAGCACGTCGCAAGGTCGACGACCCGCAGGTGCTGGCAGGCAAGAACCTGTTTTTCCAGGCGGGCTGCCAGCAATGCCACACCCCCTCTTTCAAAACCCGTAGCGACGCCTCCGAGCCTGAGCTGGCCAATCAGGAGATTCGCCCGTACAGCGACTTGCTGCTGCACGACATGGGCGAAGGGCTGGCCGATAACCGTACCGAGTTCCAGGCCAGCGGAAGTGAGTGGCGCACCCCGCCCTTGTGGGGGCTGGGCCTGACCGGCACGGTAAGCGGACACACCCAACTGTTGCACGACGGTCGCGCACGTAACGTGCTTGAGGCGATACTCTGGCACGGCGGCGAAGCCCAGGCGGCAAAGCGCCAGGTTCTGGCTTTTGACGCACAGCAACGTGAAGCGCTGCTGGCCTTCCTGAATTCGTTATGATTGCGCCCTTTGCAGAATCTTCCTGTTCAAACATCGTTCTTTCAAAAATAAGGAGCCGGACATGTTCCGACCCAAGTTGTTGCTGACCAGCCTTGCGGCACTTGCCTTGGGTGCCTGCTCGCCATCCGATCCTCAGGCCGTGACGTCCGCAGCGATTGCCAAACAGGTCATCCTGCCGACTTACAGCCGTTGGGTGGAGGCTGATCGTCAGTTGGCAGCCAGCGCATTGGCGTTCTGCCAGGGCAAGACTGATCTGGCCACAGCCCGCGCCGACTTTCTGAAAGCACAGAAGACCTGGGCAGAGTTGCAACCGCTGTTGATCGGTCCTCTGGCCGAAGGCAACCGCGCCTGGCAAATACAGTTCTGGCCGGACAAGAAAAACCTGGTGGGCCGTCAGGTCGAGCAACTGGTGACTGCACAGCCACAGATCACCGCTCAGGAACTGTCCAAGGCCAGTGTCGTGGTGCAGGGTTTGTCCGCCTACGAATACATCCTCTTCGACGCTGACATCGACATGGCCAATGCCGAGCAGAAAGCGCGCTACTGCCCGCTGCTGATGGCCATCGGTGAGCGCCAAAAGCTGCTTGCCGAAGAAATCCTCAACAGCTGGAACAGCACCGACGGCATGCTCGCGCAACTGAGCAAGTTCCCCAATCAGCGCTACGCCGACTCCCACGAGGCGATTGCCGAATTGCTGCGGGTTCAGGTCACCGCGCTCGACAGCCTGAAGAAGAAACTTGGCACGCCACTGGGTCGTCAGAGCAAGGGGCAGCCGCAGCCATTCCAGGCAGATGCGTGGCGCAGCAAGTCGTCGCTCAGCAGCCTGGAAGCCAGCCTGATCAGCGCCGAAACGGTGTGGACCGGTGTCGACAACAAGGGATTGCGCAGCCTGCTGCCCGCCGAGCAGAAACCGCTGGCCGACAAAATCGACGCCGCCTACGCTAACAGCCGAAAATTGCTGTCGGAACTCAAGCCGCCACTGGCCGACCTGCTGGCCACGGATGCAGGACGCCAGCAACTCAATGCGTTTTACGACAGCCTGAACGCCGTGCACCGCCTGCACGAAGGCGAGCTGGCCAAGGCACTCGGCATTCAGTTGGGTTTCAACGCCAACGACGGCGATTGATCAAGAGGTACATGTGATGTTGCGACGTCAGGCCATGGCGCTCGGCAGTCTTCTGCGCAGCGCCTGCACGCTGGGTGGCTGGACACTGTTCCGGCAGAAAGACACACGCCCCTTATTGCTTTCCGCTCGCGACGATGGCGACGGAAAGCACTATGCGGTGGGTTTCAGGCTCGACGGGACGCAGGTATTCGCGACCCAGGTGGGCCAGCGCTGCCACGACATCATCAATCATCCCGACCTGCCACTCGCGGTGTTCATCGCCCGTCGTCCTGGCACTGAAAGCTACCTGATCGATCTGCGCGATGGCCGCTTGCTGCAAACCATCGTTTCGCAGCCTGACCGCCACTTCTACGGCCATGCGGTGATCCATCGCGACGGCGAATGGCTGTATGCGACGGAAAACGACACCCGTGACCCAGGCCGCGGCTTATTGGGCGTCTACCGCTTCGTTGACGAGCGCCTGGTGCACTGGGCCGAGATCCCCACGCATGGCATCGGTCCGCACCAGGTCTCGTGGATGCCGGACGGTGAAACGCTGGTGATCGCCAATGGCGGCATTCGCACCGAAGCGGAAAGTCGGGTAGAGATGAACCTCGATGCCATGCAACCCAGCCTGGTCATCATGCAGCGTGACGGCACCTTGCTCAGCAAGGAAGCGCTTTCCCAACAGATGAACAGCGTACGCCACATGGGCATCGCCAGCTATGGCACCATCGTCGCGGGTCAGCAGTTCATGGGCGACAGCCACGAGTTGGCCGAGCTGCTGGCAATCAAGCGTCCAGGCCAGCCATTCCAGGCGTTTCCGGTGGCAGAGGAGCAATTGCGCGCGATGGCCCACTACACCGCCAGCGTCGCAGTACACAGCGAGCTGCGACTGGTGGCCCTGACGGCACCCCGCGGCAACCGCTTCTTTATCTGGGATCTGGACAGTGGCGCATTGAAACTGGATGCGCCCTTGCCGGACTGCGCGGGCGTGGGGGCTGTGACCGATGGCTTTGTCGTGACCTCAGGCCAGGGACGCTGCCGATTTTATGATTGCCGCAAGGCGCAGCTGCTGGCCCAGCCATTGGACCTGCCGGCCGGGCTGTGGGACAACCATCTTCACCTGGCTGAGGTGGGTTAGATACCGGGCCTGTGAGGGCTTCAGTTTTTAACCCCGGTACCCTGCGCCAGGCTGTACATGAACAGCAAAAGGTCGTGGTCCGGCTGTACGTTCACCAGACTCTTCGCCACGCGTGGCAGTGGGCAGTAGCCCTCGCCATGCTGTGTGGTAAGTATGCGGGTGGACGGTTGTTCAAGCGCCGCCACGGCGACGGTGGCAACTGCCAGCGCACCGAAGATAAACAGACCTCTTGCCATTTCTAGCTTCATGACTCTAAACCTTTGATAGAGCTGCCAAACGCTGCTTGATAAAAGTAGATCAACTTCTGCCAGTCTGCAGCGCTGAATGACGAATGGCGTCGTAGCTGTTTCATGTCGTGTTGGGCTGCGCCTTGCGCGGTAAGGCGACGACGGCCCTTTTCGAGATCGAGCAAGGCGACCTCGACGTTGGCGTCCGGCCCGTCCCCTGTCACCCGCACGAAAATGTGCTTGATGTACAGACAGCTGTGCTGCCAGCGGCCAAGGTGCATGCGGGCCAGAGTGTCTGCCACTTCCTTGAGCACGCGCTCATAGAACAGCTCGCCATGGCGCTCGCGCCCTCCGGCAGCCTGCCATTTTTCAATTTCCTCGAAGCCCTCCAGCGCCACCGTCACCAGCAATGCCCGCCAGGCATTGTCCTCGCCCCGCTCGGCACCGCAAAACACCACTTCGGGGACGACGACGCCAAGCTTGCGAAGCCCCTCAAGCGCCTCGCGCTCACGCAGCACGGTAGGTCGGCCCAGCGGGTGCAGCAGGCTACGGTAGATGTGACCTGTCTGACGTTTGGCATAGAGGGTCTGCCCATCGTCCATGACCAGCCGCTGCACACCACTCTCTCCACCGCGACGCACATTGGGTTCTTCAACCCATTCGCCACGCTGGCTCCAGAACTGATCGAACTCATTCTGGATCGGGTTCACAACTGGTTCTTTCATGGACTGCAAACCCATCTTTTTACCTTTTACGTAGGACATAGACTCGCCACATGGCGTACATGGGCAGGAAATCCATTCGGTTCTGAATGCGAAATCCTGCCTGCTCAAATTCGGTTTCTGCGGTAACAACAGGTAACACAAAACGATTCTGGTAACTTTCCCGCCCAGTTTTCTGCTGACGCTTGTTCTCCAGACGCGCACGCTTCCATGCCTTGAAATTGCCATCCACCCAGAGGGAGACGATCACGCTGTCACGGGTTACGCGTTGAAACTCGCGCAATAGAGCCATCCGGTCGCTGGACTGACCAACATGGTGCAACAAGCGCATGCAGAAGATGCTGTCTACTGCGTTATCAGGCAGGTCGATGGCAAAGGCAGATGTCTGCAAAGGTTGTACCCTTTTTACAACGTCTGCCGGCTGCGAGGCACAGGCGGTGCTGAGCATGTCTGCGGAGTTATCGGCACCGATGATCGAGCGGTTCGGCTTCTCGGCCAACAATGGCCAGAAGCGTCCCGCACCACAAGGCAGGTCCAGCACCAGGCCCGGGTCCCCGGCCATGTGCAGAGCCTTTCTCGCCAGCTGTTCATCGCGATGATGCGACAGCTTGCGCCAGATACCGTCCTGATGCTTTTCCAGGTACTGGCGGGCATGTGTCTTGTCGTACTTTCGGGAAAACTCGAGTTCGATGCGATCGCTCATGAGAGCAGCTCCTGATGTTGATGGGGGCCAAACTAAAGGCACCGCCGTCACCGTCAGGTCATCTGAATGTGAAAAAAATGTTACCTTTTAACGTCAGGTGTTTCGAGATTTTACAGAGAGTTAGAGGCAGTGTGTGGCCAATCGACGAAGTGCAGTCAATTGGCCGCTACCCAATAAGGCCGGTCTACTCGAGAGGAAGGTCAGGGTTTGACCACGTTGAGCGTCACCTTGAACCGGCAACCATGGGGTTCCATAGGGGTGAGATCGACGCTCCATCCCTGATTGGTGCAAATGCGCTGCACCAGTGACAGCCCGAGGCCCAGCCCCTCTCCGCGCTGCTCGTTGCCGCGTACGAAAGGCTCGAACATCGCCTCGCGTTTTTCCTCGGGAATGCCCACGCCACTGTCCTCCACGGTGAAGCTTTCAGCGTGCAGGGTCAGCGCAATGAATCCGTGATCGGTGTAATGCAGCGCGTTGCGCAGCAGGTTGCCCATCACGGCATGCAGGAAGGTCGCGTTGTAACGAATATCGGACAGCTGGTCATCGGCAGGCGGCGTGTAGGTCAACTGCAGCCCCTTGCTCTCTATCGGGTCACGCCACTGGGAGATCAATTGCTCGGCCACCCCGACCAGCGTGGCCTTGGGCGTCATGGCCGGGTCTTCGCGCTGGGTGCGCGCGAGCATGAGGAAGGTTTGCACCAGATCGCGCATTTCTTCGCAGGCACGGCCGATACGCTCTACCTGACGACGGCCTCGCAGATCGAGCGCAGGGTTTTCCAGCAGCAGCTCACAAGAGCTGGCCAGCACCATCAACGGCGTACGCAGTTCATGACTCACATCGCTGGTAAACATACGCTCACGGATCAGCGCCTGCCGCAAGCGACCCAATGTTGCATCGAAGGCCACCGCCAACTCGCCGACTTCGTCAGCGGCATAGTCGGGCGCCAGTGGCGGTGCCAGTCCAAGCAGCTGGTCACGGTGGCGAACCTGCCGGGCCAGACGTACGACAGGCGCCATGACCCGGCGCGCCAGCACCCAACCCAGAAACACCGCCAGCGCCAGCGCCAGAACGAAACCGACCAGCACGACGGCGAACAGCACCCGCTCACGCTCTTCAAAATCGCTCTGATCCTGCAACAGGGCGTAATGCCGGCCATCCACCACCTCGATCATGGCGTGGTAGGACAACGGCCCACGGAACACCTCGTGGAAGCCTGGCTCGAGGTGACGAATATCCTTGGGCAGATCGAAGTCACCCGGACCATTGCTGAAGTAGAACAACTGGTCGGGCTTGGGCCGGTGGCTCCAGTCGCTGACACTGTCCATCAGCATCAGGCGGTTGAGGTCACCCCCGAGGCCGGCGGAAATCAGCTTTTCTTCGACCAGGTGAACGGTGGAAATGATTCCGATGGCGAACGACCCGGCGACCAGTGCACTCATCAATGCAAAGGCAATGATGATCCGTTGGGCAAGACTCTGTTTAAACTCCATCCCGGCCCTCGGCCAAGCGATAGCCCACGCCATGCACGGTCTGCAACAGCGGTTTGCCAAACGGTTTGTCGATCACCTGACGCAACTGGTGCACATGGCTGCGCAGGCTGTCGCTGTCCGGGCAATCGTCGCCCCACAGGGCTTCTTCCAGAATCTCGCGGCGCAGTACATGCGGGCTCTTCTGCATCAGCACGGCGAGCAGCTTGAGCCCGACCGGGTTGAGCTTGAGCATGCGCCCCTCACGTGTCACCTCGAGGGTGTCAAGGTCATAGACCAGATCGGCCACCTGCAAGGTACGCCGCCCGCCGCCTTGGGCTCGACGCAATACCGCTTCGATCCGCGCGGCCAGTTCAGACAGGGCGAATGGCTTGAGCAGGTAGTCGTCAGCACCAGAGCGGAAACCCTGCAGACGGTCGTCCAACTGATCGCGGGCAGTCAGCATGATGACTGGCGTGTCGCGCCGGGCATCTTCGCGCAGGCGCTTGCACAAGGTGTAGCCGTCGATGCCGGGCAGCATGATGTCGAGAACGATCAGGTCATAGTGCTCGGTGGCTGCCAGATGCAGTCCTGAGAGGCCATCCTGGGCGCAGTCGACGGTATAGCCTTTCATGCCCAGGTAATCGGCCATGTTCGCCAGGATGTCGCGGTTGTCTTCAACCAGAAGAATTCGCATAAAGCACTCTCATATGCAGTTTGGGCTGGCGCAGCTTAAGACGAAGTGGGCGTCAGGGCCAGCGCCGATATGGCATGACGATTTTTTCACCTATGATTCATAAGGCTCATGACACACTTTGAGACGAACCGTCGCACACAATAATCGCGGCATGCCCTTCAAAGATCTGGATTCGATATGTCGAAAAACGTCGCCCCACCCTACTCCCGTTCGATCAACCCGTGGATTTACCTGGGTATCCCCACTGCCGTGGCGCTGATCCTCATGCTGCTGGAACTGACGTCACTGGACATGGACATCGCCAAGCTGGCCTTCGATCCCGTCAGCGGGCAGTTCATTGGCAGGCACAGTTATTTTCTCGAAGACGTTCTCCACGACCGCGCCAAACAGCTGGTCATGGTATTCGGCGCTTTGGCCATGATCGGCTTCGCGGCGTCCTTCAAGGTAGAACGCCTGATCCCGTGGCGCAGAGAGTTGGGTTGCCTGGTGCTGTCCATGGCGCTTTCCACCGCCTTCGTTACCCCGGTGAAAGTGGTGACTTCAGTGCAATGCCCCTGGAGCCTGAAAGAATTCGGTGGTCAGGAAACCTACAGCGAACTGTTGAGCCCACGCCCTGCGACCGATAAACCGGGACGCTGCTGGCCGGGCGGGCATGCGGCGACCGGCTTTACCCTGTTCGCACTGTTCTTCGCCCTTCGCGACCGTCGCCCACGGATGGCGAAGATGGGTCTGGCTCTGGCGTTTGGCCTGGGAAC
This sequence comes from Pseudomonas sp. MWU16-30316, assembly GCF_020515645.1. Classification (NCBI taxonomy): domain Bacteria; kingdom Pseudomonadati; phylum Pseudomonadota; class Gammaproteobacteria; order Pseudomonadales; family Pseudomonadaceae; genus Pseudomonas; species Pseudomonas sp. MWU16-30316. Next base: position 530,644 of record NZ_JAIZAZ010000001.1, on the reverse strand, counting down.
TGTTTTCTCTGTCGGGCGAATGCTGCAAGGTGCGCACTTCTTTTCCCATAACATCTGGACCGCAGTGTTCTGCTGGCTGATCTGCCTGGGGGTTTATTACTTCGTGCTTTATCGTCCCGAACCCAAGGGCCTCGCGAACAGCAACATACAACCGACGCACTGATTGGTCCGGCACAGAAAGGTCATAAAAAAACCCCGCACAAGGCGGGGTTCTTTATGGGTGTAGCTTAAGGGGTAAAGCCGGCTTACATCATGCCGCCCATACCACCCATGCCGCCCATGTCCGGCATGCCGCCGCCTGCTGGCTTGTCTTCAGGCACGTCAGCGATCATCGCTTCGGTGGTGATCATCAAGCTGGCGATGGAGGACGCGGCCTGCAGAGCAGAGCGAGTCACTTTGGCCGGGTCAAGGATACCCATTTCGATCATGTCGCCGTATTCGCCGGAAGCAGCGTTGTAACCGAAGTTACCCGAACCCTGCTTGACCTTGTCAACAACAACGCTTGGCTCGTCACCGGAGTTGGCAACGATCTGGCGCAGAGGCGCTTCGACTGCACGACGCAGCAGAGCGATACCGACGTCCTGATCAGCGTTGTCGCCTTTCAGACCTTCGATAGCCTGCAGGGAGCGAACCAGTGCCACGCCACCGCCAGGTACCACGCCTTCTTCAACGGCTGCGCGGGTTGCGTGCAGGGCGTCTTCAACGCGGGCTTTCTTCTCTTTCATCTCGACTTCGGAACCGGCACCGACCTTGATCACTGCAACGCCGCCAGACAGCTTGGCCAGGCGCTCTTGCAGTTTTTCCTTGTCGTAGTCCGAGCTGGTGTCGCCGATTTGCTGACGGATCTGGGAGATACGCGAGTCGATATCGGTTTTCACGCCAGCACCATCGATGATGGTGGTGTTTTCCTTGTTCAGGATGACGCGCTTGGCATTACCCAGGTGTTCCAGGGTAGTGGTTTCCAGGCTCAGGCCGATCTCTTCGGAGATAACGGTACCGCCAGTCAGAACAGCGATGTCCTGCAGCATGGCCTTGCGACGATCGCCGAAACCTGGAGCCTTGACGGCTGCAACTTTCACGATACCGCGCATGTTGTTGACAACCAGAGTGGCCAGCGCTTCGCCTTCAACGTCTTCGGCAACGATCAGCAGAGGACGGCCAGCCTTGGCGACTGCTTCCAGAACCGGCAGCATTTCGCGAATGTTGGAGATCTTCTTGTCGACCAGCAACAGCAGCGGGCTGTCCAGCTCGGCAACCATGGTGTCCGGCTTGTTGATGAAGTACGGGGACAGGTAACCACGGTCAAACTGCATGCCTTCTACAACAGACAGCTCGTTTTCCAGACCCGAACCTTCTTCAACGGTGATAACGCCGTCTTTGGTCACTTTTTCCATGGCTTCAGCAATGATGTCGCCGATGGAGTGATCGGAGTTGGCCGAGATGGTGCCGACCTGGGCAATAGCCTTGGTGTCGGTGCATGGCTTGGACAGCTTCTTCAGCTCGGCAACAATGGCGATGGTCGCCTTGTCGATGCCGCGCTTGAGGTCCATCGGGTTCATGCCGGCAGCGACGGCCTTCAGGCCTTCGTTGACGATGGCCTGAGCCAGAACGGTAGCGGTAGTGGTACCGTCGCCTGCATCATCGTTGGCACGGGAGGCAACGTCTTTGACCAGCTGCGCGCCCATGTTTTCGAAACGGTCTTTAAGCTCGATTTCCTTGGCAACCGAAACACCGTCTTTGGTGATCAGCGGAGCGCCAAAGCTTTTCTCGATGATAACGTTGCGGCCTTTAGGGCCCAGGGTCGCTTTAACTGCGTCAGCCAGGACGTTTACACCGGCGAGCATTTTTTTGCGGCCAGAATCGCCGAATTTAACTTCTTTAGCAGCCATGATCATTATTCCTTGAATACTTAGTAGTAACGGAAGTCAGCGGGAGCACTCAGCCTTCGACGACAGCAAGAATCTCGTTCTCGCTCATCACCAGCAGGTCTTCGCCGTCTACTTTCACTGTGTTGCTGCCGGAATAAGGGCCGAACACAACCTTGTCACCCACTTTCACAGCCAGCGCACGTACTTCGCCGTTGTCCAGCACGCGGCCGGTACCCACAGCAACGATCTCGCCGCGGTTAGGCTTTTCAGCAGCCGAACCTGGCAGAACGATACCGCCGGCAGTTTTCGTTTCTTCTTCACTGCGACGGATGACGACGCGGTCATGCAGAGGACGAAGCTTCATTGTCGATCTCCTGATTATGTTTGTTTGATCGTCCGGTGAGTGCACCGGCCGGTTTAAATCCGGACTTGCCGGTTACGGTTCGACGCGCGAACCGCAGAATACGGTCTGGCCTTCAGGCCAGAAACCTTGCGGTGACCCATACATAAGGGCGAGCAAAGTGATTACAAGTCTTGGGTAGAAATTTTTTACACCCGAACCGCCTGGTCAAAACGAACGCGGCACCCTGAGGTGCCGCGCTGCCGGGGGGTGTGGAAGATTACTTGTCGCGATGCTCGAACTCGCCTTCGATGACGTCGGGCTCGCGGGTAGGCTGGTGAATCGCCGTCGGGCGATGACTCGACGCACCCTGATTGGCAGGTGTCTGCAAATCATCGGCGAAGGCACGCTGACGCATGGCCTGATCCTGGGCGCGCTGGCGGACCTTGTTGATCAGCAGACGACGGGTGATCGGCAGCAGGCAGATCACACCCAGAATGTCGCTGATGAAACCAGGCAACAGCAGCAGGCCGCCGCCCACGGCAACCATCAGGCCTTCCAGCATTTCCTGCGCAGGCAACTCGCCACGCGCCAGGCTTTCGCGTGCACGCAGCGCCGTCGCGAAACCGGCCACGCGCATCACGAACAAGCCGAGCATCGACGTCGCGACGACCAGCAGGAACGTCCAGAGAAAGCCGATGGACATCCCGACACGAACCAGCAGAAACAGCTCAAGTACCGGGAATAATAGAAACAGCAGCAAAAAAACACGCATCAAATGAGTTCCTCAAGGGAAGAATGCCTTCCGAGTAGACCGTATGTGATGTCAGAAGATCGTTAATTCAAGCTCCCTGCATCTGGCTTACCGCTAAATTATGCGCACAAGTGAGCTGAACCAGGCCTTCACAAACGTGTATCGGTGTATTTCAAGGCTAGATGGCAGAGCCGAGACGAACGCGCAAAAACAGCCTATAACGTGCTCTGGCTATGGCATAAGCACTCGCAACCCGCCAGTGATGCCATGGAAACGATCAACTGTGATTGGGCACGCATATGGAATTGAAAGACAAGCTGATAATCATCACCGGCGGCTGCCAGGGGCTGGGCAGAGCCATGGCCGAATACCTGGCCGGCAAAGGCGCCAATCTGGCGCTATTGGACCTCAATCAGGAGAAACTCGATCAGGCTGTCGCCGCCTGTGAGGCACTCGGGGTCAAGGCTCGCGCTTATCTGTGCAACGTTGCCAATGAAGAACAGGTCGTCGACACGGTCAGCAAGGTCGCCGAGGATTTCGGCGCCATTCATGGCCTGGTCAACAACGCTGGCATTCTGCGTGACGGCCTGCTGGTCAAGGTCAAGGATGGCGAGATGACCAAACTGAGCCTCGCGCAATGGCAGGCGGTGATTGACGTCAACCTGACCGGCGTATTCCTCTGCACACGTGAAGTGGCGGCGAAAATGATCGAGCAGAAGAGTCAGGGCGCGATCATCAATATCTCGTCGATTTCACGTGCGGGCAATATCGGACAGACCAACTACTCGGCAGCCAAGGCTGGCGTGGCGGCTGCGACGGTTACCTGGGCAAGGGAACTGGCCCGCTACGGTATCCGTGTGGCAGGTGTGGCGCCGGGATTCATCGAAACCGAAATGACCGGCAGCATGCGCCCCGAAGCACTTGAGAAAATGACCTCGGCCATCCCGCTCAAGCGCATGGGCAGGCCCGACGAGATTGCACACTCGGTGGCTTATATTCTGGAGAATGATTATTTCAGCGGACGCATCCTCGAACTGGATGGCGCGATGCGAATCTAGTCAGCGCGTAAAAGCAGCGGGCGACGCACAGGGTGTGCGCCGCCCGCCCTTCGCTTACCAGCTTACGCCGAAGCCAGCGGTGTAGCGCGTCTTGTCGACATCGCCATTGCTCGAACCACTGATGACGTTCTTCTCGGCTTTCAGGTTAAGCGACGCCCAGTCGGTCACCTTGTAGCGCAGCCCCGCCTCGACATCCAGCGAGTAATCGGCAACGGAGCTCAGCGGCTTGCCCAGTTCGCCGTTGGTGAAGAATTCGACCTTCTTGCCAATCAGGTAGCGGTTGTAATCCCAGGTGCCGGCAACGGAATAGAAGTTTTCCTTCTCGTCGTTGGAGAACTCGAAATCGGTACGGTTAAGCAGCGCACCGACCTTGAATGCACCCAGTTCGTCATCCCACAGCTGGTAACCTGGACCGGTACCTACGACGCGCTGACGAGACAGATCCTCGACCTTGTCGCGTTTGTAGCTGACGCGGCCATCCCAGAAGAATTTCTCGGTCAGGAAGCGGTCCAGCGAGTACTCGGCGCTCCAGTTGTCAGTGCCAACCACATCGTCGGTGGTCTCGCGGTTGTAATCGCCCTTGGCGTTGTGACGCCAGTCGCCATGACGAGCCGAGGTCTTGAAGGCGACGTTGTAATCATTGGTATCGTTTTCGGCCTGCTGGAAATCCAGCGCCGCATCGATGTTGCCTTTCCAGACAAGATCCGTGATAACCGGCTTGGGCTTGATGATCTGATGGATACTTGCCAGATCGACGGTCTTGGGCGCATCGCCATTGGCCAGCACGACCTTGCCGTCATCCGCAGCCTGCAGCGAATTGGAGACTTCGCCGCCATGCTCATCCTGCTTGACCAGCAACGGCTGATCGCTTTTCAGGGTCTTGACCTGTTTCCAGTCCAGCGCGATAGCGCCGCCGTATTCGGTCTGCAGCAGCAACTTGCCGCCGTCGAACACCTTGATTGTGCCGGTCAGGCGGTCGCCATTCTTCAACCAGACGGTATCGGCAAGCAATGGAGTGGAAACAGCAGTGATTGCAAGGCACAACAGGGTTCTGGACAACATAAGCGATAACTAGGCTCTGTAAGGCGGGAATCGGGCATTTTCCTGCGGGGGAGGTGACGGGACGATCCATGTACCACCAAGCACGGTGGTAACTGACAGCCCGGACAACCAAAAGTTCACTGAACGACAATCAATATCGTTTTTATACAGGATTATCGCGTGGCAGACCCGGACTTAACATTACTTTACCCGGCAGGGCAATCGCCGAGCGAGGCACGACGCACCGCTCTCTACCTGACGATGGCGCAGATACCGGAAGGCAAAGTGGTCGCCTACGGGCAGCTCGCCGAACTGGCGGGCCTGGGCCGAGCTGCACGCTGGGTGGGCCGTACGTTGAGCCAGCTGCCGGACGGCTCTTCCCTGCCCTGGCACCGGGTTTTGGGCGCCGGTGGTCGGCTCAGTCTGCCGCCTGGCAGCGTTTCCGGTGATGAACAACGGGCACGTTTACGCGCCGAGGGCGTGACCATTGTGAATAATCGGGTTGATATGCAGCGCCATGGCTGGCGTCCCCTATAGCACAGCGGTTAGAGTGCGCCCTTTGTTTTCGTAACCTGAGGCAGATTCCAGCCCATGCCCCGTAAAACCTGGCGCGCCGCGCTCGCCGCATATGCCAGCCCGTCGACATTAGTGTTACTGCTGCTCGGATTCGCTGCGGGCATGCCTTATATGCTGGTCTTTTCGACATTGTCCGTGTGGTTGCGCGAAGCCGGTGTCGCGCGCGAGACCATCGGCTATGCGAGCCTGATCGGCCTTGCCTACGCCTTCAAATGGGTCTGGTCGCCATTGCTCGACCAATGGCGTCTGCCCCTGCTCGGCAAACTCGGGCGACGTCGCTCCTGGCTGGTGCTGGCACAGAGCCTGGTGATTCTCGGCCTGATCGGCATGGGCTTCTGCGATCCGCAGAAGCATTTGTCCTGGCTGATCGCAATTGCCGTAGTGGTGGCCTTCGCCTCCGCAACGCAAGACATCGCCATTGATGCCTACCGACTGGAAATTGCCCAGGACACGCAACAGGCTGCCCTCGCCGCCAGCTACATGTCCGGCTACCGGGTCGCTGCACTGCTGGCGACCGCGGGTGCACTGTATTTCGCCGAGGGCTTCGGCTCGACGGGCTTTGCCTACAAGCATTCGGCGTGGACCGGTACTTATGTGCTGTTCGGTCTGCTGATGCTGCCCGCCCTGGTCACCACACTGATCATGCGCGAGCCGCCGGTGCCGCTGCGCACCCAGCTGTCGGCAGCGCGCTATGGCTTTTCGCACCAGTTGGCCTCGGTGTTCGTGCTGATTGTGCTGCTGGTCTCCGTACCGGCGATGTTTACCCAACTTTACAATACCGACTTCGCCAGTGTGCTGTTCAACGGCACCAGCTGGATGGACCTGTTGCTGGAAGACCGGGCGTTTTTACGCGCGATTCTCTACACGCTCCTGACCATCGCCTGCCTATCCTCGATGGGTCGCCGCGGACTGGCACCGGTGCTCACTCCGATCAACGATTTCATCATGCGCTACCGCTGGCAGGCGCTGCTGTTGCTGGGCCTGATCGCGACCTACCGGATGTCGGACACGGTGATGGGCGTCATGGCTAACGTGTTCTACATCGATCAGGGCTTTACCAAGGACCAGATCGCCAGCGTCAGCAAAATCTTCGGCCTGATCATGACCCTGCTGGGGGCCGGTATCGGCGGACTGCTGATCGTGCGCTTCGGCATCATGCCGATCCTGTTCATCGGCGGCCTGACCTCAGCCTCGACCAACATCCTGTTCCTGTTGCTGGCGGACATGGGCCCGAACGTGAAGATGCTGATCCTCACCATCTCGCTGGACAACCTCAGTTCCGGGCTGGCGACATCGGCGTTCGTCGCCTACCTGTCGAGCCTCACCAACCTGAAGTTCTCCGCCACGCAATACGCCTTGCTCAGCTCCATCATGCTGCTGCTACCGCGCCTGCTGGGCGGCTACTCCGGTGTGGTGGTGGAAAAGTACGGCTACCACAACTTCTTCCTGATCACCGCGCTGCTGGGCATTCCGACGCTGGTGATGATCATCCTGCAATGGAACCGAGAGATACGCACGGCGAAGACCGAGCCGCCTCAAGAGGCTTCCGTTATCGACAAGCCCTGAGCCCTGGCTAACCCTTCAAGGAACAACATTGGACACCGAAAACAAAGCACGCGCTTTCAACCCCGTCCCCCTGATCCTTATCAGCCTGGGGATCTGGCTGCCGATCATCGGCACCCTGCTGACATATTATATGTCGCGAGATGCTGATGCCCTCTCCGGATCAATGGCTTTTGGCAGCGCCGTAGTGCTGCTCGCGCAGGTTGAAATCTTCGCGATCATCTTTCTGATGATTTATGCATTCGCCGTAAAACCGTGGAGACTCTCCACAACCCTACGCACGGTGTTCTCGATCAACGCAGTCGCCGCCGTCGTCGCGGCAATCGGCATTATCGTTACGCTGGCCAATATAAGCCTGCAGTAATCGCCGAATAAAAAAGCCCTGACGCTCACCCGCCAGGGCTTTTTTCATATCGCGCGCCCTCCCCTTACAGTCTTTCCTCGTGGCGTCTCTCATTAAGCCGTAAGAAACGCACTACAGCTTCTTATGAATTGGCCGACGACATCGTTAGCCATTCCTCACTGCCTCACCGCGCCTTCAGGAGTAATGTCGCTCGGTAATGGCCCTTTGCAATTTAACTGTGTGCCCCCGGAAAGAAGTCTATAGACTCACCCACCTCTCTATATCAGCACTCTTCATCAAAAGAGGCGCTGGCTTTATAACGGAGCAACAATGTTAAAGGATCTAACGGCGCTGTTTGCGCCACAAAACCGTCGTCTGATCAAACTGACGACCGTTGCCCGTGACGAACAGGAACTCCTGCTGGAACGTTTTTCCGGCACTGAAAGCCTGTCCGAGCTGTTCAGTTTCGAGTTGTCGATGATCAGTCGCGATGACGGCCTGGAGCTCAAATCGCAGATCGGCCAGCCTGCACAACTGGCAATAGAGCTGGCCACCGGCGAGTCGCGCTTCATCAATGGCTATATCAGTGCCTTCAGCCTGGAAGGCAGCGACGGCGGTCTGGCACGTTACAGCGCAACACTGAGCCCCTGGCTGTGGATGCTCTCGCGACGCGTCGACTCGCGCATATTTCAGGAACAGACCATCGAAGCCGTTATCCGAACGGTATTTGCGGCCTATGGCGCGTTGCCCGATTTCGAGTTTCAACTCAGCCAGCCACTCAAGACACACAGTTACATCACCCAGTACCGTGAAAGCGATCTGACCTTTGTATTGCGCTTGCTGGAACACGAAGGGTTGTTCTTCTATTTCGATCACAATCAGGAAAAGCACACGCTGATCATTCTTGATCACTCGCGTGACCTCTCGCCCCTGCCGCAACAGCCCACCATTCGTTATCACAGTGCATCCGTTACCGAGACAGCGGATTCGATTACCGAATGGCGCAGCCATCGACGCCTGCAGTCGGGGCGCATGTCCATTCAGACTTTCGATTACAAGCAGCCGCGCAATTCGCTGCCGGTTGGCATGCCGAGTCTCAACGAGCAGGGCAACGTCGATTCGTATGAAGTGTATGACGTGCTCGATCACTACAGCCACGGCACCTTCAATGACGGTGAACGCCTGGTACGTCAGCGTCTGGAGGCCATTGAAGTTCAGGGCAAGACATTCACCGGCAACAGTAACTGCCGCGCCATGTACCCTGGCCACACCTTTGAACTGACCCAACATTTTGATCATGACCGCGGCTCTGCTGAAGATCGCAGTTTTCTGCTGATATCGGTCAAGCATGAGGGCAGCAACAATTACCTGTCGGACGAAGGCGCGGGCTACACAAACGAGTTCGTGTGCATTCGCCACAAAATCCCCTACCGTCATCCGATCACCGTCCCGCGCCCGAGCATTCCGGGCCCTCTGAGCGCCATCGTGGTCGGGCCGGAAGGTGAAGAAGTGTTCACTGATGAACTGGCGCGGATACAGGTCAGGTTCCACTGGCAGCGCGGCGACAGCCTGCCGCAAGGCACCACCTGGTTAAGAGTGGCGATGCCCAGTGCCGGTAGCGGCTTCGGGCATCAGTTCATGCCACGCATCGGCCAGGAAGTGCTGGTGACTTTTCTGGCGGGCGATATCGACCGGCCTCTGGTGACGTCGGTACTCTACAACAACATTAATCTGCCGCCACGCTTCAGCAAGGCCTCGGGGCTGCCCGGCAACCGCACGCTGTCGGGGATCCGCACCCAGGAACACAAAGGCAGCGGCTTCAACGAACTGCTGTTCGATGACACGCCGGGCTCGCTGCGCGCACGCATGGGCACGACCCATCAGGCCACTGCCCTCAACCTGGGCAAACTGACCGATCCGCGTACTGACGGCACCGCTCAGCCACGCGGCAACGGCGCAGAACTGCGCACCGATGCCGCCATCGCCCTGCGTGCCGCGCAAGGCATGTTGCTGACCACCTATGCGCGTACCGACGCAAAAGGCTCACAGTTGGATCGCGAAGAGCTGCTCAAACTGCTGGCCGAGTGCGGCGAGCTGTTCAAATCCCTCGGCGAAACCGCAGCCGCACGTGGCAGTCAGGCGGTGGATGTCAAAGGTATGGAAGCCTTGCGCCAGTCGCTCGACCAATGGCCCGCGCCGGACAATAACGGCCTGGGCGACCCGGTACTGGCCATGACCGCTGCCGCCGGCATTGCCAGCGCCACACCACGCTCGCAGGTTCACTATGCGGGTGAAAATCACGACACCACTGCGCAGGACAACCTGCAATTGACCAGCGGCGCGGCCATGCACCTGCAAGCAGGCAAAGGGCTGTCGGCCTTCGCTCAGGATGCAGGCATCAGCGCCATCGCCAACCGCGGCAAGGTGCTGGTGCAAGCGCAGGAAGACGACATCGCCCTCAATGCCCAGAAAAACCTGCATGTCTCGGCCGTTGAAGGCGAAGTGGTCATCACCGCGCCGACCATCCGCCTGGTCGCCGATGACGGCAGTTACATCAAGATTGGCGGCGGCGTCGAGATCGGCTCGCAAGGCAAAGTCACCGTGCACGCCAGCGAACACGACTGGATCGGCCCCAAGACCGACAGCGCTGCTATCCCCTCTTTCGGCCGCGACCCCGCCGCCCAGCAGGTCACCTTCCACTACCCCGGCCACAGCGAACAAAGCCCGCGGGCAGCAGCGGATCACTCGTATGAAATCAAACTGGAAGATGGCAGCCTGGTGAAAGGAATGACGAACGCAGAAGGACTGACCGAGCGCGTGGAACGCGAAATGATGCATCAGGCGCAAGTATCGGCACTGCGCAGCGGTACCCCGAAAGGAGGTGCGTAATGAACGGCGCCGATGAATACGCCGTTGCCCAAGGCAACACACGCCTGATCCCCAACCTAAATACCACCAGCAAAATGGAAGTGCCCGCCGACTTGCCAGGCGTAGTGATCTTTCTGCACGGTGTGAATGACCCGGGGGCTTCTTATGAGTGGGTGGAGACCGGGTTGTGTCAGGGGGTGAATGAGCGGCTGGATCGGCCGGATCTGGTGGCGGGACGGTATGGGGCCAAGTACAAGGCAGCTGAAAAAACAGCGCCTGAAAAACGGAGCAGTGACCAGAAAGTAATAATCGATGATTCTGACACTTATCTTTATCGACGCGACACCACTGACCCTAAAACCCACAGTCTTCTCATCCCTTTTTACTGGGGCTATCGAGCAGCACCTGAGGATATAAAACGCGATGAGGCGGGCGACCCGCTCCGAATGCGCAATCAGTTTCAAGACATCAACGGCAACCGTCTGGATCGTCATTTTGCCAAGGGCGGTGGTTTTTTCGCCAACGCGACAAACAATTTACAAGAAATGTATGGAGAAGGCTTCGAGCCAAACTTCAAAACTCATTCAGTAGAATTCTTGAGTGCGGATAACTCTTTATACTTTGGAAAAGCGCCTTCAAGGCACTACTTTGTGCTGGCAGCGCATCGTTTGGCGATGCTGGTCCGCGAGATTCGCCGCCTATCGCCCGATGAAACCATCACCATCATGGGCCATAGTCAAGGCACGCTTATAACGTTATTGGCGCAAGCCTTGTTAGTCGATGAAGGCCAGCGTTGCGCGGACACTGTGATCATGGTTGACTCACCCTACAGTGTGCTGCCAGACGTAACACCCAAAGACCATGACACCCTATCAACGCTGATCAATATCGTCAGCGCGGTTACAAAAAACCCTCACACACAGCCGCCATTGTCAGACCTGAGAAACCCCGCTACCTATGCAGGCAGAAGTGGGCCTAAATGGTCGCCCGCTCAAGGTACCCGAAAGAATAAGCTAGGTAACTTGACCGTCTTCCCCGAACGAGATAATCGCGGCAAAGTGTATCTCTACTTCTGTCCTGATGACACCACAGTGGCGCTGGACGATGTGCAGGGCATCGGCACGTATGGCGTACCTGACGCTTTGCCGGATGGGCGAATGGCTATGATGATCCTGCAGGCAAGACGCTTTTATCAGCGGATGTGGACAAAACGCTATCGCGACGGAGAGCCGGTTTTGGTAGGCAAGACACCTCAGCCCGAGTTTCTGCGTGCGGAGGGCGAAAGCCGTTACCCAGGCGGTTCTTTCTTTGTCGGGCTTGTCTCTCAGGCACCCGTATCAGAAGGGCAAGAACGCCTGATCAATGCAGAGGCATTGAATCCCCCTCACGAACCGCAGATGTTTGGCGGCGAAGCAATCAGAGGGACAGCCACGACCGCTGGCCGAGATAGGCCTGACGATGTCGGGAAAAGCGTTGCACTCGGCAAAGACGCGGCCACGTTTCTCTGGATACAGATGCCTGGTGAGTATGACCCGTACAAGATTGATAAGGAGCAAGCTCTGGCACGTTATAACAGCCTGTCCAATGACCCCGAAGAACATACCAGATCGGTACGCATCTCCAACAATCGTCGAAGCTTTCAGCGAGAAGAAACACCGTCCGAAGTCCGTAAACGTATGGAACATGACAACAGTACATGGGGAGACAACTCCTATCACTCCGGTTTGCTACGGAGTCCGGAGAATCACCGTTGGGTCACTGCAATGGACATAGCGATTGGCCAATGCAAAAGCCTGGACGACCCAGCAATGTGTGAATTGCTGGTGGCTATTGGGGACTGGCGAATGGATGCAAAAAAATTTCTCAATACAACCGAGTCCCCAGCGTGGGGCCGTCTCAGTCCACGTGCCCAGGCATTGATAAAGGCCAGTCATCAGTACTATCAAAAAGGTATATTTCCACCCTATGGGGTGGTCCCTCTGTCCCCACCGGCCTTGGTCAAGAATGTATTGAATAAAGAGGCAAAGCAGTGACGGACACCAAACAAAAATCTTCACTTCGCCCGTCACTAAGACCCTACCTCTGGACGATCGGACTAACGCTGGTGCTGTGGCTCGGCTTTGTCATCATTGTTTATTTGAAAGCACAGGAAACCGACGTGGAACTTCGTGATATACATTCAGTGGTACGCTGGAGTATTACAGGGATTTTAGCTGCTGCACTATTGGCGTACAGCGGGCATTGGTGGGGCAACGCGGTCGCTCATGAAAAAGCTGAACTGGCCGCTTATAAATCCGAAGTGATCACTCAGAATGCAGAACAGGAGGCTGCTCGACAGCGAACCTATTCACTGGAGATAAGAGGTGGCGGAATTGGCATCTATGAAGATCATCAGTCTGAAATCTGGGATTTCATAAAAAAGAAAAACAATAATTTTGTCTCTATCTTTTCACGGGATCCCAAGGATTATGACCCCTCACTCGACGCTAGAGAGATCAGCGCAGATATAAAATTACAAGTCGCTTTCAAACATTCAGCGTCTGAATCCGTAGCCTATTGGCCGATTCCAGTCTTCGCGCTTGGCCCACCTAATCCATATGAAAAACCCTACAGAGCCGCAAACCTGATCAACGCCGGTCGCAATGCTGCTACTCTCGGCGTCACGCTATTCCTATGGCAGGACGATGAGAGCACGAGCAATGCTCAAGCCATGATTGAGCGACTTTTCAAGTTCTTCAACGATAATCCGCAGGTCCCACAAGCATTGATCGCAAGTCAGGACGGCGACGTCACACGAAACATTTATCGTAAACGTGGTACCCCCGGCCTGCCCAAAAATGCTCAGGTCGTACCGACCGTGTTCGAAAGCATGACAGGCCTACTTGTCACCCGTTCGGATCGTGTAGACCGGTATATTCGTCCTTATGCGATAAGCGAAAAAGAAGACAATCAAAACAAAAATACCGATCTGGGCAAACTTTGGGCTTTTTATTGGAGCCGTGATAAAGCATTTTCAGACTGGTACGAAAGCGAGGAGAACGCCAAGGGGATTGAAAGCCCCTACGCTCCAGGCACCATGTCCACCGCCTACTGGCAATCCCAACTCCCTACTCTATGGAAAACCATCAGCAATCGCGGCCCTGGCAACTTCGAGCCCTCACCCTGGCTGCCCATTCGCTGGGGGCAGCATCAGGTCAAGGAGTTCGACGCTGCACCGGTACTCGGCTATCTGCACCGCCCGATCAAGGCGCCCATGCAGGATGAAAACGGCAAGCGCCTGAAACCTGCATTGCAAGCCAAAGCGCTGCAAGCAGCCTGGGTGCAGGCGCTGGATACCTTGCCCGACGGTCAGAAACCTGTGCGGGTGTTCTACGACAGCACCAATAACCCGGAAGCGGAAATCGCCCTGAACAATGCCCTGCACGACCTGAACAAGGACGGCCACGGTCTTGAGCTGGGCAATGTCGAAGAGGGCTACGACATCGGCCGCCGTCTGGGCAATACCGGGGTCAGTGGTGCGCTGGTCGAGATCAATCTGGCGACCATCGCCAGTTACAAGGATGGCGGCGTCAGTGCCGTGGTCTACGCCGGCACCGATGGCAGCCTGACCGTACAAATGGTCCGCCCGCCCGATGAAGCCCGCAAAGCGAAGAACAGCCAGAACCGCGGCGCAGACCCGTTCACCTTCGGCTCGCCAACCGGCGGGGCACCTGCGGAATGAGTTATCCCGTCTGCCTGGGCGACGCCACCAGCAGTGGTGGCCGAGTGGTGTCCTGCCAACTGGCAGGCACCCACACCCTTAATGGCAAGCCTCCGGCCGTGCTGGGCGACAAAGCCACCTGCCCGCTTCATTCAGGAGAATTCGCCTTTATCGAAGGCCACCCCACCCGAAAACTGAACGGCATACCGGTGGTCCTGCACGGCCATCGACTGGCGTGCGGCTGTCAGGGTGTGGCCAGCCACGCCATGAATGTGCGAGTGGTTTAGGATATTTCGTGATCAGGTCATGCAGCGCAAGTACAGGAAACGACATGGAACTGCCCCCTCAATTGGAACAAGGAAGAAACATGTACACGCGTTTTTGTCAGGCCGTCGTAGGGATGCATTTAGTCGCCGGGATGGTTCTATTAGCGGGCTGTGCGCAAGAGTCAGTGTCCCCGTGTGACGAGTTGATTGGTGACTACGCCACAAAGCCCAAGAATCAGCCAAGGATTCGTATCGAGAAAAGCGGCGAGAAGTTCTTGTTCACGCATAGCGAATCGGGTGCACAGGTCAGCGAGCCCCTCACCCCCTTACCCAACGCCGAAATAGTGGACATGTTTGAAGGCAAAATAGTACCACCTCGCTGCATTCTCACCGCTGATGGTATGAAGATAATGAAGCTCCCCACTGGCAGCGGCGTTAATCCCACAGAGGAACCCGATCGGAAACTTTCGCAGTATCCCGAGCCGACCCCATTCCTCATGGGCATATCTGCGGGAATAGCGGCTGTACTGGGTCTTTACCCGGTGCCTCATCAAGAAAAACTCAAAGATATCAACGAGGAAGATGAGGACGACGACGGTTACATTTACAGTAAATAACCTACTTTTTGTGCTGGAGAGCTGAAAGGCATGTTCGTATCAACAGACGGTAAAGCGCCCGGGCATCGCTGAAGGCAGACAATCATCAACCATGGAAAGAGCCTTTTCCTGAACCTGCAACTAAAAAAGCCCCGACTCTCACGAGCCAGGGCTTTTTCATACCGCACTCACAACTATTCCTGAACCACCCGCACAATCCGTTGCGGCAGTGGGATCTCGATGCCTGCGTCCTTCAGGCGGTCGCGCGCTTCGATGTTGAACATCGACGTCACGTCGCCCATGTCGCCACTGCTGGTCCAGACACGCAGGGACAAGGTAATTGCGTTCTCCCCCAGCGCAGCCACCACGGCCTGGGGGGACGGGTCCTTGAGTACGCGCGGGTCGTCGGCCATGTCCAGCAGGACCTGCAATGCTTTCCTCAAATCCGCATCGTGGCTGACGCCGATGTCGAAGGTGATCTTGCGGGTCGGTTGACGGTTGGTGTTGGTGATGATGCCGTTGGACAGGTTGCCGTTGGGAATGATCACCGTACGGTTGTCGCCGGTGCGCAGTACAGTGTGGAAGATCTGAATGTTGTCGACGGTTCCCGACACACCTTGGGCTTCAATCCAGTCACCGATACGGAACGGACGGAACAACAGAATCAGTACGCCACCGGCGAAGTTCGCCAGGCTGCCTTGCAGGGCCAGACCGATCGCCAGACCGGCCGCACCGATCGCCGCCACGAACGAGGTGGTTTCCACGCCGATCATCGACGCGACGCTGACCACCAGCAGGATTTTCAGAATGATGTTGGCCAGGTTGCTGACAAAGCCCTGCAAGGCCAGATCGGCGTGTCGCAAGGCCAGCAAGGCGCCCAGTTTGCCGGTCAGCCGGTTGATCAGCCACCAGCCTACGCACAATGTAACGACTGCCAGCAGCAAGCGGCTGCCGTACTCCATGATCATCGGAATCCAGGCCTGCGACGCTTGCCACAGATGACCGACTTCTGCGTTTAAATCCATCGTTATCTCCTTACTCGTCACGAACTGCGATCAAAACCACGGCGGCCTGCCGTCATTTCAATGCTCAGGGCGATTCGGACTGGCCGGGGAACGCAGGGTTCCCCGGCTTTCAATGCAACGATCAGTCGCGGAAGTTGTTGAATTGCAACGGCATGCCCGAATCGTAGGCACGCAGCGCTGCGATGGCTTCTTGCAGGTCGTCGCGCTTCTTGCCGGTCACCCGCACCTGCTCGCCCTGAATGGCGGCCTGGACCTTGAGTTTGGCTTCCTTGATGTGAGCGACGATTTTCTTCGCCAGCTCCTTGTCGATGCCTTCACGCAGGATGACTTCCTGCTTCATCAATTTGCCGGAAGCATAAGCGTCCTTGATCTCGAGGCACTTCGCGTCGATCTTGCGTTTGACCAGCGCCAGCTTGAGGATTTCGATCATGGCCTCCAGCTGGAAGTCTGCTTCTGCAGTCAGCGTGACGGTCAGTTCCTTGAACTCGAACGTGCCTTTGCCTTTGAGGTCATAGCGACGGTCCAGCTCTTTGATAGCGTTGTCGACGGCATTCGTGACTTCGTGTTTATCCAATTCGGACACTACGTCGAACGAGGGCATGTATGTTCTCCAGATAAACGGCGTGCGCACAATTCGGGCACGCATGACTTGACGGTGTGAAAGAACGCTCATTATAACGAGACTTTTCCAGCGTTCACTGTGAGCCTCCATGCACATCCTTGTTTTCACCTTCTGCAGACCGCTTCAGCGCCATAACGTGCCGCTGTGATGGCGGTGACATGGCATGTTCTCGGTGCAGGCAGCCTGGGCAGTCTCTGGGCGACGCGACTGGCACGCGCGAATCTGCCGGTGCGGTTGATCCTTCGCAACGCTGATCGGCTGGCCGCCTATCAAGCCAATGGCAGTTGCGTGACGCTGGTCGAGAACGATATTGCCCATGCGTACCCGGTTGAAGCGCAGACCGCCGACCATCGACAGCCCATCGAACGGCTGCTGGTGGCCTGCAAGGCTTACGAGGCCGAGCAGGCTGTCGCTCAGTTGGCTCCGCGATTGACGGCGCAGGCCGACGTCATCCTGTTGCAGAACGGCCTGGGCAGCCAGGACGCTGTGGCGGCGCAAATCCCCCACGTGCGCTGCCTGTTCGCCTCCAGCACCGAAGGCGCGTTTCTGGAGTCGGACTGGCGTGTCAGGTTTGC
Source organism: Pseudomonas sp. MWU16-30316 (assembly GCF_020515645.1). Lineage (NCBI taxonomy): Bacteria > Pseudomonadati > Pseudomonadota > Gammaproteobacteria > Pseudomonadales > Pseudomonadaceae > Pseudomonas > Pseudomonas sp. MWU16-30316. The sequence goes on along the minus strand of NZ_JAIZAZ010000001.1, from coordinate 513,449 downwards.
TGGCCATGGTTTCAACTGGCTGGGGGATGCATCCAACCCGACAGCCCCCGCGCTTCTGCAGGACTTGCACGACAGTGGCATTCCCCACCAATGGACGCCGGACATCCTGACCCGCCTGTGGCGCAAGCTGGCCCTCAACTGCGCGATCAACCCGCTGACGGTGCTGCATGACTGCCGTAATGGTGGCCTGCTCGAGCACGCCAGCGAGGTCGCCACGCTGTGCGCCGAGCTGACCGAGCTGCTGGGCCGCTGCGGCCAGCCAGCGGCCGCGCAGGAACTGCATGCCGAAGTGCTGCGGGTCATCCAGGCGACCGCCGCCAACTATTCATCCATGTATCAGGATGTGCTTCACGGACGACGCACCGAAATCAGCTACCTGCTGGGTTATGCGTGCGCAGCCGCAGCGCGTCATGGCAGCCCCGCACCGCACCTGCAGCATTTGCAGACGCGTCTGACAGCCCATCTGGCAAGCAAGGGTTTGCGTACCGACTAGCCCGCGCTACCCTGCTCGCATCACCCGTCACTGCGACTTGCCCAATGCCTTTGCGCCAACGCCTGGAAAACCTGCCAGTCGGTCAGAAACTACTGGCCGCCCTGCTGGTCCTGATGACCACCGTGCTGCTGGTCGCCAACCTGACCTTCATCAGCGCGGCCTATTACATCTCTCAAGAGGCGATGGCTCCGCAGGCCCTGCAGACCATCGGCCGGCTGATCAGCAGCGCCAACCTCAACGAACGGGCCTTGTACTCGCCTGATGAGGCGCGCGCGCTGCTCAAGGAACTGAGAAGCTACGGGCCGTTACGTGCCGCAGCTCTGTATGACAACAACGGCGAGCGACTTGAGCAGATGCATCAGGGCGAAAGCCTTGAGCTGCCCAGACACTTCAAAGACATGGACAACTGGCGCCTGACCGAATTTCGCAGTACGCAGGTCATTACCGTACCGAAGGGCGACGAGCCGCCAGGGCACTTGTTGCTGGTTGCCAGCAGTGAGCTGCCACCAGCGTTTTACACCGGTACGCTGACTGCCAGCCTGGGCATTCTGGTGTTCAGCGTGTTGCTATGGCTGGTGGTGGCACGGCAGATTCGGCGCCTGATTACTGAACCTATTTATCAGCTTGAAGAACTGTCCCGGCAGGTGACCCGCGAAGAGAACTACGCACTCCGCGCAGAACCCGGTAACGAGGATGAAATCGGCAGCCTGGCCGAGGCGTTCAACACCATGCTGTCGCGTATCGAGGCGCGTGAACAGCAACTCAAGCGCGCGCGGGACGACTCGCAGGAAGCCTACGATCAGGCCCAAGGGCTGGCCGAGGAGACACGCCACACCAACCGCAAGCTGGAGCTGGAAGTCCAGGTGCGCAGCAAGATCGAGAAGAAGCTCACCGGCTTCCAGAACTACCTCAACAGCATCATCGACTCGATGCCGTCGGCGATGATCGCGCTGGATGAACAGCTGTACGTCACCCAGTGGAATCAGGAGGCGACGGCATTGTCCGGGACGACTCTGGACGAAGCGCTGAACCAGCCGATCTTCCTGGCCTTCGAGCCGATGCGCTCGTTTCTGCCGCAGATCAAGCACACCGTCGAGCGCCACAGCGTGACCAAGATAGAGCGCGTGACCTGGATCAAGAATGACGAGTCCCGCCACTACGCGCTGACGTTCTACCCATTGACCGGTGATGCCGGGCGCGGCGTGGTGATCCGGATCGATGACATCACCCAGCGCATATCGCTGGAAGAAATGATGGTGCAGTCGGAAAAAATGTTGTCCGTCGGCGGGCTGGCAGCAGGCATGGCGCATGAGATCAACAACCCGCTGGGCGCCATTCTGCACAACGTGCAGAACATCCGCCGGCGGCTGTCCCCGGAGCTGCCGAAGAACATCGAGCAGGCCGAGGCCGACGGCGTCGATCTGGCACAGGTCAACCATTACCTGGAAAGCCGCGAAGTGCCCAAACTGCTCGACGGCATCCAGCAGGCCGGTGCCAGGGCCGCAAAAATCGTCAGCCACATGCTCAATTTCAGCCGCCTGAGCAGTCGTCAGTTATCACCCTGCGACTTGCCGGCCTTGATCGATCAGGCCGTGGAGATCGCCAGTAACGACTTCGATCTGACCATCGGTTTCGACTTCAAGGGCCAGCACATCATCCGTCAGTTCGACCCCGAACTGGGTCCGGTGCCGTGCATTGCCAACGAGCTGGAGCAGGTGCTGCTGAACCTGCTGAAGAATGCCGCGCAGGCCATTCACCAGCGGCCGGAGAGCGAAGAGCCCGGGCGCATCACCCTGCGCACGCGCCTCAATCCGCCGTGGGCCGAGATCCAGGTCGAGGACAACGGCATCGGCATGTCGGAGAACATCCGCAAGCGTACGTTCGAGCCGTTTTTCACCACCAAGGAAATAGGCCAGGGCACCGGACTGGGCTTGTCGGTGTCCTACTTCATTGTCACCAACAACCACAAAGGCCAGATGGAGGTACATTCCTCTCTCGGCACAGGCACCTGCTTTACGCTGCGTCTACCGCTGGTGGCCAACCAGGTGAGCGTTCAGCAGCAGGTCATTTCAAAATCCTGATCAGGAATCGCATCAATGGGCTTTCGTTTGTCGAAGATTTACACGCGCACTGGCGATGCCGGTGAAACCGGTCTGGGCGATGGCCGTCGGGTCTCCAAGGATCATCCGCGCGTCGAGGCCATCGGTGAGGTCGATACGCTCAACAGCCAGCTGGGGCTATTGCTGGCAGGGTTGATCGATGAAGCTCAGCGCGTCCCGGCCCTCAAGGAAGTGATCGAAGTACTTGCACCGTGTCAGCACCGTCTGTTCGATCTGGGCGGCGAACTGGCCATGCCGACCTACAAGGCGCTGAACGAAGCCGAGGTCGAGCGACTGGAGGCCGCCATCGATGTCTGGAATGACGAACTGGGGCCACTGGAGAATTTCATTTTGCCAGGCGGTTCATCGCTGATCGCCCAAGCGCACATCTGCCGTAGCCTGGCGCGCAGTGCAGAACGTCGCTGTCAGCATCTGAATGCTGTCGAGCCGCTGGAAGGCGCAGGGCTGGCGTATATCAACAGGCTGTCGGACCTGCTGTTCGTCGCTGCTCGATTGATCGCCAGAAGACAGGGCATTGCCGAGATCCTTTGGCAGCCCGCGCCCAAGCCGGTTTGACGGGCATATCCATTACACGGAGCAGCACAGAAGACACCCTCACGCCAGCGGCCTGGCGTTAGGTATAGGCCTTGTGGGATTGAGCGGGGCGGCGATCCGCATTGCTCACAAAGATGTTGGTCCAGACGCCCCATTTTCAGGGGTTTTACTGGCCTCTTCGCGAGCAAGCTCACTCCCACGGCCTGCGGCCAGAATCAAGAGCAGACTTGTGTATAACGTCAGGTACTCTGCGTAGGCATGCCGTTCTGGGAGCTCTGCGTCCTCTGCTGACCGTCAGACGATCTCGTCAGGCCAGAACGCGCGAATCCCGGCCACGCCCTGTGCGCCGCTTTCCCAGGCCTGTTGACGCTCGGCAGGGCCTACGCCACCCAACAGAAAGACCGGCTTGTTGAAGCCTGCAATCAGTTGCGTTGCCTGCCGCCAGCCCAGCGGTTGCGCATCGGGGTGGGTCAGGGTTGGCTGAACAGGCGACAGGGTGACGAAATCCACACCCATCTGCTCTGCCAAAGCCAGCTCTTCGGCGCTATGGCATGACGCAGCCAGCCAACGGTTCTCAGGGAACGGACGCCCGCGACTGGCGTACTTGCGCAGTTGCTCCGCCGTCAGGTGCCAACCGGCGGACGGAAAGTCGCCCAGCCACTCCAGAGGCCCTTTGAGCATGAGCTGCGCCTTGCCGGCACACAGGCCCGCCGCATCCACGGCCAGGTCACGGTACTTCGGGTCGTAACCACCCGGCGCACGCAACTGGACCAGTTTGATGCCGCCTGCGATGGCTTTCTGCATACCGCGCAACAGCTCGATATTGTCCAGCCCCTCAGGGGTGATCAGGTACTCGCCGGGCAAACGTGCCGCCGCGACGATAGGCTGATTGGCGGCCGGAAAGTCATAATTGGCCAGCTCACGCGGGCTGGCCCAGACCAGCGGCTGCCCTTCTGCACCATGCGCCAGGCCAGTGAACGCCGAGACTTCCCAGACGTCCAGCAGCACCTGCTTGTCCGGATAGTCGTGACAAACCTTGATCAGCGGACGTGCCGCCGTCACCAGGATGCCCAGCTCTTCCTGCAGTTCACGTGCGAGCGCGGCCTGGACGGTCTCGCCCTCCTCGACCTTGCCGCCAGGAAACTCCCAGAGGCCGCCTTGATGCTGAGTGTCGGCACGTCGGGCAATCAATACGCTGCCGTCAGCGCCACGAATGACGGCGGCGGCCACATGAACTCGCTTCACGATCAGGACTCCTCCAGACCGGCCTGCTGCCAGCGTTTGAAAGCAGGCCACTGGTAAATGGTTTCGATGTACTTCAGCGCTTCTTCAGGCAACTCGACACGGTAGCTGCGCAGGCGAATGGCTACCGGGGCAAAGAACGCGTCGGCAATGCTTGGCTTGCCGAACAGAAACGGACCACTTTCGGCCGACGCAGTGCGGCATTCGGCCCACAGTTCGACGATACGGTCGATGTCGTTCTGGGTATCGACCGGGATTACTTCCAGTGCCTGATCCTGGCGCAGGTCCATCGGCATGTTCGAACGCAGACTGACAAAGCCGCTGTGCATCTGCGCGCAGGCAGAACGTGCCTGGGCACGCGCAGCGATGTCACTCGGCCACAGGCCAGCGTCCGGAAAACGTTCGACCAGGTATTCGCAAATGGCCAGCGAATCGATGATCGTGCCGTGCTCGCACTGCAACGCAGGGACCTTGCCGGTGGGTGAATACTTGAGAATGTTCGCACGGGTGTCAGGCTGGTTCAGGCGGATGACCTGATCGGTGAACGAAGCACCGGTCATTTCCAGCACCAGCCAGGGACGCAGCGACCAGGAGGAGTAGCGTTTGTCGCCGATAATCAGGTGCAGGCTCATGGTTCAGCTCCATTGAGCCCGGCGCGAAGACAGTATGCCGGCGCGCCGGGCATTGAATCAGGTGCGATATTCCGCGTTGATCTTCACGTACTCGTGAGAAAGATCGGTGGTCCAGATCGTTTCGCTGCAATTGCCGCGGCCCAGCTCGATACGGATGGTGATTTCTTCTTCGGCCATCACCGCCGAGCCCTGCTCTTCGGTGTAGGTCGTGGCGCGGCAGCCCTGGCTGGCGATGCACACGCCACTCAGGAATACGTCGATCTTGCTCACGTCCAGATCCGGCACACCGGCACGGCCGACAGCCGCCAGAATACGTCCCCAGTTCGGGTCGGAGGCGAACAGCGCGGTCTTGATCAGTGGCGAGTGGGCCACGGCATAACCGACGTCCAGGCATTCCTGATGATTGCCGCCACCATTGACTTCAACGGTCACGAACTTGGTCGCACCTTCACCGTCACGCACGATGGCCTGAGCGACTTCCATGCACACATCGAACACGGCTTTCTTCAACGCTTCGAATAGCGGGCCTCTGGCCTCGGTGATTTCCGGCAGGTCAGCCTGACCGGTGGCGATCAGCATGCAGCAATCGTTGGTCGAGGTGTCGCCATCGATGGTGATGCGGTTGAACGACTTGTTGGCGCCGTCACGAATCAGGTCCTGAAGCACGCTCTGCGCCACTTTGGCGTCGGTGGCGATGTAACCGAGCATGGTCGCCATGTTCGGGCGAATCATGCCTGCACCCTTGCTGATGCCGGTCACAGTGACGGTCACGCCGTCATGGCTGAACTGACGGCTGGCGCCCTTGGGCAGGGTGTCGGTGGTCATGATGCCGGTCGCCGCAGCGGCCCAGTTATCCACAGACAGATCATCCAGCGCGGCTTGCAGGGCGCCTTCGATCTTTTCCACAGGCAACGGCTCGCCGATCACGCCCGTCGAGTAGGGCAGCACCGCCGAAGCATCGACGCCAGTCAGTTGCGCCAGCTTCTCGCAGGTACGCCGCGCCGCCACAAGACCTGGTTCGCCTGTGCCCGCATTGGCATTACCGGTGTTGGTCAGCAAATAACGCACGGTGCCCTGAACACGCTGTTTGGCCAGAATGACCGGCGCTGCGCAGAACGCATTCAAGGTGAATACGCCGGCAACGCTGGAGCCTTCGGCACAGCGCATGACCACGACATCCTTGCGCCCCGGGCGTTTGATGCCGGCAGAAGAAATGCCAAGTTCAAAACCGGGAACCGGGTGCAACGCAGGCAAAGGACCAAGACCAACAGCCATCGGGGTGCTCCTCATGGAGTGTGGCGCCGTCCGCATCGGTACGCCGATCAATGAAAAAACGCCGCGACGGGCAAGCCGGTCGCGGCGCAGGTATTACACAGTCAAAGGCTTAGTTGATCTGGCCGTGACAGTGTTTGAATTTTTTGCCCGAACCACACCAGCACAGCTCGTTGCGGCCCAGTTTCTGGTCGTTGCGAACCGGCTCGGATGCAACGGCAACAGGCGCTTCGCCACCCTCTTCGTCGAGCAGCGGCTGCTCGATACCCGGTGCAGGCGCGTGTTCGAACTGCATGCGACTGGCCAGCTCTTCGGCTTCCTGACGCAGGCGTGCTTCTTCTTCCTCTGGATCTTCGCGGCGAACCTGAACATGCGAAAGCACACGGATAGTATCGCGCTTGATCGAATCGAGCAGTTCCTGGAACAGCGTGAAGGACTCGCGCTTGTATTCCTGCTTAGGGTTCTTCTGAGCGTAACCGCGCAGGTGGATACCGTGACGCAGGTGGTCCATGGTCGACAGGTGATCTTTCCACAGGTCGTCCAGCACGCGCAGGAGGATCTGCTTCTCGAAGGAACGCAGGGCTTCGGCGCTGGCCTGGTCTTCCTTCTCGTTGTAAGCCAGCAGCAGCTGCGCCATGATTTTTTCGCGCAGGCTGTCTTCGTGCAGGTTGTCGTCTTCGTCGAGCCACTGCTGGATCGGCAGTTGAACCGCGAAGTCGGTGTTGAGCGCCGATTCCAGACCGGCAACATTCCACTGCTCCGGCAGGGATTGTGGCGGAATATGCTGGCTGATCAGGTTGTTGAGCACTTCTTCACGGAAGTCGGCAATGGTCTCGCCAATGTTCTCGGCGGCCAGCAACGTGTTACGCATGTGATAAATCACTTTACGCTGTTCGTTGGCAACGTCATCGAACTCCAGCAATTGCTTGCGGATGTCGAAGTTGCGACCTTCCACCTTGCGCTGCGCTTTTTCGATGGCGTTGGTCACCATGCGATGCTCGATGGCCTCACCGGACTGCATGCCCAGCGCCTTCATGAAGTTCTTCACCCGGTCAGAGGCAAAGATGCGCATCAGGCTGTCTTCGAGCGACAGGTAGAAACGGCTGGAGCCGGTGTCGCCCTGACGGCCGGCACGACCGCGCAGCTGGTTGTCGATACGGCGCGATTCGTGGCGCTCGGAGGCGATGACGTGCAGGCCGCCCGCTTCGATCACCTGCTGATGGCGTTTCTGCCAGTCAGCCTTGATCTGCGCGATCTGCTCCGGAGTCGGGTCTTCCAGATTGGCGACCTCGACTTCCCAGTTGCCTCCCAGCAGGATGTCAGTACCACGACCGGCCATGTTGGTGGCGATGGTCAATGCACCCGGACGACCGGCCTGCGCAATGATTTCCGCTTCTTTCTCGTGGAACTTGGCGTTCAGAACCTTGTGCTCGATGCCTTCCTTGTTGAGCAGGCTGGACATGTGCTCGGAAGTTTCGATGGTCGCTGTACCCACCAGCACCGGACGGTTTTCTGCAAGGCAGGCCTTGATGTCGGTGACGATGGCGGCGTACTTCTCTTCCGCCGTCAGGTAGACGAGGTCGTTGAAGTCCTTGCGCGCCAAAGGCTTGTTAGGCGGGATGACCATCACGGCCAGGTTGTAGATCTGGTGGAATTCGAACGCTTCGGTGTCGGCCGTACCGGTCATGCCGGACAGCTTGTTGTACAGACGGAAGTAGTTCTGGAACGTGGTCGATGCCAGGGTCTGGCTTTCGGCCTGAATGTTCAGGTTTTCCTTGGCTTCGATAGCCTGATGCAGGCCCTCGGAGAGGCGACGACCCGGCATGGTACGACCGGTGTGCTCGTCAACCAGCAGCACCTGACCGTCGGAAACGATGTATTCGACGTTGCGATTGAACAGCTTATGCGCCCGCAGACCGGCATAGACGTGAGTCAGCAGGCCCAGGTTATGCGCCGAATAGAGGCTCTCGCCTTCAGCCAGCAGGCCGACTTCGGTGAGCATTTCCTCGATGAACTGGTGACCGGCTTCGTTCAGCTCGACCTGACGGGTTTTCTCGTCAACGGTGAAATGACCCGGCTTGGTGACTTCGCCTTCCACTTCCTCGATATGCTGCTCGAGCTTGGGGATCAGGCGGTTGATTTCGGTGTACAGCTTGGAGCTGTCTTCAGCCTGACCGGAGATGATCAGCGGCGTACGCGCTTCGTCGATCAGAATCGAGTCGACTTCGTCGATCACGGCGAAATTGAGTTCGCGCTGGAACTTGTCGTCCATGCTGAACGCCATGTTGTCGCGCAGGTAATCGAAACCGTACTCGTTGTTGGTGCCGTAAGTGATATCGGCAGCGTAGGCGGCGCGCTTCTCTTCCGGCGGCTGGAATGGCGTGACGATGCCTACGGTCAGGCCGAGGAATTCGTACAGCGGACGCATCCAGTTGGCATCGCGGCGAGCGAGGTAGTCGTTCACGGTAACCACGTGAACGCCCTTGCCGGACAATGCGTTGAGGTAGACAGCCAGCGTACCGACCAGGGTTTTACCTTCACCGGTACGCATTTCCGCGATCTGACCTTCGTGCAGGGTCATGCCGCCGATCAACTGTACGTCGAAGTGGCGCATGCCCATGACACGCTTACCCGCTTCACGAGCGACAGCAAAGGCTTCAGGGAGCAATTGATCGAGGGTCTCGCCTTTGGCTATGCGGGCCTTGAACTCTTCGGTCTTGGCGCGCAGTTGCTCGTCCGAAAGGGCCACCATTTGCTCTTCGAAGGCATTGACGATCTGTACCGTCTTGAGCATGCGTTTTACTTCACGCTCGTTCTTGCTTCCAAAAAGTTTTTTCAACAAAGGCGCAAACATATCGACAGGATCTTCCACACATAGGAATGGAGGGCGGCCCCGTGAGTCGCCCGTGCAGCCCAGATGGCCGCATGCGAACGAGCATTCTACCCGGAAACGATGGTGAGGAAAGTGGCGTTATTCCACGATGCTGGCACAGCGCTGTGACGGGGCAGGTTTACAATGGGGCCATTTTCAAGCACTTCAACCCGTTATCCGGGGAAGTTACTCATTGATTTGCATATGAAAGCACGGAAATGCCCTGAAAAGCAGCCGTCAGAACGCTTTCTGTTAAGATGTTCATCTTGTTACCCAGGCATCCCACCATGGCCTTTCGTCCTCTGAACGCCCGCCCGCCCGCGGTTTTGCTGCGTGAAGCCAAGCCCCTGAAGGCTATATTTCGTCACGCCGAGCGGCTCAGCCACTTGCAGCGCCTGCTCGAAAGCCAGCTGCAACCAGCGGCCCGGGAGCATTGTCGCGTGGCTTCGTGGCGCGAAGGTACCTTGTTGCTGATCGTGACGGACGGTCACTGGGCCACGCGCCTGCGCTACCAGCAGAAACGCCTGCACCGGCAAATGATGGCCTTCGACGAATTCATCAACCTGACCCGCATTGTGTTCAAGGTGCAGCCGCCTGAAGCGCCACGCGGAGCTGCCACGCATACCATCGACCTGTCGGCAGTGGCTGCCGAAAACATTCAGGCCACCGCTGAAGGCATCACCGATCCGCGCTTGCGTGCCGCACTGGAAAGACTGGCCAGCCATGCAAAGGACAGGAAGTAACCCTGCCTGATCGCCGCCAGCACTGACCTCCCCTGAAAAACCCATAAAAAAAGGCCACCCGAGGGCAGCCTTTAAAGAACAAAAGGAAAGAGAGTAAAGCTTGCTTACACGGCCGCGACAGGACGCATGTAAGAAATAGGTGCCGTACTGGCATCCTCGAAAGTCACCACTTCCCAAGCGTCTTTCTGCTCGATCAACGTACGCAGCAGACGGTTGTTCAGTGCATGCCCCGATTTGAAACCCCGGAACTCACCAATCAGGCTGTTGCCCAGCAGGTAGAGGTCACCGATGGCGTCGAGGATTTTGTGTTTGACGAATTCGTCCTCGTAACGCAGGCCGTCTTCGTTCAGTACACCGTCCTTGTCGACCACGATGGCGTTTTCCACGCTGCCGCCGAGTGCGAGGTTGTGCTTGCGCAGGTACTCGATATCACTCATGAACCCGAAGGTCCGGGCACGGCTGACTTCCTTCACGAAGGAAGTACTGGAAAAGTCCACGCTTGCACTCTGGGTGCGGTCACGGAAGACGGGGTGATCGAAATCGATCTCGAAACTGACCTTGAACCCTTCGAAAGGCACAAAAGTAGCGCGTTTACCGCCCTCCTCGACTGTGACTTCACGCAGGATACGGATGAATTTCTTCGGCTCGTCCTGTTCTTCCAGGCCTGCCGATTGAATCAGGAATACGAAAGGGCCTGCGCTGCCGTCCATGATAGGAACTTCGGAGGCAGAGAGCTCGACGTAGGCGTTATCGATGCCAAGGCCAGCCATGGCCGAGAGCAAGTGTTCTACCGTGTCGACTTTGACATCACCATTGACCAGAGTGGTCGACAGAGTGGTGTCACCGACGTTTTCCGCACGCGCAGGGATCTGCACGACGGGGTCAAGGTCAGCTCGGCAAAACACAATGCCGGTATTCACAGGTGCGGGCTTGAGGGTCAGGTAAACCTTCTCCCCGGAGTGCAGGCCTACACCTGTGGCACGGATAATATTTTTCAGGGTGCGTTGTTTTATCATGGCATGGGCCGCTTCAGCGCAAGTTGCGAACTGGTATCAACAAAGGCTGGCGATGATAGCAGACCATGCCTTTGCTGAACACCAATCACCCTAATACCCCTGATACATTTCATCAATCGGCCTGACGACGCAGGAAAGCCGGGATGTCCAGGTAATCGAGATCATCGTTTGGATTCATCTTCGCCGCTGCTGTAGCGCCTGCGTGTGCCTGATTGCGCATCACGGTAGGACGATCCAGGTCACGGTAGTTGACCGATGGTGCTTCCTGACGGGACGCCTGCTGCGCAGGAGCCTGCTGGGTGGTCTGCAGCGTGTTGTCGATGACCTTGACAGGTTTCTCGATTTTCGCGCCCAGGCCGGTGGCAACCACGGTCACGTGCAACTCGTCACGCATGTCCGGATCGATAACGGTACCGACCTTGACCATCGCGTGCTCGGAAGCGAACGCTTCGATGATGCTACCCACGTCCGAGTACTCACCCAGAGACAGGTCAGGACCGGCAGTGATGTTGACCAGGATGCCGCGAGCGCCCTGAAGGTTGACGTCTTCGAGCAACGGGTTGCGGATCGCTGCTTCGGTCGCTTCACGTGCACGGTTAGGACCGCTGGCGCAGCCAGTGCCCATCATCGCCATGCCCATTTCGCTCATCACGGTACGCACGTCGGCGAAGTCGACGTTGATCATGCCCGGACGCTTGATGATGTCGGAGATACCGCGAACGGCACCGGCCAGTACATCGTCAGCCTTGGCGAAAGCCGACAGCAGGCTGGCGTCTTTACCGAGGATGGTCAGCAGCTTCTCGTTGGGAATGGTGATCAACGAGTCGACGCTTTCGGACAGCATGCGGATGCCTTCATCGGCGATCTGCATACGCTTGCGACCTTCGAACGGGAACGGACGGGTCACGACTGCGACCGTCAGAATGCCCATTTCCTTGGCCACTTCAGCAATGATCGGTGCTGCACCGGTACCGGTACCGCCGCCCATGCCAGTGGTGATGAAAACCATGTTGGTGCCCTGCAGAACTTCTGCAATGCGCTCACGATCTTCCAGTGCGGCCTGACGACCGACTTCAGGGTTGGCGCCAGCGCCAAGGCCCTTGGTCACGCCGGTGCCCAGCTGCAGAATGGTCCGCGCGCCGATGTTTTTCAGCGCCTGAGCATCGGTGTTGGCGCAGATGAATTCCACGCCTTCGATGTTGCTCTTGACCATGTGATTGACAGCGTTGCCGCCACCACCGCCTACGCCGATAACCTTGATAACCGGGCTTTGCGGGACGTTGTCTACGAGTTCGAACATTTTCTCTCTCCTTCCGCTTTCTAGTTAGTTTTGCCTACTGCCTGCCGATACTGCTGGTGAAGCCCTGAATCTGAAGCTGTGAAACCGTTAAACGTTGAAACTTAGAAATTGCCCTGCACCCAACGCTTGATACGCTCAAGCACCGGTGCCTTGGTTTCGTCGCTGTAGCTGCTGTTGCCGACAATCCCGGACAGCGAAATGCCATCCGATTGTTTTTGCAGCCCGTACATCAACAGGCCTACGCCGGTTGAGTAAATCGGGTTGCGGACGACATCAGCGAGCCCTTTGACGCTGTGCGGTACGCCCAGGCGCACCGGCATGTGGAAGATTTCCTCGGCCAGTTCGACCGCACCTTCCATTTTCGCTGTGCCCCCGGTCAGCACGATGCCGGCCGGGATCAGGTCTTCGTAGCCGCTGCGGCGCAGTTCGGCCTGGATCAGGGTGAACAACTCGTCGTAACGAGGCTCGACCACTTCGGCCAGGGCCTGACGCGACAGCTCGCGAGGTGGGCGGTCTCCCACGCTCGGCACTTTGATGGTTTCGCCTGCACCGGCCAGCTTGGCCAGCGCACAGGCATAACGAATCTTGATTTCTTCGGCGTACTGGGTCGGAGTGCGCAACGCCATGGCGATGTCGTTGGTCACCTGATCACCCGCAATCGGGATGACCGCTGTGTGGCGAATGGCGCCTTCGGTGAAGATCGCGATGTCGGTAGTGCCGCCTCCGATGTCCACCAGGCAGACACCCAGTTCTTTCTCGTCATCGGTCAGCACGGAATACGCCGAGGCCAACTGTTCGAGAATGATGTCGTCGACTTCCAGCCCGCAGCGACGTACGCACTTCTCGATGTTCTGCGCCGCGTTCACCGCACAGGTCACCACGTGAACCTTGGCTTCCAGACGTACGCCGGACATGCCCAGGGGCTCACGCACGCCTTCCTGATTATCGATCACGTAATCCTGAGGCAAGGTGTGCAGCACGCGCTGGTCGGCAGGAATGGCCACCGCCTGAGCAGCATCGAGCACACGCTCCAGATCCGCAGAGCTGACTTCGCGATCACGAATCGCCACGATGCCGTGTGAGTTCAGGCTGCGAATGTGGCTGCCTGCCACACCAACAAATGCCGAGTGGATACGGCAGCCGGCCATCAGCTGCGCTTCTTCGATTGCGCGCTGGATCGACTGCACGGTCGATTCGATATTCACCACCACGCCCTTCTTCAGGCCGCGGGAGGGATGGGTACCGATACCCACGATTTCCAGCGAGCCATCGGCCGCGACTTCGCCTACCAGTGCCACCACCTTGGAGGTACCGATATCCAGCCCGACGATCATTTTGCCGCTTTGCACATTTGCCATGGTCCTGCCTCTTATCAATTCTTCGCGACGGCGGGTTTTTCCGTCGCCGGCGCTGCCTGTTCGCGCCAACCGACCGCAAGGCCGTTGGAGTAACGCAAGTCGACGCGCGCGATATTCGTTATTTGGTCTTTCAGCGTTTTGTCGTAAATCGCGATGAAGCGGCGCATTTTTTCGACAAGGTGGTCGCGTCCAAGCAACAACTCGATACCCGGGCCAGCACTACCGGCACCTGTCGTCAGGAACCAGCTGCCACGCTCGCGCAGCTCCAGGCGCACGATGGAGAAGCCCAGCGGGCGCAACATCTGACTCAACACCTGATACTGCTGCATCACCTGCTGCTGGGCCCGCTGCGGGCCGAACAACTGGGGAAGATGTTCGTAATTGGACAGTTCACGCGGTGTGAAAGCCTGCCCCTGGTTATTCAACAGCGCTTCATCGCCCCAACGGGCAACCGGCAACTGCTCTTCAAGACGAATCACGACCTGATCCGGCCATACACGACGGACCTCGGCGTGCGCGATCCAGGGCATCTGCTCAAGCTCGGTGCGCATGGCAGCCAGATCGATCTTGAAAAAGCTCGACGCCACATAAGGCGCAATCCGCTGCTGCACAGCCTGCTGGCTGATGTAACTCAAATCGCCCTGCACGTTGATGCGGGTGATCGGGCGGTCGGCGTACGGCAGCAGACGCTGTGCTGCCTCATAAGTACCGAAGCCCAGAACCACCAACAGCACAGGCCAGAGCAAACGCTTCAGAAAACTGAAGTTGGCCTTGGGCAGGCGCGCCGACAAGGGCTCCTTGGCCACCATACGGCTGGCGCCGCGCGGCACCGGCTTGTTGCGGCCGGGAGCAGGTGGCTGAGGACGTGTCGACGCGCCGTACATGCCTTAACCTCTCGCCTGAACGCTGTCGGCCAGAATCGCCAACACCAGTTGTTGAAAATCCAGACCTGCCGCACGGGCCGCCATAGGCACCAGACTGTGATCGGTCATGCCGGGTACAGTATTGACTTCCAGTAACCAGAACTTGCCTTGTGCGTCCTGCATGACATCCGTGCGCGCCCAGCCTGCAATGCCGATGGCATCGCAAGCACGTGCTGCAAGTTGTTTGAGTTCCTGTTCCTGCGCATCGCCAAGTCCGCACGGAATCCGATACTGAGTATCGGACGCCAGGTACTTGGCATCGTAATCATAAAAACTATGAGGAGTGCCCAGGCCGATGGGAGGCAACACCTGGCCACGCAGAGACGCCACAGTGAACTCAGGTCCCTGAATCCACTGTTCGACTAATACTTGCGAATCGTAGGTACTGGCGGCTTTCCAGGCGGCGATCAATTCATCGACGCTGTTCACCTTTGCCATACCGATACTTGAACCTTCATGGGCCGGTTTGACGATCAAAGGCAGGCCCAGTTCCGTCACGGCGCAAATACAATCACTCTCGTTTTCAAGAACGGCATGCAGCGGTGTGGCGAGGCCGAGACTCTGCCAGACCTGCTTGGTGCGCAACTTGTCCATCGCCAGGGCAGAAGCCAGTACGCCACTGCCGGTATAAGGGATTTCCAGGCATTCCAGCAGGCCTTGCATGGTGCCGTCTTCACCGCCACGTCCGTGCAGAACGATAAAGGCACGGTCGATTTTCTCGCTGACCAGTCGCTGCAGAAAGTCATCGCCCACATCGATGCCGAACGCATCCACGCCAGCCTCGAGCAACGCGCCGAGCACGGCATTACCCGAGTTCAGCGAGACCGCCCGCTCGGCACTCTTGCCACCGAAGAGCACGGCGACACGGCCGAAGCTTTTCGGCTCAAGTGTCGAGCGCAGGGACGACTGGGCGACGGCTGTCATTTCAGCTTCCCTTCGGTGGGGGCCACTTTGGCACCGGCGAACAGTGGGCTTTTCAGCAGCTGTGGCGCAAGACCACCGATGTCGCCAGCGCCCTGACACAACAGGATGTCGCCGGCACGCAACAGCGGCTTGACCAGCGGCGCCAGCTCGACACCACGCTCGATGTAGATCGGGTCCAGCTGGCCACGCTGACGAATGCTGTGGCACAGGTTGCGGCTGTCCGCACCAGGAATCGGTTCTTCACCGGCCGGGTAGACTTCCATCAGCAGCAGCACATTGGCGTCTGCCAGCACCTGGACGAAATCGTCGTACAGGTCACGGGTGCGGCTGAAACGGTGTGGCTGGTAGACCATCACCAGACGACGGTCAGGCCAGCCGCCACGCACAGCGTTGATAACGGCAGCGACTTCGCGCGGATGGTGACCGTAGTCATCGACCAGCATCACGTTGCCGCCGTCAACCGGCAGCTCGCCGTAGACCTGGAAGCGCCGACCGACGCCCTGGAACCCGGAAAGGCCCTGAACGATGGCCTCGTCGCTGACGCCCTCGTCGGTGGCGATGGCGATGGTCGCCAGCGAGTTGAGTACGTTGTGATTGCCGGGCATGTTCACCGACACATCCAGCGGCTCGCGGTCGCGGCGCAGTACGGTGAAGAATGTCAGCATGCCGTCCTGACGCACATTGATTGCACGTATATCGGCAGACTCGCTGAAGCCATAGGTCAGCGTCGGACGCTTGACCAACGGCAGAATTTCACGCACCACCGGATCGTCGATGCACATCACCGCCAGCCCATAGAACGGCAGGTTGTGCAGGAACTCGACAAAGGTCTTCTTCAGTTTGTTGAAGTCGCCTTCGTAGGTCGCCATGTGATCGGCGTCGATATTGGTGACCACAGCGACCAGAGGCTGCAGGTGCAGGAAGCTGGCGTCGCTCTCATCGGCTTCGGCGATCAGGTAGCGGCTGGTGCCCAGCTGCGCATTGGTGCCCGCCGCGTTGAGACGGCCGCCAATCACGAAGGTCGGGTCCAGGCCGCCGGCAGCGAATACCGAAGCGATCAGGCTGGTGGTGGTGGTCTTGCCGTGCGTACCGGCAACAGCGATGCCGTGGCGATAACGCATCAGCTCGGCGAGCATCTCGGCACGCGGTACGACCGGAATGCGGCGCTCCAGCGCGGTGGCCACTTCCGGGTTGGAGGTGTTGACGGCACTGGACACTACCAGCACGTCGGCACCGATGGTGTTCTCGGCACGATGGCCGATAAAAATCTGTGCGCCGAACGATTCCAGGCGCTCGGTCACGGCCGAGCCCTTCAGGTCGGAGCCCGAGACTTCGTAACCCAGGTTCAACAACACCTCGGCGATCCCGCACATGCCGACACCGCCGATACCGACGAAGTGGATACGACGGATACGGCGCATTTCAGGTTGTGGCATGGCGCGTTGATTCTCAACCATGGGCCACCTCCACACAGACGTTGACGACAGTGCTGGTTGCATCAGGCATGGCCAGGCTGCGTGCAGTGCGGGCCATGCTGTTCAATTGTTCGGGTTGCATCAAAACCTCTTTCAGGCGTGCTGCCATCTCGGCGGCGCCAGTTGTCGCTTGCGGCATGACGAAGGCTGCGCCTTCGCGAGCCAGATAGTCAGCGTTACGTGACTGATGGTCATCAATCGCGTGGGGCAGCGGTATCAGCAACGACGGCAGGCCGGCGGCGGCCAGTTCGCTGATGGTCAATGCGCCTGCGCGGCAGACCACCAGATCGGCC
Organism: Pseudomonas sp. MWU16-30316; assembly: GCF_020515645.1. NCBI lineage: Bacteria > Pseudomonadati > Pseudomonadota > Gammaproteobacteria > Pseudomonadales > Pseudomonadaceae > Pseudomonas > Pseudomonas sp. MWU16-30316. Next base: position 496,252 of record NZ_JAIZAZ010000001.1, on the reverse strand, counting down.
CAGCCATAGGCTTGGGCCATGTTCTGTATGAATGGCGCAACCTGCGCCTCGACGCCCACGTTGCGATAGCGCTCGGCGGTGACTGCGTCATGATTCTTGCCCGACTGATGAAACACTTCGGGCTGGATGTCCTGAGGCAGCTGAGACAGCGCCTCGGGCAGCAGTTTGTTCAACGGCTCCGCGCCCAGGCTTCCGCCCAGTACCAGCAGACGAGCCTTGCGTCCGGCCAGAGCCTGACGCGGTGTTTCCAGAAACAGCTCGACACGCACCGGGTTGCCGGTGGTGCGACGCTTGGATGAATCCGCAAAGGTGTTCGGGAACGCTTCGCACACCCGGCTGGCGAACGAGGCCAGACTGCGGTTGGCGGTACCGGCAACGGCATTCTGCTCGTGAATGATCAACGGTACGCCTGCCAGCTTCGCCGCCAGACCGCCAGGGCCGGTGACGTAGCCACCGAAGCCGACCACGCAGACCGGTTTCACCTCACGCACAACCTTGCGTGCGTGCATCAGGGCCTTGAGCAACATGAACGGCGCCTTGAGCAGCGACAAGCGGCCCTTGCCACGCAGACCGGTAACGTTGATCAGGTGCAGCGTCAGACCGGCCTGCGGCACCAGTTCGTTTTCGATACCACGCGGCGTGCCCAGCCAATGGACCTTGTAGCCGCGTGCCTGGAACTCGCGCGCACAGGCCAGCGCCGGGAATACATGCCCGCCGGTCCCGCCTGCCATGATCAGCACGTTAGCGTCCATGCGGTGTGTCCTCGGCGAAGTCGCTTTCCTTGAACTCGGCTTCTTCACTGCCCATGTTGTTGCGCGATTCCCACTCGATGCGCAGCAGCAGCCCGAGGCTCGCGCAGCAGATCACCAGCGAGCTGCCGCCGTAGCTGAGGAACGGCAGGGTCAGCCCCTTGGTAGGCAGCAGACCGACGTTCACACCGATGTTGATCAGGAACTGACCGATCCACAGGAACGAAAGGCCGTAGGCCACATAGGCACCGAAGAACTGCTTGGCGCGCTCGGCCCACATGCCGATGTACATGCCGCGAATACTGACGAACAGGAACAGCGCGACGGTGATCAGCGAACCCACCACGCCCAGCTCTTCTGCAAGTACCGAGAACACGAAGTCGGTGTGCGCTTCCGGCAGATAGAACTGCTTCTGCACACTGTTGCCCAGTCCGACGCCGAACCACTCGCCGCGACCGAAGGCGATCAGTGCCTGGGTCAATTGATAGCCGGAACCGAACTGGTCGGCCCACGGGTCGGTAAAGTTGGTCAGACGCGCCATCCGGTAAGGTTGGGCCTGGACCAGCACCACCACAGAAGCGACCGCCAGCACCACCATCAGCGAGAAGCGGAACAGGCCGACACCGCCGAGAAACAGCATGGCTGCCGCCGAGCCCATCATTACCACGGTCGCACCGAAGTCAGGTTCCATGAGCAGCAGACCGGCCATCGGCAGCAGCACGATGAACGGCTTGAAAAAGCCCATCCAGCTTTCGCGAACTTCCTGCTGCTGACGAATCAGGTAGCCGGCAAGGAAGATCACCACGAATACCTTGGCGATTTCCGACGGCTGCACGTTGAACGCGCCGAAACCGATCCAGCGCATCGAACCGTTTACCTCGCGCCCGATTCCCGGCACCAGTACCAGCAGCAACAGGCCGAACGCGCCAAGCAGCATCATCCAGCCCAGGCGTTGCCAGGTGGCGACCGGAATCATCATGGTCACGCCACAGGCACCCAGACCGATCAGCAGATAAACCAGGTGACGGGTCATCATGTACAGCGTGTTACCGGACTGTACGGCGGCAACTTCCGACGAGGCCGAGGTAATCATCACCAGGCCAAGGCCGAGCAGCGCCAGGCAGCCGACCAGCATCGGGAAGTCCAGGTCGATGCCTCGCCCACTGATCAGTGGCGATGGATAAGGCTTGATCACACCGAAGATCATGACAAGCACTCCACTGCCTGCGCGAACACACGTCCGCGCTCTTCATAATTCTTGAACATGTCCAGACTGGCGCATGCAGGAGAAAGCAATACGGCATCGCCACGCTGAGCCAGTTTTGCGCTGTGCTCGACAGCCGCCTGGACGGTGTCGACATGCACCAGCGGGACAGCGTCGCCCAATGCCTGGGCAATAAGCTGGGCATCACGCCCGAGCAAGACCGCCGCGCGGCAATGCTCGGCGACTGGCGCGCGCAAACCGCTGAAATCAGCGCCTTTGCCATCGCCGCCGGCGATCAGCACCAGCTTGCCGTCGATATCCGAGCCCAGACCTTCGATGGCAGCCAGCGCGGCACCCACGTTGGTGGCTTTGGAGTCGTTGTAGTAATGAACGCCTTCGTGCTCGCGCAGCCACTGGCAGCGATGCTCCAGACCAGTGAACTCGCGCAGGCTGGCGAGCATGGCGTCGAACGGCAGGCCGACCGCATGCCCCAGGGCCAGGGCGGCAAGCGCGTTGGACTGATTGTGCGCACCACGCACTTTCAGCTCACGTACCGGCATGAGGTTTTCAAACTGGAACGCCAGGTACTTTTCGCCGTTCTCTTCACGCAGGCCGAAACCATGGAAGTCGGGCTTGTTGAGGCCGAATGTCCAGCACGGCAGGCCTTCGCCAATCAACGGACGGGACAGCGCATCCTGACGATTGACCACCACCTGCCGCGCGCCACGGAAAATCCGGTGCTTGGCCAGGTGGTAGGCAGGCAGGCCGCTGTAACGGTCCATGTGGTCTTCACTGATATTCAGCACGGTCGCCACTTCGGCATTGAGCTGGTCAGTGGTTTCGAGCTGAAAGCTGGAAAGCTCCATCACGTACAGCTCGACGTCGTCGCTGAGCAGGTCCAGCGCCGGAGTGCCGAGATTGCCGCCCACCGCCACACGCTTTCCAGCGGCAGCAGCCATTTCGCCGACCAGTGTCGTCACGGTGCTTTTCGCATTCGAGCCGGTAATGGCAATCACCGGCGCCTTCGCGTGACGCGCGAACAGTTCGATGTCGCCCGACAGTTTGACGCCACGTGCGTGAGCCTGCTGCAGGGCCGGGGTCGCCAGGGCCAGACCGGGGCTGACATACAGCTCATCGGCACGGCAGAGGAAATCCACGTCCAGCTCGCCACAACGCACTTCCACCTGCGGATAGTCGCGACGCAAGGTCGCCAGCTCAGGAGGATTCTCCCGCGTGTCGGCCACGGCAAAGGACACGCCCTGGTTCGCCAGGAAGCGAACCAGGGACATGCCGCTTTTGCCTAGACCCACGACAATGCGGAAGCGGTCGGAAACGATCAGGGACACTCGTTCTACCTCAGTTTCAGCGTGGCAAGGCCAATGAGCACCAGAATCACGGTGATGATCCAGAAACGGACGATCACACGTGGCTCGGGCCAGCCTTTGAGTTCAAAGTGGTGGTGGATCGGCGCCATGCGGAATACGCGGCGGCCGGTAAGTTTGAAAGACGCAACCTGAATGACCACTGAAAGGGTTTCCATCACGAACACGCCGCCCATGATGAACAGGACCATTTCCTGACGAACGATCACCGCCATGGTGCCCAGCGCCGCGCCGAGTGCCAGCGCACCGACGTCGCCCATGAACACCTGCGCCGGATACGTGTTGAACCAGAGGAATCCGAGCCCGGCGCCAATCAGCGCCCCAGAGAACACAATCAGCTCGCCCGCCCCCGGCACGTAGGGAATCAGCAGGTATTCAGCAAATTTCACGTTACCCGACAGGTAGCAGAAGATGCCCAAGGCACCGCCTACCATCACCGTCGGCATGATCGCCAGACCATCCAGCCCGTCAGTCAGGTTGACTGCATTGCTGGAGCCGACAATCACGAAATAGGTCAACACGATGAAACCGATACCCAGCGGGATACGCACATCCTTGAGCATCGGCACGATCAGCGTGGTTTCAGTCGCCGACGGTGCAGTCGTATAAAGGAAGATCGCTGCACAGAGGCCAAAAACCGACTGCCAGAAATACTTCCAGCGGCTCGGCAGGCCCCGGGAATTCTTTTCGATCACCTTGCGGTAGTCATCGACCCAGCCGATGGCGCCGAACAACAGTGTCACCAGCAACACAACCCATACGTAACGGTTGCTCAGGTCAGCCCACAGCAATGTACTGATACCGATGGACGACAGGATCAGCGCCCCACCCATGGTCGGCGTACCCGACTTGGACAGGTGCGATTGCGGACCATCGTTGCGCACCGACTGACCGATCTGACGCATTTGCAGGGTGCGGATCATCCACGGCCCCAGGCACAGCGACAGCGTCAGGGCGGTGAGCACGCCAAGGATCCCGCGCAATGACAGGTACTGAAAGACCGCGAAGCCTTTGTAGAACTGTTGTAAAAACTCGGCCAACAGCAGCAGCATTAATGTTTCTCCAGGCTAGAACCGCACAAGGCAGCCACGACGTGTTCCATCGCAGCGCTACGCGAGCCCTTGATCAGTAAAGTGGTATCAGGATTCTGCTCGGCGCCCAGCGCCGCGATCAGTTCAGCCTGACTGGCAAAGTGGTAAGCGTGCTCGCCGAAGGCGCTGACCGCGTGAGTCATCAATGGGCCGACGGCATACAGCGCCGACACCTTGCCAGCGGCATAGGCGCCCACTTCGCGATGGCCCTGCTCGGCCCATTCGCCCAGCTCACCGATGTCGCCCAGCACCAGTACGGTACGACCGGTGAAGCCGGTGAGGATGTCGACGGCCGCGTTGATCGAGGCAGGGTTGGCGTTGTAGGTGTCATCGATGACGCGCATGCCATTGCTGGCGATTTGCGCCACGGCACGGCCCTTGACCGGCTGCACGTTGTTCAGCCCGGTGACGATCCCTTCCAGCGGCACACCCATTGCGCAGCCCGCAGCCGCAGCGGCCAAGGCGTTGGACACATTGTGTGTGCCGAGCAGGTTCAACTGGACCCGGGCAGTGCCGAGCGGGCTGTTGAGGGTAAAAGCCGGGCAGCCCCGAGCATCACGGCTCAGCTCGCTGGCGTACACGTCAGCCGCAGAGTCGGTCAGTGCGAAGGTCAGGACATTGCGATCGCCGGCGCGCTTGCGCCAGATCGGAAACGCCTTGTCTTCCAGATTCAATACTGCAGTACCACCCGCGCCGAGACCTTCGAGAATCTCGCCCTTGGCTTCGACAATTCTGTCCGGGCCGCCGAACTCGCCGACGTGGGCAGTTCCGGCGTTGGTGATCATGGCGACGTGCGGCTTGGCGAGGCTTACGGTGTAGGCAATCTCGCCGACCCGCGACGCACCCAGCTCGATCACAGCGGACGTGTATTCCGGGGCCAGTTCCAGCAGAGTCAGTGGAACGCCCAATTCGTTGTTCAGGTTGCCTCGGGTCGCCAGCACCGGGCCGCGCGTGCGCAGGATGCTCGCGAGCATTTCCTTGACCGTGGTCTTGCCACTGGAGCCGGTGACTGCAGCAACCGGCCGGTCGACGAATGCATTGCGATTCATGGCACCCAGTTGGGCAAGCGCCTTGCGGGTATCCAGCACGACCAGTTGCGGCAAGGCGGCGCCCTGCACTTCGCGCTCGACCAGAGCACCGACCGCACCTTTGGCAGCCACTTGATCGAGGTATTCATGACCGTCAAAACGCGGCCCGGTCAGGGCTACAAACAGCTGGCCTGGCTCGATGCCACGGCTGTCGGTGCTCACGCCGGAAAAGCTGCAGTCGCCCCCGACCAGACGCGCATCGAGTGGTACAACCAGTTCGCTGAAGGTCATTGGCTTAAGCATTTGCAGGCTCCCATATGGCAAGCGCGCTGGCGGCTTCTTGCAAATCGGAGAATGGCTGCCGCTGACCATTGATTTCCTGATAGTCCTCGTGGCCCTTGCCGGCGAGCACTACGACGTCATCGGCATTGGCGCTGGCAATCAGTTCGGCAATGGCCTGACCGCGACCTTCGATGAAACGCACCTTGTCGACAGCAGCGAAGCCAGGGCGAATATCGTCAAAAATACTGGCTGGCGATTCGGAGCGCGGGTTGTCGTCGGTGACCCACGCACCGTCTGCCAGGCGTTCGACCACTTCAGCCATCAGCGGACGCTTGCCGCGATCACGATCACCGCCGCAGCCGAACAGGCACAACAGACGGCCTTTGGCGTGCGGGCGCAGTGCTTCGAGGACTTTTTCCAGCGCATCCGGAGTATGCGCGTAATCGACAACCACCAGCGGCTTGTCGGCACCACCCAGACGCTGCATGCGCCCGACCGGGCCTTCGAGTTTCGGCAGCACCTTGAGAATTTCGTCCAGCGCGTAATCCAGGCCCAGCAAAGCGCCGACCGCAGCCAGCACGTTGCTCAGGTTGAAGCGACCCAGCAGGCTGCTGCGCAGGAAATGCTCGCCCTGAGGCGTGACCAACGTAGCGCGCACGCCATCATCATCGAATTTCGCATCGCGGCAATACAGGTAGGCCGAGCTATCCAGCTGGCTATAGGTGATCAACCGCGACTCTTGCTTGATACCGGCCAGTTCACGACCGAAAGTATCATCCAGGTTGATTACCCGGCATTTCAGGTTGGACCATGCAAACAGCTTGGCCTTGGCGGCAGCGTACGCTTCCATGGTGCCGTGATAATCCAGGTGATCACGGGACAGATTGGTCAGCACCGCCACATCAAACGCCAGCGCCGTCGCCCGCCCTTGATCCAGCCCATGAGACGACACTTCCATCGCCACTGCGCGCGCACCGGCCTTTTTCAGATCGGCCAGCGTCGCCTGAACGGCAATCGGGTCAGGCGTGGTATGACGGCCGCTTTGCAGCGCGCCGTAGAATCCTGTGCCCAGTGTGCCGACGATGCCGCAGTGCTGACCCAGCGCATCAAGCGCCTGCGCAACCAGCTGGGTGACGCTGGTCTTGCCGTTGGTGCCGGTAACACCTACCAGATTCAGACTGCGACTCGGGTCGCCGTAGAAGCGGCCGGCAATATCGGACAACTGCGCGGCGAGCCCCTTGACCGGGATCAGCGGCACGTCAGTGATCGGCAGAACGGTCGAGCCTTCGACTTCGTACGCCACAGCCGCCGCGCCACGCTTGAGCGCGTCGGCAATATGCGCACGGCCATCGACATTGATACCCGGTATGGCTAGAAACAGATCACCCGGACGGACATTGCGACTGTCGAGAGTCAACTCGCGAATCAGCGCATCGCGGTCGGTGTGAGCGAAAATCTTGCTCAGATTAAAGGCCATCAACCACGCCCTCCTTTGGCTGCCGGTGCGGCGTTGACTTGTTCAGGTGGCGCAAGGTTGTCCGGCGTCACGTTCATCAGACGCAACGTGCCGGACATGACCTTGCTGAATACCGGGGCCGAAACCAGACCGCCGTAGTAACCACCCTTGCTCGGCTCGTCGATGACGACCACGATGGCGTAACGCGGGTTACTCATCGGGCCGAACCCGGCGAACAGCGAGCGATAGGAGTTTTCCGCGTAGCCCTTGGTACCGATGGACGTCTTACGCGCCGTACCACTCTTGCCACCGACGTGGTAGGACGGTACACGGGCGCGATAGACGCCGCGCGGGTCCTCGATAACCTGCTGCAACATGCCTTGCAGGGTCTTGGCGGTTTTCTCCGGAATGGCCTGGGTCGATTCCGGCTCTTTATCTGTTTTCAGAATGGTCAACGGCACAATGCGGCCATTGTTGGCCAGCGCGCCGTAGGCATGCACCAGTTGCAAAGCCGTGACCGACAAACCGTAGCCATAGGACAGCGTGGCGGTTTCAGCCTTGCGCCATTCGCGGTAGTTGGGCAGGTTGCCGACGCGCTCGCCAGGGAAGCCGAGGCCGGTGTACTGACCGAAACCGACGCGCTGCATGGCACGAAAGATCGCCTCACCGCCCACATCGAACGCGACCTTGCTCATGCCGACGTTACTGGAGTTGATCAGAATGCCGGTCAGATCGAGGATCGGGCCTTCGGTCTTGGTCACGTCACGAATCGTGTATTTGCCGATCTGCAGGGTGCCCGGATAAACCTCGACCTTGTCGGTCGGCTTCCAGCGGCCACTGTCCAGCGCCGCGGTCATGGAGATCGGCTTCATGGTCGAACCAGGTTCGAACACGTCGATGATGGCCCGGTTGCGCATGGCGGCAGGCACCATGGTGCGGCGGTTGTTCGGGTTGTAGGTCGGCTGGTTGACCATCGCCAGCACCTCACCGGTCTTGACGTCCATGATCACCATGCTGCCGGCCTTGGCCTCGTTCTCGACGATGGCATTGCGCAGTTCACGGGTCGCCAGGTACTGCAGGCGCAGGTCAATGGACAAAGCCAAGGTCTTTCCGGCCTTGGCATTCTTGGTGACCTGAACATCCTTGATCAGTCGACCGCGCCGGTCCTTGATGACCTGACGTTTGCCAGGCACACCGGCGAGCCAGTCGTCATACGCCAGCTCGACGCCTTCGCGGCCATGGTCATCAAGGTCGGTAAAGCCGACCATGTGTGCGGTGACATCGCCGGCAGGATAAAAGCGGCGGAATTCTTCGATGCCGTAGACACCCGGTACTTTCAGGTCGATGACCGACTGGCCCTGCTCTGGCGTCAGGCCACGGACCAGATAGATGAATTCCTTGTTCGCCTGCGAGTCCAGACGCTCGGTCAATGCCTTGAGATCCTGACCCAGCGCGGCTGCCAGCATCGGCCACTTGGACTTGTCCTGCTGCATTTCACGCGGGTTGGCCCACAGCGTCGTCACAGGAGTACTGACCGCCAGCGGCTCGCCGTTACGGTCGGTGATCAGGCCACGGTGCGCCGGAATAGGGATATGCCGAAGGCTGCGTGCATCGCCTTGCTCTTTAAGAAAGGTATGGTCGATGACCTGCAGGTCGACGATGCGCCAGCAAATGGCGAGCACGAGGGATACCAGCAGCCCTACGACTACGCGAAAACGCCACGGATAAAGAGCGCCATCGAGCTTCATCATGGCGCCACCATCCGTACTTCGGCAGCGCTCGGGATGCGCATCTTCAGTTGTTCGGTGGCCAGAGTCTCGATACGGCTGTGTGCAGTCCAGGTGCTCTGCTCAAGAATCAACCGGCCCCACTCTGCCTGCGCCTTGTCGCGCACGCTCATTTCCGAATACAGCGAGTTGAGCAGTTGACGATTCCAATGTGCGCTATAGGAAACGCCAATCGCCGAAATCAGTACAGCAATGAACAGCAGCAGCATAATGAAGCTGCCGCCGGGCAGAGGTTTCAGAAACAGACGGCTCACCTGAGCTTCTCCGCTACACGCATGACAGCACTGCGCGAGCGCGGGTTGGCTTTGGTTTCGACATCAGAGGCGAACTGGGCCTTGCCGTGAATTTTGATTTTCGGTTCGAACGGCTTGAACTGGATCGGCAGATTGCGCGGCATGTTGTCGGCTTCGCCCTTGGCGAGCTTGCGCATGAACAACTTGACGATGCGGTCTTCCAGCGAGTGAAAGCTGATGACGACCAGAAGGCCGCCCACTTCCAGCGCATCCAGAGCCGCTTCGAGACCGGCTTCCAGATCGCCCAATTCGTTATTTACGTGAATACGCAGGCCCTGAAAGGCACGCGTTGCAGGATTCTTGCCCTTTTCCCAGGCAGGGTTGGCGACCTTGAGCACTTCTGCCAGATCGGCTGTGCGCTCGAAAGGCTGGACTTCGCGGCGCGCGACGACCGCATTGGCCATCCGCTTGGCAAATCGCTCTTCGCCGTATTCCTTGAAAACGCGGGCAATCTCTTCAGCCGGTGCAGTCGCGATGAACTCGGCAGCGCTCACGCCACGGGTCGGGTCCATGCGCATGTCCAGAGGACCGTCGTTCATGAAGCTGAAACCGCGCTCGGGATCATCCAGCTGCGGGGACGACACACCCAGATCCAGCAGAATGCCACTGACCTTGCCCGCCAAACCGCGTTCCTGAGTCTCGGATCCCAATTCGGCAAAGCTGCGCTGCACAATGACAAAGCGGCCGTCTTCGGCCGCTAGCGCTTGCCCGGTGGCAATCGCTTGAGGGTCCTTGTCGAATCCCAGGAGCCGACCCTCTGGGCCCAGCTGGCTGAGTATCAGACGACTATGCCCGCCACGCCCGAACGTGCCGTCCAAGTAGCAGCCATCGGCGCGCACCGCGAGAGCCTCCACGGCTTCTTCAAGCAGCACGGTGATGTGGGTAAAGCCGCTATTCATAGTCACAGGATCAAATCACGTAATTCGTCGGGCATCGCGCCAGGTTTTTGAATGGCAGCCAGGTCAGCATCAGCAAGAGCATTCCAGGCGTCCTCGTCCCACAGTTGAAACTTGTTGAGCTGGCCCACCAGCATTACGCGCTTATCCAGCCTGGCGTACTCGCGCAGGCGCGGCGGCACCAGAAAACGCCCACTCCCGTCGAGTTCCAGATCGACAGCATTACCAATCAGAAGCCTTTGCAGACGGCGGTTCTCTTCACGAAACGTCGCCAGATCACGAAGTTTTGCTTCTATCAGCTCCCATTCGGAAAGCGGATAAAGGCAAAGGCATGGATCAACGGCATCAATGGTCACGATAAGTTGGCCGGCGCTACGCGAATCCAACTCGTCACGGTACCGGCTCGGCATAGCGAGACGGCCCTTGGCATCGAGATTGATCGCATTGGCACCACGGAACACAGGCGCATTCTCCGAATATTAGCTTTTTGCGCTAAAAAAACCCACTTCGTGCCACTTTCTGCCACTTGCGCACACTATAGGAACGCGCCCACCACACCGTCAAGGCACGGTCTTAAGGAAAACCCTTACATTTCGGAGATTTAGGAGAGGTATCGGGGCTAAAAAGGTAATTTTGCGAAGGAACTGACGGATAAATCCCACACAGCTCAAATCGTTGCGATTCAAAGTTAATGTGATTTATGAGCTGTAAGATTTTTTTGGTATTACGGAGGGGTTTTGCTGCGTGAAACGAAGGGGAAGAAAAAAGGTGGAGAGTCGATCTGTAAGCCGGGTTCTGTCGAGAACAGTCATTCCTCTACGACGGCCATCACTGGACGCCTTTAGCAACCTACCCGGTTCCAGCGCGGGCCACGCCTAGGAACCCTATTTGGTCTTGCTCCGAGTGGGGTTTACCTTGCCACGAACTGTTACCAGACGTGCGGTGCGCTCTTACCGCACCTTTTCACCCTTACCGGCACCGAAGCGCTTAGGCGGTTATTTTCTGTGGCACTTTCCGTAGGCTCGCGCCTCCCAGGCGTTACCTGGCACTCCGCCCTATGGAGCCCGGACTTTCCTCCCCCCCTTGTTGCGGAACAACAAGAGGCAGCGACTGTCCAATCGACTCTCCGCCGACAAGGTTAGCGGCACACGCCATCAAGAACAAGCTTTAATAGCATTGTGTGGCTCGCTTACCCCCTTCAAAAGCCCCCGTTACTCCTTCTGTTTCTCCAGCGCCACCTGATACAGCAGGTTCTTGCGCACGCCGGTTATTTCGGCTGCCAGCGCTGCGGCGCGCTTGAGCGGCATCTCTGCAAGCAGCAGATCCAGCACCCGACGAGCCTCTTCACCAATGACATCTTCGTCATCCGGCGGCGTCCAGCCAGCCACCAGCACCACGCATTCTCCGCGCTGCTGATTACTGTCCGATTCGACGAATGCACGCAGCTCACCCAAAGGCAGACCCTTGAGGGTTTCGAAAGTTTTGGTTATTTCACGCGCCAGCAAGGCCTGACGGTCAGCACCGAAGACCAGCTCCATATCCTGCAGGCACTCCAGGATGCGGTGCGGCGCTTCATAGTAGATCAGCGTGCGTGGCTCTTCCCTGACACGCTCGAGCCTGGCCTTGCGACCCGCAGCCTTGGCCGGAAGAAAACCTTCGAAAATGAATCGATCCGACGGCAGCCCGGCCGCAGACAGAGCCGCAATCAAGGCACACGCGCCCGGCACCGGTACAACCTGAACACCTGCGGCACGCGCCTGACGCACCAGGTGATAACCGGGGTCGGAGATCAACGGCGTGCCGGCATCGGAAATCAGCGCAACGTCATCTCCGGCCAGCAGACGTGTAATGAAGCGACTACCCTCATCACGTTCGTTATGTTCGTGACAGGCTGCCAATGGAGTCGAGATGCCGAAGTGCTGCATCAGCCGTGCGGAATGGCGCGTGTCTTCAGCTGCGATCAGCGCGACCTCACGCAACACCTTCAAGGCTCGCACACTCATGTCGTCCAGATTGCCGATGGGAGTCGCCACTACATAAAGCGAACCCGGAGTGGAATTCGAAACAACCGGAACAGTCAAAACGCAAACCTCGCAGGTTATAACAGGTGCTTGGAAAAACTGCATTGTACAGGCTGCGGCGCGGCGGAACGGTTCGCGCGTCAGGATGCCGACAAAAAAGGAATGAAAACATGTTCAGACCCGAGCAAGAAACGCGGCGCACCTCTCCAATTGAACGATTTGGCCGCCAGATGACCTTAACGCGACTGATATCACGGCTTTAAATACCTTCGACATCGCACCCCGGCCAGCGCTTGGGTACAATCCCCCGTTAATTCGCTCGAGTTTCAGGAACATACCAATGATCGCTTGTCTGCGGCTGCTCTCTGCCCTCTGCCTCGCTGCCCTCCTTGCAGCCTGTGCCAGCTCGCCCTCGTCCAGCCTTGGCGAGCTGCCTCGAACCCCTGATGCCAGCATCGAGCAACTGCTCGAGCAGGCCGCCAGCGCCAAAACCCCCGAGCAGGCCGCAACGCTGCGCTTGAGTGCGGCCGATCTGGCCAGCCGCCAGAATGACGCAGGACGCGCCGCGCAAATCCTCGGACAGGTGCAAATCGATCAACTCAAGCCCGGCTTGCAGGTTTTCGCCAGCACACTGTCCGCCGAACTGGCGATGGGCCGTAATCAACCCAAGGCAGCGCTGACCGCCCTGAATCATCCAAGCATGCAGCGCCTGGGCGAGCTGTCGGTCGAGCAGCAGATTCGCACGCACATGGTCAAGGCACGCGCTCTTGAAGCCGATGGCCAGGCGCTCGCAGCCGCCAATGAACGTGTTTATGCCGGCCCGTTGCTGCAAGGCGCAGACGCCAGCGCCAACAATGACGCGATCTGGACACTGGTCTCTGCCCTGCCCGCCGAGCAACTGCAGAGCACAGCGACCGACGATATGGGCGGCTGGCTGAACCTGGCTCGCTCGATCAAGGGCGCAGGCACGCTTGAGCAGCAACAGGCTGCCATCGACAGCTGGAAAGCGCAGAATCCGAAACACCCTGCTGCACTGCAACTGCCAACCGCTCTCGCGCAGCTGCGTGCACTGACCAGCGAGCCGATTACCAAAATTGCCCTGCTGCTGCCGCAGGATGGCCAATTGGCCGCAGTCGCCAAGGCGCTGCGCGAAGGCTTCATGGCCGCGCACTTCCAGGCTCAGCAAGCAGGTGAGAATCCTCCGGCCATTCAGGTCTTCGACAGCTCGCGAATCACCTCGATGGACGAGTTCTACCGTCAGGCTCAGGCCGCTGGTGTGCAACTGGTCGTCGGTCCGCTGGAAAAGAATCTCGTCAAACAACTGAACAGCCGTCAGCAGTTGCCTATTACTACACTGGCGCTGAACTACAGCGATACCAGCAATGAAGGCCCGGCGCAGCTGTATCAGTTCGGCCTGGCCGCAGAAGACGAAGCCCGCGAGGTTGCTCGTCGTGCCTGGGCGGACGGCAAGCGCAGCGCCGTGGCGATGGTTCCGAAAGGTGAGTGGGGCGACCGCGTGCTGGATGCCTTCCGCAAGAGCTGGCAAGCCAAGGGCGGTACGCTGATCGCTGCAGAGCACGTTGATCAGCCGGTAGAACTGGCACAGCAGGTCGCCGACCTGTTCCAGCTGCGCAATAGCGAAGGCCGCGCTCAGCGCCTGCAAAGCACGGCCGGCACTCAGATCGCAGCTCAGCCGAGCCGTCGCCAGGACATCGACTTCATGTTCCTCGCCGCGACGCCACAACAAGCGCAACAGATCAAACCCACCATGGTCTTCCAGTACGCCGGTGACGTTCCGGTCTATGCCACTTCGCACCTGTTCACCAACAGCAACGATCACGCCCAATACATGGACCTGAATGGCGTGCGCTTCTGCGAAACGCCATGGCTGCTGAACGCCGAAGACCCGCTGCGCCAGCAGGTCACCGCACAATGGCCACAGGCTGCAGGCAGCCTGGGTCGTCTGTATGCGATGGGTATCGACGCGTATCGCCTGGCGCCGCGCCTCGCTCAACTCAAGGCGATGCCTGACAGCCGCATTGACGGGCTGTCCGGTAGCCTCAGCCTGAACCCTGGCCGCCGCGTCGAACGCCAGCTGCCATGGGCCGAGTTCGTCGACGGCAAGATCCAGCGCCTGCCGGACACCGCTCCTTGATGCAACGCAGCACCCGCCAGCAAGCAGGGCGCGAGGCCGAAGCCTTCGCCCTGCAGTTTTTGCAGCAGCAGGGCCTGCGCCTGATTGAACAAAACTGGTTATGCAAACGCGGCGAGCTTGATCTAGTCATGCTTGACGGCGATACAGTAGTATTCGTCGAAGTTCGCTACCGGCGCCATTCAGGATGGGGCGGCGCCACGGAAAGCGTCGATTTTCGCAAGCAGGAGAAACTCGTCACAGCCGCACAGCTTTTTCTGCAGCACGCAACGGCCTGGGCCAATCACCCCTGCCGTTTCGACGTGATCGCCATTGAAGGCGAGCCCGGCAAGGCCGCACCACTGAACTGGATCAAGAGCGCTTTTGACAGCTGACCTGGCGCAGTGAAGCAGCAATCCGACTTGAGTCATGACCTGCAACACACTACTAACCGTCACCGATTTCGCTATTTGTTTTGCCGGCTGCACACCTTGTGTGCCGGATAGCTCCCGGGAGAACCCGGCGCATCCGTCCCGCCGCCGTACGCTCTAATTAAGGTCACATTGATGGACATGCAATCCCGAATTCGCCGGCTGTTCCAGGCCAGCATCGAAACCAAGCAACAGGCGATGGAAGTCCTTGCACCCTTTATCGAGCAAGCCAGTCAGGTCATGGTCAATGCCCTGCTCAACGAGGGCAAGATGCTCGCATGCGGCAATGGCGGTTCAGCGGGCGATGCACAGCACTTCTCCTCGGAACTGCTCAACCGCTTCGAGCGCGAGCGGCCGAGCCTGCCAGCGGTTGCACTGACCACCGACAGCTCGACGATCACCTCGATCGCCAACGATTACAGCTACAACGAAATCTTCTCCAAACAGATTCGCGCGCTGGGTCAGCCAGGCGATGTGTTGCTGGCCATTTCCACCAGCGGCAACTCGGCGAATATTATTCAAGCCATCCAGGCCGCACATGATCGCGAAATGATTGTCGTAGCATTGACAGGACGCGACGGTGGCGGCATGGCCTCGCTGCTATTGCCCGAGGATGTGGAGATCCGCGTACCCGCCAATGTCACGGCACGCATACAAGAAGTCCATCTGCTGGCGATCCATTGCCTTTGCGATTTGATCGACAGCCAACTGTTCGGGAGTGAAGAATGACCCCTAATCGTCTCAGCCTACTGGTTCTGACACTGTGCCTCAGCATCACCGGATGCAGTTCGGTGATCACGGCCACTCGCGAAAAACCGATCAAAGACGATCGCGGCACGCGCACCTTCGGCAGCAAGATCGACGATTCACTGATCGAGACCAAGGCAGCCGTCAACATCTCCAAGGCCAACCCTGACCTCGCAGAGGGCTCGCACATCGTCGTGACCAGCTTCAACGGCATCGTGCTGCTGGCTGGCCAGACACCGCGTGCCGACCTCAAGGCAATGGCCGAACAGGCCGCCAGCGCTGTTCAGCGCGTCAAGAAGGTCAACAACGAACTGCAGGTGATGGCACCCTCCTCGCTGCTGGCGCGCAACAATGACGCCTGGCTGACCACCAAGATCAAAAGCCAGATGATCGCTGACGCATCCATTCCCGGCTCGCGCATCAAGGTGGTGACCGAGAACGGCATCGTCTTCCTGCTGGGCCTGGTAACCCAGGACGAAGCCAATCGCGCCACCAACCTGGTACAGGGCGTCTCCGGCGTGCAGAAGATCGTCAAACTCTTCGAGTACATCGACTGACGGGTAACCGACAGGCATGAAAAAGGCGATCCGAAGATCGCCTTTTTTATTGCCGGTTTTTACTTCACGACCTTCAGACTCGGCCTGCCACTCGGACGAGGCGGTTCGCTGTCTGGCGGAGGCGTATCGTCTTCGATCTCGATCTCGATTTCTTCGCCCTCTTCCATGGAGGGCTCCAGATCGAAAACCATGCCCTGACCGTTCTCGCGGGCATAAATACCCAGGATGGCAGCGACAGGTACATAAAGCGTGTGCGGCACACCGCCGAAGCGGCCTTCGAAGCTCACCGCTTCGTTATCCATATGCAGATGACGCACGGCACTCGGCGAAACATTCAAGACAATCTGCCCGTCATTGGCAAACCCTTGCGGGACCTGCACCGACGGGTAATCCGCATTGACCAGCACATGCGGGGTGCAATCGTTATCGACGATCCACTCGTAAAGAGCACGAACAAGATAAGGGCGACTGGAGTTCATTAACGGCTCCTTAAGCCTTAGCGCATTTCACGTTCGGCAGCAGACAGACTCGCCTGAAAAGCCTCACGCGCAAATTGGCGCTCCATGTAATCAAGCAGCGGCTTGGCAGGCCGCGGCAATTCAATACCCAAAATTGGCAAACGCCAGAGTATGGGGAGTAGACAGCAGTCAACAAGACTTAGCTCGTCGCTCATGAAAAAAGCTTTTTCCGCGAACAACGGAGAAACCCCGGCCAGACTCTCGCGGAGCTCCTTGCGCGCCTGAACACGAGCAGGCTCTTTGCTGCGCGTATCCAGAATCAGGTCGACAAGGCCACACCAGTCTCTCTGGATACGATGGATCAGCAAACGACTGTTGGCACGGGCAACCGGATAGACAGGCAGCAGAGGCGGATGTGGATAGCGCTCATCCAGATACTCCATCACCACGGTCGACTCGTACAACGCCAGGTCACGATCGACGAGGGTCGGCACGCTGCCGTATGGATTTACTTCAATCAGCTGCGGCGGATGACGACCTGCCGCCACTTCAATGATTTCGGCGCTGACACCCTTCTCGGCGAGCACAATGCGTACGCGATGAGAATAGTGGTCGGCGGGGTCGGAGTAGCAGGCCAACCGGTTGGTCACGCCCATGGCGATCCTCCTCGCTTGTTAAAATTTATCGGACAGACGAACGAACGCGCTTCAAGGGCGAATCCGATAATGAACACAACATGACAGGCGTTCGTCGCGGGCCACAAGATAGCTCATTTACGCGATGTAAATTCCGTAATCTTCGTCGACAGGCGGATAAATTTCACAATATCGACGTAAAACGAGCAACGCAAAAACATCATGACCGTAAAAATCACGCCCATAAAAAAACGCCCAGCCCCGCGAGGGGATGGACGTTCTTTCTTTGAACGAAGAGCGTATTAACGCTTCGAGTACTGCGGACGCTTACGCGCTTTACGCAGACCGACTTTCTTACGTTCAACTTCACGAGCATCGCGAGTCACGAAGCCTGCTTTACGCAGAGCACCGCGCAGTGTCTCGTCGTACTGCATCAGAGCGCGAGTGATACCGTGGCGGATTGCGCCAGCCTGACCACTTACGCCGCCACCGATAACGGTGACGTAGATGTCGAACTTTTCAACGGTCTCGGTCAGTTCCAGCGGCTGACGAACTACCATGCGGGCAGTTTCGCGGCCGAAGAAATTGTCCAGGGAGCGGTTGTTGATCGAGATGTTACCAGTACCCGGACGCAGGAAAACGCGAGCGGTTGCGGTCTTGCGACGGCCAGTGCCGTAATTTTGAGTCGCCGACATAATGAACTATTCCGTTAAAACTTCAGTTCTTGGGGCTGCTGAGCAGTATGAGGGTGTACAGCGCCCGCATAGACTTTCAGCTTACGATACATGTCGCGACCCAGCGGGTTCTTAGGCAGCATGCCTTTGACCGCGGTCTCGATCACGCGCTCAGGAGCTTTGGCGATCAGCTTTTCGAAGTTGATCGACTTGATCCCGCCCGGAAAACCGGAGTGTGAGTAGTAGATCTTGTCGGTGGTCTTGGCACCAGTAACGCGGATCTGCTCGGCATTGATCACGACGATGTAGTCGCCGGTATCAACGTGCGGAGTGTATTCCGGTTTGTGCTTGCCACGCAGACGGCTCGCGATTTCGGTGGCCAGACGACCCAGGGTCTGACCAGCAGCGTCGACGACGAACCAGTCGCGCTTAACTGTTTCCGGTTTAGCAGTAAAAGTTTTCATTCTTTATAGCCTCAGGGGCCGCCCTGAAAATTAGACGGCGGATCTTACTGAATAGTGCGTACTTTGACAAGTCAAAGGCAGCCGGAAACAGACGCTATCGGGGGCTCGGGTCAGCGCGTCCGTTATACGGCAAGATTCTTCGGCAGACGGCGCATCACTTCCACTGCAAAGAGCTGGCGGATTATACAGACTGTAAAAATAACCTCAACCGGATTTTTTGTTCACATTCTGTTTATTGCCTGCGAGGCGTGGATTGGCGGATATTGATCCTCTTAGCACAAAGCCATCATGGGTGCCCTGCCAAGGGGCTCCACGTAACGAGACTGGACAGTTTTGGCAAAAAATAAGACGATCCAGCCGTAGCTTGACCATTTACCCATATAAGAATAACGATTATGCCGATCCGACACGCCACTCTTCTGCGCCGCGTAAGCATTCTGACCACGGACAAGATGTTTGCCTCCACTGTCATGCAGGCCAAGGACTTCTTCCACCTGGCGAGCCTGCGCTACAGCAAGCAACTGGGCCACGGCCTGGTGCCCGCCTTCGAAACGCGCCTGGTCAGCCCCGACGGGCTGCCTGTCAGCAGCTTCAGCGATGTCACCCTGCCGGTCGACGGCGCGCTGTGCCAGAGCGACATTATCGTCATCCCGGCCTTCTGGGACGATTTTGAAACCCTCTGCCAGCGTTATCCACAGACCCTGCCGTGGTTGCGCGAACAGCACGCCAACGGCGCCGTACTCTGCGCCGAAGCCACCGGTGTCTACTGGCTTGCCGAAGCCGGTTTGCTGGACGGCAAGGAAGCGACGACCTACTGGCGTTTTTTCAGCGCATTTGCCGAGCGCTATCCCAAGGTCCTGCTCAATCAGGAGAAGCACCTTACCGACGCCGACAACGTGTATTGCGCGGGCGGCACGACCTCAGCCTGCGATCTGTATATTTATCTGATCGAGCGCTTCTGCGGCGCCAATGTCGCCCAGGCCGTCGCCCGCGACATCCTCTATGAAGTGCGTCGCACCTACTCGCCGGGGCGAATCGGTTTTGGCGGTCAGAAGCTTCATCAGGACGTGGTCATCCTGCAAATTCAGCACTGGCTGGAAGAGCACTTTGCCGACAAGTTCCGCTTTGAAGACGTGGCCCGCGAGCATGGCATGAGCATTCGCAATTTCATGCGCCGCTTTCAGACCGCCACGGGCGACAAGCCACTGCATTACCTGCAAAGACTGCGGATCGAAACGGCGAAGGGATTGCTCTCTGGGACGCGCAAGAGCATCAAGACCATCAGCTATGAAGTGGGCTACGACGACGCCAGCTTCTTTGCCCGACTGTTCCGCCAGCACACCGAGCTGTCACCCAATCAGTACCGGCAACAGTTCGAAGGCCATAAAGAGCGGCTTTGAGGTACAAGGCGCAGCGTGATCGAGCTTCAGGCCTGTCGCCTGAAGCTCGCCGCAACTGCTAAGGCTTGTGCGCCCGCGAGAGGAATTCGTGGGATTGCATTTCCAGCAGGCGGCTGAGGGTACGCTGGAACTCGAACATCAACCGGCCGCCGGTGTACAGGTCCTTCAATTCAACCTCGGCCGAGATGATCAGCTTGACGTTGCGATCGTAGAACTCGTCGACCATGTTGATAAAGCGCCGGGCGATGTCGTCAGTAGCAACGTCCATCTGCTCGACGCCGCTGATCAGCACGGCATGGAAGATCTTGCCCAGCTCGATGTAATCGTTCTGACTGCGCGGGCCGTCGCACAATTCACGGAAGTCGAACCAAGCCACGTCGTCACAGGTGCGCAGCGCGCGGATCTCGCGATTTTCGATCATCAACACATCGTTTTCGATGGTTTCTGCGCAATCCGGCGTCAGGGCCTTGAAGCTTTTACGCAGGCTTTCCTGTGCAACTTCGTTAAGCGGAAAGTGAAACAGTTCGGCCTGTTCCAGGTGGCGCAGACGGTAATCGACGCCACTGTCGACGTTGACGATGTCGGTGTTCTGCTTGATCAGCGCGATGGCCGGCAGGAAACGCGCCCGCTGCAGGCCGTCCTTGTACAGGCCGTCCGGGACGATGTTGGACGTAGCCACCAGCGTCACGCCGTTCTTGAACAGCTCTTCCATCAGCGTGCCGAGGATCATGGCATCGGTGATATCGGAGACGAAAAACTCGTCGAAGCAGATGACCCGCGCCTCGTCGGAAAACCGCCTGGCGATGATCGTCAGCGGGTTTTTCTCGCCCTTGAGGGTCTTCATCTCTTCGTGCACGCGCTTCATGAAGCGGTGGAAGTGCGTACGGACCTTGTCCTGGAACGGCAGTGCGTCGAAGAACGTATCGACCAGATACGTCTTGCCGCGGCCTACGCCACCCCAGAAGTACAGCCCCTTGACCAGCGTCTGCTCTTTCTTGCCGAACAGTTTGCCGAACAGGCCAGGCTTGCTGTCGTGAGCGGCGATCAGATCGTCGTACAGGCGCTGCAGATGACGCACAGCGTTTTCCTGCGCGGCATCGTGAAAGAAGTCCGGGCGTTTCAGATCAGCTTGATATCGTTCTAGGGGCGTCATAATTCGTTAGCAAGGCAACAAAAACGGGTCGTCACTGTAGCGACGACCCCGGGGATTGGCAATCAGTCCTGTTGAGGAGCGAGCGCCAGCTTGAGAGTTTCGATGGCACTGTCGCGCGCGGCAGCGTCGGCGAATACCGGACTGTCCGCCACACAGGCGCCGTCCAGCCACAGCGTGAAGCGATCGTCTTCGCTGCGCAGGTCCAGTTCGCCGCCCTGCTGCAACTGCTTGCTGACCACGCCTGCAGCCTTGCCATCGGCAAAGTTGCGCGACAACAGCAACTGCTCGCCATCGGCTGCCAGCAGGCGGAAACGGAAGCTGCCGTCGTCTTCACGGAAGCTGACGAAACGAGCGCCCTTGCTGGCCTTTTTCTTGCCGGTGTCGGCGTTCTGCACCACGGTACGGAACGACCGCAGGCCCACCGCCTCGCGCAATTGCTCGAGAAACGGAGTGGCGACGCGACGGGCTTTCTGCGCGCCAGCGAGCAGGATGTCTTCGAGATCGGCAGGACGCTCGATCAGCCCCAGATACTTTTCACGGGGTTCGCTCAGTTGTGCATCCAGCAACGTGAACAGACGATTCTTGGCTTCGCCCCAGCCCAGGCCCTGCAACAGGTCAGAGCGGAATTCAGCGCACTGCTCGGCCGTCGAGAACGCCTGGTACAGAGTAAACAGGTGCGAGGTGTCCGGGTCTTTCGCTTCGCCCGGCGCACGCGAGTCGGTGACGATGCGCGATATCGCGCCTTTCATGTCCTTGGCACCGCTGAACAACGGGATGGTGTTGTCGTAACTCTTGGACATCTTGCGACCGTCCAGGCCTGGCAGCGTGGCTACGCTCTCTTCGATCAATGCCTCGGGCATGACGAAGAACTCCTTGCCATTGCCGAACAGGTGATTGAAACGCTGGCCTATATCGCGGGCCATTTCAACGTGCTGAATCTGATCACGCCCTACCGGAACCTGATGCGCATTGAACATCAGGATGTCGGCAGCCATCAGCACCGGGTAGCTGTACAGCCCCATGGTGATGCCTGCATCCGGGTCTTCGCCACTTTCCACGTTCTTGTCCACCGACGCCTTGTAGGCGTGGGCGCGATTGAGCAGGCCCTTGGCCGCGACGCAGGTGAGCAGCCAGGTCAGTTCCGGGATTTCGGGAATGTCCGACTGGCGATAGAAGGTCACACGATCAACGTCCAGCCCCGCTGCCAGCCAGGTCGCGGCGATTTCCAGACGCGAGCGCTGAATGCGCAGCGGGTCATCGCATTTGATCAGCGCGTGGTAGTCGGCCAGAAAGTAGAACGAGTCGAAATCGCTCTGACGGCTGGCGACAATGGCCGGGCGAATGGCGCCCGCGTAGTTGCCCAGATGGGGAGTGCCGGTGGTCGTGATACCGGTCAGGATACGAGTGGTCATGGCAGGTCGCTTATCAATAGGATGCAATACGGCTGCAATCAGCTGGAAAGTCGCGGCAGGAGCAGATCTTTCAGATCAGTCAGCTTGCCGTGAAAAAAGTGTCCGCATTCTGCCACTTTCAGCAGCTCATGGGGACGTTGCAACGCGGCGGACCATGCATAGACGGTCTCGGGCTCGATCACTTCGTCGTTCTCGGGCTGAATGATCGTCAGCGGGCAAGCCTGGGGCAGCACGCTCTGATCCTCGAGCCGCGAAGCCGCAGCAGCAACCAGAAACACGTGCGTGAGCTTTTCACCCTGCGCTTCCAGCCTGCCACCCAGGTTTGCAGCAACGTAGCCGCCAAAGGAAAATCCGAACAGGGTCATCGGCAGATCCGGATGTTGCGCCCGCAGCCATCGGGCGGCTGCCTGGGCATCATCAATCTCGCCCGGCCCGGCAACCGACGTACCGGCACTGGCGCCGACGCCGCGATAATTGAAGCGCAATGTGATCAAACCCTGATCGCGTGCGGTGCGCTGCAACGTCGAAACGACTTTATTGAGCATCGTTCCGCCCTGTATCGGGTTAGGATGGCAGATCAGTGCAACACCTCGGGCGTCGGGGACGTCCTGATACAGCGCTTCGAGCTGGCCCTCAGGGCCATCGATAAATAATGGGGTTTCACGCATGAGCAAAACAGAACTCCGTGACCTCGAAATGGGTCGACTCGTCTAGCTGATTGTCTGCGGCATGCATATCAACGATACGTCGCGGGTATACAGCGCAGGTTCGAGCCGTTAACGTAAAGCAAAGCCGTTTATAGAGGAAGGACTCGTGGAACACTCGCTCTTAGTCTGGTTGTTGCCGACGCTCGCCCTGGTGGCCGGTGTCGTCATTGGTTTTCTGGTGGCACGCCTGCTGCCCAACACCGTTCCGAACAGCACCCAGCGCCAGCTGGATGACATTCAGGAGCGTTTCGACACCTATCAGAACGAGGTAGTCACGCACTTCAACAGCACGGCCAATCTGGTACAAAAGCTTTCACAGAGCTATCAGGATGTTCAGGAACACCTTGCCGAGGGCGCCAACCGCCTGGCTCTCGACGAGCTGACCCGCCAACGCCTGCTGGCCGCCCTGCACCCTGAGGCCAATCATGCGCACCGCGATCATCGCGACCGCCTGACCCCGCCACGCGACACTGAAACGCCCAAGGATTACGCCCCCAAGTCGCCCAACACCCCGGGCATGCTGGACGAGCATTACGGCTTGAAGAAGTAAGCTTTCACAGCCACACAAAAAGCCCGCCGCAGAGATTGTCTGCGGCGGGCTTTTTTGTGGGATCGACACTGCAATCCCCTGCAGATGTAAGCCCCTTGCTAGAGGCTATGAATCAGATCGCGCCGCGGCTGCGCAGCAGATCCAGCACCTGCCTGACGCTTTCTTCAACGTTGAGTGTCTGCGTGTCGATCACCAGATCGGCATTCAGCGGCACGTCATACGGGAAGGACTCGCCAGGGATATTGTCGCCATCAGCGGCATACAGGCCCTGTGGATCACGCTCGCGGCAGACCGCTGGCGATGCCTGCACATAGACCGTGAGCAGACGATCCTTGCCGATCAGCGCCTTGGCGCGCTCACGCCCTTCGGCGTCCGGCGCAACGAATGCGGCCAGAGTCAGCAGGCCGGCTTCGTTGAACTGACGCGCCACATGAGCAGCACGGCTCCAGTTCTCGGTACGACCGGCACGATCCTGTGGCAAGCCCTTGTTCAGGTCATGACGCAGGTTCTGACCGTCCAGTACATAGACCGCACGGCCCATGTCGAACAGCTTGCGCTCGACCGCATAGGCCAGCGTGCTTTTGCCCGCGCCGGACAGGCCGCTGAACAACACGGTGGCCGGTTGCTGACCGAAGCGCTGCGCGCGCTCCTCTGTGGAGACGTGGGCCAGTTCGCCATGGTGCTGCGAGCCACCACCTGAAACCGGCTTGGCAATGATCATGCCTGCCGCAACGGTGCCATTGGTCAAACGATCGATGACGATGAACGAACCCGTGGTGCGGTTGCTGCTGTAGCCGTCCAGCGCGATGGGCGCATCGAGGCTGACCTTGACCCGGCCGATCTCGTTCAGTTGCAACGAGCTGGCAGGGCCCTCCTCCAGCGTATTCACATCGACCCGGTGGGTGATGCTGGCAATAGAGCCCGGCACATAACTGGTGGCGCGCTTGATGTCGTACTTCTTGCCCGGCAGCATCGGCTCTTCGGCCATCCACACCAGCATGGCCTCGAACGCATCGCTGACCTGCGGAACGTTGTCGGCATGCACCAGCAGGTCACCACGGGAAATGTCGATCTCGTCTTCCATGGTCAGCGTCACTGCCTGGCCCGGCCCGGCCTGCTCCAGCTCACCTTCAAAGGTGACGATGGACTTCACACGGCTGCTCTTGCCCGATGGCAGCACGATGATCTCGTCGCCCTTGTGCACGATGCCGCTGGCCAGCGTACCGGCGAAGCCACGGAAGTTCAGGTTCGGACGGTTGACGTACTGCACCGGGAAACGCAGGTCCGCATAGTTGCGGTCGCTGGCGATTTCGACCGTTTCGAGAATTTCCATCAACGACTGGCCGGTGTACCACGGCGAACGCTCGCTCTTGTTCACCACGTTGTCGCCCTTGAGCGCCGACATCGGCACAAAAGCCATGGTGGTCGGCTTGAACGCTATGCCCTCGGCAAACTTCAGGTAATCGGCCTTGATCGACTCGAAAACGCTTTCATCGAAGCCGTTGAGGTCCATCTTGTTGATGGCGACGACGATGTGCTTGATGCCCAGCAGCGAAGCGATGTAGCTGTGACGACGGGTCTGGGTCTGCACGCCATAGCGCGCGTCCACCAGAATGATCGCCAGGTCACAGGTCGACGCGCCGGTGGCCATGTTGCGGGTGTACTGCTCGTGGCCCGGGGTGTCGGCAATGATGAACTTGCGCTTGGCCGTGGAGAAATAGCGATAGGCGACATCGATAGTGATGCCCTGCTCCCGCTCGGCCTGCAGACCATCCACCAGCAACGCCAGATCGACGTCATCGCCAGTGGTGCCGGACTTCTTCGAGTCACGGGTGATGGCTTCCAGGTGATCTTCGTAGATCATCTTGGAGTCGTGCAGCAGACGCCCGATCAGCGTGCTCTTGCCGTCATCGACGTTGCCACAGGTAAGAAAGCGCAGCATTTCCTTGCGTTCGTGCTGGCCCAGGTAGGCGAGGATGTCCTCGCTGATCAAATCAGATTGATGCGACATGTGACACCCCTTAGAAATAACCCTGACGTTTCTTTTCTTCCATCGAGCCAGCGCCGTCATGGTCAATGACCCGGCCCTGGCGCTCGGAAGTTCGCGTCAGCAACATTTCCTGAATGATGTCGGTCAGGCTGGTCGCTTCGGACTCGACAGCACCGGTCAGCGGGTAGCAGCCGAGGGTGCGGAAACGGACCTTTTTCTTGACGATGCGCGACTTCTCTTCATCGGTGAGATGCTCGAGGATGCGCTCGTCGTCGATCATGATCAGCGTGCCGTTCTTCTCGATGACGTCGCGCTCGGCGGCGAAATACAGCGGCACGATCGGGATGCCTTCGAGGTAGATGTACTGCCAGATGTCCAGCTCGGTCCAGTTGGAGAGCGGGAACACACGGATCGACTCGCCTTTGTTGACGTTGCCGTTGTAGACGTTCCACAGCTCGGGACGCTGGTTTTTCGGGTCCCAGCGGTGCTTGCTGTCGCGGAACGAGTAGACGCGTTCCTTGGCCCGGGACTTTTCTTCATCGCGTCGGGCACCGCCAAAGGCGGCGTCGAAACCATGCTTGTCGAGCGCCTGCTTCAGGCCCTCGGTCTTCATGATGTCGGTGTGTTTGGCGCTGCCGTGGGTGAACGGGTTGATGCCCTGTGCCACGCCATCGGGGTTGATGTGGGTGATCAGGTCCAGCCCCATTTCCTCGACCATCTGGTCGCGGAAGCGATACATCTCCTGAAATTTCCAGCGCGTATCGACGTGCATGACCGGGAATGGCAGTTTACCGGGGAAGAATGCCTTGCGCGCCAGGTGCAGCATCACGGCCGAATCCTTGCCGATCGAGTACAGCATCACCGGGTTATCGAACTCGGCGGCGACCTCGCGGATGATGTGGATGCTTTCCGCCTCCAGCTGTTTCAGATGCGTCAGTTTGTCAACCATGGCTACTCACGGATTGCGTTCGTTATGGACCGGGAAACCCCGGGGCGGCCAGCGGGCCGTATTCGAGCCGGGCACTTTAACATGCGTGATATCGCTAATCAGCGACGCAGCTAGATCGAAACGATCTATGCATATGCCCTGCTGTTTGATCGTTCAAATCGGGTTCGGGCAGTCGATGAAGATATGCTCGAGCGCAAACCGTCGCGCCAGATAATCGCCCAGCGCCTGCACGCCATAGCGCTCGGTGGCATGATGACCGGCCGCAATGAAGCTGATGTCATTCTCGCGTGCGCTATGAAACGTCTGCTCTGACGCTTCGCCACTGAGGAACAGATCGACGCCTTCCAGCACTGCCTGATCAATGTAGTTCTGACCACCGCCCGTGCACCAGCCGACACGGCGAATCATCTGACTGCCTTCGATGAGCAATGGCTCACGCCCCAGCGCATCCTGCACGCGACGGGCAAAATCCCGCGCAGTCATGGGCTCGGACAACGAGCCGATCAACCCGACCACACGCGGGTTTTCAGGGTCCAGAGGGCCTTCGACCGTGATGTCCAGTTGACGCGCCAGTTGCACGTTGTTGCCCACCTCGGGATGCACATCCAGCGGCAGGTGATAGGCCAGCAGGCTGATGTCGTGTTTGAGCAAGGTCTTCAGGCGACGCTGCTTCATGCCGACGACACACGGGTTTTCGCCCTTCCAGAAATAACCGTGGTGAACCAGAACCAGATCAGCCTGGGCATCGACTGCCGCATCCAGCAGGGCCTGACTGGCCGTCACGCCGCTGACGATGCGCATGACTTGCGGCCGCCCTTCGACCTGCAGGCCATTGGGGCAGTAATCCTGAATCCGGGCACTGTTCAGATAGCGGTCGGCTTCTTCGACCAGGGTGCTCAGGGCAACAGCCATAAAAGACTCCTAAATATGCAGTTCAGAGCTGCGTTGTACTCGTATAATGCCCGCCATTATGGCGCACCCGTGGCAAAACTTTCTGCGCCCGCAACCATCAGGACTTGTTAAATGTTCAAGGCACTGCGTTTTTTCGGCTGGCCATTGCTGGCTGGCGTGCTTATCGCCATGCTGATTATTCAGCGCTATCCGCAGTGGGTCGGTCTGCCGAGCCTGGATGTCAATCTGCAACAGGCCCCACAGACCACCAACGTCATGCAAGGTCCGTCTTCCTATGCCGACGCGGTCATTGCCGCAGCGCCCGCGGTGGTCAACCTCTATACCACCAAGATGGTCAACAAGGGCAACAATCCGCTTTTCGAAGACCCGCAGTTCCGCCGCTTCTTCGGCGACAACACGCCCAAGCAGAAGCGTATGGAATCGAGCCTGGGTTCTGGCGTGATGATGAGCCCTGAAGGCTACATACTGACCAACAACCACGTCACCACTGGCGCTGACCAGATCGTGGTAGCGCTAAAAGACGGCCGCGAAACCATTGCCCGGGTCATCGGCAATGACCCGGAAACCGACCTGGCGGTGCTCAAGATCGATTTGAAAAACCTGCCCGCGATTACCATCGCGCGCTCTGACAGCATCCGCATCGGCGATGTTGCGCTGGCGATCGGCAACCCGTTCGGGGTCGGCCAGACCGTGACCATGGGGATCATCAGTGCCACCGGGCGCAATCAATTGGGCCTCAATACTTATGAAGACTTCATTCAGACCGATGCGGCCATCAACCCGGGTAACTCGGGCGGTGCGCTGGTAGACGCCAGCGGCAATCTGATCGGTATCAATACCGCGATTTTTTCCAAGTCCGGCGGCTCCCAGGGCATCGGCTTCGCTATTCCGACCAAATTGGCAATGGATGTCATGAAGTCGATCATCGAGCACGGTCAGGTCATTCGTGGCTGGCTGGGCATCGAAGTTCAACCCCTGACCCAGGAACTGGCCGAATCCTTCGGGCTGAAGGATCGTCCAGGTATCGTTGTGGCCGGCATCTTCCGCGACGGACCGGCGCAGAAAGCCGGCCTGCAAATGGGCGACGTGATCCTGAGCATCAATGGCGAACCTGCCGGCGATGGTCGTCGCTCGATGAACCAAGTGGCGCGCACCAAACCCAAGGACAAGATTGCTATCGACGTGATGCGCAACGGCAAGGAAATGCGCCTGAGCGCCGAAGTCGGCCTACGCCCACCACCCGCCCCGACACCCGCCGCAGCGCCGGAGTGATGCGCCATTACCTGAAAGTGCGGTACAGCACAGATCTGTGACGCCGGGAATAAAGGGCGTCCGGGCTTC
Source organism: Pseudomonas sp. MWU16-30316 (assembly GCF_020515645.1). Taxonomy (NCBI): domain Bacteria; kingdom Pseudomonadati; phylum Pseudomonadota; class Gammaproteobacteria; order Pseudomonadales; family Pseudomonadaceae; genus Pseudomonas; species Pseudomonas sp. MWU16-30316. The sequence continues at coordinate 467,552 of NZ_JAIZAZ010000001.1, read as the reverse complement.
TGCCCGAAGGGCGTGAGGGGCGAGCTTGCTCGCGAAGAAAGTGTTTCAATCGATGCATTTTCGGCGCTTGTGCAGGCCTTTTCGCGAGCAAGCTCGCTCCCACAGGTCCGGAGTGTTTTCAAGCCATGCGAGACACTCACACAGGTCCGAAGTGTTTCAAGCCATGTGGATGCTCTGCGGCAGCGAGATCTTGTGGGAGCGAGCTTGCTCGCGAAGGCGGATTACCTGATCAATGGAGTTTCAGAGGCTGAACGGGCCTCTTCGCGAGCAAGCTCGCTCCCACACAGATCCGGAGTGTTTTCAAGCCATGCGAGACACTCACACAGGTCCGAAGTGTTTCAAGCAATGTAGATGCTCTGCGGCAGCGATGATCTTGTGGGAGCGAGCTTGCTCGCGAAGGCGGATTACCTGATCAATGGAGTTTCAGAGGCTGAACGGGCCTCTTCGCGAGCAAGCTCGCTCCCACACAGGTCCGGGGTGTTTTCGAGCCGTTTGGATTACTCACATAGGTCGGCGGTGTTTCCAGGCCATGCGGATGCTCTGCGGCATCGATGATGCTGTGGCAGCGCAAGGTCAGCCCGTTTTCGGGCTGACCGATCCGCGTCTCAGATGTCGCCCAGACCTTCCAGCAACGCCTGATGCTGCTCTGGCGTGCCGATGCTGATACGCAGGAACTGGGCGATTCGCTGCTGTTTGAAGTGGCGGACGATAACGCCCTGCTCGCGCAGTTTGGCGGCCAGTGCTGCGGCATCGTGTTGCGGGTGGCGAGCGAAGATGAAGTTGGCTGCCGATGGCAGCACTTCAAAGCCCTTGCCCTGCAACTGCTCGACCAGCGCCTCGCGGCTTTCGATGACCTTGTTGCAGGTCGTCTCGAAGTGCTCGCGATCCTCGAAAGCCGCTGCCCCTCCCACGTTGGCCATGCGGTCCAGCGGGTAGGAGTTGAAGCTATTCTTGACCCGCTCCAGCGCCTCGATCAGGTCAGGATGCCCCACCGCCAGGCCAACGCGCAGACCGGCCAGCGAGCGCGACTTGGACAGGGTCTGAGTGACCAGCAGGTTCGGGTAACGGTCGATCAGCGTAATGGCCGTCTCGCCACCAAAGTCGATATATGCTTCATCGACGACCACCACCGAATCCGGGCTGGCCTTGATGATCTGCTCGACCTTGTCCAGACCGAGCAGGCAACCCGTCGGCGCATTCGGGTTGGGGAAGATGATCCCGGCATTCGGCTTGGCATAGTCCACAGCACGGATCTGGAACTGCGCGTCCAGCGAGACCGTTTCATAGTCGATGCCATACAGGCCGCAATACACCGGATAGAAGCTGTAGCTGATATCCGGGAACAGCAGCGGAGCATCGTGCTGAAACAAAGCGTGGAAAATGTGCGCCAGCACTTCATCCGAGCCATTGCCCAGGAACACCTGATTGGGCTGCACCTTGTAGTAATCGGCGACAGCGTGCTTGAGCAGATCACTGTTGGGGTCCGGGTACAGACGCAAGTCGTCGGTCAGCGCAGCGCGCATGGCGTCGATGGCCTTTGGCGAAGGGCCATACGGGTTTTCATTGGTATTAAGCTTGACCAGTCGGGTCAGCTTCGGCTGTTCGCCCGGCACATAAGGCACCAGATCGCTGACAAAAGGGCTCCAGAATTTGCTCATTATTTGCCGTCCTCTGTGTTGCCTGCTTTCCAGTCAGGGTCAGTGATTCGATATTCGGCACTGCGCGCGTGGCCGCTCAGGGATTCGCCACGAGCCAGCACGGACGCTGTCTTGCCCAGCTCGGACGCACCTTGCGGCGAGCAATAGATGATCGACGAGCGCTTCTGGAAATCGTAGACGCCCAGCGGCGAAGAGAAACGCGCCGTGCCAGAGGTCGGCAACACATGGTTGGGACCTGCGCAGTAGTCGCCCAGTGCTTCGGAGGTGTGGCGCCCCATGAAGATCGCACCCGCATGGCGGATCTGCGGCAGCCAGGCTTCCGGATCGGCGACCGACAGTTCAAGGTGCTCGGGCGCAATGCGATTGGCGACTTCGATAGCCTGGGCCATGTCAGCCACCTTTATCAGCGCACCGCGGCCATTGATCGACGTTTCGACGATGGCCGCCCGCTCCATGGTCGGTAGCAGACGGGTGATGCTGGCGGCGACCTTGTCGAGAAATTCGGCATCCGGACTGACCAGAATGGCCTGGGCATCTTCGTCGTGCTCGGCCTGGGAGAACAGGTCCATGGCAATCCAGTCAGGATCGGTCTGGCCGTCACACACCACCAGAATTTCGGAAGGACCGGCGATCATGTCGATCCCCACCTGGCCGAACACATGACGCTTGGCGGTCGCCACGTAAATGTTGCCAGGACCGACCACCTTGTCGACTTTCGGCACGCTTTCAGTGCCGTACGCCAGCGCGGCAACAGCTTGTGCCCCGCCAATGGTGAACACCCGGTCAACCCCTGCAATACAGGCAGCGGCCAGCACCAGCTCGTTGATTTCACCACGCGGCGTCGGCACGACCATGACCACTTCGGTCACGCCTGCCACCTTGGCCGGTATGGCGTTCATCAATACCGAAGACGGGTAGGAAGCCTTGCCACCCGGCACGTACAGGCCTGCACGGTCCAGCGGCGTGACCTTCTGGCCCAGCACCGTGCCGTCGGCCTCGGTGTAGCTCCAGGAATCCTGCTTCTGCTTTTCGTGGTAGCTGCGTACACGCTCGGCGGCCTTTTCCAGGGCTTCGCGCTGAACCGGGGTAATGCGCGTCAACGCTAGCTCCAGGCGCTGGCGAGGCAGGATCAGGTCGGCCATCGACGCAACCTGTAGCCCGTCGAACTTCTGGGTGAACTCGACCAGCGCCGCGTCGCCCCGCTCACGCACCGCCTTGATGATGTCGAGCACGCGCTGGTTGACCGAATCGTCAGACACACTTTCCCAGCTCAGCAGATGATCCAGATGTCGTGCGAAATCCGGGTCAGCAGCGTCGAGTCGGCGAATTGCAGTGGGAGTGGTCATAGCGGGGCCTCAATAATTGGCGGATGCTCAGGAGCCTAAAGCTACCAAGCTATCCGCGCAGGCACCTGAGAAATTTGGCTATGACACGGATAGCTGGACGCAACTCAACGTTGCGTGAAGGGATCAGCTACGGTGTCGCGACTCCACTGCCTTGCGCAGGGTGTCGATGAGGGCCTGGATACGTGCGTGCTGCATCTTCATGGAGGCCTTGTTGACCACCAGACGCGAACTGATGGTCGCGATCAGTTCCTGAGGCTCGAGGCCGTTGGCGCGCAAGGTGTTACCGGTGTCGACCACATCGATGATCTTGTCTGCCAGGCCAATCAGCGGTGCCAGCTCCATGGAGCCGTACAACTTGATGATATCGACCTGACGGCCCTGCTCGGCGTAGTAACGCTTGGCAACGTTGACGAACTTGGTAGCCACGCGCAGACGGCCCTTGGGCTCGACCGCACCGATGGCGCCAGCGGTCATCAGCTTGCACTTGGCAATCTGCAGGTCCAGCGGCTCATAGAGGCCCTGACCGGTGTATTCCATCAACACATCCTTGCCCGCGACACCCAGATCGGCGGCACCATGCTCGACATAGGTCGGCACGTCGGTGGCGCGCACGATCAGCAGGCGCACATCGGCCTGAGTCGTGGGGATGATGAGCTTGCGGCTCTTGTCCGGATTCTCGGTCGGCACGATGCCCGCTTCAGCGAGAAGCGGCAGGGTGTCATCAAGAATGCGGCCCTTGGACAGTGCGATGGTCAACATGGGAAACGTAAGTCCTTATCAGGAAACTTTTGTCACGACGCAAGCGGCGCATGACAGCCCTCAGGCCTGTTGACCTGAAGTGAAACGAATCAGAAATCACACCCGCGACAGAACAGGCGGCCCCGATGCCAGCGGCATCAGGGCCGCCTGCTGCTAGCCCGGAACGCGGCGGATCTTGGCACCCAGCATTTGCAGCTTCTCTTCGATGCACTCGTAACCACGGTCTATGTGGTAGATGCGGTCGATCAGCGTGTCGCCCTGAGCGACCAGCGCCGAGATCACCAGACTGGCCGATGCACGCAGGTCGGTCGCCATGACTGGCGCGCCCTTGAGTACTTCGGTGCCGGTGACAATGGCGGTGTTGCCTTCAACCTGAATCTGAGCACCCATGCGGTGCATTTCATACACGTGCATGAAGCGGTTTTCGAAGATGGTCTCGATGACCGCCCCCGTGCCCTCGGCAATCGCGTTGAGCGAAATGAACTGCGCCTGCATGTCGGTCGGGAACGCCGGGTAAGGCGCGGTACGCACATTGACCGCCTTTGGACGCTTGCCGTGCATGTTCAGCTCGATCCAGTCTTCACCGGTCGTGACTTCAGCACCTGCTTCCTGAAGCTTGAGCAGCACAGCTTCGAGGATGGTCGGATCGGTGTCCTTGACCTTAACGCGACCGCCGGTAACAGCAGCGGCCACCAGGTAGGTGCCGGTCTCGATACGGTCAGGCATGACCTTATAAGTGGCCGGGCCCAGACGCTTGACGCCATCGATGGTGATGGTGTCGGTACCTGCACCGTGAATCTTGGCGCCCATTGCGATCAGGAAGTTGGCCAGATCGACAACCTCGGGCTCGCGTGCGGCGTTCTGCAGCACGCTGCGACCGTTGGCGAGGCTGGCTGCCATCATGATGTTCTCAGTACCGGTCACGCTCACGGTATCGAAGAAGAAGTTGGCACCGCGCAAGCCACCCTCGGGTGCCTTGGCCTTGATGTAGCCACCTTCGACGTCGATGATCGCGCCCATGGCTTCAAGACCACGGATGTGCAGGTCGACCGGACGCGAACCGATGGCACAGCCGCCTGGCAGAGCCACTTCGGCCTCACCGAATCGAGCGACCATCGGGCCCAGCACCAGAATCGACGCACGCATGGTTTTCACCAGTTCGTACGGGGCGACCAGGGTCTTGATGGTGCGCGGATCGATTTCGACACTGAGCTTTTCGTCGATGACAGGCTCGATGCCCATGCGACCGAACAGCTCGATCATGGTCGTGATGTCGTGCAGGTGCGGCAGGTTCTGAACGGTGACGGGTCCGTCCGCCAGCAACGTGGCGGCAAGGATCGGCAGGGCAGAGTTCTTTGCCCCGGAAATGCGAATTTCGCCATCAAGACGAACGCCGCCGGTAATAATCAATTTATCCATTAGAGTCTCGACACCAATTGGCTCAGGAACGCTCGGCCCATGCAGCGCGGCTGAAAAATTTCATGGTCACCGCGTGGATGCTGCCATCGGCAATCCAGGGGTTCAGATGGGTATAAATCTGTTGCTGACGTTTGACCGGGCTCAGGCCGGCCAACTCGTCGCTGATGATGTTCAACTGGAAGTTGCAGCCTTCGCCTTCGACTTCCACTTTGATTTCCGGCAGCTTTCCTTCAAGGAAGCTTTTAACTTCTACGGCCTGCATGCTTAACCTCGATCGGCGCTGTACGCGCGCGGGTCTGGCATCATACAAAAAAAGCCCATGTTATGCGAAGCCCGACAAGCAGGTCCCGGATAAAGGGCTTTTTCGATGATGCCTTTCAGTGGGCGTCCAGCAGCTCGGTCAAACCTGATACGCGAGCTATCTGGCGCATGTCTTCGGGGAGTGCACGGATGGTCATCGACTTGCCCGCATCACGGGCGTCGCGCATGAACGCCAGCAACAAGGCCAGGCCGACGCTGCTGGACTTCTCGACACCCGAGCAGTCAAGCGTGAGGTCTGCCAGATCACCGGACTTGATCAACGCCGCACCCTGCTTGCGCAGTTGCGGCCCTGTACGGTAATCCAGCACACCGATCAGCCTGAGCTCACCCGGCCCGACGAGGCGGACGGCAGATTCGGTCATTGCACCGGCTTCTGCGTGGCATCAACGGTAGATTTGGTCTTGGCCACTTCGCCAGCCCAGTTGTTGATGGTGGTATCCAGGTTGTTGCCGTTGCGCTGCATGGCATCGGCGAACTGATCACGGAACAGCTTGCCGATATTGATACCGTTGATGACAACGTTACGCACTTTCCACTCGCCGTTCAGCTTGACCAGCGTGTAGGAAACCGGATAGATCGCGCCGTTATTGCCCTTGACCTGCATGTCAACGCTGGTGCGGTCATCGCCTTCGTCCTTGGCAGGTGCGACGGTGATGCCCTGGTTGTTGAATTCAAGCAAGGCATTGCCGTAGAACTGCATCAGGCTGCGCTTGAAGTTTTCCTCGAAACGCTTCACCTGTTCAGGGCTCGCCTTGCGGGAGTACTTCACGGTCATGATGCTTTTGGAAATGCCATCGGCATCCACGACAGGACCGACAATGCGGTTCAGTGCATCATAGAACGCGCTTGGGTTGGCTTTGTACTGCTCGCGATTGGTCGCCAGGTCACTCAACAGTTCCTTGGTGGTGCGCTCCACCAGGTCATGAGCCGACGGGGTCGCCGCGGCATTCGCCAGCATTGGCAGAGTGGCCAGCAATACCAGCAGGCCACGGCGCAGAATAGAGATCATTTGAAGCTCCTCACTTGGCGTCTTTACTAACAGTATTGAGCAGGAATTTTCCGATCAGGTCTTCCAGCACCAGCGACGACTGCGTGTCATGGATAGTCCCGCCATCCTTGAGCAGCTTGTCATCGCCACCGACGCTCAGACCGATGTATTTTTCACCCAGCAAACCGGCAGTCAGAATCGACGCAGTCGAGTCCGAAGGCAGGTTATCGACCTTCTTCTGAATCTCCAGCGTGACGCGACCGGTAAAGGTATCGCGATCCAGATCGATCGCCGTCACCTTGCCGATCGTGACGCCAGCCATGCTTACCTTGGCTCTGACAGTCAAACCGGCAATATTGTCGAAGTAGGCATAAAGTTTATAAGTGTCGGTGCTCGCGCTCGTGCTCAGACCACTGACTCGCAGGGCCAGCAGGAGCAGAGCCAGTATCCCCGCCAGCAGGAACAGACCGACTCCGGTTTCGATGGCACGGTTTTGCATCAGAAATCTCCAAACATCAAAGCGGTCAAAATAAAGTCCAGTCCCAGCACGGCCAACGAGGCGTATACGACGGTTCTGGTCGTCGCGCGACTGATCCCCTCGGAAGTAGGCTCGCAATCGTAACCCTGGAAAACGGCAATCCATGTCACCACGAAGGCAAATACGACGCTTTTGATCACCCCATTGAGCACATCGTTCGTGAAAGAAACGCTGTTCTGCATGTTCGACCAAAAAGAACCGTCATAGACTCCGAGCCAATCGATCGCCACCCAGGAAGCCCCCCAGATACCGACCACGCTGAAAATCATCGCCAGAATCGGCAACGAGATGAAGCCGGCCCACAGACGCGGCGCAACGATGTACTTGAGTGGATCGACACCGATCATTTCAAGGCTCGACAGCTGCTCGGTGGATTTCATGTTGCCGATCTCGGCGGTCAATGCAGACCCGGCACGACCGGCGAACAGCAAGGCCGTCACCACAGGACCGAGTTCACGCAGCAGGGTCAGGGCAACCATCTGGCCGACCGCCTGCTCCGAACCGTATTTGGTCAGGATGCTGAAGCCCTGCAACGCCAGTACCATGCCGATGAACATGCCGGACACCACAATGATGACCAGCGACATGACCCCCACCGAATACAGCTGCCTGACCAGCAATTGAAAACTGCTGCCGGCACCGCCGCGACCGAGCAGGGCGTGCACCAAAAACAGACCGGAACGCCCCAGAACAGTAACAATATCAATGGCCGAACGCCCCAGCAGGCTGACCCGGTCCATCAGTGACTTATTGCGCATCAGCGCTTCCCCAATAGATCTTCGCGAAAATCCGGCGCCGGATAGTGGAACGGTACAGGGCCGTCCGGCTCGCCGGTCATGAATTGACGAATACGTGGATTGTCCGAGGACATCAGTTCCTGCGGCGTACCCTGCCCCAGCACCTGCCCGTCGCCGACGACATATAGATAGTCGGCAATGCTCGCAGTCTCGCTGAGGTCATGGGACACCACGATGCTGGTGATACCCAGTGCGTCGTTAAGCAGCCGGATCAGACGCACCAGCACCCCCATCGCAATAGGGTCCTGCCCGACAAAGGGCTCGTCATACATGAGAATCTGCGGATCGAGAGCGATTGCGCGCGCCAGCGCGACACGACGCTTCATGCCGCCCGATAATTCGTCCGGCATCAGTTCCACCGCGCCGCGCAGGCCCACGGCCTGAAGCTTGAGCAGAACGATGTCGCGGATCATTTCTTCCGGCAGCTCGGTGTGCACGCGCAGGGGAAAGGCGACGTTTTCGAAAACATCCAGATCGGTAAACAGTGCACCGCTCTGAAACAAAACGCCCATCTGCTTGCGGGCATCGAACAGATCACTGCGCGACAGCTCCGGCAGATTCTGGCCATTGACCCACACCTGTCCCTCGCTCGGGCGCAACTGGGCACCCATCAGGCGCAACAGGGTGGTCTTGCCGCAACCTGACGGCCCCATGATCCCGGTAACCTTGCCGCGCGGAATACGAATATCAACGTTATTGAAAATGCTGCGCGCACCGCGTTTGAAAGACACACCTTTCAACTCGACCGCATAGGCGTCATCAGGACTCATCTAAACTCCTTGCGATACAGCTTCCGCCTTGAGCCGTCGGTTTTTGAACACCGACAGGCTGTCCAGGCGTGCCGAACAGGCCGCGAACTATATCACCGCAGCCACCCGCCCCCAAGAAGAGAACCGAGCGGTTCAGGTATTCGCTGAATTATTCTGTACCACAATGTTATGGCCACAGGCTTGAATACAGACCCGCAGGTACGTAGAAAATTCGTTTAAAAACAACACAACGACGATCAGACGTGAGGGAATCGTTCATTACCGCTATAATCGCCGCCTTTCAGCAGGCTGACCCTTTCCAGACATGAACCAATCCAGTGACCTGATCCAATCGGCGCAACGCACCATTCGCCTTGAGATAGAAGCCATGCAAGGCTTGCTTGAACGTCTTGACGGCGATTTCGTGCGCGCGTGCGAAATGATCCTTGCCAGCAAAGGGCGCGTGGTCGTGGTCGGCATGGGCAAGTCCGGACATATCGGCAACAAGATCGCTGCCACGCTGGCGAGCACGGGCACCACCTCTTTTTTCGTGCATCCGGCCGAAGCCAGCCATGGCGACATGGGCATGATCACCCGTGACGACATCATCCTGGCCTTGTCGAACTCTGGCAGCACCAACGAAATCGTCACCCTGCTGCCACTGATCAAGCGCCTGGGCATAAAGATGATCAGCCTGACCGGCGACCCCGAGTCCATTCTGGCCAAGGCTGCCGACATCAACCTCAACGCGCATGTCGTGCATGAGGCCTGCCCGCTCAACCTGGCACCGACGTCCTCGACAACCGCCGCACTGGTCATGGGCGACGCCCTCGCCGTAGCGCTGCTCGACGCCCGCGGTTTCACCGCCGAAGATTTCGCATTCTCACATCCGGGCGGCGCATTGGGTCGTCGCCTGCTGCTCAAGGTCGAGAATGTGATGCACTCCGGCGAATCACTGCCCAGCGTGCAACGCGGTACCCTGCTGCGCGACGCACTGCTTGAAATGACTCGTAAAGGTCTGGGCATGACCGCCATCGTCGAAGCCGATGGCACCCTGGCCGGCATCTTCACGGACGGTGACTTGCGCCGGACGCTGGACCGCCCTGTCGATATCCGCCAGACCATCATCGATGAGGTCATGACGCTTCATGGCAAGACCGCCCATGCCGAGATGCTCGCCGCCGAGGCGCTGAAAATCATGGAGGACAACAAAATCAGTGCGCTTGTTGTCGTAGACCAGAACGACCGGCCGGTTGGCGCATTCAACCTGCAGGATCTCCTGCGCGCAGGCGTCATGTAATGGAAACCGAAATAATGACCCAGGATCTCATGCAACGCGGCAAGGCCATCAAGCTGGCAGTCTTCGACGTCGATGGCGTGCTGACCGATGGCCGCCTTTACTTCATGGAAGACGGCAGCGAGATCAAGACATTCAATACCCTCGACGGCCAAGGCATTAAAATGCTGATAGCTTCGGGCGTCACCACGGCGATCATCAGTGGCCGCAAGACCGCGATAGTCGAGCGCCGGGCAAAGAGCCTGGGCATTGAACACCTGTTCCAGGGGCGTGAAGACAAACTGGTAGTGCTGGACAAGTTGCTGGCAGAACTCAATCTGAGTTACGAACAAGTCGCCTATCTGGGTGATGATCTGCCAGACTTGCCCGTCATCAGACGCGTAGGTCTGGGCATGGCAGTGGCCAATGCTGCCGGCTTTGTACGCGAGCATGCACACGGGATAACCAGGGCGCGAGGCGGCGAAGGCGCAGCGCGCGAATTCTGCGAACTGATTCTGAGTGCGCAAGGCAACCTTGAAGCGGCTCACTCCGCCTATTTATAGAAGCCATTATGTTCACTAAAAAAATTCGCAAGTTCCTGCTTCTCGGGGTACTGGCGCTGCTGCTGGCAGCGGTCGGCTACTGGAACATCAGCCCGGAAAGCTTCATGGATCAACCGGTCTCGACGGTCGACGACACTGTCATCGACTACTATGCAATCAACGCCCACAGCGTTCAGTACCTGCCCGACGGCACGCTTCAGTACGACATGACCTCCGACAAGGTGGAGCATGTGAAAGCCACTGACGTGACCCTGCTGACCACGCCAGACCTGCACATGTACCGCGGCGGCGAGTTTCCCTGGCACGTGCAGAGCAAGAAAGGCGAGGTTTCGTCCGGCGGCGACCAGGTCGAGCTGATCGATTCCGTGCGCGTTGAACGCACCGATGAAAAACAACGTACGACTATCATCACCAGTAGTCGCATGACCGTATTCCCTCAGAAGCAATATGCGCAGACCGACCAAGACGTTAGAATCGACGGCGCAGGCGGTGTGACCACGGCCAAGGGAATGAAAGCGTATTTGAAAGACAGCAGGATGGACCTGCTGTCCAACGTAAGAGGACAGTATGAGGCTCGTTAAAACTCTTCCTTTATTGCTCGGCCTGGGCGCAGCACTGGGAAGCGCGAGCGCCTGGTCCCTGCCAACCGACCGAGATCAGCCTATCCACATCCAGTCTGACGATGCTCAGCTCGATGACAAGAAAGGCGTGGCGACTTACAAGGGCAATGTCATCATCACTCAGGGCTCGATGAAAATCACGGGCAACACCGTGACGATCACGCGTAATGCCCAGGGCGAAGTCGACGTATTCACCTCGGTCGGCAATCTGGCCTACTACGAGCAGAAGCCTGCCGTGGACAAGCCGATCGTGCAGGCCTATGCCGTCACCATTCAGTATTACGCCGGCCAGGACCGTATCGTCCTGATCGACAAGGCCAAGGTCATCAATGATGGCAACACCTCGGAAGGCGAGAAAATCGTCTATGACACGGTCAGACAGGTCGTCAGTGCCGGTCGGGCCAATGGCGGTGCCAAGGTGACTACACCACGTCCGCGTATCGACATGGTCATCCAGCCGAAAAAGAAAACCGATCAACCTCAGAAGGCCCAGTAAATGGCGACGCTCAAAGCCCAGCATCTGGCTAAAAGCTACAAAAGCCGGCAGGTCGTGCGCGATGTGAGCATCTCCATCGACAGCGGCCAGATCGTCGGCCTGCTGGGCCCGAACGGCGCCGGCAAGACCACCTGCTTCTACATGATCGTGGGTCTGGTGCAGGCTGATCAGGGTCGTGTGCTGATTGACGATCTGGATGTCAGCCATCAACCCATGCACGGTCGCGCCCGCGCGGGTATCGGCTACCTGCCACAGGAAGCCTCGATCTTCCGCAAGCTCTCGGTGTCCGACAACATCATGGCGATTCTCGAGACCCGCAAGGAGCTCGACGCCGGTGCACGCCGCAAGGAACTGGAAAGCCTTCTGCAGGAGTTCCACATCACCCATATCCGCGACAACCTGGGCATGAGCCTGTCGGGTGGTGAACGTCGCCGTGTGGAAATCGCCCGAGCCCTGGCCACCGCGCCGAAATTCATCCTGCTGGATGAACCATTCGCAGGTGTCGACCCTATTTCGGTAGGCGACATCAAGCAGATCATTCACCATCTCAAGGCCAAGGGCATCGGTGTACTGATCACCGACCACAACGTCCGGGAAACACTGGATATCTGCGAAACGGCCTACATCGTCAACGATGGACAGCTGATTGCGGAAGGCGACTCCGAGACCATTCTGGCGAACCAGCTGGTGAAAGAGGTCTACCTCGGCCACGAGTTCCGCCTTTAATCGACTGCCCCTTTGCGCTTCGCAGCCGATTGATGCCTACGCAGTGTATTGACAACATTTTATTTGTCATATCACTCTAGGCAAATGCACAGGTTTCAGGCATATAATTTGCTTAAGTTGGCGCCACGGCGCCTGTAGTAGATGGCGCATGCGCGCCGGCGAATAAGGTGTTTAGCCCCTGCCATGAAACCATCGCTAGTCTTGAGAATGGGCCAGCAGCTGACGATGACACCGCAGCTGCAACAGGCAATCCGCTTACTTCAGCTTTCAACTCTGGATCTTCAGCAGGAGATCCAGGAAGCGCTGGAGTCAAACCCTATGCTGGAGCGGCAGGAAGAAGGCGACGACTTCGACAACTCCGACCCGCTTGCCGACAACATCGAACAAAAGCCCAACCCCGACGTTCAGGAACCGACCTATCAGGAATCCGCGCCTACCGTGGACAATCTTGAAGACGGTGAATGGAACGAGCGCATTCCCAACGAGCTGCCCGTGGATACTGCATGGGAAGACATCTACCAGACCAGCGCCAGCAGCCTGCCAAGCAACGATGACGACGAGTGGGACTTCACCACACGCACCTCCGCCGGTGAAAGCCTGCAAAGCCACCTGCTGTGGCAACTGAATGTTGCGCCGATGTCCGACAAGGACCGTTTGGTAGCGGTCACGCTGATCGACTGCATCAACAATCAGGGCTACCTCGACGAGACGCTCGATGAGATTCTCGAGTCGTTCGACCCTGAGCTGGACATCGAGCTCGACGAGATCGAAGCCGTACTGCATCGCATCCAGCAGTTCGAACCTGCCGGCATCGGTGCTCGCAATCTGAGCGAATGCCTGCTGCTGCAACTGCGCCAGCTGCCAGCGAAAACGCCGTGGCTGACAGAAGCACAGCGCCTGGTCAGCGACTACATCGATCTGCTCGGAAGCCGCGACTACGGCCAGCTGATGCGGCGCATGAAGCTCAAGGAAGACGAGCTGCGCCAGGTCATCGAGCTGGTGCAAAGCCTCAACCCGCGTCCAGGCTCGCAGATCGAATCCACCGAAGCCGAATACGTCATTCCGGACGTGATCGTGCGCAAGGACAACGAACGCTGGCTGGTCGAACTCAATCAGGAGTCGGTGCCACGCCTGCGGGTCAATCCGCAATACGCGGGCTTCGTGCGGCGCGCTGACACCAGCGCAGACAACACCTTCATGCGCAATCAGTTGCAGGAAGCGCGCTGGTTCATCAAAAGCCTGCAAAGCCGCAACGAAACACTGATGAAGGTCGCCACGCAGATCGTCGAACACCAGCGCGGTTTCCTCGAGTACGGCGACGAGGCCATGAAGCCGCTCGTCCTGCACGACATTGCCGAGGCAGTTGGCATGCACGAATCGACTATCTCGCGGGTGACCACGCAGAAATTCATGCACACCCCACGTGGCATTTACGAGCTGAAATACTTCTTCTCAAGCCATGTGAGCACCTCCGAGGGCGGAGAATGCTCGTCCACGGCAATTCGCGCAATCATCAAAAAACTGGTTGCGGCGGAAAATCAGAAAAAGCCGTTGAGTGATAGTAAGATCGCTGGTTTACTGGAGGCACAAGGCATTCAAGTAGCCCGTCGCACAGTCGCCAAGTACCGTGAGTCTCTCGGGATCGCCCCTTCCAGTGAGCGTAAGCGACTGATGTGATGCAGGCCGAGCCACAGCGTCCCAGTGGCAGGCGCCATGCCTGCCTCTTTATGCACTGGCAAAGGAGAAAGCTGTATGCAAGTCAACATCAGTGGACACCAACTGGAAGTGACCAAACCCCTTCGTGAATACGTTGAGCTCAAGCTCAAGAAGCTCGAAGGGCATTTTGACAAGATTACCAACGTGCAGGTCACGATGACGGTCGAAAAGCTCAAGCAAAAGATCGAAGCCACGTTGCACATCCATGGTGGAGAGGTCGTTGCCAATGCTGAACATGATGACATGTACGCTGCCATCGACCTGCTCACTGACAAGCTAGACCGACAATTGCTCAAGCATAAGGAAAAGCAGCAAAGCATCCTCAAAGGTGCGGCCGCTCGCTAACGCCCATTTAATGATCCGAATCGAAAATATCCTGACCCCCGGCCGCTCCCTCGTGAACGTGCCGGGTGGCAGCAAAAAGCGTGTACTCGAAGAAATTGCCAACCTGATCGGCCGTGAAGTGCCGGGCATGGTCTCGGATACAGTATTCGCAAGCCTCGTTGCCCGGGAAAAACTGGGCTCGACCGGTTTTGGCAACGGTATTGCCATTCCCCACTGCCGCCTTGCTGACTGCAGCGAGCCTGTCAGTGCAGTCATTCACCTCGCTACACCCGTGGATTTCGACGCCATCGATGGCGCGCCGGTTGACCTGCTGTTCGTCCTGCTGGTCCCGCAAGCCGCTACCGATGAGCACCTGGAGCTGCTGCGCCAGATCGCCAGCATGCTCGACGACAAAGATGTGCGTAAGCGCCTGCGCAGTGCCGAAAGCGCTCAGGCGCTTTATCAAGTGGTGCTGGACGTGCAGAACGGAAACTGACCATGCGCATGATCATCGTCAGCGGTCGCTCCGGCTCAGGCAAGAGTACGGCGCTCGATGTGCTGGAAGACAACGGTTTTTACTGTGTCGATAACCTGCCGGCAGGTCTGTTGCCAGAGCTGGCGGAACGCGCGCTGATCAACACCGAACTCGCCGAACCGCTGCTGGCGGTTTCGATAGATGCGCGCAACCTGCCCAGCCATCTGACCCGTTTTCCGCAGATGCTGAATGAAGTCCGCGCGCGCAATATTCAGTGCGACGTGCTCTACTTGGATGCAGACGAAACCACACTGCTCAAGCGCTTCTCGGAAACCCGGCGCCGCCACCCCCTGAGCACGGCCGATCGTTCGCTGGCCGAAGCGATACGCGACGAGACCGCACTGCTTGGCCCGATCATCGATCTGGCCGACCTGAAGATCAACACCACCCACCTGAACCTCTATCAGTTGCGCGACGCGCTCAAGCTTCGCCTGCTGAACAAGCCCGAGCCAGGCACGGCGTTTCTGATCGAGTCATTTGGTTTCAAGCGTGGCATGCCCATCGATGCAGACCTGGTATTCGATGTGCGCTGCCTGCCCAATCCCTACTGGAAACCAGAACTGCGCGACCATTCAGGGCTTGAACAGCCTGTTATCGACTACCTGTCGGTGCAGCCTGATGTCGAAGAAATGTTTCAGGACATCTTTGCCTACCTGAACAAATGGCTACCCCGGTTTGCAGCCAGTAACCGTTCCTACGTTACCATTGCCATCGGCTGCACCGGCGGACACCACCGTTCGGTCTACCTGACCGAGCGGCTTGGTCAGGTTTTGCAACAATCACTCAAGAACGTTCAGGTCCGCCACCGCGACCTCAGCTGAAGGATTTTCACTGCGATGCCCGCTCGTCAAATCACCATCATCAACAAACTGGGCCTGCATGCCCGCGCTGCCGCCAAATTCGTCGGCGTCGCAGGCAAGTTCCCCTGCAAGATCAGGGTCGGCCGCACTCCGGAGAGCATGGTTGACGGCAAAAGCATCATGGCCGTGATGATGCTGGCTGCCGGCAAGGGCACCGAGATCCACCTGCACACTGAAGGCGAATTCGAACAGGAAGCGCTCGATGGCCTGGTCGAGCTGATCAACAACCGGTTTGATGAGGGCGAATAAGCCCTCGGACAAACGCGGTATACGTCACCACCAGCCTTGCAAGTGCATCCAGCTCAGCCCATGGGCAACCAGTAGCGCCATACCCGCCAACAACAGCACGCTACCCACTACCAGCCGAAATAACCGCGCAGTACTGAGCGTAAGGAATCCGAAGCGCATGGGCTGCCTTGGGTCCGGTTGCCAGGCTCAGGCCAGGGCGGCCTGATAACGGCGGGACACCTCATCCCAGTTGATCACGTTGTAGAACGCGTTGATGTATTCGGGACGACGGTTCTGATAGCGCAGGTAGTAAGCGTGCTCCCACACGTCCAGCCCTAGAATCGGCGTGTTGCCGTTCATCAGCGGGCTGTCCTGATTACCGCTGCTTTCCACCACCAGCTTCTTGTCAGGCGTGACGCTCAGCCATGCCCAGCCACTGCCGAATCGGGTCAACGCGGCCTTGGTGAACGCCTCCTTGAAGCTTTCGTAGCCGCCCAGTTGTTCGTCAATCGCCAACGCGACAGCGCCTGTGGGCAAGCCTCCCCCGCCCGGCACCATGACTTCCCAGAACAACGAATGATTGGCATGGCCGCCACCCTGATTGATCACCGCTGGACGCAGGTTTTCAGGCAATTGCTGGACACTGGCGACGAGTTTCTCGACAGACCAGTCCGCAAACTCCGTGCCTTCCACCGCTGCATTGAGATTGTTGATGTACGTCTGGTGATGCTTGGTGTAGTGGATTTCCATGGTTTGCGCATCGATATGCGGTTCAAGGGCATCGTATGCGTAAGGCAGTGCGGGCAAGGTGTATGGCATGTCAGTGTGCTCCGTAGAAAAGTCCGGAAGGGGCTCCCGAATGGCGTTGCAGCGCTGAGCGCGTATGCTCACCGCTGCTGTTCAGCAACCGATGGGTGCGCGGGTATTCGCCATGTTCGCTGATGAAACTCAGCAGCTCGGCGTAGGTTTTGCTGCTATGACGCAAGGCCGCCTCGCGCAGGGCGGGCGGGAGGCGCTGATCCTGTAGGGTCCGCAACAGGTGCTGGTGGATGGCACACAGGTACTCGGCGCTCTCCTCCGGCTGGCCCAGACTCAGGTGCAGATCCGCCAGGTTATGGTGAGAAATCACACAGGCCGCGACCGCTTCGTCGGCATCCGCCCAGCGTTCGAACAGGACTTGCGCCAACGCCAGCGCCTGAAGGTACAACTCGCGGGCCTCGACCCACTCGCCGAGATTGAAACAGCGATTGGCCTGCTCAATGGTGCGTTTCCAATGCTGCATGACATACCTCCAGGAACGTTGGCTAGGCAGCGATCATGGGCCAGGGCGTGGCGGTCAATCGCGTCAGGAACGCCTCTTGACGAGGTAATGCTCGATCAGCAGAGGCTCGTCGGTTTAAAGCGCACAACGAATCCGCAGACTCAAGCCACGCTGGTTTCCAGCGAAGACAACTCGTTCAGGGCAGACCCCATGATCGCAGCTCATTTTATAAATGATATTCATTATTAAATGAGATACAGAATCAACACAAGCCCAATCGCTTCACCGCCTTGCGCCGGTGAGCGTGAACATGCTTTGAGGGAAACGTAAAACGCGGGTTCGGAGGGAGGTTATTGGCTGTCAAAGCCGCAAGCGGATGGGTGACGCAGAGCGTCGTGAACTGCATTCCCACGCTGGAGCGTAGGGAACAATAACCTCAACTATCGTGCGGCGCTCCGCGTCGCATGCCGTTCCGGACGCTCTGCGTCCTTTTGACGACGCAGAGCGTCGTGAACTGCATTCCCACGCTGGAGCGTAGGGAACGATAACCTCAACTATCGTGCGGCGCTCCGCGTCGCATGCCGTTCCGGACGCTCTGCGTCCTCTTGACGACGCAGAGCGTCGTGAACTGCATTCCCACGCTGGAGCGTAGGGAAAGATAACCTCAACTATCGTGCGGCGCTCCGCGTCGCATGCCGTTCCGGACGCTCTGCGTCCTTTTGACGACGCAGAGCGTCGTGAACTGCATTCCCACGCTGGAGCGTAGGGAACGATGATCGCAACTATCGTGCCCACGCTCTGCATTTATGGGCACGATAGCCGAAATCGGGGGCCTGTCAGCTACCCGCTACGGTCATTCGCTCGATCAGTACCGAGCCGGTGCGGATGTTGCTGCGCAGCTCAAGATCGCTGCCAACGGCGACGATCTGCTTGAACATGTCGCGCATGTTGCCGGCGATGGTCACTTCCTGAACCGGGAACTGAATCTCGCCATTCTCGACCCAGAAGCCTGCCGCGCCACGCGAATAGTCGCCGGTGACCATGTTCAAACCGCTGCCCATCAGCTCGGTGACCAGCAAGGCGCGCCCCATGCGCCGAATCAGCGCAGCCTGGTCGTCCGAACCATGGGTGACGAACAGGTTATGTACACCGCCCGCGTTGGCGGTGCTCGGCATGCCCAGCTTGCGGCCGGAATACGTGCTCAGCACATAGGAAACCAGATCCCCACCTGCCACGAATGGCTTGGCGAAGGTCGCCAGACCGTCGCTGTCGAACGCCGAACTGCCCATCGCATGCTTCAGGTGCGGGCGCTCATCGATGGTCATCCACTCAGGGAACAGGCGCTGACCCAGCGCGCCTTCGAGGAACGACGATTTGCGGTACAGCGTGCCACCGGAAATGGCGCCGAGAAAGCTGCCGAACAGGCCGCCCGCCAGTTCCGCAGCAAACAGCACTGGCACTTCACAGGTCGGCACCGGACGCGCACCCAGACGGCTTGCCGCACGCAACGCGGCCTTGCGGCCAATGCTCTGCGCATCGGCCAGCAGCTCGCCCTGGCGGTTGACGTCATACCAGTAATCGCGCTGCATCTGGCCTTCACCCTCGGCAATCATCACACAGCTGAGGCTGTGACGCGTTGAGGCATAGCCACCGATGAAGCCATTGCTGTTGCCATACACGCGGCAGCCCTGATGGGTATTGAGCGTAGTGCCATCGGCGTTCTTGATGCGGCTGTCGGCATCGAAGGCCGCCGCTTCGCAGATCAGCGCTTTCTCGATGGCCTGCTCGGGCGTGATGTCCCAGGTGTGATAAAGGTCAAAATCCATGACCTCTTTGGCCATCAGCGCAGCGTCGGCCAGCCCGGAGCTTTCATCCTCGGAGGTGTGTTCGGCAATCGCCAGTGCAGCGGCGACCGTTTCACGAATCGCATCGGCGCCGGTTGCCGACGTGCTGGCCGAGCCCTTGCGCTGCCCGACATACAGGGTGATACCAAAGCCCTGATCGCGGTTGAACTCGACGGTTTCGACTTCACGCTGACGGACCGATGTCGACAGCCCCTGGTCCACCGACACCGCGACTTCGCAGGCGCTGGCACCCTGACGCCGGGCTTCGGCGATGATCTGCTCGACCTGTTCCTGCAGTTCGGGCAAGGCTTGTGGGCCGACGCTTTGGGTTGCACTCATGACTTTCTCCATCAAATTCTTCTTTCAGCACAGGCCGAATACCGACCGGGCCGGACAAGCGGCCCACGACTGGTTATCATGGCGGCGTTTCTTTGCGGACTGCCCCCATGGTTGATTCTTACGACGACTCCCTCGACGGGGAGAAAAGCAAAACCCAGGTCAAACGAGAGCTGCATGCTCTGGTCGACCTCGGCGAGCGACTGACAACACTCAAAGCCGATGTGCTGGCCAAGCTGCCGCTGACCGACGCTTTGCGCAAGGCCCTGGCCGAAGCGCCCAAGCACACGGCGAACATCGCGCGAAAGCGGCACATTCTGTTCATCGGCAAGCTGATGCGCGATCAGGACCAGGAAGCCATTCTGGTGTTGCTGGACCAACTCGATGCCTCCACTCGCCAATACAATGAACGTTTCCACAATCTGGAGCGCTGGCGTGATCGCCTGATTGCGGGCGATGACGCCGACCTCGAGAAATTCGTGGTCGAATACCCCGATGCTGACCGTCAGCAGCTGCGTTCGCTGATCCGTCAGGCGCAACACGAAGTTGCACGCAACAAACCGCCGGCCACCAGCCGCAAAATCTTCAAATACATCCGTGAGCTGGACGAACTTCAACGCGGTCTGCGTTGATTTCGCCCTCGGGGCCGGCAGCAGAGGCAGCCGGCCCCGACTCACATTCAGCTACCGGTGCCACCCACGGTGATCGCGTCGATTTTCAACGTAGGCTGACCCACACCGACCGGCAGCGACTGGCCATCTTTCCCGCACGTACCGACGCCGCTGTCCAGCGACAGATCGTTACCCACCATCGACACCCTGCTCATGGCTTCCGGCCCGTTACCGATCAAGGTCGCGCCTTTGACCGGCGCGGTGATCTTGCCGTCTTCGATCAGATAGGCCTCACTGGTTGAAAACACGAACTTGCCGCTGGTGATATCCACCTGGCCACCGCCCAGATTGGCGCAGTAGATGCCGCGCTTCACTGAGGCGATGATTTCCTGCGGATCGCTCTGCCCGCCCAGCATGTAGGTGTTGGTCATGCGCGGCATCGGCAGGTGGGCATAGGACTCGCGACGGCCGTTGCCGGTACGTGCCACGCCCATCAGGCGCGCATTGAGCTTGTCCTGCATGTAGCCCTTGAGCACGCCATTCTCGATCAGCGTGGTGCATTCGGTCGGTGTGCCCTCGTCATCGACACTCAGCGAGCCACGACGCCCCGCCAGGGTGCCGTCGTCGACGATGGTGCAGAGTTTCGACGCAACCATCTCGCCCATGCGCCCGCTGTAGGCCGAACTGCCCTTGCGGTTGAAGTCGCCCTCAAGGCCGTGACCCACTGCTTCGTGCAGCAGCACGCCAGACCAGCCAGAGCCAAGTACTACCGGCAAGGTGCCTGCCGGGGCGGGAATCGCTTCCAGGTTGACCAGTGCCTGACGCAGGGCCTCACGGGCATAGCCCATGGCGCGATCGTCGGTCAGGAAATAACGGTAGTCGGTACGCCCCCCGCCGCCATGCCCGCCCCGCTCGCGACGGCCATTCTGCTCGACGATGACACTGACATTGAAGCGCACCAGCGGGCGCACATCGGCGGCAAGGCTGCCATCCGCGGCGGCCACCAGAATGCGCTCCCAGACGCCGGCCATGCTCACCGAAACCTGCTGGATACGCGAGTCCAGCGCACGCGTCGCAACGTCGATGCGCTTGAGCAACTCGACCTTCTCGGCGCGGCTCAACACTTCCAGCGGGTTATCCGGGGCGTACAACTGCGCCACGTCCTGCGAGGTGAAAGCCTGCACGCGACCATTCTGGCCAGCGCGGGAGATGGAACGCGCGGCCTGCGCGGCGGTGCGCAGTGCCTCGGCGGTGATCGCGTTGCTGTACGCAAAGCCGGTTTTCTCACCCGACTGGGCACGCACGCCCACGCCTTGATCGAGATTGAAACTGCCTTCCTTGACGATCCCGTCTTCGAGCGACCAGGACTCGGAGATCATGCCCTGAAAATACAGATCGGCCGCGTCGATTCCTGGCCCGGCCAGATCGCCCAGCACGGACTGCAGGCTGTCGAGGTTCAGGCCGCCGGGTGCCAGAAGGTGTTCGCTGACTGAGGACAGATCACTCATATTCACTCCGAAGCAGGCCGCATGGCGTCCTGCGAAAAAAAGCGCCGGTGACTGGACACCGGCATCCGCGCCCGTATGGACGCCTGTTCTTGACTGTCTCGTGTGGCCAGCAGCACCGCTTCACCCTGTGCCTGCTCGGCCAGTACGCGTCCCCATGGATCAACGATGGCCGCGTGTCCGTAAGTCTCGCGAGGCCCCGGATGGACCCCGCCCTGTGCTGCCGCCAGCACGTAACACTGGGTTTCGATGGCACGCGCGCGGATCAGAATGTCCCAGTGCGCAGCCCCCGTTACCGCAGTGAACGCTGACGGCGCGGTTATCAGTTCAGCACCGGCTTCACGCAACGCGGTGTACAGCTCGGGAAAGCGCAGGTCGTAGCAGACGGTCAGCCCCAGACGCCCCACGGGCGTATCGGCTACCACCACGCTGCTCCCATGAGCATAGTCATCCGATTCACGATAGCGGCCACGGTTGTCAGCGACGTCTACATCGAACAGATGCAGTTTGTCATAACGGGCCACCTGCTCACCGTGCTCGTCGATCAACAGCGAACACGCCGTCACCTTGCCATCCGGCCGATCATCCGGCGGCAGTGGCAAGGTTCCGGCAACAATCCATAACTTGAGGTCGCGAGCGGCCAGTTTCAACCATGGCAGGATCGGTCCGTGCCCCTGAGCCTCGGCACGACCGATATCGGCAACGTCACGGCGCCCCATCGCGACGAAGTTTTCGGGCAGTACCGCCAACCGCGCGCCACCTTCAGCCGCCTGTTCCAGCAAACGCCGAGCACTGCCCAGATTAGCCATTACATCGCTTTGGCTGACCATCTGAATCACCGCGAAAGACATGGCAACCCGCTCCTGAATGACATGGCCACCACTGTACTCCATGAGACGCTATTGAGGCTTTTCAAATGGCTTGTCGAACGTGATCTTCGGCTCTTTCCAAGGCCCTTCGACCTTGTATTGAACGCTGGCGAAACGCGCAACCCGGTCGCCCAGCAGCTTGTCGACCAGAAACAGCGCCCCGCCAATGGCGGGTGCGCCGACA
Source organism: Pseudomonas sp. MWU16-30316 (assembly GCF_020515645.1). Taxonomy (NCBI): domain Bacteria; kingdom Pseudomonadati; phylum Pseudomonadota; class Gammaproteobacteria; order Pseudomonadales; family Pseudomonadaceae; genus Pseudomonas; species Pseudomonas sp. MWU16-30316. The sequence continues at coordinate 445,023 of NZ_JAIZAZ010000001.1, read as the reverse complement.
ATCAAAGCAGCGATAGGCAGGTTGTTGGTGACCGGCAAGGTCACCAGCAGCTTCGCATCGACGCGATCACGAACCATGTCCAGGGTACCGTTGAGCTCCAGATTACTCGAAGGCCCGGTCAGGGTGATCGGGTTGCGCGTCACATAGACACCGTCGCTGGCGACCAGCAGCCCTTTGACCCGGTCGTAACTCAGGCCTTTGCCCAGCAGGTCGGAGAAGTCCAGGCGCAGACGCCGGCCGATGGAGTTGAAGTTCAACAGCCCGAATACCCGCAACGCCTGAGCACCGCCCTCGACTTCGACAAACTGGCCTCTGTTGAGCGTGGCATCCAGACTGCCGGAATAGCGCTTCAGACCGACCCAGGCAGGCGAACCCGGCCAGCGTCCGTCCACGTTCATCTCGAAGCGTTCACTGGTGACGGTGGGGGCGAAGTTCCACGCCTTGAGCACATCCGCCAGGTTCTTGCCCGCCAGGCGGCCTTTGAACGAACTGCTGCTGGCCCCGGGCGTGCCCTCCCAGGTAGCGTCACCCTCCAGCAGGATGCCTTTGAGCCCCAGGCTCATGTCCGACATGCGCATGCCGGCAGGCGTCGGCCGGGATTTCAACGCCCAGGCCCCCAGCAACTGATCGCCCTGAAACAGTTGGGAGATCTTCACGTCCAGCGCAGGGATATTGTGCGGGTCGATATCCGCCAGAGGGTCAGGTGCGTTTTCCACCACGGTCGCTGTCGGATCGGATGCAGGCAGTCGAACGTAGAGCATGTTGATGCCGATCGGGGCAGACTTGGCGTCGGGCAGCGTTGCCGTGCCCTTGGCCAGCGCGCTGTCCAGCGACAGGGCCCAGGCTGCCGCGTTGCGCTGCAATTGAACACGCACGTCATTGAGTGTGGTGCCCATCGCGGTCAGCTTGCCGATCTGCAGGTCAACGCTGTTAAGCAGTTGCTTCGCGTTGCCGCCCGGATCATTCCCGGTGTAACGCGCGGCCAGTTCCTGCCAGGGCGCGATATCCAGCTCGGACAACTCGCCACGGATCCGCAAGCCTTTGGCGTCCGGCACGATCGCCCCGCCGCGCCCCAGATAGAGTTCGCCTCGACCTTCGGCAAACTTGCCATTCGGTGCAGCGAAAGCAAAGTTGGCCTGATCGTTATACGCCGCGCCGAGCCTGCGCTCCGCGCCTTGCAGAGTCATGCGGAACTCGCTGGGACGCTCCTGTTCGGCGGTTTTGCCAAACGGTGCGGGCAAATCGATCGCCACGCCCTTGAGCGTGGAGTTGATTACCAGCGGGCTGTCCTTGCTGTCCAGAATCAACTGCAACTGATACGGCAGGTCACCGGAGACCGGCAGCGGCTGGGTCACGTTCAGCCAGTCGGTCAGCCGCTTCACGGTGATTTGCCCGTTCGCCACAATGCGTGTCACGTTGTCGCCTGGCTTGCCCTCGGCGGCGATTTCTGCGGTCACAGGACGATCGAATGCCTGGGCCTTGATGCCTTTGCCACTCAGGCCACTGGCGCTGTCGAAACGGAAATCGCCCTTCAGGCGAGTCAGCTCCAGCACCGGGTCAGCCAGTTTCAGACGCGCATTGTCGGTGCTGAAATCCACCACGACCTTTGGCTCGACGCCCTTGGCCAGCGGGATATCCAGCTTCAGTTTGCCGTCCAGCGGGCCTTCGCCCTGCCATCCGGCAAATGTGCTGCCCGTGCCAATGGGCGCCTGCTGGAGAATCTTCAGGCCGTCGATCAGGTTTCCGGAGAAATTACCGTCCACCAGCAGGTGACTGTCCTGACCTGACGGCACATGAGGAATATTGACCAGCACGTTGCTGACCTTGGTATCGAGCAACTGGCCTTTGCTCGCCTTGACACGTACACCGCTGTTTTCGACGTAGACCTTGCCATCCACCCCGGTCAGCGACGGCCAGCCCGGCTGGAACGCCAGCGTTGCGTTACTGACATCGAAGAACAGACTGATGACACGCGCCGTATCGGGCGAATTCTTGTTCAGCGACCCTTGATACTGGAAGAACCCCTGCTTGACCGCGCCACTTACCACCGCGGTGCGCAACCAGTGATCAAGCTCCGGACTGAGCGCTGTCGGCAGGTACTTGCTGGTGTAACGGCCATCGCCGTCAACCATGCCGACCCGCAGGTCCATGTAATCTTCCTGATCATGACTGAGATGAATCTTGATCAGAAAGTCCGCCGCAATCTTGCCTTCGTCGCCAAGCACCTTGATATACGGGGCGATCAGCGTGAACGCCTGATCATCCAGTTTCCAGGTCAGACGGGCATTGGCCTTCTGGTAACGCCAGGGTTTGGCGAAGATCGGGTCCAGGTGCAGCATGAAATCATCGGTGTCGAGGCGCAGCTCGCCCTGCCCCAGATCGCCGCTGATGGCACCGGTGACGTTTCCGGCCGCCGGAGCGCCGCGATACGCGTTGAAACCCACCTTGTCCAGATTGGCGGCAAAGCTCAGGCGCTTGTCGCCCACTGCCTGTGGCCGGTAGTCGAGCAGCACGTTATGCAGCCCGCCTGTCACTTTGAGGCCATCGACCACTGCCATGGCCTTGTCAGGCAGGGGCGCGAGGGAGTCGATCAGCGGCGTGACGGGAGTCAGGTCCAGACGATCAGCCTGTACGTGCCAGAGCTCTTCGCTGTCGGGCGTCGCGGCGGTTTGCGTCAGTTGCACACGGCTTTCCCAGCGCGTGTCGCCAAGGCTCATCGCCAGTGAATCGAGGTTCAGGTCGAAACCTGTTTCAGTCCGTGCAAACCATGCGTTCAGCGCGAGATTATCGATCGTCGCCGGTTTGCGACCGGCATAAACGCCTTTGACCTGCGGTGCATTGAGGCGCGTCGTCGCGCTTTGCACGGTGCCCTTGCCCCAATTCAACCAGACCTCGCCCCCGGCCTGCAGCTTCGACAGTGTCCATTCGCGCGTGAGACTTTTCGGCAGCCACTTGGCCCAGTCGCTTTGCGGCAGGCTGGCGTAGACATCGGCCTCGCCGTCCTTCCACTGACTGGCCTGAATGCGCGAACGCACGTTGAGCGCGACCGGCTGACCATCCGGCAGGGTCAGGCGTGCGTCAAGTCGCTGGGCATAGCTGCCGGTGTCCAGGCTGAGGTTTACATAGGTGAGGGTCAGCGGCGCGGCGTCAAACGGTTGCACCGTGACCTGGCTGTCGAGCAGCGACAAATGCGCGACCATCTGCATCTGCCTGAGCACCTGCTCGGGGTCGAAGGGGCTGTCGTTGTGCACCGGCAAGCCCTGAACCGACCATGCGCCGTCCTTGTCCTGCCTGAGGCTGAACTGCAGGCCGTCCACTTCAAGATGAGCGATGCGCACGTCACGCGCCAGCAGGCTTTCCCAAAGGTCGGGAACAACCCTTACACGATCCAGACGCAGGGCACTGGTGCCCTCGCCGACCATCACATCGTTGGCCAGCAACACCGGAGCAAAGCGGCTCCAGCTGCCTTCCAGGCTGCCGATGCTCAACGGTATACCCAACGCGCTGCTGGCACGGGTTTCCACATCAACACGGTATTCGGCAACCAGCGGCGTCAATTGACGGCCGAGACTCACGTACAGCGCCGCAAGCACCAGAATCAGTGCGCACAGGCTCAGCCCCCAGCGGGTCAGGGTTGCGACAAGGCGAGGAAGACGTCCCATCTCAGGAAGCCCTCCACTGCGGGGTGCGAGGAGCGGAATCGGCGAACGGATTCCGGCTCGGAGGTGCAGGTGCGGTCAGGTACAGGTTTTGCTCATTCGCCACGCATCATTCTCGATAAAACGGCATACCTGCCAGAAACCCGTAGGGCACTTTTCATATATTTCAAACGATCAGCACCCTCAGAGCAGCACCACGTCGTATTGTTCCTGCGAGTACATGGTTTCTACCTGAAAACGGATAGTGCGGCCAATAAAGCTCTCCAGCTCAGCCACGTTGCCGGACTCTTCGTCAAGCAGGCGATCCACCACGCGCTGATTGGCCAGAACGCGATAGCCCACTGCCTGATAGGCCCTGGCCTCGCGCAGGATTTCCCGGAAGATTTCGTAGCAGATGGTCTCGGGGGTCTTCAGCTTGCCCCGCCCTGCGCAGCAATGACACGGTTCGCACAGCACCTGCTCGAGGCTTTCGCGGGTGCGCTTGCGCGTCATCTGCACCAGACCCAGCTCAGTGATACCGATGATGTTGGTCTTGGCGTGATCGCGTTCCAGTTGTTTCTCCAGCGTGCGCAGCACCTGACGCTGATGCTCACCGTCTTCCATGTCGATGAAATCAATGATGATGATGCCGCCCAGATTGCGCAGGCGCAGCTGCCGGGCGATGGCCGTGGCGGCTTCCAGATTGGTCTTGAAGATGGTTTCTTCGAGGTTGCGATGCCCCACGAACGCGCCGGTATTGACGTCGATGGTGCTCATCGCTTCGGCCGGGTCGATTACCAGATAGCCACCCGACTTGAGCGGCACCTTGCGCTCGAGGGCCTTCTGGATTTCGTCCTCGACCCCATAGAGGTCGAAGATCGGCCGCTCGCCCGGATAGTGCTCAAGCCTGTCGGCAATTTCCGGCATCAGCTCGGCCACGAACTGGGTGGTTTTCTGAAAGGTCTCCCGCGAGTCGATACGGATCTTCTCGATGCGCGGGCTGACCAGATCGCGCAAGGTGCGCAGCGCCAGGCCCAGGTCTTCGTAAATCACCGTGGGCGGACTGACGGTCTTGATCTGCTCGCCGATCTGATCCCAGAGCCTGCGCAGATAGCGGATGTCCATGAGGATTTCGTCGGCACCGGCGCCTTCCGCAGCGGTGCGCAGAATGAAACCTCCGGCTTCCTTGATACCTTCCTGGGCAACACAATCGCTGACCACTTTCTTGAGTCGTTCGCGCTCGGCTTCGTCCTCGATTTTCAGCGAGATGCCCACATGCGCAGTGCGCGGCATGTACACCAGATAACGTGACGGAATGGAGAGTTGCGTGGTCAGCCGTGCGCCCTTGCTGCCGATCGGGTCTTTGGTGACTTGCACGACAAGGCTCTGGCCATCATGTACCAGCGACGCAATGCTCTCGACCGCTGGCCCTTCCCGCATGGAGATTTCCGACGCATGAATGAACGCCGCGCGGTCCAGACCAATGTCGATGAACGCCGCCTGCATGCCGGGAAGCACCCGCACAACCTTGCCTTTGTAGATATTGCCGACAATGCCGCGACGTTGGGTGCGCTCGACGTGCACCTCTTGCAGAACCCCGTTTTCCACCACTGCCACGCGCGATTCCATCGGCGTGATGTTGATCAGAATCTCTTCACTCATGACTTGTCACCTTCCAGGCATTGCCAGCAGGGTATGCCGAAATGGCCGAGCAGTTCTGCGGTTTCGCACAGGGGCAGCCCCACCACCCCAGAATAGCTGCCTTGCAGACCCTCGACGAAAATCGCTGCCAACCCCTGGATGGCATAGCCGCCGGCCTTGTCGGCGGGCTCGCCACTGGTCCAGTAGGCGTGGGCTTCATGGGTTTGAATCGGGCGAAAGCGCACACGACTGGTAACAATACGGGTTTCGCTGCGTTGCCGATCACTGAGCGCGACAGCCGTCAGCACGTCATGCTCGCGCCCGGACAGGGCCATCAACATCGCCAAGGCATCTGACTCATCGACCGGCTTGCCAAGAATGCGTCCATCGAGCACCACCGCCGTGTCGGCCCCCATCACGCAGGCCTGGTGTTCGGCTGGCAGCACGGACAGCCCGGCCTGAGCCTTGCCCAGCGCAAGACGCTCGACATAGGCAGCGGGGGTTTCATGGTCGAAGGGGGTTTCGTCGATCTGAGCGCTCAGTACGGTAAACGGCACACCGATCTGAGTCAGAAGTTCGCGGCGGCGCGGCGAGCCAGAAGCCAGATAAAGCGAGGGCATAAGGACATCTCCGTGTCTGTGCGGGTGAGCGCGAGGGACGCAGCGGGGCGTCGCGCTCACCTTGCGCTTAATTGATTTTCAAACGTTTGCGCAATCCACGCAGGCCATAACTGATCCAGGGCCACAACAGAGCGCTGACCAACGCGGGCAGCACCAGCGCCAGCGTAGGCTGACGGTTGCCGGTCAATGCGCTCAGCCAGAGTTGCGCAAGCTGCGCCAGACCGAATACCACCAACAGCACCAGGCACTGTTGCCACATGGGAAACATGCGCAGGCGCTGCTGCAGGGACATCACCAAAAAGGTAATCAGGCTGAGGATCAGGGCATTCTGGCCGAGCAGTGTGCCGTACAGCACATCCTCCATCAGGCCCAGTATCCACGCGGTGGTCATACCGTATTTGTGCGGCAGCGCCAGAACCCAGAAGGTCAGCAGCAGGGCCAGCCACAGCGGGCGGAAAATTTCCATGAATTGCGGCAGCGGCGAAACGCTCAGCAACAGACCGATCGCAAACGTCAGCCAGACCACCCAGCCATTGCGCCCGGAAACATGACTAACCATCGATAGGCTCCCGAGCGGTGGAAGATCTTGAGGCAGGCGGCTGTGACGCCGCAGGCCGGGAGGCAGGTCTTGCCGGTGTCGCAGGCGTTGCCGCCGGTGCAGGGGTTGTCGATTGCGACGCCGGCTTGTGCGTCAGCGTACTGCCCGGAAAGACCGGAACGACTGCCTGTGGCCACATCGGGAAGGCGGGTGTCGGCGGAGGCAACGTCGCCATCACGGAAGGCTCGATGCCCTTGTCGAGGGATTCCTGCGCTTGCGCCGCATCGGCAGCGCGCTCTTCCGGCGAGCGGCCGTCAGAGAACACCAGCAACAGATAGCGACTGCGATTCAACGCAGCGGTGGGCACTGCCCGAACGATCGCGAACGGCTGGCCGGAGTCGTGAATCACTTCCTTGACCGTTGCCACCGGGTAGCCGGCCGGGAATCGCTGGCCAAGGCCCGAGCTAACCAGCAGGTCGCCTTCCTTGATGTCTGCGGTGTCCGCCACATGCCGAAGCTCCAGACGTTCCGGATTACCGGTGCCGCTGGCGATGGCACGCAGACCGTTGCGGTTGACCTGCACCGGGATGCTGTGGGTGGTGTCGGTCAGCAACAAGACGCGTGAGGTATAGGGCATCAACTCGACCACCTGCCCCATCAGGCCGCGTGCATCGAGCACAGGCTGACCGAGCACCACGCCGTCGCGTTCGCCCTTGTTGATGATGATGCGATGGGTGAAGGGGTTCGGGTCCATGCCGATCAGCTCGGCGACCTCGACCTTTTCGTTGACCAGCGCCGAGGAGTTCAGCAACTCACGCAGCCGGACGTTCTGCTCGGTCAGTGCCGCCAGCTTTTGCAGGCGACCTTGCAGGAGCAGGGCTTCGGTCTTGAGTTTTTCGTTTTCGGCGATCAGCTCTGTGCGGCTGCCGAACTGACTGGCGACGCCTTGATACAGACGCTGTGGCAGGTCGACGATCCAGTAGGACTGCATGAGCACCATCGACATCTGGCTGCGCACGGGCTTGAGGATCGTAAAGCGGGCGTCGACAACCATCAACGCAACCGACAGAACGGCGAGCACCAGCAGACGTACGCCCAGCGAAGGGCCTTTTGAGAAAAGCGGTTTAATGGGCCGCTCCTCCGGGGCATGCGATCGTTGGATCGAACTTCGATTGGCAATTATTCATGCGGTATGTAACCGGCCCGGACAAATGAAAGAGATAGGCACCCTGTTTCGGCGTCAGCCTGAAGCATACAGGTAGCATATCCGCTACCTGCATACAAAAGACTCCGTGAAAGGCACCCCGGCGAATTATTCGCTGGAGAGCAGATCCATGGTGTGCTTATCCATCATTTCCAGCGCACGGCCACCGCCACGCGCTACACAGGTCAGCGGATCTTCGGCAACGATGACCGGCAGGCCGGTTTCCTGCGCCAGCAACTTGTCCAGATCACGCAGCAACGCACCACCACCGGTCAGGACCAGACCACGCTCGGCGATGTCCGAGGCCAGTTCCGGAGGCGATTGCTCCAGAGCGCTCTTGACCGCCTGAACGATGGTCGCCAGCGACTCCTGCAGTGCTTCGAGAACTTCGTTGGAGTTCAGCGTGAACGCACGCGGAACGCCTTCAGCCAGGTTACGGCCACGGACGTCGACTTCACGCACTTCACCGCCCGGATAGGCAGTACCGATTTCCTGCTTGATGCGCTCGGCAGTGGATTCGCCGATCAGGCTGCCGTAGTTGCGGCGCACATAGGTGATGATCGCTTCGTCGAAACGGTCACCGCCAACCCGTACGGATTCGGCATACACCACACCGTTCAGGGAGATCAGGGCGATTTCGGTGGTGCCGCCGCCGATGTCGACAACCATCGAGCCGCGAGCTTCTTCCACCGGCAGACCGGCACCGATTGCTGCGGCCATCGGCTCTTCGATCAGGAAGACTTCGCGTGCGCCTGCACCCAGGGCCGACTCGCGAATCGCGCGACGCTCAACCTGGGTGGATTTGCACGGAACGCAGATCAGCACACGAGGGCTGGGCTGCAGAAAGCTGTTTTCATGAACCTTGTTGATGAAGTACTGCAACATTTTTTCGCAGACGCTGAAGTCGGCGATAACGCCGTCTTTCATTGGACGAATGGCTGCGATGTTGCCTGGAGTACGGCCCAGCATGCGCTTGGCTTCGGTACCGACGGCCACGACACTCTTCTGGTTGCCGTGAGTACGAATGGCAACGACAGAGGGTTCATTCAGAACGATACCGCGCTCACGCACGTAAATAAGGGTGTTGGCAGTGCCCAGGTCGATGGATAGATCACTGGAAAACATGCCACGCAGTTTCTTGAACATGGGAAAGGGACCCTAGGGAACGCGTGGTAAAAAAAGTGCGGCAAACTCTAACAACGACAGGGATTTTGGGCAAGGAGCCAATATGCTAAATTGGCGGTTTTCCGAACACCACCCTCGACGTTAGCGGCTTGAGACAGTAATAACGCGATAGTGTTCCGCAATTGGCAACAAAGCAAATCCATAAGCATTCCACTGGAGATACCCCATGGCGCTTGAACGCTCCGACGTGGAAAAGATCGCTCATCTGGCCCGACTGGGTCTCAATGACGCCGATATCCCGCGTACCACCGAAGCACTTAACAGCATTCTTGGGCTGGTCGATCAGATGCAAGCAGTCGACACCACTGGCATCGAGCCGCTGGCTCACCCGCTGGAAGCCACCCAGCGCCTGCGCGAAGACGCCGTCACCGAGCGAAATCGTCGTGACACTTACCAAGCCATCGCACCAGCGGTCCAAGACGGCCTCTATCTGGTTCCGAAAGTCATCGAGTAAGGGAAAGCGCCTGCATGCATCAAATGACTCTGGCCGAGATCGCTCGCGGACTCGCCGATAAAAAGTTTTCTTCCGAAGAGCTGACTCGCGTTCTGCTGTCGCGCATCGCGACGCTCGACCCGCAGCTCAACAGCTTCATCAGCCTCACCGAAGACCTGGCCATCACCCAGGCGCAGGCGGCAGACGCGCGCCGCGCCGCTGGTGAAAACGGCCCGCTGCTCGGCGCTCCGCTGGCGCACAAGGACCTGTTCTGCACCCAGGGCATCCGCACCAGTTGCGGCTCGCTGATGCTCGACAATTTCAAGGCACCGTACGACGCCACGGTTGTTTCGCGTCTGGCATCGGCCGGTACTGTGACACTGGGCAAGACCAACATGGACGAATTCGCCATGGGTTCGGCCAACGAATCCAGCCATTACGGCGCGGTGAAAAACCCGTGGAACCTGGAATGCGTCCCTGGCGGTTCTTCGGGTGGTTCGGCAGCCGCTGTCGCTGCACGCCTGTTGCCCGCCGCGACCGGCACCGACACGGGCGGCTCGATTCGCCAGCCTGCGGCACTGACCAACCTCACGGGCCTCAAGCCGACCTACGGCCGCGTATCGCGCTGGGGCATGATTGCCTACGCCTCCAGCCTCGATCAGGCGGGTCCGATGGCACGCACGGCCGAAGACTGCGCACTGCTGCTGCAAGGCATGGCCGGTTTCGATCCGCAGGACTCGACCAGTATCGACGAGCCGGTTCCGGACTACTCCGCCAGCCTCAATACCTCGCTCAAGGGCCTGCGTATCGGTGTGCCGAAAGAGTATTTCAGCGCAGGTCTGGACCCGCGCATCGCGCAGCTGGTGCATGAAAGCGTCAAGGAGCTGGAAAAGCTCGGCGCGATCGTCAAGGAAATCAGCCTGCCGAACCTTCAGCACGCGATCCCGGCCTACTACGTCATCGCCCCGGCTGAAGCCTCGTCCAACCTGTCGCGCTTTGACGGTGTGCGTTTCGGCTACCGCTGCGAAGACCCGAAAGACCTGACCGACCTGTACAAGCGCTCGCGCGCCGAAGGCTTCGGCCCGGAAGTCCAGCGACGCATCATGGTCGGCGCCTACGCGCTGTCGGCGGGTTACTACGACGCCTATTACCTGCAGGCGCAGAAAATCCGTCGCCTGATCAAGAACGACTTCATGAGCGCGTTCGCCGATGTCGACGTGATTCTCGGTCCGACCACGCCCAACCCGGCCTGGAAGATCGGCGCCAAGACCAACGATCCGATTGCCGAATACCTGGAAGACTTCTACACCATCACCGCCAACCTGGCGGGCCTGCCCGGCTTGTCCATGCCTGCAGGCTTCGTCGACGGGCTACCGGTCGGCGTGCAGCTGCTCGCTCCGTATTTCCAGGAAGGCCGTCTCTTGAATGTGGCGCATCAGTATCAGCAAGTCACCGACTGGCACACTCGCGCACCTGAAGGCTTCTGAGGAGAAACACATGCAATGGGAAGTCGTCATCGGGCTGGAGATTCATACCCAGCTTTCGACCCAATCAAAGATTTTTTCCGGTAGCGCGACCACGTTCGGCTCCGAGCCCAACACGCAGGCCAGCCTCGTCGATCTGGGCATGCCTGGCGTATTGCCGGTGCTGAACAAGGAAGCCGTGCGCATGGCCGTCAAGTTCGGCCTGGCCGTCAACGCCGAAATCGGCCAGCACAACGTGTTCGCCCGCAAGAACTACTTTTACCCGGACCTGCCCAAGGGCTATCAGATCAGCCAGATGGAGCTGCCGATCGTCGGCAAGGGCCACCTGGACATCCCCCTTGAAGACGGCACGGTCAAGCGCATCGGCATCACCCGTGCGCACCTGGAAGAGGATGCAGGCAAGAGCCTGCACGAAGACTTCCAGGGCATGACCGGTATCGACCTGAACCGTGCTGGCACGCCGCTGCTGGAGATCGTTTCCGAGCCGGACATGCGCAGCGCCAAGGAAGCCGTGGCTTACGTCAAGGCCATCCACGCGATCGTGCGCTACCTGGGCATCTGTGATGGCAACATGGCCGAAGGTTCGCTGCGCTGCGACTGCAACGTATCGATTCGTCCGAAGGGCCAGGTCGAGTTCGGCACGCGCTGCGAGATCAAGAACGTCAACTCGTTCCGCTTTATCGAAAAGGCGATCAACAGCGAGATTCAGCGCCAGATCGATCTGATCGAAGACGGTGGCAAGGTTATCCAGCAAACGCGCCTGTATGACCCGAACACCAACGAAACCCGCGCCATGCGCAGCAAGGAGGAAGCCAACGACTACCGTTACTTCCCCGACCCGGATCTGTTGCCGGTGATCATCGAGGATTCTTTCCTCGAAGAAACCCGCGCCACCTTGCCGGAGCTGCCACCACAGAAACGCGAACGCTTCCAGAGCCAGTTCGGCCTCTCGACCTACGACGCCAGCGTGCTGGCTTCGAGCCGCGAGCAGGCTGACTACTTCGAACAGGTGGTGAGCATCAGTGGTGACGCCAAACTGGCAGCCAACTGGGTCATGGTCGAGCTGGGCAGCCTGCTCAACAAGCAGGGCCTGGAGATCGACCAGTCGCCGGTCAGTGCCGAGCAGTTGGGCGGCATGCTCAAGCGCATCACTGACAACACCATTTCCGGCAAGATCGCGAAAATGGTCTTCGAGGCGATGGCCAATGGTGAAGGCAGCGCCGATGAAATCATCGAAAAGCGCGGCCTGAAGCAGGTCACCGACAGCGGTGCCATTGAATCGATGCTCGACGAGGTGCTGGCAGCCAACGCGGAGCAGGTCGAACAATATCGCGCCGCCGATGAAGCCAAGCGCGGCAAGATGTTCGGTTTCTTCGTTGGTCAGGCGATGAAAGCTTCCAAAGGCAAAGCCAACCCGCAGCAGGTCAACGAATTGCTGAAGACCAAGCTGGAGGGCTGATCCTCGTCACTCACGTTCCCATGCTATGCGATCAGCGTTATACACGAGTCTTGTGGGAGCGAGTTTGCTCGCGAATAGGCCGGTACAGCCTCTAGAGACAGGGCGTTTGGACCAAGGTCTTCGTGAGCAAGCTCACTCCCACGGAGATCTTTATTCACATCGCGATTGCGGTCAAAGACCCCGCCTTCTGGGCTCTTCATGACTTATGTATAACGCTGAGCGCTCCGCGTGGGAATGCAGTTCCGGACGCTCTGCGTCCGCTGTTGAGTACTCGGAACGTCACGAAATGCATGCCAGCATGGAGGATTGGCACGAGCGTCAACCACAACTACTCCGGCACTCAGGAACCCACCCCATGCGCCGCCTTATTTTTGCCTGCAGCCTGCTGACCTTACTGGCAGGGTGCGCCAACCACATCATCGACCCCCATGGTTACGACGAGACCGGCACCGCCGCCTATTACGGCGCCCGCCATCATGGCAACCGCACTGCCAGCGGCGAGCCGTTCAATCAGAATGCGCTGACCGCTGCGCACCGACAACTGCCTTTCGGCACGCGCGTCAAGGTCACCAACCTGGACAACGATAGGTCGGTAGTCGTACGCGTCAATGATCGCGGCCCTCACACGCGCGGCCGTCTGATCGATGTCTCTCGCGAAGCGGCCGAACAACTGGGTATGCTGCGCAGCGGGACAGCGCCAGTCCGCGTGCAGGCCCTGGATTAACCCCAACCTCCGATCACCTCCGACAAGGACACTCGTATTCTCCAGCTATCGGCCCTGCCCGCCCCCGCGCTTATCCAAATGCTCAGCGGCTTGTTATTGCTGCTGATCGGGGCGGAACTGTCAGTGCGTGCAGCGGTACATCTGGCGGCGATTTTCAAGGTCCGGCCACTGATCGTCGGTCTGACCGTCGTGGCGATGGGCACCAGTGCGCCGCAGATGGCGGTCAGCCTGCAAGCCGCGTTTGCCGATAACACCGACATCGCCGTGGGCAGTGTCATCGGCGGCAACATTTTCAATGTACTGGTGATCCTTGGCCTCTGCGCGCTGATCATTCCGCTACGCGTTGCCCGTCAGGTACTGCACATCGATATTCCGTTGATGATCGGTGCCTGCCTGCTGGCTATCGGTCTTTCGTGGAACGGCGAATTCAGCAAACTGGACGGCGCACTGCTGCTTGCCGGGTTGCTGGCCTGCCTGATTATCATCATCCGTCAGGGTGGCCATGCGCCGCGCCACGGGCATGCCGAGACAGCCGAAAAACCTCGTACCTTCACACGCATGCTCATGCTTGCCACGGGCTTGCTGCTGCTGACCGCTGGCGGACACCTGCTGGTCGACGCTTCAGTGGTGATTGCCATCCACCTGGGGCTTTCCGAACGCATCGTCGGCCTGACCATCATTGCCATCGGTACATCATTGCCGGCACTGATGACCTCGCTGATCGCAGCGTTCCGTGGTGAACGCGATATTGCCGTGGGTAACGTCATCGGCAGCAACCTGTTCAACCTGCTGGGCGTACTGGGGCTGACCGCACTGATCGCCCCGGTGCCGCTGACGATCTCGCCAAATGCGCTGGTGTTCGACCTGCCGATCATGCTCGGCGTCTCGCTGTTGTGCGTGCCGCTGTTCTATTCCGGATACCGGATAGACCGTCTGGAAGGCCTGTTTCTGCTGTCGTTGTACCTGACCTACGGGCTGCATATCCTGTCGATCAGCACCGGCATGGCGCTGGCCGAACGGCTTGAAAGCAAAATGCTCACGCTGGTGTTGCCTGTGCTGGGTGCCGTGGTTGTCTGGGGCACGATTCGCGCGTGGCGACGCCAGCACTGACCTCCAACCCGCATCGATACAAGGAGCAAGGCCATGACAGACAAAACGATCAGCGATGGCGAACAGATCCGTCGCCAGGTGATGGGCGATGTCTTCGTCGACCGTGCGCTGGCGAACGCCACCGATTTCAGCCAGCCGCTGCAGGATTTCGTCAACGAGCACGCCTGGGGCAGCGTCTGGAGTCGCGAAGGTCTGCCGCTGAAAACCCGCAGCCTGATCACCCTGGCCGCCCTCACCGCCCTGAAATGCCCGCAAGAACTGAAGGGCCACGTTCGTGGCGCACTGAACAATGGCTGCACGGTCGAGGAGATTCGCGAAGCCCTGCTGCACTGCGCGGTGTACGCCGGCGTGCCAGCGGCCATCGATGCGTTTCGGGCGGCCCAGGAAGTGATCGACAGCTACGTCAAAACCGATTAGATCCAGCCGCCCCATTGCAGGATGAAAATCCCCACGTTGGTCGTGACCGCGGCAGCCAGCGTGGTGATGACGATGATCGCAGCGGCCAGCTCGTAATTGCCGTTGGCCGTACGCGCCATGATGTAGCTGGCAGCCGCTGTCGGGCTGCCGAAATACAGGAACAGAATCCCCAGTTCAGCGCCGCGAAAACCGGCCAGCCAAGCGGCCAGCGTGCACAGCACTGGCAGCGTGATCATCTTCATGACGCTGGCGCTGACAGCCAGTTTTCCACTCTTGCGCAACGACGCCAGCGACAGCGTGCCACCGATGCAGATCAGTGCCAGCGGCAGGGTCATCTGGGCAAGATAGCTGCCGGAGGTTTCCAGCCATTTGGGCAAGCCGATGGCGAAGTAAGCGAAGGGCGAGGCGATGATCACACTGATGATCAGCGGGTTGGCCAGCACGCTTTTGAAGATGCTCCAGGGGTCGGACTTGATCACCGGGCTGTAAACCGCCAATACCACCGTCGATAACGTGTTGTAAAAGACGATGACCAACGCGGCGAGAATGGCGCCCAGTGAAATGCCATCAGGCCCGTACATGCTGGCCGCCAGGGCCAGACCGATGACCCCGTTATTGCCACGAAACGCGCCCTGAACGTAGATCCCGCGCTCTTCGTACGGGCAACGCCAGATCGCCCATCCCCAGGCGAACGCGAAACTCAGGAGCGTCGCAACGCTGAAAAAAATCAGCAGTTTAGGCTGCAATGCGGTGCGCAGGTCGGCGTGAATAATGCCCAGAAACAGCAGCGCAGGCATGGTGACGTTGAACACCAGCCCGGAAGCCGCAACGATGAAACCATCATTGATCGCGCCGATACGCCTGAGAAACACGCCCAGAAACAGCATGGCAAACACCGGGGCGGTGATGTTCAGGGTTTCGAGAAAAATAGCCAGCATGCAACGCATCCGGTCCCGTCGTTAGGTAGCTCATGATAGGCCACCGACGACAAGCATGTTGCACGGAATTTCCGAAGCCCTGATCAACCCGCCACAGCGGTTGTTTATCAGACGATGCGGCTGACTGCCTTCTCAGGCTGGAGCCTGCGCTCGAAGACCGACACCCCGTCGAGATCGCGCAGCGTCACGGTCATCTCACCGGTCTGTCCGTCGATATTCACTTCACCAAAGAACTGAAAACCCGCAAATGGCGAGGTGTTCTGCGCAGGAGGCGCCTTCTGGAACACCAGCTCGGGGCCAAAGGTCTTGTCCAGCACATTGGGACCATAGCTACCGGCATTCAAAGGCCCGGCGACGAACTCCCAAAACGGGTCGAAGTCCTGAAACACGGCCAGATCCGGCTGGTAATGATGCGCAGCGCAGTAATGCACGTCGGCCGTCAGCCAGACACAATCGCGAATCTTCTGCGCGCGCAGGTACGCCAGCAATTCGGCGACCTCCAGCTCGCGCCCCGAGGCCGGCCCGTCATTGCCGTTGGCGATGGCCTCCCAACGCTGTACGCCGGGGCTGACCTCACCATCCGGAACGCCCAGGCCGATGGGCATGTCCGCCGCGATGACTTTCCACTGCGCGCGCGACGCATTGAGCTCGCGCTTGAGCCAGTCCAGTTGCTCACGGCCCAGAAACGCAGTGGTCGGACCCGGTTTGTCAGCCAGGTTGGCATCGTTGCCGGCGCGATAGCTGCGCATGTCGAGGACGAAGACGTCGAGCATCGGACCGTAAGGGATCTTGCGATAAATGCGTCCGCCGTTGTCGGCTTCCTGCAAGCGTAATGGCGCGTATTCCAGATAAGCCTGGCGGGCACGCGAGGACAGCAGGCTGATGTCCTTGACCTTGTAGCGATCATCGAGCTGTTTGCTGGGCGACCAGTTGTTGGTGACTTCGTGATCATCCCACTGCCAGATCTGCGGTACTTCGGCGTTGAAGCGACGCAGGTTTTCATCCATCAGGTTGTAGCGGTAATTGCCCCGGTATTCGTCAAGGGTCTCCGCCACCTTGCTCTTCGCCTCGGTGGTGATGTTGCGCCAGATACGCCCGTCCTCCGTGTTGAGCTGCTCCGGCACCGGGCTGTCGGCGTAGATGGTGTCACCGCTGTGGATAAAAAAGTCCGGCAAGCGCAAACGCATGGCTTCATAAATACGCATGCCGCCAATATCGGGGTTGATGCCAAAGCCCTGCCCGACCGTGTCGCCGCTCCAGACGAAGCGGATGTCGCGGCGCTGCTGCGGTGTGCTGCGCAAATGGCCGAACCACGGTTCACTGACGACACCGCTCTGCGCATCCTCGAAAGACACCCGGTAGAAAATCGCCTGATCGACCGGCAGCCCGCTCAACTCGACCCGCGCGGTAAAGTCGCTACGCTGATCGGCCAGCGCCGACACCACGCGGCGTGGCTGGGTGAACATGCTGCGCGTGTCCCACTCGACGACCATGCGCGAAGGCCGGTCGCTTCGGCTCCAGACGATCGCCTTGTCGCCGAACACATTGCCGGACTGCACGCCATCCATCATCTTCGGACGATCCTGCACCGAGGCGATGACCGCCGGCGCAACACCCGGTAACAGCAGACCGGCACCTACCGTTCCAACGGCCTGGATGACACGGCGACGCTTGAGATCGAACTGGCTCACGGTTATCCCCTCGCTGACAGGCAAAAAAGCACCGTAGCAGGGGAATATTGGCGCTGTATGACAACGCAGGAGATCAAGCGCATGGCAGACTTCAAAAACCCCCGGCGTCCGGTAACTGGTAAACTCCCGCGCCTTATTCCAGCCCGAGGCGCTCAGCATGTCTTCCTTGAATCAGGCGCTCAGCGTCGCCCTCGATAATCGCCAGGCGTTGCTTGACCAATTGCATGGGCAGGGGACGGACTGCTATCGACTGTTTCACGGCAGCCAGGAGGGCGCCAGCGGGCTGACCATCGACCGCTACGGCCCGCAATTGCTGGTGCAGAGCTTTCATACCCGCCTGGATCGCGATGCCCTGCTGGCACTGCATGAACAGGCCAACACGCGTCTGGGCCTGGATACCCTGCTGGTCTATAACGATCGCTCGCAAGGCAACTCGCGCGTGGATCGCCATGACACCGTGTACAAGGCTGAAGAAGCGGCTCTGGCCGATCATGTCGGCCACGAATGGGGGCTCAATTACCGGGTCCGCGGCCGGCATGCAGGCCAGGACCCGCTGTTGTTTCTCGACCTGCGCAACGCCCGCGGCTGGGTCAAGCGGCACAGCGCCGGGAAAAGCGTGCTGAATCTGTTCGCCTACACCTGCGGCGTCGGCCTCAGTGCTGCGGCCGGTGGCGCGAGTGAAGTGTGCAATCTGGACTTCGCCGAAGGCAATCTGGCGGTGGGTCGCGAGAATGGCGCGCTCAATCCGCAACTGCCGCCGATGCAATTCATCCAGTCGGATTATTTTCCGGCAATCCGTCAGTTGGCCGGGCTGCCCATTGCCGCACGCCGCAGCCAGCAATTGCCCAGCTACGTGAAACTGCAACAGCGCCAATATGATCTGGTCCTGCTTGATCCACCCGCCTGGGCCAAGAGCGCGTTCGGCACCGTTGACCTGCTGCGCGACTATCAAAGCCTGCTCAAACCTGCGCTGTTGACCACGGCAGACGATGGCGTGCTGATCTGCTGCAACAATCTGGCGAAAGTCAGCATGCAGGACTGGCGTGAACAGGTACTGCGCTGTGCCACCAAGGCCGGGCGTCCGGTGCGCGACTGCCAGGAGATGCGTCCCGCTGCAGACTTCCCGTCTCAGGACAATCAACCGCCGCTGAAAACGCTGATTCTGCAACTCTGATCCGGCGCTTGATAGCTTAACGTACAACCGGAAAGTTCCTACAAGCCGCGACGGCAGTGCCTTCGGAACCGAACAGGCATGCCATACTCCAAGGGCTTCCAAAAGAGAGAGACGCCGCTGCCCATGTCCAGAGGATTGAAACGCACACTTGGCTCCCTGCTGGCTGTGATCGCGCTCTACAGTTTGCTGGGTTTTTTCATTCTTCCCGGCGTCGCTCTGCGGATCGCGAACCAGCAACTGGCCAATTACGCCACAGTGCCGGCAAAGCTCGAACGCCTGGAATTCAACCCCTTCACGCTGGAGCTGACGCTCTGGGGCCTGAACATCGGCACGCCAGGCAAGGAGCAGGTGGCGTTTGAAAAGCTTTATGCCAATCTGCAAATCAACAGCCTGTGGACGCGGGCCCTGCATCTGCAACGCGTCGAGCTGATCAAACCACGCACCGAGTTGCTGTTCGACAAACAGGGCAAGCTCAATCTGGCACAGCTGTTCAAGCTGCCCGCCAGCGAACCGACAAAGGACGAACCCGCCACCAAGCCATTCCCGCTGCGTATCGACGAAATCAAATTGGCGGGAGGCTACGTTCACTTCCAGGACCTGCGCCCCAGCCAGCCCATCGAGTTTCTCTACGACGCGCTGGATTTCGAGCTCAAGAACCTCAGCACACTGCCTGAAGACAATGCCGACATGACCCTGGTCGCGGCGGGTCCGGACGGTGGGCAGATCGACTGGGTCGGCCGCATCAGCCTGATCCCGATCACCTCCGAGGGCACGCTGAAGGTCACCGACAGCAAGATGAAACTGTGGTGGCCTTACGTACGTGATGCCTTGCCGCTGGCGCTTGAGGACGGCGTGCTGAATTTCAGCACGGCCTACACACTGAACCTGTCCAAGAAGACCGAGCTCAAGTTGACCAACGTCTCGGCCAGTGTCGCGCCTTTCGCGCTCAACGCTCCCGACGGTCGCCCGTTGGTACGCCTGCAACGCCTGGACGTCAGCGAAACATCGGTCGACCTCGCAAAGCAGCTGGTTACCGTAGGCAAGGTCCGCAGCCAGAAGCTGGAAACCTGGGCCGCACGTGAAACCGACGGGCAACTGGACTGGCAAAAACTGTTTGCCAGCCAACCTGGCAAGCCCGCAGCAACGCACACGCCAGCGGTGGACGAAAAAGCCGCCGAGCCGGCGCCTGCCACCGAGGCCTCAGCCAAAGCCAGCGATCAACCCGTGGCGCAGAGCAAACCCTGGCAAGTCCTGTTGCGGGATGTGCAGTTGCGCAACTACATGGTCCATCTGGCAGATCGCGTACCTCAAGAGCCGGTCGCGCTGGACGTTGGCCCACTGAATCTGGACATCCAGAACTTCGACAGCCTGAACAAGGCGCCCTTCACGCTCAAGCTGGATACCGGGCTGGGCAAACAGGGCAATCTCACTGCCGCCGGTGACGTGAACCTCAACCCGGTCAGCGCACGACTCAACGTAACCACCCGCGACATCGACCTGCGCCTCGCTCAGGCCTACATCAGCCCGTTCATTCGTCTGGAGCTGCGCAGTGGCATGCTCGGCAGCGATCTGGCGGTCGATCTGAAAAGCACCGAGCCACTGGCGTTCAGCGTCACCGGTAAAGCACAGGTCAATCAGTTGCACACGCTGGATACGCTCAAGCAGCGCGACTTCCTGAAGTGGCAGCAATTGGCGCTGGAGGGGTTGGACTACCAGCATGGCAAGGGCCTGTCGATTGCCAAAGTGAACATGGATCAGCCCTACGCGCGCTTCATGATCAATGAGGACCGGACCACCAACATCGACGATCTGTTGATCCCGCAGCCAGCCGACGCAGCTACTGGCAAGACCGCCGCCCAGCCAAAGGCAGCCAAAACCCAAGGGGCAGGCAAGAAGGAAAACCCGCTGGCGATCTACGTGGGTGAAGTGAATATCAACGATGGCTCGGCAAACTTTGCCGACATGACCCTGACCCCCAACTTCGCCACCGCGGTGCAGCAGCTCAACGGTCGTATCGGCACCATCGACAATCGCAAGCCTACACCGGCCCCCGTGAATATCGAGGGCAAGGTCGATCGCTATGCGCCGGTCACCATCAAGGGCAGCCTCAACCCGTTCGACCCGATGGCCAGTCTGGATATCACCACCAGCTTCAAGCGCGTCGAGTTGACCAACCTCACCCCCTACTCCGGCAAGTTCGCAGGTTTCCGGATCCGCAAGGGCCGGCTCAATCTCGACCTGCACTACCTGATTACCAAGGGCCAGCTCAAGGCCCAGAACAAGGTGCTGGTGGAGCAGCTACAGCTGGGTGAACGGGTCGACAGCCCGGATGCGCTGGACCTGCCTATTCGTCTGGCGGTCGCGCTGCTCAAGGATACCCAGGGGCGCATTTCCCTGGAGCTGCCCATCGAAGGCGACTTGAACAACCCGCAGTTCAGCGTCATGCCGATTGTCTGGCAGACCCTGCGTAACCTGGTGCTGCGTGCAGCACAGGCCCCGTTCAAGATGCTCGGCGGGCTGGTTGCCGGTGGAAGCTCCGAGGACCTCGGCAGCGTAAGTTTCGCGCCAGGCTCCAGTGACTTGTCGGCAGAGGCGCAAAAGGCCCTGGACAAGCTCTCGGTGGCGCTCAAGGAACGTCCGGACCTGAAGCTGGAGATCGAAGGCACCAGCGCCGCCAGCAGTGACGGTCCATTGATCGCTCAGCAAAGACTGGAGCGCGAATACCAGTATACGTACTACAAGATCCTCCAGCGGCGCGGCGACAAGGTTCCAGCCAGGGCCGGTTTGATAGAGGTCCCGGAAGAGGAAAAGGCGCCTATGCTCGAAGGTATCTACAGGACACGCCTGAAACAGCAACCTCCCGCTGAGTGGGCCAGTCTGGGCAAGGAGCAGCGTGCTGCCCAGATGCGTGCCGCCGTACTCAAGTTCTGGAGCAGCAATGAGGTGCTGCTGCGCGAACTGGGCCAGAGCAGAGCCAGCAGCATCAAGGATTACCTGGTGGACAAGGGCAAGCTAGAAGACGCTCGCGTGTACTTCGTCGACGCGCAACTGGGTCAGGCCCAACCGGATGGTAAAGTCATCAGCCCCCTCCACCTCGACAGCGAATGAAGCCATTGGCACACACCCGAATCAAACGGCTGATCAACCTGACCCTCGCCGCCATGGCCGGGTCAGTTGTCGCATCAGCGTATGCCACCTCGACCCTGCGTTGCGGCAGCCAGCTGGTCAGCACCGGCGACCGGACGTTCGAGGTCCAGCAGAAATGCGGCGAACCGGTCAGCCAGGAAGTACTCGGCACTCGGGAAACCTTTAGTAGTAATTATCGAAGGTCAGAAGCCGTGAAGATCGAGGAATGGATCTACGGTCCTGATAACGGCATGTATCAGTACCTGCGCTTTGAAGGCGGTCGCCTGGTAGGCATCGAGAGCAAACGCCGCAACTGATCCCCCGGCTCCCCTTCCCTTCATGTGTTTCGTAGCGCCCATAGAAAAGGCCCCGACTCTTCAGTCGGGGCCTTTAATGGCTACATCCTTGTAGCCTCGCATGAACCTTCCATCAATCAATGACTGCGGGTGTTCATGAGCAGTATTCGATTACTCGGCTTTCAGGCCAGCAGCCGATACGTCTTTAACACCTTTGATTTTCTTGGTGATAGCGACGGCAGTGTTTTTCTGAGCTTCGGTAACTTTTACCATGGAGGACAGGGAAACCACGCCTTTGTTGGTCTCAACCTTGATGTCCGAACCTGGGATGCCTTTTTCAGTCAGCAGATCAGCTTTGACTTTGGTGGTGATCCAGGTGTCAGAAGTGTCTTCTTTGACTTCTTGAGTAGTGGTGTTAGCTGCCAGAACCATTGGCGCTTGAGCCGAGGTCTGTGCGAAAGCAGCGTTGGCCATGGTCAGAGTCAGGGCAGTAGCGGTAGCAGCGGCAATAGCGAACTTCTTCATACGATAACTCCTGTTTTTCTCAAAATCTGCACCAGCATGTGGTGGCAGGGTTAACAGGTATATCGCAAGCGGTGTGCCAAAAACGAGACAGTTAAAATAGCCTTTAAAATCAATTGCTTATGTTTTTCTTTGTTTTGCTGAGTCGTGCAGATTGCCCGTTCGCCCAAACCCGGGCTTGCAAGATGCATGTTTGTACCGAGCAGTTTGCATGCTCCATGTGTAAGCCTCTAATTGCGCTCATAAAAAAAGGACTCCGAAGAGTCCTTTTTCATCTGCAGCTCAGATCAATCAGACGCCCGACGCTTTCGCTGCGGCTACGTCCTTGATCGACAGCTTGATACGGCCGCGGTTATCCACGTCCAGTACCAGTACTTCGACTTCCTGACCTTCCTTGAGGATATCGGTCACTTTCTCTACGCGAGCATCGCTCAGCATCGAGATGTGAACCAGACCATCCTTGCCCGGCAGGATGTTGACGAATGCGCCGAAATCGACGATGCGCTCAACCTTACCGACGTAGATCTTGCCGATTTCCGCTTCTGCGGTGATACCCAGAACGCGCTGACGTGCTGCCTCAGCCGCTTCCTTGGACTCGCCGAAGATCTTGATCGAGCCGTCGTCTTCGATGTCGATCGAAGCCTTGGTCTCTTCGCAGATGGCACGGATGGTTGCGCCACCCTTGCCGATCACGTCACGGATCTTGTCGGTGTCGATCTTCATCGCGATCATGGTCGGAGCGTTGGCCGACAGTTCATTACGCGACTGACCAATGATCTGGTTCATCTGACCGAGGATGTTCAGGCGAGCTTCCAGGGCCTGGCCCAGGGCGATCTCCATGATTTCTTCGGTGATGCCTTTGATCTTGATGTCCATCTGCAGCGCGGTAACACCTTTGGAGGTACCGGCTACCTTGAAGTCCATGTCGCCCAGGTGGTCTTCGTCACCCAGGATGTCGGTCAGAATGGCGAACTTCTCGCCTTCCTTGACCAGGCCCATGGCGATACCGGCAACCGGCGCCTTCATCGGCACACCAGCGTCCATCAGAGCCAGAGAAGCACCACAGACCGAAGCCATGGAGCTGGAGCCGTTGGACTCGGTGATTTCCGACACAACACGGATGGTGTACGGGAACACGTCTGCGCCTGGCAGCATGGCCTGGACACTGCGACGGGCCAGACGGCCGTGACCGATTTCACGACGACCTGCGCCGCCCATGCGGCCACACTCGCCCACCGAGAACGGAGGGAAGTTGTAGTGCAGCATGAAGGGGTCTTTTTTCTCGCCTTCGAGCGTATCGAGCAGCTGTGCGTCACGTGCAGTACCCAGCGTGGCAACAACCAGCGCCTGAGTTTCGCCACGGGTGAACAGTGCCGAACCGTGGGTCTTTGGCAGAACACCGACTTCGATGTTCAGAGGACGTACGGTGCGCGTGTCACGGCCATCGATACGCGGCTTGCCGTTAACGATGTTTTCGCGAACGGTGCGGTATTCGATTTCACCGAAAGCGGCTTTGACTTCGCTGGCAGACGGGCTGCCTTCTTCCACAGCCAGTTTGGCAACGATCTGATCTTTCAGCTCGCCCAGACGCGCATAACGGTCGGCTTTGACGGTGATGGTGTAAGCCTGGGAGATCGCTTCGCCGAACTCGGAGCGGATAGCGCTCAGCAGTTCAGTCGCTTCAGGCTTAGGCTGCCAGGCCCAGGTAGGCTTGGCGGCTTCGGCAGCCAGTTCCTTGATGGCGTTGATCACGACTTGGAATTCGTCATGCGCGAACAGCACAGCGCCCAGCATCTGGTCTTCGGTCAGCTCTTTGGCTTCCGATTCAACCATCAGGACGGCTTCGGAAGTACCGGCAACGACCATGTCCAGGCTCGAAGCCTGCAGCTGCTCGTAAGTCGGGTTCAACAGGTAGCCGGTGCTTTCGTGGAAAGCAACGCGGGCAGCACCAACCGGACCGTCAAACGGGATACCGGAGATGGCCAGGGCAGCCGAAGTACCGATCATCGCAGCGATGTCCGGATCGGTTTTCTTGCTGGTGGAGACGACGGTGCAGACAACCTGCACTTCGTTCATGAAGCCTTCTGGAAACAACGGGCGGATCGGGCGGTCGATCAGGCGCGAAGTCAGGGTTTCTTTCTCGGAAGGACGGCCTTCACGCTTGAAGAAACCGCCAGGGATCTTGCCGGCAGCGTAGGTTTTTTCCTGATAGTGCACGGACAGAGGGAAGAAGCCTTTGCCAGCGTCAGCCTGTTTGGCGCCGACCACAGTCACGAGTACGCTGACGTCGTCGTCAACGGTGACCAATACTGCACCAGAGGCTTGACGGGCGATACGGCCTGTCTCGAGGGTTACGGTCGATTGACCGAACTGAAACTTTTTGATTACCGGGTTCACGGTTTCCTACCTTTCTTTGTGGCTCTTGGGGAACTGGTTTCTTGCGAATTCTTGGGCAGCGTGGGGAATCGGCCCCTTCCACAGCCCAGATAAAACTTGAGGCTGGGAGCCTGCCAGAACCACCGGGCAAACCCGACGGATCGTGACAGACAACCAACCTCTAGCAACGTCGTTATTAGCGACGCAGACCCAGACGACCGATCAGGGCGCTGTAACGGCTAACGTCCTTACCTTTCAGGTAATCCAGCAGCTTGCGACGCTGGTTTACCATACGGATCAGACCACGACGCGAGTGGTGGTCCTTACCGTTGGCCTTGAAGTGGCCTTGCAGTTTGTTGATGTTGGCGGTCAGCAGTGCAACTTGCACTTCTGGCGAACCAGTGTCACCAACAGCTTGCTGGTAGTCGGTTACGATCTGAGCTTTTTCTTCAACGCTGAGTGCCATGTGGGCAATCCTTTTGTGCAAGGAAGCGCTTCCGGAGAAACGTTTCCAACAGGCCGAGGACAGATCCTCGTATTAAAAAATGAGGTATGACCGTGCCTGTTGACAGCCATCCTCGTTCCACCCCACTCGCCGGCAAGCCGACGCCTGGAGTGGTTTCGGTCACTCTGACCGAATCAAGCGACGCGGCGCAATGCGCCCGTCTTCGGCGACTTCACCGATACCGATGAAGCGACCTTCGTGATCCTGCACGCGAACCATACCGAATTTCGGTGCGTCCGGCGCGCGTACTGGCTGACCATGCAACCAGTAAAACGAACTGTGTTCCGAAAACTTCAACAGCGGCCAGTCCAGCAGACCGCTGTCCGATGGCATCAGGAAACGGTCGACCGCTTCATTACCGCCATCGGCATGCACCTGCTCGAGCTCTTCCAGCGTCACTGTCTGAGCCAGCGTGAAAGGCCCGGCCTGGGTACGACGCAATTCTGCGACATAAGCACCACAACCGAGCTTCTCACCGATATCCTCGACCAGCGTGCGAATATAGGTGCCTTTGCTGCAATCGACGGACAGACGTGCAGTGTCGCCTTCGCAATCAAGTAATTCCAGGCGCGTAATAGTAACAGAACGGGGCTCGCGCTCCACTACTTCCCCTGCACGCGCCAGCTTGTAAAGTGGCTGGCCATCACGCTTGAGGGCCGAGTACATGGGAGGTATCTGGCTGATTTGTCCGCGAAAATGCGGCAGAACCGCTTCGATATCGTCGCGACCAACGGTCACCGGACGCGTGAGCAAAACCTCGCCTTCAGAATCGGCAGTGGTCGTGGTCTTGCCCAGTTGCGCCAGGGTCTCGTAGGACTTGTCCGAATCGAGCAGGTACTGAGAGAACTTGGTCGCTTCACCAAAACACAACGGCAGAACACCCGTTGCCAGAGGATCAAGGCTGCCGGTATGCCCGGCTTTCTCGGCATTGAGCAGCCAGCGAACCTTTTGCAGAGCGGCGTTGGACGTGAAACCCAGTGGCTTGTCGAGCAGGATGATCCCGCTGACATTGCGGCGTATACGCTTGACCTGAGCCACTCTTTATTCCTCGGTACTTTCAGGCTTTGCATCCGTCGATGCGGGGCCTTCCTGATGCTGACCGTCTTCTGCAACGGCACGCTCGATCAGTGCCGAGAGATGCGCGCCACGCACGACGCTTTCGTCATAGTGGAAGTGCAGTTGCGGTACGCTGCGCAGCTTCATTTCGCGGGCCAACTGCATGCGCAGGAAGCCTGCGGCAGCGTTGAGCACCTTGATGGTCTGCGCGATTTCTTCCGCGCTGTCCTGGCCCATGACGGTCATGAAAATCTTCGCATGACCCACGTCACGGCTGACGTCTACGGCGGTGATGGTGACCAGACCCACACGCGGGTCCTTGATTTCGCGACGGATCAGCTGCGCCAGTTCGCGCTGCATCTGATCGCCGATACGTTGGGTACGGCTGTATTCTTTTGCCATGCTTGTTACCTGTTACTGATCCGGGACCAAACCCTGACAGTCTGAAAGCGGCAAACGCCCGGCCTGACAATTGCCAGACCGGGCGTTGCGTTTAGAGCCCATGGGGAAAGCAGGGCATTTGCATGCGAGGCTCCCACCATGACTCCTGAAGCTCGCGATTTAGAGGCTGCGAGCCACTTGGACCTTCTCGAAGACTTCGATCTTGTCACCAACCTTGACGTCGTTGTAGCTCTTGACGCCGATACCGCATTCCATGCCTGCACGTACTTCGGCAGCGTCGTCCTTGAAGCGGCGCAGGGATTCCAGCTCGCCTTCAAAGATAACGATGTCTTCGCGCAGAACACGAATCGGACGGTTACGGTAGACAGTGCCTTCCAGAACCATACACCCTGCGATCGCGCCGAATTTCGGCGAACGGAACACATCGCGGACTTCGGCGATACCCAGGATATTCTCCCGGACGTCGCTGCCAAGCATGCCGGTAAGGGCTTTCTTGACGTCTTCGATGATGTCGTAGATCACGTTGTAGTAACGCATGTCCAGACCTTCCTGCTCGACGATCTTGCGCGCGCCAGCATCGGCACGCACGTTGAAGCCAAACAGTACAGCGTTGGAGGCCAGTGCCAGGTTGGCGTCGCTCTCGGTGATACCACCGACACCGCCGCCCACTACGCGCACTTGCACTTCGTCGTTACCCAGGCCGCCAAGGGCGCCCTGCAATGCTTCCAGAGAACCGCGGACGTCGGACTTGAGGACGATGTTAAGCGTCTTCTTCTCTTCCTGACCCATGTTCTCGAAGATGTTCTCCAGCTTGCCGGCATGAGCGCGAGCCAGTTTGACCTCGCGGAACTTGCCCTGGCGGAACAGTGCGACTTCACGGGCTTTCTTCTCGTCAGCCAGCACCGACATTTCGTCGCCAGCATCCGGAGTACCGTCAAGACCCAGGATTTCGACCGGAATCGAAGGACCTGCTTCTTTGACCGGCTTGCCGTTCTCGTCGAGCATGGCGCGGATGCGGCCGAAGTTCGAACCGACCAGCACCATGTCGCCCTGACGCAGCGTACCGTCCTGAACCAGAACAGTAGCGACCGGACCACGGCCCTTGTCCAGACGGGACTCGACAACAACACCACGACCCGGGGCCGACGGGGTTGCCTTGAGTTCCAGGACTTCGGCCTGCAGCAGAACAGCTTCCAGCAGCTCGTCGACGCCAGTACCCATTTTCGCGGAGACCGAAACGAAAGGCGTATCACCGCCCCACTCTTCGGACGTCACGCCATGGACCGACAGCTCGCTGCGGATACGATCGAGGTCAGCACCAGGCTTGTCGATCTTGTTCACCGCAACAACCAGCGGAACGCCAGCCGCAACAGCGTGCTGAACAGCTTCGATGGTCTGCGGCATCACGCCGTCGTCAGCTGCAACCACCAGAATCACGATATCCGTTGCCTTGGCACCACGGGCACGCATGGCGGTAAACGCGGCGTGACCAGGGGTGTCGAGGAACGTGACCATGCCGCGTTCGGTTTCAACGTGGTAGGCACCGATGTGCTGGGTGATGCCGCCGGCTTCGCCAGCTGCAACCTTGGCACGACGAATGTAGTCGAGCAGCGAGGTCTTACCGTGGTCGACGTGGCCCATTACGGTCACAACCGGTGCACGGGAGAACGACTCACCTTCGAACTTCAGCGATTCGGCCAGGGAATCTTCCAGGGCGTTGTCGCTGACCAGCGTGACCTTGTGGCCCAGCTCTTCGGCGATCAACTGGGCAGTTTCCTGATCCAGTACCTGATTGATGGTCACCGGGGTGCCCATCTTGAACATGAACTTGATGACTTCCGCAGCCTTGACCGACATCTGTGCCGACAATTCGCCGACAGTGATGGTCTCGCCAATGGCAACGTCACGGATGACGGGGCCGGTAGGGCTCTGGAAACCGTGAGCATTGCGCTTCTTCAGCTTGGACTTGCCACGGCCACCGCGACGGAAGCTGTCGCTTTCTTCGTCGGTAGTGCGAGGAGCAACGCGAGGGGCCGGAGCCTTCTCCTTGACCGAAGCGCGATGCGGAGCGTTTTTACGCTCGCCGTCGCCGCCACGGGCGTTGCGGTCGTCAGCACGAGGCTTGTCAGGGCGACGTTGTTCGTCACGCTTGCGAGCATCGGCAGAAGGCGCTGCGCTGGCCGGTGCCGGAGCAGCGGCTGGCGATGCTTCACGCACAGGCTCGGCGGCAACAACAGGCTCGGCAGCAGCCGAAGCGGGCTGGCTTGCAGCAGGCTGATTGCGCGCATCTTCTTCAGCGCGACGCTTGGCTTCTTCTTCAGCCTTTTGACGAGCGGCATTTTCTACCGCACGGCGTTCGTCCATCTCGCGCTTGCGCTCGGCTTCGATCTCTTCCGGGCTACGCTGCACAAAGACTTTCTTCTTGCGCACTTCAACGCTGATGCTCTTGCTGCCAGCAACGCGCAGGGTGCTGGTGGTCTTGCGCTGCAAGGTAATCTTGCGAGGCTCTTCCACCTTGGCCTTGTGACCGCTTTTCAGGTGCGTCAACAAGGCTTGTTTTTCGTTATCGGTCACAACTTGCTCGGCGGCGGTGTGCGGCAGACCTGCCTCACGCATCTGCTGTAACAGGCGCTCTACCGGTGTGTCGACCACTTTGGCCAGTTCTTTCACCGTGACTTGCGTCATGCACTTCTCTCCTCAGGCCGCGCCCAATTACTCGAACCAGTGGGCTCGGGCGGCCATGATCAACTTGCCGGCACGATCATCGTCAATGCCGTCGATGTCGAGCAGGTCATCTATAGACTGCTCGGCCAGGTCTTCGCGGGTAATTACGCCGCGCACCGCCAGTTCCATCGCCAAATCCTTGTCCATACCCTCAAGCGAGAGCAGGTCTTCGGCCGGATGGGCGTCTGCCAGCTTTTCCTCTGTAGCGATGGCTTTAGTCAACAAACAATCCTTGGCACGAGCGCGAAGCTCGTTGACGATTTCTTCGTCAAAGCCGTCGATGTTGAGCATTTCTTCCAACGGTACGTAGGCAATCTCTTCCAGGCTGGTGAAGCCTTCATCAACCAGCACCTGCGCCAATTCTTCCTCGACTTGGAGTTCTTCGATGAAATTGCGCAGGATGTCACCGGTTTCAGCTTGCTGCTTGGCCTGGATGTCCGATTCGGTCATTACGTTCAGGGTCCAGCCAGTCAACTGGCTCGCCAGACGCACGTTCTGACCGCCACGACCAATAGCCTGGGCCAGGTTGTCCGCTCCCACTGCGATGTCCATTGCATGCGCGTCTTCATCTACGATGATTGCCGCTACTTCTGCAGGAGACATTGCATTGATCACGAACTGCGCCGGGTTATCGTCCCAAAGAACGATATCCACACGCTCGCCACCCAGCTCGCCGGAAACAGCCTGAACTCGCGAACCGCGCATGCCGATACAGGCACCTTGCGGATCGATTCGTTTATCCTTGGAGCGAACAGCGATTTTCGCACGAGAACCCGGGTCACGGGAGGCAGCCATCACCTCGATGAGACCTTCGGCAATTTCCGGCACTTCAATGCGGAAAAGCTCGATCAGCATCTCTGGCGCAGTACGCGACAGAATCAGCTGAGGACCACGGTTTTCAGTACGAATTTCCTTCAGCAAAGCACGGACGCGAACACCGACCCGGAAAGTTTCCCGGGAAATGATGTCTTCACGAGCCAGCAAGGCTTCGGCATTGTTACCCAGGTCAACGATGACATTGTCACGTGTAACCTTTTTAACAGTACCAGAAATGATTTCACCCAGACGCTCACGGTAGGCATCGACCACCTGAGCACGCTCGGCTTCGCGAACTTTCTGCACAATGACTTGCTTGGCGGTCTGCGCAGCGATACGACCGAATTCGATGGATTCGATTTTTTCTTCGATCAGGTCGCCGGCAACAGCACCCGGCTTTTTCGCCTGGGCCTGATCCACAGCAAATTCGTGCGCAGGATCGTCCAGATCTTCGTCTTCGACAACTGTCCAGCGACGGAAAGTCTCGTAGTTGCCTGTCTGGCGATTGATCTCTACGCGCAGTTCTACTTCATCTTCAAAACGTTTCTTGGTAGCGGTGGCAAGAGCCAGCTCCAGCGCTTCAAAAATTACACTTGCCGGAACGCCCTTTTCATTGGACACCGACTCAACAACCAGCAGTACTTCTTTGCTCATCGTACGCCTCGCCTTTCGCAAGCCATTGGATCCGCGGGATCCGCAGTAACCGGCACGTCTCAGTCAAACGTGGGAATAATGTTGGCCTTGTCGATCATGTCGATCGGCAACAGGAACTCATGGTCTTCAACCTGCACCACGACATCCTGCTCCTCCACCCCGCGGAGAAGGCCTTGAAAGTTGCGTCGACCTTCGAAAGGTGAACGCAGCTTTATTTTCACTTGTTCCCCGGCGTACGAAGCAAACTGCTCAATAGTGAACAGCGGGCGCTCCATGCCAGGAGAAGATACTTCAAGGGTGTACTCGGTGCTGATTGGATCTTCTACGTCCAACACACCGCTGATCTGGCGACTGACGATTGCGCAGTCGTCGACCAGAACGCCCCCTTCCTTGTCGATATAAATGCGCAGCACCGAATGCTTGCCCTGGGAACTGAAATCAATTCCCCAGCACTGATAGCCAAGGGCCACGACCACTGAGGCCAACAAGTCCTGCAACTGTTCTAGCTTGCTCGACACCTGAACCCCCTCGTGCATGCTTTAGAAATAAAAAAATGGGCAAAAGCCCATCCCTGAAAACGCCGCTGAACATCGACGTCATGTACTGTCCAGCTAACAAAAAGCCCCTTAAAAGGGGCTCCGCTAAAACTGGTTGCGGGGGCTGGATTTGAACCAACGACCTTCGGGTTATGAGCCCGACGAGCTACCAAACTGCTCCACCCCGCGACAAAGCTGGGGCGGAAGTATACGACCGATCCATTGCTGGGTCAATCCAACATCCACCTACAAGAAAGCCCGCTAGCGCGGGCTCTCCTGCTTAATTGGTACCGAGAAGGGGACTCGAACCCCTACACCCTATGGGCACAACCACCTCAAGGTTGCGTGTCTACCAATTCCACCACCTCGGCATTACAACTCTTTTAGGCGACCTCACGAACATCGCCGAACTCTGTCTTACTTCTTCTCTGGGGCTTGAGGTACGTCAGCTGGAACAGCGGCTGGCTTTTGCCCTTCGAGAACCGGTACATCGTCTGCTGCCGGTTTTTGCTTCACTTCCAGTACTGCCGGGTCTGGCAAACCTACTTGAGTCAGCTGTTGAGCTTTCTCTTTAGCAAAGTAACCTAACCCCAAGCTGGTTATGAAAAAACATGCGGCAAGTATAGCAGTAAACTTACTGAGAAAGGTAGAGGTTCCTTGACCTCCGAAGACAGTATTTGATGCACCTGCTCCGAACGACGCGCCTGCGTCAGCACCTTTACCCTGCTGCAGCAATACCAGAGCGACAACGCCCAGAGCGCCCAACAGGTGAAAAACGATTACGACTGTTTCCAGCATTTTTTCAGTTTCCCGCGGCGCGACAGATCGCACCGAACTCATCTGCATTCAGGGAAGCCCCACCAATGAGCCCCCCATCGATATCCGGCATGCTGAAGAGCTCGACCGCATTGGCCGCCTTCACGCTGCCGCCATAGAGAAGTCGCACGCCTTGTGCGACTTCGGCATTCTCTTTTGCCAGTTGCGCACGGATGGCTGCGTGCACTTCCTGCGCTTCCTGAGGCGAAGCAGTCAATCCGGTGCCAATGGCCCAGACCGGCTCGTAGGCAATGACAGCATTGACCAGTGCATTGACACCAAACTCGGCGATGACACTGTCCAGCTGACGACCTACCACTTCGAGCGTTTGCCCCGCCTTGCGCTCTTCAAGCGTTTCACCTACGCAGAGCACAGGTGTCAGACCTTTCGCCTGGATCGCCGCAAACTTCTTGTTCAAGACATCATCCTGTTCGCCAATCAACTGACGACGCTCGGAGTGCCCGACAAGTACCAGCTTGCAACCTGCATCAGCCAGCTGACTCGATGCAACCTCACCTGTCAGCGCGCCTTGCTCAGCCTGAATGGCTGCATCCTGCGCACCAACGATGATCGATGTTGCCTTGAGCCCCTCGATCACCTGATGGGTAAACAGACTGGCAGGCATCACGGCGATATCGACGCTGCCTGGCAACGACTGCTTGCACAAACCCTCGATCAGCTCAGCGACGCTGGCGCGGGTACCGTGCATTTTCCAGTTACCAGCTACCATTGGGCGACGCATGCTACACCTCGTGGGTCAAAGTGGGCGCAGATGTTACCCAACAGTTCCGACACTGGCAAGCCGAAATCAGGCGCAAACTTCAGTAACCAGTTTTGCGAGTTCTTCGGCGTACGCCCTGACCTGCGTTTCGTCCTCGCCTTCGACCATCACGCGCACCAGCGGCTCGGTACCCGATTTGCGCAGCAGCACCCTGCCACGCCCGGCCATCTGCTCGGTTACGCGGGCGCAGGCTTCCTGGACCGACGGATGCGAAACCGGGTCTACACCCGACCCGGCGAAGCGCACGTTGATCAGGATCTGCGGGCATTTGCGCAATTTCAGACGCGCTTCGGCCAGACTTACGCCACTGCGGCGCAGAGCCAATATCACCTGCAATGAGGCGATAATCGCATCACCGGTGGTGGCGTGCTGGAAACAGACGATATGACCGGAGTTTTCACCGCCGATCTGCCAGTTGCGCTCGAGCAACTCGGCGATCACATAACGGTCACCGACATTGGCCCGAACAAAGGGAATACCTTGTTCAGCCAGGGCCAGTTCAAGCCCCAGGTTGCTCATCAATGTGCCCACTACGCCGCCCTGCAAACGTCCCCGCTCGTGCAGGTCGCGGGCGATGATGTAAAGCAATTCATCACCATCGACGATGGTCCCGGTGTGATCGACCATCAACACGCGGTCGCCATCACCGTCGAAACCGATGCCCATGTCCGCATGCTCGGCAAGCACGGCCGCCTGCAGGGCTTCCATATGCGTGGAGCCACAGGCCTTGTTGATGTTGAGCCCGTCAGGCTGCGCGGAAAGCACCACTACCTGCGCGCCCAGTTCACGAAATACGTTGGGTGCCACCTTGTAGGTCGCACCGTGGGCGCAGTCGATGACAACCTTGAGGCCGGCGAAATCGGTGCTGGTAGGCACGCTGCTTTTGCAGAATTCGATGTAACGGCCGGCCGCATCGTTGATCCGCGAGACCTTGCCGAGGTTCTCGGACTCGGCCACGGTCATCGGCGCGTCGAGCAACTCTTCGATCATCATTTCGATCTCGTCAGGCAGCTTGGTGCCCTGACCGGAGAAGAACTTGATGCCGTTGTCGTAGTGCGGGTTATGCGAGGCGCTGATGACGATGCCAGCCTCGGCATGGAAGGTACGTGTCAGGTAGGCGATGGCCGGTGTCGGCATCGGCCCCAGCAAGAGAACGTCAGCACCCGCAGCGGAGAGACCAGCCTCGAGAGCGGACTCGAACATGTAGCCGGAGATGCGCGTGTCCTTGCCGACGAGAATCCGGCAGGCGCCCATCTTGCGGAAAGCCATGCCCGCCGCCCAGCCCAGTTTCAGCATGAACTCGGGCGTGATCGGAAATTGCCCTACGCGACCGCGAATGCCGTCGGTTCCGAAATATTTTCTGGTAGTCATGGATGCCCCACTGTTGTTATTCAGCTGCTTCGACAGCTGCGATCATGCGCACCACGTCAGCCGTTTCGGCGACATCATGCACACGCAGAATTCTTGCCCCCTTGGCCATCGCCAGAACCGCCAGGGCGAGCCCGCCGGACAGACGCTGGTCGACGGGACGCCCCAGCACAGCACCGATCATGCTCTTGCGCGAAACACCCACCAGCAAAGGGCGGCCGAGCGCATGCAGCGCTTCCATATGCTTGAACAGGCTCAGATTGTGCTCCAGTGTCTTGGCAAAGCCAAAGCCCGGATCAAGAATGATCTGCTGCTGACCAATTCCCGCCGCAACACACTGTTTCATCCGCTCAGCCAGGAAGGCACAAACCTCGCCCACCAGGTCTTCGTAGTGCGGGTCATTCTGCATGGTTCCGGGCTCGCCGAGCATGTGCATGAGACAGACCGGCAAACCGGTGCTTGCAGCCGCCTCAAGCGCGCCAGGGCGCTGCAGCGAGCGAACGTCGTTGATAAGCCCTGCACCCAGCGCAGCCGTCGCCAGCATGACCTCAGGCGTGGAGGTATCCACAGAGATAATCACATCCAGCTCGCGCGCGATGACCTCGACCACCGGAGCCACACGCTCCACCTCTTCCGACGCAGAGACAGCACGCGCACCCGGCCGGGTTGACTCGCCACCGACATCGATAAGCGTGGCGCCGGCCTGCACCATTGCCTCGGCATGACGCAACGCAGCATCGCGCTGGCTATAGCGGCCACCATCGGAAAATGAGTCTGGGGTTGCGTTGAGGATACCCATTACATGCGTATGGGCCAAATCAAGAACCCGGTTGCCGCAAGGCAACCGGGTTGGATACAGCGCAGATGTCATGTCAGACCTTAGTGCTCGGCAGCAGGGCCGCCAATCGGAGTTTCCGGACGAGGGTCAGGCGTGATCGGAGTACCGTTGGTCCCCGAACCACCACCCCAGTCACGCGGCTCACGCGGAGTACGACCGGTCATGATGTCGTCGATCTGGTCGGCATCAATCGTTTCGTACTTCATCAACGCGTCGGCCATCGCTTCCAGTTTGTCGCGATTATCCGTCAACAACTGCTTGGCGGTGCCGTAACAGTGGTCGATGATGCTGCGCACTTCGGAGTCGATGAGCTTGGCAGTATCGCCGGAAACACTGGAGTTCTGGCTGCTGCCGCGCCCCAGGTAACCTGCATCTTCGTCTTCCGAGTACATCAGCGGGCCGAGTTTTTCAGACAGCCCCCACTTGGTGACCATGTTCCGGGCAATCTGGCTGGCACGCA
Source organism: Pseudomonas sp. MWU16-30316 (assembly GCF_020515645.1). NCBI lineage: Bacteria > Pseudomonadati > Pseudomonadota > Gammaproteobacteria > Pseudomonadales > Pseudomonadaceae > Pseudomonas > Pseudomonas sp. MWU16-30316. The sequence goes on along the minus strand of NZ_JAIZAZ010000001.1, from coordinate 409,491 downwards.
TGATGTCATTGGAGGCACCGGTTGTGACGCCATCGAAACCAAGGGTCATTTCTTCCGCGATACGACCACCGTACAGCGAGCAGATCTGGCTGATCAACGCACGCTTGGACAGGCTGTAACGGTCTTCTTCCGGCAGGAACATCGTCACACCCAGCGCACGACCGCGCGGGATGATGGAGACCTTGTAGACCGGATCATGCTCTGGCACCAAGCGCCCAACGATAGCGTGACCCGCCTCGTGGTAAGCCGTGTTGCGCTTTTCCTTATCGGACATGACCATCGATTTGCGCTCGGCGCCCATCATGATCTTGTCCTTGGCCAGTTCGAACTCTTTCATTTCTACAACGCGCTTGCCGGAGCGAGCAGCGAACAGCGACGCTTCGTTGACCAGGTTGGCCAGATCCGCACCGGAGAAGCCCGGCGTACCGCGAGCGATAACGCCTGCGTTGACGTCTTCGCCCATCGGAACCTTGCGCATGTGAACCTTGAGGATCTGCTCGCGGCCACGAATGTCCGGCAGACCTACAACTACCTGGCGGTCGAAACGACCTGGACGCAGCAGCGCCGGGTCCAGTACGTCAGGACGGTTGGTTGCGGCAATGACGATGATGCCGTCATTCATTTCAAAACCGTCCATCTCGACCAGCAACTGGTTGAGCGTTTGCTCGCGCTCGTCGTGACCACCGCCCATGCCGGCACCACGATGGCGACCGACTGCGTCGATTTCGTCGATGAAGATGATGCACGGCGCGTGCTTCTTGGCTTGCTCGAACATGTCGCGAACGCGGCTCGCACCGACACCCACGAACATCTCGACAAAGTCGGAACCGGAAATCGTAAAGAACGGAACCTTCGCTTCGCCAGCAATGGCCTTGGCGATCAGCGTTTTACCGGTACCCGGAGGGCCGACCATCAGCACACCGCGCGGGATTCGACCGCCCAGGCGCTGGAACTTGCCCGGATCACGGAGGAATTCGACCAGCTCGCCGACTTCTTCCTTGGCCTCGTCGCAACCGGCAACGTCAGCCAGGGTGGTCTTGACCTGATCTTCGGACAGCAGACGCGCCTTGCTCTTGCCGAAGCTCATCGGGCCGCCCTTGCCGCCTGCCCCGCCCTGCATCTGGCGCATGAAGAACATGAACACCGCGATGATCACCAGTATCGGGAAGCTGGCCACCAGCAACTGGGTCCAGATGCTCTGCTGCTCAGGCTGCTTGCCTTCGATCACGACGTTGTTGCTGACCAGATCACCGATCAGGCCATTGTCCGGGATGTTCGGGCGGATGGTCTTGAAGGTGTCGCCATCGCTGCGCTTGCCCGTAATGACGTAGCCGTCGACAGAAACCTTCTCGACCTTGCCATCCTTGACCTGCTGGATGAACTCGGAATAGTTGAGGTTCTGCGGCTCGTTAGGGCTGGAGAAGTTGTTCATCACCGTCACCAGGACAGCCGCGATGATCAACCACAGGATCAAATTCTTTGCCATATCGTTCAATTAGCTACCCTCTGAAGCAAGCTCCACGCAGCAAGCGTGCCTCGCATGATATTCACCGGCCTAACTTACTACAGAACCTACAGATACGGCAGACACCGTCTGTAACCCTTTGTGAAACTTTGACAACATAATGTTCAGTCATGCTGCATCGGCAACGCCATTTGAAAAAAGCTATCGCACCTTGTCAAAAACGCTCGATGCTGGCTGCGCCATCAATCCCGCGAAAGCCGCGAGCCAGCAGGTATTGCTCGCGTGACCTGTCGCGGGACGACGACGGTTTGCGCATCTGCACCTTGTCGAACAGCTTGCGAATATCCTTGTGGTAGACATCGAAGCCTTCACCCTGGAAGACCTTGATCAGAAAATCGCCACCGGGACGTAGTACCCGACCAGCAAGATCGAGCGCCAATTCGCAGAGAAACATTGCACGCGGCATATCTACAGCGCTCAATCCACTCATATTGGGGGCCATATCGGAAATCACAAGGTCTACCTGCGTATTACCGACTGCCTCCAGGATCTGCTCAAGAATCGCATCCTCGGTAAAATCCCCCTGAATGAAGGTCACATCGGGGATGCTGTCCATTTCAAGGATGTCGGAAGCGATCAGACGACCTTGACCGCCGATCAGACGACTGGTCACCTGTGACCAGCCTCCCGGCGCTGCGCCGAGGTCGATCACGGTCATGCCAGGACGGATGAGCTTGTCCTTTTCCTGAATCTCCAGCAGCTTGTAACTGGCACGCGAACGGTAACCGTCCTTCTGCGCCATTTTGACGTACTTGTCGTCGAAGTGTTCTTTGAGCCAGTTATGGCTTGTCTTGGAACGGGCCACGGGGCACCTCAAAAATAAACGAGTCGTGATTAACTGGGCGGTCCCGGACTCGCTCGGGTAAACTGGCCGCCGCTTTTAAAAGATCAGACGCAGAGGTCAGATTATGCCGCTCACTCCAGAGCAGAAGAAACAATACAAATCCATTGGCCACCATCTGAAACCGGTATTGATCGTGGCTGACAATGGTTTGACTGAAGGTGTACTTGCAGAGCTTGAACGCGCACTGAGCGATCATGAGCTGATCAAGATCAAGCTCAACATCCTCGACCGCGAAAGCCGTCTCGGTGCCATCGCAGAACTGTGCAAGGCCGGTTCTGCCGACCTGGTTCAGGTCATCGGCAAAATGGCGTTGATCTATCGCAAGAACCCAAAGGTAAACAAGCAACTGTCCAACGTCCACCGCGCACACGGATAAAAACAGAAGTCAGGGCCGCCAAAAGCGCGCCCTGACTCTTTTTTGCCGCTGAAAGCGCCCGTAAAACGGGCGCCAGCATCAGATGTGACGTACTTCGATGATTTCGTACTCGATAACGCCACTCGGCGTTTTCACCACGACGACATCACCTTCTTCCTTGGCAATCAAGGCACGGGCAATGGGCGAGCCCACTGAAATCTTGCCTTTCTTGATATCCGCTTCGTCCTCGCCCACGATCTGATAGACCACGCTTTCGTCAGTCTCGACGTTAGCGATTTCGACTGTCGTGCCGAAAATCACCTTGCCGGTGTGCGGAATAGTCGTGACGTCGATGATCACAGCGTTCTGCATGCGGCCTTCGATATCACGTATACGCGCCTCGACCATCCCCTGCTGCTCGCGGGCAGCATGGTATTCGGCGTTTTCCTTGAGGTCGCCCAGTTCGCGCGCAGTACCGATGTCCTGGCTCAACTTGGGACGGACCACCTTGGTCAGGTGGGTCAGTTCTTCTTCCAGGGCGCGAGCGCCCTGGACGGTCATTGGGTATTTGATCATGCCTTCAATCCTGCATGGAGATCCTGCAAGCGACGTACGGTCTTCTCCGGACCAAACTTGAGCGCTTCACAAATCGCTTCGCCTGCTGCAATGGTAGTGGTGCAGTAAATCTTGTGCTGCAGGGCGTTGCGACGGATGGAGTAGGAATCCGCGATCGACTGGCGACCTTCGGTGGTGTTGATGATCAGGGTGACTTCGTCATTCTTGATCATATCGACCACATGCGGACGGCCTTCGGTCACCTTGTTGACGCGACGCACTTTCAGGCCTGCCGCTTCGATCAGCTTGGCAGTGCCTGCGGTGGCAACGATCTCGAAACCGAGATTGATGAGGTCACGAGCGACCGCTTCAACCAGAGGCTTGTCATCGTCACGTACGCTGATAAACGCGGTACCACCAGTTGGCAGCACTTCGCTCGCGCCCATCTGGGCCTTGGCAAACGCTTCACCGAAGGTATCACCCACACCCATCACTTCACCGGTCGATTTCATTTCCGGGCCGAGGATCGGGTCAACGCCAGGGAATTTGGCAAACGGGAACACTGCCTCTTTCACGCTGTAGAAGTTCGGAATGATTTCCTTGGTAAAGTTCAGCTCTTTCAGGGTTTTGCCTGCCATCACGCGGGCAGCGACCATCGCCAGGGAAACACCAATGCACTTGGAAACGAACGGCACGGTACGCGATGCGCGCGGGTTGACTTCAATGACGTAGATGTCTTCGCCCTGAAGCGCCAGCTGCACGTTCATCAGGCCGACAACGCCCAGTTCCAGCGCCATCTTCTTGACCTGCTCACGCATTTCGTCCTGGATGTGAGCCGGCAGCGAGTAAGGCGGCAGCGAGCACGCGGAGTCACCGGAGTGAACGCCCGCCTGCTCGATGTGCTGCATGATCGCGCCGATCACCACATCAGTACCGTCGCAGACCGCATCGACGTCCATCTCGATTGCGCAGTTCAGGAAGTGGTCCAGCAGCACAGGGCTGTCGTTGGACACCTGAACCGCTTCGCGCAGGTAACGCTTGAGTTCGTCTTCCTGGTAAACGATTTCCATCGCACGGCCACCCAGTACATAGGACGGACGCACCACCAGTGGATAACCGATCTTCGCTGCGGCACGAATCGCTTCGTCTTCGCTGCGCACAGTGGCGTTTGGCGGCTGACGCAGGTTCAGACGCTCGACCATGTGCTGGAAACGCTCGCGGTCTTCGGCACGGTCGATGGCATCAGGGCTGGTACCGATGATCGGTACGCCGGCGGCCTCAAGAGCCCGCGCCAGTTTCAGAGGCGTCTGGCCACCGTACTGGACGATCACACCTTTCGGCTTCTCGACACGGACGATTTCCAGCACGTCTTCCAGGGTAACAGGCTCGAAGTACAGGCGGTCCGAGGTGTCGTAGTCAGTGGAGACGGTTTCCGGGTTGCAGTTGACCATGATGGTCTCGTAACCGTCTTCACGCAGTGCCAGCGCGGCGTGCACGCAGCAGTAGTCGAACTCGATACCCTGGCCAATACGGTTCGGGCCGCCACCCAGGATCATGATCTTGTCACGCGTCGAAGGGTTGGCTTCGCACTCTTCCTCGTAGGTCGAGTAGAGGTACGCGGTGTCGGTTGCGAACTCGGCGGCACAGGTGTCGACGCGCTTGTAGACCGGGAACACTTCCAGCTTGTGACGATGAGTCCGCAGGTTTTTCTCGGTAACGCCCAGCAGCTTGGCCAGACGCGCGTCAGAGAAGCCCTTGCGCTTGAGACGGAACATCAGGTCGCGGTCGATCGCCGACAGACCCAGGGTCTTGATCTTCTCTTCGTCCTTGATCAGGTCTTCGATCTGCACCAGGAACCACGGGTCGATCATGTTCATGGCGAAGATTTCTTCGACCGTCATACCGGCGCGGAAGGCATCGGCGACGTACCAGATACGCTCGGCGCCCGGCACGGTCAGCTCGCGCTTGAGCGTGCTCATGCTTTCCGGATGGCTCAGATCCAGTTTCGGATCAAGACCGCACACACCGACTTCCAGACCGCGCAGGGCTTTCTGCAGGGATTCCTGGAAGGTACGGCCGATGGCCATCACTTCACCGACCGACTTCATCTGAGTGGTCAGACGCGCGTCCGCCTTGGCGAATTTCTCGAAGGCAAAGCGCGGCAGCTTGGTGACGACGTAGTCGATCGACGGCTCGAACGAAGCCGGGGTCTTGCCGCCAGTGATTTCGTTCGACAGCTCGTCGAGGGTGTAGCCAACGGCCAGCTTGGCGGCAACGCGGGCGATCGGGAAGCCGGTCGCCTTGGAGGCCAGCGCCGAGGAGCGCGATACACGCGGGTTCATCTCGATCACGACCATACGGCCGGTGTTCGGGCAGATGCCGAACTGAACGTTGGAACCACCGGTTTCAACGCCGATCTCGCGCAGCACTGCCAACGAGGCATTACGCAGGATCTGGTATTCCTTGTCGGTCAGGGTCTGTGCAGGCGCCACGGTGATCGAGTCACCGGTGTGCACACCCATCGGGTCGAAGTTTTCGATCGAGCAGACGATGATGCAGTTGTCCTTTTTGTCGCGGACAACTTCCATTTCGTACTCTTTCCAGCCGATCAGCGATTCGTCGATCAGCAGCTCCTTGGTTGGCGACAGGTCCAGACCACGGGCGCAGATTTCTTCGAACTCTTCACGGTTGTAAGCGATACCGCCGCCGGTACCACCCATGGTGAACGAAGGACGGATGATGCAAGGGAAGCCGAGCTTTTCAAGCACCGCGTTGGCTTCTTCCATGCTGTGCGCGATACCGGAGCGCGGGCACGCCAGGCCTATGGACTTCATCGCCTTATCGAAACGCGAACGGTCTTCTGCCTTGTCGATGGTGTCGGCGTTGGCGCCGATCATTTCGACGCCGAACTTCTCCAGAACGCCTTCGCGCTCCAGATCCAGTGCGCAGTTCAGAGCCGTCTGGCCGCCCATGGTTGGCAGCAGTGCGTCAGGACGCTCTTTTTCGATGATCTTGGCCACGGTCTGCCACTTGATCGGCTCGATGTAGGTGGCGTCGGCCATGGCCGGGTCAGTCATGATGGTGGCCGGGTTGGAGTTCACCAGGATGACGCGGTAACCCTCCTCGCGCAGAGCCTTGCAGGCCTGGGCGCCGGAGTAGTCGAATTCACAAGCCTGGCCGATCACGATGGGGCCGGCGCCGAGAATCAGGATGCTTTTAATATCTGTACGTTTTGGCATGGGTTGTCACTCAAATCCGCAGGTCAGTCGGCAAGCCGTCTTGAACATTTGTCTGAGGTGGCCTGGGCGGCAGCGACCGGACATTGAGTCCGGGGCCGCCCTGGGCACCTGCGTATTACCGTCTCAAGGCAACCGGTCAGCGGCGCTTGGCCATGGCTTCGATAAAGCGATCGAACAAAGGCGCGACGTCGTTCGGGCCCGGGCTCGCTTCAGGGTGACCCTGGAAGCTGAATGCGCTCTTGTCGGTCAGCTCGATACCCTGCAGGGTTCCGTCGAACAGCGACTTGTGAATGGCGCGAACGTTGCTCGGCAGGGTCGCCTCATCCACCGCAAAACCGTGGTTCTGGCTGGTGATCATGACCACACCGGTGTCCAGATCCTGGACCGGATGGTTGGCACCGTGGTGGCCGTGGCCCATCTTCACGGTCTTGGCACCCGCGGCCAGCGCCAGCAACTGGTGGCCCAGGCAGATGCCGAACACCGGAATGTCGGTTTCCAGCACTTCCCTGATCGCCTTGATGGCGTAATCGCACGGCTCCGGGTCACCTGGGCCGTTGGACAGGAAAACGCCGTCCGGCTTGTAGGCGAGCACTTCACTGGCAGGCATTTGTGCAGGCACCACGGTTACGCGGCAACCGCGCTCGACCAGCATGCGCAGGATGTTGACCTTGACGCCGTAATCGTAGGCGACCACATGATAAGGCAGCTCGGACGCGGCGATTTCAGGGTGGCTGTCAGTTTTCAGATCCCAGACGCTGGAGCGCCACTCGTAGGTATCCTTGGTGCAGACTTCCTTGGCCAGATCCATGCCCTTGAGGCCCGGAAAGCTGCGAGCAGCGGCAATGGCCGCCTCTTCGGTGATGTTATCACCGGCCAGGATGCAGCCGTTCTGGGCGCCTTTCTCACGCAGGATGCGGGTCAGGCGACGCGTGTCGATGCCAGCGATGGCAACGACGTTGTTGGCTTTCAGGTAATCACCGAGGGACAGCTTGTTACGCCAGTTGCTGGCTACCAGAGGCAGGTCGCGAATGACCAGGCCGGCGGACCAGACGCGATCCGACTCTGCGTCTTCAGGGGTGGTGCCGGTGTTGCCGATATGCGGGTAAGTCAGGGTAACGATCTGCTGGGCGTAGGAAGGATCGGTAAGAATTTCCTGATAGCCTGTCATTGCGGTGTTAAACACCACCTCACCAACGGTCTGACCGTCGGCTCCAATGGCTTCGCCGCGAAAAATGCTGCCATCAGCAAGGGCGAGTATGGCTGGCTTAGTCAAGAAGACCTCCCGTAAATAAAACCTGAAAGGGCGATCGCAGGCTGCAAAAAAGCGGAATGACGTAGTTACGTCACCCCGCTTTCTTATGGAATCATCTGCGCGCTTTTAGTGGACACACTAAAGCTGTAGCTTACAGAAAAGGCCCATTTTGGTCTACCACCAATGAGCCTGAAATGCGGGGAAATGCGACAGGGCCACGAATGGCCCTGTATGAAATCAATGCAGACCCAACACATCCTGCATGTCGTAAAGCCCAGGTGCCTTGCCGTCAAGCCACATTGCAGCCCGAACGGCACCCTTGGCGAAGGTCATGCGACTGGATGCCTTGTGCGTGATCTCGACCCGCTCACCGTCCGCGGCGAACAGCACGGTGTGATCACCCACCACGTCACCGGCACGAATGGTCGCAAACCCGATGGTCTGGCGATCACGCGCACCGGTCTGCCCCTCACGACCGTAGACCGCAACCTTTTCCAGATCACGACCCAGCGCATTGGCAACCACTTCACCCATGCGCAAGGCGGTGCCGGACGGCGCGTCGACCTTGTGCCGATGGTGCGCCTCGGTGATTTCGATATCAACCTCATCACCCAGAACGCGCGCAGCGGTGTCGAGCAGCTTCAGACACAGATTCACACCGACGCTGAAGTTGGCAGCAAAGACGATCGGAATGTCTTTACCCGCCTCTTCCAGACGCAGCTTTTCTTCCGCACTGAAACCGGTGGTACCGATAATCATCGCCTTGCCTGCCTTGCGACAGAACGCCAGATTTTTCAGCGTCACCGAAGGATGAGTGAAGTCGATCAAAACGTCGAACTCGTCCGCCACCTTTGCCAGATCACCCGACAGCGGCACGCCGATACGACCCAGCGCAGCCAGTTCGCCCGCATCAGCGCCCACCAGCGTGCTGTCAGGACGATCAATAGCGGCGGTCAAGCCGGCGCCCGGCGCCTGCTGAACCGCCTCGATCAAGGTCTTGCCCATACGCCCGGCGGCGCCTACTACAGCAATACGTCGCATGCCCTGCTCCCGTTGATAGCCTTACAGATCGCCGAAGAAACGCTTCACACCCTCAAACCAGCCACTGGCTTTCGGAGAGTGAGACTCGTCGTTTTCAAGCGAGGTGCGGAACTCTTCAAGCAGCTCGCGCTGGCGCTTGCTCAGGTTGACCGGGGTTTCGACTGCAACACGGCACATCAAGTCACCGGCACCGCCGCCACGCACTGGAGCGACGCCCTTGCCACGCAAGCGGAACTGCTTGCCGGTCTGGGTACCTTCGGGGATTCTCAGCTTGACGCGACCGTCGAGCGTCGGCACTTCAAGCTCGCCGCCCAGCGCTGCATCGGTGAAGCTGATAGGCACTTCGCAGAACAGGTGCTTGCCGTCACGCTGGAAGATCGCGTGTTCGCGCACATTGATCACAACATACAGGTCGCCGGTCGGGCCACCCTGGGTACCCGCCTCGCCTTCGCCAGACAGACGAATGCGGTCACCGGTATCGACACCTGGCGGCACTTTGACAGAAAGCGTCTTGGACTCTTCGACGCGGCCTTCGCCATGGCAGGAATCGCACGGATCGGAAATGATCTTGCCGTGGCCGTGACAGCGCGGGCAGGTTTGCTGCACAGAGAAGAAACCCTGCTGCATGCGCACCTGACCAATACCACCGCACGTAGGGCATGTGACAGGCGAAGAACCCTTCTTGGCACCGCTGCCGTCGCATGGCTTGCAGTTGACCAGCGTCGGAACGCGGATATTCACGTTAGTACCGCGAACTGCCTCCTCCAGATTCAGCTCCAGCGTATAGCGCAGGTCGCTGCCGCGCTGAGCGCCGCCACGACCACCGCCGCCACCGGCACGGCCGCCGCCAAAGAAGTCGCTGAACACATCGCCGAAGATATCGGAGAAGTTGGCGCCACCGGCACCGCCACCAAAACCACCGCCGCCACCCATGCTCGGGTCGACACCGGCATGGCCATACTGATCGTAGGCCGCGCGCTTGCTGGCGTCGGAAAGCACTTCGTAGGCCTCGTTGGCCTCTTTGAACAGCTCTTCCGATGCTTTGTCATCAGGGTTGCGGTCAGGGTGATGCTTCATCGCCAGACGGCGATAAGCCTTCTTCAGGTCCGCCTCGCTGGAGCCTCGCTCCACTCCCAACACTTCGTAATAATCACGCTTTGCCATAATTCTTCCGCACTCTTGAGGACGTTCGGCGAAAGCTCTCCTGAGCCACACCAAACTCGTTGAGCCCCATACAGGCCCGGACCCAACTCACGTCGATTCAACGATCCTGGTCTTCGTTCAGAGCCAGATGCATCCGGCCGAGAAAGCGGCAGAATGATTCGCCACGCAGGAGCGTCGCGATCTTGCCACGTGGCTTGCGGAGCAACTCCGCACGCCGAAATTTTTGCTTGTTCCAGACACGCCAACGCGGGAGCAAGCTCCCGCGCGGCGACATCCTACCAGTCAGCGCTCGAAAGAGGTCAACCGGCTTTCAAGTGAGCCTGCGCTTACTTGTGGTCTTTTACTTCTTCAAACTCGGCGTCGACAACATCGTCAGCCTTGGCAGTTTCTTCAGCTGGCTTGGCCGCAGCGTCCGGGTTTTCAGCCTGCTCGGCGTACATCTTCTGAGCGATTGGCGCGGAAACCTTGGACAGCTCTTCAACCTTGGCTTCAATGGCGGCCTTGTCGTCGCCTTTGATAGCGGCTTCCAGAGCAACCAGTGCAGCTTCTACCGCAGTCTTCTCTTCAGCAGTGACCTTGTCACCCGCGTCAGCGATCATCTTGCGAGTCGAGTGGACCAGCGCATCACCCTGGTTACGGGCAGAGGCCAGCTCTTCGAACTTGCGATCTTCTTCGGAGTTGACTTCAGCATCGCGAACCATCTGCTGAATTTCTTCCTCGGACAGACCGGAGTTGGCCTTGATCACGATGGACTGCTGCTTGCCGGTGGCCTTGTCTTTCGCGCCAACGTGCAGGATGCCGTTTGCGTCGATGTCGAAGGTCACTTCGATCTGTGGCACGCCACGTGGAGCAGGTGGAATCTCGGCCAGGTCGAACTTGCCCAGCGACTTGTTCTGGCCGGCTTGCTTACGCTCGCCCTGCAGGACGTGGATGGTTACCGCGTTCTGGTTGTCATCGGCAGTCGAGAACACCTGGGATTTCTTGGTAGGAATCGTGGTGTTTTTCTCGATCAGCGCAGTCATCACGCCGCCCATGGTTTCGATACCCAGGGTCAGCGGGCTGACGTCCAGCAGCAGAACGTCTTTGACATCACCGGCCAATACTGCGCCCTGGATGGCAGCGCCCATGGCAACGGCTTCGTCAGGGTTGACGTCTTTACGTGCTTCTTTGCCGAAGAACTCGGTCACCAGCTTTTGCACCAGCGGCATACGCGTCTGACCACCGACCAGAATCACGTCGTTGATCTTGCTGATATCGATACCCGCGTCTTTCAACGCCATGCGGCAAGGCTCGATGGTGCGCTGAACCAGGTCTTCAACCAGCGATTCCAGCTTGGAGCGGGAGATCTTCACTACCAGGTGCTTAGGACCGGTTGCGTCTGCAGTGATGTACGGCAGATTGACTTCGGTCTGGGTGCTGGAAGACAGCTCGATCTTGGCTTTTTCGGCAGCTTCTTTCAGACGCTGCATCGCCAGCGGATCACCCTTGAGGTTCATGCCGCTTTCTTTCTTGAATTCGTCGACGAAGTAGTCGATCAGACGAATGTCGAAGTCTTCACCACCCAGGAACGTGTCGCCGTTGGTGGCCAACACTTCGAACTGGTGCTCGCCATCGACTTCAGCGATCTCGATGACCGAGACGTCGAAGGTACCGCCACCCAGGTCATAAACGATGACAGTGTGGTCGCCCTTGGCCTTGTCCATACCGTAAGCCAGTGCAGCTGCGGTAGGTTCGTTGATGATGCGCTTGACGTCCAGACCGGCGATACGGCCAGCGTCCTTGGTAGCCTGACGCTGACTGTCGTTGAAGTAGGCCGGAACGGTAATGACCGCTTCGGTAACCGCTTCACCGAGATAGTCTTCGGCAGTCTTCTTCATTTTCTTCAGGATTTCAGCGGAGATCTGAGGAGGCGCCATTTTCTGGCCATTCACTTCAACCCAGGCATCACCGTTGTCAGCCTTGACGATCTTGTAAGGGACCATCTGGATGTCTTTCTGAACGACTTCCTCTTCGAACTTGCGACCGATCAGACGCTTTACCGCATAGAGGGTGTTGTGTGGGTTAGTGACCGCCTGACGCTTGGCGGACTGACCGACCAGGATCTCGCCATCATTTGCATAAGCAATGATCGAAGGTGTAGTACGAGTACCTTCGGCGTTCTCGATAACCTTGACATTACCGTTTTCCAGAATGGAGACGCAGGAGTTGGTAGTCCCCAGGTCGATACCGATAATTCTGCCCATCTTTGACTCTCCCGAAACTTGCAAAACTTGGATTGGGTTGCCGCCAGTGCGTTTACACCGTGCGGTAGCTCTTAAACGCTTGACCTTTAAATGGGGGCCTTACAGCTGATTTCAAGCCTGCTCGTTGATTGACGGCGTTGCAGGCGACGGTGCCTTGCTGACCACGACCATGGCCGGGCGCAGCAGGCGACCATTAAGCTGATAACCCTTCTGAAATACCTTGAGCACCGTATTGGGCTCAACGTCGGCACTTTCCTGCATGGCCATAGCCTGGTGCTGGTCGGCACTGAACGGTTGACCGTGTGGATCGATGGCTTCCAACTGATAACGCTTGAGGGTGTCCTGGAACATCTTCAAGGTCAGCTCGATGCCTTCACGCATCGGGCGAATGCTTTCATCGTCCGGACTGGACAGATCAAGGCCTCGCTCCAGACTGTCGATGATCGGCAACAGATCACCGGCAAATTTTTCCAGCGCAAACTTGTGCGCCTTTTCAACATCCTGTTCGGCACGGCGGCGGACATTCTGCAGATCCGCAGCCACGCGAAGGGATTGGTCCTGCGCAGCAGCCAGTTGCTCTTCGAGCACCTGCACGCGAGTTGTCAGTTCATCACCCGCGCCCGCTTCGGCAGCCTGATCCTGCGCCTGCGCATCCAGATTCTGTTCGTCAGCCATACATGTTCTCCTCTAAAGACGTCCGCGATCCCGATTCGCGCTTCTGCCCACCTATATGGGATCGGATTTTCCGGCTTCAAGGGTTTCATGTGATCGAGATACGCATTCCCTGACAAATAATCCGGATTCCAGCCCAACAAAAAATGGCGACTTGACACAAGAGGGACTAAAAACCACTACAGACCGATCAAATCGAGCTAAGCAAGGGCATTGTCAGCCACAAATAAAACACTGTATAAATAACCAGACAAACAGCCCGGGAGCCGCTCAATGCTGGTGCACCTTTCCGTACACAACTACGCCATCGTCGAACACCTTGACCTTGAACTGGATCGAGGCATGAGCGTCATCACCGGCGAAACCGGCGCGGGCAAGTCGATCATGCTCGACGCCCTCGGCCTGACCCTGGGCGACCGTGCCGACAGCGGCGTGGTCCGGCCAGGCGCCGACAAGGCCGACATCCTGGCCACGTTCGACCTGGGCGACATTCCCGAGGCACAGACCTGGCTCAAAGAGCGCGACCTGGACAACGACGGCCCCTGCATCCTGCGCCGGGTCATCACGGCCGAAGGCCGGTCACGCGCTTATATCAATGGCTCGCCCTGCCCTCAGGGCGACCTTAAAGCGCTGGGCGAACTGCTCATCGATATTCACAGCCAGCATGAGCACCAGTCGCTGCTCAAGACCGATACCCATCGACGCCTGCTCGACGAATACGCGGGTGCGACCGATCTGGCCCGTCAGGTCCATCTCGCTGCACAGCGCTGGCGGCAGACGCGGCAGGAGCTCGAACGCCTCTCCAACTCAGGTGACGAGCAACGCGCACGGCATCAGTTGCTGAGCTATCAGCTCGAAGAGCTGGAAAGCCTGAGCCTGGGTGAAAACGAGCTTGAACAGCTCGAACAGGAACACAAGGACCTGACCAACGCCGAAAGCCTGCTGAGCATTTGCCGACAAGTGGTCGAGCAGTGCAGCGAAAGCGATTCCGGCAACGTACTCAATGCCCTGACCGCCAGCCTGCATCGTCTTGGCAGCGTCGACCATTCACCCTCCGCCCTCAGCGAGGCCACAGGGCTGCTGTCCAGCGCGCAGATACAGGTAGAAGAAGCGGTAGGCGAACTGAATCGTTTTCTGGATCACTTCGATGCCGATCCGGCCAGACTGCAACAGCTTGAAGAACGTCTCGATGCCATTTACACACTGGCGCGCAAACACCGCATCCAGCCGGGCGAAGTCGCGACACTGCAACAAAAGCTGCTGGATGAAATAGAAACACTGAATGCCAACGACGAATCCATCGAACGGCTGGAGCATGAAGTGCAGGCATTTGCCAGGCACTATCAGGATAAAGCCCGCGAGCTGAGCGACCTGCGCCACAATTCGGCGACGAAACTGGCCAGCGCTGTAGAACAGGAAATTCATCGTCTGGGCATGCCCGGCGGCCGTTTCCAGATCGACCTCAAAGCCAACGCCAGCGTAGAACCCTCGCCTCACGGCCTGGAGCAGGTAGAGCTACTGGTCAGCGCCAACCCCGGCCAGCCATTGAAAGCGCTGGCGAAAGTCGCGTCGGGTGGCGAACTGTCGCGCATCAGCCTGGCGATTCAGGTCATCACCGCACAAACATCTCGGGTGCCGACGCTGGTATTCGATGAAGTGGATGTGGGGATTGGCGGGCCGACCGCCGAGATCGTGGGGCAACTGCTGCGTCGCCTGGGCGAGCGCGGTCAGGTCATGACCGTCACTCACCTGCCGCAGGTCGCGGCGCAGGGCCATCAGCACCTGTTCGTGCACAAGGTGCGGGACAACGACGCAACGCGCACCGCCGTGTCCAAGCTCAGCAAGACTGAACGTATAGAGGAAGTCGCCCGAATGCTGGGCGGCATCGACCTGACCAAGGAATCTCTGGCGCACGCCAAAAAGATGGTCGTTACAGCTAAAAGCTGAGCCATAGAAAGCACAAAGGCGACCGCGGTCGCCCCTGTTGCTGATTACGCCTTCTTGTTGCGGACGTAGAGCACCAGATTGTGGTCCACCAGGTCAAAGCCGTGTCGTTCGACGATGGCTTTCTGAAGCTTCTCGATTTCTTCGTCGAAGAATTCGATCACCTCACCCGACTCCACGTTGACCATGTGGTCGTGGTGGCCGCCATCAGCCAGCTCGAATACCGCATGACCGCCATCGAAATTGTGGCGCACCACCAGTCCAGCGGACTCGAACTGAGTCAGAACACGATAAACCGTGGCCAGACCGACGTCCTCGCTGGCCTCCATCAGAGCCTTGTAAACATCCTCGGCACTCATGTGGCGTTGCTCTGCAGAGTCGAGCATTTGCAGTATTTTGACCCGCGGTAAGGTTACCTTGAGTCCTACTTTACGTAGTTCGTTATTTTCAACCATGGTCAGCTTTCTCGCAGACGCTGCTTCGCAGCTTCTCTTAATGCAGGTATGATCGGAGTTTACGTTGTCCCAGCCAAGATAGTGGAAGTCGCCCACCGATGCAAAACACCAAGCTCTTGCTAACCAGTTTCACCTTCGTGGGACTGCTCGCACTCGCCGGTTGTTCATTCCCCGGGGTTTACAAAATCGACATCCAGCAGGGTAATGTCGTCACGCAGGACATGATAGACCAGTTACGCCCCGGAATGACCCGGCGGCAAGTACGGTTTATCATGGGCAACCCCCTGTTGACCGACACTTTCCACTCCGATCGGTGGGATTACCTGTACAGCCTGCAACCAGGTGGCGGTGAACGCCAGCAGGAGCGTGTCAGCCTTATATTCAACGGCAATGACCAGCTCGTGAGCCTGTCTGGCGACTTCATGCCCGGCGTCAGCCGCGATGAAGCCATTCTCGGCAAGGGCAGCGACACCACTGTCCCGGCAGAGAACCAGCCAGTGCAGCAGCCTGAAGAACCGGCCAAGCCAGGTTCGTTGCTGGATACAATCCAGAAGGACGTGGACAGCGTCGAGACCGTACCGGTCCCGACCCAGGAGCCGCTGGACACCAACACCCGGTAGTCCAAAGCGCCCAACAAAAAGCCCGGCATGCCGGGCTTTTTTGTGCCTTCCATTCAGCCAGCGTTCAGCCGGGAGACGTTCTTTTCTCACGCGCCTTGGCGGCACGCAGACGTCTGATCTCCATGGGGTCGGCCACCAACGGGCGATAAATCTCTATCCGCTCACCCGCCTCGAGCACCCGCTTAGCAGGATCAGCCACCACTTTGCCGAAGATACCCACGGCACACTGACCAAGATCCAGCTCGGGAAACTCCTTGTCAATACCGCTGAGTGCCAGCGCCTGACGTACCGAAGATCCGGCCGGGACATCGATCGTCTTCAATGCCTGGCGCTGTACAGAGGCGTAGACCACCTCTATCTGAATCGATGCGTCAGCCATGCAGCTCTTTCGCTCGCTGGCAGAACGCATCCACCAGCGTGTTGGCTGCCTGATTGAACAGTGGCCCTAGTGTGGCGCGAACGAGGGTGCCGGCATAATCGAAGGACAGATCCAGACTGATCTTGCAGGCTTTCTCGCCCAGCGGCTTGAACGTCCAGACGCCGTGAAACTGTTCGAAAGGCCCTTCGACCAGGTCCATCACGATCGACTCACCGGGAACCAGCGTGTTGCGCGTCATGAACTTCTGGCTCAGACCGCCCTTGGCGATCTCCAGGCTGGCGCGCATCTGCGCCTCACTGGCTTCAACCACGGTAGCGGACGAACACCACGGCAGGAACTCGGGATAACGAGCCACATCATTGACCAGGTCATAAAGGAACCCGGCCGGGTAAGGCAGTAAAGCAGAGCGTTGTATATGCGTAGTCATGTGAGCGTCATTTCCAGAGCTGAGCGGCAAACACCACAAGAATGCCGAGCGGCGCCACGTAGCGCATCAAAAAGTACGTCAGGTTGAAGAGCAGCGGACTGCGAATCGACAATTCGTCGCGCACTGTCTCACGGCCCATCACCCAACCAGCGAATACTACAAAACACAACCCACCCAGCGGCAACATGATCCGCGAAGTGAAGAAATCAATGACTCCGAAGAAGTCCAGGCCAGTCGATGCGCCCCATTGATAGAGGTGGAATGCGCCTCCATCGTTCACGAAAAACTTGGCTTTTTGCCAGATATTGAACGAGAACACCGTGCCGAGGCCCACAAACCAGCAGGTAAAGGCCAGCCAGAACGTCACCCAGGCGCGGCGAATACGGGTGCGCTCGACCAGGTAGGCGACCATTGGCTCTAGCAACGAAATCGCCGAACTCCAGGCTGCGACGGCCACCAGCACGAAGAACACGATGCCCATCAATTGGCCGAATGCGACGTTGCCGAACGCGTAAGGCAGCGTAACGAACATAAGGCCCGGCCCCTCGCTGGGGTTCAGGCCCGCAGCAAACACGATCGGGAAAAGCGCAAGGCCGGCCAACAGCGAAACGAAGGTATCGAGCAACGCGATACCGACGACCGTACTGCTGATCGACGCGCCTTTGGTCATGTACGCGCCGTAAACCATGATCGAGCCGACACCGACGCTCAGGGAAAAGAACGCATGGCCCATCGCGGGCAGCAAGCCATCCAGCACCTTCTCCGGGTTGAAGTCGAACATGAAATGCACGCCTTCCATGAAATGCCCTGTGGTCAGGCTATAGCCCAACAGCGCGAGCATCAGCAGGAACAGCATCGGCATCATGATGCGCAGGCTTTTCTCCAGGCCGGCCTCGACACCCTTGCCGATCACCACCGCCGACAGCAGCATGAAAATGGTGTGCCACAGAATCAGACGCCATGGGTCGGCAATCACCGCACCGAAATACGCACCGACCTGATCCGGCGACACGCCTTGAAAGTCGCCGCGCCCCATGTCGATGATGTAATCCAGCGACCAGCCGCCCACCACACTATAAAAGGAGAGAATCAGCAGCGCCGTGATCATCCCGGCAAACGCACCCCAGGACCAGCGCGGCGAATGCCCGGCTTCCTGCGCCAGCGTCTTGAGCGCATTCGCAGGACTGAGCCGGGAACGACGGCCAATCAGCGTCTCGGCGATCATGACCGGAATACCGATCAGCGCGATGCACGCCAGAAAAACCAGTACAAATGCACCGCCGCCATAGGCACCGACCATGTACGGAAATTTCCAGATACTGCCCAGCCCCACAGCAGAGCCGGTAGCAGCCAGGATGAACACCCAGCGACTTGCCCAGCTACCGTGGACCGAAACCTTGTCCGTCGACATTATCGAAACGCCCAGCCAAAAAAGATCGCGCATTGTCCGGGATTCAACCTTTGTGCTCAAGCACGCGCTTTCCCGTAGCCGACATTGATGCAACTGCCTATAATGCGCCCCCTATGGCTAAGCTCAAGAAACACCCTACAGGGACCATCGCGCAAAATAAGAAAGCGCGTCACGATTACTTCATCGAACACAAGTTCGAGGCCGGTCTGGTCCTGTCTGGCTGGGAAGTAAAAAGCCTGCGTGCCACCAAGGTACAGCTGGTCGACAGTTATGTGCTGCTCAAGGATGGCGAGGCCTGGCTGATGGGTTGCCACATCACGCCTCTCAAGACTGCCAGCACGCACGTCATCGCTGACCCGACACGCACCCGCAAACTGCTGCTGAACAAGCGCGAGCTCGAAAAGCTCACCAGCTCGGTTCAGCAGAAAGGCTATGCCTGCGTAGCCCTTTCCGTTTACTGGAAGGAGCACCTGGTGAAGTGCGAAATTGCGCTGGGTAAAGGCAAGAAGGAATACGACAAGCGCCACACCGAACGTGAACGCGATTCGGACCGTGAGCTGCAGCGTGCCGTACGCTCCAAAGGCAAGGAAGACTAGCCCCTGGCGCTGGCGTGTGCCAAATGTCCTGACCCGGACATTTGGCACTTCGTATCCACCCCTTTATCCCCCCCTCTCCACTCCCCCGCTTAAACCCGTTCGATACCCCAAAGCGAAGATCGCCTCATTTTGGTGCTTGAATGCGCAATGTGGCTATTTCGCAGTATTCCGAAAATAAAATAGAACGCCTGCGTCACACCACAGTCAATCCTTTAGGCCCAACTGTTAAACGGGCTTTCAAACCCTCGGGCGACGGCCTCAAATACCGGCCATACCGAGTCCACAGGTTATAAGGAGACACACATGAAGCGTACCGCCCTCACTGGATTGTTCCTCAGCGCCGCCCTGTTGGCTTCGCCGGTTTTTGCCGCCGATGATTTGTGCGCTGCAAACATCAAGACCATCGAAAACGCCAACACCTCGTCCAGCACCAACTTGAGTCCCGAAAACAAGACTATGCTCGAGACCACTGTGAAGAACGCCAAAGCGGCTCAAGCGCAGAATGACGAGAAAAAATGCGTTGAGATCACCACCAAGACCATCACATCCCTGAAAAACACCGGTTCGGGCAGCGAAGGCACCAAGTAAACCTTCGAGCAGGCCAGCCACTCAGGCTGGCCTGAACGATTGCAGCAGACGGGTCGACGTGCCACGCCAATTGGCGTACACTGCGCCCCAGCGATTGCGAAAGCAGTCTCGGGGCCGATTTGGATTCGACGCCGGTGATGAAACTTTAGGTGCATGCCGAGTTGGTAACAGAACTCGTAAATCCACTGTTGCAACTTTCTATAGTTGCCAATGACGAAACCTACGGGGAATACGCTCTCGCCGCGTAAGCGGTGCTAGCCTTCCTTCTGGTAGCTTCGGCTCCAGCAATCATCAGGGGATGCCTGTAAACCCGAAATGATTGTCATATAGAACAGGATCGTCGCCTAGTACGTTGTGGACGAAGCGACTAAAACTTACACAACTCGCCCAAAGCACCCTGCCCGTCGGGTCGCTGAGGGTTAACTTAATAGACACGGCTAAGCATGTAGTACCGACAGCGGAGTACTGGCGGACGGGGGTTCAAATCCCCCCGGCTCCACCAAATTGCAAATGAAGACGCCCTAGGGCGTCTTTTTTTGTGGGTGAGATTCTGTGGACTCGCACACAAGCCTGCCTTCAATGCAGCATCATCGATGAGAAGCTACTGTTCGTAAGGAGCATAGCTCGCGCACCGTAAGGGCCTGGCTTTGCGATTTCAGGTGGTCACGTCACGGAACGTTAACCCGCACAGGCAAAAGGTGCTTGACGACGAATCTCAAATGTATGAGTTGTGCTATCGTACGGCGTCAATGAATTACATTAAGAGATATTCCAAGGAGCTGGAATGAGTATTGATGCATATCTTTGGATTGATGGCATTAGCGGAGAGTCTACGGACTCTGACTGCAAAAACTGGATTGAGATTAACACATTTTGCCTATCAGCCTCTCAATCAGTTTCTAGGACTGCAAGCTCGGCAGGCGGGGCTACCGTAGCCAGGGTCTATTTAAGCGACTTCAGTATTGTAAAACTCGCTGACAGTGCGACTCCAAAAATCCTCGAAGCATGTTGCGCTGGTCGACATATCAAGCAGATGAAGCTGTATGTACGTCGTGCGGGCGGTGACAAGCAAAAATATCTGGAATACGTATTTGACGAAGTCATAGTAAGCGGCGTCGTATCCGGCAATCTATTTGAGCGGTCGCCCTCAAACTTTCCTGAGGAGGTAGTTAGATTTAATTACGCCAAGATCAGCATGCAGTATTCACAGCAAAGCCGAACCACAGGCTTGATAATTGGACAGATCTCCGGCGGCTGGGATCAAGTAAAAAATAGCACTTACGCATAAGGATAGTTTAAGTGGCTAGAATATATTGTTACGACGGCGACTGCGGATTAACTGCAAATGAGCTGCTATTTGTAATTGCCACAGAGGTGGCAATGGATGAATTTGGATTGGACGATGCAGGGGCTGCATTAGCCATCGTCTTAGGTGCCAACATAATACCAACCAGAACAAAGCCTGGCGGAGCGATTAACAACACTTCCATCATGTCCATAGTCATGCGACGCACTCTAAACAACCGCAAATTTCCTGGAGACTTCAGAGCACCCTCTCTTACAGGATGGTTTCCGCCGCACCTCCGATGGACACGAAGCATTGGTGGCTTCATCGCACGAGCAACACCGGTTATCGGATGGTCTTATACTGCATACGAACTGGGTAAGATAGGATACGTAACGGTGAACACCTACAACTCTATCGTAGATGAACAAGATCAGGTTTTTTAAGATGGATAAAAATGATCTGAACCATGAAGTACTTAATTACCTCGTAGAGAGAATTTACTTTTATGTTGGATTCGGAAAAAAGGCATTTGAAACACTTAGCCTCGCCACCAGAGTCAGTTGGGATCTAGGGCTTGACGGTGACGATGCCAGTGCTTTCATGGAAGATTTTTTCGAACACTTTGGCGTTGACCCCGGCGACTACGACCACTATCGTTACTTCAAGCCAGAAGGGACTGACATTTTCGTTTTCTTCAGATCTAAAGATCGGCGCGCAAAGACCGTAATGACTTTAGGCATGTTGTATAACGCAGCCCAAACCAAGGCATGGGACTGCGAAACCCTTGAAAAGATTAACTTTAGCACTTTACCAATTTACAATCGTACCGAAGAAATCCCTATTGAGGGTTTTAGCATAAACACCAGATGATATTTATATTAGAGGATAGCTGAGCAGAAGCACAAATGACTGAGCTCGTTCAAAAGAGCTCCTCATGCCCGGTATAAATATTTAAACCTTACGAATCCCGAACTGTGCGACCTTGGCCGTCGAATTCTGCGCGACGCCTGCGGTCCGGTAAAGACTCATCCGTGAGGTAGTAACCGTTTCAGTCAAGTAATCGTGCCGCGCTGCGTTTCCAGCTTTCAGTCATCGCCATGCCGTACTGGAGCCTGCCCAGATACTGCTCATGCATGGAGTAGACCCGGTCATCGATGATTCTGAAAATCATCGTGGTGCCAAACCAGATATTACCGTCCACCGCTCGTCTGCCGAGCTTGGCGTTGCGCAGGCCTTAAACCCCATCCGCTGTTGTGGTGTATTCTGTAGTGGTCAACTGATCCAGGACATGACGTTAAGGTTTTTCTCGTACTGAGCGGGCGACAATCCATCATTGAACTGGTGTGGCCGAATCCAGTTGTAACGATGCATCAGGTAATGACTGATATCTCGCTGAGCCTCTTGGGCCGTCATATAGCCCAAGGTCGGTATCCACTCAGTTTTCAAGCTGCGGAATATACGCTCCATCGGCGAGTTATCGTAGCAATTACCTCGGCGACTCATGCTCTGGCGTATGCGGTATCGCCAAAGCCGCTGGCGAAACTGTCGGCTCCCGTATTGGGCGCCCTGGTCGGAATGAAACAGCAGGCACCGAGGCTTGCCGCGTTGCTCATAAGCCATGTCCAGCGCCTTGATCACCAAGTCCGTATCCGGTTCGTTTGAAAACGCCCAGCCCACCACCCGACGCGCATAAAGATCCATAATCACCGCCAGGTAATGCCATTTTCCTTTCGCCCAGATGTACGTTATGTCGCCACATCAGACCTGATTGGGCGCGGGTACATTGAACTCTCGATTCAAAATGCTCGGAATGTCAGGCCGCTCTACTGTTGCTTTTTTATAAGCATGCGAGCCCGGTTGCTTGCTGATCAATCCCAGTTCCCGCATCAGGCCACGCACCTTGAACCGACCGATTTGCTCGCCATCTTCTTGCATCATCGACACGATACTGCGGCTGCCGGCAGCGCTTCGACTTTGCCCGAACAATTTATTGACTCGGCTAAGTAAACGAACCCGCTCGGCGTCTGGAGCCCGACGCCGCTGGCAATAGTCGTAGTAACACCTCGCACAGCAATTCGATCGGCTCATGGGTGCCTAGCTGATCGGTCAGCGCAAGCGCTCGTGTTCTTCCGACATCAAGAGCGCGATAGCCTAATGAGATGGTCACCCCCACACCCTGCGAGGGCTAAGCTTTAGCAGGGTGCTTTATTTTCGGAGGGCATCATGAGCGAGTCAGCGCTCATAGGTATTGATCTCGGTAAACATACGTTCCATCTGCACGGCCAGGATAAGTCAGGCCGGGAGGTGTTTCGCAAAAAATGTTCACGGGCGCAAATGATGCAATTTCTTGCCAGCTCGCAGAGCTGTGTCGTGGCAATGGAGGCCTGTGCGGGGTCGCACTGTGTTGCTCGTCAGTTGGCGGCAATTGGACACACGCCCAAGCTGATTTCCCCGCAGTTCGTCAAGCCCTTCGTCAAGGGCAACAAAAACGACTTTGTCGACGCTGAGGCGATTTGCGAAGCCGCTTCTCGTACTTCGATGCGTTTCGTTACGCCAAGGCTGAATCCCAGCAAACCCTTTCTGTACTCCATCGGATGCGCGAATCGTTGGTGCGTGATCGCACCAGAACCGCTAATCAGATGCACGGTTTTCTATTGGAATTTGGCGTCAGCCTGCCCAGAGGTTTGGCCATCATGAAGCGTCTGGCGGTTGTTTTGGCTGAGCATGAACTTCCCTTTCGTCTGACGGTGCTGCTGCAGCGTTTGCACAATCACTTCATCTATCTGGATGAGCAAATCAAGGCAATGGATAAAGAGCTGGCATGCCAAGTGGCCGATGATGATCAGGGTAGCCGTTTGCTGAGTACTCCATGTGTAGGCCCGATCACCGCCAGCCTGCTAGCTGTGGAGATGGGCGATGGTAAGCAGTATCGATGCAGCCGGGACTTTGCCGCATCAGTGGGATTGGTACCCAAGCAATACAGCACCGGCGGCAAGGCCAACTTACTGGGGATCAGTAAACGCGGCGACAAGCACCTTCGACAGTTGCTCGTGCAATGTTCCAGGGTCTACATGCAGAGACTCGATCACCAGAAAGGAGCCTTGGCCGACTGGGTTCGTTCATTGCTGAGTCGACGTCACTCCAATGTTGTGGCCTGTGCCTTGGCTAACAAGCTGGCGCGAATCGCTTGGGCGATAGCCGCGCACCATACGCAGTACGAAGCAGGGCCAGGCGCCTGAGCGCCTGAGCGCCTGATTCGGCAGTTGTTGCTGTACCACGATTTACCTTTCAGGTTTTGCGATAGCTGAATAGTGGATGACGTAAACGGCCTATCAGCCTGACGAAGAACCTGTTTTAAAAATTGACTCAGCAAGAAGCCGTTAGCCTTTTCAGGATCGTTAGGCGCGACTCTCATCATGGCGCGGGTGAATCATCCAATAGACGCCGGATAGATTTAAGCAAGCCAACTACTTCGCCCATGAATCAGCATTGCCAAAAAAGGGGGTGACCATAGATTTTTAAAATGGATTTCTCCCGCTCAAGACGAGCGATCCTGGCTTCCAGCTCCTGAATTTTATGCTGCTCGGGCGTCATGGCTTTGCTCTGAGGCGTTACGCCATTGCGCTCCTGCTGGAGCTGGCTCACCCAGCGACGCAGCGCAGATTCCACCACCCCAAGCGAGCGGGCGGCTTCGATATGGCTATAGCCTTGGTCGAGCACGAGGCCTGCGGCCTCGCGTTTGAATTCAGCGGAAAAGGTAAGGCGTTGCTTGGTCATCAGACACCTCTATATCTGGCGATATTCTCGCCTAAATGAGTGTCTGGAATCATTAGACCACTACAGCCATTTTAAGATGTCTCGCTCCTCCGTCACCTGTTTCGGTTCGGCACTTAGGCGACGAATTTCTGCGCTCTGATCATCCCCCTCAACGGGCTACTCCTAGGGCTTGGTGTAGCGCTTAACCCAGGCATAGAGGCTGTTCACGGACACACCTAATCGTGCACCCACCTCCAAGACAGGAAGCTGCTTTTCGGTCACTTGCTTGACCACCTGGATTTTGACCTCTTGGGGATATCGCTGGTTGCTCGTGGCACCTCCTAATGGGCCTCATTTTAAGGCTTGGAGGTGTCTACGAAACTAGGGGGCGATTCAATTTGCCGAGCAATGCACAAAAGCGTAGGGTGGGCTAAAATGCCATCATGTGTCACAGATCACTTTCGATATCGTGACTTTGGTAGGCACCGACGCCAGCATTCTTCGTTTATGCGGAATAGGCGCCTCTTCTACTCAATCAAAGTAGCCGTGAAGGACAAGGATGTCATGTCAAGCCCTCCAAACAAAAAAACGTCCCGCCTCCAAGTACTACTAGCCCAGCGTCGTCAAGATCCTCGGTGAGCACTGCCGCGTCCGATTTTTACTTCTGGAAATTTTAATTCTTACAAGCTGAATAATCTAAATTAGGTAACCCAATGAACGTAACACCTAGAGATGAGAAGATAAAAAGCGTTTTTGATGATATTATTTCAGACAACATTGACTTGAGACCCGACTTTCAGAGAGGCGAGGTATGGGACTCAAACAAAAAAAAGTTACTTATCGACTCGATATTTCGCGGATGGCAAGTTCCACCAATTCACTTAGTACGTATTGACGCTCACAAAGCAGAAGTTCTAGATGGTCAGCAGCGCCTAACAGCCATTCGAGATTTTATGCAAAACAAATTTGCTATCGATGGTGCAATCGAGCCATTAGATGACGACATTGTAGAGCTTGGCGGACTTAAGTACTCAAACTTGCCTGAAGATAAAAAAATCGAATTCCAAAGATATCTTTTAAAAATTTATGAAATAACCCATTACAATCATGGCGAGCCAGGCGAGTTATTTCATCGCCTTAACCAATCGGTAAAACTAACATCAGCAGAACAGCGAAATGCTTTTTTTGGCAGCATAAGAGATCAGGTTTCGTCGCTGGTCTCATATATGGCGAAGCAAGGAATTGATAAAACGGTACTTGGATTTTCCAACTCCCGAATGGCGTACAACGACCTCCTGACAAGAGTTTGTTTCATTCTCGAGAACTCCGGACTAAGAACGCCAATAAGCGACCGAGCACTTACCGCTAGATTTAGAAACAAAGAAGGTTTCTCACAGGAAATTGTTGAGTCCATTAAAGGAGCCATAGACTTCCTCGTTCAAGTCAAAGAGAATTTAATTTCCAGCGAGGATGATATAAACCTAACGAAAGCTTCATCATTTAACTGGCTCTATCTACTAGCTAGCGAGTTGATTGATGGAGGAGATCTGAATGACGACAGATTTTTTAAAGGTTTCATTTACCTTGAGCTTGCAAAAAACAAAGTAAAAAACAACTTGCAGCTCGACAAAGATCTCGCAGAATATTTCGGCTTCGATCGAGGCGCCTTGCGCGAGCTTTTGCTTCTATATATTGAACGCTCATCATCGCGCGTTACGTCCACTAGCTCCATCCTAATTCGCGATTTGATAATAAATATCAGCCTATCACTTTCAGGATACGAAAATCGCTCTCTATACCTCGCGGAAGATGAGCTTATTTCTGAGATTGTAGAATCAATAAGAAATGGCAGTTTTGAAATAAAAACACTGATTGAGGATGCAGCAGCCAAATGGAGAATGGAGTAATGAGATTAGCCGCCATTAGCGATGCCTGGCGCGACGTACTGAAAGTCGAAAAATATCCTTGTCGGCTTTTAGATATTAAAGTCCGCGGAATCTCCGGATTCAGGAGCGAAATCGAATTGGATTTCAAGTCCGCAATTACTGCCATCTGTGGGAAAAACGGGGTCGGAAAAACAACGTTAATCAAGTTTCTGTACTCCGCATTCGTGGACGGCAACGTTGTTACAGCACACAGCAAATTCAGCGAGTCAAATTTCACAGCCTCGGTCTTCAAGAACAATAAGTTGTGCACACCCGAAGAGTCGGCCCAAGGCGGTTTTAATGCGTATTATTTAGAGCCGTCCAGAGAATGCACTAAAATCATTGAATACTTAAGAAACACTGACAATGTCGAAGAACTGTTAGAGGGTATTGATGATAATCGGTCTTTCAGCGATGTAAAATTCAAACCCCTTATTGAAAACTTAATAGGCAAGAGTTATGCGTCAATAGTTTTTTATGAAATCGCCGACGCTATGCCGCATGAGTACAACTTCCCGTTTCCATATTTCAAGGTAGTACTTCCTAATGGATCGAGCTATACGAATACCGACATGGGGATGGGGGAGCTTGCTTGCCTATACGTTACATGGTTCATCTATCACTACATAGAACCAAAAAGCCTACTACTTATTGAGGAGCCTGAAAATTTCATCTCTGCATACAGCCAGTTAAGATTGATGGATTTGATTGCCGATCAATCCTTCTCGCAAAAATTATGGGTAATTCTATCAACTCATTCAGAACACATTCTTTCTAAAGTCGGGATTGAGAACATCAGAATTCTGTCACAGTACTGTATGGAAAGTCGGTCAGCGATCTCAAACCCAAAGCATGTGAGAAAGTATCTATCAGCACTGGGACTATCTAGTAATACATTGGGCATCTATATTGTGGAAGACGAGCTAGCTCGATTTTTCCTTGAGTACATTCTAGAAAAAAATGATCCAGATATGCTTACTGATTTTTCTGTTATACAGATGCGTTGTGATTCTAATATTGAGAAAATAGTCAAGCACTATGAGCCTACGCCTGCACCTCCCTTTGAAATCATTGCCGTTTTAGATGCTGACCAGTCAGCAGAAATAAAACCTCTCTTTGGCAAGCACATTTACACCACGGCGTTACCCTCCGCACAAAAACTTACTCCCGAGCAAGAGCTTTGGAGCGTATTAGATTCAAACATAGACGTTATCGCTGAATGGCTAGATATCAACGCCGATCGCCTTAGAGATGCAGTCGAAGATTCCCGTCATGGAGATCATCATGATCGTTATGCCAAAATTGCGACTGCGTGTAGAAAAAACAAGCGCGAACTCGTTGATGCGATTCTTAGAAAGTGGTATCAATCTTCAGAAAATAGTGCACTGGCTAAAAAGTTTTACTTAGCTATAAAAGCACGTAAAGAAAAGTCCGCTGTGCAACGCATCGCTGATTCGATCGAGATGGAAATTATTGCACCAAGCTTTACTGAGCACTTGACAAGAGATCTGTGCAACGTCAACTACACGGGGCACTCAAAGCCTTATTTTGAAACGAGAGTTGGTTTTGATGGCGCACAGTTTTTTGTGTAGTTGAGCAATAGTTAAGTTGCTATGTGAAGATCATAGGCACCCCACCAAAAATTTGCCTTTTCGAAACCGACTGATCAAATCGCTCCCCCTTAGTTTAAAACTAAGGGGGAGCACATAATCAGAAAGGAATAAGTTCGTTGGTCAGCTTTCCCAGGCTCATGTGAAGCTTCAGAATCGTTCCTACCCTTGCGTGTACGTTAAAAATATGCAAAATGACGTACTCACAGTAAAAACACGTTCTGAACCATGAATATTTTCATCCACTCCTTCCCATGCGTCAGGGGCATCCAGGCCGGGCGGCCATGCTATATCGCAATGTGCCCGATGCGTCTTGTGCCAAAAATATTCATGTTTAACGAAGAAAATGTGCCCCCTGACCTACGCGCCCAGCGCACATTGAATCTTGCTAGGGTCCCAGAGATATCAGCATATCTGACTGACAATCGCGACGATTACACCCTGTCCGCGATCACTGCATCGGTAGACGGCGTTGTCCAATTCACTCCTGCTTCCGACACAGGCCTAGGCCAAAGCATTGGAACGCTCACAATCCCCATGGATGCTCCTATCCTGATCAACGACGGCCAGCATCGCCGCGCAGCCATCGAGCAAGCAATTCGTGAGAATCCAGAGCTTGGCCACGACAACATCCCAGTCCTTTTCTTTATCGATGAAGGGCTCAATCGCAGCCAGCAAATGTTCGCCGACCTTAACAAGCATGCCGTACGGCCCAGCAACTCAATCAGCACCCTGTACGATCTCAGAGACCAGATTTCTGATTTGGCCAGGTATCTGGCAAAAAATGTAGAAGTCTTCTCCAGGATGACTGAGCTGGAGAAGTCCAGCCTCTCTCCTCGCAGCTCCAAGCTCTTTACCCTCAGCGCCATCAAGAATGCGTCCCGCGTCCTGTTGAAAAAGGGAAAAGGTGACCTCATCGCGCAAAACGAGAGAGAGCTCGCGAAGTCTTTCTGGGAAGAGGTCTCTCTACAGATGCCCGACTGGATCAGGGCAAAAAACAAAGAGCTGTCGACGTCTGAACTGCGAGACAACTACATCCATGCCCACGGCGTGATGCTGCAAGCCATGGGGCTCGTCGGTGCTGAGCTGATTATCCGCAAAGAGTCCGAATGGAAAAAAACCATCAGTCAGCTCCGTAGCATCGATTGGTCTCGAGCAAACCCGGAGTGGGAAGGTCGCGCCATGGTTCACGGCCGGATCTCTAAAGCCACAACGAACGTGGCGCTCACAGCAAGTCTTATCAAGAAAAAACTTGGTGTCCCGCTATCCACGGTTGAACGCGAGTTAGAAAATAGGTTCCCTCAACAATGAGTAATGATCAATTCCTCTATCCATCGCACGATGATTTCGTTCAAGAAGCGATTATTTCTGGAAGGCCGCTAGCGGATGCTGTCCGTGAGCTTCAAAGCATCTACAAGGCGGATAATCGCCCATGGGTAGTGGGGTTCAGCGGCGGCAAGGACTCTACCGTCGTCCTTTCGCTCACCTACTATGCCCTAAAAATGTTGCCGCCTGAGGAACGCCACAAGCACGTGTACGTCGTCTCCTCCGACACTCGAGTAGAAACACCCGTAGTAGTCGACATGATCCGCCAAGTGCTTGATTCGGTGAACGCTCAAGCCGTTGCAGATCAGATTCCGATGACAGCCCATTCTGTCACCCCTAAAGTTGGAGAAACGTTCTGGGCCAACCTCCTAGGTAAGGGGTACCCAGCGCCGACCAAGGCGTTTCGCTGGTGCACAGAGCGGATGAAAATCGATCCGGTTAGCGAGTTTATCAAAGACAAGGTAGCCCGTTTCGGTGAAGTCGTGGTGGTGCTTGGCTCGAGACGTGAGGAAAGCAACACGCGTGCGCAGGTGATCACACGCCACAAAATCGATGGATCTGCTTTAGGCCGGCACACCACCCTGCCAAATGCGTATACCTATATGCCCATTGAGCTATGGCATGCCGACGATGTCTGGGAATACCTCATGAGTGCTGCAAGGCCTTGGGGCGGCTCTAACCGAGTACTGTTTGAGCTCTACAAAGACTCCAATGCCGGAGAATGCCCGCTCGTCATCGACACCAATACACCATCGTGCGGCAACTCGCGTTTCGGCTGCTGGACATGCACAGTCGTGACACACGACAAAGCGATCGAGGGACTCGTAGACAGCGGAGAGGACTGGATGCTACCGCTACTCCAGTTCCGTAACCAACTGCACGCCAGCTCCCTGCCCGAAAATAAAACCGAATTTCGTAATTATAAACGTCGTACGGGCAAAGTGACCTTCGCAAGAGGGGCTATCGATGACGACTCTAATGCCGCCACCAAACATGTACCTGGTCCGTATTGGATGAAATATCGCCGTGAGTGGCTGAAGCTACTTTTGGAAATTGAGAAAGGCATTCGTGAAACGGATCGCGAGATTGAGCTGATCGGTCGTGATGAGTTGCAAGTGATCCGCCAGCAGTGGTTGAAGGATCCAAATGAACCGGACTGGATTGATTCACTTCCTAAAATCTACGGTGAAATTTACCCCGAAGATACGGTCGAATGGATCAAAAATGATGCCGGCGCGTTTACTGAACCTGATGCTGCCATTCTCAACGCACTCGAGGCTGAGCGCGGCGTACCAGCAGTTCTGATCATGAAGCTCATAGATACAGAGTTGTCGTTCTCAGGGCTCTCGCGCCGAAAAGGCATTCTGGACGAGCTGCAGAAAGTCCTGGAGCAAGACTGGGGTGGATTGGACGAAGCGATGGAACGACGCGCCATACCTACAGTTAACGACACGTATAAGACCGCTTTCGAATCTCTGAAAGCCGACATAGATGGCTTGCTGCAATGATTATTGACTCCCTTTCAGTACTAGATTTCCGAGTGTTTAGCGGCGCCCACGACTTTGACCTGGTTCCTAAGATCAAAAGAGGCAAAAATGCGCCTATCGTTTTATTTGGCGGCCTAAACGGCGGCGGCAAAACAACTATCCTGAGTGCGCTGAAGCTTGCCTTGTACGGTAAAGGCGTACTGGGCTCCGGCGCAACGGTTGCCGAGTACCATCAGTATCTTCGTGAATGCATACACAGAGCTCACAACAGCATCGC
This sequence comes from Pseudomonas sp. MWU16-30316, assembly GCF_020515645.1. Lineage (NCBI taxonomy): Bacteria > Pseudomonadati > Pseudomonadota > Gammaproteobacteria > Pseudomonadales > Pseudomonadaceae > Pseudomonas > Pseudomonas sp. MWU16-30316. The sequence goes on along the minus strand of NZ_JAIZAZ010000001.1, from coordinate 378,512 downwards.
CAAGCCTACGCGAGCAGCTGTCGAGCTGACCTTCCGCTATGCACAACATGGCGTTATTTCGAGCTATCAACTGACACGTGATTGGTTTGTTGACCACACTGGCAAGGTAAAAGAAGGCCTGATCATTTCGAGGGACGGACACCCCCTGACCGAGCTTTCCTATGATCAGGCACAAGCTTTTCTCAACGAGCTGATCCCGATCGGCGTTTCTGAGCTATTTTTCTTCGACGGTGAAAAAATCGCGAGCCTTGCCGAAGAAACATCCGGAGATGCTTTGCGTGAGTCCATCAACAAGCTTTTGGGCTTGGATCTCATCGATAGATTGCACTCTGACCTCTCCGTTATCATTAGAGGGCGCTCGGTCAAAAAGGCTTCTGCAGATCGCAAGCAAAAAATTGCTGAAGCAGAACGGACATATAACGATCTGAACGAGCAACTGGCAGAAGTACGCGAAAAGCTTCTCCTCATGCGCGTGAATACTGTCGAGGCAAACAAGAACCTTGGCAACATCGAAGCGAGCATCAATGCACGCGGTGGCGCCTGGAGCGCCTCCAGGCAAGAGGAAACGGTCAACCTCGATTCATTGGTTAGCGACAAAAACGCTATAGAGCACACCCTGCATGACATGCTCAGCGGCCTGCTACCTTTCGCTATAACTCAAAGTCTCAACGAGAAACTGCTAGCGCAAATAGACGCTGAGCAACGCGCGGAAAAAGCACAGGTACTCTCCGAATACTTGCAACGTCAGCAGAGCAATTTTCTAGCAGAAGTCGAATCGGCCTTCGCTATAACAAAGGATCAGCTCCCTGCCCTTCAAAATATATTTCTGAGGACATTCGGCTCAGAGGTCTCGAACAGCGCTGAACAACAAGCTCCAGTACATGAGCTCTCGGATACTCAACGATTCAGCATCACTCATCGCCTACAGAACGATGTTGGCTCGCTCCAACAGCGTGCTGCTGACTTAGTGATGACGCTTCAGGAAACCGATATCCAGATCGAATCCGCCCGGGAAAATATCGCTAGAGCGCCCGACGAAAAAGTACTGATCCCACTGTTTAACGAACAAGGGCAGCTACAAGGACGGCTTTCCGCTCTTGAGGAGCAGAAATCTGTAATGGCTGAAGAGGCAAAGGCCATCCTCGCACGTCTGTCGGTAGCTGCACGCCAGTTAGACGATCTCTACACCGAAATAGCGGAGTCCCAGGAAGAGGAGCGCCTGACCGGTCTTGCACAGAATGCCAAAGATGTATTGAAAGAGTTCTCTACTCGCGCTCGAATCGAAAAACTCAAAGAGCTCGAGTCGCAGTTTTACACCTCATTCAATGGCCTGGCTCGCAAAGATGATCGGAATCTCAGTATTCAGATCGATCCGAACACCTTCGAGGTCGTACTGATCGACGATGAAGGCGTAATACTTCGTAAAGAAGAGCTGTCAGCGGGCGAGAAGCAAATCTTTGCGATCTCTATCTTGGAAGCGCTGGCCCGCACTTCAGGGCGAAGCCTGCCAGTTGTGATCGACACACCACTAGGTCGACTGGACTCGGTTCATCGGAAAAAGCTCGTGGAAAATTATTTCCCTAAAACAAGTCACCAAGTCATCATTCTCTCGACGGATACGGAAATTGATTACGCCTTCTATGAAGGCCTACAGGGAAGCATTTCGCACTCTTATCATCTGGTATACAACCCAGAAACTCGGTCCACTCGAGCCGAGGAAGGATATTTCTGGCGGTGGGTTAATAACGCATGAATACATTTCCGCATAAATTCAAGATATCCAGTTCGTCGAGCGCGAAACTAAAATATCTGAAATCCAAGACTGGCCTAACCCCTAATATCTTGAGCCGGTACGCAATCGCCCTTGCGCTGGCCGATGAAAATGGCTTAGGCAATGCCAGCGTATCGGATTTAGAAGGACAGGAGTTCAATGCTCCCACCCTTTTTGGTGAGCACTTGGATATTTACGAAGCGCTGCTCAGACAATTCACACATCAAAGCGATTTGGTCTGGGATCCCGTCAGGCATGTAGCATCTCTGATTGAGGTAGGCCTGCACAAAATGGGACATGTGCGCTCTATTAAAGATGTAGCTTTACTAACTGTAAAAGCCTGAATTGAGTCTAGCGGGTGAGATAAAGTTGCCTAACATATAAAACTCAACTTCACCTCACATTTTAGAAAAGAACTCTTAGGTTTAGTTTGTGCGAGCAATAACAAACCTAAGAGTACCATTTGTGCAACTTCATCAATACTACTCCTGCTTTGAATTTTGTTCGACTTTGACGTGCACCCTACCACGCTGCATACTGGCGCACGCAACGGTCGGGAATAAAAACGTGTTCAAAGTCGATAAACCTCTTGTACCCCGGCCTTCCACACAACAACTAATCGCACAAAAACAGCCAACTAAAAACTATCTAGATACTGACAACCTAATTAAAAACCAATTCCAGCTGCATTACATCCTCCAGTATTTTCAGCCATCCTTCATATTGCACATGAGTATACGCAAGTTCTAAATCTACGTCTTCCCCATGCCAAATAACTTTAGGTACCGAGTCCCGATGGCATGCAATAATCATAATCTGAATAGAGTACAAAACTAGCCGACTACAAAGTTCTACAATTTCATTATCCACATGACTCTCATCCTCTTGCTTAGTAATAGGAAACCCTAACGACCCATGAGCCAACCTATTACGCAACTTATAAGCCATATAAATTCCTTGCCCCGCCAAAGAGACATGCTCACCAAAATTACCACCTCCTATATATTCACCATAATGTGACTCATGAAATATCAAGGATTTAAGTTTATCGAGACAAACAATATAAGATGAAAATCCGAACTTAAAAGTTGCGTTATGCTTTAGAAAATAACAAGCATTATTAATTTTCCCTGGCGGATTAGCAATCAGCCTACGAGGTACCGCCACATCGATGATAGATTCGACCGCCGACCAGATAAAATTAAATCTACACAGAGACGTTACGAGCCTGCTTTCTAAGATCTCCTGGTGTTCTGAAAAATCATCCGCTGATTCACAATAGCCTAGCGTAATATCAAATCTTTCGCGACTATAGTTAACACTGTCTACTCCCGAAGCAATCCCTAACATTGAGATGCCCTCCAACCACTCCCCATCGTAATCGAATTCCATTCCGTGGATAAACAATTGGACTATTGCCGCACAATGAGCATCTATAGATTTCAAACTCAAATCATTCATAACTCACCGCCCTATCAAAACCAGATATCAACAGTTTCAACCAAAATACACCTATACGATTGTAGCTTGTAGCTTGTAGCATATAAAAATGCAGATACCGTCGAATCACACAAATTCAAACCAACGCATAATCTCCGAGAACCAAAAACTCAGAATTCCTATATGAGTACGCTACCAGCCCTCGAATACACAAAACGCGCTTGAGTTAACTCATGGTTTCAAGCGATATTTACTGTTAAAAACCAGTTTCAAAAATATAACACTCCATTCCATAGCCATTGAATCTCTTGCTTATCGGCAAATTCCAGCCCTGAATCTATGGAAGCAATATTGGTTAGCTTTATAACAGAATATCGCTTACATCGAACAACGCAATCGAAGCAAGCGCACCAATTATTATGTCAAGCCTATAGCATCCTTAATTGATCGCGCAATTATCGAGCGCCCGGAGCCTGATGCATTCTTAAACTTCACATCTGAAAAATCAATGTTTCCTGCGGGCGCCAGAACCTTTATGAAATAGTCGACACTGATATCCTTATTTTCCACAGCACCTACGACCGTCAACCGGAGTAGATCCAGTAGAGCTTGCACCCCAATTGTTCTGGTAATAAACGACTCGTCTGTAGCCACACTCCAAAATACAGCGTCGCAGGCGGTCAAATAATTATTTACAACTTTATATATTAGAGCATCATTTCCTTGCAAATAAAGATCGCGTAAAGGCGACTTATCTTTACGAGACTCCACCAGCTTTTCTCTAGAACTTTTTTTCCCTGTGAGCATGAAATTAGCGTCACGCTTAGGATTAGAGGAAATAAGTCTCAGAACGCCCTCAACTATAACGGCTGTTGACACCCGCCAAGAGCGATCTAAAGATAGCGCTAATAGATGCGCATCTTTTTTAGGCGCTATTAATACTCTGCCTTGTACAGGAGAACCGGCCTCGGTGCTTAGTTTTCTGGTCAAAAAAACTGCAAGCTTTTCCGGGGTCCAAAACTCTGGAGTCTCATCATCAATGTTATAGCCAAACTGCTCATAAGTCAGACTCTTGTCGACCGGCTTTTGCGTGGAGTTAATTATAGCGAACAGCTGCGCTTGAAAAGGCAGCGGCAAATCTATGAATACTGCACACACCAAATCCATTTCGAGCCGCTCTGGGCTTGCGTTTACGAATCCGAATAGACGATGCTGGCCATCAATTATTGAGGCAGTTTTAGCCTCCGATGGAATAGTGAGCTCATAGCCCCCATTCGCGCCTTTTGAAACTGACCATTCTAGTTGCTCGCTTCCATGGTCATCTTGGCCGTCACTATCCAATTCAAAATCTGATCGACTATTAGCGGCTAATATTATCGCATTGGGGAAGGCGGCATCAGATCGATTTATATAATCCGTAATTGAGTCCAGTCGCTTTTCTTGTCTCTCCCGCTGGGTACCTTCTAGGTGGTAAGTTCCTGTTTCGCTAGAATAGACCGCTCGCAACCGTTCACTTTCAGCAACTTGAAGAACTATCTTAGCGGGGAGTGATATAACGTAAAACACTCCAAGAGGTTGAAGGACCTGCAGCGCAGGCACCGTCAACGGATAGGTAATTACCTTATTCATTTTTATACCTTAAATCCATCTAAAGTGCCTGAGAGTGGAGTGCTCACATCTGCGGGTCCAGATGCAGCTGTTGGGTTCGGCTCTAGGAAATCAGGATTCTTTGCGTTGGCTATCCACCAGCACCATAACGCAAGAGCTGAGAGTATAATTTCCACAATTAAACCAGACGGAGTGTACAACTGCAGAAACCCAATTGATCCGCATGCAACAACAAAAATCAAGCAGAGCAATACTCCTAACGCACGGAGCATTTTCGGATAATCCCCCAGGATAAACTGCAGCATTGATGCACAGCCTAATGAGGGATAAAAAACATTTATCGCAAAGCAGATAGTTTTAAAACTGGCCTCATCGGATAGAAGCACACTAAATCGCACTATCTCCACCCATATTCCAAGTCCGCCAAAAAACAAAACACCTACAAAAAAGAACATCACGAAAGAAGGGTGCCCCCAAGGGTCTTTTGACCGTGATGCAAGCGCAGCTCTAAATTGGTACCAATAATTGCTTTCATTCTCATCCATCGTCCGATCCATTCATCTATTTGAAACATTAAATCCATCGATCAGGCATGAATCGCACTGGATCGCTTATCGACCCCGAGACTATTTCATCAAAAATGCTTGGTTTTTCCACAGTGGTGCTTTGAGACAGGGCATGTGATTCTCCTTGAAATTCGGCCATCCGAACGACTGATAGTAGCAACATACCATCACTCAAGGCTATATCACTCAGGCCCACTGGGCACTTGCGGTTCAGCTGACTTGCAAAAAACAAAAAAAGAACCTTACGTTCCGCGCTAAAGGTCGAAAATGATGAGGGATAGCTTGGTTGAAATAGCGAGAATATGGCTCAAAGCCGAGATCCCGTTTGCTTGTAGGTGTTTCGATGGCGTGAGTGGAAACAAATCAAACGACCTTCTCGAAGCTACACTGGGGGTTGCTACCCAACTGAGGTCTAGCCTCCAACGGATCAGGAACCTCCTCTCTCTATAGGGATACGGATCGACTGCGATGTTAGTACCTAAAAAAGCACCTACTGCGCATAAATATTCGCGCCACTTCCGGCAATGACCATTTCTTACACCGGACGTTACTCTACTGGAAATCCTGAATAATCCTCGGTGAAGCAATTTTCGACTGACCGGTATTCCAACTGGTATTCCAGGCAAAAATAAAAAACAAATTTAACTAAATAAATCAGTAAGTTACTGCTTCCATTCAGATTACCCCGGCCCACCAAATTGCAAATGAAGACGTCCTAAGGCGTCTTTTTTTGTGGGCGGACTGCCTGAGTGCCTCCCCGCTGATCGAGGTAGCGCCAGCTGATTCCCGGCCTCGCCAGCCACACAACCAACTCCCAATCGAATTGAACAGAGACCAGACACATGAACGAGATCCAAGAACGGCAAGACCGCCGCGATCAACTGCTGAAAGAGGCTGACCAGTTGCATACCCAGATGCTGCCTTTTGAAGCCGCGCTGGAAATGAGCAGTCCATTAGGCCTGCCCAGGAGCGCGAATTGCGCGACAAGTACAAAGAGCTGAAAAGGCGCTTCGACTCGCGCAATGCGCAAGCAACTGTAGAACAGACTGGCCGCTGCCCTGCCCCTCATTCAACAAGGCCTGCGCGCGCCGCCCACAGCAAGACCAGCGGCCATGCCCCCCCATCTGACAATCACGTATAGTGGCCATATATCATCACCCCTCTCGACCAAGGCGTGTGCCGTCGATAATGGTTCGGCTGGCATAAGTATGGAAAACTGCACATGCCGCAAAGAAGAAACCTGAAAAACTCTATTTTCATACCCTTGAAGCTGTCTCAACTGATCGGTCTTTTCAGTTGGGTTATCAGTTGGTGCCTGAATCCGTCCATTGATCGATCGCTGGATGTATTCATCTGTTGCGCGCTGACGGGGGCGACGCTGTCGATCATTGTCACGTCCAATAGCAGGAGCATGCTGGCGTGGCGTCTGTTCGGCATTATTTACATGGCGTCACTGACATTTCTGTTCAATGAACAGATCGAACGCATGGACGAGCAAGCGTCGATGTGGGGGCTGGTTGTCACCTCCCTGCTCATCACGGGAATGAGCGTGTTCTTCGTCAAGTTTATTGATTACATCGCCGCCACTGCGCTGATCTGGTTGATCATGTGGCACACGGACCTGACGGCCATCGGCGTGGGCCATAAGCCTCTGTTTTATGTGTTCCTGATCAGTTCGACCTTGCTGGGCGGCTGCCTGAATGCGACCTTCCTGAGCCTGATCATGCAGACCATGGCAGCCAGGGACCGCTATCAGGAACTGTCCGAAACCGACACCCTGACGCACGCCCCCAATCGCCGTGCGCTGGTTGACAGTCTGAATACTGCGCTGGCGTCCGCTGAAAAGTCGTCGTTGTGGTTTGCCATGCTTGATCTGGATCACTTTAAAAGTATCAACGACACCCATGGGCATGAGGTGGGTGACAATGTCCTTATAAGTTTTGCGACACGCCTCAAAGACACTAAGGGGCGAATCGCTTTTGGGCGCTTGGGTGGGGAAGAGTTTGGTGTGATCTTATCGGCGGCGAACGCCACAGACGCTGTACACGCACTGGAAGAGTTATTGATGCTCACGCAAAAGGATGAAACGGCTCAAGTGCCCTATTCATTCAGTGGCGGTGTTGCAAGTTTGTCGCGGGTTGAAACGTTCAATGACCTGTTGAAAGAGGCTGACGAGAACCTGTATCACGCCAAGCGCAGTGGCAGAAAATGTATCGCCTTTGAAGGCAGGATAGTTTCACCGAGCGCTGCCAGCACGACAAAGCAGAATCAAGCGATGCAATTAGTTGACGCGCCTACGCATGCGTAGCGCCCGTCTCCCCCTTCAAACATTCCCGCCCCGCCGCACCTTCGAATACCGATCGATATCCTCCCGCAACGTCCACCCTTGCCCGTGCCAATAACGCCCGGCCGCTTCATTACTCTTCATGACGTCCAGGTGACATTTGTAAATACCCAGCGCGTCCAGACACTCAAGGCAGCGTTCAACCAACTCATGGGCAATACCGCGCCGGCGATACTCGGGCAGCACGATCAGATGCTGCAGATAACCGCGGCGTCCGTCGTGCCCGCACATCACACAGCCGCACAGGGCGCCGCCTGCCTCGGCGACGAAGCTCATGCCGGGGTTGCGCTCAAGGTAACGTGCGGTCGCTTCGCGTGAATCGGCGTCGCGCAGGGAAATGCCCGGCGTGCTGCGCATCAGTTCGATGACCGCGTCGTAGTCGTCCAGGGTCATGCGGCGAATCGTGATCATGGGCTAAGCCTGGCCTGCAGTCTCATGGGCTGGACAGGTTAGCAGAGCCGCTTGATGCCTTGATGACAGCGCCGCCAGAGTCTGCCTATCAACCCGTAATGTTCTTTCTATTAGAAATCTTCGCGAAGAAGGCTAATCTGGATAAGCGTCGGTGAGAGCCGCGCGGTTTCACCCTGATGAGGAGATAAGAATGAGCTCAAGTTTGCGACGCACGTTGCGGGCTTGCCTCGAAGCAATCTGATGATCGCTGTGCTGCGTATCTGTAGAGCTGGCCCGATCGTTGACCGAGCGGCCGGCATGAACCCAGTGCTGTTGAGTTTCGTCATCACTGTCTGAGGTCCCGCGAGTGGACTGGATGGCCGGATGCAAATGACAAAAAAGGTGTATCAAGCATGTCAACTGAATCGAAATGCCCCTTCAACCACGCTGCTGGCGGCGGCACTACCAACCGTGATTGGTGGCCCAAGCAGCTGAATCTGAAGATCCTGCATCAGCATTCCTCGCTCTCCGACCCGATGGGCGAGAGTTTCGACTATGCCAAGGAATTCAAGAGCCTTGACATCGAAGCGGTCAAACAGGACCTGCGCAACGTCATGACCCAGTCCCAGGACTGGTGGCCGGCAGACTTCGGCCACTATGGCCCACTGTTCATTCGTATGGCCTGGCACAGCGCCGGTACCTACCGCACAGGCGATGGTCGTGGCGGTGCCGGTGCCGGTCAGCAACGTTTTGCGCCGCTCAACAGCTGGCCTGACAACGTCAGCCTGGATAAGGCGCGCCGCCTGATCTGGCCGGTCAAGCAGAAGTATGGCCGCAAGATTTCCTGGGCTGACCTGATCGTGCTGACCGGTAACGTCGCGCTGGAGTCCATGGGCTTCAAGACCTTCGGTTTCTCCGGTGGTCGCGCGGATGTCTGGGAACCGGAAGAAGACGTGTACTGGGGTTCCGAGACCACCTGGCTGGGTGGTGAAGAGCGCTACGGCGCGCAGAAGAAAATGCAGCAACCGGGCGACGGCACGCTGGTGGCCGAGCCGGAGAACCATGCCAACGAAGAAAGCCGTACTGCCAGCGGCGAACGCAACCTGGAAAACCCGCTCGCCGCCGTGCAGATGGGCTTGATCTATGTGAACCCTGAAGGCCCTGAGGGTGTGCCGGACCCGGTTGCTTCGGCAAGGGATATCCGTGAAACCTTCGGTCGTATGGCGATGAATGACGAAGAGACCGTGGCGCTGATCGCCGGTGGTCACGCCTTCGGCAAGACCCACGGTGCCGGCCCTGCCGACAACGTTGGTCCGGAGCCTGAAGCAGCCGGCCTTGAAGAGCAGGGTTTTGGCTGGAGAAACAAATTCGGCAGCGGCAAGGGTGGCGACACCATCACCAGTGGCCTGGAAGTGACCTGGACTTCGACGCCGACCAAATGGAGCAACGAGTACCTCGAAAACCTCTTTGGCTTCGAATGGGAACTGACCAAGAGCCCGGCAGGCGCGCATCAGTGGACGCCGAAGAACGGCGCTGGCGCGGGCAAGATTCCGGATGCCCACGATCCCTCCAAGCGTCATGCACCGAGCATGCTGACCTCTGACCTGGCGCTGCGCTTCGATCCGGCTTACGAGCAGATCTCCCGCCGCTTCCTGAACAACCCTGAGCAACTGGCCGACGCGTTCGCCCGCGCCTGGTTCAAGCTGACTCACCGTGACATGGGCCCGCTGGCCCGCTACCTCGGCCCGGAAACACCGACCGAAGAGCTGCTGTGGCAGGACCCGATTCCAAACGTTGATCATGCGTTGATCGATGATCAGGATGTGGCCGCACTCAAGGCCAGGATTCTCGCTTCGGGCCTTTCGGTCTCGCAGCTGGTATCGACGGCTTGGGCGGCAGCTTCTACCTTCCGTGGCTCGGACAAGCGCGGTGGTGCCAATGGCGGCCGTCTGCGTCTGGCTCCGCAGAAGGATTGGGCGGTCAACCAGCCTGACCAACTGGCGGGCGTGCTGAAGACCCTCGAGGGCATTCAGAGCGAATTCAACGCGGGTCAGTCGAGCGGCAAGAAGGTTTCAATCGCCGACCTGATCGTCCTGGCGGGTAACGCAGGTGTCGAGCAGGCTGCGAAAAATGCAGGCCAGCACGTCACCGTTCCATTCGCACCGGGCCGCGCCGATGCGTCTCAAGAGCAGACCGATGTTGAGTCGTTCGGCTTCCTTGAGCCAATCGCTGATGGTTTCCGCAACTATCAGAAGGGGCATTACAAGGTCTCGGCAGAATCGTTGCTGGTCGACAAGGCGCAATTGCTGACCCTGACTGCACCGGAAATGACTGTACTGCTGGGCGGCCTGCGGGTCTTGAACATCAACGTCGGACAGAGCAAGCATGGCGTCTTCACTGATCAGCCGGGCACCCTGACCAACGACTTCTTCAAGAACCTGCTGGACATGGGCGTGGAGTGGAAAGCGACTGCAGGTGGCACTGATACCTTCGAGGCCCGTGACCGCAAGACTGGCGCAGTGAAATGGACCGGCACCCGTGTTGACCTGGTCTTCGGCTCGCATGCTCAACTGCGTGCGATTTCCGAGGTATATGGCAGCTCGGATGCGCACGAGAAGTTCGTCAAAGACTTCGTGGCAGCCTGGACCAAGGTGATGAACCTGGACCGCTTCGACCTGGCTTGATGTGTCTGATGTGCTGAGTTGAAAAAACGCCTCCCTTGCGGAGGCGTTTTTTTTGCTGCGATCAAAAAGCGAAGGCTGGTCTCATGAGCGGCTCATCATGCTTGCCGCCTGCTCCGTCGCTTCGGTCGTTCGGGTCGCCAGCTTGCGGACTTCATCTGCCACAACCGCAAAGCCCCGCCCTGCCTCACCGGCGCGCGCAGCTTCGATTGCCGCATTGAGCGCCAGGAGGTTGGTCTGGCTGGCAATGCTCTGGATAGTGCCAACTATCTGGGTCAGTTGAGCGATGTTCTCTTCCAGGTTTTTCTGATGCTGTGCTTCGGTGTCGCGAAGAGCGTCCTGTTCATGCTTCAAATGCACATCCACCAACGCACCCACCACCCTGAGTGGAACACCTTCGGGGTCACGGCGAGTCTGGCCGCGCGCACGGAACCAGCGGTACTCGCCGGTTTTCATCTTCAGGCGGTACTCGATATCGAACGGCGTCTTGCCAGTCCGGTCATTCAGGTGCTCACCGAAAGCCGTCAGACTGCGCTCCTTATCTTCAGGGTGCAGCCGTGACGCCCAGCTATCCAGTACGTCGGGAAACTCTTCCACCGTTTCAAAACCCAGCAGACGCCTGAATTGTGGAGACCACCAAAAAGGATTGCGCGCATTGACCGGGTCGCCAGCAATGACCTCCATGTCCCAGAGCCCGTCGGAGAGCATCTCCCGGGCCAGTTCGAATCGGGTAATGATCACATCGTGTTCAAGATCACGTTCAAGCTCGTCGTGGATATCCCGAAGAGAGCCGGCGACCCGCAGCGGCGTTCCGCGTGCGTCTCTTAACGTTTCGCCCTGGGCATAGAACCAGCGATACGTGCCGTTCTTCATCGCCAGACGATTCTTGACTCGGTACGGCGTGTTGCCGGAACGGTCATTCAGGTGCTTGGCAAATGCGTCGAGCGTGGCTTGTTTATCCTGAGGATGAAGCCGGTCTGCCCAGCTCGCCAGTACGTTGGGGAAGTCGCGCTCGTCGTTGAAACCGAGAAGCGTGCGTAGTTGCTGAGACCACCAGAATCGGTTGTTCGGGTTGACCGGATCGCCCGCGACCACCTCCATATCCCAGAGGCCCTCGCTCGATGCACGGTTGACCAGATCAAAGCGGGTTTCATAAGCGGCAGCCGAGGCAGAGGCTTCACCCAGTAGATGGCGGGCAGTTTCCAGTTCTTGCTCAAGATCGGCAATACGTTGCTCGTCAAGGCGACGCTGGGTGCTCAGCGAGCTCCAGCATTCAAGTACCGCGGCTTTTTCAGCACATCCCCCTAGCGCGGGCTCAGTGCCGCCCTTGAGCGAGGAGATCAGTTGCTGAAGGGCCTTTTTGTCACGACGGGGACTGAACAGGTGAAGCATGCTGTGGGCTCTCAAAGTAGGAGAAGTTGGCCGAGTCCCTGGCGCGTCCCGTCTTTATCGTCCTGCCGCCCGGTTTCTGTAATGCCAGATTGCGATCAGATTCACCCCCGCTGCGCAAACCTGCGCAACACAACCACACCCAACACAGCCGACAACACCGAACCGATCAGCACACCCACTTTGACCTCGTCGACCAGTTCCGGCGCGCCCGGAAAAGCCAGTGCGCCGATGAACAGGCTCATGGTGAAGCCGATACCACACAAGGCCGCAACGCCGTAAAGCTGACCCCAGTTGCTGCCGTCCGGCAAACGGGCCAGGCCTGCGCGAATCGCCAGCGCGGCCATGGCGAATATGCCGACCTGCTTGCCGACCAGCAGCCCTAGCGCAACGCCGAGCGGGACCGGGTCCACGAGCTTGTCGGCGGTAATGCCCGACAGTGACACGCCAGCGTTGGCAAAACCAAAGATCGGCACGACGGCAAACGCCACCCACGGGTGCAGCTTTTCTTCCAGATGCAGCAGTGGCGAGCGAGCCTCTTCATCGGGTTTGCCCAACGGGATGCACAGCGCAAGCGCAACGCCAGCGAGGGTGGCGTGGATGCCGGACTGGAGCATGAAGAACCACAGCAGCGCGCCAACGATGAGGTAAGGCAGCAGTTTTTTAACACCCAGACGATTCAGCGCGACGAGCACGGCGATGGAACCCAGCGCTGCCAGCAACATGGGCATGGAGAGATCGCTGGTGTAGAACAGCGCGATGATCAATACAGCGCCGAGGTCATCGAGAATCGCCAGTGCCGACAGGAAGATCTTCAGCGACAGCGGTACGCGCTTGCCCAGCAGTGACAGCACGCCCAGAGCGAATGCGATATCGGTCGCTGCCGGAATGGCCCAGCCGCCGATGGTGTCTGGCCGTCCCCAGTTGAACGCCACGTAGATCAGCGCCGGAACCACCATGCCGCCCAGTGCCGCAAAGCCTGGCAAGGCTCTCTGGTTCCACGACGCGAGCTGACCGGCGAGCACTTCGCGCTTGATCTCCAGGCCGACAAGCATGAAGAAGATCGCCATCAGACCGTCATTGATCCAGTGCGAAACCGATAACCCGGCGAACACTGCGTGCAGCGCGGCGAAGTAGCTGTCGGCCAGCGGTGAGTTGGCGACGATCAAGGCCGCCAGCGCAGCCGCCATCAACACCAGCCCGCCAGCGGATTCAGCAGCGAAGAAACGCGTGATGAACGCCAGCGCGTTCGGGGATTCGGTACGGGGGGTGGGTTTATGCATGACGGCTCCGCGGGGTACAGCGCAAAAAGGCCGCAACCTTACCATCCGCAGAGTCTGTTGAAGGCTTGGTAAACCTGAGGATACAAATTAACGCTTCCCGGCCGAAACCGGGCCGGGCAACGTCGCTGAACGATGCCTGCCGATCAGGCAGGCATTGTTCATGTCACTTCTTGACCGTTTCCTCGAGCGTAAAGCGGCCCAGCGGGTTCTGACCGAAGTGCTCGATGTTCTTGCGCGAAACACTGATGTAGGGACTGTAGTAGAGGTCGATCCAGTTGACGTCGGCCTTGGCCATTTTCTGCAGGTCGATGTACATCTGCTCGCGCTTTTTCGGGTCCATCTCGACCCGTGCGGCAGCGACCAGCTCTTTGACCTTGTCGTTCTTGTAATGGGTCATGTAGTTATTGTTGGTGTCGTGGCCGAGCACGAAGGTGGTCTTCTGGTCCGGGTCGAGGATGTCGTTGGTCCAGTACATCACGGAGATGTCGTAGTCACCGGCTATCAGCATGTCCCAGCTCTGGCTCGGGTCGACTTTCTGCAGCGTTGTAGTCACGCCGACCTTGGCCAGTTGCTGTTGCAGCATGACCGCGATTTGCTCATCGACTTCGTTGCCCGCGTTGACCACGTAATTGAGTTTCAGGTCCGACGCGCCGGCGTCCGCCAGCATCTGTTTGGCCTTCACCGGGTCATAAGGGCGTTGCAGGTTGTCGGCGTAGTGGTACAGAGCGCCTTTGGGAATGTAGGAATTGGCCACGGTGCCCAGCCCGAAGGTAGCGGCTTCGACCAGCGATTTCTTGTCGATGGCCATGTCCAGCGCTTGACGCACTTCAGGCTTGGCCAATGCGCCGTGTTCGTGGTTGATCAGCAGGTGATCCTCGCGAGTGGAGGGGTCGAGGTGGACCACCAGATCGGGGTCCTTCTGCAGATTTGCGATGCGCGAGAACGGTATCCATATCGCAGCATCGAGCTCGCCCTTCTGGACCATGAGCGTGCGGGTGTTGTCGTCCGGCACCGAGATCCACTCGACACCGTCCAGGCTCACGCTCGGCGCTTCCCAGAAGTTGGGGTTCTTCGCCAGAATTACCCGGTCACCGCGACGCCATTCCTTCACGGTAAATGCGCCGGAGCTGACAGGCTGCTCGGCATACGCCTCTTCGCCCATGCTCTTCATGGCTTTCTCGGAGAGAATCGACACGTTGGGCAGGGCCAGTTGCGAGAGGAACGAGGCCGAAGGATTCTTCAGCGTGATGACCAGCGTATGCGGATCTGTCGCAACGGCCTTGTCGATAATCTTGTAGGAATCGCTCCACAGCGAACCCTTGTCGTCGCGAATTCGCAGCAGGCTGAACACTGCGTCACTGGCCGTCAGGTCCGAGCCATCGGAGAATTTGGCCGGGCGCATCTTGAGCGTATAGGTCAGCCCGTCAGGCGAGATCGACCAGCTTTCCGCCAGCCCCGGCACCAGCTTGGTGCCTTTGTCATCTACGCGGATCAGCACATCGTAAACGTTGGAAAACACCCAGTTGTCGATGTTCTGCGCACTTTTGATCGGGTCGAACGTTGTGCCGTCCTCACGACGGCCGATGGTCAGCACGCCCGCAGCTTCGGCAACACCCGCCGCCAGTGAACAGGCCGCCAGCATGGCGACGGTCAGCATTTTCATTGGTCGAGCTTTCATACGCATGAACTCCTTGTCGATGTCGGGACAGATGTCGTTACAGATCAGGATCAAAAAATCGGGGCTTCCAGCACACAGTCGTAGCGCTGCTGGCCGACATGCCGCGTCGGTGGCGCGACGCTGGAACAGGTCGGCCTGGCAAACCGGCAACGCGGATGAAACGCGCAGCCGTCGGGTAGCTGCAGGGGGCTTGGCGGCTCACCCTGCAACGGCTCGCCGGGCAACGGGCGATCCGGATCGATTTCCGGAATCGCCTGAATCAGCGCAGCGGTATAGGGGTGACGCGGCGAGAGAAAGACGTCCTCTACCGGGCCTTCTTCAACAATTTTGCCCAGGTACATGACCGCCACCCGATCGCACAGGCGACGCACGATGGCCAGGTCATGGGCAATGAACAGAATCGCCAGGTTCATGCGCTGGCGCAGCTCCAGCAGCAGGTTGATGATCTGTCCCTGAATGGAGACGTCCAGCGCCGCCACGCATTCGTCGGCAATGATCAGCCGTGGCTCGATGGCCAGCGCGCGGGCGATACCGACACGCTGACATTGTCCGCCGCTCAAGGCACCCGGCTTGCGTTCGGCAAATTCGGGCCGCAGACCGACCATGTCGAGCAGTTCGATAACCCGCGCCGGAATGTCGGAAGTGGCGACCTTGCGCTGCACGGCGAGCACCTCGGCCAGCGTCGCACCGATGGTCATGCGCGGGTTGAGCGAAGAGGACGGGTCCTGAAAGACCATCGCGGTTTCGCTGCGCAGGCGTTGCAGATTGATACCGCTGCCCTGGGCCATGTCGACGTCATCGAAGACGATCTGCCCGGAGGTGATGTCATTCAGACGCAGAATAGCCCGCCCCAGCGTGCTCTTGCCGCTGCCGGACTCGCCGACCAGACCCAGCGTTTCACCCGCACAAATGCTCAGCGACACCCCGTTGACGGCGTGCACCCAACGCTTGTTGAGACCGAGGAAACCCGAGCCGGGGGCCGGGAAGCGCACCACCAGATCATTGACGTTCAGCAGTGTGGTGCCGCTCATGAAACGGCCTCCCGGGATTGCACCAACGGGTAGTGACAGGCCGCAGCATGGGCAACGCCCATCGGCCGCATCAGCGGCAGCTTGTCAGGGCAGTCTGCCCCCGCATGACTGCAGCGGGCATGAAAACGACAGCCGCTTGGCAGTGCGTCGAGCAAGGGCGGCTGACCGGGAATGGTCCGTAGCAGTTCGCTGCCCGCGCTGCTGGCGGGCTGGCATTCGATCAGGCCGTGGGTATAAGGATGACGTGCGCGAGCGAGCACGTCGCGCTTGCTGCCGTGCTCACACAGGCGACCGGCATACATCACCGCGATGGAGTCGCAGGTTTGCGCCACCACGCCGAGGTCGTGGGTGATCATGATCAACGACAGCCCGTGCCGGTCGCGCAAGTCCAGCAACAGACGCAGGATTTGCGCCTGCACTGTCACATCCAGTGCGGTGGTCGGCTCATCGGCGATCAGGACCTGCGGCCCACAGCCCAGCGCTACGGCAATCATTGCGCGCTGGCGCATGCCACCGGAAAATTCGTGGGGGAAGTTATCCACACGCGACGCCGGATCGGGAATGCCGACCTGGCGCAAAAGATCGATGGCCTGCGCCCGGGCTTCACGCTTCGACGCGCCCTGATGCAGACGCACACCTTCGGCGATCTGCTCGCCGATGCGCATCAGCGGGTCCAGGTGGCTGCTGGGATTCTGGAAAATCATGCCGATCCGCCGTCCGCGCATGGCACGCATTCCAGCGGCATCCAGCGTCAACAGATCGACATCATTGAGGCGTACCGAGCCGCCGCGCACGTGCAGATCCGGCGACGGCATCAATTGCATCAACGCCCTGCAGGCCATGGTCTTGCCAGAGCCACTTTCACCGACCAGCCCGAGAATCTCGCCCTGGTGCAGGTCGAACGACAACCGGTCAACCAAGGTCACTTCGCGATTTCGATGGTTCGCTGCATGGCTCGCCACCACGCTCATCTCGCTGACCTGCAGCACGGGCGTACTCATTGCCGTTCTCCCAGGGTTTCGGCGACGCCGTCCGCCAACAGGCTGAAGCCCATAGCCAACGTCACGATGGCCAGGCCCGGAAAGGTGCAGATCCACCACGCCGAGGTGAGGAACGCCTGCCCTTCGGCGACCATGGTCCCCCACTCCGCCATCGGTGGTTGCACACCCAGGCCCAGGTAGCTGACCGATGCGCCGCTGAGCAGCACCAGAACCGCGTCAGACATGGAAAACACAATCGAGCCGAACATCGCGTTGGGCAGCAGATGGCGGAACAGGATACGCAAGTGACCAAAACCCAGGCTTTTGGCCGCCAAGGCAAAATCGCTTTCCTTGAGCACCAGGATCTGTGAGCGGATCAGCCGCGCATAAGACACCCAGCCCACCAGCGCCATGGCGATGTAGAAGCTGCCCAGGCCCGGCCCGAGAATCGCGATGATCGCCAGCATCAACACCAGAAACGGGAACGCCAGCACGATGTCGATCACGCGCATGCACAGGTTGTCGAAGCGCCCGCCGATGTAGCCCGACAAGGCGCCGATGAAGGTCCCGATCATGAACGGGAAGATCACCCCGAGCACGCAGATCTGCAGGTCGACGCGTGCCGCCCAGATCACTCTGGACAGAATGTCGCGACCAAAATTGTCGGTGCCGAACGGATGCGCGAGGTGCGGCGCGAGCATGCGTAGCTCGGTGTTCTGGTAGATCGGATCGTAAGGTGCCAGCCATGGCGCAAACAGCGCCAGTATCAGCCACCCGCCCAGTAAGCAGCCGCCCAGCAGCATCGCCAGCCGGCCATTGCGCAAACGCAGGCGCAGCCGGGAACGCCAGTGCGGACGAAGATGCGCATGGGCTACGGTCATTTGATATTCACCCGCGGGTCGATGGCCACCGTGGCCACATCGGCAAGGAAGTTCACGATCACCGTGGCGCATGCCAGCACCATCGCCACACCCTGCACCACCATGTAATCGCGGCTGAAGATGCCGCGCACCAGCAACTGACCGATGCCGGGAATCGCAAACAGACTTTCGATCACCACGGTGCCGCTGATCAGCCAGCCGATGTTCACCGCCAGCAGGTTGATCGAAGGCACCAGCGAACTGGGCAACACGTGGCGCCGAAACAGCGCACTTTCACTGAGGCCACGCGCCCGGGCCGCCGTCACATGATCGGCTTGCAGCTCCACGAGCATGCTCGCACGCAGGTTGCGAATCAGCACCGCAGACAGGGCCAGAGCGATGGTCAGACAGGGCAGCACCAGGTGATGAACCTTGTCCAGCCAGTCGCTGCCGTAGCCCGACACCGGAAACCAGCCAAGCTGCACACTGAACATCAGGATCAGCATGATCCCCAGCCAGAACGCCGGCATGCCCAGCCCGGTGGTGGTGAAGACGCGGATCAGGTTGTCGCTCCAACTGCCTTTGTTGCGCGCCGCGAGCGTGGCCAGGGGCACGGCAATCAGCAACGCCAGCAGAACGCTGCCCAACACCAGAAATACGGTGGGCTCGATCCGTGTGCTGATCAGCTTGAGTACGTCTATCTTGTACAGCAGCGATTTACCCATATCGCCCTGCACCAGGTTTTTCATGAAATACACGTACTGTGTCCACAGAGGCTCATCCAGACCATACTGGGCGCGGATGTTGGCCAAGGCCTGCGGTGTGGAACGCGAACCCAGCAGGATGCGCGCCGGATCGCCGGGGATCGAACGCACCAGAATGAAGGTGACCAGGCTGATGCCGAACAGCACCGGCAGCAGCTGCAACGGACGCTGGAGAATGAAACGATAACGACCCAGATTCATCAGACGCCCCGATGCTGTGACAGAAAATTCAGCAGGACCGGAAAGTACGCCGCCGCCCCCTCTACGTAAAAGGGCAGAGCAAAGTTGTAGTCGAACATTGACCATCCGTCGACTTTGATTGTTTTCAGCTCATCCGGCCTGTGTTCATAGCCCATTGCATTGCACCTTTGCGGACGACGCTCATGGCATCAACCCTATCCTGCAAGGAGAGCGCAGACAGCTAGCAATTCTTATAGGTTTTACAGGACTGGCAGCCGATTGGGCGCACGCGTGGCACCGTCCTTGCTAATTGCTATATTAGGGCCCTACATCGGCTCAATGACAAAGGAGGTCATGCCATGCATATCAGGTTGTCGGATTTCAATTCGCGGCTGCAGTCTGCATCCACGCTGGATCAGCAAATGGATTGCGCGCTGCTGCTGGCATCGGATCTCGGATTCGATGCCGTGATTTATGACTACAGCCCGGTGCCGGTGTCCCATGATGGGGCACTGATCACCCCGTCGCTGCTGTCATTGCGCAATACACCTGCGGACTGGTACGCGCTTTGGTGCAGTCAGGGCTATTACCAGATCGATCCGGTGCAACACCTGGCCGTCGCCAGCGTCTCGCCTTTTGTATGGTCATACCAGCCCAGGGCCGAGACGGTCCTGAAAACCTTCATCACGGATATGCACAAGCCGGTGGTGCGCTATCTGCATGACTCACACATGACCTGTGGCGTGACGGTGCCGATCCACATGCCCAAAGGCGGTTTCGCCACATTGACCGGTCTGTGTGCGGACGGCAGCGACGTCGCCCTTGAGGACGCCCGCCAGAGCCTGGCCGAGTTCGGCCTGCTGGCTCACGCCTTTCAGGAGGTCGCCTACCCGCTGTTCGACCAGAAAATTCGCTCGTGCAATGCGATCAGGCTGACCCCGCGCGAACGCGAATGCCTGAGCTGGTCTGCCGAGGGCCTGACGGCCAGGGAGATTGCCGATCAGCTCAACCGCTCTGTCGCCACGGTGACCTTGCACCTGAATTCGGCCATGCAGAAGCTGGGGGCCAAAAACCGTGTACAGGCGGTAGTGCGTGCCGTTCATTACCGTTTACTCGACCACTGACCGGTTTATCGGCCAAAACCTATCATTTTCTATAGTTATGAGGCGCAAGACGCCGCGCTATGGTGCCCCCAAACTATCCAGCAGGGACCGGCGACATGGCAGATATGACGATCAAGGAAGGTTTTGCGCCTTTTGGCGACTATCAGACGTGGTATCGCATCACAGGCGACCTGCACGGTCCCGGCACACCATTGGTCATTCTGCACGGCGGCCCCGGTTGTACGCACGACTACGTCGATTCGTTCAAGGACATCGCCAGCACCGGCCGGGCCGTTATCCACTACGACCAGTTGGGTAACGGAAAGTCGACCCACTTGCCCGACAAGGGTCGCGACTTCTGGACGGTCAAACTGTTCCTGAGTGAGCTGGATAACCTGCTTGAGCACCTGGGCATCGAAAACAACTACGCATTGCTGGGCCAGTCGTGGGGCGGCATGCTGGCTTCAGAGCATGCCGTGCGTCAGCCCGAAGGGCTGAAAGCGCTGATCATCGCCAACTCCCCCGCAGACATGCGCACCTGGGTAAGTGAGGCCAACCGGCTGCGCGAGGATCTGCCATCTGACGTACAGGCCGCGTTGCTCAAGCATGAAAAAGCGGAAACCTTGAAAGACCCGGAATACCTGAAAGCCTCGCGAGCATTCTATGACCGTCACGTGTGCCGCATCACACCGTGGCCGGAGGAGGTAAAACGTACTTTCGACGCGATTGACGCCGATCCGACCGTGTACCACGCCATGAATGGCCCTACCGAGTTTCACGTTATCGGCACGATGAAGGACTGGACCATCGTCGATCGCCTGAAACTCATCAGCGTTCCGACCTTGCTGATTTCCGGTAAGTATGACGAAGCCACACCGCTCGTCGTGAAGCCCTATGTGGATAACGTCCCCACCATCAGTTGGTCTGTTTTCGAAGAGTCCAGTCACATGCCCCATGTAGAAGAAAGAATGGCCTGCATGGGATGCATCGCAGGTTTTCTGGACACGTTGGTCGAATCGGTTGAAGAGTCCGCAGCTTGATGTTCAGGCCTGATGGATACACGCCCTGAGAGTTGCATTATTAGAGTAAATACTTTAGTAGCATTCACCCGACTAACGGTTAACTTTGCTCACAGTGTTACTGGAACTTTTTGCCAACATACCGCTGCCTTACAGCAGATAGTTGCAAAAGGCCATTATGAAATAACTTTCATCGCTATTTTGTTAAAGCTCTCTCGTTTTCAGCAGAAAAACAGTTACTGGAAGGAAAGTATTGGCCTTCCGCCTGTTTTGCCGCTGGAGGCAACCATGAACCTCAGATCGTTAAGTATTTCACGCAGGGCCTCCCTGTGCTTTGGCGTCATTACCTTACTGTTGATCGGTCTGGGTGCCTTCTCCTACGTGCAGATCGACCATCTGCGCAAGGCTGAGCAGAACATTGAAGAAAACTCACTGCCCAGCATCCAGGTAGTCGACGACATTCAGATCGCCCTGCTTCACGCTCGCCTGGAAAGCATCAGGATGCTTGCGAGCACCGATCCCGCTGTACACGCCACCGCGGAAGCCAAGGTCCGGGAAGCGATCGAGGCGCTGCGTGCCAACAGCGACTTTTATCAAAAACACCTGCTTTCAGGTGAAGCCGACCGCGCGCAATTCGAAGAAGCCAACAACAAGATGAGCGTATACATTGATGGCTTGAAACAGGTCGTCGCGCTGGACAGCTCTGATCATGAAAGAGCGGTCTCCCTTGCCAACGGAGAGCAGGCCCAAAAGGCCACTGCGTACCAGGAAAAACTTACCAGACTGCGCGAGCAAAATGCCACGGAAGCCGTGAGCTCCGGGAAAGATGCAACCGAGGTCTACAATCACAGCGTCAACGTCCTGATGATTGTGCTGATCGCAGCGTTCCTGCTTACCGTGGTCCTCGCGATTGCCCTGACACGCAGCATCGTCGACCCGATCAGCGTCTCGCTTAAACTCGCAGAAGACATCGCCGCCGGTGACCTGACCCGACAACTTAGCGTTGCCGGCAGTGATGAAGCATCACGCTTGATGACGGCCCTGAATACCATGTCGGGGAACCTGCGCACCACCATTCACGAAATTTCCGGCGCCTCCGCACAACTGAGCACTGCCGCCGTCGAGATGACGTCGATCACCGAAAGTGCCGACCGCACGCTGCAGCAGCAGAACAGCGAAATCGAGCAGGCTGCTACTGCGGTAAACGAAATGAGTGCTGCCGTAGAAGAGGTCGCTCGTAATGCTACGTCGACCTCGCAGGCCGCCCAACAGTCGAGCCTTTCCGCCGACCTGGGTAACCAGCGCGTTAACGAAACCCTGACGGCCATGCAGAACCTGACAGGCCTGGTCGAGGGCTCTTCAGCGCAAGTCACTGCGCTGGCTGGCCAGGCTCAGGACATCAGCAAAGTGCTGGGCGTGATTCGCGGTATTGCCGAACAGACCAACCTGCTGGCACTCAACGCAGCCATCGAAGCGGCGCGTGCCGGTGAACAGGGTCGCGGCTTTGCTGTGGTAGCCGATGAAGTGCGGGCTCTGGCGCATCGCACACAGACGTCCACCCAGGAAGTCGAACAGATGATTTCAGCGATTCAGGCCGGTTCTTCCGCCACGGTCGAGTCCATGCAGAAGAGCACTGAGGAAGTTCACAGCACCCGCAAGACGGCAGAGGACGCCGGAGAGTCGCTGCGTCAGATCACCAACTCGGTACTCGAGATCAATAACCGTAACCTGCAGATCGCAGCGGCCTCCGAGCAGCAGGCGCATGTAGCGCGTGATGTCGACAGAAGCCTGGTCAGCATTCGCGACCTGGCCGTGCAGAGCAGCGAAGGCACCCGTCAGACCCTGATCGCCAGTACCGAACTTTCGCAGTTGGCGGTCAACCTGAATGATCTGGTGCTGCGCTTCAAGACGTAATCCAGAACAACACCCACACATGCCGGGCATGACAGAAGGGCAGCAGATTCGTCTGCTGCCCTTCTTTATATAGCGTCAGTACCGTTTTCGGCAAAAAACCCGCAATGGTTCCTCCAGCCGGCGGTCCCCTCCTCTCAAAAACTGTGAGCCGCGTCTCTCTGCTGACAGCCTTTCAGACACATAGTCTTCATTAGTTGAAATAGGATCCATAAAGACCTATTTACAAGCACAGGCTATTTGAAAAAGCCCGCAACGTTGACAGGGGCATTGAACTCATTCAATAGTTGGCGTCGAACAACACAATATTTATGTAAGCCACGATCAGGTATGACACGATCACTTCCTGCACGGGATCGGCAGCGCCCGGCGTACCGCCAAGGCCGCATCAGTGCTTTTATGACCAGGGTGACACATTTTGAACAACAAACTGACTTCAGCAGAGCTGGCAGTCATCAGTGAAATCGAGGCCACTTCCAGTCTTTTACGACTGGTGACCCGGCTGACCGGGCTGAGATTTGCGGCAATTGCCAAAGTAACCGAGGCCAGCTGGACCGCATGTGCTGTATACGATGAAATCCAGTTCGGGCTGGAACCCGGTCATCAGCTCAAGCTGGAGACCACGTTCTGCAATGAGTTGCGTCAGCACCGCCAGCCTATCGTGATCAACGAAGTCGCGACCGACCCCGTCTACGCAGAGCATCCCATTACTAAAATGTACGGTTTCCAGAGCTACTTCTCGTTGCCGATCATTTTTCCCAACGGAGAGTTCTTCGGCACCCTGTGTGGCCTGGATACCAAGCCTGCGCCACTCGATGACGCCAATACCCTCGATACCCTGAAAGTGTTTTGCACGCTGATCGCCAGCACGCTGTATGCGCACTATCAATTGCAGGAAATGCAGGAAGTCACCGCTTAAGGCATGGAATGCCTCAGACGCGTAGTTGCCGCTCCATGATCAATGTGCGCTCCTCTCCCTCCATATGCTCCCGCACCACGTTGAAACCCAGCGCCAAGTAGAACGCCTGCGCAGTCAAGGATGACGGTACAACCATTCGCACCGCGCCCGCATTGCGTGCGACAGCCTCCAGCTCGGCCATCAATAAACGTCCGATCCCCTGCCTATGCCTGTCAGGGTCGACGAATACCGAGCGCACGACCTCCCCCTCCAGACTCGCAGTGCCCACCACCACATTGCCCTCTGACGCCACGAACACCTGACGCTGCAGCATGAACCGCTCGATCGCACCCGGGCCGAAACCCGATTGCACGCGCTCGATCACGCTGACGGGATAATCCCTGGCATTGCTGGTTCGCAAGGCCGCCAATATCACTCGACTGATGGCATCCGCTTCGGCTATGCGGGCGGGTCTTACCTTGATGCTCATGGCGTGGTTCCTGGTTACCCTGCAGTAGGTGAATTCATTTCGAACGCGCAATGGCAAGCAAGACACCGCTCATACGGCGAAGGATTTGCGCACTCCTCATACAAAAAATGTAGGCGAACAGCCCGAATAACGACGTTCGATCAACTTATTTTCGGCCAGTCGACGAATGGTAGTGCTCACAAGATACCGTAAACAAATGGCCAACCCCTCGCCGTGCGCGGCTTGAACAACGATACCGTTCAAAAAATCCGATCTGCGGCCGATTAATCGGTATCTCGCCGCTGTGGTCGGAATATTTTCGTCTGTTAAAGTGAGTTTCGTGATGTCATATAGTCATCATCGAGCACCCATTGAGAATTGTCATGAACGCCAGTGCCCCTATTCCCTTGAATGAAACGCAACGTCTGTTGCGCATACGGGAGCTGTGCGTGCTTGAAGATACGTCCGATGACGTATTCGATGAAATCGTCGCGATGACCGCTGCCTTTTTCGAGACGCCGATTGCCTTGATCTCGATCGTCGATGAGCACCGTCAGTGGTTCCGCGCAAGGGTAGGCCTGAATGCCCGCGAAACACCACGCAACGTGTCCTTCTGCGCCTACACCATCCTTTCCGAAACACTGTTCGAGATTCCCGACGCCACGCTCGACGAGCGCTTCGTCAACAACAGCCTAGTGACCGGACACCCTGACATTCGCTACTACGCAGGCGCGCCACTGATCACCGATGACGGCATTGCCCTGGGCAGCCTGTGTGTGATTGATACCAAGCCGCGCGAGCCGATGAGCGAGTACCAGACGCAGATGCTCAAGCGCTTTGCGTCGCTGGTCATGAAACGCATTGTCGGCCTCAGGCTCAGTTGCTTTATCGACCAGCCCACCGGCTTGTACAACCGCTCGCGCCTGCAGGAAGATATTCATCAGGCCGTGGCATCCAGTGTCGATTATCAGTTGGTCGTGGTGGACATGATTACCTCCGCGTTCCTCAACGATATCGTCAAGGCCCTGGGTTACAGCTTCTCCCAAGACCTGGTAACAAGTATCAAGAGCCGCTTGGAGCGACTGTTGCCGCCGACCTGTTCTTTATACAAGGTCAGTCCTACGCGCTTCGGCTTTCTGTTGGCAGGCGACCGTACGCCCGAACACCTGTTCCGCACCATCCTCAAGGATTTCGAGACGCCCGTTGAGTGCCGGGGAATTCCGGTGCAGATGCAGGTCGGCCTGGGCGTCGTGACCCTTAACCGTAATCCGGTCGAAGAACAGGACTGGATGCGCATGGTGATCAGCGCTGCCGACGATGCCCGCGACCGCGACCTCGGCTGGGCGATGTATGAACCGCACTTTGACGCCGCCCAGCAGCGTGCTTTCAAATTGCTCAGTTCGTTGACCGGGGCGGTGCATGCTGACGATCAACTGCGTCTGGTCTACCAACCGCGCATCGACCTCGACTCCGGCCTGTGCACCTCGGTAGAGGCCTTGCTGCGCTGGAATCACCCGACGCTCGGCGCCATCGGGCCTGCCGAGTTCGTGCCGCTGGCCGAGAAGACCGCTCTGATGCGCCCGCTGAGCCTCTGGGTGCTGACCAGTGCAATCGAACAGGCCGCTCGTTGGCAGCAGCAGGGTTTCGATTTCCGTATTGCGATCAACGTGACGCCCGAAGACCTCACCGGCCCGGCGTTCACCGACCGGATGATACGCCTGCTGGGCAAGCACAAGATTGACCCCACCCGCTTTGAGCTGGAGTTCACCGAAGGCGCGTTGATGCACAACCCGGCAGAAGTGCGCCACCAGCTGGAGCGCATGCGCCAGGAGGGCATGGATGTGGCGATCGATGACTTCGGTACGGGCTACAGCAACTGGAATTACCTGCGGCAGCTGCCTGCCACGACGGTCAAGCTCGACCAGTCGCTGATCCGCAATCTGGCGTCCGACAAAACCGATCAGCGTCTGGTCAAGGCACTGATCGGTCTGGCCAAGAAACTTGGTTACTGCGTCGTGGCCGAGGGCATCGAAACCGACGAGATTCGTCGCCTGGTCAAGCAGTGGGGCTGCGATGAAGGTCAGGGTTATCTGATCGCCAAACCCATGGAAGCCGAGGCGTTGCTGAACTGGCTGGGCCCCAACCAGCGCCTGCAGAGTGCCTCCGAAGCCGCAGAAGCCGCCATCATCCGCGACAAACGGTTATAACCTTAGAACACATCTTCATAACCGATTACAACGCAAGCCGTTATGCTGCCCGCCACTTTTTGCCTGATGCGTTTGCTTGAAAAAGGTTGGATATGGAAGCGGGTGGTCTGGGTTTCGTAGTTGCAGGGCTGGTAGTCGGTTTCATCGTGGGCATGACCGGAGTCGGCGGCGGCTCGCTGATGACTCCGATACTGCTGTGGTTCGGGATCAATCCGGCCACGGCGGTCGGCACGGACTTGCTGTACGCGGCGATTACCAAATCCGGCGGGGTTCTGGTTCATCGCAGGAACGACAACATCGACTGGAAAGTTACCGGGCTGCTGACTCTGGGCAGCGTCCCGGCGGTGCTCATGACGCTGTGGTTTCTGAGCACCCTGCACACCGCCCCCGAAGCACTTAACGCGATCATCAAGCAGGCCTTGGGCTATGTGCTGCTGCTTACCGCACTCGCCGTTCTGTTCAAGAAAAAACTGCTGGCCTTCGCTCATCGGCGCGGAGACGGGTACTCGTTTTTCAGCGGCACCAGCCTGACGGTACTGACCGTCATCACCGGTCTGATCCTCGGCACCATGGTTGCACTCACCTCCATCGGTGCAGGCGCGCTGGGCACGGTGGCCCTGTTCATCCTCTATCCATTGCTGCCGACCCGACGTCTGGTGGGTACGGAGATCGCCCATGCGGTCCCGCTCACGCTGGTCGCAGGCCTGGGTCATGCGAGCATGGGCAACATGAACTGGGAGTTGCTGGGCTGGCTGCTGATGGGCTCACTGCCCGGCATCTACCTGGGCAGCCACATGGCCGGCCGCGTCTCCGATGACCTGCTACGGCCCTTCCTGGCCATCATGCTGGGCACGATCGGCTTCAAGCTGGCGTTTTGATCGGCGCCTATCCATCAGCCTGTCACATTTCTGAGTCAGGCTTGCCCACGAACATAGCCTCGAAAGCCGCAGAGCCGGTTTGCTTGCAGGCTGTGCGCACTCATCGGGAATTGTAATTTTCTGTAGCGAGACACCGATTTTCGGCGCAGGATTTCGTGCGTCAGCTTCAGCGCCGATGACCCGGCACAGACTTACCCTCACTGAAAGGAGATGCCAACAATGCTCATCCGAATTGAAGAAGGTGTATATGGCGACGCTTGGGTTGTAATACTGGACGACTACCCGGTCAAATGCCGGAGCTGGCAGGAAGCCAGAGAATTTGCCGACCGCATGAAATCCAGAATCGACGCGCCTCATTCGCTGCCGCATATGGCACGCCGCGCAGCGGCCGAAATAAGTGTTCAGGCGGCCGCCCGCTAGACCGCCCCCTCCCCGCGAATTAATCCCTACAGCGTTGCCAGGCAATGGGCGACGCTGCTTCACCCTGTCATGTTCGCCCTGTCATAACGCCGCTTGAATTATCGAACCACTTCTCGTTTCCATGACATCCGTTTCACATCCCCTTCACGTCCGGCTGCGTAAATTGGCCCTACTCCTTTGATGAATCCCATTTGGCCCACCCCGTTGTGGGCCATTTTTTTGCCTGCAGAAAAGTGCCGGTGCTCCCACGCTGATGCGGCGGGATTACTCGTCTTGCGCTGCGGGCGACGATGATACAGCCAGCACTTGGCTGCCCAATACGCCAGCATTCAGCTCTGCCAGCCGATCACTGCCGGTGCCATTGGCAACGTGATTGCTCCAGCTCGCCACCGAAACTGCCATCCAACCCAGCACAAACAACGCAGCTGCCTGTAACGCCCACTTGGTCATGATCGACATACGCTTTCTCCTTGTTCAGGTCTGGATGGCAAGCATGTAAACACCTCACCATTGCAGAAGAATTGCAGAGATTTTTATTTTTGCCAGCCGACATTCCACCTTTGTGAGCAAAGGTGTCGAAAAACAGGAGGGAGCGATCTACATGAGGAAATACCCACGCCCGCAGGCGGGGTATTTTTGAAAAGCGGGGTCAGTACTTGGTGCTTTGCTGCTCAGGTCTGGCCGGTGTGTCCACATGACTCGGACCCGCAATCAGCAGAGCCAGCACGCCAACGATTGGCACGGCAACAACGACAATGATCCACATCAGCTTGTTGCTGGATTGTGCCTTGCTCTTGCGAATACGCAGTACTGCCCAGATGTCCGAAATCACGATCAGGGCGGTCAGCGCTGCGAACAACCACAAATGATTTTCCGATATCCAACCCATTTGAAATCTCCTGCACCATCAACGAAGGCAACCAGATCGGCTGCCCTACTGTAGAAGAGGTCAAAAAGAGCCTTAAAGTTCAGAGAATATTTCGGATTGTGACCGGGTGCTCAGCGCAGAGGCAAGAGCGTCCAGAACGGCACGCCGAAGCAGAGCATGGGCACGATAGGCGTATTCCTCTGCACATCGCGCCTCACACTCCAGCGTGGGAATGCCGTTCGTGACGCTGCGCGTCACACTTCCGTCAGGTAATCGGTGCCGGGTTGAAGAGCGTGATGTCGTTGTGCAGCCGGTAATGCTCGGTCCAGGTCTTCTTCTTGCCGCTGGCCACGTCCAGGTAGAAGTGGAAAAGCTCCCAACCCAGGTCCTCGATGCTCGCGCGTCCGGTCGCAATGCGTCCGGCGTCTATGTCGATCAGGTCAGGCCAGCGCTGGGCCAGTTCGGTGCGGGTCGAGACCTTCACCACCGGCGCCATCGCCAGGCCGTACGGAGTACCGCGGCCGGTGGTGAACACGTGCAGGTTCATACCGGCAGCCAGTTGCAAGGTGCCGCAGACAAAGTCACTGGCCGGTGTCGCGCAAAAGATCAAGCCCTTGCCGCTGACCCGCTCGCCCGGGCCGAGTACGCCGTTGATGGCGCTGCTGCCTGACTTGACGATCGACCCTAGAGACTTCTCGACGATGTTCGACAACCCGCCCTTCTTGTTGCCCGGCGTGGTGTTGGCGCTGCGATCAGCCTCGCCTTTGGCCAGATAGCGGTCGTACCAGTCCATTTCCCGCACCAGCGCCTGTGCGACGTCCTGATCCTGTGCGCGGGAAGTCAGCAAATAGATGGCATCCCGCACTTCGGTCACTTCGGAAAACATCACTGTCGCCCCAGCGCGCAACAGCAGATCCGATGCATAACCCAGCGCCGGGTTGGCGGTAATGCCGGAAAACGCATCACTGCCGCCGCACTGCATGCCCAGAATCAACTCCGACGCCGGAACCGTTTCGCGACGCCGCAGATCCAGCTTTCTCAAACGTGTTTCGGCCAGCTCCATGATCTGTTCGATCATTTCATTGAAGCCATGACTGGAGTCCTGCAAGCGATACAGCCAAGGCTCGCTGAGGTCCACCGAGCTGTCGCCCTCATGCATGACCTGTCCGGCCTGCAACTTCTCGCAGCCCAGGCTGATCACCAGCGCTTCGCCGCCCAGGTTCGGGTTGCGCGCCAGGTTGCGTACTGTACGAATCGGGATGTAGGCATCGGTGGCCGTGATTGCCACGCCGCAACCATAGCTATGGGTCAGCGCCACGACGTCATCGACGTTCGGGTACTTGGGCAACAACTCGTCACGGATGCGCTTGACCGCGTGGTCGAGCACACCGGTCACGCACTGCACGGTAGTGGTGATGCCGAGAATGTTGCGAGTGCCCACTGTGCCGTCGGCGTTGCGATAGCCTTCGAAGGTGTAACCCTCGAGCGGCGCCTGCTTTTCCGGCACGGCATCGGACATCGGCAGGCTGTCGAGCGCAGGCGCGGAAGGCATGCGCAACTGGTCTTCCCTGACCCAACTGCCGCGCGGTATTGGTTGCAATGCATAGCCAATGGTGTGGCCGTAACGAATCACGGCTTCGCCCACGGCCAGGTCAACGGTGCTGACCTTGTGGCTCTGCGGTACGTTATCGACAGTGACCAGGCCGTTGTCGAATTCGGTTCCGGCCGGCACACCCTGGTCGTTGACCACGACCACGACGTTATCCAGCGGATGCAGCCGGATATAGCGTGGCGAATCGGCATGTTGAATCAGGTTCATCACGGTTTCCTCAGGATTTTGCTTCGGAAAGGTCGCTGACCGAGTCGTTCAGCAATGGCCCCTTGGCAGGCGGCTCTTTCAATTCCACACGCTTGATTTCACCCACGATGAAAATGTAACTGATCACCGCCAGCAGCGCGTTGGCGCCCACGAACACCAGCGCCCATTTGAACGAGCCGGTGCTGCTGATGATGTAGCCAATCACGATCGGAGTGGTGATCGATGCAATGTTACCGAAGGTGTTGAACAGGCCGCCGCTCAAACCGGCGATCTGCTTGGGCGACACGTCGGACATCACAGCCCAGCCCAGCGCACCCACGCCCTTGCCGAAGAATGCCAGGGCCATGAAGCCCACGACCACCCATTCGATGTCGACGTAATTGCAGGTCACGATCGAGGTCGACAGCAGCAGGCCACCGATGATCGGCGCCTTGCGGGCGAAGGTCAGCGAATGGCCCTTGCGCAGCAGGTAGTCGGAAATGATGCCGCCCAATACCCCGCCGATGAAGCCGCAGATAGCCGGCAGAGAGGCGATGATGCCAGCCTTGAGGATGGTCATGCCGCGCTCCTGAACCAGGTACACCGGGAACCAGGTCAGGAAGAAGTAGGTGATGCCGTTGATGCAGTATTGGCTGAGGTAGATACCCAGCATCATGCGGTTGGTCAGCAACTGGCGGATGTAATCCCACTTGGGGCCGCTGCTGGCTGTTTTTTGCGCGCCTTTACCCTTGTCCTGATCCAGATCGACCAGCGCGCCATTGCTGGAAATGTGCTCCAGTTCGGCCTCGTTGATCATCGGGTGGTTGCGCGGGCCGTAGATGACCTTCATCCAGATCATGGAGAACACGATACCGAACGCGCCCATCACGACGAACACGTGCTGCCAGCCGTAGGTGTAAACGATCCAGCCCATCAGCGGAGCGAACAGCACGGTGGCGAAGTACTGCGCCGAGTTAAAGATCGCCGAGGCGGTGCCGCGCTCGGCAGTCGGGAACCAGGCGGCGACGATGCGCGCGTTGCCCGGGAAGGACGGCGCTTCGGCCAGACCGACCAGAAAGCGCAGCATGAACAGCGCAACGATTGCCGTGGAGACGCCGAACTCGCCCACATAGCCTTGCAGCAGGGTGAACAGCGACCAGGTGAAAATGCTCATGGCATAGACTTTCTTCGACCCGAAACGGTCGAGCAGCCAGCCACCGGGAATCTGACCGGCCACGTAGGCCCAGCCGAATGCGGAGAAAATATAGCCCAGAGTGACGGCACTGATGCCCAGGTCTTTCTGAATGCTGGAACCAGCGATAGCGATGGTGGCGCGGTCGGCGTAGTTGATCGTAGTGACCAGAAACAGCATCAACAGGATCAAATAGCGGACGTGCGTCGGCTTGGACTTTTGCATGGTAGAGCTCCCACTGATTATTTTTTTACGCGGGTAAATCTGTTTTTTGGGTGTAGCGTTACAGGCCCCTTGGCAGTATCACGGCGACGACATCTGCCACCTGTAAGGGTCATGCAGTGCAATGAAAAAACCGCTGATCGCTCAGCGGCTTTGTCGTGGCAGGTGTTATTGCTTGCCTTGCTTGTCCATCAGAGCGGCGAGCATGTCGCACTCGTCTGGCGTCAGATCGGTCAACGGCGCGCGCACCGGACCTGCGTCGTAACCGGCGATCTTCGCGCCGGCCTTGACGATACTCACGGCATAGCCAGCCTTGCGGTTGCGGATTTCCAGGTAAGGCAGGAAGAAATCGTCGATGTATTTACCGACCGCCTGATGATCGTCGCGGGCGATGGCGTGGTAGAAGTCCATCGCCAGTTTCGGTACGAAGTTGAACACGGCAGACGAGTAGACCGGCACGCCCAGCGCCTTGTAGGCAGCGGCATAGACTTCAGCGGTCGGCAGCCCGCCCAGGTACGAGAAGCGGTCACCAAGACGGCGGCGGATCGAAACCATCAGCTCGATATCACCCAGGCCATCCTTGTAACCGATCAGGTTCGGGCAACGCTCGGCCAGTTGCTCGAGCAGGGTCGGCGTCAGGCGGCAGACATTACGGTTGTAGACCACCACACCGATCTTCACCGATTTGCACACGGCTTCGACGTGCGCGGCAACGCCGTCCTGGCTGGCTTCGGTCAGGTAGTGCGGCAGTAGCAGCAGACCCTTGGCGCCCAGACGCTCGGCTTCCTGCGCGTACTCGATGGCCTGACGAGTCGGCCCGCCTACACCGGCGAGGATTGGCACACTGGTGGCGCAGGTGTCGACGGCAGTCTTGATGATTTCGGAATATTCGCTGGCAGCCAGGGAGAAAAACTCACCTGTGCCGCCCGCAGCGAACAGAGCGCTTGCGCCGTACGGGGCCAGCCACTCGAGACGTTTAATGTAGCCGGCGCGGTGGAAGTCGCCCTGGGCATTGAAATCGGTAACCGGGAAAGACAGCAGACCGGACGAGAGGATGGACTTCAGTTCTTGTGGATTCATTATTCGAACACCCTGGAGGACTTAATTGTTAGAGGATCACCGGGTCAGTGCCGATGTCGTAAGTCATCGTACAACTGATAATAAAATCACTCAACAGGGATTTTCGGGTTTTTTCAGGGGGAGCGGACAGAGCCCGGTTTTGACTTTTGCGCTGCCGCATAGATGTGTGACGCAGAGCGTCTGGCGCGTGAGGAACGATAGGTGTTCCCCCAGCCATCTATCGTACCCAAGCTCCAGCGTGGGTATGCCGTTCCGGACGCTCCGTGTCCTCTTTTAATCCTCAAGCCCGCTGCGATTCAGCCTCTTCATGCGCATGGCGCAGGCGTTCGCGGCTGTTGGTGAGGTGCAGGCGCATGGCCGCGCGGGCCGCATCGGAATCCTGGCGGGCGATGGCGTCGAAGATTTCTTCGTGCTCACGGCTCAGCCGATCCATGTAGTGCTGCTGGTCATCATGCGCCAGACGCGCGGAATTGAGCCGGGTACGCGGGATGATGCTGGTGCCCAAGTGGGTCATGATGTCCGTGAAGTAGCGATTGCCGGTCGACAAGGCAATCTGCAGATGGAACTGAAAGTCCGACGCCACGGCATCGGTGGCGTGTGCCGCACTTTCATTGAGCGCGTCCAGCGCCGAACGCATGGCTGCCAGTTGTTCATCACTGCGCCGCTGGGCTGCAAGGCCTGCCGACTCGACTTCCAGACTGATGCGCAACTCGAGAATCGCCAGTACATCACGCAGGGTGACGATGGTCGCAGGGTCAATCCGGAAGCCACTGGGGCTCGGCGTGTCGAGCACGAAGGTGCCGATGCCGTGACGGGTCTCGACCAGACCGGAGGCCTGCAGACGCGAAATCGCCTCACGCACGACAGTCCTGCTGACGCCCTGCTCTTCCATGATTGCGGATTCGGTGGGCAGTTTGTCGCCGCGCTTGAGCTGACCGCTGCGAATACGCTCGGACAGCTCTGTCACCAGCTCCTGCGCGAGGCTGCGGTGTTTTCTGCGGGCGCGGGGCAGAGCGCTTTGATTTTCCATCCAACATCGATCTCTGGACTGCTAAACATGGGGCTAATCATAGCTCAGCGGTTGTATGATCACACCCTCAAAAGCGCCGTGTCCCCTATAGCATCGACCTCAAAACGTTGCGAATCACGGTTGCTCGATCAATTTGCCGCCCTCGACACGCACATGCCGGTCATGAAAGCGTTTGAGGCTGCTGCGGTGCCCGACGCTGATCAGCGTCAGGCCCGGCAGCCCGTCGATGACTGCGCGGTGCATGGCCGTCTCGTCATCTTCGTCCATGGCCGAGGTGGCTTCATCCACATACAGCCAGTTCGGCGCGACCAGCAGGGCACGAGCGAACGCCACCCGCTGCTGCTCGCCCGGTGAGAGAAAACGCTGCCAGTGATTACTTTCGTCCAGACGCGGTATCAGGTGCTCCAGACGGCACTGCTCCAGTACCTCGGCAAATCGCTGAGCCGGGTAATGTTCCGCGGGTTGTGGATAACTCATCGCCTCACGCAGTGTGCCAATAGGCAGGTAAGGCCTCTGCGGCAGGAACAGCGCCGTACCGGTGGGCAAGCGAATCTGCCCCGCCCCCTCAGGCCAGAGACCGCCCAACGCCCTCAGCAACGAGCTTTTACCACTGCCCGAACGACCGCTGAGCATCACCCGCTCTCCCGCGCCGACCTGCAGACTCGCGTCGCTCAGCAATTGCCGCCCACCGGCGATGCTCAAGCCCAGATTGCGCAGGTCAAGCGTGTCGTTGGCGTGAATTCTTTCGATGGCCGGCTGCCGATCTTCATTGTCACTCATCGCCTGACAGAAGCTCAGCAGACGGTCGCTGGTGGCGCGCCATGACGCCAGCGTGCCATAGGCGCTGATGAACCAACTGAAGTTCTCCTGCACATTGCCGAATGCCGAGTTGATCTGCATCAGATCACCCAGCTCGATCTTGCCGGCGAAATACCGTGGCGCGGCCACAATGAACGGAAAGATCAGCGCAATCTGCGAATAGCCCGAGGTGAAGAACGTCAGCCGCTTCTGGACCTTCATCGACGCCCGGAAGTTATTCCAGATCATCATGAAGCGCGCGCTCAGGCGCTGGTTTTCATTGCGTTCGCCCTCGGACAAGGCAATGCTTTCAGCGTTTTCGCGCACACGCACCAGCGCAAAACGCAGGTCTGCCTCGAATCGCTCCTGCTGGTTGTTCAACGGGATCAGCCGCTTGCCGATCCAGTGGGTCAGCAGGCTGCCCACCAGCGCATAGAGCATGGCCGCCCAGAACATGTAACCGGGAATGGTGACGCCGAACACCTCGATACTGCCCGACACGCCCCAGAGGATCACTGAAAACGACACCAGACTGACCACCGCGCTCATCAAACCCAGGCCCAGGCTGAGCGTGCTGGTGGTGAACTCGTTGAGGTCTTCGGACAGACGCTGGTCAGGGTTATCGGTGTAACCGCCCTGCTCCAGGTGGTAGTAGTTCTTGTCCGCGAGCCAGCGCGCGAAGTGTTTCTCCGTCAGCCAGCGGCGCCAGCGGATGGTCAGCAACTGGGTCAGGTACAAGCGATAGACCGCCGCCAGAATGGCGATCGCGGCGATGCCGCTGAAGTACAGGATCAGGTGGGTGAACGCGGCAAGATCCTTGTTCTGCAGAGCGTTGTAGAAGTCTCGGTACCAGCTGTTGAAGAACACCGAGACCTGCACGCTGAACAGCGACAGCGCAATCACCGAGACCAGCAGCAGCCAGGCAGTGGCCTTTTCCTCACTGCGCCAGTACGGCGTTATCAGCTTCCAGACGCGGGGTAGAAAGGCTCCTTGCACAGTATCGTTGACGGCAGAATATTCAGCATTGCGATTCATGTGGTTCAGGCTCGCTCTCTTCGAAAGTACGATGCCTGAGCACAATGAAGCAAAAAAACGCCTAAACGATCACTATGAAAAAACCTTCATCAACGCCGCACGGGACGCTTCTGCAACTTGCGCTGCAAGGTGCGGCGGTGCATGCCCAGCGCCCGCGCAGTTGCGGAAATATTGCCCTCGTGCTCGGTCAGCACGCGCTGGATATGCTCCCACTGCAAGCGATCCACCGACATCGGATTCTCGGGAACCAGCGTGTCGAGGTTGGCGTGCTCGGATAGCAGGGCCGCCAGTACGTCATCCGCGTCAGCCGGTTTGCACAGGTAGTTGCACGCGCCGCGCTTGATCGCTTCGACCGCCGTGGCGATGCTCGAATAACCGGTGAGAATCACCACGCGCATGTCCGGGTCCATTTCCAGCAGCTTGGGCAGCAGCACCAGACCGGAATCGCCGTCCATCTTCAGGTCCAGCGCGGCATATTCGGGAATGTCCTGTTGCGCCAGGGCCAGACCTTCTTCGGCCGAGCCGGCGGTGCTCACGCGAAAACCACGACGGCTCATGGCCCTCGCCATCACACGGGTGAACGTCGCGTCGTCATCGACCAGCAACAGGTGCGGCAGCTCTTCGCCTTCGACCTGGATGTCATCGTCACTCATGCTTCTTCTCCTCGCGTATCTCGGGGCAGGCGCAGCTCGGTGAGCGTACCGCCTTCTTCATGACTGTAGAGCTTCACCGAGCCACCCGCACGGGTGACGCTGGCCTTGCTCAGGAACAGCCCCAGGCCGAAACCTTTGCCCTTGGTAGTAAAGAACGGCTTGCCGATCTGTTCGGCAATCGCCAGCGGCACACCCGCGCCATGGTCGCGAATGCTGATGCAGACTTCCGCACTGTCCCAGTCCAGATTGACTTCAAGGCCATCGGGGCAGGCATCGGCAGCGTTGTTGAGCAGGTTGAGCAGCGCCTGGGTCAGGTCCGGCGGCGGTGCCAGCATCGGCGCCTCGCCCTTGCCCAACTGATAGAAACGGTAACTCACCTCCGGGCGCATCAGATGCCAGCGGTTGAGGGACTCGTCCAGCCAGCGGGTGGCGGTCTGATATTCGACGGCCATGCGCCGATTGGCTTCGGCGGCACGCACCAGTTGCTGCAGGGTCTGCTTGCACTGTTTGACCTGCTCCTGCAGCACGGACAGATCATCCTGCAACGCTGGGTCGCTGTGATCCTGGCGCATTTCCTTGAGCAGCACGCTCATGGTTGCCAGCGGCGTTCCCAATTCATGGGCGGCCCCTGCAGCCTGGGTCGCGACGGCGAGCAATTGCTGATCACGCAGGCCTTCTTCGCGACGCTCGGCACGCAGTTGCTCCTGGCGGCGCAGCTCTTCGGCCATCTTCGCAGCAAAGAAGGTAATCACCGCAGCGGCCAACGCAAAACTCAGCCACATGCCGTAGATCTGCATGTTTTCCCGGGCAATGGAGTCGGTTTCCAGCGGGTAGGAGCGCACCATCAGCAAGGTGTACATGCTCAGCGCAAAGCCGGACAGAATCAGCGAGTAACGCCATGGCAGCGTGGCGGCGGCAATGGTCAGCGGCACCAGATAATAGGAAACGAACGGGTTCGCCGAGCCGCCCGAGTAATACAGCAGCGCGCTGTGAATCAGCAGGTCCAGCGCCAGTTGCAGCGCATATTCAAGCTCGGTGAGCGGCAGCGAGGTGCGCAGACGAATGACTGTCAGCCCGCAGAGCACCAGCGAACAGCCCAGGGTGATCGACAGCTGCAGCCACGGCAACGGTAGAAAGTCGAACAGCCAGGCCATACCGACCGAGCCGGCCTGCGCGGCCAGCACCAGAATACGGATGAATGTCAGGCGCCACAGGTTTTGCCGTGTGGCTGAAAGCATTTGAACGGGGGCGAGCATGAGCTCTCCTGATGAGTGCTCCAGGCGGATCGCAGCGAGTATAACCAAGCGGGAGACAAAACTGAAAAAGTGCGTCAACGCACCGCACGCCAGAGCACTCGGTCATCGCAGGAACCGGACCAAAGCGCTACAGTCAGAACACTTTGCGCCGCCCGACCATCGTCGGAGGCCGTTTGATAACAAGGAGCTCTCATGTTCAACCTTCGCCCTGCCGCCACCCTCGTCGCGCTGGCTGCGGCTTTGTCCAGCCTGCCCGCCATGGCTGAAGAAGCCCGTTACAACCAGATTTCATTGCGCGCCGAGGTCAATCAGGAGGTGCAGCGCGACCTGATGCTCGTCACGCTGTACACCGAAGCGCAGGACAGCGATCCGGCCAAACTGGCCGCGCAGATCACCGAGACGCTGAACAAGGCGCTGGGGCAGGCGCGCCAGGTCAAGGACGTGAAGATTCGCCAGGGCAGCCGCAACAGCTACCCGGTCTACGACGATAAAGGCCAGAAGATTACCGGCTGGCGTGAACGCGCCGAACTGCGCCTGGAAAGCGCAGACTTTGCTGTGCTGTCCAAGCTGACCGGCGAGCTGCTGACCGACCTGAAAATGGGCGGCATGGACTTCTCGATCTCGCCATCGACGCGCAAGACCAGTGAAGACGCCCTGCTCAAGGACGCCGTGACTGCGTTCAAGGCTCGTGCGCAACTGGTCACCGAGGCGCTGGGCGGTACAGGCTACAAGCTGGTCAACCTGAATCTGAATACCTCGGGCTACCCGCAGCCGTATCTGCGCGCGCCGGTCATGATGATGGCCAAGTCCTCGCGCGAAGACGCAGCTCCGACGCCCGATGTCGAGGCTGGCACCAGCCAGGTCAGCGTCGCCGCGGATGGCGTGATCGAAGTCGCGATACCCTGAGCAGGGTTGATCATTGAGCCCGAGCCCGGAAAAGCGAGCTCCAATCAGCACAACCATCGTTCCCATGCTCGGCGTGGGAACGCAGTTCCGGACGCTCTGCGTCCGATCTTGAGAACGCAGTACCACGCGAGGGATCCATGGGACACACACTTTTCAAACCGCTGCTGTTGACCACCGCGCTGCTGGCCTGCGCACCTTTGGCCCAAGCGGCAAGCACGCTGGTGTATTGCTCGGAAGCAAGCCCGGCCGGTTTCGACCCCAGCCAGTACACCAGCGGCACCGACTTCGATGCCTCGGCCGAAACCGTTTTCAACCGTCTGACCCAGTTCAAGCGTGGCGGTACGGAAGTGGAGCCGGGTCTGGCCACGCGCTGGGACGTTTCGCCGGATGGTCTGACCTACACGTTTCACCTGCGCGACGGCGTGAAATTCCATACCACGGATTATTTCACCCCGACTCGTACGTTCAACGCCGATGACGTGCTGTTCACGTTCAATCGCCTGCTTGATGCCAACCACCCGTTCCGCAAGGCGTATCCGTCCGAGTCGCCCTATTTCACCGATATGGGGCTGAATACGACGATCAAGAGCGTCGAGAAAGTCGACCCGCTGACCGTCAAGTTCACCCTGAACAACATTGATGCCGCCTTTGTGCAGAACCTGGCGATGAGCTTCGCTTCGATCCAGTCTGCCGAGTACGCAGACAAACTGCTCAAGGAAGGCAAGGCCGAGGACTTGAACCAGAAGCCCATCGGCACGGGTCCGTTCGTCTTCAAGCGCTATCAGAAGGATTCACAGATCCGTTACGTCGGCAATACCGAGTACTGGAAGCCGGAGGATGTGAAGATC
The DNA here is from genome assembly GCF_020515645.1 of Pseudomonas sp. MWU16-30316. NCBI lineage: Bacteria > Pseudomonadati > Pseudomonadota > Gammaproteobacteria > Pseudomonadales > Pseudomonadaceae > Pseudomonas > Pseudomonas sp. MWU16-30316. Next base: position 338,956 of record NZ_JAIZAZ010000001.1, on the reverse strand, counting down.
GACAACCTGATCTTCTCGATCAGCAGCGATGCCGCCGTGCGCCTGCAGAAGCTCAAGGCCAACGAATGCCAGGTCAGCGGCTATCCGCGTCCGCAGGACATCGAGGAGATGAAAAAGGACCCGAAACTCAAGGTCCTCAGTCAGCCGGGCTTCAACCTGGGCTTCCTGGCCTACAACGTTACGCATCCGCCACTGGATCAGCTCAAGGTGCGTCAGGCGCTGGACATGGCCATCGACAAGCCGGCAATCATCAAGGCGGTTTATCAGAGTGCAGGCCAGCTGGCTGAAAATGCCCTGCCGCCGGGTCAGTGGAGCTTCGATCCGACCATCAAGGACGCCCCGCACGACCTGACCAAAGCCAAACAACTGCTCAAGGAAGCAGGTGTGGCACCGGGTACCAAAATCGATCTGTGGGCCATGACCGTCCAGCGCGCGTCGAACCCCAATGCACGCATGTCGGCTCAGATGATTCAGTCCGACTGGGAGAAGATCGGTATCAAGGCCAACATCGTCAGCTATGAATGGGGCGAATACATCAAGCGCGCCAAGGCCGGCGAACATGACGCAATGATCTATGGCTGGACCGGTGACAACGGCGACCCCGACAACTGGCTCGGCGTGCTTTACAGCTGCGCAGCCGTCAAAGGCAGCAACTACGCCAAGTGGTGCGACCCGGCTTACGACAAGCTGGTGCAGAAGGCCAAGCTGACCAGCAACCGCGATGAGCGCATCAAGCTCTATCAGCAGGCTCAGCACATTCTCAAGCAGCAGGTGCCGATCACCCCGATCGCCAACTCCAAGGTGTTTCAGCCAATGCGCCAGGAAGTGCAGGACTTCAAGATCAGCCCCTTCGGCCTGACACCCTTTTATGGTGTCAGCCTGGGAACAGTGAAGTAACAACACAGCGCCAACCGGGTGCATTTTTCTCACCCGGTTGCGCTTATTTGGTGCACGAAACAATTGAAAAAGCGTCGCGCAAACGATCAACTACCAAGAAAGTTACACTTTCGCGACATTCCTGTACGATCGTGCCACTCTTTGTCGCTTCTTTCGCCTCACTGTCTTGCTTTGGGTATGGCCCCTGCATAAGTATCGGACGGATCGGCTCACGAGGTCGTTCCCTCTAATCAAAAATGACAACAACTGAGGCAACCATGCTCAAACACGCGGTCATTCCGTTTCTGGTCGGCGCCAGCTTGCTCGCCAGCGCACCTTTCGCTCACGCTGCATCGAATCTGGTGTTCTGTTCCGAGGGCAGCCCTGCGGGCTTCGATCCAGGTCAATACACCACAGGTACTGACTTCGACGCCTCAGCCGAGACCATTTTCAATCGCTTGAGCCAGTTTGAACGCGGCGGCACCGCCGTGGTGCCAGGTCTGGCAACCAAATGGGACATCTCCGACGATGGCCTGACGTACACCTTCCACCTTCGTGAAGGCGTCAAGTTCCACACCACGCCCTACTTCAAGCCGACCCGTGAATTCAATGCCGATGACGTGCTGTTCACGTTCAATCGCATGATCGACAAGGACATGCCTTACCGCAAAGCGTATCCGACCGAGTTCCCGTACTTCACCGATATGGCGATGGACACCAACATCACCAAAATCGAGAAGATCGACGACCACACCGTCAAGTTCGTTCTGGGCAAGGTCGACGCCGCGTTCATCCAGAACATGGCGATGAGCTTCGCGTCCATCCAGTCCGCAGAATATGCCGCCCAGCTGCTGAAGGAAGGCAAGCCGGAGCTGATCAACCAGCAGCCGATCGGCACTGGCCCGTTCGTGTTCAAGAGCTACCAGAAAGACTCCAACATCCGTTACACCGGCAACAAGGATTACTGGAAGCCTGAGGACGTCAAGGTCGACAACCTGATCTTCGCCATCACCACCGATGCTTCGGTGCGCATGCAGAAGCTCAAGAAAAACGAATGCCAGATCACTGCCTACCCGCGTCCTGCCGACCTCGAACCGCTCAAGGCCGACAAGAACCTGAAGATGCCCGATCAGGCAGGCTTCAACCTGGGGTACATCGCCTACAACGTGATGCCTGAGATCAAGGGCGAAGACCATCCAAATCCCCTGGCTCAGTTGAAAGTGCGTCAGGCGCTGGACATGGCGGTCAACAAGCAGCAGATCATCGACTCGGTTTACCAGGGTGCAGGTCAATTGGCGGTCAACGCCATGCCGCCGACCCAGTGGTCCTATGACACCACCATCAAGGACGCCAAGTATGATCCCGAGAAAGCTCGCGAGCTGCTCAAGGAAGCCGGTATCAAGGAAGGCACCGAAATCACCCTGTGGGCGATGCCGGTTCAGCGTCCTTACAACCCCAACGCCAAACTGATGGCCGAGATGCTCCAGTCCGACTGGAAGAAGATCGGTATCAACGCCAAGATCGTCAGCTATGAATGGGGCGAGTACATCAAGCGCGCCAAGAATGGCGAGAACGGCGCCATGCTGATTGGCTGGAGCGGTGACAATGGTGACCCGGACAACTGGCTCGGCACCCTGTTCGGCTGCGACGCACTGAATGGCAACAACTTTGCCAAATGGTGTGACAAGCCGTTCGACACGCTGATCCATCAGGCCAAGGAAACGTCCGATCAGGCCAAGCGCACCGAGCTGTACAAACAGGCGCAACACCTCCTGAAAGACGCCGTGCCAATGACGCCTATTGCGCACTCGACGGTCTATCAACCCATGCGCACCAGCGTGCAGGACTTCAAGATCAGCCCGTTTGGCTTGAACTCCTTTTACGGTGTGAGCGTGAGCGGCAAATAAAAGTGACAGCTTGCTGCGCCGCTCATCCGGCGCAGCAAACCGCTCTACTTGAATAGCAAGCCCCGAGCGATGGGTTGAAAAAGTGCCGATAACGGCATTCTTCTACTATCACTAAGATATTTCCTACGAGCTTTGCAGCCTTCGAGCCTATATACCGCGGGCCTCTGACGACTTACCGTCGAAGGGCAGCGGCAATGGCAGGAAGCCCGTCGCTTCGTGTCCAGGTGCGCCGGGCATGTCGTGCGAAGTTGCGTGGGGCGACGCCTTTGGGCCAGTTAGACATTCGAGCCTCGGCTCATCCTTCGAGGATAGGGATCATCATGCGTAAAACTCTTGCGATGACGTCGTGCCTGGGACTGTTGGCACTGGCCCCGTTTGCCCAGGCGGCAAGCAATCTGGTGTTTTGCTCCGAAGCGAGTCCGGCTGGCTTCGACGGTGCGCAATACACCTCCTCCACCGATAACGATGCATCCGAGCCGATCTACAATCGACTCACCGAATTCAAGCAAGGCGACACCACCGTGGTTCCAGCGCTGGCGACTTCCTGGGACATCTCGGAAGACGGCCTGGTCTACACGTTTCATCTGCGCGAGGGCGTGAAGTTCCACAGCAACAAAAACTTCAAACCCAGCCGTGACTTCAACGCCGACGATGTGCTGTTCACCTTCAATCGCATGCTCAAGCCCGATCATCCGTTCCGTGTCGCTTACCCGACCGAGTTCCCCTACTTCACCAGCATGGGCCTGAACAAGAAGATCAAGTCCGTCGAGAAGACCGACCCGCTGACCGTCGTGTTCACCCTCAATACGGTCGACGCGGCCTTCATTCAGAACATCGCGATGAACTTCGCCGGCATCCTCTCCGCCGAGTACGCCGAACAGCTGATGGCCAAGGGTGACGTACGCGACATCAACCAGCAGCCTATCGGCACAGGCCCGTTCGTGTTTCAGCGTTATCAGAAGGATTCGCAGATTCGCTACAAGGGCAACAAGGAGTTCTGGGACCCGAGCCGGGTGAAAATCGATCAGTTGATCTTCGCCATCGTGACCGACGCCTCTGCGCGCATGCAAAAGCTCAAGGCCAATGAATGCCAGGTCTCGGTCAACCCGCGCCCGGCGGACCTCGCCAGCCTCAAGGCAGACAAAAGCCTGCAGATCATCGAGAAACCAGGCTTCAATCTCGGCTACATCGCCTACAACGTGCGCCACGAACCGTTGGGCAAGCTGGAAGTGCGTCAGGCGCTGGACATGGCCGTCAACAAGAAGGCGATCATCAACGCGGTTTACCAAGGCGCAGGGCAACTGGCAGTCAACGCCATGCCACCGACCCAGTGGTCCTATGACGACACTATCAAGGACGCCCCCTACGACCCGGAAAAAGCCAGGACCCTGTTGCGTGCCGCAGGCGTCAAGGAAGGCACCGAACTGACCCTGTGGGCCATGCCGGTTCAGCGCCCTTACAACCCTAACGCCAAACTGATGGCCGAAATGCTTCAGGCCGACTGGGCCAAGGTCGGCATCAAGGTCAAGATCGTCAGTTACGAATGGGGTGAATACCTCAAACGCACCAAAAACGGCGAGCACGATATCTCGCTGATCGGCTGGACCGGCGACAACGGTGACCCGGACAACTGGCTGGGCACGCTTTACAGCTGCGCCGCGATTGGCGGCAACAACTACTCGATGTGGTGCGACGAAAAATACGACCAACTGGTCAAGGCCGCGGTTGCGACCACTGACCGCGCGAAGCGTACCGACCTGTACCAACAGGCGCAGCGCTACCTCAAGGAGCAGGTGCCGATCACACCGGTTGCCCACTCGACCGTCAATCAGCCATTGCGCGCCGAGGTCAGGGACTTCCACGTCAGCCCGTTCGGTCGCAACAATTTTTCAGGCGTCAGCATCGTCGATTGATCGAAAACTCCGCACGCCCTCGCCGTCTTGTGTCACGGCGAGAGCGGGCACTTGCGCGTCGATACCTATAACAACGCAGGACCCAAAGTCCTGCACCACCAAAAGCCAGGCTTAAAGAACTGGCATATAAAAAAGTGATAAAGGGAGCTGCACATCGTGAAAACAACTAGCACTGCATTATTGGCATTGTCTCTCTCGTCGTTTGGCGCACTGGTTCAGGCTGAACCGGCAAGCCAGACGTTCGTACCGACCGAGCTGAGTTCAAAGAATGCACAGGCCGACGCCAACGGCTTTATCGAAGACCAACACCTGACCGGCACGACCCGTAACTGGTACGCCAATGAACTCAAGCGTCGCGGCGAAGTGTTCCGCTACAACGACAACGGCGTTGCCGAGCAGACCTCGCGTCGCATCAACTGGCAGCAGGGCACGATCGTCAACTACACCTCCGGCTATACGCAGGGCGTTGTAGGTTTCTCCACCGAACTGGCGCTGTACAACGCCATTGCGCTGGACCGTGACACCGACGACTTTGCCGGCAACTCCAACCGTACCCTGGCACACAGTGACGGTGATGCAGTGGGTCAGTGGAGCAAGATGGGCCTGGGCAACGTGAAGGCGCGGGTTTCCAACACCGTCCTGACCATGGGTCGCCAATCGGTGAACACCCCGGTCATCGCCTTCATCGGCAACCGCGCACTGCCGTCCAGTTTCCAGGGTTTTGCAGTCCAGAGCGACGAATTCAACAACCTGTCCCTGCAGGGCGGCAGCTTCGACCGCGTATCGCCACGTATGGAACAGAGCCTGGACAAGTTCCGCTCCGAGTACGGTGATCGCAGCAAGACGGCCGACCGTCTGGACATGTTTGGTGGTGACTACAAGCCGACCGACAGCCTGACCGCCAGCTTCTATGCGTCCAACCTCGAAGACTTCTGGCACCAGTACTACTTCGGCTTCACCCACGAACTGGGTGACAGCAAGGTGTTCGCCCTCAGCACCAACCTGAACTACTACAAGACCAAGGATGCAGGTCAGAGCAAGCTGGGCGCGATCGACAACGATACCTACAGCCTGTCCTTCACCGGTACACATAACGCGCACAGCATCAGCGTTGCGTACCAGGAAGTTAACGGTAACGAGTATTTCGACTACGCCCACGACACCAACGCGATTTTCCTGGCCAACTCCCTGCTCTCGGACTTCAACGGCCCGAACGAGAAGTCCCTGCAGGTCGCTTACGTACTGAACATGGCCGAATATGGCGTGCCGGGCCTGAAATTCAACATCTACCAGGCACGTGGCTGGGACATCGACGGTACGCACTACAAGGGCACCGGCTACACCGACGTACTGGCAATGGACGGCGAGACTCACTACGAATACGGCATTGGTTCGTCGTACTCCGTGCAGTCCGGCCCGCTCAAGGCCACTGCCATCCGCGCCACCTACACCACGCACCGCGCCAGCGAGAATCAGGCTGATGGCAACATCAACGAATTCCGTCTGGTGACCACCGTTCCGTTCAACATTCTTTGATTCGCTGAAAACCGTTGGGGCGCAAGGCAATGGCCTTGCGTCCCATCATCACCATCGGCGTCAACTCTATGGAGGGTTCACAATGAAACTGTTATCGCTACGAAACTCGATCGCCCTGGCCCTGCTCAGCGTCGCCGTCAGTGTTTCGGCAAAACCCCTGGTGGTCTGCACCGAAGCCAGCCCCGAAGGCTTCGACATGGTGCAATACACAACAGCAGTGACGGCCGATGCCGTGGCTGAAACCGTGTTCAACCGCCTCGCGGATTTCAAACCCGGTACCACGGAAGTGATTCCTGCGCTGGCTGACTCCTGGGAGATCAGCGACGACGGCCTGACGTACACCTTCCACCTGCGTAAAGGCGTCAAGTTCCACACCACCGATTACTTCAAACCGACCCGCGACATGAACGCCGACGATGTGCTCTGGAGTTTTCAGCGTCAGCTGGACCCGAAGCACCCGTGGCATGACAAGTCGAGCGTCGGCTTCCCCTACTTTGAAAGCATGGGCTTCAAAGAGCTGCTGAAAAGCGTCGAGAAAACTGACGACTACACCGTCAAGTTCACCCTGACCCGCCGCGAAGCACCATTCCTGGCCGACCTCGCGATGGCCTTCGCGTCGATCTATCCGGCTGAATACGCTGACCAACTGTTGAAAGCCAACAAGACCGGCGACCTCAACAGCAAGCCGATCGGCACCGGCCCGTTCATCTTCCAGCGCTATGCCAAGGATGCGCAGGTACGCTTCAAGGCAAACCCGGACTACTTCCGCGGCAAGCCGCCTGCCGATGCCTTGATTCTGGCAATCGCCACCGACAACAACGTGCGCCTGCAGAAGCTCAAGGCCAACGAATGTCAGATCGCGCTGTATCCGAAGCCGGACGACGTACCGAGCATCAAGAAAGACCCGAATCTGAAAATCGATGAGCTGGAGGCAATGACCACCGGCTACATCGCTATCAACACCACGCACAAGTACCTGAGCGACGTGCGCGTCCGCAAAGCCATTGACATGACGTTCGACAAGAACGCTTATGTCAACGCGGTGTTCGGCAAGGGCAACGCGCTGGTAGCGGTCAACCCGTATCCGCCGACCCTGCTGGGTTATAACAAAGACCTGAAAAACCCACCGATTGACCTCGACAAGGCACGCGCCTTGCTGAAGGAAGCTGGCGTTCCGGAAGGCACCACGTTTACCCTGTTCACCCGCAACGGCGGCGGACCAACCAACCCCAACCCGATGCTCGGCGCGCAAATGATGCAATCCGACCTGGCGAAGATCGGCATCAAGATCGACATCCGCGTCATGGAATGGGGTGAAATGCTCAAACGTGCCAAGAATGGCGAACATGACATGGTGTCTGCTGGCTGGGCAGGCGACAATGGCGACCCTGATAACTTCCTGACTCCGATGCTGAGCTGTGAAGCGGCGAAAAACGGCGAGAACTACGCCCGCTGGTGCAACGCCGATTTCCAGAAGCTGATCGATAAGGCGCGTGAAACAGTGAACCCCGAGGAGCGCGCTGGGCTCTATGAACAGGCCCAGGCCATATTCAACAAGGATCAGCCATGGATCAGCATGGCTCACACCAGAATGTTCACCGCCATGCGTAAAAATGTGGAGGGCTACCAAATCAGCCCGCTCACAACCAACAACTTCGCCACTACCCAGGTGAAGTAGAAAAACAATCCGGCGAGCTCATAACCCGAGACTCGCCGGAGCATGCCTAACCGGCTGATGAGGTACACACCAAGATGTTTAGTTTTATCGCCCGCCGAGTGGGGTTGCTGATACCCACTTTCTTCGGCATCACCTTATTGACCTTCGCCCTGATTCGTCTGATTCCGGGCGACCCGGTCGAAGTCATGATGGGTGAGCGCCGTGTCGATCCGGAAATGCACGCTCAGGCCATGGAACGTCTGGGTCTGAACAAACCCCTCTACGCCCAGTACATCGATTACATCGGCAAGCTCGCCCAGGGCGACCTTGGTGAATCGTTGCGTACACGCACCAGTGTCTGGTCCGAATTCACTTCGCTGTTCCCGGCCACCCTGGAGTTGTCGCTGGCGGCGCTGATTTTCGCGGGTATTCTCGGCCTGCTGGCCGGGGTGATCGCCGCACTCAAACGAGGGTCCCTGTTCGACCATGGGGTCATGGGGATTTCCCTCGCCGGCTATTCCATGCCGATCTTCTGGTGGGGCCTGATCCTCATCATGTTCTTCTCGGTAACACTGGGATGGACCCCTGTTTCCGGGCGGATCGACCTGCTGTACGACATTCCGCCGGTCACCGGCTTCATGCTGATCGACACGCTGCTGAGTGACGAACAGGGTGCGTTTCTCGATGCCCTGCACCACATGATTCTGCCGGCCATCGTGCTGGGTACCATCCCGCTGGCGGTGATCGCCCGGATGACCCGCTCGTCGATGCTCGAAGTATTGCGGGAAGACTACGTGCGAACCGCCCGCGCCAAAGGCCTGTCGCCTGCCCGTGTGGTATTCGTTCACGGCCTGCGCAACGCGCTGATTCCGGTACTGACCGTGTTCGGCCTGCAAATCGGTACGTTGTTGGCCGGTGCGGTACTCACCGAAACGATCTTCTCCTGGCCGGGTATCGGCAAGTGGTTGATCGAAGCCATTGGCGCCCGGGACTACCCGGTCGTGCAAAACGGCATTCTGCTGATCGCCTGTCTGGTGATCCTGGTCAATTTCGTGGTGGATATCCTCTACGGCTTTGCCAACCCACGCATTCGTCACCAGCGCTGAGATCATCGATATGAGCACCCCTACTCCTGCGGTAGCAGTCGATCAAAGCCTGCTTTACCCATCCCCGTACAAAGAATTCTGGCAAGCCTTCTCGAAAAACAAAGGCGCGGTTGCCGGCCTGCTGTTCATGACCCTGATCGTGTTCTGCGCCCTGTTCGCGCCCTGGGTTGCCCCCCATGACCCGAGCGAGCAATACCGCGACTTCCTGCTCACGCCGCCGGTATGGCTTGAAGGCGGTCAATGGCAATTCATCCTCGGCACCGACGAACTGGGCCGCGACCTGCTGTCACGCCTGATCCAGGGTTCGCGCCTGTCGCTGCTGATCGGTCTGGCATCGGTGGTCATGTCGCTGATCCCAGGCATTCTGCTGGGCCTGCTGGCGGGCTTTTTCCCGCGCATTCTGGGCCCTTCGGTGATGCGCCTGATGGACATCATGCTGGCCTTGCCCTCGCTGCTGCTGGCTGTGGCCATCGTGGCGATCCTCGGCCCTGGCCTGATCAACACCGTGATCGCCATCGCCATCGTGTCGCTGCCTTCCTATGTTCGTCTCACCCGCGCTGCGGTGATGGGCGAACTGAACCGCGACTACGTGACGGCCGCCCGTCTGGCCGGCGCCACCCTGCCGCGCCTGATGTTCATCACTGTGCTGCCCAACTGCATGGCACCGCTGATCGTTCAGGCCACCCTGAGCTTCTCGTCGGCGATTCTCGATGCCGCAGCGCTGGGCTTCCTGGGTCTGGGCGTACAGCCACCGACGCCTGAGTGGGGCACCATGCTCGCCTCGGCGCGCGACTACATCGAACGTGCCTGGTGGGTCGTGAGCCTGCCCGGTCTGACCATTTTGCTCAGCGTGCTGGCAATCAACCTGATGGGCGACGGTCTGCGCGATGCGCTGGACCCGAAACTCAAGAACGCCGCCTGAGGAGATTCGCATGTCACTTCTTGAAATCAAGAATCTCAACGTCCGCTTCGGCGACGCCAAGGCCGTACCTGTTGTGGACGGCCTGTCCCTGAGCGTCGAAAAGGGTGAAGTACTGGCCATCGTCGGCGAATCGGGTTCCGGTAAATCGGTGACCATGATGGCGCTGATGGGGCTGATCGACTCCCCCGGCATCATCACCGCCGACGCGCTCAATTTCGACGGCAACGACCTGCTCAAGCTCAACGCACGGCAGCGTCGACGCATTATCGGCAAAGACCTGGCGATGGTCTTTCAGGACCCGATGACCGCTCTGAACCCCAGTTACACCGTGGGCTTCCAGATCGAGGAAGTGCTGCGCCAGCACCTGAACATGTCGGGCAAGGCTGCACGCCAGCGTGCACTGGAACTGCTGGAAAAGGTCGAGATCCCTGGCGCCGCCGCGCGCCTGAATGCCTACCCGCACCAATTGTCCGGCGGCATGAGCCAGCGTGTGGCGATTGCCATGGCGATTGCCGGCGAACCGAAACTGCTGATCGCCGACGAACCGACCACCGCGCTGGACGTGACCATTCAGGCGCAGATCATGGAGCTGCTGCTGAGCCTGCAGAAAGAGCAGGACATGGCACTGGTGCTGATTACTCACGACCTGGCTGTCGTGGCCGAAACCGCCCAGCGTGTCTGCGTGATGTACGCCGGTCAGGCCGTCGAAGTCGGTCAGGTGCCGGGGCTGTTCGATGTCCCTGCCCACCCGTACAGCGAAGCCTTGCTGGCCGCCATTCCCGAGCACAGCATGGGCGCCGAGCGCCTCGCCACGCTGCCGGGCATGGTCCCGGGCCGCTATGACCGTCCACAGGGTTGCCTGCTGTCACCGCGCTGCCCGTACGTGCGCGACAACTGCCGAACCGAACGCCCTGCCCTTGATCCCAAGGCGCACAGTCTGGCGCGCTGCTTCTATCCCTTGAATCAGGAGGTGGCGTAATGAGCGTCGTACTTACCGCCCGCGACCTTACCCGTCACTACGAAGTCTCCCGCGGCCTGTTCAAGGGCACAGCGCTGGTGCGTGCGCTTAACGGCGTGTCCTTCGAACTGGAAGCCGGCAAGACCCTGGCTGTGGTCGGCGAGTCCGGCTGTGGCAAATCGACACTGGCGCGCGCGCTGACGCTGATCGAAGAGCCTTCATCCGGCTCGCTGAAAATCGCCGGTCAGGAAGTTGCCGGGGCCAGCAAGGCCGAGCGCAAGCAGTTGCGCAAGGACGTGCAGATGGTCTTCCAGAGCCCTTATGCCTCGCTCAACCCGAGGCAGAAAGTCGGGGATCAGCTCGGCGAGCCGCTGCTGATCAACACCAGCCTGTCGGCCGCCGAACGCCGCGAGAAAGTCCAGGCGATGATGGCCCAGGTCGGTTTGCGCCCTGAGCACTATCAGCGCTACCCGCACATGTTCTCCGGCGGTCAGCGTCAGCGTATCGCGCTGGCTCGGGCGATGATGCTGCAGCCCAAGGTGCTGGTAGCGGACGAGCCGACTTCAGCGCTGGACGTGTCGATTCAGGCGCAGGTACTGAACCTGTTCATGGACCTGCAGCAGGAATTCAACACCGCCTACGTGTTCATCTCCCACAACCTGTCGGTGGTGCGTCATGTCGCCGATACGGTATTGGTGATGTACCTGGGCCGGCCTGCGGAAATGGGTCCCAAGGAAGAGATCTACAACCGTCCGCTGCACCCGTACACCCAGGCGCTGCTGTCGGCGACTCCGACCATCCATCCGGACCCGCTCAAGCCGAAGATCAAGATCGTCGGCGAGCTGCCCAACCCGCTCAACCCGCCAAGCGGCTGCGCCTTCCACAAGCGCTGCCCCTATGCGACCGAGCGTTGCGCAGCCGAAGTGCCAGAGCTGCGCCTGGTGGATAACCGCCAGGTGGCTTGCCACTATGCCGAGCAATTTGTAGCGGCGTAGCTAAAAGCCAAAAGACTATCGTGCCCACGCTCCAGCGCTCAGCGTTATACACAAGTACGCTTTTGATTCTGGCCAGCGGCCGTGGGAGCGAGCTTGCTCGCGAAGAGGCCAGTAAATCCCCTGAAAATGGGGCGTCTGGGCCATCGTATTCGTGAGCAAGCTCACTCCCACAGGGCTCTTGGACGCTCCGCGTCCGGTTTTGAGTGTGCAGTGCGGCGCAGATTTGTGACGCAAAGCGTCACTGAAGGCATTCCCACGCTGGAGCGTGAGGAACGATACTCTCAACTATCGTGCGATGCTTAATACACATCCCGCCGATAACGCCCTTCCTCGATCAATTCGCTGATCGCCTGCTCGCCCAGCACCTCGTTCAACACCTGATCCACGCCCGCCGCCATACCCCGCAAGCTGCCACAGATGTAAATCGCAGCCCCTTCGTCGAGCCATAGACGCAGTTCATCGGCCGCCTCGCGCAAGCGATCCTGCACGTAGATTTTCTCTGCCTGATCGCGGGAAAAAGCCAGGTCCAGGCGCGTCAGAAGACCAGCCTCCAGCCAGCCCTGCAGTTCAGCGCCGCAATGAAAGTCATGCGCCCGGTTACGTTCGCCAAACAACAACCAGTTGCGCACCTGCCCTTGAGCGATACGCGCCTTGAGCAGGCTGCGTAAACCGGCCAGCCCCGTACCATTGCCCAACAGGATCAGCGGGACAGGTTCGACAGGCAGATGAAAGCTGCTGTTACGGCGCAAACGCAGGCTGACGGCACCGCCCACGGCACAATGTTCGGTAAGCCACCCCGAACCCAGCCCCAGGCTACCGTCGGCATGCACTTCCTGACGCACGATGAGTTGCAGAATGCCGTCCTGCGCAATCGAGGCAATCGAGTATTCACGTACGGAGACCGGCACCAGCGCATCGATTAACGCTTGCGCATGCAGCCCCACCAGATGTGAACGGTTCTGCGGTAACTGGCGGCTTTCCAGCGCCTGCGCGAGCGGTTCCTGCAAGCCATCCACGCTGACCGATGCGCCCGGATCGACACCCAGCCCGGCGAGAAACGGCTCGATGACCTGCAGTGTGTGGCGCGGCATCACCTCGACCAGATCCCCCGCCTGCCAATGCGCAAGGGCTGGCGGCGTCAGGTCCAGCAGATAGACCTCCGAACCACTGCTGCCAGCGTTTAAAAGCACGCGCCGGGCCAGCGTCCAGTTCTCGAAAACCGGTGTCTGCCAGTGCGCTGCCGGCACGGAGCCAGTCAACTGCCCCAATTGCTGCTGCCAGTGTTGCAGGGCCACAGGATCGGCGCTGTCCACTTCAACAGGCGGAAACACGCTGCGCCCGCCCTGCTCGGTCAACCAGTCATGCAAACGATGGGCAAAGCCGCAAAAATGCGGATACTGCCGGTCGCCGAGCGCCAGAACGGCGTAATCGAGCTGGTTCAGTGAAAGCGGACTACCCAGCAGATTGCGCTCAAAACGTCGGGCACTGTCCGGTGCCTCTCCGTCACCAAAGGTACTGACCACGAACAAGGCATTGCGGCTTCGGCATAGCTCTTCTTCGCTCAGATCGCCCAGTTGCTTCACGCGCACCGACAATCCTGAAGCCTGCAACTGGCCAGCGGTCTGCCAGGCCAATTGCTCGGAGAAACCGCTTTGACTGGCGAAACAGACGAGCCAGGATGCGTCATCGTCGTGGTCATCACCCTGAACCTCGCCGCGTGCACGCTCGATATCACGCTTCTTGCGACGTCGATCCAGGTACAGCAACCAGCCAGTAATGAAGAACAGCGGCATCAGCAACGATGCGCCGGTCATGATGATTCGACCGACGAGCCCGAAGTAGCTGCCGACGTGCAGCGCATAATTGCTGGCCAGCAATTGCGCACCGAAACTGCGCTCGGCATAGCGTACAACCGAGCTGACCTGACCATTGGCCGGATCAAGGGTGATGGTGTTCAGCGCGCGCGGGTGCGGTGAATCCTTGAGCAGGTAAAACACCGTGGCAGGCTGACCGCCGGCAGCAGGCAGGCGCAGGTTGTAAGCGCGCAAGTCCGGCCCGGCAGCCTTCTGGATACTGTCCCAGACCGCCACGTAATCGACCACCAAGGGCGATCTTCCAGCAGCCTTGGCTGGCGCAGCGACGTCTTCGTTGAGCGGCGAATCCCCGATCAGTTTATTCAGACCGTTGCTCACCCAGTCATACGACCAAGTGAGTCCCGTGAGGGCGAACAACAGGTAGAACAACAGGCACCAAGTGCCGAAGACCGAATGCAGGTCCCAATTGAAACTTCGGCCTTTCTTTGCCCAGTCAACCGTCAGCCAGACCCGCCAGTTCCGCACTGCGCGAGGCCAGCGCAGGTAAAGCCCGGACAGGCAAAAGAACACCAGAATCAGCGTACACGCCGCCGTAACCTGCTTGCCCGCCTCGCCCATGGCCAGATAACGGTGCAGCTTCAGGACAAAGTCGAAAAAACCCTCCCCTACTGCATTGCCTTTAAGCTCGCCGGTGTAGGGGTCAAAATTGCGTTTGGGGCCTCGACGCTCACCTGCTTTGGGCGTGAAAAACACCTGAGCGACACGGTTGCCAGTGGTTTCGACACGCAGAATAGCGACCGTCAGGCCGGTCGCGGCCTCCAGCCTGCGCACCAGTTCAACGGGTGGCAGCGTGGCACCACGCGACTCGACCAACAGCACATTCGGGTTCAGCGCGTCGAGAATTTCGTCCTCGAACGAATACAGCGCACCGGTCATCCCCATTAGGGTCAACACCAGACCTGCCGTGATCCCGAAGAACCAGTGCAACTGAAACAGGACTTTCTTCAGCACGCTCGCCACTCTCACTCATATTTCGCGGCGCAATTAATGCACTGACGGCCATGGCCTGTCTATCTGTAACGTGTCTTTTGCATGTTTCAACGCTTCGAGCAATTTGCTCATCTCGCGAACGTAATCGGTCTTGCAAAACTCGACCGAGGCAAGGGCCGAGAGCTGGTCACGCTTGCCCACTTCGACGTCCAGCGCTGCACGCTTTTCGTCAACCGCTGCCTGCAGTTCGGTCAACTGCGTTCGCTGCTTTTCCCTCAAGCCTACCAACTGATCCTGGAACGTATCGGGTTTCGGCAAAAAAACGCTGCACTCATCGTACGGATCAGCGCCTCAAGGCTTATATAACTATTTTTTTACGGGCAAAAAAAAGCCCACTTTCATGGGCTTTTTCTGACGCAGGTAATTTACAGGTAGAACGACTTCAATGGCGGGAAGCCATTGAATTCTACTGCGCTGTAGCTGGTGGTGTAGGCACCGGTGGACAACCAGTACATACGGTCACCGATGGCCAGGTTGAGTGGCAGACCGTACTTGTAGTTTTCGTACATGATGTCGGCGCTGTCGCAGGTAGGGCCGGCGATAACCACTTCTTCCATTTCGCCTTTTTTCTCGGTCCAAATCGGAAACTTGATGGCTTCGTCCATGGTTTCGATCAGACCGGAGAACTTGCCCACGTCGGTGTATACCCAACGCTCGACCGCAGTACGCGACTTACGGGCGACCAATACCACTTCGCTGACCAGAATACCGGCGTTGGAGATCAGCGAACGGCCTGGCTCCAGAATGATTTCCGGCAGGTCATCACCGAAGTCTTCCTTCAGGAAGCGGATGATCTCTTCAGCGTAGGTTTCGAGGCTGTTGGTGCGGGTGATGTAGTTAGCCGGGAAGCCGCCACCCATGTTGATCAGCTTGAGAACGATGCCGTCTTCTTCTTTCAGACGCTCGAAGATCACTTTGACCTTGGCAATGGCAGCATCCCAGACGCTGATGTCGCGCTGCTGCGAGCCGACGTGGAAGGAGATGCCGTAAGGCACCAGACCCAGGTCGCGGGCAAGAATCAGCAGGTCCATGGCCATGTCGGTCTGGCAGCCGAATTTGCGCGACAGAGGCCAGTCGGCAGTGGTCGAACCTTCGGTCAGAATGCGCACATAGACTTTCGCGCCCGGTGCAGCCTTGGCAATGTTACGCAGGTCGGCTTCGGAGTCGGTCGCAAACAAACGCACGCCCTTCTCGTAGAAGTAGCGAATGTCCTTGGATTTCTTGATGGTGTTGCCGTAGCTCATGCGCTCCGGACCGACACCACAGCTCAGGACCTTGTCCAGCTCGTAGATCGACGCAATGTCGAAGCTCGAACCCTTTTCCTTGAGCAGATTGATGACTTCAACGGCAGGGTTGGCCTTGACCGCATAATAAACCTTGGCGAATTCGAAGCCCGCACGCAGGTCGTCATATGCCTTGCTGATGATGTCAGTATCAATGACCACGAACGGGGTTTCTTGCTTGTCAGCGAACGCCTTCATTTTCTTGAAGGTTTCGGCTGAGTAGTAGTCTTCGACATTGATCGGCATGCTGCTGGAACTCCTATTGGCAAACGGTATTGGTCAATGGGTACAAATGAACGCCCTCCGTATCCCCACTTTGGTTCGCCTACTTCCCAAGGCATGTCGCCGAAAGCAAAAAGGCCCTGAAGGGCTGCCTTCCTGGCCTTGCTGTCTCGTCGTCAGTACTTGAGCCGGATGGATCGTTTCCAGCATGGACGTTCGGCGCGAACTTTAGGACCTGAGGGGCCGGATATCAACAAAAAATGTCGCGTTTTTGCACAGGGCTCTTGAGTTGCCTTCCCAAGGACCTGTTTAACCGACCTGCATGACAGGCAGATGTTCCCCACCTCCGTCGCCAATGCCTTTTCGCAGCACGCTGGGCATCACCTTATTCACCGGCACGCAAAGCAAATCAGCCTGTCAGTTCTGTCAGTAGACGGATGCAGGGGTTGCGCGCTCAATAAACAGCTCAGACCGCCTTTTCAGGTAACGATCATGGATGACCGACACCTTCACGCCGCAAGCTCCGTTGCGCCCAGTGCAGTTCAAGCCCGGTGGCAAGCCTTCGGCTTCGGATCTGCCGAAAGTCATCGCCAACGTCACGCCCGTACCAGGACACACACCGACTTTCAGCCGACTAATATTTATGTAACGAAAGGCGATCGGCTGGAAATCACAGCAACCAGTCTGTACATGAATCTGGTGTCTGCAGTGATCGGGGTGCCAGAACTGGATACCCCCACCTCGTACCCGCTGAACCGTGGCATGAACGTTCTTGTCGCTACCAACACAGGCCTGCTGGGCTTCACCAACCTGGACCCCCTTGGCCACGTGGTTCTGGACATAACAGGACAGTACAACCATGTGCCGTTTTTCAGAATGGATATGACCAATCTGGAATGGGAACAGCAAATGGCGCACTACAGCGAAGCGCCTGTCGTGCTGCTTACCAGCCCGAGGGCTATTGTCGTGGTGCGCTATCAGAGCGCACAGCTCTACCTGACCGATCCCGTAAAGCTGATGGGCAATTTCGATGGTGCCATTAGCGCGCAGGATGGTATTTCAGGCCTGATCGACTACGGCACGATGGAATGGGCGCTTGATCCCAGTAAACATTTCTACGTGGAAGCGGACCGGCTTTACATGTTTGCCACAAACGGTCATATGGGGTTTAACGGATCGGCTGCGCTGGCGCGTTTATTGTCGACCGCCCCTGAAGATGGTTGGGGCCCTTGGCACGAAAGCGGCCATCAACGACAACTCAGCCCTATGACATGGGGCACCGGCACCGGAATGACAGAGGTCACGGTCAATCTCTACTCGATGGCCGCCCAAGAGTTTTTCCTTGGCCGTGCTACAGGCGCCGACTCCAGTTACGCCCCCGTGAAAGAGTACCTGGCCAGTAGCCTGCGAGCGTACGACAACATCAAGGAGGCCGGACACAAGCTTGTCATGCTCTGGCAATTGCGTCTTAGCTTCGGTACTTCGTTCTACCCGCAATTGCACCAGCGCTATCGGCTCATGCACAACCCGCCCACCGTCAGCGACGATAAAGCGCAGCGCTTCATCGTCGAAACCTCGCTGCTGAGCCACCTCAACCTGGCGGAATTCTTTGATCGCTGGGGGTTGTACCCAACCCCTGAAACCCTCAACCAGATCGCCGACCTGCCCGCATTGACGCGGGCCATTTGGGAAAATGACGCTGAGACGACGATCCCAATCGATCTGCCGTTGCTCACTTACACCCCGCCGCTTGCCCATATCCTGTCCAGCGTGCACGCTACCTTTCAAGACCGGATAAAGTTTACCGTTGCCAAGCAATGGTACACGCCATACCGTTACGAAATAACGCTCAACGGCACGTTAGTGGCGTGGGCAGACAACGGCGAACACGTGGGTTGTGAAGCCCGTATCGAGGAAGGCATCGCCTACGTTGAAGCCAGCACTCCCCTCTCCGAAGGGGATGAGGCGTCAGTCAAGGTGTTTGCTGGAGGCAAGCCATACACTGTGGCCAGCACCGCATCACGACCCATCCTGCTGTTCAATATCAAGGCCATGTTTACCGATGACCGTTGTGCTGAACTGAGGCCCGGCATTACCCAGCCAAGGCTTGACGTTCTTTTCTTCAATCTGGAGAAAGAAAAGACCGATGAACTGCACGGCCGACTATTGAACCGTGCACAACGGTTGCTCCTGCAAAAAACCATAAGAAGCGTGATCGTCAGCGCAGGACTTGTCCAAGTGACGTTCGAGGGTGAGGCTTTCAAGAATTATGATTACACGATCGTCTTCGGAGCCCCTCCTTATGCAACGCTTGAGAAGGGCTACCCCAACGGCTCAGGACTTATTGACAACACCTGGATACGCCTCGGCGGCGTAGGCCATCAAGAGGTGACCATCACGGCAATTGCAGGCATAGGGAAACCCTATACCCTGTTCTCCGGCAATGTCGAACAGGCAAAAATCGCCCTGCCCATCCGCTAGCTCTTCACCGACTCAACGATGACCCAACTGGTAGCAGGTGTCGATCAGGCAAGCGTTGATGCCCTGTACATGACCGTCAATGGCAACCCTCTCATCAGCGTGACAAACCGGGCGTCTTACCGTTCTTATCTGGCCATTGCCCAGAGTATGTTGTTGCGACTGACAGTCACGAAGGTCGTCAGAACAGATGACCTGCTGGAGGTCTATTTCGAGGGAGACACGTTTAAAAAGCTTAACTACAAGCTTTTGGTCAATGACCTCTATGCCTCCGAGATCACCCAAGGCAAAGCCTACTATTCAAGTGTGTCCAACCAGGTCTGGACCAGCAGCAAGAAGTTCGAGGGTAATGACCACTGTAAAGTGAACGTCGAGTATCAGGGGGGCGTGACAACGTTGTATGAGAGCGACGCTGCAGACGCAATGACTGCGTCTGCCTTGCAGAAAAACAACGTTACTCAATGTGGAATGGAGAATTTCCAAGTGTGAACATTGCCGCCAGCCATGATGCTGGCGGCAATACATCCGGTCAGGAAGCCACTTGCTCGGCTGGCGAGACAATACTGGTCTTCATGCCACGCGAACGGCCGGAGCTCAGATAAGCCGCAATGGACTCTTGCGTCACTTCACCCAGGAACACGTTCTCGGCGTCCAGCACCGGCAGCCAGGCGCGGTTGAACTCGTACATGCGCGACAGCAGGATGCGCAAGTGCTCGTCGTAAGCGGCGGTGGCGTTGAATTCACGCAGGAACTGCGCGCACGTGCCCTGCTGACGGTGCAGGTCACGACGACGTACATAGCCCATCGCCTTGTTCTCGCTGTCGGTGACCACGATATAGCGACGGTCGTTTTCGTCCATCACTTCCAGCGCATCGGCCACCGGGGTTTCCGGGCTGACCGATGGCGCGTTGTCGGCGGCGTCTTCGGCCTTGACCAACAGCAGACGCTTGAGGGTGCTGTCCTGGCCGACGAAGCTGCTGACGAAGTCGTCGGCCGGATGCGCGAGCAAGGTGTCCGGGTGATCGATCTGCAGCAGTTTGCCACCACGGAAGATCGCGATCTTGTCGCCCAGCTTGATGGCTTCATCAATGTCGTGGCTGACCATGATCACGGTCTTGTTCAGCGCGCGCTGCATCTCGAAGAACTCGTTCTGAATCATCTCGCGGTTGATCGGGTCGACCGCACCGAACGGTTCGTCCATCAACAGCAAGGGGGCGTCGGCTGCCAGGGCACGGATCACACCGATACGCTGTTGCTGACCACCGGACAGTTCACGCGGGTAGCGATGCAGGTACTGTTTGGGCTCCAGCTTGATCATGCTCATCAATTCACGAGCACGGTCATGGCAACGCTGCTTGTCCCAGCCGAGCAGCTTGGGCACGACCACGATGTTTTCTTCGATGGTCATGTTCGGGAACAGACCGATTTGCTGAATCACGTAGCCGATGTTGCGACGCAGGGTCACTTCGTCCAGATCAGTGGTGTCTTCGCCATTGATCAGCACTTTGCCGGAGGTCGGCATGATCAGGCGGTTGATCATTTTCAACGTGGTGCTTTTGCCGCAGCCCGAGGGGCCGAGGAAGACGCAGATTTCGCCTTCGTTGACCGTGAGGCTGACCGAATCGACAGCCTTCACTTCTTTGCCGTTGCTCTGGAAAGTCTTGGAGAGGTTCTGGAGTTCGATCATTTCAGTAATCCTTTTGGAGTCAGCGTGCGTTGCAGCCATTGCAGGAGAAGGTCGGCGATGATGGCCAGAATGCTGACCAGTACCGCGCCGACGATCAGCATCGACATATCGCTGCGGCTGATAGAAGCAAGAATGAGTACACCCAGACCACCGGCACCGATGGTCGCGGCAATGGTCATGACACCGATATTCATCACCACGGCGGTGCGTACACCGGCGAGGATCACAGGCACGGCGATGGGCAGCTCGACCATGCGCAGACGCTGGCCGAAGGTCATGCCGATGCCTTTGGCGGCCTCGCGGATACCCGGTTCTACGCCAGTCAGCGCCAGGTAGGTGTTACGCATGATCGGCAGCAGCGAATAGAGAAACACTGCGGTAATAGCCGGCATCGGGCCAAGGCCCTGGCCGAATTTGGAGTAGAACGGCAGCAACAGGCCGAACAGGGCAATCGACGGCACGGTCAGCAATACCGTGGCGCTGGCCTGCAACGGGCCCGCCAGAGCCGGAAAACGTGTCATCAGCACGCCCAGTGGCACGCCGACGACAATCGCCAGGGTCACGGCGATGCCCACCAGCGTAATGTGCTGCCAGGTCAGTTGCAGAACCTGTGCCCAGTCCAGATGGGAGAAGGCGCTCAAGAAACTCATATCGTCTCCTTCCTTAATTCAATGGGTGCTGGCGCAGAAAGTCTGCAGCAACCGTGGAGGGGCTTTCATGGCCGACGTCGACGCGCGCGTTGAGGTCGATCATGGTCTGGTTGTCCAGCAGGTCAGCCAGCGGCTTGAGCAGCGTGGCGATGTCCGGATGCTTGTCCAGATATTCCTGACGGATCACCGGCGCTGCGGTGTAGTCAGGGAAGTAGTGCTTGTCGTCTTCCAGCACTTTCAGCTTGAACGCATTCAGACGACCGTCGGTTGTGTACACCAGACCGGCGAAAACCTGACCGTTGCGCAACGCGGTGTAGACCAGCCCGGCGTCCATCTGCCGGGTGTTTTCACGACCGAGGTTCATGTCGTAGTGCTTGACCATGCCGATCAGGCCGTCGGAACGGTTGGCAAACTCGGTGTCCAGCGCTACGACATGACCCTCTTTGGCTTCGTCCTTGAGCACTTTGGTCAGGTCGGTCATGGTGTTGATCTGCGGGTACTTGTCAGCCACTTTCTGCGGCAGTGCCAACGCGTAGGTGTTGTTGAACTTCGACGGTGAAAGCCAGACCAGGCCTTTCTTCGCATCCACTTCCTTGACCCGCGCATAGGTCTGGGCGCTGTCGAGTTTTTCGTCGATGTGGTTGTAGGCCACCAGCGACACACCGGTGTATTCCCACAGCAGATCCAGCTGACCGCTCTCCTGAGCGCTGCGCGCCAGGTTGCTGCCAAGGCCGCCGGTAATCTGGACGTCGTAGTTCTTGGTCCGCAGGTATTGCGCGGTCAGTTCGGCAAGCATGGTCTGTTCGGTGAACACTCGTGCGCCGATACGTAGCAGCGGCTTTTCCGCAGCCTGGGCAAGTGCCGGAAACAGCAAGGCAAAGCCTAAAAACAAGCATATTCTTTTCATGAGAATTCCTTCGCTCAGCGAGCCAGTCCGCGTTCCAGCCAAAGACGACTGGCCAGTGTCACCAGACCATCGAGCAGCAGCGCCAGCAGAGCGGTACACGCTGCACCCAGCACCAGTTGCGGCTGGTTGTTCAACGCAATGCCCGGGAAAATCAGGCTGCCAAGGCTGTTGGCGCCGATGAGAAACGCCAGTGGCGCGGTCCCGACATTGATCGCCAGCGCGACACGCACACCGCCGACAATGATCGGCACGGCGTTGGGCAGCTCGACACGCCACAGCACCTGACGCGGAGTCATGCCAATACCGACGGCAGCTTCCTTGAGTGAACCCTGGACGTTTTTCAGGCCTTCGTAGGTATTACGCACGATAGGCAACAGAGAGGCGAGGAACAGCGCGAAGATCGCCGGCCCGCTGCCGATCCCGAGAATTCCGAGGGCAATGGCCAGAACGGCGAGAGGAGGAACGGTGTTGCCAATGTTGAAGATCTGCATGAAGCGTTCAGCGCGGCCAACCATGCTCGGTCGGCTGAGGGCAATGCCTGCAGGGATGCCGACCACCAGGGCCGCCAACATTGAAACCAGAACCAGAATCAGGTGAGCCTGAAGGTAGAACAGCAGGTCATCCTGGTATTGCTTGATAGTACTGATGCCGATCCAGTGGATCAGCAGGGCCAGGAGTGCGATCGCAACCGCACCTCCCAATAGCCCCTTGCCATAGCGATTTGCCACAGGCGGACTCCTTATTTCAGTCGGCGAACGCGTTGACCTGGACGTCCGGAAAGGACGCCGGCAATAACGTTCGCGAAGAGCAGCGGGTGGGTCGCCGGTAAGGGTTTAACCTCGGCGAAAACACAAGCCATAAGCGCAGCTTCGTCAAACCAACATGCTGATGAATCAGCCCCTTGCGTTGGCTTCGTTGCGAGCCTTGACGGGGGAGTGGACGTCTCCACGACCTGAAAGGTTCCCACACGAGACATTATCTGGCCATCGTTTATTGTCTGAACGGTTCGGTTATTGCCGCGAGTTGAGCTATAATCTGCGCCCTTTTTCAATCCCATCCCAGGCGATTTCCCATGACCCAACAGGCCGCCGAAGTCGCGAAACGCCGCACTTTCGCCATTATTTCCCACCCGGATGCGGGTAAAACCACCATCACGGAAAAACTCCTGCTGATGGGCAAGGCCATTTCCGTCGCCGGTACGGTCAAGTCGCGTAAATCCGACCGTCACGCCACCTCCGACTGGATGGAAATGGAGAAACAGCGTGGTATCTCCATTACCACGTCCGTGATGCAGTTTCCGTATCGCGACCACATGATCAACCTGCTCGACACCCCGGGCCACGAAGACTTCTCCGAAGACACCTATCGCACCCTGACGGCAGTCGACTCGGCCTTGATGGTCCTCGACGGCGGTAAAGGCGTCGAGCCACGCACCATCGCGCTGATGGATGTCTGCCGTCTGCGCGACACGCCTATCGTCAGCTTCATCAACAAGCTCGACCGCGATATCCGCGACCCGATCGAGCTGCTCGATGAAATCGAAGCGGTCCTCAAGATCAAGGCGGCACCGATCACCTGGCCGATCGGTTGCTACCGGGACTTCAAGGGTGTCTACCACCTGGCCGACGACTACATCATTGTCTACACCGCAGGTCACGGCCACGAGCGCACCGAAACCAAAATCATCGAGAAGCTCGATTCGGACGAAGCCCGCGCTCACCTGGGCGATGAATACGAGCGCTTCGTCGAGCAACTGGAGTTGGTGCAGGGTGCCTGCCACGAATTCAACCAGCAGGAATTCATCGA
This sequence comes from Pseudomonas sp. MWU16-30316, assembly GCF_020515645.1. Classification (NCBI taxonomy): domain Bacteria; kingdom Pseudomonadati; phylum Pseudomonadota; class Gammaproteobacteria; order Pseudomonadales; family Pseudomonadaceae; genus Pseudomonas; species Pseudomonas sp. MWU16-30316. The sequence goes on along the minus strand of NZ_JAIZAZ010000001.1, from coordinate 315,189 downwards.
CGGTCAGCTGACCCCGGTGTTCTTCGGCACCGCACTGGGCAACTTCGGCGTCGATCATGTACTCGATGCCGTGGTGAACTGGGCGCCCAAGCCGCTGGCACGTGTGGCCAACGAGCGCACCGTCGAGCCGGCGGAAGAGAAATTCAGCGGTTTCGTGTTCAAGATCCAGGCGAACATGGACCCCAAGCACCGCGACCGCATCGCCTTCATGCGGATCTGCTCGGGCCGTTACGACAAGGGCATGAAAATGCGCCATGTGCGTCTGGGCAAGGACGTACGGATCGGCGACGCGCTGACGTTCTTCTCGTCGGAACGCGAGCAGCTGGAAGAAGCCTATGCCGGTGACATCATCGGTTTGCACAACCACGGCACCATCCAGATCGGCGACACCTTCACCGAAGGCGAAGCGCTGGGCTTCACCGGTATTCCGCACTTCGCGCCCGAGCTGTTCCGTCGCGTACGCCTGAAGGACCCGCTCAAGTCCAAGCAATTGCGTCAGGGCCTGCAACAGCTGGCCGAAGAAGGCGCCACGCAGGTGTTCTTCCCGCAGCGCAGCAACGACATCATCCTCGGCGCCGTCGGTGTGCTGCAGTTCGATGTGGTCGCCAGCCGTCTGAAGGAAGAATACAAGGTCGAATGCGCCTACGAGCCGATCACTGTGTGGTCTGCCCGCTGGATCGACTGCGACGACAAGAAGAAGCTCGAAGAGTTTGAGAACAAGGCGGTGGAAAACCTGGCAATGGACGGCGGCGGTCACCTGACCTACCTCGCCCCTACCCGCGTGAACCTGGCGCTGATGGAAGAACGCTGGCCCGACGTGAAATTCCGCGCTACCCGCGAGCATCACTGACAGGCCGACGGTGTCGCTGTGTGACGCAGAGCGTCACGAACGGCATTCCCACGCTGGAGCGTGAGGAACGATAGTTCTCTAACTATCGTGCCAACGCTCTGCGTCGAGCGTGAGGAATGATAAGCGTCCGAGAGAACACCTATCGTGCCGATGCTCCGCGTCGGCATGCCGTTCTGGACGCTCCGCGTCCTCTCTCGACCGGCATTCGCTGATCTGGATCAACCATTCAGCGCAAAATGAGAATTAATCTCAATAGAGCCTTGCTATTATCCCGATAAGAATTATTCTCATCTAACTTGCACAGGAGATGAGACATGACTTATTTGATCGATGCATGGCTGGACAGACCCCACCCTTACTTGAGAATTCTCCACCGCGAGACGGGGGAAGTGTGTGCCGTACTGGAAGAGGAAGCGCTGGAGGAGTTACGCGATCAGGGCGATCTGGATGTGTGCAGTTTGAGTTCCAGCGAGCCATTGGTGCTCAAGGAACTGGTGAGAAACCTGTTTCTGTTCTGCTACGCGCGGGCGTTGCGCCCCATGAGTGAGTTGCACTGAGCATGAAGCATCAGCACAACTGCGTCGCTGAACGAATCGGCGCGATTCGTTCAGCGACTATCTGCAGCGACCGGGTCGCTTACAGAACGTCCAGCAGTTCCACATCAAACACCAGCACGCTGTGCGGTGCGATGCTGCCTACGCCCTGAGCGCCGTAAGCCAGCTCGCTCGGCACGTGCAGACGCCATTTGCTGCCGGCGTTCATCAGTTGCAGCGCCTCGGTCCAGCCGGCAATCACGCCGCTGACGGGAAATTCGGCCGGCTCGCCACGATCGTAGGAGCTGTCGAAGACGTTACCGTCGATCAACGTGCCGTGGTAGTGAACGCGTACCTGATCTTCACGGGTTGGCTTAGGGCCAGTGCCAGCGGTCACGACTTCGAATTGCAGACCCGAAGCCAGGGTGGTCACGCCTTCGCGCTTGGCGTTTTCAGCCATGTAGGCCTTGCCGGCGCCCGCAGCCTGCTCGGCTTTGGCGGCTGCTTCAGCCTGCATGATTTCGCGGATGACCTTGAAGCTGGCGGACATTTCTTCCTGACCAACACGGCTTGGCTGACCGCCGAACGCATCGCGCAGGCCTGCCACGATGGCTTCCAGATCGACACCCGGTGGCGGGTTGTCGCGCAACTGATCGCCCAACTGACGGCCAATGCCGTAGCTGACGCGGGTTTCGTCGGTGGACAGATTGACTTCGGACATGACACTGCTCCGTAGAGGGGCACGCAGTCGGTATCGCGCAAAACCTGAACGGCAATCACGCTATACGCTGATGCGCCCCGAACCAAAAGGCCGAGCAGCCTAGCACAATTGCCGCTACAGCCCCTACCGCAGCAGCAATACGCGGCTGGCGATCAGGACCAGGAGGAATGAAACGAGATCGGCAGGCGCATTTCAGAGCGGTCATTGACCGGCATGCCGCACAGCTCGTCATGGACCACACAATGGACCAGGTAAAAAGGCACCACCGGTATGTCCTTGAGCAAATCCCGCGCATGCTCCACCGAGCGAAGATGCAGGGTCTTGCCCGCTGGGTCCTTGAGCATCACCGAAGTGCCATTCATGCGCACATCCAGCAGATAGATGCCGCCTTCGATGGAGATCAGGTTCAGCTCATCGACCCGCCCGGCCTGGGCGTGGTCGATAAATTCCTGATAATTCATGATCGAACCTCCTGCGCAAATGCCTGATGCATCGGAACGGACGTTTTACAACACACAGCGCCGACATGCCAGAAACGATAACGCCCGCCCCTTTCATCGCGCGTCGCCTTAGTGCTTGGTGACCTTGTCCAGATAGCCCATCGCAAACGCCGATATCACGAACGTCATGTGGATAATCACGTACCACATCAGGTATTCGGGCTTGATGTTGGTGGCATCCATGAACACCCGCAACAGGTGGATGGAGGAAATCGCGACAATGGATGCTGCAACTTTCATCTTCAACGAAGACGAATCCATAGTGCCCAGCCAGTTGAGCTTTTCCTTGTCCTCGTCGATGTCCAGCTGCGACACGAAATTCTCGTAGCCGGAGATCATCACCATCACCAGCAAGCCACCGACCAGCGCCATGTCGATCAACGACAGCAGCACCAGAATCAGGTCAGCTTCGGCCAGCGAGAAGATGTTGGGAATGACATGAAAGATTTCCTGGAAAAACTTCAGACACAACGCCAACAGGCCAAGGGAGAGGCCGAAATAGATCGGCGCCAGCAGCCAGCGCGATGCGTACATGGCATTTTCAAAAAAACGTTCCATTGATACTCGCAAGGTGTTTTGAAGGAGCGGGCGAGTATATCAGCGGTAATGCACCGCTCTGGCCGTGCGACAAAATATCGCACAGCGGCAGTTAGCGCACTTGAGGAACCGGATTGAAGGCTAGGCTCTGTACGAAAAGTCGGCGAGCGAAGGCCAAGCGAGCCTGTTTTTAACGAAGCATCACCGAGCGCAGACACTTTTCGTACAGAGCCTAGAACAGCGACGAGCTTTGACAGACCGTCCTGCCGCTATCGATACGACGCAGTTCGGCCTGAATGTGCAGCATCCAGATAGGTACGTCATCGGCACATTGATAACCATGCAACGACAGGCTTTCGAGAATGCTGGTCAGCACCGATTGCGCTGCGGGCAGGCCCTTGAAAGGCCCTTGGGTCTTGATTGCGGAAGGCTGTTCCTCGGCCATTCCGGCCGCGAAGAGCACCATCCATTGTCCGCTGTCATGAGGGAGGGGCCGGATGACGCACTCGATACGTGTCATCAGCCCCATGCATTCTCGGGTAAGGCAAAGGCTACGCTGCATGATGCGCTCCTGATCAGCAACACTATTCATCCTTCTCGTGAAACAGGATTTACGCCAATCTCTTTGGCCACTGCGATCACTTCAAGACTAGAAGAAAACCGCTCTGCGAGAAACTATCCCTGATGAACGGAGCACCGGGCGGCCCTCACCGCCCGGTTCCTGCGCTGTCAGACCTTGAGTTCAGGCTGCAACTGCGCAGGCTCCTTTTCCAGCTCTTCCTTGAGGTCTTCATCACTGAGCATCTCTGCGATATCGCGCAGACGCTCCACGACGCGTGCATTGACGCTGCCCTCAGGGAATTCGCCATGCTCGTCAGGCGCACCGGCAGGTTCGCCCACCAGCAGGCTCAGCGCCTCATCGGCCTGACGTACGGCATAGATGTGGAATTGCCCGGCACGAACAGCCTGCACCACGCGCTCGTCAAGCATCAGCGTGGTGACGTTGGCGTGCGGGATGATCGCGCCCTGCTCGCCAGTCAGCCCACGTGCTTCGCAGAGACGGAAGAAGCCCTCGATCTTTTCATTGACCCCGCCCACCGCCTGAACTTCACCAAACTGGTTGATGGAACCGGTAATCGCGAAGCACTGCTTGAGTGGCGTGCGTGACAGCGCCGAGATCAGCGTGCAGACCTCGCCAAGCGACGCACTGTCGCCATCCACGTAACCGTAGGACTGCTCGAGCGCGATACTTGCGGAAATCGCCAGCGGAAATTCCTGGGCATAACGGCTGCCAAGGTAGCCGGTGAGGATCATCACGCCCTTGGAGTGGATCGGCTGGCCAAGATTGACCTCGCGCTCGATGTCGACAATCCCGCTGCCGCCCGGGTACACCGTGGCGGAAATGCGCGCGGGCACGCCGAAGGCCGAGTCGCCGACCTCCAGCACCGTCAGGCCGTTGCATTTGCCGACGGCCGCGCCGTCAGTGTCGATCAGAATCACACCAGCCATCATGTCATCGAGAATCCGCGCCGAGACCCGCCCGGTACGGGTGGCCTTGGCCTTGAGCGCACGTTCGATATGCCCGGCGTCGGTCTTGTCGTCGTTGGCCAGCTGGCGGATGAAATCGGCCTCGCTGACCAATTGGAACAGGTCACCGATACGCGCCGACAAACGCCCTTGGTGCTCGGCCAAACGGGCGCTGTAAGTCGCCAGTCGTGCCACCGCATCGGCGGTCAGCGGCGCCATGCCCTCTTCCGAGGTCCGGGTCTTGAGTAGTTGAGCGAATTGCTCAAGCGTCTCGTCGACCATCGGAATCTCTTCGTCAAAGTCGACCAGCACCCGGAACATCTCCTGGAAGTCAGGATCGAGGTCTTGCAGGGTGTAATACAGCGAGCGGGAACCGATGATGATGATTTTGACATTCCACGGGATCACCTGCGGCGTCAGGCTTACGGTTGCAACGCGGCCGAGCTCGCCCAGCGGCGACTCCATCTTCAGCTTGCGCGATTGCAGGGTACGCTTGAGCGCATCCCAGACGAACGGCTCGCCCAGCATCTTCTCGGCTTCCAGAATCAGGAAACCGCCGTTGGCACGATGCAGCGCGCCGGGGCGCAGTTGCCGGTACGTGGTGTACAGCGCGCCCTGATCGGTGCTGTATTCGATGCGCCCGAACAGGTTGTCGTAGGTGGGGTGCTGTTCGAAAACCACCGGCGCACCGCCATCACGAGTATGCCCGACCACCAGACTCGGGCTGTATTGCTCTTCCAGCAGCTTGCGCGCCTGAGCGTCGGTCTTGGCGTCATCGACCAACTGCTCGACCAGAGTCTTGAGCAGGTAAACCTGCATGGCCTGCAGGTAGGCGCAGACCGCAGCGTTCTCGGCGTACTTTTCAGAAAGCGGTGCCAGCAAGGGCTGCAGGGTCAGGGTGATGGTCTCTTCATTCAACTGACGCAGCTGATTGTTGGACTCGCGCTTCCACTGCGGCAGGCTGGCCAGTTCTTCGTTGAGACGCTCCTCGAGCGCGGAGATATCTTCGTGGAAGCGCTCGCGATCCGCTTCGGGCAACTGGGAAAACTCGGCCTCATCCAGCGCCTTGCCATCGGCCATCGGCGTGAACGCGATGTTGGAGCTGTCGCGATACAGCGCGATGTCCTTTTCCAGCGACAGGCGCTCGATGACGTCCAGGGCGCGGTCATAGCGCTGATTGAACGCACGGTCGATCGAGCTTTTCTTCTGCTGATACGACGGGTGCTCGAAAACCGCCGGGAAGGTCACCAGCAGGTTGTCGATCAGGCCACCGATGTCGGCGGTGAACTCATGGGCAGTGCCAGGTGGCAGCTCCAGCGCCTTTGGCTCGCGGGGCTCGTCGAAGTTGTTGACGTAGACCCAGTCCGACGGCGTCTGCATCCGTTTGCCTTCGGCCTTGAGATAGCGTTTTACGAACGAAAAGCGCCCGGTGCCGGGCTCGCCCATGACAAACACGTTGTAACCGGGGCGCGGCATCGCAACGCCGAACTGCAGGGCCTCTACGGCTCTCTCCTGGCCAAGGACACCGCGAAAGGGTTCGAGCTCGTGGGTGGTCGCAAAGCTGAACTGCTCAGCGGAAAACGGACGGGTCAGCGCGTTGGGCGCCAGGCGTAGGTTGGCTGCGACAGAATCGGGCATCAGTAATCCTTACATCAGGCGGGGCAGATGTCGGCATTCTGGCGCTCGCTGTGCACGACTTGCAAGGCAGGAAAGAGCCGAAAAGCATTTGCGTGTGTAGCGTCACCCGCCGCGTTCTGAAAAAAGCCGTTTTCAAGTAATAATCTGTAATCCCTCACGGAACCCTTGGAACCTGCCTAAACTCCAAACTGCACAGGTGGCTGCTGGCTAACCATCTGTCTTGATGTGACAACTCAAGAAACTCGACCCTTGGCTGAACTAAAAAGAGAAAAAGCTATGAAACGGATTCTTCTTGGAACGCTCTTCGCCGCTGTATCGATCAACGCTATGGCTCAAGCACCAGGCGGTCCTGACTGCGGTTGGGGCAACATGCTGTTTGAAGGCCAACGCGGTACTCCAGCTCACTTCCTCGCTTCGACCACCAACGGTACATCGGGTAACGCCACCTTCGGCATGACCTCCGGCACCAACGGCTGCTCGACCAACGGCGCGCTGACTTATGGCGGTAAATCCTGGCTTGCCATGAACGGCATGATGGATGAACTCTCCAAAGACATGGCCATGGGTCAGGGCGAAGCACTGACTACCTACGCTGTGGTACTGGGCGTTGCACCAGAAGACCGCGAGCACTTTGCCGCCGTCACTCACGAGCACTTCTCGCAAATCTTCAGCAAGGCCGACGCCACTGCCGAAGACGTTCACACCAACACCGTCAATGTTCTGAAAAACGATCCGACTCTGGCCAAGTACGCTACCCAGGCTTAAAGTCGTTCGCCCGCCCTTTCTTCGCAAAGGGCGGGATCCCCTTTTCTGACTAGTTGCCCTCTATGCTCAAACGTCTTGTATCGCTGGCGCTGTTCGTCTGTGCCCCCTTGTCTGCGGCACCTCATGCCAGCGCTGACCGTTTGCAGCAATTGGCCAATGAGCCGTTCTGGATTTCCCTGGGTCACTACGAAGCCGGCAAGCTCGGTGGCTGGCGCAGCTATGTCACAGACCCGAAATTCTTTCTCGCCGCCAACGGTGCACACGACCCGCAGGCAGAGCTGAGCGCGACACTCGACGCTATTTACGCACCGGTCAGCAACGAACAGACTCACGCCCAGTGCGTATACCCGGCACGCACCCGCTGGCTGCGTGACCAGTTGCACCTGACTGACCTGCCGACGCCGGACTGTAAGGAATTCAAGGCCTGGTACAAGGATGTGGCCCCGGACAGCACAGTGCTGATTTTCCCGGCCGCCTACCTCAACAGCCCCTCGTCGATGTTTGGCCATACGCTGCTGCGCATCGATCCGGCCAGCGCGAAAACCAATAACACCACCTTGCTGAGCTACGCGATCAACTTCGGTGCCTATATCGAAGGCATGGACAACAGCATTCTGTACGCGTGGAAAGGTCTGGCAGGCGGCTACCCGGGGTTGTTTGCGCTGGTGCCGTATCAGGAAAAACTGTCGGAATACCGCAGCCTGGAAAACCGTGACCTGTGGGAATACCGCCTGAACCTGACTGCGGAAGAAACCGGGCGCATGGTCGAGCATGTCTGGGAGCTGAAACAGATCCGTTTCAGTTATTTCTTCTTCGACGAAAACTGCTCCTACCGGCTGCTGGAATTGCTGCAGGTCGCCCGACCGGGCCTGAAGCTTACCGATCAGTTTGGCCTGACCGCGATCCCGACCGATACGGTCAAGGCGATCAAGGCCGCCGGGCTGGTGGAGAAGATCGACTATCGCCCGTCACGCGAACGCGAGTTGCTGAGCCGCGCCGAACCGCTCGATGCAGACGAGCAACAGTGGGTGTTGAAGGTCAGCGCCGATCAGAAACAACTGCACAACAGCGAGTACCTCGCGCAGCCCACAGAACGCCGCGCGTTGATTCAGGACGCTGCCTATCGTCTGGAGCGCTATCGCGCCAACGGTCTTGAGCGCGATACACAACGCTCGCAACGCAGCTTCGAGCTGTTGCAGGCGATCAATCAGAACCCGCCGCCACAGCTGGACATCCCGCGCCCCGGCCTGCCGGAAGAAGGCCATGAATCACGTACCTGGCAGTTGGGTGCGGGCACACGCGGTGACAAGACGTTCGCTGAATATGGTCTGCGCATGGCCTATCACGACCTGAACGACAATGCCTACGGTTTCCCGCTGGGTGCGCAGATCGAGATTCTTCAGCTCAAAGTGCGTCAATACGAAGGCAATGACTGGCAGGTGCAACAACTGGACCTGGCCACCATTCGCTCACTGACCCCGCGTACCGAGCTGCTGAAACCCTGGTCATGGCAAGTTACCGGGGGGCTGGAGCGGGTTCTCGGCAAGCACGGCGACGAAAACCTCGTCAGCCACGTCAACGGTGGTGGCGGCGGCACCTGGCAGCTGGCCGACGACATGCTCGGCTTTGCACTGGGCACCGTGCGAGTCGAGCACAATAACGATTTCGCCGAATTCATCTCTCCCGCCGCAGGCTTCAACACCGGCGTGCTGTGGCGCAACCCGCTGGGCAACCTGAGCCTGGAAGCCAAGGGCGACTATTTCACCAATGGCGAAGTACGCCGCAGCGTCAGCCTCAACCAGCAATGGGAGCTGTCGCGCAACCTTGGTCTGCGCCTGAGCGCCCAGCGCGAATTCAGCCAGATGAGCTCGCCGCAGAACGAAGTGATGCTCGAGGTGAAGTGGTATCACTACTGACCGGATCAGTATCAATGCCGGCAGTGTGCCTGGAAAAAACCGGCACACGGCTATTACACGTTCCCTACATCGCTTTTACGAATAACTCACAAATTACCTTCTAGACTCCTCTCATAAGCAGAGGGAATCACCATGAAGCGGTATTGGCTGTTGTTGTCGCTGGCCATCGTGCTGGCGGGTTGTCAGTCCACCCGTGACCAGATGCTGGCCGAGGGTTATCCGCCGGGTTTTGCAGACGGCTATCAGGACGGTTGCAGCAGCGGCAGGGACGCAGCAGGCGCCACTACCGGCCAATTTCGCAAAAACGTGCCCCGCTATCTGAAGGACAAGCTCTACGCCCAGGGCTGGACCGATGGCTTTCGTCAGTGCGAAACCTCGCAGGACAATCGCGACCGGCTCGACCCCGGCCAGGTCTTCAATGAGCGTGACCGTGCCTGGGAGCAGGAAAAAACCCGCAGCGCGGCCAAGGCCTATCGTCCCAACTGATCAGGCATCGGTGCAATCCGACGAAACCAATGATGTCCTGCTGGGGCCTAAAGCCTATTAGGGAGGACTCTTCATGAGCCGCGCATTCGTAAACGAAGACAACGCTGCCGCCGAGGCCGAGCAACCGGTCGAGCGGCTGGTCAGTACACAGATCAACTACGTCACGGCCGAAGGCCTGACCTTGTTGAAGAAACACGTCAATAGCCTGCAGGCGCAGCACAGCGCGCAAACCGCGTTGGGCGAAGCGGCGGACAAGCAGCGACTGGCCGACCTGGAACGCGACCTGCGTTACTTCAATCAGCGCCTGCAAAGCGCGCAGGTCGTCGCCCCGGCTGTGTCGACCGAGAAGGTGCAGATCGGCAGCTGGGTGACGTTCGCGGATGAACAGGATAACCAGCAGCGCGTGCATCTGGTCGGAGAGGATCAGGCCGATGCAGCCAACGGGCTGATCAATTGGGGATCGCCACTGGGCCGCGCCCTGATCGGCGCGCAGAAAGGCGATGAAGTGTTGTGGCAGCGCCCGGCGGGCGATCAATCGATTGAAGTGCTGCTGATCGAACCTGACGCGTGAGCCAGGCCAGCCAACGGCAGCGCCGCTCCTTGCAAGGAGCGGCGCGTGCCTGAACGCTGATCAGGCCAGCTTTTTGTGACGCACACGATGCGGCTGAGCAGCTGCTTCGCCCAGACGCTTCTTGCGATCCGCTTCATACTCGGTGTAGTTACCTTCGAAGAAGATCGCTTGCGAATCGTCTTCGTACGCCAGGATGTGCGTGGCTACACGGTCAAGGAACCATCGATCGTGAGAGATCACAATGGCAGCGCCCGGGAAGTCCAGCAGCGCTTCTTCCAGTGAACGCAGGGTTTCCACGTCGAGGTCGTTGGACGGTTCGTCGAGCAGCAGCACGTTGCCGCCCTCTTTCAGGGTCAGCGCCAGGTGCAGACGACCACGCTCACCACCGGACAGGTCCTTGACGAACTTCTGCTGATCGCCGCCCTTGAAGTTGAAGCGACCGACGTAGGTGCGCGACGGAATCTCATAGTTACCGATACGGATCACATCGGAACCGTCGGATACCGCCTGGAATACCGACTTGCTGCCGTCCAGGTCATCACGGCTCTGGTCCACACAGGCCAGTTGTACGGTTTCACCGACTTCGATGCTGCCCGAATCCGGCTGTTCCTTGCCCATCAGCATGCGGAACAGGGTCGACTTACCGGCACCGTTACCGCCGATCACGCCAACGATGGCGCCTTTGGGCATGGAGAACGACAAGTTGTCGATCAGCACGCGGTCGCCATAGCCCTTGGTGACGTTCTTGAACTCGATAACCTTGTCGCCCAGGCGCGGACCGGCCGGGATGTAGATCTCGTTGGTCTCGCTGCGCTTCTGGAACTCCTGGGACTGCATTTCTTCGAAGCGTTGCAGGCGCGCCTTGGATTTGGACTGACGCGCCTTGGCACCCTTGCGAACCCACTCCAGCTCGTCTTTCATGGCCTTTTCGTGAGCGGTCTGCTGCTTGGATTCCTGCGCCAGACGGTCGGACTTGGCTTCAAGCCAGCCGGAATAGTTGCCTTCGTAAGGAATGCCCGCGCCGCGGTCGAGTTCCAGAATCCAGCCAGCCACGTTGTCCAGGAAGTAACGGTCGTGCGTGATCGCAACCACAGTTCCCGGGAAGTCGTGGAGGAAGTGCTCCAGCCAGGCGACAGAGTCGGCATCCAGGTGGTTGGTCGGTTCGTCGAGGAGCAGCATGTCCGGGGCGGAGAGCAGCAGGCGGCACAGCGCGACACGGCGCTTCTCACCACCGGAAAGGACCGAAACCTTCGCATCCCAGGCCGGCAGGCGCAGCGCATCGGCGGCGACTTCCAGCTGGCGCTCCAGGTTATGGCCATCGCTGGCCTGCAGGATGGCTTCGAGCTTGGCCTGCTCGGCCGCCAGCTTGTCGAAATCAGCGTCCGGCTCGGCGTACTCGGCGTAGACCTGATCGAGACGCGCCTGTGCGTCCTTGATCACGCTGACCGCCTCTTCCACGACCTCACGGACCGTCTTGTTCGGGTCAAGTTGTGGCTCCTGCGGCAGATAACCCACATTGAGCTCCGGCATCGGACGCGCTTCGCCATCAAACTCGGTGTCGACACCCGCCATGATTTTCAACAGCGTGGATTTACCCGAACCGTTGAGGCCCAGCACACCGATCTTGGCACCGGGAAAGAATGACAGAGAGATGTTTTTCAGGATTTCACGCTTCGGCGGCACAACTTTGCTCAGCCGATGCATGGTGTAGACGTATTGAGCCATGAAATGAAAACCTAGCGTCTGTAATGAGGACCGATTTGGGTAACGAGCTTAAAGCTCCGGCCGGAAAAAAGCTTTTATTTGTCCTTGAGACTTGCCGCGAGACCGTTCCGAGCCTTGAATAAACTCAGTGGTAAACCTGTCGGGGCAGTGCTGGCAAATATAAAGCCTGATCGATATTGCAAAAAGTGGAGTCACTCATGCAGGAGTCGGTGGATACCACGCGTTGCGCAAAGCTACCCGAATGCGTCGTGCAGGGCAAACGATACGGCCCAATGGGGCTGGCACTTTGCCACAACTAAAGGCATGCTAGCCGCCCTCTTTGAGCGACCCGCCTATTTTACATAAAGCACCACTGCTTCAGTCCAGCAGTCAGGAACAGCGATTTGCCCACTTTAACGCCTCTGTCGTCATCCAGTGTCGCTCCAGACAGTGCGACCAGGCCTTTGCGTGGGTCAGTGAAAGGCATGCTGGCGGGCCTGGTTCTGGTGGTGCTTGCCCTGTTGCTCTGGCAACTGATCGAGCAGTTCCACCAGACCCAGGAACGTCAGCGTCAGCGCAGTCTGGAGTACAGCGTCCAACTGTCCGACCGGATGAGTCTGAACATGGCGCTCAAGGCGCAGATCGCCATGAACCTGCTGGACGAGGCGCTATCCGCCGGGGAGCGACTGGAGCAGTCGACCACGCTGGTGAACCTGCGCACTGCCCTGCCCGCGCTGCGCAGCGTCGCTCGCCTGAACCGGGAGGGTGAAATTGTCAGTGACAGCGCCGAGGCCTCGCACGACAGTGAGTTTCTTGAACAAGCCATGAAACAGGCACGAGGTCGCCCCTACTTCTATACCGGCTCGGAAGACGGCAACCAGATTTATATACTGATTCGCCTGGGCAACGGCGTGAGCGGCGATTACTGGGCATTGCGCGTGGCCCCCGAAGCCTTGAAGGAACTTGCCAGCCAGCCGACGCAGGACTTTCAGCACCTGTGGCGTCTTGAACAGCGCAAGACGCAGCGGGTCATTCTCCATGAACCGGTGCCCGCCAACGAAGCGGAGAGTGGCCTGTCCGATACCATTCTGCTTCAACCACTGAGCAATAGTGACTGGCAACTGCGGGGGCTGTTCGACACCTACAAGGCGCGCAGCGAACTGCTCGCGCCACTGATCGGCAAGTGCCTGATCGGCCTGCTGCTGTCGATCCTGCCGCTGATCGCGCTGATGAGCCTGCGCAGGCGCCAGCGCCAGATGCTGCAGAGCCGACGCCGCTATCGGGATATCTTCGAGGGCGCGGGCGTCGCCATCTGTGTCATGGACATGTCCGGCCTTCAGGAGCAACTTGAAGCACTCGAGGTCAGCACCGGCGAGGACTTCGAGCGCCTGCTCAAAAGCCAGCCAGCCGCTCTGAAACGCCTTTTGCAGCAATTGCGCATCAGCGAACTCAATGAAGTCGCCCTGAGCCTGCTGGACATCGAGCACCGCGAACAGGCATGGCAACCGTTGATCGAGGGCGAGTCGCGCTCGCGTCCGGGCGTCGGCATTCCGATCATCCAGGCGGTGCTTTCCGGGCAGCCACGACTGGAACTGGAAATCTGCCTGACCCGTACGGGTGGTCATGACCAGCACCTGTGGCTGGTCATGCGCCTGCCCGAGACACGCAGTGACTTCGATGCGGTGATTCTCAGTATTGGCGATATCACCAGCCGCAAACAGGTCGAGCTGTCGTTGCTGGACCGCGAGAGCTTCTGGTCCGACGTGGTACGAACCGTACCGGACCATTTGTACGTTCAGGATGTGCTCAGCCAGCGGGTGATCTACAGCAACCACCACTTTGGCTATACGCTGGGTTACAGCAAGTCAGAACTGCACGCCATGGGCGAGTTCTTCTGGGAAGTCCTGCTGCACCCCGACGACGCCCGAAACTATCAGGACATGCGCCTGCGCCAGCGTCACCACGGGCACAATGAATTACTGCAACGCGTGTTGCGCTTTCGGGACCGCGAGAGCAACTGGCGGTCCTTCGACATTCGCGAGCAGGCACTGGCCTGGGACGAAGAAGACCGGGTCACGCGTATCATCGGCATTGCCAAGGACATTACCGAACAGGTCGCGTCCAGCCAGTCGCTGCGTGACAGCGAACAGCGTTACCGCATGCTGGCCGAAAGCATCAGTGATGTGATTTTCTCTACCGACGGCCGGTTGGCAGTCAACTACGTCAGCCCTTCGGTAGAACGTGCGTTGGGCTACAGCGCCGAGTGGATCCTGCAGAACGGCTGGTCCGCCGCCATTGCCAACCCCCAGCAAACAGTCGGTTTTGATGCGCTCATGGGCCGCATCGACAAGGTCCTCGACAAACCTCAGGAACTCGCCAGGCTGCGCGAAGAAGTCACCACCAGAATGTTTCTGTTCGACTGCCTGCGTGCCGACGGTCGCAAGATTCCGGTGGAGCTGCGCGTGGTCCTGGTGTGGGGCGAAAACGGCAACTTTGAAGGCATCTTCGGGGTAGGCCGCGACATCAGTCAGCAGCGTCGGGCCGAGAAAGACCTGCGCATGGCTGCCACGGTATTCGAGCATTCCACATCCGCCATCCTGATTACCGACCCCGCCGGCTATATCGTGCAGGCCAACGAGGCCTTTACCCGCGTCAGCGGCTATGAAGTGGCTCAGGTGCTCGATCAGTTGCCGGGCATGCTCACCGTGGAAGCCGAACAGGAAACCCGTCTGCGCCATATCCTCAGGCAACTGAACGGACAAGGCACGTGGGAAGGTGAAATCCGGCTCAAGCGGCGTAACGGCGAACACTATCCGGCCTGGGTCGGCATTACCGCGGTCCTCGACGATGAAGGCGATCTGGCCAGCTACGTGTGCTTCTTCAGCGATATCAGCGAGCGCAAGGCCAGCGAGGACCGTATCCACCGCCTGGCCTACTACGACGCGCTGACTCATCTGCCCAACCGCACCCTGTTCCAGGATCGTCTGCACTCGGCGCTGCAGCACGCCGAGCGCCAGCAGGCCTGGGTCGTGCTGATGTTCCTCGACCTCGACCGTTTCAAACCGATCAACGATTCCCTGGGCCATGCCGCTGGCGACCGGATGCTGCAGGAAATGGCCACGCGGCTGCTTGCCTGTGTGTCGGTGGATGACACCGTGGCCCGCATGGGCGGGGATGAATTCACCCTGCTGCTGGAACCGGATGAAACCCGTGAAGCCGCGCTGAGCCGCGCCATTCACGTTGCCGAACGCATTCTGACCAGCCTGATCACACCGTTCGTGCTGGAAGGCCGCGAGTTCTTTGTGACCGCCAGTATCGGCATCGCCCTCAGCCCGCAGGACGGCAAGGAACTGAGCCAGTTGATGAAGAACGCCGACACGGCGATGTATCACGCCAAAGAGCGTGGCAAGAACAACTTCCAGTTCTATCAGGCGGACATGAACGCCACCGCGCTGGAGCGTCTGGAGCTGGAAAGCGACTTGCGCCACGCCCTGGAGCAGAAGGAGTTCACCCTCTTCTACCAACCGCAGTTCAGCGGCGACGGCAAACGCCTGACAGGCGCGGAAGCCCTGCTGCGCTGGCGCCATCCACGCCGCGGGCTGGTGCCGCCCAACGACTTCATCCCGGTGCTCGAAGAGCTCGGGCTGGTCGTAGAGGTCGGCGATTGGGTCCTGGCCGAAGCCTGCCGCCAACTCAAACACTGGCATCAGGCAAGGGTTCGCGTGCCCAAGGTGTCGGTCAACATCTCGGCGCGGCAGTTCTCGGACGGCCAGCTCGGCAAGCGCATCGCCCACATACTAGAACAGACCGGCCTGTCACCCGCCTGCCTGGAGCTGGAACTGACCGAAAGCATCCTGATGCGTGAGGTCAACGAGGCCATGCAGATACTCGACGGCCTCAAGAACCTCGGCCTGAGCATCGCTGTCGATGACTTCGGCACCGGCTACTCGTCGCTGAACTACCTCAAACAGTTCCCGATCGACGTGCTGAAGATCGACCGCACCTTTGTCGATGGCCTGCCATCCGGCGAGCAGGACGCCCAGATCGCCCGCGCCATCATCGCCATGGCGCACAGCCTGAACCTCTCGGTGATCGCTGAAGGCGTGGAGACCCATGAGCAACTGGAGTTTCTTCGCGAACACGACTGCGACGAAGTCCAGGGCTACCTGTTCGGCCGCCCGATGCCCCCCGCCCAGTTCGAAGCGCAATTCAGCAATGATGCGCTGTTCATGCTGGATTGAGGGCGAGCCTTGCGACCCGGCCATCGTCCATTTGAACGATAGCCGAACCCTTGAATATGAGTAGACTTGAGCCAATGCCTCGCACAGCGTCAATGACAGCGAGCGCTCTACCCATAACAAAGAACACAAGGGGGTAGCATGATCAGCGATACAACGTCCCTGGACAGTGTTTCCTGTCAGGTCGTCGAAGCCTTGAACAAGGTGATTCTCGAGCTTCAGACCGAGGTCAGCAGCGCGTCGATCTCTACATTCCATCAACAGGCGCTTGAACGGGTGCGCGCACTGGTGCAGTTCGACAAGGCCTGGTGGGGAAGATCTACCTGGCGTGACAACTGGCCCGTCGAGCACAGTTCCTTTTTGCTGGGCCTGCCCAACGGTTACGCCGCCGAGTGGGAGCAACTCAAGACCTCGGACGCCAGCGTCGGCAAAATGCATCAGACTCAGGGCGTCTGTCAGGTCATTCACTGCACGGCAGCGGATGCACCTCCTGCGCTTGCCGACCTCGGTCGCCAATACGATCTTTGCTTCGCGCTGGGCATTGTCCTGACCGACCCTCACACCCAGCAGGGCGTGCATCTGACACTGTTTCGCTCGGCTGGCCACACGCCCTTCTCGCCCCTGGACAAACGCCTGATCGAGTGGCTGATGCCGCATCTGATCGCCGCTGAACAGGCCAGTTATCTGCGTACGCTCACGACTCTGCGGGAAACTCAGGGCGCCTACGATGAGACCGCCATGGCGGTGAGCGACCGTTACGGCGTGCTGCTTTCCATGGAGCCTGCGTTCTCGTCGATGCTGGGCTCGGAATGGCCCGACAGACCGTCCAATCGTCTACCCCGACAGTGCAACCCTCAAGAGGGCTATTCGAGTCATAACCTGCACATCACGTCGCAGCCGGTGGGCGACCTCGTTCTATTGACGGCGCGGCGACGCAGCAGTCTGGAACTGTTGAGCACGCGCGAGCTTCAGGTTGCCCGAGGCTTTGCGGTCGGACAGACGTACAAGGAAGTCGCGCGCAACATCGGTGTATCCCCCTGCACCGTCCGGCACCACTTGAGAAAGATCTACAACAAGCTCGGTGTCACCCGTAAAGCGCAGATCGCCCAGTTACTGCATTTGACTGACGGCTGACGCCAACGCGCTCTACCCCATTTCCGGTTTTTCCAATAACTGCCACCCCGCAAGGGAGGGCTGTGCTCGCCCATAAAAATAACAAGGCACTTACCGATGTCATTAAAAAACCACTTCCTTAGCGCTTCAGGACTCGCCATGGCGATCCTGTGGTTATCGTCCACGGCCTGTGCCACCGAAAATGCTGCGCCCACGACAGCTGCTGGCGTTTTCGACTTTGGCGCAGGCTTCATGCCGCCCACCACCCCCAATGGCACCGTCGGCCTGCGCATCAGCAACTACCACGCGGATGTCATCAAGGACAGCCACGGCAATGACAGCCCCAACGACTTCCAGATCAACGTCCTGGCGATCGGCCTCGCCTACTTGCGAATGACCGAGCAGGAGTTTTTGGGTGCCCGCTATGGTTTCGCGGTGGTGCCGGTCTTTTTCAAGATGGATGCCGACCTGGGCGTGAACGTCGGGGGGCAGCGGGTATTCAGCGACAGTGCATCGCTGTTTCGTCAGGCGGACCTGCAAGTGGTGCCGATCATCCTGGACTGGAAGCTCGCGCCGGGGCTGGGCATCAATACCCAACTGATGATTCAGGCGCCCACGGGGGACTACGATAAAAACCGTCTGGTCAGCCCTGGCACCCATCACTGGACGGTTTCTCCGCTGTTGAATGCGACCTACATTTCACCCGGCGGCTTCGAGGTTTCCTCGAGTTTCCAGATCGATATAAATGCGCGTAACCCCGACACCGATTACCGCAGTGGCGTTGAGTACCGACATGAGTTTGCAGTGGGCCAGCATGTCGGCGACTGGACCGTCGGCGTGGGCGGCTACTACTACCGGCAGCTGTCGGACGACGACGCGCCGGGGCTGACCCGCGGCAATCGCGCCCGGGTAATCGCCGCAGGCCCTGCAGTAAGTTACTTCAAACCCGGCGCCGGGCTGCCCCCCATCTGGTTGCACGCCTACAAGGAGTTCGACGCCCACAACCGTGCCGAGGGCTACACCGTGGCGCTGCGTACCGGCATCAGCTTTTAAGTGGCGCGCGTAACGCGACGACACGCTTTCAATCCTGGAGACCATCGATGAAAGACCTGCACGAATTATTCAATACGCTGGACGGCCGTGGCCTGGCAACACTGGTACGCAATGGCGAGGTGAGCCCCGGCGAGCTGCTGGAAACCGCCATCGCACGGGTCGAGCAGGTCGAGCCTGGCCTGAACGCCGTCAGCGAAAGGCTTTACGATCAGGCGCGCAGCCAGGCGAGCGGGAGTAGCGTCAGACAGGGCGTCATGGCAGGCGTACCGACCCTGGTGAAAGACATGTTCACCCCGATGACCGGGGCACGGATGACCAGTGGCTCGCATGCGCTGGGCGAGTTTCGCTCAGACATCGACTGCGAAATCGTCAGTCGGCTGCGTCATGCAGGCTGCCAACTGCTCGGCACGACCACCGCTCCAGAATTCGGCGTGTCCTACAGCACCGAATCGCAACGCTTCGGCGCGACCCGCAACCCCTGGAATCCGCAACACAGCGCAGGCGGTTCCAGTGGGGGCGCAGCCGCTCTGGTTGCGGCACGCGCCATCCCTTTCGCGCATGGCAACGATGGCGGCGGCTCGCTTCGCGTACCGGCCTCCTGCTGTGGCGTATTCGGCTTCAAGCCATCACGCGGCCTGCTGCCTTCAGGCCCGATGGTCGGCGAGGGCTGGGCAGGCCTGAGCACCGCTCACGCGATTACCCTGTCGGTAGGCGACAGCGCCGCCCTGCTCGACGCCACTGCCGGGAGTGACCTGGGGGCTCCCTACGCCGCGCCCATGCCAGCGACGCCCTTTGCACACGCCGCAGGACGCGATCCCAAGCGTCTGAAAATCGCCCTGATCTCGGCAATATCGCCGTGGCCGGCAGAACCGGAGGCCCTGGCTGCACTGCAACACACTGCGGCCTTGCTGGAGGCGCTCGGGCATTACGTGGTCCCGGCGACGTTGCCGGTCCGGCTGCCTGAATTCCTCGACGCGACGTTCGACATCATCGGTTCACACACCCAGGGCTACCTCGATCTGCTGGGCAAAATGCGCGGCTTCCCGGTCGCCATGGACGAACTGGAGCCGCGCACCCGAGTCATTCTGCGTGAACGCGGGCAACTGCCTGCGACACGCTACATTTCCGCGGTCGAGTCGATGCATGCACTGGGCCGGGCGATGGCCGGTTTCTTCGAAGAGTACGATATTGTTCTCACCCCGACGCTCAACCGCGCGCCACCCCGCCTGGGAGAACTGGCCTTCGATGACGACAGCCGGTCCCTGCAGGACTTCATCGCGCTTTCGCACAGCTACTCGCCCTACACGGCGATCTTCAACGCGACTGGCCAGCCAGCCATGTCCGTGCCCCTCTATTGGACAGCCGATTCGCTGCCGCTGGGTTCTCACTTTGCCGCGCGGTTTGGCGACGAACTGACCTTGCTGAGCCTTGCCGGGCAACTGGAGCGCGCCCAGCCGTGGGCCGCACGCAGGCCGCCGTTAAACGCTTGCGCGGGTTGATGCGAAGGGATTATTGGCGGTGATGGTGGTAAGCCAGGCAAGACCACCGCCTGCGTTGCTGGCGGCGGTCTACCGGCTACAGGCTTATGGCTCGCCAGCCGCCTGCGGTGCAGGCGCCGGGTGCGACCAGGTCAGGTACCGGAAGCGGTCGTAGAGACCCGCCACGACCTGCCCGCCTGCAATCCTGCCCGGAATTGCCGTTTGCAGGGTGCCGACCGCGCTCCCCAAACGCGAGGTGCTGACGTAATCTCCGGCCCAGGACGCTGCCGCCCTGCCGGCCTGATGCGCCGCCTTGCCTTTGTCAGTCAGGTAGCTCAACCCCTTGCCGGCTGCTGCGCCAGCCACTTCTCCAACCATACCGGGAAGCGTGAGGTTGGCTGCGGTCAGGACCGCAGCACCGGAGGCGTAGCCTTTGATCCCCTTGTCGAGAAAATTCCAGACTTTGTTGACGCCCAGAAACCCCGTCATCACCAGATTCAGACCGACGATTTCCTTGAAGACCTGAACCGCCTTTTGCATATCGACTTCAGGGTTCATGGCCAGTTTGAGCATCTCCGATACGCACCAGACGCCATCCGCCGCGTAATCGGCTTTGCCGACCATGCTTTTCATCAACATCACCAGCGCCGCACCGATACTCGCCGTCAAGGCCACCAGGCCCAGCTTCGTGTAGAAGTCAGGGTCCGCCTTGCGCTCCCCCTCGGCCAGTTGCAGCCCTGCGCGCAGGGCATCGGCGACTTCGAACCTGGCCTGGAACTCGCTGCTTTTGGTGCCCAGGTATGTCAGGCTCGAGTTCATGATGTCGGTGATGCTTTTGTCTTGCTTGTACAATTCGGTCGCCACTTTCATCTGCTGGGCAAAATGCTCGCTGACGTCGAAATGCTTGACCACGGCCAGATGGTCTTCCTCCGGGATGCGGGCGTTCCCGGTGTCTTGCCTGGAAAGCTTGCTCTTGGCGAGCTTGAAGGCAGCGACGATCGATTCACGGTTGAATACGCCCAGCGTGGCTGCGCCCGATGCCACGGCCGTTGCGATACCGAAGCCGACCTGCTCCAGCAGGTGTTCGTTCCTGGCAAAGGTGGGCTGCGCCACGATGGCGTTGGCCAGCACGGTGACGAAGTAGCGGTTCAGGCCATGATCGACATTGGTCCGCGCGTTGGTCAGCTCGTTCATCATCAGGCCAGCCATGAACACCGCGTTCTTGGTGAAGTGGGCAACCAGCGATGAGCTGTAGGAGTTGTCCTTGCTGACGAACGCCACGGCCAGTGGCAAGGGTGCCAGCGCGAGCAGCATCGCCGGGCTTGCAAGGACGCGACTCTTGAGCGAGGCGCCGTTCTTGAGCGTGCCCAGTTCGGCATTCATGCTTTTGTTGAGGCTGAGCAACTCGTCTTTCACATCAGAGGGCAGCCCCGAGCGGCTCAAGACTGCAGGCAACTGTTCGTTGTGAGCGCGCCAGGCGTCGAGTTGCCCCTGAGCATTGGCCTGAACGATTGCGCCCAACATGTCACGCTCGGCTTCGCTCAGCGCAGACGATGGCTTTTCCAGCAGCGTCTTCACAACGTCGGACGTCGTGGTAGCGGCACTTGGCAAATCACCAAGACGGGCCAGTTGTTCCTCGCTCAACACCAGCGAACCGTTGGCCAGCGCCAACCGCAGTTTTTCATCGAAACCCATGCCGCACCTGGCCTCGATGTCTTCTTCAGGGGCGAAGGGCAGCGGGGTATTGCTGACGATATCGCGTTGTTCTTGCGTGAGATGCAGCACATGCTTGTTCAGGAAGGCATGCATCTGATCGGGCGACAGGTGTGGCGCCGGGGTGCGCATCAAAGCCAGCAACGCCCTGTCATCCATCGGCGCGAGCGCGCCATAGGCATCAAACTTGCGCACCAGGTTGCCGCCGGCCTTGAGCAATGCCTGGCGTGTGGTCAGCCTGGGCTCGGCAGGCTCGTTGCCAGGTGCAGGTGCTTCACCTGGCTCGATGGAGATTTCTTCCAGCCTCGGCAAAAGATCGTGTTCGCGCAATAGCTGCAGCAGCGCCCCCGCCACTTCCGCCAGCTCGAGCAATTCATTGCAGGCTGGCGCGTCCTGGCAATTTTCGGTCAATGCCTGCAATGCGCCCGGCAACATCTCCAGATCATTGAGCGTGTCGGCATGTGAGCGCAGCAGACTGACGACCGCGTCGGGTTGACGCTGGAGGCTGTCATTCAAATCCGCCGTACGCTGCTTGGCCGTGCGAACGAAATGACTGAAGAGCGTGTAAGACGAAACAACGGGGGGCTCTGCGCCCAGCGTCTCGGGATCCAGATGAGTCAACGTCAGCAGATCCGGAATCGCCCGGGCCAGGGCGGACGGTCGGGCAGCCAAACGAGCGACGGATTGGTGCAGCCGCGCCGTCCTGAGCCCTTCACAGGCCTGCGACAGCGAGTCGTGAGATGCGTGAGAAGCCGGCATATCGGCCAGCCGGTGAGTACAACGGTCAAGCAGTTCTCTCAGCGCCGGCACCTGATCTTCGCTTGCGAGTTGATGCCAGCCCTGCTCGGTCGTGCCGACCTCGGCGAGGCTCTGACAGAGTTGAGCAACGGTGTGCCAGGACGGATGCTGTTTATCCAGCTCACGCTGAAGAGCAGACAACAGACGCACAGAGTCCTGCGCTGGCGCAGCCGAGGTGCGACCAAATGCCACGGCCAGCTCGCCGGAGGCAAAAAACGCTACGGTACGAGCCTGCTGCGGAGTTTGCTCACTAACGCCGGTTGCATCGCCGGACGCAGGAGCAACCTCCGGCAATGAGGAATGAGAGGAGCGCGTGATCTGAGAGGGCATCATGGCGTTTTTACCTACTGTCGGTGGGTATGGGCAACAGACCGACTGAGTGTCGTCCGGCCCGGAACGGTTCCGGCAGTTGAAGGTAAATAGATGCGCGATCGCTGAAAATTCGAGTGGATGTGCCCGGTTCACGCCGCCGATGACTAAATCGATCTCGACCCTCTCATGTGGGCGAGCCCCCTACAGAACGAGCCTTGCGCCTGCGGCACGTCCATGATTTCAGGCCTTGTCGAAACCCGCGTGAACGGCGTCACTGGTCAAGATGACTGCCTTTCATATGCCAGATAAAACCCGATGGGGTAGAATAGCCGCCTTTTCCGCCATGCCCCCTTGAGGACTGCCATGTTCAGCCGTGATTTGACTATCGCCAAGTACGACGCCGATCTGTTTGCCGCCATGGAGCAAGAAGCTCTGCGTCAGGAAGAACACATCGAGCTGATTGCCTCGGAAAACTACACCAGTCCGGCCGTCATGGAAGCTCAGGGCTCGGCCCTGACCAACAAGTACGCCGAAGGCTATCCAGGCAAGCGCTACTACGGTGGTTGCGAGTACGTCGACGTTATCGAACAACTGGCCATCGACCGCGCCAAGGAGCTGTTCGGCGCTGATTATGCCAACGTCCAGCCACACGCGGGTTCGCAAGCCAACTCGGCGGTCTACCTGGCCCTGCTGCAAGGCGGCGACACCATTCTGGGCATGAGCCTGGCTCACGGTGGTCACCTGACCCACGGCGCCAGCGTTTCGTCCTCGGGCAAGCTGTACAACGCCGTTCAGTACGGTATCGATGCCAACGGCATGATCGACTATGACGAAGTCGAGCGCCTGGCTGTCGAGCACAAGCCAAAAATGATCGTCGCCGGCTTCTCTGCCTACTCGCAGATCCTCGACTTCCCGCGCTTCCGTGCAATCGCTGACAAGGTCGGTGCCTACCTGTTCGTCGACATGGCTCACGTAGCCGGTCTGGTCGCCGCAGGCGTCTACCCGAACCCGGTGCCATTCGCTGACGTCGTGACCACCACCACGCACAAGACCCTGCGCGGTCCACGTGGCGGCCTGATCCTGGCGCGCGCCAACGCCGAAATCGAGAAGAAGCTGAACTCCGCAGTATTCCCTGGCTCCCAGGGCGGCCCGCTGGAGCACGTCATCGCAGCCAAGGCCGTGTGCTTCAAGGAAGCGCTGCAGCCTGAGTTCAAGACCTACCAGCAGCAAGTGGTCAAGAACGCCAAGGCGATGGCCGGTGTGTTCATCGAGCGTGGCTTCGACGTGGTTTCCGGCGGTACTGAAAACCACCTGTTCCTGCTGTCGCTGATCAAACAGGACATCTCCGGTAAAGACGCCGACGCCGCGCTGGGTCGCGCCTTCATCACCGTCAACAAGAACTCCGTTCCAAACGACCCACGCTCGCCGTTCGTCACCTCCGGCCTGCGCTTCGGCACCCCGGCAGTGACCACTCGCGGCTTCAAGGAAGCTGAGTGCAAGGAACTGGCGGGCTGGATCTGCGACATCCTGGCTGACCTGAACAACGAAGCCGTGATCGACGCCGTTCGCGAGAAGGTCAAGGCCATCTGCGCGAAGCTGCCGGTTTACGGCGCTTGATAAGCCTGGTTTAAACGCAGTACCAAAAAGCCCCGGCTCGTGAGAGCCGGGGCTTTTTGTTGGGCAGATCACTCTATGGGCAGAAGCTCACTCGCAGCCCAACCTCTCAGCCGCATACCCTCTCGAACCCCGCCCGGATCTTCTCCTCCGGCAATTCATCGGCAATGAACACGATCACGCTCTCGCGTTTTTCGCCCTCGGCCCACTCGGTGTCCCAGTCAAAGCCGTACAGCTTGAGCACGCCCTGAAACACCATCTTGCGCGGTTCGCCTTCGATGTTGAGCACGCCCTTGTAACGCAGCAGTTGCTTGCCATGGTCGTCGAGCAGTTCGTTCATGAACTCGCTGAGGCGGTCCAGGTTCAGCGGTTTTTCACTGCGCAGGACCAGGCTGCTGATGCGGTCAGCGGAATTACCGGTCGGGGCCAGTGGGCGCAGGATCATGCCGCCGCCGAGGTCGGCGTTGAGGTTGAAGCCGCGTACGTCGAGCAGTTCGGCGAGGTCGATCCTGCCGTGCTCGACGATACGGATCGGCGCGCGGCGGTTGATGCGGGTCAGGCGCGCGCTCAGGGCATCGAAGGCTGCATCGTCGACCAGGTCACGCTTGCTGACCAGCAACCGGTCGGCAAAGCCGATCTGCGCCTGGGCGATGGTTTGCGCCAGGTGAGTATCGGCGTGCGCGGCGTCGACCAAGGTGATGATGCCGTCGAGGATGTAACGCTCGCGCAGCTCTTCATCGATGAAAAAGGTCTGCGCGACCGGCGCGGGATCGGCCAGCCCGGTGCATTCGATCACCAGCCGGTCGAACACGATCTCGCCGCTGTCCAGACGCTCCAGCAGCAGGTAGAGCGCCTTGGTCAGGTCAGTGTGGATGGTGCAGCACACGCAACCGTTGGACAGGGTCATGATCTGCACAGGGTCCGTGCCGAGCAACTGGCTGTCGATGCCTGCATCGCTGAATTCGTTTTCGATCACAGCGATTTTCAGGCCGTGTTCGGCCTTGAGCAGGTGGCGCAGCAAGGTGGTCTTGCCGGCGCCCAGAAAGCCGGTCAGCACGGTCACGGGGATGGGTTGCAACTCAGTCATAAGGCTCCTGGCGTGAGGCATTCAGCTGAAATGAAAACGCGCCACAGGTGATGGCCTGCGGCGCGTCGGATCAAACAATAACGCAGATCAGCGGATCAACAGCATTTCGGACCGGCCTTGCCGCCGTAACGGGCCTCTTGCCGCTCCCGAAAGAACTGCTCATAGGTCATCACCGGCTTGTCCGGGTGGGTGTTCTGCATGTGCTCTACGTATGTGTCGTAGTCCGGCATGCCCACCATCAGGCGCGCGGCCTGACCGAGGTATTTGCCGAGGCGACTCAGGTCATTGAACATGGGCAAATCCTCTATGTGTAAGCATGGTCACACCTGCGACGCTGGCGGCATGGCCTGGAACGGAGCTTCCTTGTCGGTGCGCTCCTTGGTGCTCCAGGCCGCTCGGCCGACTTTAATGGCGTAGAACAGGATGCTGAACACCACGAACAGGAACAGCACGGTCAGCCCGGCGTTGGTGTAAGCGTTGAAGATCACATGCTGCATCTGGTCCATGGTCTTGGCCGGGGCCAGAATCTGACCGGCATCGGCCGCCGCGCTGTATTTCTTGGCCAGGGCCAGGAAACCTACCGCAGGGTTGGCATCGAACAGCTTGATCAAGCCAGCCGTCACGGTGCAGATCAGCAGCCAGGTGGCAGGCAGCATGGTCACCCAGACATAGCGCTGGCGCTTCATCTTGATCAGCACCACGCTGGCGAGCATCAGGGCGATACCGGCGAGCATCTGGTTGGAGATACCGAACAGTGGCCACAAGGTATTGATGCCACCCAGCGGATCGATTACACCCTGATACAGCAGATAGCCCCACAGCGCCACGCAACCGCCGGTGCCGATGGCGTTGGCCGTCCACGACTCGGTGCGCTTCAACGCCGGGACGAAGCTGCCCAGCAGGTCCTGCAGCATGAAGCGTCCGGCACGTGTACCGGCGTCGACTGCGGTCAGAATGAACAGCGCCTCGAACAGAATCGCAAAGTGGTACCAGAACGCCATGGTGTTTTCACCCGGCAGCACCTGATGGAGGATCTGCGCGATACCGACGGCCAGCGTCGGAGCACCGCCGGCACGGGCCAGCACGGTGTTTTCACCGATGTCTTTCGCCACAGCGGTCAGTTGCTCCGGCGTGATGGCAAAGCCCCAGCTGGACACGGTCTGCGCCACTGTTACCACGTCACTGCCGACCACCGCAGCAGGGCTGTTCATGGCGAAGTACACACCCGGCTCGATCACCGAAGCGGCAACCATTGCCATGATGGCCACGAAGGATTCCATCAGCATGCCGCCGTAACCGATGTAGCGGGCGTTCTTTTCGTTATCCAGCAGCTTGGGCGTCGTGCCCGACGAGATCAGTGCGTGGAAACCCGATACCGCACCGCAGGCAATGGTGATGAACAGGAACGGGAACAATGCGCCCTTCCAGACCGGGCCTGTGCCGTTGGTGAACTGGGTCAGGGCCGGCATTTTCAGCTCGGGCGCCAGAATCAGGATGCCGATTGCCAGTGCCAGAATGGTGCCGATTTTCAGGAAGGTCGACAGGTAGTCACGTGGCGCAAGCAGCAGCCAGACCGGCAGCATGGCCGCGACAAAACCGTAGCCGACCAGCATCCAGGTGATCTGCACACCGGTGAACGTGAACATCGGACCCCAGGTCGGATCCGCCGCGACCATGCCGCCGACCCAGATCGAACCGAGCAACAGAATGACGCCGACAATGGAGATCTCACCAATGCGCCCCGGACGGATGTAGCGCATATAAATGCCCATGAACATCGCGATCGGGATCGTCGCCATGACCGTGAACATGCCCCACGGGCTCTCGGCCAGGGCCTTGACCACGATCAGCGCCAGCACCGCAAGGATGATGATCATGATCAGGAAACAGCCGAACAGCGCGATGGTGCCGGGAATACGGCCCATTTCCTCGCGCACCATGTCGCCCAGAGAGCGACCGTTACGGCGCGTGGAAAGGAACAGGATCATGAAGTCCTGCACCGCACCGGCCAGCACCACGCCGGCAATCAGCCAGAGCGTACCGGGCAGATAGCCCATTTGCGCTGCCAGTACCGGGCCGACCAGCGGGCCTGCGCCGGCGATGGCTGCAAAGTGGTGACCGAAGAGGATGTGTTTGTTGGTCGGCACATAGTCCAGACCGTCGTTGTTGACCACTGCCGGTGTCGCACGCAGCGGATCGAGCTGCATGACGTGAGTGGCGATGAAAAGACTGTAGTAACGATAGGCAACCAGGTAGATAGCTACCGCAGCGACCACTATCCACAAGGCGTTGATCGCCTCTCCGCGACGCAAGGCCACGACCCCAAGGGCACATGCCCCGACAATGGCGATGATGAGCCAGGGAACATGGCGCATCAGACTATTATTATTTTTCATTTTTTTTATTCCAGCAGAGTTGACTAGAAGGCAAGCCATGCGAGTTTAGCGCCGGATCAGCGAAAGACCACCCCCAACCAAGGTCTAGGTCGAAATTTGATCAATTGCGGCAGATACCCGGCATAGAGGGCTGGAATGGCCTCGACAGATGGCGTCCCGATCACAAAACCGTGATGCGGAACTGTTCTGCAATTGCTTTACGGTCTATCGTGCATGGACAACAGAATCGATCAGATAACGACCTGCACGCTGACTCCGGCGGCGGTCAACAAGAGAGTTCATTCGATGACCGACTCACCTGCAGATCGCCGTCGTTTCAAACGCATTGCCTTTGATGCCAAGACCGATCTGAAGCAAGGCGACAAAAGCTGGAAAGTGCAACTGGTCGACCTATCCCTCAAAGGGCTGCTGATCGAACGGCCTGATCCGTGGAACGGTGATCAGACGCAGCCCTTTGAAGTCGACATCATTCTAAGCAACGATGCCCATGTGAAAATGGATGTCGAAATCACTCATGACAACAAACGGCAACTGGGATGCGTTTGCCGGCACATAGGGCTGGACTCGATCAGCCACCTGAGGCGGCTGGTCGAATTGAACCTCGGAGACCCCGAGGAACTGGATCGGGAACTGGCAGCCTTGATCGAACTGCAGGAATAATCCTCAGGGCGAGGTTACTCGAACAGCGCATCCAGGGCCTGTTCCAGTCGCGTAACGGCAATGATCTGCAAACCGGGCGGCGCCTCCTTAGGCGCATTGCCCTTGGGCACGATGGCGCGTTTGAAGCCGTGCTTGGCGGCCTCCTTGAGGCGCTCCTGTCCACTGGGCACCGGCCTGACTTCACCCGACAGCCCCACCTCACCGAACACCAGCAAGTCATGCGGCAGCGGACGATTGCGCAGGCTGGACATTACGGCTGCCATCAAGGCCAGGTCGGATGCGGTTTCCAGCACCTTCACCCCACCTACCACGTTGAGAAACACGTCCTGGTCGTGAGTGGGAATGCCGCCGTGGCGGTGCAGAACAGCCAGCAGCATGGCCAGACGATTCTGATCCAGACCCAGCGTCACGCGGCGCGGGTTGGACATGTGACTGTCGTCCACCAGCGCCTGCACCTCCACCAGCATCGGCCGCGTGCCTTCCCAGGTCGCCATGACCACACTGCCCGGCACTTCTTCCTGCGCACGGGTAAGAAAGATCGCAGACGGATTGGAGACTTCTTTCAGGCCCTTGTCGGTCATGCCGAACACGCCCAGCTCGTTGACCGCGCCAAAGCGGTTCTTCACCGCCCGCAGCAGGCGCAGGCGCCCGTCCGACTCGCCCTCGAAATACAACACGGTGTCGACCATGTGCTCAAGCACGCGCGGACCGGCCAAGGCGCCTTCCTTGGTGACGTGACCGACCAGGAAGATCGCCGTGCCGCTCTGCTTGGCGTAACGCACCAGCAAGGCAGCGCTTTCGCGAACCTGCGACACGCCGCCGGGGGCCGACTGCAACTGTTCGGTGAAAATCGTCTGGATCGAATCGATCACCATCACCTTGGGCTTCTCGACCTTGGCGGTGGCAATGATGGTCTCGATGCAGGTTTCGGTCATGACCCGCAGCTTGTCCTGCGGCAGTCCCAGACGACGGGCACGCATGGCGACCTGCTGCTGGGATTCCTCACCAGTGACGTATAACGCGGGCATGCGCTGGGCAATGTTGCACAGCGTCTGCAAGAGGATCGTGGACTTGCCGATGCCGGGGTCACCGCCGATCAGCACCACCGAACCATCAACCAGACCGCCGCCGAGCACCCTGTCCAGCTCGGTGGAGTTGGTGGAGAAGCGCGGAATCTCTTCGACACTGACCTCCGCCAGGGTCCTGATCTGCGCCTGGGAACCGGTCCAGCCGGTACGCCCGGTAGGCGGCGCGGCGGCACCGCTTTCAATCATGGTTTCGACCAGTGTGTTCCAGGCACCGCATTCGCTGCACTGGCCCGCCCACTTGGGAAATGTCGCGCCGCACTCGGTGCAGCCGTACAAGCGTTTGGCCTTGGCCATGACAACCCCAGTCGTTAGAAAACGCCCATGATAACGCAGGTTGCAACACCTGCCAGTCGCAGGGCGACGACTGCTTTTGAAAACCGGATAAAACTTACGCGGACGACTCCGGTCGATTGAACGTGGCACGGGCGGCAGCAGTACGTCTGGGCTACACTCATCCGGATCAAATTTATCTGCTACAAGGAATTACCCCATGAGCGTGCTTAAGGAATTCAAGGCATTCGCGGTCAAAGGCAACGTAGTTGATATGGCCGTCGGTATTATCATCGGCGCGGCATTCGGCAAGATCGTTTCTTCGTTCGTCGGCGATGTCATCATGCCGCCGCTGGGCCTGTTGATTGGCGGCGTCGACTTCAGTGACCTGGCGGTCACCCTGCGCCCCGCGCAAGGGACCGCACCTGCGGTACTGCTGGCTTACGGCAAGTTCATCCAGACCGTTATCGACTTCATTATCGTCGCGTTCGCGATCTTCATGGGCGTCAAGGCCATCAACCGCCTGAAACGCGAAGAAGCCAAAGCGCCTACCCTGCCGCCAACGCCCACCAAGCAGGAAATCCTGCTGAGCGAAATCCGCGACCTGCTCAAGGAGCAGAGCAAACCGGCAGCGCCCATTACCGTGGATCCTGCGCGTACGCCTTGATTGAGTAAGGCCTGCACCTGCAGGCCATCGCCCCCACGCAGCGCCTTTCAACCGCGATGTCACTAATGACGCAAATTGCGACGTAAGTGACGGCTGCGTCCTGGCGCTGATCCGCCTGACAAAGAAAAGCCGCTGTGTGACGCGGAGCGTCATGAACTGCATTCCCACGCGGAGCGTGAGGAACGATAGTTATGTGACTATCGTGCCAATGCTCGGCACGATAGCCATAGCCAGCTGCCAGCCATCACCAATACGTTTCCACCGCCACTTGCCCCGGCTTGCGTGACAGGCTCAAGCGCATCTCGCGCTGCTTGAGAATCGCCCGAGTGTCATCGATCATCTGCGGATTGCCACACAACATCACCCGCGAATGCTCCGGCGTGAGGGCAATACCGGCAGCGCGCTCCAGCTCTCCGTTTTCGATCAACTGCGTGATACGCCCATTCAATGCACCCGGATGCTGCTCGCGGGTCACCGTAGGCAAAAACAGAAACTTGTCCGCGTATTCAGCCAGGTACTCACGCTGCATCAGTTCGGCAATCAATTGCTGATAGGCCAGCTCGCGCGACTCACGAACGCTGTACACCAGAATCACCCGCTCGAACTTCTCCCAGACCTCGAAATCCTGAAGGATCGACAGAAACGGTGCGACCCCAGTGCCTGTGGATAACAGCCAGAGATCGCGACCGTCAATGAAACGATCCAGAGTCAGATAACCAAACGCCTGCTTTTCCACCAACAGACTGTCGCCCTCACGCAAGCGGCTCAACTCGCTGGTGAATTCGCCATCCGGCACCACGATGGAAAAAAACTCCAGAAACTCATCGTGCGGAGAAGAAACCATCGAATAGGCACGCCATACCACCGTGCCGTCGGCCTTGGTCACCCCGAGACGCGCAAACTGTCCGGCACGAAAGCGAAAACCGGGATCACGCGTGGTACGCAGGGTGAACAGGTTCGCGGTCAGCGGCGTGACACGCTGCAGTGTCTGTCGGGTGAATTTGTCGTCACTGACGGTCATGGTGCGCTTTGAACTCCTGAATATGGAAAGCAGCGCCCAGTGTCCCGCAAAGCAGGCTCGATAAACACCGGCTGTTTGTGATGGATTACCCGGCAACGGGCTCTGCAGCTTAGAGTATTTGGTTCTTGGATCAGCCCTTGCAGGGTCGAACATCCACAGAGCCGATTACCCCGACCCTTCTCGCGCGGGGGTTTCAGCCGACAGCCCCAGAACACGCTGCCAAGTGCCATCAGCCCATCCGTCCGGCTGATCCGCGCCACCACGGACTGCCACGTATTTGTCCCTAAACTGGATAAACACCCAGCAAGGTCTGTACACGTACTGCAAGGAGGCTACATGAACACGATGGACATAAATTTCTCACAGCCCTCGCCAGCAAAAAACCTGACTCAGAGAGAAATCGAAGTCCTCAAATGGTCCGCTGAAGGCAAAACAGCTGGCGACATCGCAATGATCCTCTGCCTGAAGGAGCGCACCATTCACTTCCACATTGCCAGCGCCATTCAAAAAATGGGCGTTTGCAACAAGACGGCTGCCGCCGTACAAGCCGCGCTCAGCGGGATGTTCTGACAAAACGGGCAATCACCGCGTAATCAGACAGGTATCGAAACGAAAAAATACGTAAAATCGTCTGTCTCAGCGAGCCCACCTGTCATCGGGCTCACTGACATACCTTCGATTGCACAGAGTTCTCCCGCCAATGCCCCTGCTCATCAGTCCCTTCGCTGAACTTGATCTCATTCGCCAACCCGAGCAACAGGATGAGCCCCTGCAGGCCTTCGATGCCGCTGACGAGTACCTGCTCAATCATGTTGCAGAAGCAGGGCTGAGCCTGCAAAGCCGGGTTCTGGTGCTCAATGACAGTTTCGGCGCGTTGGCGGCAAGTCTCGCGCCACATGCCACGGTGATCAGCAGCACCGACTCGTTTCTGGCGGCGCAGGGGCTGGAAAAAAATCTGGCACGCAACGGCATGAGCTACGACGCAGTACCGCACATACCGGCCAGCGAAGCGTTGCAGGGGCCATTCGACTGGGTGCTGATCCGGGTGCCCAAGACCCTGGCGCTGCTCGAAGAGCAACTGATACGCCTGCAAGGCCAACTGGCCCCCGGCGCTCGGGTCATCGCTGCGGCAATGGTCAAGCATTTGCCGCGCTCGGCGGGCGACTTGCTGGAGGAATATGTCGGACCGGTCCAAGCCTCGCTGGCAGTGAAAAAAGCCAGGCTGTTGTTCGCCACGCCACAGCCCATGGAAGTGCGCACCTCGCCCTACCCGACGCGCTACCGGCTGGATGATCCGGCCATCGAACTGCTCAACCATGCCAATGTGTTCTGCCGCGACGGGCTGGACATCGGCACCCGCGCCTTCCTGCCGCATCTGCCGAAAAACCTTGGTACGGCAAGGGTCGCAGACCTGGGTTGCGGTAACGGCGTGCTGGCCATTGCCAGCGCGCTGGACAACCCGCAGGCGCACTACACGCTGGTCGACGAGTCGTTCATGGCCGTGCAATCGGCAGCCGAGAACTGGCAAGCGACGCTGGGGGATCGCGACGTACAGCTTCGCGCAGGCGACGGTCTGGAGATGCAGGAGCCTGACTCGCTGGATGTGGTGCTGTGTAACCCGCCCTTCCACCAGCAGCAAGTGGTTGGCGACTTTCTTGCCTGGCGGATGTTTCTTCAGGCCCGGGCTGCTCTGGTGACCGGCGGGGCGCTGTATATCGTCGGCAATCGCCACCTGGGTTATCACACCAAGCTGTCGCGCCTGTTCCGCGGCGTCGAGCAAGTCGCCGCCACGCCGAAATTCGTGATTCTGAAAGCCCGCAAGTAACCCAGGCCCACGGCACAAAAAAAAGACCCCCTTGCCACGCGAGTGGCAAGAGGGTCGCAAAACGTGTCCGGAGGACACGAACGGGAATTCAGTATCAGTGTGTCGTCAGGCCCGCTGCGCTCATGAACATGCGCATCAGGCTGGCCACGATGAACAGCGCAAATACGCTGCCCGCCCAGATTCCAACCAGCCAGGCCAGTCGTTGCCAGAGCGGCTTGCTCAGCGCCGGATCAGGATCGTGCATGGAATGCTTACCAGACATCGTCATTCTCCTCGGTTCGGACTAGTGATAACCGTCTGCAGCCGTCACCTTGCCGCGGAACACGTAATAGCTCCAGAAGGTGTAGCCCAGAATGAACGGAATGATGAACAGCGTGCCCACCAGCATGAAGCCCTGGCTCTGCGGCGGTGCGGCGGCTGCCCAGATCGATACCGAAGGCGGAATGATGTTCGGCCACAGGCTGATCCCCAGACCGCTGTAGCCCAGAAAAATCAGCAACAGGGTCAGCAGAAACGGCGTGTAGTGAGCATTGCGGGCCACCGCCTTGAACAGACCGTACATGGTCACCAGCACCAGAATCGGTACCGGCATGAACCAGAACAGGTTGGGCGTGCTGAACCAGCGATGCGCGATATCAGCATGAGCCAGCGGCGTCCACAGGCTGACCACGGCCATGACCGCGAGCACTGCAAGGGCCAGCGGACGTGCCAGATCATGCATCGCCTTCTGCAGCGAGCCTTCGGTTTTCATGATCAGCCAGGTGCAGCCCAGCAGCGCATAGGCAACGATCAAGGCCAGCCCGCAGAACATCGGGAACGGCGAGAGCCAGTCCAGCGAGCCTCCGGCAAACTGGCGATCGACCACCGGAATGCCTTCAATGTAGGCGCCCAGTGCCACGCCTTGGAAGAAGGTCGCAGCCAGCGAGCCGCCAATGAACGCTTTGTCCCACCAGTGGCGCTTCAGCTCGGTCGCCTTGAAGCGGAACTCGAATGCCACGCCACGGAAGATCAGGCCCATGAGCATGAACATCAGCGGCAGGTACAGCGCAGACAGGACCACCGAGTAGGCCAGCGGGAAAGCACCGAACAATGCCGCACCGCCCAGCACCAGCCAGGTTTCGTTGCCGTCCCAGACCGGCGCGACGGTGTTCATCATCACGTCGCGGTCGGAGCTGTCCTTCATGAACGGGAAGAGAATCCCGATACCCAGATCGAAGCCGTCCATCACCACGTACATCATGATGCCGAAGACGATGATGACGGCCCAGATCAGCGGAAGATCGATACCCATGGCTTAAATCCCCTTGCCGAGCGGGTCAAGATTGCCGCCATCTTCTTCGCCTTCAACAGCGGCGGAGAGCGGACGGGCCGGTGTGCGTTGCTGGCCGGGACCACCGTGAGGCACATGTTCGACGTAGGCTTTCGGCCCTTTGCGAACCAGACGCATCATGTAGCCAAGACCTGTACCGAAGAGCACGAAGTAGACGACCACGAACAGCACCAGGGTGATGCTCATCTGCGCCACGCTGTGCCCGGACGACGCATCCGCAGTACGCATCAGGCCGTACACGACCCAAGGCTGACGACCGATTTCGGTGGTGAACCAGCCGGCGAGAATCGCGATCAGGCCAGACGGCCCCATCCACAACGCCAGGTACAGGAACGGACGCGAGTTATACAGCGTGCCGCGCTTGCGCAGCCACAGGCTCCACAGGCCGGTGAAGATCATCAGCATGCCGAGGGCGACCATGACCCGGAACGACCAGAACACGATTGTCGAGTTAGGGCGATCCTCAGGCTTGAACTCTTTGAGCGCCGGCACCTGCTTGTCGAGACTGTGAGTCAGGATCAGGCTGCCCAGGTACGGAATTTCCACCGCGAACTTGGTCCGTTCTTCCTTCATGTCGGGAATGCCGAACAGGATCAGAGGGGTCGGTTCGTCACCGACGTTCTCCCAGTGACCTTCGATGGCCGCGATCTTCGCGGGCTGATGCTTGAGCGTATTCAGACCGTGGAAGTCACCGACGACAGCCTGGACAGGCGCCACCAGCAGGGCCATCCACATGGCCATCGAGAGCATCTTGCGTACCGCAGGTGTGTCACGGCCCCGCAACAGGTGCCAGGCAGCCGACGAACCGACGAAGAACGCCGTCGCCACGAATGCGGCAATCGCCATGTGCGTCAGGCGATAAGGGAACGACGGGTTGAAGACCACGGCGAACCAGTCAGTGGGAATGACCCGACCGTCAATGATCTCGAACCCTTGCGGCGTCTGCATCCAGCTGTTGGACGACAGAATCCAGAAGGTGGAGATCAGCGTGCCGATGGCGACCATTACCGTAGAGAAGAAGTGCAGGTTGCGGCCGACACGATTCCAGCCGAACAGCATGACGCCGAGGAAGCCCGCCTCGAGGAAGAACGCGGTCAGCACCTCGTAGGTCAGCAACGGGCCGGTCACAGCACCTGCGAAGTCGGAGAAGCGGCTCCAGTTGGTGCCGAACTGGTAGGCCATGACGAGCCCGGAAACCACGCCCATGCCGAAGTTGACAGCAAAAATCTTCGACCAGAAGTGGTACAGGTCACGGTAGACGTCATCGCGGGTCTTCAGCCACAGGCCTTCGAGCACAGCCAGGTAACTTGCCAGACCAATAGTGATGGCAGGAAACAGGATGTGAAACGAAATCGTGAATGCGAACTGGATCCGGGCGAGATCTATAGCCTCTAAACCGAACATAGGATGTTCCTCTCTCAGATGAAACCTGCTGCCGGCCGCAAGCCAACAGCGATTGCCCCCACGGTAATGAGTGCTTATGTTTCTTTATTCTGGCGTTTCCAATGGCGGAAACGCTGGTCGATGCACCGATCATTGCCTGAACGCAATGATGCAGATCAATCGACCATCAAAGAGTAGTCCTGTTCAGCCATTAAAGTCGTGTGGTCTATTGTCGCGTGGCGGGTTGTCTCACCTGCACAGCGCTTGCAGATGCGGAGTCCTTCCGGGCACCTATCGTTCCTCACACTCCGCGTAGGAATGCCGTTCGTGACGCTCCGCGTCACACTGCTTGCGCAGGAGGATGTAGAGCGTCACGCACTGCATGCCAATGCAGAGCATTGGCATGATAGGCCGTTGGATTTGCGGTCGCTGTTACAACAGCTTATCCAGCGTGATCGGAAACTCGCGGATCCGCTTGCCGGTGGCGTGATAGATCGCGTTGGCGATCGCTGCCGGGACGCCCACGATGCCGATTTCACCGACGCCCTTGGAGCCCAGCGCGTTGACGATATCGTCGTGTTCTTCGACAAACAGCACGTCGATGTCGCCGATGTCAGCGTTCACCGGGATGTGGTACTCGGCCAGGCTGTGGTTCATCGGACGGCCCAGGTCGTGGTCAAGCATCGCCTCTTCCTGAAGCGCCATGCCCATGCCCCAGACAACGCCACCCAGAATCTGGCTGCGCGCCATTTTCGGGTTCACGACCCTGCCCGCCGCCACGGCACTGACCACACGATTGACCTTGATAGTGCCCAGATCCTCGTCAACCAGCACCTCAACGAACACCGCTGAGTGCGTCGCTGCCGCGTAGGCCTCACGCTTCTTGTCCGGTTCGGCGTCGACTTGCACCTCAATGACACCGTGAGCCTGAGACGCTGCCAGTTCAGCCATCGATAGCGCCTGATCGCCTATGTGCAGCTTGCCCGCTTCGAAGCGAACCTGATCCGGCGTCACGGAAGCGAATTGTGGATGCTGCCCCTTGGCAACTTCCAGTACCTGACGCTGCAAAGCCTGACAGGCCTGTTGCACCGCAGTACCGACTGAAGAAACCGTGAACGAGCCACCCTGCAACGGCGCAGTCGGCAATGAAGAATCACCCAGCAGGAAGCTGACGTTATCCACTTCGATACCCGACGATTCTGCAGCGATCTGCGTCATGACGGTATAAGTGCCGGTGCCGATGTCGGTGGTAGCACTACTGACCACCAGCTTGCCGTCACCTTGCAGACGCGCCTTGGCGCTGGCCTTCATCTGCATGGCCTCCCAGACACCGCCGGCCATGCCCCAGCCGACCAGTTGACGGCCTTGGCGCATGCTGCGTGGCTCAGGGTTACGGCTGGACCAGCCAAAGCGTTCGGCACCCTGGGCGTAGCATTCGCGCAATTCCTTGCTCGAATACGGCTTGTCTTCGTTACCGTTGCGCTCGGCGTAGTTGGTCAGACGCAGGCGCACCGGGTCGATGGCCAAGGCGTAAGCCAGCTCGTCCATGGCGCATTCCAGGCCGATCATGCCCAGGGCAGCACCTGGCGCACGCATGTCGAGCGGCGTGAACACATCCAGCGGCACCAGCTTATAGGTCAACTTCACGTTGTCGCAGTGATAGAGCATGCCGCTCCATTCCACCACGTGTTCGCTGAAATCTTCGAAGCGCGAAGTCTGCCCGATGGCCTCATGACCGACGGCCAGCAAACGGCCGTTGGCAGCCGCACCCAGACGCAGACGCTGAATGGTGCGCGGGCGATAACCGAAGGTGAACATCTGCTGCCGGGTCAGCGTCAGGCGCACGGAGCGCTTGAGGTGCAATGCAGCCATCACCACCAGCGGCAACTGATATTGCGGGCGCAGGCCGGAGCCGAAGGCACCACCGACAAAGGCGGCCAGCACACGGATCTTGTCCTTTTCCAGGCCAAAGACCTTGTGCAGGTAGTCCTGACAGTTTTGCGTACCCTGCGTCTTGTCGTGAATCTGCAAGCTGCCATCGGCCTGATACAGGACGGTCGACGCGTGCGGCTCCATTGGGTTGTGGTATTCGCTGGGCGTGCTGTACGTCACGTCCACACTCAGCGCAGAGCTGGCCAGTTCACCCTCAAAGTTGCCACGCGGCGGCGGCAATTCGGCAGGCGCGTCATAAGCGGTGTCGAGCATGGCCTGCAGATCGGTCTGGTGCTCCTGCTGCTCGTACTCGATACGCACCAGCGAGCCAGCATGCCGCGCCAGCTCCAGCGTATCGGCAACGACCAGCGCAAGCGGTTGACCGCTGTACATCACGTTGTCGTTGTAGAAAGGACGAAACGGCGACCCGTCAGCCGAATCGGCGTCTTCATAGTTTTCGTCGTAGCTGGCCAGCGAAGGACGATTGGTGTGGTCGATGACCGCGACCACACCCGGCACCTTCATTGCCTCGCTCGTATCGATGCTGGCGACGCGCCCGTTGGCGATGGTGCTGGAGACCACGCTGCCGTAAAGCAACCCTTCTTCAGGGTATTCACCGGCGTAACGTGCGCCACCGGTCACTTTCAATCGGCCGTCGACGCGGTCCACAGGCTTGCCCATTGGCGAAAATGGCTGGTTCATTGGGCGCTCCCTCCTGTTGCGGCATCGCTCAAGGCACGAATGATCGCGCGGCGGGCCAGTCTGACTTTGAAACCGTTGTGCTCCAGAGGCTGGGCATCTTCAAGCATGGCGTCTGCGGCAGCGGCGAAGTTCTCGCGGGTGACCGGTTTGCCGATCAGCAGCGCTTCGACCGCCTTGTCGCGCCATGGCTTGTGCGCGACACCGCCCAATGCCAGACGCACGTCGCGAATCACCTCGCCGTCCAGATCGATGGCGGCAGCCACCGATATCAGGGCAAACGCGTAGGACGCACGGTCGCGGATTTTCAGATAAGCGTTGTGGCTGACAAAGCCGTTTGCAGGCAGCTCGACGGCAATGATCAACTCATCGTCGGCCAACTGATTGTCACGCTGCGGCGCATCACCCGGCAGGCGGTGGAAATCCGCGAACTCGATGGTGCGACGACCGGCACGTCCCTGGACATGCACCACCGCTTCCAGCGCAGCCAGGGCCACGCACATGTCGGAAGGGTGAGTCGCGACGCAATCTTCGCTGGCACCGAGAATCGCGTGAATGCGATTCACGCCGGTGCGCGCCGGGCAGCCGCTGCCCGGTTCGCGCTTGTTGCACGGCACGCCGGTGTCATAGAAGTAATAGCAGCGGGTGCGTTGCAGCAGGTTGCCGCCAGTGCTGGCCATGTTGCGCAACTGCGGCGACGCACCGGCCAGCACCGCTTTGCTCAGCAGCGGGTAACGCGCTTCGATCAACGGGTGATAGGCCAGGTCGGCGTTGCTGACCAACGCACCGATCATCAGACCGCTCGAGGCGGTTTCAGTGACATCCCTTAAAGGCAGGCCGGTGATGTCGATCAGGTGCTCGGGCGTGGCGACGTTTTCTTTCATCAGGTCGAGCAGGTTGGTGCCGCCCGCAATGAAGCGCGTGGCCGGGCCGCTCAGGTTGACCGCTGCGGTGATGTCGGTCGGCTTGCTGTAGGTAAACGGATTCATGCGTTCACCTCCGGCTTCGGCGCCGCATTGTGGAACTGTGGCAACGCCTCTTCGACGGCGGCGAGAATATTGCTGTAGGCACCGCAGCGGCACAGGTTACCGCTCATCAGTTCCTGAATCTCGGCACGCGTGCTGGCGCGACCTTCATTGGCAAGCCCGACAGCCGAGCAGATCTGCCCGGGCGTGCAGTAGCCGCACTGGAACGCATCGTTCTTGATGAACGCCTGCTGCATGGGGTGCAACTGGTCGCCATCGGCCAGGCCTTCAATGGTGGTCAGCTCGGCGCCGTCACACATGATCGCCAGCGTCAGGCAGGCATTGATGCGCGTGCCGTCGCGCAGTACGGTACATGCACCGCACTGGCCGTGGTCGCAGCCTTTCTTGGTGCCGACCAGATCGAGCTGATCGCGCAGCAGGTCAAGCAAGGTGGTCCAGGGCAGCACATCCAGTTGGCGGAGCTGTCCGTTCAGGGTCAGAGAAATCGCGTGGGTGGCGAAGTCCTGGGGGTTCGGGGTCGTTGCACTCATGGAAACCTCACGGTAGGCGGTCGCTTAGCGCACTTTTTATGCGTCTTAAGGGGTGGGACTTCGCGAGGTTTGCAACGTTCAGGCTTTCTTGATGAGCGTACTTGTCATCGAAAGGCCGTCATCCACAGGCAGCCATCCCGCCAAGCTGCTGGTATGATGCGCGGCTTTTTCCGAGCCGCAAAAATCAAACGGGCTGCCCTGCAGTCTGTGCTTTGCTGCTGGAGTCGATCATTCACGACGCGCGCCGCGTCACGGAGAGCCAGACATGCTGGAAAGGCTGTTTCAACTCAAGGCACACAACACCAACGTGCGGACCGAGATTCTTGCGGGCGTCACGACTTTCCTGGCGATGGCTTACATCCTGTTCGTCAACCCGAGCATCCTCGGCGAAACCGGCATGGACAAGGGCGCCGTGTTCGTCGCCACCTGCCTGGCAGCGGCCATCGGCTCGACGGTCATGGGCCTGATCGCCAACTACCCGATCGCCCTGGCACCGGGCATGGGTTTGAACGCCTTCTTTACCTACACCGTGGTCCTGCACATGGGTCACAGCTGGCAGGTGGCGCTGGGCGCGGTGTTCATTTCAGCGGTGATGTTCTTCATCCTGTCGATCTTCCGGATCCGTGAATGGATCATCAACAGCATTCCCCTGCCCCTGCGCTCGGCGATTGCAGCCGGTATCGGCCTGTTTCTGGCGCTGATCGCCCTGCGTAACGCCGGTATCGTGGTCAGCAACCCGGCGACCATGGTCGGCATGGGCGATCTCAAACAGCCAGCCCCGGTACTGGCGACGCTGGGATTCTTTTTGATCGTGGCCCTGGATTACCTCAAAGTGCGCGGCGCCGTGCTGATCGGCATCCTCGCGGTCACCCTGGTGTCCATCGCCCTGGGCTTTTCGCCGTTTGGCGGTGTGGTGTCGATGCCGCCTTCGCTGGCACCCACGTTCATGCAACTGGACATCATGGGTGCGCTGGACGTCGGTCTGGTCAGCATCATCTTTGCCTTCCTGTTCGTCGATATCTTCGACAACTCCGGCACCCTCATCGGCGTGGCCAAACGCGCCGGGCTGATGGGCAAGGACGGGCACATGCCGAAGATGGGCCGTGCGCTGATCGCCGACAGTACTGCCGCAATGGCCGGTTCCCTGCTGGGCACCTCGACCACCACCAGCTACATCGAGTCGGCTGCAGGCGTGAGTGCGGGTGGCCGCACAGGTCTGACCGCCGTAGTGGTCGCCGTGCTGTTCCTGCTGGCGCTGTTCTTCGCCCCGCTGGCCGGCAGCGTGCCGGCCTTCGCGACCGCACCCGCGCTGCTGTTCGTCGCCGTATTGATGGCGTCCGGCATGGCGGAAATCGACTGGGATGACATCACAGTCGCAGCGCCAGTAGTCATCACTGCCCTGGCCATGCCATTCACCTACTCCATTGCCAACGGCATCGCCTTTGGCTTCATTTCCTGGACCGCGATCAAACTGCTGTCGGGACGCTGGCGCGAGCTGAATTCCGCGCTGGTGATCCTGTCGATCCTGTTCGTGATCAAGCTGGGGTGGTTCAACGCATGAGTGTTCCCTTCGACCCTGCGAGCTACGACCGTCAGCTCGAAGAAAAAACCGTCCGCCTGCGCGAGTTACTGGCGCCGTTCGATGCACCCGAGCCGCAGGTGTTCGACTCGCCACGCGAACACTATCGGCTGCGCGCCGAGTTCCGCCTGTGGCGCGAAGACCAGAAGCGCTACTACGCGATGTTCGCGCCGGGCGACAACAGGACGCCGATCCTGCTCGAAGGCTTGCCGATCGCCAGCGACCGCATCAACGCGCTGATGCCGGTGCTGCGCGAACGCTGGGAAGCCAGCCCGACGTTGAACCACAAGCTGTTTCAGGTGGACTTTCTGACCACGCTGGCAGGCGACGCGATGATTACCCTGTGTTATCACCGCCCGCTGGACGCCGAATGGCAGGCCGCAGCCGAACAATTGGCTGCCGAACTGGACGTCAGCCTGATTGGCCGCTCCAAGGGTCAGAAGCTGGTCATCGGTCATGATTACGTGACCGAGAAGCTCGACGTGGCTGGCCGCACGTTCAGCTACCGGCAACCGGAAGGCGCTTTCACCCAGCCCAACGGCACGGTGAACGGCAAGATGCTCAACTGGGCCTTCGACGCGCTGGGCGAGCGGCAGGACGACCTGCTGGAGCTGTATTGCGGCAATGGCAACTTCACCCTGCCGCTGGCCACCCGCGTGCGCAAGGTGCTGGCGACCGAAATCAGCAAGACCTCGGTCAACGCGGCGCTGAGCAACCTGGATGACAACGGCGTGGACAACGTCACGCTGGTGCGCCTGTCAGCCGAAGAACTGACCGAAGCCCTGAATGAAGTGCGCCCGTTCCGTCGTCTGCACGGCGTGGACTTGAAGAGCTACGATTTCGGCAGCGTGTTCGTCGACCCGCCCCGCGCCGGCATGGACCCGGACACCTGCGAACTGACCCGGCGCTTCGAACGC
Organism: Pseudomonas sp. MWU16-30316; assembly: GCF_020515645.1. Taxonomy (NCBI): domain Bacteria; kingdom Pseudomonadati; phylum Pseudomonadota; class Gammaproteobacteria; order Pseudomonadales; family Pseudomonadaceae; genus Pseudomonas; species Pseudomonas sp. MWU16-30316. The sequence goes on along the minus strand of NZ_JAIZAZ010000001.1, from coordinate 272,752 downwards.
ATTCTGTACATTTCCTGCAACCCGGAAACCCTGGCCGCCAACATCGCCCAACTGCACGACACCCACCGGGTCGAGCGTTGCGCGCTGTTCGATCAGTTTCCGTACACCCACCACATGGAATCGGGAGTGCTGCTGGTTCGCCGTTGAAGCTCCCCGGACGCCACTATCGTGCGACGCTCCGCGTCGCATGCCGTTCTGGACGCTCCGCGTCCTATCCTGAACAGGCGGCGCGGCGTAGATCTGTGACGCAGAGCGTCACCCACGGCATTCCCACGCTGGAGCGTGAGGAACGATAATCTCGACTATCGTGCGGCGCTCTGCGTCGCATGCCGTTCCGAACGCTCCGCGTCCTATCCTGTACATGCGACGCGGCGCAGATTCTTTCATACCCGTCACGGCGAAACTGTCAGAATATTTATTAGCTTCCTATCGATACGCTGGGGTATAAACCAAAAACCTGAATCAGCTGCTTCGATGGGATCCTTTTTCTTGAGCTCCGAGTCTTCCGCGCCTTCTGCCCCGGTCAAGTTGTCCAGCCAGCCCGGTTTCGTCAGTTTTATCCTCTCGCGTCTGATGGCGGTGTTTGCCATGCAGATTCAAGCGGTGGTCGTTGCCTGGCAGGTGTATGACATGACCCGCGAGCCGATGGCGCTGGCGTATGTGGGCCTTGCTCAGTTCATTCCCATGTTGCTGCTGTTGATGCCTGCCGGGGATCTGATCGACCGCTACAACCGCAAGATCATCCTGATGCTCAGTTGGGGGGTGCAGGCGATTTGTGGCGTCATTCTGCTGGTGTTCTCGGCGCTGAAGCTGCAAGACCTGCGGCTGATCTACGGCGCGCTGATGCTGTATGGCTGCGCCCGCGCCTTTACCGGTCCGGCGCTGCAAAGCCTGTTGCCGCAGATTGTCCCGCGCGACCAGCTGCCCTCGGCCATCGCCACCAACAGCGTGATCATGCGCTGCTCGACCGTCGGTGGCCCGCTGATCGGTGGCTATCTGTACTGGCTGGGCGGCGCAGAGCTGACCTATTCGGTCTGCGTCGCAGCCTTCATTGCCGGCATCCTGTTTCTGTCCCCCGTGACAACGCCCTTTGCCGGTAAACCGGTGGAACTGGGCTCCAGCGCCTGGGGCCGGTTCACCGCAGGTATTGCCTTCATTCGCTCGCGGCCAATCATCCTTGGCACCATTTCGCTGGACCTGTTCGCCGTGCTGCTCGGCGGCGTGGTGGCGCTGCTGCCGATCTACGCCCATGAAGTGCTGCACCTCGGACCGCAAGGGCTGGGCATGCTGCGGGCGTCGATGAGCCTGGGAGAACTGGGCGTGGGCATTTACCTGAGCATGCGCCCGCTGCAGCGCAACGTCGGCATGACCATGTTTCTCGCCGTCGGCCTGTTCGGCGTAGCGAATCTGGTGTTTGCACTGTCGACACTGTTCTGGCTGTCATGCCTGGCCCTGCTGATCGCGGGCGCGGCGGACATGGTCAGCGTGTTCATTCGTTCGGCGCTGGTGCAGTTCTCGACGCCGGACAACATGCGCGGCCGGGTCAATGCCGTGAACATGCTGTTTATTGGCTCCTCCAACGAGCTGGGCGAGTTCCGCGCAGGCACCAGTGCCTCGCTGGTCGGCGCCATCCCTGCCGCAATCATGGGTGGCGTCTGCACGCTGGGCGTGGTCGGTGCCTGGATGACGGGCTTCAAATCGTTGCGCCAGGTCGACCGTTTTGCCGACGCATCGCCGCCGGACGTGCTCAACGCGCAGACCGTCAAACAGGCCTGACAGCGGCGGATTTCAGCAAAACACAGCCACGGTACAGCTTGCGCGAACCAATCAGCCCCGGCGCACCTCTATACCCTCGCATTCTGCACACGATGCTGGCCGGAACACGCCGGACTGGCGTATTCGCGTATCAGCAGCGACACTCATTGCACGAAAAGAAGAGGGATCCGACATGCTCTGGAAAAAAGGCCGACGCAGCGACAACGTAGTCGATGCGCGCGATGGCGGCAGCAGTGGTGGCGGCGGTGGCATGCGCATCGGCGGCAAGGGCCTGGGTCTGGGCGGCATCGTCATCATCGTCGCCATCGGCCTGCTCACTGGTCAGGACCCGATGCAGATTCTCGGGCAACTGACCGGGCAAGTAACCGAGCAAAGCGCTCCACCCAGCGCGCAGACGCGTGAAGCGCCGCCGGCCAACGACCAGCAGGCCGAATTCGTGCGCAGCATCCTTGGCGATACCGAGGACACCTGGCGTGCCGTGTTCGCCCAGAATGGTCGCGAATACAAGGACCCTACGCTGGTGCTGTTCAGCGGCCAGGTGAACTCGGCCTGCGGTCGCGCGACCTCGGCAACCGGTCCGTTCTATTGCCCGGCAGACCAGCAGGTCTATCTGGACATGGACTTCTTCCGTGAAATGGCCCAGCGCTTTTCCGCCGCTGGCGACTTCGCTCAGGCTTACGTGATCGCTCACGAAGTCGGGCACCATGTGCAGACGCTGCTGGGCATTTCCGCCAAGGTCGACAAGGCTCGCAAGGCCGGGCAGAAAATGGAAGGTGCCAACGGTTTACTGGTCCGCCAAGAGCTGCAGGCGGACTGCTTTGCCGGTGTTTGGGCGTACAACGCACAAAATCGTTTGAACTGGCTCGAGCCGGGTGATATTGAAGAAGCATTGAACGCGGCCAACGCTATCGGCGATGATCGCTTGCAACAGCAAAGCAGTGGTCGAGTCGCTCCGGACTCCTTCACTCACGGCACGTCTGCACAGCGTGTACGCTGGTTCAAGGCAGGCTTTGCCCAAGGTCAAATCAATCAATGCGATACGTTCGCCGCCAAGAGTCTCTGAGCACATGATTAAACCGCTTCTGGTCCTGTTGTTGAGCACTGCCTTCGTGAGCCTCGGGGCGCATGCCGAGGATCAAGCGGTCAATTCCATCAGCCCGGATCGCCTCGCCATCAATGGCGCTGAGGCGACTCTGGGGTTGAGCCAGGAGTGGGTACACCCCAAACCGAAGATCGAGCGCGTAGTGATCGTCCTGCACGGTCGCCTGCGCAATGCGCAAACCTACCTGCGCAGCATCGAACGTGCGGCCAACCAGTCCAGAGAGCGCAGCAAGACCCTGCTGATCGCCCCGCAATTTCTGGATGAAAAGGATATCGTCGCGCACCACCTGCCGGACTCTATCCTGCGCTGGCGCCAGAACAGCTGGATGGAAGGTGCAACCTCCACCGATCCCAAGCCGGTCAGCTCGTTTCTGGTGCTGGACCACATCCTCAAGCGCCTGAGCGACAGCAAGCTGTTTCCCAACCTGAAGGAAATCGTCATTGCCGGGCACTCCGGTGGTGCCCAGGTGGTGCAGCGCTACGCGATGATCGGCGGCAAGGAAGACGCCTTGCTGCAACGCGAAGGCGTGAAGCTGCGCTACGTGATCGCCAATCCGTCGTCCTACGCTTATTTCGACGCGGAACGACCTGAGCCGGTAACCGCGCAGAGCTGCCCGAACTTCAACGACTGGAAATACGGTCTCAACAAGATGCCGTTCTACTCGGGCAAGGAAAAGCCGGCTGACATCGAGAAGAATTACGTGAAGCGCGACATCACTTACCTGATGGGCGAGCTGGACACCGACCGCAACCACCCGGCGCTGGACAAGACCTGTGCCGCCGAAGCGCAAGGTCCCTACCGCCTGATTCGCGGACAGAACTACTTCAACTATCTGCAGAAGCGTCACCCGGAAGGGCTGAACCAGCGTCTGGTGATCGTGCCGAAAGTCGGCCACAACGGCGACGGGATCTTCACTTCACCGGAAGGTCAGGCGGTGCTGTTCAAGCCGTTTTGAGTGATAGGGATATAACTATCGTCCCCACGCTCCGCGTGCAACGCCACATACAAGTCCGCTTTTGATTCTGGCCGGAGGCCGTGGGAGCGAACTTGTTCGCGAAAGGGTCAACATAGTCGTCGAAAATGCATCGACTGAAATACCGTCTTCGCGAGCAATGCGGATCGCCGCCCCGGTCGCTCCCACAAAGACTTGTGGATAACGGTGAGCGCTCCGCATTGGCACGGTAGGCAGCCCAGATCACCTCAGCATCCCGCGCAGCACTGTGCAATCCTCCGCATGCCAGTCAGTCAGCTCCGGCCAGGGGTTGTCCTTCAGGTTGACCAGAACAGTCTTGGCGCCCGCCGCACGGCCGCAGTTCAGGTCATGCATGTAGTCGCCGATCATGACCATCTGCTTCGGCTCGACACTCCAGCGAGTGGCCAGTTTCAGCAAACCTGCAGGGTCCGGTTTGGGGGTCGCCTCGTCGCGGCCCAGGACATCCTCGACGGCAAAGCAGTCATCCAGGCCGATAGCCTTCAAGGTGATATACGCCAGCTCCTGGGCGTTACGGGTGAGTATGCCCAGTCGATAACCGCGCGCCGATAACTCGCGAACCAGCTCGACCGCGCCCTCGGCAGGCTGCGAAGCCAGCGCCAGCTCGCGTTCATGCTCCAGCAGCCAGGCGTGCTTGGCCGCCGATTCCTCAGCAGGCAACGCAGCAAGATGCCCGAGAATGTCATCGTCCTGAGGGATGCCCAATTCACGTTTGATGGCCGGGAAGTCGTGGATAGGGACGGTCAAGGTACCGTCCATGTCGAACACCCAGTGCCGTATACCTTCGAGTGTCATGCCCAATCCTTACGATGGCGGATCAGCCCTTCCTGACTGACCGATGCGACCAGTTGCCCGGCGCGGTTGAAGATACTGCCGCGCGAGAAGCCGCGCGAGTTGCCTGCCCAGGGGCTGTCCATCGCGTAGAGCAGCCAGTCATCGGTGCGCAGGTCGTTGTGAAACCACAGCGAATGGTCAAGGCTGGCAACCTGCATATCGCGCTGCCAGACCGTCTTGCCATGTGGCAACAGCGACGTGGTCAGCAAGTTGAAGTCGGAGGCATAGGCGAGCATGTAACGATGCAGTGCCTGCACGTCCGGGAGGCTGCCATCGGCGCGGAACCACACGTACTTCACGGGCTCGCCGGGCTTGGGATCGTACGGATCCTCGGAGGTCACCGGACGGAACTGGATCGGTTTGGGACGCAGAAACTTGTCGTGCATCGCTTCAGGGATCAGGTGTGCGCGGCGGGTCAGCAACTCGAGCTCGGACGGCAGGTTTTCCGGACCGACAATCTGCGGCATCGGTGCCTGATGCTCGAAGCCCTCTTCATCGTACTGAAACGACGCGCTGCAAGTGAAGATCGGCTTGCCCTTCTGGATGGCAGTGACGCGGCGCGTGCTGAAACTGCCGCCGTCACGTACGCGATCCACCTGATAGACCACCGGCAAACCGGCATCGCCGGGACGCAGAAAGTAGCCGTGCAGCGAGTGAACATGACGGTCCTCTTCAACCGTCTGACTGGCGGCAGACAGCGACTGACCCAGCACCTGACCACCAAACAACTGGCGAAAGCCCAGATCCTGGCTATGCCCGCGGAACAGGTTTTCTTCAATGGCTTCCAGCGTCAGCAGCTCAACCAGATCATCCAGCACTTGGCTCATTCTCATTCCTCTCATACATCGACTTTGCACTGGTACGGCAACGGCAGTCGCTGCATTTTCCGACAGGCCTCAAGCCCATCCCACTGGAATGGAATGATACAGATTTAAAATGGTTGGCTTAATTCAATCTACACCCTGATCAAGGCTTCAGCGTCTTGAGCCACTGCTCATGACTGATCCGGTACAGCACGTGCGGCTTGAGCGGGTGGCCGTCCTCCAGATTGGGGTGATCGAAGTTGCCGGACTCATCCTGCTGCATACCGATTGCCTGCATGACCTTTTGCGACGGCTGATTATTGACCGCGGTAAACGACACGATCTCCTTCAGCTCCAGGCGTTCGAAACCACAGCCCAGCGCGGTCCAGGCCGCCTCGCTGGCAAAGCCCAGGCCCCAGTGGTCATAAGCCAGCCGCCAACCGATTTCCACAGCGGGCGTAAAAGGTGCCTTGAAACCCACGACATGCAGCCCGGTAAAACCGATGAATTCGCCGGTATCCTTGCGCTCCAGCGCCCAGAACCCGAAGCCCAGCTCGGCAAAATGACCACGCAACCGTCCGATCATGGCAGCACTTTCAAGACGGCTCAGGGGTTGAGGAAAATAGCGCATGACACGAAGGTCCGCACACATGTCGGCGAACGCTGGCAAGTCATCGTCACGCCACTGCCGCATCAGCAGTCGGGCGCTATCAAGCTTGAGTATCGGTTCCATCGATTCCCCCGTGTAACGAGACATGAGTGGGCGTCAGTGCGGGTATCCACTGCGCCACACAACTGGGCGTGCGGATACTTTACTGGCACTATCGGGCTTCGGCCCTTCAACGGACGCAAAATGTCCCTACCGCTTATCTACCACGAAGACTACAGCCCGGATTTCCCGGCGGATCATCGCTTCCCGATGGACAAGTTTCGTTTGTTGCGCGATTACTTGATCGACAGCGGCCTGACCAGTGACGTTCAATTAATGCGTCCCGAGTTGTGCCCGGCGGACATTCTGGCGCTGGCTCACGATCCTTCCTACATTAACCGCTACCTTGACGGCGATCTGTCGCGCGAAGACCAGCGACGTCTCGGGCTGCCATGGAGCGAGGCTCTGGCACGCCGAACCATCCGTGCGGTGGGCGGCTCACTGCTGACTGCCGAGCAGGCTCTCAAGCATGGTCTGGCCTGCCATCTGGCGGGCGGCACCCACCATGCGCACTATGACTACCCGGCGGGTTTCTGCATTTTCAATGACCTGGCGGTGATCAGTCAGTTCCTGCTGCAAAGCGGCAGCGTGGACAAGGTGCTGATCTTCGACTGCGATGTGCATCAGGGTGACGGCACGGCGCGCATTCTGGCTGATACCGAGGACGCCATTACCGTCTCGCTGCACTGCGAAAAGAACTTTCCGGCACGCAAGGCGCAGAGCGACTGGGACATCCCGCTGCCGATGGGCATGGGCGACGCCGATTACCTCAACGTGGTCGACGACCTGCTCAACTACCTGCTGCCGTTCTACAAGCCGGACCTGGTGCTGTATGACGCAGGGGTCGATGTCCACAAGGATGATGCGCTGGGTTATCTGCAGCTCACCGACCAGGGGCTGGCCAATCGCGACGAAGCGGTGCTGCGTCATTGTCTGGGCCGCGACATTCCGGTCATGGGCGTGATTGGCGGTGGCTACAGCAAGGACCGCCGGGCACTGGCAAGACGCCACGGGATTCTCCACCACAGTGCACAACGGGTCTGGAACGACATGGGCTTGTGACCCCGCTCGGTACTTCGCTTGAGTCGCAGGCCATGACGTGCGCCACACCTTGAAAGAGCGCTCGGGTAGAATGCCCCACCCCTCTGCTATCGATATTTCGCTGACCATGACCGACCTCGCCCCCTCCGCTGCCCGAACCGTCGCCATCATCGGAGGCGGCCCTGCCGGGTTGATGGCAGCAGAAGTATTGAGCCAGGCCGGGCTGAAGGTCGATCTGTACGACGCCATGCCGTCGGTTGGGCGCAAGTTTCTGCTCGCCGGGGTGGGCGGCATGAATATCACCCACTCCGAGCCCTACCCGGCATTTCTGGCGCGCTATGCCGAACGTTCGCCGATGATCGCACCTCTGTTGCGCGGCTTTGACGCTGATGCCCTGTGCCAGTGGATTCATGCGCTGGGTATCGAGACCTTTGTCGGCAGCTCGGGGCGCGTGTTTCCCACAGACATGAAAGCCGCCCCCCTGCTACGCGCCTGGCTCAAGCGGCTGCGTGATGCGGGCGTCACGATTCACACGCGGCATCGCTGGTTAGGCTGGAAGGCTGATGGCAGCCTGCGCATCACTCATGCTGACGATGAACTGGCAATCAAACCTGCAGCCACGTTGCTGGCGCTGGGCGGTGCCAGTTGGGCGCGGCTGGGGTCTGACGGGGCCTGGCTGCCATGGCTGCAAGCACAGCAGGTCGAGGTTGCGCCTTTGCAGGCCGCCAACTGTGGTTTCGAGGTGAACGCCTGGAGCGACCTGCTGCGCGACAAGTTTGCCGGTGCGCCGCTGAAGAATATTGCGATGGGCCTGCATGGCCAGGCTCTGCGCCTGGGCGAATGCGTGCTGACTGCGACGGGTGTCGAAGGCAGCCTGGTGTATGCGCTGTCGGCGCAGATTCGTGAACAAATCAACCTGCACGGCTCAGCGGTTGTGGATATCGATCTGCTGCCCGGCAAAACGCTGTCGGACATTCACAAAGCCCTGAACAAACCGCGCGGCTCGCGCTCGATGTCCAAGCATTTGCACAGCCAATTGGGGCTGGACGGCGCGAAGGCAGCGCTGCTGCGCGAGCTTGCGCCTCGTGAAGCGTTTGCCGATCCGCTGTTGTTGAGCGAGGCGATCAAGGCGTTGCCACTGCCCCTGATCAAACCACGCCCCATCGATGAGGCCATCAGCACCGCAGGGGGCGTCACCTTCGAGGCCATGGACGAACGTCTGATGCTCAGGCAATTACCAGGCGTATTCTGCGCCGGTGAAATGCTCGACTGGGAAGCGCCAACCGGCGGCTACCTGCTGAGCGCCTGCTTCGCCAGCGGCCGCGCTGCGGGGTTGGGGATGGTGGAGTGGCTGAACTAACAGTGATTCCTGTGCGTATGCTCTGCGCTCAGCGTTATACATAAATCCTTCTGTGGGAGTGAGCTTGCTCACGAAGACGATGGTCCTGCCGCCCTACTTCCAAAGTCTGTCATGGCCTCTTAGGGAGCAAGCGAAGCGTCGCCCGGCTCGCTCTCACATGTGTATATCAAGGCTTCTTCTTGCGCGGGCCGGTGTTGAAAACCGGGACCTTGCGTACCGGTTTGACCACCGGCGCAGGCTCGGACTCGCCGCTGTCGACCCATTTGCCCAGGTTGCGCTTGCTGCCCGACACTTTGGGTTTTTTCGGTTTCTTGGGCTTTTTCAGGATCTGGCCGCTGGCATCCGTACTCGGCACGCGATGCTCCGGTTCGAAGTCCTGCTCTTCCTTGCGCTCCAGGGTCTGGCGGGTCAGCACTTCGATGGCTGACAGCAACTCGACCTCATCGGCACACACCAGCGAAATCGCCTCGCCCGTCAGCCCCGCACGGCCGGTGCGGCCAATACGGTGAATGTAATCCTCGGCCACGATCGGCAGGTCCAGGTTGACCACAGTCGGCAGGTCATCGATGTCCAGACCGCGCGCCGCCACGTCGGTGGCCACCAGAATCTTCACTTCGTTGCTCTTGAAGCGGTCCAGCGCACGCTGGCGGGTGGCCTGCGGCTTGTCGCCGTGAATACCGTCGGCGTTCATGCCCAGCGCCTGCAAGCGATCCACCAGTTGATCGACGCCAACCCGGGTCTTGGCGAACACCAGCACCTGACCCCAGCGATGTTTCTTCATCAGATGGATGAACAGATCCGCCTTGCGTTTCTTGTCGACGGTCACGACCCATTGCTTGACCGAAGACGCCGCGACGTTGCGCGGGCTGACTTCGATGGTCAGCGGGTCATTGAGCATCTGCGCGGCCAGCAGACGAATCTCGTCGGAGAACGTCGCAGAGAACAGCAAGGTCTGGCGCTGCTTGGGCAGCACGGCATAGATACCGCGCAGCTCCTCGGCAAAGCCCAGGTCGAGCATACGGTCAGCTTCATCGAGGATCAGCGTCTGCAACTGGGAGAACTTGACCGCGTTCTGACGATGCAGATCGAGCAAGCGACCGGGGGTCGCGACCAGCACGTCCACGCCCCTGCGCAGCTTCATCATCTGCGGGTTGATGCTCACGCCGCCGTAAGCCGCGTAGGTGGTCAGCGGCAGGTGCTCGGCGTACTGACGAATACTTTCGTGAACCTGATCGGCCAGCTCACGGGTCGGCGCCAGCACCAGCGCGCGAATTGAGTTGGGAGCGACTTTCGGGCCTTCCATGGTCAGCCGTTGCAGCAGCGGCAGAGCAAAACCTGCGGTCTTGCCGGTGCCGGTCTGCGCAGCTGCCATCAGATCGCGGCCCGCCAGTACCGGAGGAATTGCCTGGGTCTGTACAGGCGTCGGAGTCTGGTAACCGAGCGCTTCGAGGGCGCGCAGCAAGGGTTCGATCAGGCCGAGAGAGGCGAATGTCATGGTAATACCGTAGGAAAGATTCAACGCAAGGCGCGCAGTTTAACCTGTCCGGCGCGCCTCGGTTAGCTTGTGCGTGTCGATACGACCTCTTGCGGCGGCGACCTGCGCCATTGCGGCAGGCCAATCAGCACGACGGCGCTGATGATCACCACCATGGCCATGCACTCTTCGACACCGATCGTTTCGCCAGCGAACACCACGCCGAGCATAACTGCCACGGCCGGGTTGACGTAGGCGTAGCTGGTCGCCGCAGCCGGGCGCACGTTCTTGAGCAAGTACATATAAGCGCTGAACGCGACGATAGAGCCGAACACCACCAGATACAGCAGCGCACCCCAGCCCGCCGCCGTCGGCATATGCGCCAGACGCTCGCCACTCAAGGCACTGCCGATCAGCAGCGTCGCTCCCGCCGTGATCATTTCCGCCGCACTGGCCATCGGGCCTTTCGGCAACGGCAGGTGCTTGCTCAGCACCGAACCGAACGCCCAGGCTGCGGCGGCAAAGATCACCACGGCGGCGCCATAAGGGCTGGCCTGCAAATTGGAGCCGAGGTTCAGCAGGCCGATGCCGATCAGGCCCAGCACGATGCCCGCCCATTCAAGGTTAGTGGTGCGATTGCCCCAGAACAGGCCGAACAGCAGGGTAAACAGCGGCATGGTCGCCACCGCCAGTGCTGCAACGCCAGATGCAACGCCTGCGTGTTCAGCCAGGGTCACACCGCCGTTACCGCAGGCCAGCAGCAGGAAGCCGATCACGAACGCGGCTTTCCACTCGCGCCAGGTCGGCGCAGGCACGCCGCGAAACCGCAGAAAGCCATACATCAGGCAGCCGGCAATCAGAAAGCGCACACCCGCCATCATCAACGGTGGCCATGACTCCACACCAATGCGGATCACCAGATAGGTAGAACCCCAGATCAGGTACAAGGCCAGAAAGGCACCGATGAGCAAAGGTGAAACACGAACGGACTGAGGCATGGCAAGGCCTTGGGATCATTGTTATGGTTGACCTATTGTATGAAGGCCCAAGGCGGATATTAAGCAGACAAACCTGTTTAAACCGCGCTGAAACTTACGATTCAATGCTTGTAAGTCCTGTTTTCCTTTTATTTTAAAATTGCCCACCGCACGGTACGAGGCACGCCATGACCCTGGATAAATACGATCGGATTCTGCTCGATGAGCTGCTGAAAAATGGCCGGGCGTCTTTTGCGCAGCTGGCGAAGCTGGTCAATCTGTCCGCGCCCGCCGTGGCCGAGCGGGTCGCCAAGCTGGAGGCCAGTGGTGTGATTACCGGCTACGAAGCGAAGGTTGACCTGTCGAAAGTCGGCTTGCCGATTCAGTGCCTGATCGAGTTGCGCATGGGCAGTCACGGCAATCAGCAGGCGTATAAGGAACTGTGGAAAGTCCCCGAACTGATCCAGTGCTACCGGGTGACGGGCGACCCATGTGTGATCATGCGCGCGGCGGTCGATTCGATGCCGCACCTGGAAGACCTGATCAACCGGATCGCCAAGTTTGGCTTCAGCAAGACGTCAATCGTGCTGTCAACGGCAGTGGAACGCAGCCTGCCGGCTGATTACTTGATCAACAACGGCAAGCAAGAGCACTGACCGGTCAGACGCCGCGCTGACGCTTCAGCGTTTCGCTGATCTTCGCGGCCGGGACTTTCTGCAGGGAACACAGCATCTGGTGGGAGATGGCTGAGATACCGTGGGTCTGGCGCAATTCGTTGGTCAGGTGCACGGTCAGGTTGGCCGCCATTTCCGCATCGGCCATCGCCCGGTGAGCCTTGCCGGTGTCGGGCAGGCGCGCGTAGCGGGTCAACGTGCCGAGCTTGTGGTTCGGTGCGCCAGGCATCAGACGGCGGGCCAGCAGCAGTGAACAGGCAAAGCTCTGTTCGCGCGTGCGCTGGATACGTGACAGCTCGTAATCCCAGAACTTCTGGTCGAACGAGGCGTTGTGCGCCACCAGCGGTGTCGAGCCGACGAAATCCGCCACATCGCCCATCACCCGCTCGGCGCTGGGGGCGGTACGAATCATGTTGTTGCTGATGCCGGTCAACCCTTCGATGAACGCAGGAATACGCACGCCGGCATTCATCAAGCTCTGAAAACGCTCGACGATACGTCCCTGCTCCATGATCACCACCGCAATCTCGGTCGCCCGGCAGCTATGGCCTGGGGAGATACCGGTGGTTTCAAAGTCGATGACTGCAATACGTTCCAACACTGGCCTGGCCCTGTAAATTCATTTCAACAACAACGCGCCTTCGATCGGCACGTAACGGCTGGCGGCGCGGATCAACGAATTCGCGGTCAGCCCCGGTACGCCGTAGGCGACCGCCTCGACCCCATGCTTGCTGATCACGCGTTCGAGCAACATGTCGAAATCGCCATCACCCGACGCCAGCACGATTTCGTCCACTTGCGGCGCGAAATCCATAATATCGATGGTGATGCCGACATCCCAGTCCCCTTTGGCCGAACCGTCGCTGCGCTGGATGTACGGCTTGAGCCTGACGGTGAACCCCAGATTGCGCAGGATCTGCTGGAACTGCTGTTGCTTGCTGTCGCCACGATCAATGGCATACGCAAACGCGTGAACGATCTCGCCGCGCTTGCTGATATCCGCCCACAAGGCGGCGTAATTGAAATGACAGCCATGCGCCTGGCGCACGGTGTAATACAGGTTCTGCACGTCGGCGAACACCGCGATCTTCTTCACCGCAATTCCTCATGGCGGGCAACATGCCCACGGGTTACAGCGATCCGGAACGTGAATCGGCGCCCAGTATGCCAGTTTGAGGAAGGAATTGAGGGATGGATCGGTATCGGCCGCTGCGAGGCCCGCGCGGCATGGCACAGATTATCGTTCCCACGCTCCAGCGCTGATCGTTATACACAAGTCTGCTCTTGATTCTGGCCGCAGGCCGTGGGAGCGAGCTTGCTCGCGAAGAGGCCGGTAACCCCTGAAAATGGAGCATCTGTATCATCGTATTCGTGAGCAACGCGGATCGCCGCCCCCGACCTGCGGGCAGAAGCCCGAAAGTCACGCTTTTCGGGCTCTTGGAGATTTGTGCATAACGATGCGCGCTGGAACGTGACGAACGACCGTCACGTCCTCAAACGAACGAATCATCGTCCGAGAACATGTCACCACCATCGTCGAAACTGTCGTCAGCCGTGTACTGCTGATCCGGCTGTCCCCAACCGCCCTGATCATTGAACGAGCCGGTGTCCTGAGCCTGTGGCGCGTCGTGAATGACCTCGACGATCTCCTGCGGCTGGCTGTGGTGGCTGAACATGCTGCTGATGCCCTCTGCCAGCAGCACACCGCCCGCTACACCGGCCGCGGTCTTCAGCGCCCCGCCAAGAAAGCCGCTGCCGGCAGCCGGAGCAGGCGCGGCATAACCGCCCTGTGGCGCTGCGGGCGCAGGTGCAGGATTGAAACCACCACCATCACGCCAGCCGCCACTGGAAGGCTGGCTCGGTTGCGGCTGCGAGGCGCGCGGTGCGCTGCTGCCAAAGATACTCGACAAAAACCCGCCACTCGCTGGCGCGGACGAGGACTGCCCCCTGGCCTGCTGAAGCTCGGCCTGCAACTGCTGAATCTGCTCATCACGCTGTTTTACCTGCTGATTGAGCTGATTGACGGCTGCTTCCTGCACCAGAATCGCCTGCGTCATGTAGTACGGCGCAGCGGGCTGGCGGGTCAGATGCTCCTTGATACGCGCCTCGGCCGCAGCATCTCGCGGGGAGGATGCCGTTTCAGCGTCTTTCAGTTTCGAGAAAAGACCGTCAATCAGGGTTTGCTCTTCGCTGTTCATGACCACCTCACTGAGTTGCCACTGGAATTCTTCCCTGCCGCAATGGCAGGACCATGTGCAGAAAATGGGGCCTCATCGACGCGCTTCAATGACATGAAGAAAAAGATAACAAGCCGTGCGCCGAAAACCACTGCGCTTGGTTAGACAGGGGGCATGGGCTAAAGTGTGCGCCTGCTTTTAGCCTGCGATCTATCTCCATGAACCCGTTGAACATCATCCAGGATTCGCTTTATTTCTTTCGGCGTAATCTGGGCAGCATCGCGCTGCTGTGCCTGCCTGTCGTGATCCTTGAAGTGCTGGCCAAACAAGCGCTGGGCAGCGCCATGTCCGCCGACACTTCGCCTGCCTATGCATTGGTGATCGGACTGTTCTTCTACCCTGTCTATACAGCCGCGCTGATCCTGTTTCTCGACGCACGCAGCCGTGGCGAGGACGTACACACCCGCGATGTACTGGCCATGGCCGTGCGCCTGTGGCCGACCTTCGCCGTGCTGTCGGCCATGAGCACCCTGCTGATCATGTTCGGCCTCTCACTGTTTGTGGTACCCGGCATCTGGGTAATGATCAAACTGGCGTTCAGCGAATACCTGCTGGTTCTGCGCAAACTCACGCCGTTCATGGCCATGCGCGAAAGCATGCAGATGACCACCGGACACTTCACGCGCATTCTGGTGTGCGTACTGAGCGTCTACATTCCCCTGTGGCTGCTCGAGGGCGCCAGCCTGTACCTGTTTCCGGAACCGCAAAGCGCAGCGGTTTCCGTGATCACCGACAGCATCGGCAGCTTCCTGCAACTGTTCACCACCATCGTGACGTTCCGCCTGTTCATGCTGATCAGCGAACCCGCACACCGCGCCTGAAGCAAAGGCTGACGTCAGGTGCGTCGATTCGGTATGCTCAATGCCGAATCCCTCACTGAGCGCCAGGCGCTCCAAGTCGAGCCGATGCCCCGTTTACTGCTACGTCTGACCCTGTACGGCTTGCTGCTGGTCGCCGTATTGCTGTTACTGGTTTTCCAACTGACCTGGCGCCCTCCAGCCCGTGAATTACTCACGGCGAGCTGCAACCCAGCGGTCGAAGCACCGAAACTGGTGCCGGGGCAAGCGCTGAAAGTCATGACCTGGAACATCCAGTACCTGGCGGGTAAACGCTATGTGTTCTGGTACGACATGGCCGACGGCAGCGGCCCGGACGAGCGCCCGACCCATGAAGACCTTGCCTACAACCTGGATGAAGTGGCGCGGGTCATCCGTGATGAACAGCCCGACATCGTGCTGCTGCAAGGCGTCGACGATGGCGCCAAGAACTCCGACTATCAGGATCAGCTGGCGCTGATCAAGGAACGTGTGGCGGACCTCTACCCGTGCAGCACGCAGGCGTTCTACTGGAAGGCAGAGTTCGTACCCAACCCGCATATCTGGGGCAGCGTCGGCAGAAAACTCGCGACCCTCAGCCGCTTCCACATCGACAGCGCCGAACGTATACAACTGCCGGTGCCCGACGCCAACATCATCAGCCGTCAGTTCCAGCCAAAAGATGCCTTGCTGGTCAGCTACCTGCCCTTGCGTGACGGCGGCAAACTGGCCGTCATCAACACCAGCCTGACCACCGCCAGACACGCCGGCGACACCGCACAAAAACAGGTCGCGGCCACTGAAACGCAGCTGGACAAGCTGGAAAGCGGCGGCACGCCCTGGCTGATCGGCGGCGACTTCAACCTGCTGCCGCTGGGCCAATACCAGCGCCTCCCCGAGCAGCAACGCCTCGGCTACGCCGCCGACAGCGAACTGCACGAGCTGTGGGAAAAATACCCGATGATCCCCGACAACGCCGAATCCAGCGGTATCGACCGCAGCAAATGGCTGACGCACTTCCCCAACGACAGCCGCATCAACGGGCCGGACCGGACGGTGGATTATCTGTTCTACAGCCCGAGTTTGAAGCGAGTGAGTGCGAGGGTGCGCAGGGATGACACGTTGTTGATCTCTGATCACTTGCCGGTGATCGGGCGGTTTTTGTTGCCGGTTTTGCCTTGAGGGAGCGAGCAGCATTCGGGTTTCAATACTCTGGCTGGCCACCAAACTTTCGCATAGCGCCCTCACAGCCGACAGTGTCAAAACAGTTTGAACCGTTTCTGAGCGCGTTCGCCTAATGATTAGCCTGTGCATACTTCCATGGGCGACGTGCCAATACCGGCATACACCAAAGGGTGATCAACGTGGCTAAAGACGACAAGAAAAGCAAAGGCGAAGCCTCAAAAGCCAGCAAGGACCTGAAAGACAAGAAAGCATCACCGGCAAAGAAATCTGAAGCGGCCTCGACGCTTTCCAAGTCTTCCGAAAAGAAAGACAAGAAAAAAGACGCCGAGCCAAAGAAAGCTGCCAAAAAAGCTGATAGCAAGCCAGAAAAGGCCAAGAAATCAGAAAAGGCTGAAAAGCCGGCTAAAAAGAAAAAGTGACATCTGCTACCTGCCAGGGCTTTGCGCCCTGGCGTTCTCTGGGTATCTGAATATCCAACATTTGATCAGGTGTTCAACACCCGGCACTTTGAATAGCAAGAGTTCGATGCTAAAGCACCGACCAGATTGGCATTCAAGCCTTCACATCACCCACCATCGTATCGAGAGCCTCCTCGAACTTCGATAGCTCTATTTCTAGCCCAGCTCCGTAAACAGCTGTGCCGCGCGCGCAGTCGATAGCGACGGCTATTCCGGTCCCGGTGAGCCCTCCGGGGTATTTGCGTAGTTTCAGCTCGACTCTTGTCGCATCCAGCCAGATTGCTCGATCCGCTGTCCAGAGGCTGCTTTTAAAAGAAAAGACACAACAGTTTTGCTGTGTATCGATGATGACGGGCGGAAAAACCCAGTGTGAATTGCCCGCTTCCCACGGTGTTGCCTCGACCCGATAGCGGCCGTCAGGTGACAGGGCGAGGGTTTCGATGTCTTCGACGTACATAGAACCAACCTCATGACGCGGTATGCTCACTTGAGCAATTGACGAACAAACATGCAGTTTTCAGGACTCACGCTTGATCCGAAGCCGATGACAGTCTGCTGAAGTCAACACCTTACCGGTTTTCGAGCGAACCAGGAGAGTGTCCACAGGCTGCGACGATTCGTTATCCAGCAGTACCGAATGAGTATCGCCCTTGCTGAACAGAAAGCGTTCGCCCCACTGGCGCATGCTTACTACAACAGGAAATACGGCGTGCCCCATCTCGGTAAGCACGTACTCCTTGTAAGCACTGCCATCCGACGCTGGCTGCACATCAAACACTCCTAGCTCGACCAGCAGCTTGAGCCTTGCAGCAAGTATGTTCCTGGCCAGCCCGAGGTTTTTCTGGAACTCGCTGAAACGGCGAACGTCGTCAAAGGCCTCTCGGAGGATCATCAATACCCAGCGATCTCCAATAGCCTCGAGCGCGCGAGCCACCGGACATTCGCTTTGCGCCATCAACTTCTGTCTGGCCATGTATCTCCGACGTCAGGCGCCAAATAGTGTGCAGAAGACATTGTGTCGAGTAAATGCGAACCCACAACAGTAGTTGCAAATTAAAACCAGCGCTGCTAAAAATCAACACCTGGTTTCAATTAGAAACTATATCAAGGACGAATGATGATGCTTCTACTCGTTGGGCAGCGGCAGCGGCGTCGGCGTCGGCGCCCTTGGCGGCCACTTACACTTATGCGAAGTCTTGCTGGGTCGCTGCATGTCTGCCGGCTGCAGCCATCAGCGGTATTGCGCTGCTGTACTGGGCGTAGCTACAAATTCCCTCAGTGATTCATGACAAGGCAAATCATCAATGAAACCATTGCACATAGCGCTGGCTGTGCTGGTCATGGCCATCTGGGGAATCAACTTCTCAGTGATCAAACTGGGGCTGACAAACGTCGATCCACTCATTCTGGCAGGCCTGCGCTTTAGTCTTTGCGCCCTGCCAGCGATCTTTTTTGTCCGTAGGCCCGATGTGCCCTGGCGATATCTCATCGGTTATGGGCTGGTCTTCGGCATCGGGCTATGGGGAATAGTCAATCTGGGAATCAAAGCCGGGCTCTCGGCCGGGATCGCTTCGCTAGTACTGCAGTTCAGCGCGTTCTTCAGCATCCTGCTAGGCAGTTGGGTATTCAGGGAAGCACTGAACCGGTTCCAGATATTGGGCATGCTCATTGCGCTCAGCGGTCTGCTCAGCGTCATAGTGATCAGCGACGGCTCGGTCAGCCTTCTCGGCATGCTGCTGGTGCTGGTGGGCGCGTTGTCCATGAGTGTCGCCAACATCATTAACAAAAAGGCCAATACCAGGGATGTCTTTGCTTTTCTGGTATGGTCCAGCGCCTTCTCGCCTATTCCCCTGTTCGCCCTTGATTACGCCATTAACGGCAGCGTCGGCTACATCATGTTTGTGAACCATATCGGCGCCACCGCAGTACTGTCGATTCTGTTTCAGGTCTATCCCAACACCCTGTTCGCCTACTGGATATGGAACTCGTTGCTAAAGACCTATCCCATTTCAACTGTGGCTCCGCTGTCGCTGTTGGTGCCGATTTTCGGGATGCTGGGCTCGGTCGTGATATTCAACGAGCATATGTCGACGGGCAAGGTACTGGCGGTGCTTTTGATTGTTACGGGACTGAGCGTTGGGTTGTATGGAAGACGGATTTTTGATGGGTTGATTGGGCGGGACGGCAGAGTTTTGAGGTGACAGGTTGAGCCGGTTATCCACGCAGGGGCCTGAGCTTGAACGGGTAGATAGCCCCCTGCGATTTTCTTGCTCGCGCTTCGGCGGGCGGTTTGGAAAGGCCTGTCCTCAAACTATCGCTATTGCCCTTACGCCTGATGCGTCAAGGAAGACTCCAGAGAGCGTCCGGCCTACTAAGGCGTAGCCAGCGTTTGGCCCTCCTACGTCCCCCTAGGCTTGACCCGAGCCGTAGCCTCCGCCACCAATGGATCATCCGGCCAGTAATGCTTGGGATAACGCCCCTTCAAGTCCTTCTTCACATCTATATAGGTCGACCGCCAAAAGTTAGCCAGGTCCTGCGTCACCTGCACCGGGCGGCGTGCCGGGGACAGCAAGTGCAGTTTCAGCACCTGCCGCCCATTGGCGATACGCGGCGTATCGGACAAGCCAAACAGCTCTTGCAGCCGCACCGACAGAATCGGCGGATGTTCGCTGTAGTCGATACGGATATTCGAGCCAGACGGCACTTGGATGGTCTGCGGGGCCTGCGCTTCCAGTTGTTGCGGCATTGGCCATGGCAGGAGGTTGCGCAGGATGGAGGACAGGTCGAGCTGGCTGAAATGGCTGAGCCGGGTGACTTTGCCCAGGTAGGGCATCAGCCAGTTTTCGAGTGTCGCCAGCAGTTGTGCGTCGCTCAGATCAGGCCACTCGCTCGCTGAGCTTTTCTCGATATCCAGGCTGCGCAACAGCGCAACACGCGCCTGCCACTGACGCAGTTCCGGCGTCCAGGGCAGCAGTTCCAGGCCTTTGCGACGCACCAGCGCCAGCAACGCATGGCTGCGGGTTGCGTCGTCGAGGCCGGTCAGTGGTTCGCGACTGATGATCAGTTCACCGACTTTGCGCTGTCGTTCGGCGCGGAATACACCTTCGCGTTCGTCCCAGTCGATCTGGTCCACGCTGATGACCTGCTCGGCCAACACCGAGTCGAACAGTGCCGGATCGAACTCGGCGGCGAGGTAAATGCGTTCTTCGCGCTGGCCCTGGCGGCTGCCCAAATCCGCGATGACCAGCCATGGCTGTTTCATCAGCGCATCTGCCTCGGCGAACAGTGCCGCGCGGCCGTTGGCCAATCGGTATTCCGCTCCGCCCGCTCGGCGTTGCTGTGCGACGCGATCCGGGTAAGCCAGCGCCAGCAAGGCGCCCAGCCAGCGGGAGTGGTCCGGATCGCTGACCGGGCTGCTCGCCGCGCCGCGCAGATACCCGCGATATTGCCGCGACAGTTGTCTGGCCCGTTGTACCCCGCCTTGTGCGCCGCGCGCCGCGCGTTCGGTGCCGGCCAGCAGGGTCAGGCGGCTGTGCAGGTCCGCGCCAGCGCCGCGCAAGATATCGCGCTCGCCCAGCAAGGCCGCCACGTCGCACGCCAGTTCGCCCAGCCCTAGCGCATGGCCGCGCAACAGCAGATGGGCGATGCGCGGATGAGCAGGCAGCTCAGCCATCGCCTGACCGTGTGGCGTCAGGGCTGGCGGCTGACCCGGCTGATTGTTCAACGCCTCCAGACGCACCAACAAATCCTGCGCCTGTGCATAAGCCGCGGCTGGCGGTATATCCAGCCAGACCAGTTGCGCAGGCGTGACGCCCCAGCGAGCCAGTTGCAGCGCGAGCCCGGCGAGGTCCGCCTGAAGAATTTCTGCCGCCCCGTAGGCGGCCAGTTGATCGTGCTGCGCTTCGGACCACAGCCGATAACACACGCCCGGCTCCAGCCGCCCTGCCCGGCCAGCGCGCTGGGTGGCGCTGGCACGGGAGATACGCTGTGTTTCCAGACGCGTCATACCGCTGCCCGGATCGAAACGCGGCACCCGCGCCAAGCCGGCATCGATCACCACGCGCACGCCGTCGATGGTCAGACTGGTTTCCGCAATGTTGGTCGCCAGCACCACCTTGCGCGTGCCCTTGGGAGCCGGTTCGATAGCCGCGCGTTGCGCATTCAGATCAAGCTCGCCATGCAAAGGGCACAGCAGAATGTCGGCGCGCTCACCCAGTGCTTCCGCCAGTTGCTGGTTGACCCGACGAATCTCGGCCTGCCCCGGCAGAAACACAAGCAGGCTGCCGGACTCGCTGCCCAGCGCATCCAGCACCGTCTGCACGACACGCGGCTCGACAAACTCACCGGGCTGAAAAGGACGCCCCCACTGCAGGCTCACCGGAAACATGCGCCCATCGCTGCGCACCACCGGCGCGTCGTCGAGCAACGCCGCCAACCGCTCGCCTTCCAGCGTGGCCGACATGAGCAGAATCTTCAGCGGTTGATCGTCCCGAAACAGTTCCCGACCATTGAGGCTCAGGGCCAAGGCCAGATCGGCATCCAGACTGCGTTCGTGAAACTCATCGAAAATCAGCAGCCCCACACCTTCCAGCGCCGGATCGTCCTGCAAACGACGCGTGAGGACCCCCTCGGTGACCACTTCGATACGCGTCTTCGGGCCGACCCGGCTTTCCAGACGAATCCGATAGCCCACCGTCTCGCCGACCTTCTCGCCCAGCTCACTGGCCAACCGCTCGGCAGCCGCTCTCGCAGCCAGGCGCCGAGGCTCCAGCATCAGAATGGTCTGCCCGGCCAGCCAGGTTTCCTCAAGCAGCGCGAGCGGCACGCGCGTGGTCTTACCCGCACCGGGAGGGGCTTCGAGTACGGCTTCATGGCGCGTGATCAGGGCCTGGCGCAGGGCTGGCAGGACGGCATCGATGGGTAACGAGGTCATGGGGGCTCCCAGGTAAGCTGGCTATTGTAACGGGTAACCATCCCAACTTCGCCTGACGCCTTTCACTCCAAGCGCGCTAACGCATAACTTGTCGGTGCCATGAAAACCCCGTGAGATGTTCGCACAGAGTCCGCCCCGCCCAAAGCTTCGCATCTGCATCAAATAGGTCACGAGAGACAGTGCGAGACTTGATCTCATCGATATCCTGTATATCCGTTGCAAATACGTAGCGGTTGGCACCATTGAGGATCATCGTCCAAATAAATGCTGCTTCGGTAAGACTCAGCGTGGTGCCTCGTTGAGGGAGTCGATAGCCAACACAAGCGAATAGAAGATGCCTGGGGCTCAAAGGAAGGAAAAGTTTTGTGTCTGGCACACCCCTGCCACCTTCAAGGCTCAGTTTGCCGTTCGCTCCAACGCCGAGCCTCGTGAACGGGTTATCGGTGGTTGGCCAAGTAATTCCAAGTGGAACCTACAGGAGGGTCCATCGATAAGTTGGCATACGATGGATTGTGCCCTTGAGGATGTGTTCGAGCTGTAAGCGTACGGGCATCCCCCCCTTTTCTGAACACACTGAGTCAGGCTGAATATTGAGACTAATCGTGTGCGCTTTGCCAATTCAGTCATTTGGGACGTTTAATGCCGGGAACAACCATTACGCTTGAGGCAATCCCGATTTATCGGAATTGCCGCGTAATCAGAAAACCTGAGCATTTCGGGCACGTTGCTTTCAGTGCCTGGCTAGTCCGAGGTTAGCCCTCAGCTTCCCTGAAGCCTTTGTCATACCACAAATCGGTTAACCAACTGATTCAGGTTAACAGCCAGTTTTGACATTTCACCGCATGCACTTGCTGTCTGGCTGGCACCCGCAGCGTTTTGCGCTGCTAACTCGCGGATACTGACCAGATTGCGATCAACCTCGCGGGCTACATGCGATTGTTCTTCAGAGGCCGTCGCGATCATGAGGTTACGTTCATTGATCTGAACAATGGCCGTGGCTATCTGATCCAGCGAGGTACTGGCTTCCTGGGCGACGCCAAGCGATTCGGTCGCAAGGTCTCGGCTCGTGTTCATTGCCTTCACGGCCAGATCAGAATCGTTCTGGATGGCAGCGATCATCTGCTCGATTTCCTGGGTCGACACTTGAGTGCGATGGGCCAAAGCTCTTACTTCGTCCGCAACCACCGCAAACCCACGACCTTGCTCGCCTGCGCGTGCTGCCTCAATGGCTGCGTTCAAAGCCAACAGGTTGGTTTGTTCTGCAATTGCCCGAATCACCTCGACCACTTTAGTGATGCTCTGGGCACGATCTGACAACCCTTGAATCTGCTCGCTGGTGTTTTCAACGTTACCGTTCAGCGTTTGAATTGACTTTAACGTCTGAGCCACCCGCGCCAAACCGACCTCTGTATACCCTTGGGTACGCTTCGACTCTTCAGAAGCTGACTCCGCATTACGTGCGACCTCATCAACTGCCGCGCTCATTTCTGTGACCGCTGTGGCTGCTTGATTGACCTCGTCATTTTGGGCGACAAGACCACGACTCGACTCCTCAGTGACCGCTGTCATCTCTTCTGACGCAGAGGCCAGTTGGGTGGACGAGTCGGATATCTGCAGAATCGTGTTGCGCAGGTTTGTCTGCATCTGCGCAAGTGCTTTCAACAATCGCCCTGCTTCATCAGTCCCGCTAACCAATACCTCCTTGGAGAGGTCACTGGCCGCGATACGCTCCGCGACGGACAACGCATCGTTAATCGGAGAGGTAATACTTTTCGTCAGCAGTAATGCCAAGCCAATCGTCAAAATGACTACGCCCGTTATAAGGCCAACGACAAGCCACAGGCCGTTGTTATAGAGATCGGTTGCGGTTTGCCCAGCCCGAGCTGCACCCTCGTTGTTAAAATTGGTCAAGTCTTTAATCTGCTGCTCCATCGCATTCGTGAGCGGGCGGATACCTGTACTCACCAGGTTGACCGCTGAGGCTATGTCACCTTGTCTCATCAACGGTTCGAGAATATCCAGTTGTTTGGAATAGGCATCGGCGCTGTTTTTTACTGGCGTGTAAAACGAGCGCTCTTTATCGCTCGCTATCAGTGGCTCATAGCCCGCCACCGCATCGGTGAAAGCCTTGCGATAGCCAGCGAAGTTTTCAATGTTCTTTTGAATGGATTGAGGGTCAGCGAGGCCTCGCTGGGTCTCGAGCCTCAGGCGAAGTGTCGCTTTGTCCATCAACGCAGTTTGTCGGATGCTGGCCATCCAATTGAGTTCGACGTCTTTTTCGGCATCCCGTAGCTTGCCCATTTGGAGGACTGCGAATATACCCAGCACAAAAACTAGAATGATGATTGAAGTGAAAAACAGGGCCGCTCGTGGAGCCAAATTGAGATTTCTAAGGCGCATGTTAGATTCCTGCTCTCCAATGATGGTTGACATATTCAACAAGCTATCGACCCAAAATTGGAAACTTTAAGCTTTTCGTCAAGAGGCGATGTGGCTGCTGGACGGCTGTCAAAACCTGGCATGCATATTCAAAGGCAACGAAGCAGGTTGAATGATCAGGCCAGCGGCACCAAAGGCCTACACCCATCGCAATTGGGGTGCATGGCAATGGGGTTCAGAAGGCGAGACGGGCAGCAAGTCGGCCATAATCAGTATTGGCCTGTGCCTAGAACGGGCTGGCATATGAACTGCTTTCTGGTGGTGTCGGCCATTGCTCGTCCCTCGACGCAGTTGCGACCTTTGGTTTTAGCAGAGTAAAGAAGTAGATCTGCTTCCCTCAGGGCGGCTATATAGCCCTCCTTCTCCGGTGCGTTGATCGCCACCACACCTGAACTGATTGTTACATTCCCCACTGGACTGCCGGAGTGCTCTATAAATGAGTTTTCAATGGATAACCTGACTTTTTCGGCAACGCTCAAAGCACCCGCTAAATCTGTTTCAGCTAGCAGGATCACGAACTCCTCACCGCCATACCGTGCCGCTAGATCGCCAGCCCGGTTGATGCAGCTTCCGATGATCCCGGCTACCTGGCGCAGGCAGTCGTCCCCCCGCAGATGGCCGTAGCAGTCGTTGTATTGTTTGAACCAGTCGATATCCAACAAAATGATCGCGATGACCGAGTTATTTCGAGACGCTCGTCCCCACTCTTTTTGCAACGTAGCGTCGAAGCAACGTCGATTGGCCAAATGCGTCAGACTGTCGGTCTGAGCGATGACCTCAAGCTCGGTTCGGGCGCTGCTCAGCTCACTTTCCGCAGTGATCAAGTGCTGAATTTGCCTGTACAACAAGAGACCTAGCGAAGCCAAAGATAAAGTGATCATAGCCACCAGAGCCATGGATCGATACGCATAGGCCCACCAGGGGGCGAATACATGCTGGCAGGAAACGCCAGCAGCAGCGACGATGGGCAACCCGGAAACCCGCCGATAGGCATAAATCCTTTCCACGCCATCCACTACAGACTTGATCATAGCGGTACCGCTATCACTGTATGGCAGGTAACTGGTGAAAAGATCCCCTTTGGCCACATTGGTTGTCATAAGTGCCGTCATTGTCGGTCGCCGAGCCAGCAAGTCGCCATTGTTCAGCGCGAGAAAAATAACGCCCTTGTCGTCCACATCCATGCGCTTGAAGAATGATTGGAAATAGGCAACGGGCACAGTCGCTAATGCCACACCTGCAAACGTACCGTCGGCAGCATTGATGCGTCGACTGATAGGGATAACCATCTCCCCCGTAATGCGACTCTCGACAATGGAACCGACGTGGATGGACTCATCGGCGTTATCGCGGTGATACGCGAAGTACGCGCGGTCGCTGTTGTTTTTCACCTGTATACCTTGGGAAAAGGAGTTGGCGACCCAGTTGCCTTGGGCATCGTAGATGAAAAGCCCCTGGATGCCGTCCACATTCACCACATCCTGGGCCATCAGTTTCGCCAGTCGAGCTTGCTGAGCCCCCTCTAAACCGTCGCGCTCCACGCGCTCCACGAGATCACGCAGCGTATTATCAGCTTGTCGCACCGTATCCCGAGCTTGCTGCTCGGCGGCAAGAACGATGTTTGAAACCGCAATTTTGGCTGTAGCTACGCGCTCACGCTTGGATTGATTCATCTGCCAGGCTGTAGCCAAAATCAACGAGAGACACACTAGAGCAATGAAGCCAAGCAGTGCTTTGGTGAGCATGGAAGGCGCGAGTCTGGTGGAGGTAAGGTAAAAAGGCTTCATAGAGGGCGTCATCAAATTGGCTTTTGAGCGCTCTATGCAGCTTTCGTACCTTAGTAGTGAGGCTGGCTAGTTAAACAGCAACTTGTCTGCCAGTGCCCTTAGTTGGCACTTTTCCTCGTTCAAAGCCAAGGCGCTGTCTGATCTTCTCAAAAGGATATTCGCGTGCCTCACGCAAACGGCTTTGAACAAAGCGGGATCGATCTGAGCCAGGCTGATCAGGGCTTTCATCAGGCGCAGATCCACTTCGATGATTGCTGCGCCATCTCTGGCTATCGGCGCAAAGAAGTCATCGAACAAGTCGTCCACATTCAAACCATGCAGAAAAACCTGGCCGCAGCTTTTTTCATGCTCAGGGGCAACTGGCTGTGGCTTACACCACGTAGTCAAGCTACGTACGCCTCGCCCGATGACGTCAATGGCCGTGCCGGGGTCATTCACTGCGGGAGACAGCGCGCGGGATGCTATTTCCGACAGCACTGAAAGTCCAAAGCGGGGATCGTGTTCGAAGGTTCTCCGGGTGCCTATTGTCAGCGTAGCGAGCACCTTCTCCGACGGCTCGCCAGTGATCTCGACAGACTCTTTGGCCAGCGGTACGAGATAGGCCAGCGGCCTCCCCAGGTGGACGAAACTACCGGGGAGAATATCCACGAATATTTTGAGGTTTCCGGCCTCCGCTACCTCGCTCAGTGCCTGAACATCGATATGCTGTACATATCCAGTCGATTCACTGGTAACGATCTGAGAGCCGATAGGCACAGTCCACCCCTTTGGGAAAGCGACTCCGCCCAGGTATGGCCACCGAACTCTATGATCGATTGCATCAATGGCCGCTTTCTCCACCAGATCAATCGTCTCGCCCATTCGCCCCAACTTTGAAAGGTGATCAATCCAGCGCAGAAGCGTGTAAACGATGAGGATGACCACCACTATGGTCGCTGCGAACAGGAGTACGCGTCCTTGGGCGCCATAGACTCCAGTGCTCAAGGCGATGATGCCTACCAGGCTAAATAGAAATGAGCCGATGAACGTCGCGAGCGCGTTTTGTGTTGTCGTGTCCTCCATTACCAACGTCGTCGCACGCGGTGTTACGCCACTGCTGGCCGCGCCGTACGCTGTCACCATAGTGCTTAGCGAAAAGGTGGTCACTGCAAGCATGCTGGAGGCAATGATGCTCAGAATCTTGTCAACGGCATCTGCACCTATACGGGCCGACAGAGAAAATGGAATCGAGTCCTTGAGCAAGATTGATATCAAGGCGGTCGCTACGCCCAGCAGTGAAAACAAGGTAGCTCTGAGCCAAAGCTTCTTTGTAAGTTGCACCAGCATCCAACGCCATCGAGCGATCATAGCCTTACCTTTTTGGACAACTGCTTCGGAAGCAAACGGAATCATCCTCTGACTAACTAGACTGATTGAGTTCGTTCACCAACAGAAGGTTCAGCGCATAGGCGCCTACCCCACCGTTTCGCCGACCTTCTCGCCCAGTTCACTGGCCAACCGCTCGGCAGCCGATCTCGCGGCCAGGCGCCGAGGCTCCAGCATCAGAATGGTCTGCCCGGCCAGCCAGGTTTCCTCAAGCAGCGCAAGCGGCAAGCGCGTGGTCAGGGCCTGGCGCAGGGCTGGCAGGACGGCATCGATGGGTAACGAAATCATGGGGGCTCCCGGAGAGATGCAGGGAGCATACCGGGGTGGGGTTGGGGAATCAGGCGGCGTATTTTAGCTGAACGGCAGTCGCCAGAAAGACTGCCGCAAGCATGCCTCGCGTCGAAAAATCAGACCTGGACCTGGTCACCTTTCTCATCAATAAGGCCATTGTCGTATTTCTTGCGCAATTCTGGATCGGACAAAATCTTGAACGCATTTGAAATCACTTTGAAACGCTCAGTCGCCTCAGCCTCGTTACCGACGTTCTTATCAGGGTGATTCTTCAGCGAGGCTTTCTTGTAGGCCGTTTTGACTGCGGAGAGGTCCGCCGTCATGTCCGAGAGGCCCAGATGCGCGTACAGCGGCTTGACGGGTGGCTTGGCGGGGCCGGAATCGTCCACCTTCGCGGACGCGCCAGCAGCGGGCGTGTCGTGGGGCCGATCTGCTGACGGCCGCTGAGCGCCTGCATGGGGCTCGGCTTTCGGCGGTGGCGGCGGCGCGCTGTTGGCAGCCTGGGGGCGAGTGCGTGGAGGCGTTTGTGGGCGTGCTTGCTGTTGAGTGCTTTCAGGTCTCCAGGACGGGCCCGGCGTGGGTCGTCGCACGCGATCGGTGTTCGACTGACGAATCTCGTTGATCAGTTGATCAGCGATGTCGTTCATCAGTTTGTTCAGCTTCAGGTTGCTGGAGAAGAACGCATAGTTCGCCTCACTGTTGTGCTTGCCATACTCAGGTTCGGGCTTGACCATCGCCTCGGCCAGCGTCTTGCCCAGAGAGAAC
This sequence comes from Pseudomonas sp. MWU16-30316, assembly GCF_020515645.1. Classification (NCBI taxonomy): domain Bacteria; kingdom Pseudomonadati; phylum Pseudomonadota; class Gammaproteobacteria; order Pseudomonadales; family Pseudomonadaceae; genus Pseudomonas; species Pseudomonas sp. MWU16-30316. Next base: position 244,736 of record NZ_JAIZAZ010000001.1, on the reverse strand, counting down.
AGCAGGTTGCCCTTGCTATCGCTGACGCCCAAAAAGCTCATCACGTTGCGCATCGACTTGTCGCGCTCCCAGACAACGCTGGCCACGTCGAAGGCAGCTCGCGCCAGATTGAATCGGCCTCCCCCTTCGTGGGTCTCGATATGGGTCACCGGTTCCTTGCCGCGCAATGCGTCGAGGATCACCGCGAGGCCTTTCTGCTGACGCTCGTTGAGCCGACCTGTCTGCTCCAACAATGAGTTGTTGACCTGCAACGCCACTTTGCCAGCGATATGGCTAACGACGTTCATCGCGCGGTCTATCGTTGGCTTTGTCGAATCGCTGAGCGCTACACGCGCCAACGAAGATGCAATGCTGGTGAGGTTGATCATCGGCTTCTCCGGAAACTCATACCGCCTTGGTGGCAAGCAACGAGATCCGGTTCCACGGGATGTCCAACTCTGCACAGGCGCAGAACACTGACGCGAGCATCAGTCAGGTGTGTGCGTTACGGTCAGCCCGCTTTGGCCGCCATCGCCGTCACTTCAACCCGCATGCCCTCAACCGCCAACGCAGCCACACCCACTGCCGCGCGCACGGGCCACGGTTTTTTGAAGAAGCGTTTGTACACTTCGTTGAAGGCGGCGCGATCGGCCATGTCGGTCAGGTAGATGGTCAGGTGCATGACCCGGTCCATCGAGCTGCCGGCGCGTTCGAGGGCGTCTTTCAGGGCACGCAGGGTGCATTCGCTTTGCTCGGTGATGCCGCCCAGTTCCAGGCTACCGTCGGGATGAGTAGGGATCTGGGTGCTGACCAGCACGCCGTTGAAGTCGGCGACGTCCGACGAGATGGACTCCGGATCTGGATCGGGGGTGAAGGTGATGTCTGTGTTTGCCATGGGATCTCTGCTTTGCAAAGGATGGAAAACGCCAAGCCTACGCGAGCGACAGGTGGGGGTCGAGCCGTGGGCTTTGTCGCGGAAAGTTGAAATGCGCCGCGTTGCTCTACAGAATCGCGCCCGGACCCGGCCATGCTGTCGGACGTTTGGGGTGAAAGGGGTTGCCGTTGAACGAACAGAGATTGTCCATGCGCCTTGAGCGTGTGGCGACGCACGTACCCGCCGGTGCACGGCTGGCTGATATCGGCTCGGATCACGGTTATCTGCCGGTCGCGCTGCTGAACCGTGGCGCCATCTCGGCGGCGGTGGCTGGCGAGGTGGCATTGACGCCGTTCTGCGCAGCCGAGCGCACCGTGCGTGAGAACGATCTGGAGGATCAGGTCAGCGTGCGCCTGGCCGATGGTCTGGCGGCGATCGAAGCGCAGGACGCGATCACGGCGATCAGTCTCTGCGGCATGGGCGGCGAGACGATTCGCGACATCCTTGAAGCGGGCAAGGCGCGCCTGAGCGGTCAGGAACGCTTGATCCTGCAACCCAACGGCGGCGAGCAACCGTTGCGTGTCTGGCTGATGGAGCATGACTACCGCATCGTCAGCGAAGAGGTGCTGCGGGAAAACCGTTTCGACTACGAAATCATCGTCGCCGAACGCACAGGCCCCGTTAAGTACACGGCTGAGGAACTGTATTTCGGCCCGCTGCAGATGCAGGCGCGCAGCCCGGCGTTTCTGCTCAAGTGGCAGCGTTTATTGGGCAAAAAACAGAAAACGCTGAACAACTTCGAAAGAGCACAGAAATGCGTGAGCGAAGAAAAAGGGCAGGAGGTTGCGCAGCAGATTCGCTGGATTAGCGCATTGCTGGCCTGAAAATCGAACTCATGCCCGAACCTGCTCTCAAACCCGCATGATCCGCAGTTCAGGCTTTTATGGCGCCTCAAGCTGGTGGTGTCAAAGTTGCAATGTGTGACGCGGAGCGTCACGAACTGCATTCCCACGCGGAGCGTGAGGAACGAGAGGTGTGCGGGAGATTACTTCTCGTGACCATGCGCGGCGCAGGGCAATCAGCCCGGCGCGCCTGTTTGTCTCGCGCCAATGCTCTGCGTGAGGAACGAGAGGTGTCCGGGAGAATGCTTCTCGTGACCATGCCCGGCGCGGGCAACCAGCCCGGCGCGTTTTCTGTACAACCATCGACGGGAGCAACACGACCATGTATTCAGACGTACTTTCCTGGGGCCACGGACCTCGTCTGTTCGAAGTCTTTCTTGAGCCAACCTGCCCTTTTTCAGTGAAGGCTTTCTTCAAGCTCGATGAGCTGCTGGCTCAGGCCGGAGAAGACAGGATCACGGTCAAAATCCGCCTGCAATCGCAGCCCTGGCACATGTTTTCGGGTGTCATCGTGCGCTGCATTCTGGCGGCTGCGACCCTTGAAGGCGGCAAGCAAAGCGCCAAGGCGGTTATGACGGCGGTTGCGTCGCACCGTGAAGAATTCGAGTTCGAACACCACGCCACCGGCCCGAACATGGACGCGACGCCCAATGACATCATCGCGCGCATCGAGCGTTACAGCGGCCTGGCGCTGGCGGAGGCATTCGCCAATCCCGAGCTTGAACAGGCCGTGAAATGGCACGCCAAATACGCTCGCCAGAACGGCATACATGTTTCGCCGACCTTCATGATCGACGGTCTTGTGCAGCCGGGCTTGAGCAGTGGCGATCCCGTGTCGAAGTGGGTCGCAGAATTGGGTTGAGCGGCGGGCTCAACCCAGCGCACCGATCCGCTCATTGATCCATTCACGGCTGCGCGCCAGCGCCTTGCGCGCCAACGTGGTCGGGAAATGGATGAAGCCGTGCGGCGACTCGGGCATGAGGTGCATTTCGACCTCTGCCGAGTTGGCCCAGCGCTCGGCCATTTGCAGTGTGTCATCCAGCAGCGGGTCGATCTCTCCGACGAACATCAGTGCGGGCGGAAGGCCGGTCAAATCGCCATACAGCGGTGACAGTGGCGGCTCGCGGCGTTTATCGTCGCTTCGGTCGGGGGTAAGCGCGCGCATGGCGCCGACCATCCCCGGACCGTCCAGCACCAGCGTCTCCGGCCCTGCGGTACGCACGCTCTTGGTGCCCGTCAGGTCGTAAACGCCGTAGTACAGCACCGTCCCCACTATCCGCTCGAGCAGATCAGGTCGGCTTTTCAATTTCAGAAGCGTGGCTGCGGCAAGATGTCCGCCAGCGGATTCGCCGACCACGATAACCGGCAGGCCGGCAAACTCCTCGCAGTCTTTGCCCAACAGCCAGCAGGCGGCAGAAAAACAATCCTCCATCAGGCCCTCGATGGGGGTTGTTACAGCAAGTCGGTAATCAACCGAAACAATGGCCACGTCGCAGGCGTTGACCATGCCGACGTTGAGATCATCGTTCATCTGGGCATTACCGATCACCCATCCGCCGCCGTGGATGTCGAACACCACGCCCTTGGGTTTACCTTTGGGGCGGATGATGCGCACGGGCACCGGTACGTTATCCGAACTGACCGTTCTTTTCTCGATGCGCAGGTCATGGCCTCCCGGTTTCAGGGCGCTGCCGATCTGAGCTGCACGCAACAGCGCCTGAATCAGCCGGGGCGTGACGCGATTGCGAATCTGGAAACGCGGCATCCGCGCGAGGGTTTTATTAAACCGTCGTACTTCTACCAATTCCTGCTCACTGGAAGGCCAAGGCTGTTTTGTGTCCACTTTCTGCTCTCTTGTCAGGCTGACGTATGCAGGGGCGCGCAACGCGATTTGCCCCCACCTGTACCTGAGAGGCTTTTAGTCGTAGAACGGTTCAACGGATGCCCGACCGCCCACGAAAAAACTGTCCGCGACCAGCCGCAACGGTTGCAGGTCCAAGTCACTGGCTTTATCGCCGATCAACTGTTGGAAGTAGCGATACACCGCTGCGTACTCGCCCTCTTCCGAAACAGCCTGACGCACGCCATCGATACTCAACACTGCACCGCCGTTGTCCAGGCGCAACGTCCCCTCAGCGCAGCGAATCTCGATGCTCCAAAGCTCGTCGTGACCATGATCGAAATCGAACTCGGCGCGGATATCGAGATGGCGCGTGTCGGACATTTTGATGGACGCAGCGATAGGCGACTGGCAATTGCTCGGCACGCGCAGTTCGGCAGACTCGACGAACAATGGCAGTGGCAGCAGGTGGGTCACGATCGACAGGGCATTGATGCCCGGATCGAACACGCCAAGGCCACCGGGCTGCCAGATCCACGCCTGACCGGGGTGCCATTTGCGCACGTCTTCTTTCCAGTCGATCTGCACGCTGTGCAGGGTGCGGGTGGACAACCACTCACGCGCCGCTTCGATACCCTGCGCGTAACGCGAATGCCAGGCAAACAGACCGCTGACGCCCTGCTCTTGCACCTGGGCCACCAACGCCATCGCCTCACCCAGGGTCGCGCACGGCGGTTTCTCGACCAACACATGTTTGCCGGCCGCCAACGCTTCCTGCACCAGGGCAAAGCGACCTTGCGGGGGCGTACAGAACGCAATCGCGTCAACCTGCAGCCCGCTCGCAAGCAGTTCGCCCAGGGATTTGAAATTCTCTACCCCGGCGCACGGCTGGCCTTGCGTGGCCACGGCCACCAGCTCAAACGCGGGGTTGGCGTGGATCGCCGGGACGTGTTGATCCTGCGCAATCTTGCCGTAGCCCACCAGACCGAGACGAATCGGTTGCATACATGACTCCTGAGTTTTTGTAGTTATCGTGCGGCACAGTAAACCAGATGTTAATCGTGGTCGGTAAGGGGCATCGGCGCGGGAGCTGTTTCTCTGGTCAATCTCATATTCGACAAATCTTCAGCGCCTGCTCAGGCCCCTTCGTGAGCAAGCTCACTCCCACCACTGCGATGGCTCCGCATCCCATGTGGTTTAACTTAACGGCCGCAGAACCACCCCATCACTCAATAGTCTTAGCCTTGCAGTCATTGCCTTGTATAGTTGCCCTCTTCATCTCAGGAGCTTTCCATGCGCATTCCTTCTCGCTTGATCGGTGGCGCTCTGGTCGCCACGTTGCTGACTCAGATTTCGGCCTGCGGCAGTATTTTCTATCCTGATCGTCGTGGTCAGATCGATGGCAAGGTTGACCCGGCCATTGCGGCGCTGGATGCTTTCGCGCTGCTGTTCTATATCATTCCAGGGGTGATTGCGTTTGCGGTGGACTTCGCCACTGGTGCGATCTATTACGGGCCTGGCGAGCATGCGCAGATCGATCCGCAAAAGCTGCAAAAAGCGCTCAAGGCTGACGGCAGTGTCGACAACACCAAGCTGCAAGCCATCATTGAAACCGAGCTGGGCCGTCCCCTGCCGTTGAACGATCCACGCCTGATCCAGCACAAAGGCAGTGTCGAACAACTGGCAGCACTGGGTCTGGTCCCGGCTGCCTGATATCAATTCCGTTCAAGGAAGCGTCATGAGCACCACTGCCGAACATTCCCGACTGCTGCGTCTCGCGACACGGGCCTCGCTGGCAGTTGCCACGACGCTGATCCTGGCCAAGGGCGTTGCCTGGTGGCTGAGCGGTTCGGTGAGTCTGCTGGCCGGTCTTACCGACTCGCTGCTCGATGGCGCCGCCTCGTTCCTCAACCTGCTGGCGGTGCATTACGCACTTAGGCCTGCAGATGACGATCATCGCTATGGCCACGGCAAGGCGGAAGCGCTGTCGGGCATGGCGCAGGCGTTGTTCATCACTGTCAGTGGTGTGCTGATTGCCGTTCAGGCGGTCGAGCGCATTCAGAATCCCGAACCGCTGGGCGCGCCGCTGCTGGGCATGGTCGTGATGGTGGTTTCCATCGCGCTGACGATCGCACTGCTCACCCTGCAATACCGGGTGATCAAGGCGACCGGCTCGGCAGCGATCCGCGCGGACTCGCTGCACTACCGTTCAGACTTGCTGCTTAACGCCAGCATTCTGGTGGCGCTGACGCTCGCGTATTTCGGCTGGCAACAGCTGGACGCGTATTTTGGGCTGGGCATCGCGCTGTATATCTTGTGGAGCGCCTTTCAAATCGCCCGCGAAACGATATCGGTGTTGATGGATGCGGAGTTGCCGGCCGATGTCAGCACTCAAATGCTGGCACTGGCGTGCGATGTGCCGGGCGTGCTCGGGGCGCATGATCTGCGTACACGAATCTCCGGTAATCACTGGTTTGTGCAATTGCACCTTGAGCTACCGGGCACCCTGACGCTGTCGGTCGCCCACGCCATTTGTGATCAGGTGGCCGACGCCATTCACAAGCAATTCCCGAAGGCCGAAGTGCTGGTGCACGCCGACCCTCAGGAAGTCGTCAAGCAGGCCAGTGCCTGACCGGCATCAGTTGACGCTGTAACCTCGCCCCGCCAGGCACGCGCCCATCGAGCGACGATACAGATCGACCATGTCAGGCGATGGCTGACCGGTGACATTGGCCGGGTCGAAACCGCTTTGCTCCGCAGCCCAGCGGTAGCACTGGTATTTATCCAGCTCGACCTGCTGCGGGCTCTGCCCGTTGGCAGGGTAGGCCACCGGATCATAGCCATTGCCCTGTTGTTCGGCCGGCGGAGCCTGATACACGGCTTCGTTCTGCGGCGGATTGACCACCACATAGTCCTGACTGTCCGGCTGGTAGGCGTAATAGGTGCCGGCAGCCAGAAACAGCAGGCTGCTGCCGATCCATACTTCCTGAGAGTAGGACGGTAGTCTGCTGACACGCACGCCGTAGGGCGGTGTCACCACGACATAACGCGGGCCTTGCGGACGATACCAGTAGCCACCCGAGTAGTAATAGTCCTGCCCACGATAGGGAATACGCGAGTAGCCACCCGGTACGCGATCTATCGCATAGCCAGGCCGGTATTGCGGGCCGGGGCCCCAGCCGTTGCCACGCCCATCGGGGCGTCCTTCCCAGTGATCATTAGGGCGACCGTTACCGGCCTGCCAGTTGCGGTTGTTGCCGCGTGGAATGTCCTGGTAATAGCCCTGACGCGGCGGCTGGGTTTGCCACGCCTCTTTCGGACCGCTCTGAATCGGCAGGTTGTCCTGAGCCTGGCGCAACTGCTGACGCTGCTGGTTTTGCTGCTGCTGAATCTGGCGCTGCTGATCGCGCTGTTGCTGCTCGATCTGCTGTTGCTGCTGGCGCTCGACGTTGCGCTGCTGAAGCTGCTGTTGCTGGATCTGCTGCTGTTGCTGACGCTCGACCTGACGCTGCTGGTTCTGCTGTTCCTGAATCTGGCGTTGCTGATTGGTCTGCTGCTGGTTGATCAGTTGTTGCTGCTGACGCTCGAGCTGGCGCTGCTGGTTTTGCTGCTGTTGGATCTGCCGCTGCTGATTGCTCTGCTCTTGAGCACGCTGTTGCTGCTGCTGACGCTGCTGCGCGTTTTCACCAGGGCTGCCGTAAAGCGGATTGCGCGGCGGTTCATCACGTTCGTCGGCCAGCGCGTGAGCACTGATGCTCAGACACAACAGACTTACACCCGCAAACTGCCAGATGCCAGATTTCATGCTTTCCTCACTAGAGCGCGGGTTGACGTCATTAAGACTGTTTAAGCGTAGCGCCGTTCTGCGCACTTTATCAGCAGACAAAGAAAAGGGGACCAAATGGCCCCCTTGAGATACTTCGTCCTGGCGCAGCGCTTTTGACGCTGGCTCACCTCATGCCGTCTTCTGGACAGTATGTAGCCCGGGGGCCTGACACACCCTGTTGGGTGGGAGGCCGCGACTGGCCTGATTCGGCGGGTCGCGCTGGACGCTGTGTCCGGGCAGTGATTCTGTTTAAAAGAATAGGCCTGAGGCTGAGGCAGAAGATTGCTAATATTGCGGATTGAAACATTACTTGCGCAATTTTTGACTTCAGATGAATAATCCAGCGCAATTGAATTGATAATGGGGTGCATCGTGAGCAAGCTCGACAGATACGACCTGAGCATTTTGGCTGAATTGCAACGGGACGCACGGATATCCAACCAGGAATTGGCCGAACGCATTGGTCTGTCGCCGTCGCCCTGCTCGCGCCGGGTCAAGCAACTGGAAGACGACGGTTACATCGTGCGCCAGGTTGCCCTGCTGGACCGCAAGAAACTGGGCCTGAACCTGACCGCCTACGTGCTGATCGGCATGGACCGGCACACACCCGAGCGCTTCGAGAACTTCGAGCAGCAGATCCGCAACCTGCCTCAGGTACTGGAATGCAGCCTGGTGACCGGCATGGACGCGGACTATCAACTGAAGGTGGTGGTGCCGGACATGGATCACTATCAGAAGCTGCTGTTGGGCCATCTGACCCGCATCGAAGGCGTGACCAGCGTCAAGTCGAGTTTTGTCCTCAATCAAGTGCTGGCCAGCACCGAAATGCCGCTGACTCACCTGCGCAACTGAGCCAGCACCGGTATCACAGTTTTGCGGCGACTTCCCTGTACTGGCCCTGATCCAGGCCCTCCAGCGTCCAGTCGCCAATCCTGACCCGCACCAGCCGCAGGGTCGGCAAGCCGACGGCAGCGGTCATACGCCGCACCTGCCGATTGCGCCCTTCCTTGATCACCAGCTCCAGCCAGCTTGTCGGCACACTCTTGCGAAAGCGCACGGGCGGGTTGCGCGGCCAGAGTTGCGGTTCATCGAGCCGCCGCGCTTCGGCGGGCAAGGTCGGCCCGTCATTGAGCTGGACACCGTCGCGTAACTGCTGCAACTGCTCATCGCTCGGCTCGCCTTCGACCTGTACCCAGTAGGTCTTGGCCAGCTTGTGCTTGGGATCGGCAATGCGCGCCTGCAATTGGCCGTCGTTGGTCAATAGCAGCAAACCTTCGCTGTCGCGATCCAGACGCCCGGCCGGATAGATGCCGGGGATCTTGATAAAGTCCTTGAGCGTGGCGCGCCCCTCCTCATCGCTGAACTGGGTCAGCACGTCGAAAGGCTTGTTGAACAGGATCAGCCTGGGCTCGGCCGGTGGCGCTTTGGCGACACGCCGGGCAGTGCCTGTCGGTGTGGAGGCAGGACGGCGGGAAACGGGGCGTTGGGTGCGGGACATGAGAATTCGGCAATCGGAAAACAGAAAGGGCCACTTTAGTGGCCCTTGGTGCAAATACCAATCTATTAACGGCAAGCCATCAACGGAATGGCGGCTCGTCGAAGCTGCGTAGTTTGCGTGAGTGCAGCGAGTTCACCTCGGTACGCAGCAGGTCCAGCGCAGCGATGCCGATTTTGAGGTGCTGACTGACAGCACGCTCATAGAACGCATTCGCCGAACCCGGCAGCTTGATTTCGCTGTGCAGCGGCTTGTCGGATACACACAGCAACGTGCCGTAAGGCACACGCAGGCGATATCCCTGAGCAGCAATGGTGCCGCTTTCCATGTCGACCGCCACTGCGCGCGACAGGTTGATCAGCGGACGTTCCTGAGCCCAGCGCAGTTCCCAGTTACGGTCGTCATAGGTCAACACCGTGCCGGTGCGCAGGCGCTTCTTGAGCTCTTCGCCGCGCTCGCCGGTAATCTGCGCCGCCGACTCCTGCAAGGCCAGTTGCACTTCGGCAAGCGCCGGAATCGGGATATGGGGCGGCAGTACGCGGTCGAGAATCCCATCGCGACGCATGTAGGCGTGAGCCAACACGTAATCGCCGATGGTCTGCGACTGACGCAGGCCGCCGCAGTGACCGATCATCAGCCAGCAATGCGGACGCAGCACCGCAAGGTGATCGGTGATGTTCTTGGCGTTGGACGGGCCGACGCCGATGTTGACCAGCGTCACGCCATGACCGTCTTCGGCGATCAGGTGGTAGGCCGGCATCTGATAGCGGTGCCAGACCACGCTGGCGACGATGGCCTGGGCTTCTTCCTGGCCCATGCTCTTGTCGACCACCACGTTACCCGGCAGGACCATGCGCACGAAACGCGGGTCTTCGCGGAGCTTTTCCAGGCCGTGCAGAATGAACTGGTCGACATAGCGATGGTAGTTGGTCAGCAGAATCCACGGCTGCACATGGCGCCAGTCGCTGCCGGTGTAATGCACCAGACGGCGTAGCGAAAAATCCACCCGCGCAGCGTCGAACAGCGCCAGTGGCAGCGGATCGACGTTGGCCCAGTCGTAGAGGCCGTCGGCAATGCCGTCGGTGGCAGCCGACAGGTCGGTGCTCGGGAACACTCGTGCCAGCGCCGCCGCGGTGACGCCCGTGCCGGCCAGCTCATCGCCCTGCTCGACCACGTAAGGATAAGGAATGCTCTGCTCGCTCATACCCACTTCGACCGTCACGGTGAAATCGTTCATCAGCGGGACAAGTTGTTCGAGCAGGTACTTTTTGAAGGCCTTGGGCTGCGTGACGGTGACGCTGTAAGTGCCCGGCAGTTGCACCTTGGCGTAGGCGCGCGTGGTGACCGGCACTTCGCCCTGGCATTTGTAGACCAGACGCAGTTCCGGGTAGCTGAATTGCGCTCGCTCTTCGGCAGTGGGTTCAATGCGGTCTTTCAGGTAGCGCTTGAGCGCCTGACTCAGCGCACTGGTGGCGCGTTCATGCAGCTCGGCGAGCCGTTCTACAGCCTGCTCGGCGGTGTCGACAACAACAAAGGCTTGGGTCACGATTCATGTCCTGTCTGATCTTGCAGACGTGCATCGTAACGGGTTCGCGTGCTCATGCCACCTGCGGCGAGGCCCTTTGCAGCAATGTTTCTACGTCAACACCCTTGGGCAAAGCGCCATACACCCGCCCGCCAGACACCAGTCGACCGGCAATGAAGCCGTCACTGACCGCCGCGTTACCCGCTTCCAGCAACAACTTGCCCTGCAAGGCGATGGCGATGTCTTCGGTCAGTTGGCGGGCGCGGTACTGAATGTCGCCAGTGTCCTGAAACGCCGCCTTGAGCTTGCCGATATGTGCCGCCAGCTGCCGGTCGCCATGTCCGTCGCCCAGTTCGTCGAACAGCGCATCGAGTGCGCCGGGCTCCTTGGACAGGGTTCGCAGCACGTCCAGGCATTGCACGTTGCCGGAGCCTTCCCATGTCGAGTTGACCGGCGCTTCGCGGTACAAGCGGGGCAGAATGCTGTCCTCGACATAACCGGCGCCGCCCAGGCACTCGGCGGCTTCGTTGATCATGGCCGGGGCGCGCTTGCAGATCCAGTATTTGCCCACTGCCGTGACCAGACGCACAAAACGCTTTTCGTGGTCATCATCCAGGTGATCAAGCGCGCGCCCCATCCGTAGGGTCAGGGCCAGCGCGGCCTCGCTTTCCAGTGCCAGATCAGCCAGCACGTTCTGCATCAACGGCTGCTCGGCGAGCAACCGGCCACTGACCGTACGGTGCGCGCAATGGTGAGTCGCCTGAGTCAGCGCCTGACGCATCAGGGCACTGGAGCCAATCATGCAGTCGAAACGGGTCATGGCGACCATTTCGATGATGGTCGGGACGCCGCGCCCTTCTTCGCCGATCATCCATGCCAGCGCGCCACGAAACTCGACTTCGCTGGAGGCGTTGGACCAGTTGCCGAGCTTGTTTTTCAGGCGCTGAATGTAAAACTCGTTACGCGTGTCGTCCGGCCTATGGCGCGGCAGCAGAAAACAGCTGAGGCCCTTGTCGGTCTGCGCCAGGGTCAGGAATGCATCGCACATCGGTGCCGAGCAGAACCATTTGTGCCCGACCAGCTCGTAGGCCTGGCCGGGGCCGCCTGCTCCCACCGGGAACGCACGCGTGGTGTTGGCGCGCACGTCGGTGCCGCCCTGCTTCTCGGTCATGGCCATGCCGATGGTCGCGCCACGCTTGTGCGCAATGCCCACGTTGCGTGGATCGTACTCAGTCGACTGCACCTTGGGCAGCCAGATTTCAGCCAGATCCGGTTGCAGCCTGAGCGCAGGAACGCTGGCGAAGGTCATGGTCAGCGGACAGCCGCTGCCAGGGTCTGCCTGGGTATGCAAATAACTCATGGCCGCACGCGCCACGTGAGCGCCGGGCTGCGGATCGGTCCATGGCAACGACGGGATGCCATGCTCGATGGCCGTGCTCATCAACTGGTGATACGCCGGGTGGAACTCGACCAGGTCGATGCGGTGCCCGTAACGGTCATGGCTGGCAAACTCAGGCTTGTGCTGGTTGGCCAGAAAGCCCGCCGCCATCAGCGGGCCACCTGCCAGCGCACCGTAGGCATCGATACGCGACTGCGCCCAGCCCGCCCCGAATCGCCTGCTCCATTCCTGAAGTGGCACGTCGATACGGTAAAGGTTTGCCCCGTCCAGCGGCGGCGGTTGATTGGTGACTTCGTGGGTTTCGGCGAATTGATTCAGGTTCATGAGTCATCTCCTGCCTGAGTACACACACAACATGCACACAGTGAATCACGCACCCGGCCCTCGCAAAAGTGCCGTAGCCGCCTAACCGTCGGCGCTTTCAGCTGATGACGCTATAAGGCCGCTTATATACCCCATTGAGCCTTGAGTTCAGGCGCCCTGCGCACCGCGCCCGGCACGACCATCAGCATCGGCACGCTCAGCGTGAAACAGCTGCCCTTGCCGGGCTCGGAACGATGACTCAGTTCGCCGCCCTGCAACTCGACCAGTTTCCGGCAGATCGCCAGTCCGATGCCCAGCCCGCCGTATTCGCGGGTCATGGAGCCATCGACCTGAAAGAAATGCTGATACAGCCGGGCTTCGTCCAGGCGGCTGAAGCCGATACCGCTGTCCATCACTTCGACCCGCAGGTACAGGCGCTCCAGGTCTTGTGGATGGCCACTGAAACGCACCTGCACCGCGCCCTTCCGGGTGAATTTGATCGCGTTGTCCACCAGACACTCGATGCACTGGTAAAGCTTGCTCGCGTCACCACGAAGGCTCGGCGGCAGTTTATCGTCCAGATCGAGCGTCAATATCAGGCCCTTGGACTGAGCCGCGCCGCTGAAACGCTCCTCTAACCTGTCAGCCAGATCCTCGGGGGAAAACGCCTCGCAGTCGGCGTACAGCACACCGGCCTGCAGCTCGGTGAGGGTCAGGATACCGTTGATCATGCTCATCATGTCGCGTGCCGAACTGGCGGCGGTTTGCTGATACATCTCGACTTCGTCGTCCATGTCCAGCGTCTGCATGACCTCCAGCGATCCGATCACCCCGTTCATCGGCGTTCGCAGCTCATGGGTGAGCGTGGCAAGGAACTCGTCCTTCAGCCGGTTGCTGTTGGCCAGTTGCTGGTTGAGGCGCTCCAGATCCTGACCGGCGGCCAGCAAGGTTTGCGCCTGCTGCCTGCGGGCGTGGTTGATACGGTCGGCCAGCGCCATCGACAGGAAGGCCATTTCCAGCACCGTGCCGATGTGCGAGGCGTACATGGTCAGGAAGGTATTGGGCAGATAGCCAAGCAGCATCAAGCCGAAGATCAGTCCGCTGACCATGAATACCGACCAGGCAAGTACGAAGTAGCGCCCGACCCGTTCGCCTTTGATGACCGCAACGATACCCGCCAGGTAGATCGTCAGAGAGCCCGCCATGACCAGCTGAGTGGCACCGCGCAGAGCCGGCCCGTAGCTGAGGAACAAGGCCATGAACATGACCAGTACGGCAGCGCCGATAACCGCCAGCAGCAGCCGGTCCAGCCAGCGGCTCAACTGCGCGGTGCCCAGAAAGCTGCGCGAAAACTGGCATGCGAATAACGTCGCCAGCGACATCAGGAAGGGGGTCGACGCATTCGCCCACCAGGGGCTGTCAGGCCACAGGTATTCGATGGCGACGCCGTTGATCGACATCTGATAAAGCCCGAACGAGGCGACATACAGCAGGTAATACAGGTAATCCACCTCACGAACGCTGAGGTAGATGAACAGGTTGTAGACCAGCATGCCCAGGAGCACGCCGTAGATCAGACCGAAGACGTAAACCTTGGTGGGCTGAGCGTCCAGATACGCGTGGGTAGACCAGAGGTTGAGCGGTGCCTGAACAGAGCCTTCGCTGCGAATACGCATGTACAGGGTTCGCGCCTGGCCCGGCGGCAGGTCCAGCTGGAAGAGGTAGTTGTTCTGGGCGAACTGGCGGCTGGAGAACGGCAGCATGTCTCCGGTCTGCCAGACCCGCCCGGGATTACCGTCGGCATCCGGGACATAGAAATCAACGTGGTCCATTGGCGGATAGGCCAGCTCCAGCAACCAGTCGTTATGGATGCTGGCGTCCGTCGGGCGATAGGTCAGCTCGACCTTCAGCCAGAAGGCGGAACGCGAATAACCGGCGTTGAAGGTCCCGGCAGGCACGGGCTGAAAGGCACCGGCGTGAGCGGCGGCGCTGACGCTTTCGATGGTCGCCTCGCCGGTCGGGTCTTCGAATACCTGAATGGCACGGCCCAACGGCAGAAAACGAGTGTTTTCATCAAACTCGACTGCATGACTCTGCAACGGCAGCCAAAGAGCCAGAATGATCAACAGATAGCGCATTGAAGCCCCAAGGTAGGTCGTCGCGTTCAATCCATCCATTGATTACGACGTCCCGCAAATTTCTATCCTTGAAACAGGCTAATGATTCAAACAGACCGTTGAACGTGCACATGTACCGGCAGACATCAGTAAAGACCCGAACCGTCACTTGTCAGCCTTGCCACTCAAGCATAGCCGCTAATAGCTTAAAGACAGTATCGCGATCAAAATCAAGGCAATAGCTCTATATCGGTGACCGCAAGGCAAACATGAGTACTTTTTAAGGTTTTGTCGAGCCTGCCGTTGTCACCGATCGGGCTCAATCCGCAAGAAAAAACCGGCACCCCGAGCGGCCCGCGAAAGGTTTAGTGATAAGCTCGCGCACCATGAATATCTATAGCTCCCGCCCCGTAGTCCTTTGCCTGTCCGGTCACGACCCTAGTGGCGGCGCCGGTATGCAGGCCGATATAGAAGCCCTGCTCGCCCAAGGCTGCCATGCCGCTCCGGTGATTACCGCGCTCACCGTGCAAGACACGGTGAACGTCAGTGATTTCCGCGTGCTGGATCGCGAATGGGTGATGGCGCAAGCCAATGCAGTCCTCAACGATTCGAGCGTAGCAGCCGTCAAGCTGGGCATGCTGGGGTCACTGGAAATGGTCGATACGGTAGTCGAACTGCTTCTGGCCCACCCGAATTTGCCCATGGTCTGTGATCCGGTACTACGCGCTGGCGGCGGCGGCAGACTGGGCAAGGACGAGGTCGGCTACGCCATGCGTGAACGCCTGTTGCCCCTGTCGACCATCGCCACCCCGAACCTTCCGGAAGCCCGCATCCTTGCCGAGCTTCCCGAAGGGACTGCGGACGAGTGCGCCGACAGACTACTGCCGTTTTGTGAATATCTGTTGATCACAGGCGGACATGGTGATGAGCAGCAGATCCATAACCGTCTGTACCTGCATGATGGCCGGACCCACACTTTCGTCTGCGAGCGTTTGCCCGGCAGCTACCACGGCTCTGGCTGTACCCTGGCCAGCGCACTGGCCGGGCGCATCGCCCAGGGTGAAGAGCTGGTCAGCGCGGTGAAGTCGGCACTCGACTACACCTGGCGGACCCTGAGGGATGCCGAACAGTTGGGCCGGGGGCAATTCGTGCCACGTCGGCTGCCGCTGGATTTTTGCTCGTAACACATCGCCATGAGGGTCGATTCATGAAACTGCGTGGCCTGTATGCCATTACCGACAGCCAGTTGCTGTCCGGAAAATTTCTGTCGTATGTCGAAGCTGCGCTGGACGGCGGCGTGACGCTGCTGCAATACCGCGACAAGAACAGTGACGAGTCCCGCCGTCTGCGTGAAGCGACCGAACTGCTCAAGCTCTGCGAGCGCTACAAGACCCGACTGATCATCAACGATGACGCTGAGCTGGCTGCGCGGCTGGGGGTGGGCGTGCATCTGGGACAGTCCGACGGCTCGCTGCCCGATGCCCGCGCCCTGCTCGGACACAAGGCGATTGTCGGTGCCACCTGTCATGGCCGCGTGGAGCTGGCCGAGCAAGCCAAGGCTGACGGCGCGACGTACGTGGCATTTGGCAGGTTCTTCAATTCCCTGACCAAGCCTGGCGCCCCCGCTGTACCGCTGGACCTGATCGCTCAGGTGCGTGCCAGGGTCCACCTGCCGATCGCGGTGATTGGCGGCATTACCCTGGAGAACGCACCGCAACTGGTTGAACACGGGGCCGACCTGCTCGCCGTGGTGCACGGCTTGTTCGGCGCTGAAAACACTCAGGAAGTGACGCGCCGGGCAAAAGCTTTCACGGCGTTGTTGTAGAGCGGAATGGTCGTGGGCCAGAACCGGGCGACGCTTCGTTTTCTCGCGAAGGCGATGGTTCAGAATGCTCTGTTTTCGGGGCCTGCACTGCCCCCTTCGCGAGCCAGTACGTGGATCCTCCTTCATTTGATATAGTGCGTGTTCCTGCGCCTTCTCTGGCTCATGCCACCCAATAAAGCAGCCCACCCTGAAGCTGCCCGCCTCGGCTGATCCCAGCGTAGACACGAATTCCCCCGTTTCAAAGCAGAGACCCGATCATGTCCCGTTCCGAAACACTGTTCGCCAACGCCCAAAAACACATCCCCGGCGGCGTCAATTCGCCGGTTCGCGCCTTCAAGAGCGTGGGTGGCACGCCACTGTTCTTCAAGCACGCTGCGGGCGCCTACGTGACTGACGAAGACGACAAGCGTTATGTGGATTACGTCGGCTCCTGGGGCCCGATGATTCTTGGCCATAGCCACCCCGACGTGCTCGACGCCGTGCGCAGCCAGCTGGAACACGGCCTGTCCTACGGCGCACCGACGGCCATGGAAACCGAAATGGCCGACCTGGTCTGCGAACTGGTGCCATCCATGGAAATGGTTCGCATGGTCAGTTCGGGCACTGAAGCGACCATGAGTGCAATCCGTCTGGCCCGTGGCTTCACCGGCCGCGACAGCATCCTCAAGTTCGAAGGTTGCTACCACGGTCACTCCGACAGCCTGCTGGTCAAGGCCGGCTCCGGTGCGCTGACCCTCGGCGTGCCCAGCTCGCCTGGCGTACCTGCCGCTTTCGCCAAACACACCCTGACCGTGCCCTTCAACAACCTCGACGCCGTGCGTGACCTGCTGGCCGAAGTGGGTCAGGAAGTGGCGTGCATCATCGTCGAACCCGTGGCTGGCAACATGAACTGTGTGCCGCCTGCGCCTGGCTACCTGCAAGGGCTGCGCGACCTGTGCGACGAGCACGGCGTGGTGCTGATTTTCGATGAAGTGATGACCGGTTTCCGCGTTGCCCTCGGTGGCGCACAGGCTTACTACGG
Source organism: Pseudomonas sp. MWU16-30316 (assembly GCF_020515645.1). Classification (NCBI taxonomy): domain Bacteria; kingdom Pseudomonadati; phylum Pseudomonadota; class Gammaproteobacteria; order Pseudomonadales; family Pseudomonadaceae; genus Pseudomonas; species Pseudomonas sp. MWU16-30316. The sequence goes on along the minus strand of NZ_JAIZAZ010000001.1, from coordinate 227,630 downwards.
CGTGACGCCCGACCTGAGCACTTTTGGCAAAATCATCGGCGGCGGCATGCCGGTCGGCTGCTTTGGCGGCAAACGCGAAATCATGTCGCACATCGCACCGCTCGGCCCGGTCTATCAGGCCGGCACCCTGTCGGGCAACCCGCTGGCGATGGCGGCCGGCCTGACCACCCTGCGTCTGATCAGCCGTCCGGGCTTTCACGATGAACTGAGCGACTACACCCGCCGCCTGCTCGAAGGCCTGCAACAGCGCGCCGATGCCGCAGGTATCCCGTTCGTGACGACCCAGGCCGGCGGCATGTTCGGCCTGTATTTCAGCGAAGCCGACCAAATCGTGACGTTCGAAGACGTGATGACCAGTAACTCCGAGCGCTTCAAGCGCTTCTTCCACCTGATGCTGGAAGGCGGTGTTTACCTCGCGCCGAGCGCTTTCGAAGCGGGTTTCACTTCCATCGCCCATGGTGATGCCGAGCTGAAACTGACACTGGATGCCGCAGAAAAGGCATTCGCTGCGCTGAAATAAGCTCGTCAGGCATCACTCGCGCAGGGTGTCAGTGAACCGGCGCGAGTGATGACTGCGAATGAAACTGAACGTTAAGTACGTATTTTGCTTCTACAATGCAATGCGAACGCTGCACAGACACGCTGACAACAACCCTCTTTCAGGTAATCCGCCCGTAAAAAAGGATGTTTTCAGGCCGTGCAGCAGAAAATCCGTAAAGACTTTGTAAGGTTGGCTCTGCTTATTTCATAATGCGCAGCCAGCACGTTTAGCTGGTCGGGCATGCCCGCACCTTTTTCAGAGGTAAGTCGACTCCCATGAACCGCACCGGCCGCACCCTTGTATTGGGCTGCCTGTTGCTTGTCTATCCTCTGCTGGCAACTGCCGGCGGCAACTCGTTGTTAGTCCCGGCGATGGGTCGTTGCACCCTCAATACCCAGCCAGAGAACCTGCCTGCAGCGCTCGAAGCCTGCCAGCAGGCCGCCAAGGGTGGGGACGCGCAGGCGCAGTACGAGTTGGGTGAGTTCTATTACGAGGGCAGAAATGCACCTCGCGATTTGTCGCAGGCGCTGAATTATTTCGAGCAGGCTTCGCTGCAGGGCCATGCCAAGGCGCAGTATCAACTGGGCTTGATGTTCAGCCGTGGTGAAGGTGTGCAGGCCAACAACATTCAGGCCTACATCGTGCTGAAGATGGCCGCGGTCAACGGTTCGGAAGACGCGCTGGACGCTGCCGACGAAGTCTCGGCGAAGATGCAGCGTGACGAGCTCGAAGTCGCCACTCAGGTACTCGGGCAGATTTTCCGCAAATACCTGCTTGAACTGCAGACCGCCGAAGGTCGCAGTCCTTTTTCTCCGTTGCCCTGATCAGGAATCCTTCAGGGCAATCGCGATTCACACCTGCAACGCTTACTTTTCCGGCATCGGCATGGGGAACGGCATCACATTGCTGCTGCCGCGCGCTTCGCTGATCTTCGGCGTGCCCATGCGTTCGACTTCATCGATGCGCACAATCGAATGCATCGGCACGAAACTGCGCACCACACCTTCGAACTGGGCCTTGAGCTTCTCTTCGCTCGGGTCAACCACAACGGTCGTGCGCTCGCCGAAGACGAATTCTTCAACTTCCAGAAAGCCCCACAGATCACTTTGGTAGATCTGCTTGGCGTACATCTCGAACACCTGTCCCTGGTTGAGGAAAATCACCTTGTAGATTGGAGCTTCGCGTTTGGTCATAACGGGCGGGTAACGATCGGAGATGAAAAAGGGGCACGGACTATAGCATGTCCGCCCGCCTCGTCGGACAGCCGACGCTAGGAACCCGAGCCCTTCATCCTTATAATGCGCGGTTCACTGACACGGTTGATCATCACGCATGGCCAAAAAGCTTTATATCGAAACCCACGGTTGCCAGATGAACGAGTACGACAGCTCGCGCATGGTCGACCTGCTGGGCGAACATCAGGCCCTGGAAGTCACCGCTCGCGCGGAAGACGCCGACGTGATCCTGCTCAATACCTGCTCGATTCGTGAACGCGCCCAGGACCGGGTGTATTCCCAGCTCGGCCGCTGGCGTGAGCTGAAGCTGGCCAATCCGGAAATGGTTATCGCTGTCGGCGGCTGCGTGGCCAGCCAGGAAGGCGCAGCCATTCGTGATCGCGCGCCCTATGTGGACGTGGTGTTCGGCCCGCAGACCCTGCACCGCCTGCCGGAAATGATCGACGCCGCACGCGTCACCCGCTTGCCGCAGGTCGATGTCTCGTTCCCGGAAATCGAAAAATTCGACCACTTGCCCGAGCCGCGCGTCGATGGCCCGAGTGCTTATGTGTCGGTGATGGAAGGCTGCAGCAAATACTGCACGTTCTGCGTGGTGCCCTACACCCGTGGCGAGGAAGTCAGTCGCCCGTTCGACGATGTGCTGAGCGAAGTGATCCACCTGGCCGAAAACGGCGTGCGTGAAGTCACCCTGCTGGGGCAGAACGTCAACGGTTATCGCGGCACCACCCACGACGGCCGCGTCGCAGACCTGGCGGACCTGATCCGCGTGGTCGCCGCCGTCGATGGCATCGACCGAATTCGCTACACCACCTCGCACCCGCTGGAGTTTTCCGACAGCCTGATCCAGGCCCACGCGGAAGTGCCGGAACTGGTCAAACACCTGCATTTGCCTGTGCAGTCGGGCTCCGACCGCATTCTGGCGGCGATGAAGCGCAACCACACCACGCTGGAATACAAGTCGCGTTTGCGCAAGCTCAGGGCCGCAGTGCCGGGCATCAGTATCAGTTCCGACTTCATCGTCGGCTTCCCCGGCGAGACCGAAAAGGATTTCGACAACACCATGAAGCTGATCGAGGACGTGGGTTTCGACTTCTCGTTCTCGTTCGTCTACAGCCCGCGCCCGGGCACGCCCGCCGCGGACCTCAAGGACGATACGCCCGAAGCCCTGAAGAAAGAGCGCCTGGCAGCGCTGCAACATCGTCTGAACCAGCAGGGTTTCGAGATCAGCCGGCAGATGGTGGGCAGCATCCAGCGCATTCTGGTGACCGACTATTCGAAGAAAGACCCAGGCGAACTGCAGGGCCGCACCGAGAACAACCGGATCGTCAATTTTCGCTGCGACAACCCCAAATTGATCGGGCAGTTTGCCGATGTACACATCGATGATGCGCAGCCTCACTCGTTGCGCGGCTCGCTGCTACAGTAAAGCTTGAGTGTCGCTGCAGAAACGAATCGCCGAATGAATTCGTTTCTGCGCGGTCCCTACCATTGAGCACGGTGAATCCCTGGCGCGGCCTTTAACAAGGCAACGCTTTCGCACAATCAGCGCTAGGGGTATTCTTCAATACATCTCAATTGCCGCCGGACGGCCATTAAACGACCTTGAACGCACCCATAGAACCTCATCGCTTCACCCTCGAGCCTTTCGAGGCCCATCGTTTCGCCAACTTGTGCGGGCAACTCGACGAGCACTTGCGCCTGATCGAGCAACGCCTGGACATCGAGATCCGCAATCGCGGCAATCAATTCGAGCTGATTGGCGACGCCAAACAAAATCATTCCGCCGAGAACCTTCTGCGCCGTCTGTACCGGGAAACCAAAGGTACCGAACTGACGCCGGACATGGTCCACCTGTTCCTTCAGGAATCGGGTGTGGACGGCCTCGACAATCACCCTGCCGCCGAAGTCGGCGTCTCGCTGCGCACCAAAAAGGGCATGATTCGCCCGCGCGGCCTGAACCAGCAGCGTTACGTCAAGGAAGTCCTCAGCAACGACATCAACTTCGGCATCGGCCCGGCGGGTACCGGCAAGACCTACCTGGCGGTGGCCTGCGCGGTGGATGCACTGGAGCGCGAGCAGATCCGACGCATCCTGCTGGTGCGCCCGGCGGTCGAGGCTGGCGAGAAGCTGGGCTTCCTGCCCGGCGATCTGGCACAGAAGATCGACCCGTACCTGCGCCCGCTGTACGACGCGCTGTACGAGATGCTCGGTTTCGAATACGTCGCCAAGCTGATCGAGAAGCAGGTCATTGAAGTGGCACCGCTGGCTTACATGCGCGGACGCACCCTTAATAACAGCTTCATCATTCTCGACGAAAGTCAGAACACCACCGTCGAGCAGATGAAGATGTTCCTGACCCGTATCGGCTTCGGCTCCACGGCCGTGATCACCGGCGACATCACCCAGGTCGACCTGCCGAAGGGCACTCGCTCCGGGCTGACGCACGTCATCGATGTGCTCAAGGACGTGCCGGGCATCAGCTTCACGCATTTCAAACCCAAGGATGTGGTTCGCCACCCGCTGGTTCAGCGCATCGTCGAAGCCTACGAGCGTTTCGACGACCGCCTCAGCGATGGTCCGTCGGGCAACAACAGTTACCCACGGGACAACCACCGCGATGCTTGAGCTGGACCTGCAGATTGCAAGCGAGACAAGCGCCCCTGACGAAGCCCGATTCCGCCTCTGGTGTGAAATGGGCCTGCGTCAGCGCAGTGCCGACTCAGAGCTGACCATCCGCCTGGTTGACGAAACCGAAGGGCGTGAGCTCAATCACACCTGGCGACACAAAAATTACGCAACAAACGTGCTTTCATTCCCGGCAGACGTTCCAGACGACATGCTGGACATCCCGTTGCTGGGTGATCTGGTTATCTGCGTTCCGGTCGTCAACCGTGAAGCCGTTGAACAGGGCAAGTCCGTCGACGCGCACTGGGCGCACATGGTCATTCATGGCTGCCTTCATCTGCTGGGTTACGACCACATCGATGATGAAGAAGCCGAAGAAATGGAAGCACTGGAACGAACGTTGCTTGAGGAGCTGGGCTATCCCGATCCCTACGCCGACGACGAAAGTGCCGACCATCCACATTCAGACACACCAAGCAAGGACCACGAGTAAGGGCTATGAGCGAAGACCGATCGAGCAACGGGCAAAAGTCATGGTTGGGTAAACTGACCCAGGCCTTTGTCCATGAGCCGAAAAACCGCCAGGAGCTGCTTGAGCTGCTGCGCGAAGCCCACCAGAACAAACTGCTGGACAGCGAAGCGCTGGCCATCGTCGAGGGCGCCATTCAAGTGGCTGACCTGCAAGTGCGCGACATCATGGTGCCGCGCTCGCAGATGATCAGCATCAAGGCGACCCAGACACCCCGGGAATTTCTGCCTGCGGTCATCGATGCTGCGCACTCGCGCTATCCGGTGATCGGCGAAAGCCACGATGATGTGCTCGGTGTGCTGCTGGCCAAGGATCTGCTGCCGCTGATCCTCAAGGCCGACGGTGACAGCGATGACGTCAAGAAGCTGCTGCGTCCGGCCACTTTCGTGCCCGAATCCAAGCGTCTCAACGTGCTGTTGCGCGAATTTCGCGCCAATCACAACCACATGGCCATCGTCATTGACGAATACGGCGGCGTGGCGGGTCTGGTAACCATCGAAGACGTACTGGAACAGATCGTCGGCGATATCGAAGACGAGCATGACGTCGAGGAAGACAGCTACATCAAACCGCTGCCCAGCGGCGACTTCCTGGTCAAGGCCCTTACGCCGGTCGAGAATTTCAACGAATTCTTCGACAGCACGTTCTCGGACGACGAGTTCGATACTGTGGGCGGTCTGGTGATGAATGCCTTTGGCCATCTGCCCAAGCGCAACGAAATCACTGAAATCGGTGCCTATCGTTTCCGCATCCTGAGCGCTGACAGCCGTCGCATTCATTTGCTGCGCGTGACGCCCATTTCACGTCCGTAAACACTTGATGCTGCTTTAAGGAATCTACATGCGCTGGATAACCCGCCCCGGCTGGCCCGGTAACCTGCTGGCCCTGGCGGCTGGCGGGCTCACGACCCTGGCCCTGGCGCCCTTTGACCTCTGGCCTCTGGTACTGGTCGCAGTGGCGATGTTCTATCTGGGCCTGCGCGACCTGAACCCGCGCCAGGCACTGGCCCGTGGCTGGTGCTATGGCTTCGGTCTGTACGGCGCCGGCACCAGCTGGATCTACGTCAGCATTCACACCTACGGCGGCGCTTCCGTGCTATTGGCTGGGTTGTTGATGCTGTTGTTCATCGCCGCCATTGCCCTGTTCTTCGCCCTTCCCGCCTGGGTCTGGGCGCGCTGGCTGCGTCGCAATGAAGCACCGCTGGCCGATGCGCTGGCCTTCGCAGCGCTATGGCTGTGGCAGGAAGCGTTTCGCGGCTGGTTTCTCACTGGCTTCCCGTGGCTCTACTCCGGCTACAGTCAGCTCGACGGCCCACTGGCCGGGCTTGCCCCCGTCGGCGGCGTATGGCTGATTTCGTTCTCGCTGGCGCTGACTGCTGCACTGTTGTGCAACCTGCACCGCCTGCGTGCACGCAAATCGTTTCTGGCCATGGGCGTGGTGCTGTTGCTGGCCCCGTGGGTGACAGGCCTGGCCCTCAAGGGTCACGCCTGGACATCGCCGTCCGGCGCGCCACTGAAAGTTGCGGCGATGCAGGGCAACGTCGAACAAAGCATGAAGTGGGACCCGCAAAAGCTCAACGATCAGCTGGCGCTGTACCGCGACATGACCTTCCGCTCGCAGCAGGCAGACCTGATCGTCTGGCCGGAAACCGCCGTGCCGGTGCTCAAGGAAAGCGCAGAAGGCTATCTGTCGATGATGGGCAAGTTCGCTTCGGACCGCGGCGCTGCGCTGATCACCGGCGTACCGGTGCGTGAACCGACCGGGCGCGGTGAGTATCGTTATTACAACGGCATCACGGTCACGGGCCAGGGTGACGGCACCTACTACAAGCAGAAGCTGGTGCCGTTCGGTGAGTACGTGCCGCTGCAGGACCTGCTGCGCGGGCTGATTTCCTTCTTCGACCTGCCAATGTCGGACTTCGCGCGCGGGCCGAACGATCAGGCGTTATTGCAGGCCAAGGGTTATCACATCGCGCCGTTCATCTGCTACGAAGTGGTCTATCCAGAGTTCGCCGCAGGCCTGTCGGCGCAAAGCGACCTGCTGCTGACGGTCAGCAACGACACCTGGTTCGGCACCTCGATCGGCCCTCTGCAACACTTGCAGATGGCCCAGATGCGCGCCCTTGAAGCAGGCCGCTGGATGATCCGGGCAACCAACAATGGCGTGACCGCGCTGATCGACCCGTTTGGCAAGATCACCGAGCAGATTCCGCAGTTCGAACGCGGCGTGCTGTACGGCGAAGTGGTGCCCATGCATGAACTCACGCCTTATCTGCACTGGCGCTCGTGGCCGCTGGCGATTGTCTGCCTGCTGCTGTTTGGCTGGGCGTTGATGGCGGCACGGATTTCCAAGACCGTCTGACTGCACCAAGCCGGTTTCATCTGCCTGCAGGTGGAATCGGCTTCAGATGGCCATTGCTTCAAATGATCATTGCCCCTTCCGATAGATCCACGGATAAACCAGCAAGCCTGCGGCTTCATTGAGCAGCATCCCGCTCTGCGTGAACACGCGACTTTCAGGCAGCCAGCCGCCAAAAGGCCGAGCGTTGTCGACACCCAGATAGCCGACCGGCGCACTCACCACAGTAAAGCCCGCCTGCTCGAAGCTCCAGCGTGCCCGCGGCATGTGCCAGGCCTGAGTCACCAGCACCACGCGCTTGATGCCTTGCGGCTGCAGAACTGCGGCGCTCATGGTCGCGTTTTCCCACGTGGTGCGACTCAGCCCCTCCTGCCAGCGCACCGTCACAGCAAAATCGTCCTGCAGTGACTGCGCCATGATCGCCGCCTCGCTGGGCGGCTGGTCAAAATGCAGGCCGCCGGAGGTCAATATCGGCAGTCCGGATTCTTTCGCCAATCGAGCCGCCAGACGCAGGCGCTCCAGTCCAAGACCGGTGGGCGTGTCTGCACCCCAGGTCGGCGAATTGCGCTCGCGCCCATTGCCCAGCACCACAATGGCGTCGGCCTGCTGCGCCAGCGTCGCCCATTGCTGTTGCGGCAAGGGCGGAATCTGCTCAAGTTTACGCGCTGCGAACTCTACGGCGACCGGCAGGCTCATCAGCCACAATCCGCCGAGGCCGACCGCAAAGGATACCGTCGCCAGTCGTGGCCGGGAGCGACGCAGCCACCAGCCAAGAATCAGCAGGACAAACAGAATACCGGGCGGCAAAAGAAGGGTTTTGAGCAGGTAGCGCAAGGGCATCGGGACATCTCCATGAGTGCCCGCAGCCTAGAATGTTTACAGACACGCGACAATGCCTGAAGCAGGAAGCCCGAAATGGCCAGGCCCTTGGCCCGCGTGCAGGCAGGCAATGCCTAAGTGTTACGGCCCAGCCGCACTGACGCCTTGGCTCGTCGCCGATCTTTCAGCCACACGATGGTGGCTGACACACGGGGCGACCTGCCATGCTCCGCAGCCGCCAGAGCGCTGCCCGCAGGCAGGTCGACGACAACTGCGCCTGCGTCCCCGTTGCCCTTTTCGAGATAGGCTTCGATCAACCGGAACTCGGCATGGCTCAACCCCTTGAGCTCAAGCTCGGCAGGCGACTCGTTTCGGAGCCGGACCGAGGTACTCGCCGTCTCGAGTGCCAGTCCGAGACGATCGATCAGACGCTCATACAGCCTGGTCAAGCTTGCAACATGCTGCAACTCTGTCATCCACTCACCTCATCGAAGATAATCATCACCCTCGCGTTTGAGCTTAGCGCTGCTGCAAGAACCGGTAGGGGACTACGACCAACGGCCAGATGAGGTTGCCGGCCGGGCGTTGAGCCCGCAAGGGACGCAATCAGGGTTTCCCTCGATAGACGGCCCTCATGTATGCTACTGCGCTTCCTGTAATTCCACTTCCGCGCTCTTGAGCCTGAACGCACCGCACAGACAGTTGCAAATGTCCGCCACGCGGTGCCGACCTGACTCGGCGAAGCAATGAAGAGGTCAAGGGTCACTAATCCTTAGTAAAAAGTAGCCATGCACGAACTCTATCAGCCCCGTGAAATCGAAGCCGCCGCCCAAACGTTCTGGGATGAGCAAAAGTCTTTTGAAGTCAGTGAACAGCCAGGCAAGGACACCTTCTACTGCCTGTCGATGTTTCCTTACCCGAGCGGCAAGCTGCACATGGGTCATGTGCGCAACTACACCATTGGTGACGTGATCTCCCGCTACCAGCGCATGCTGGGCAAGAATGTTCTGCAACCACTGGGCTGGGACGCTTTCGGCATGCCGGCTGAAAACGCCGCCATCGACCACAACGTCGCGCCGGCCAAGTGGACCTACGAAAACATCGATTACATGAAGACCCAGCTCAAGAGCCTGGGTCTGGCGGTTGACTGGTCGCGCGAAGTCACCACCTGCAAGCCTGATTACTACCGCTGGGAACAATGGCTGTTCACTCGCCTGTTCGAAAAGGGTGTGATCTACCGCAAGAACGGCACCGTGAACTGGGATCCGATCGACCAGACCGTACTGGCCAACGAGCAGGTCATCGACGGCCGCGGCTGGCGTTCCGGCGCGCTGATCGAAAAGCGCGAAATCCCGATGTACTACTTCAAGATCACCGCGTACGCCGATGAGCTGCTGGAAAGCCTCGACGAACTGCCGGGCTGGCCTGAACAGGTCAAGACCATGCAGCGCAACTGGATCGGCCGTTCGCGCGGCATGGAAGTGCAGTTTCCGTACGACCAGGCCTCGATCGGCGAAGCCGGTGCCCTGAAAGTCTTCACCACCCGCCCTGACACCCTGATGGGTGCGACCTACGTCGCGGTGGCGGCCGAACACCCGCTGGCAACCCTGGCCGCGCAAGGCAACCCAGCCCTGCAGGCGTTCATCGATGAATGCAAGGGCGGCAGCGTTGCCGAAGCCGACGTTGCCACGCAGGAAAAGAAAGGCCAGGCGACTTCGTTGTTCGTCGAGCATCCACTGACTGGCGAGAAACTGCCGGTGTGGGTCGCCAACTACGTGCTGATGCACTACGGCGATGGCGCGGTCATGGCTGTACCGGCGCACGACGAGCGTGATTTCGAGTTTGCCACCCAGTACGGTCTGCCGATCAAGCCCGTGGTCCGCACCAGCGCCGGCGACGAAACACCTGCCCCATGGCAGCCGGCCTACGGCGAGCATGGCGAGCTGATCAATTCCGGCGAATTCACCGGCCTGACCTTCCAGGACGCGTTCGACGCCATTGAAGCCGCACTGGTCAAGAAATCCCTGGGCCAGTCCCGTACCCAGTTCCGCCTGCGCGACTGGGGTATCAGCCGCCAGCGTTACTGGGGCTGCCCGATTCCTATCGTGCATTGCGACACCTGCGGCGACGTGCCGGTCCCGGAAGACCAGTTGCCGGTTGTCCTGCCGGAAGACGTCGTGCCCGACGGCGCTGGCTCGCCACTGGCACGCATGCCCGAGTTCTACGAGTGCAGCTGCCCGAAATGCGGCGCACCGGCCAAGCGTGAAACCGACACCATGGACACCTTCGTCGAGTCCTCGTGGTACTACGCGCGCTATGCCTCACCGCATTACGAGGGTGGTCTGGTCGAGCCGAACGCTGCCAACCACTGGCTGCCGGTGGATCAGTACATCGGTGGTATCGAACACGCGATCCTGCACCTGCTCTATGCGCGCTTCTTCCACAAGCTGATGCGCGACGAAGGCCTGGTGACCTCGAACGAACCGTTCAAGAACCTGCTCACTCAGGGCATGGTCAACGCCGAAACCTACTTCCGCATGGAAACCAGCGGCAAGAAGACCTGGATCAACCCGGCCGATGTGACCCTCGAAAGAGACGCCAAGGCCAAGGTGATCAGCGCCACATTGACCAGCGATGGCCTGCCGGTGGAAATCGGCGGCACTGAAAAGATGTCGAAGTCGAAGAAAAACGGCATCGACCCGCAGACCATGATCGACCAGTACGGCGCCGACACCTGCCGCCTGTTCATGATGTTCGCCTCCCCGCCCGACATGAGCCTGGAATGGTCCGACTCGGGCGTCGAAGGTTCGCATCGTTTCCTGCGTCGCGTATGGCGTCTGGCCCAGGCGCACGTGGCTCAAGGCCCGTCGACCGGCCTGGACGTTGCGGCATTGTCCGATGAGCAGAAAGCCATCCGCCGCGCGATTCATCAGGCGATCAAACAGGCGAGCCAGGATATTGGCCAGAACCAGAAATTCAACACTGCTGTCGCGCAAGTGATGACGCTGATGAACGTGCTGGAAAAAGCCCCGCAGGACACACCGCAGGATCGCGCACTGATGCAGGAAGGCGTGGAAACCGTCGCCCTGCTGCTGGCGCCTATCACGCCGCACATCAGCCACGAACTGTGGAAGCAACTGGGCCACAATGAGCCGGTGATCGACGCGGGCTGGCCTGCATTCGATGCAAACGCGCTGGTGCAGGACAGTCTGCAACTGGTGATTCAGGTCAACGGCAAGCTGCGCGGTCACATCGAGATGCCTGCCAGCGCCAGTCGCGAAGAAGTCGAAGCGGCCGCACGCGTCAACGAGAACGTATTGCGCTTCACTGATGGCCTGACCATTCGCAAGGTGATCGTCGTGCCTGGCAAGCTGGTCAACATCGTCGCAAGCTGATTGGATCGGGCGCCCGGCAAACGCAGGGCGCCGAACATATTTCCAGGGCACGCACTGGCGGCCCAAACGGATTCAAGGGGAGCATCAAGATGATCAAACGCAATTTGCTGGTGATGGGCCTGGCTGTTCTGTTGAGTGCCTGTGGCTTCCATCTGCGTGGCACCGGCACCACCGAGCTGGCGATCAAGGAGCTGGATGTCAGCGCCCGCAACGCCTATGGCGACACCGTGACGCAACTCACTCGCCTGCTGACCAGCTCTGGCGTCAAGGTCTACACGGGCGCGCCTTACAAGCTGATGCTGACCAACGAAGCCGAGACTCAACGGGTCATCAGCTACTCGGGCTCGGGTCGCTCGGCTGAATACCAGCTGACCACCACCCTGACCTATGAAGTGCATGGCGACAAGGATCGCTTCCTGCTTGGCGATAAAGTCACCGCAGACCGTTCCTACGTACACGACGGCAACAACCTGACCGGTTCCGACCAGGAAGCCTCTCAGGTTCGTCAGGAAATGCGCAACGACCTGATCCAGAAACTGATGGCTCGCTTGCAGCAACTGACCCCTTCGCGTCTGGACGAGCTGCAGGCCAAGGCCGATGCGGTTGCCAAGGCCGAAGCCGACGCACTCGAGGCTGCTCAGCGAATCCGCGACGAGACGCCTCAGCAGTCGCCTGTCGAAGTTCCAGCCAGATAAGTGTTCGGGGCCGGCTTTCCGGCCCCGACATGCTCTGACTCATGAAACTCGCCCCCGCCCAACTCGGCAAGCACTTGCAAGGCACACTTGCGCCCGTCTATGTGATCAGCGGTGACGATCCGCTGCTCTGTCAGGAAGCGGCTGACGCCATTCGCGCGGCCGCACGCCAGCAGGGCTTCGATGAGCGCCAGGTGTTCAGCGCCGACGCCAGCTTCGACTGGGGCACATTGCTCCAGGCGGGTGCCAGCATGTCGCTGTTTGCCGAACGCCGTCTCCTGGAGTTGCGTCTGCCCTCCGGCAAGCCCGGCGACAAGGGTGCTGCGGCGCTCATGGAATATTGCGCCAGACCTGCCGAAGACACCCTACTGCTGATCAGCCTGCCCAAGCTCGATGGCAGTGCGCAGAAAACCAAATGGGGCAAGGCTCTGGTTGAGGGTGCGCAAACCCAGTTCGTGCAAATCTGGCCGGTGGACATCGGCCAGCTGCCGCAATGGATTCGCCAGCGCCTGTCGCAGGCGGGTCTGGCAGCGACTCAGGACGCTGTCGAACTGATCGCGGCCCGGGTCGAAGGCAACCTGCTGGCCGCCGCGCAGGAAATCGAAAAGCTCAAGCTGATGGCCGAAGAAGGCCAGATCACCGTCGAGACTGTGCAGGCGGCGGTGGCCGACAGTGCACGCTTCGACGTATTTGGCCTGACCGATGCCGTGCTCAATGGCGAAGCTGCCCATGCCCTGCGCATGCTCGAAGGACTACGTGGCGAAGGGGTCGAGACGCCGGTGATTCTCTGGGCATTGACCCGTGAACTGCGCGCCCTGGCCAATATGTCGCAACAGTTCAGTCAGGGCGTGCCGCTGGACAAGGTCTTCAGCTCGGCACGCCCGCCGATCTGGGACAAGCGCAAGCCACTGATGACCAAAGCCCTGCAACGCCACTCGGCAAAACGTTGGAGCCAGTTGCTCATGGATGCGCAACGCATCGATGCGCAGATCAAAGGCCAGGCAGCAGGCTCGCCGTGGAGCAGCCTCAGCCGACTGGCGCTGCTGATGGCGGGGCAACGATTGGCACTGCCTGCGGAGTAGGCAGATGTTGTCGACTCTCGCTCCCACGCTCTGCGTCCTCTTGTGACGTGGAGCGTCACGAACTGCATGCCGACGCAGAGCATCGGCACGATAATCAAGCGATGGTTCTATTCATGCCCCTTCGCGAGCAAGCTCGCTCCCACAGGTCTACAGTCACTCGGCCAATCACGTGCTCAGCGTCATAGCACACGACTATTAGACACACGCGCCGTTCTGCCCGATGATTTGCATCGCTTTACAACACCCATCAGGAGCACCCGCCATGAGCAAGCCAAAGCGGCCGAACAAGGCCAAATCCATCATCGCCCAGCCCTTGTTCCGCAGTCGTCAGGAACAACCCGCCAAGGGCAAAGGCAGCTACCGCCGCGAAGCCTTCCAGTCTAAAAGCTGGGAGGCTTCCTGCTTTATGGCAGCCTGATATCGAGCAACATTTCCGGGGCGCTTTCAACCGCTTAGCCGTGTTATGGTCTGCACCTAACGGTAATACCCTTGGACTCAAGCATGCCTTCTCGTTTTACCCATCGCCCGCAGCTGCGCCAACTCATCGCTGCCTCCAGTCTTGTTGCCCTGGTAGCCTGCGCAGAAAAACCCACTGCAGCCGATGCCACGCCTCTTCAATCCAGCAAGGTGCAGACAAACGCTCCTGCCGTGGCGCCTACGCCAGCGCTGGTCGTTGATGACAACCTCACGATTCAGCCCGCCGTCAGCTTCAGCGAATGGCAGGCCGGCTTTCGTGCCCAGGCGTTGAAGGCAGGTATCCGTGCGGACGTATTCGATCTGGCATTTGCCGGCGTCACCCCCGACATGAGCGTGGTCAAGGCCGACCGCAGTCAGCCTGAATTCAGCCGCCCGGTCTGGGAATACCTCGACGGTGCCATCTCTGCCGTACGTGTGCGCAAGGGTCAGGCGCTGCTTTCGCAGTATGCCGACGACCTGCAGAAGATCGAGCAGCAGTACGGCGTGGATCGTCAGGCGCTGGTCGCGGTATGGGGCATGGAAAGTAACTTCGGCTCGTTCCAGGGCACGCAATCCGTCATTCGCTCACTGGCAACGCTGGCCTACGAAGGCCGTCGTCCCGGTTTTGCACAGAGCCAATTGCTGGCCGCGCTGGAAATCATCCAGCATGGCGACATCACACCGGACAAGATGCTGGGTTCGTGGGCCGGTGCGATGGGCCAGACCCAGTTCATCCCAACCACCTACAACACCCATGCCGTGGATTTTGACGGCGATGGCCGCCGCGATATCTGGAACACCCCTGCCGATGCCCTGGCCTCCACCGCACACTACCTGCAAAGCTCCGGCTGGCAGCGTGGTCAGCCCTGGGGCTTTGAAGTGGTGCTCGGCTCGGGATTCGATTACTCGCTGGCCGACTCGACGACCCGCAAGAGTCTCGCTGAATGGCAACAACTGGGCTTGAAACAACCGGACGGCTCAGCCATTCCGGTCGCCGCCAGCCAGCAGCAAGCCACCTTGTTGTTGCCAGCCGGTTATCGCGGGCCAGCCTTCCTGGTGCTGGACAACTTCCGCGCGATTCTCAAGTACAACAACTCGACCTCCTACGCGTTGGCGATCAGCCTGCTTTCCGATCGCTTCAAGGGCGCGGGTTATGTAGTGGGCAGCTGGCCACGCGGAGACCTGCCGCTGAGCCGCTCAGAGCGCATTGAGTTGCAAACCCTGCTCTCGGCACGCCAGTACGACGCAGGCGCGCCAGACGGCATTATCGGCGCTAACACACGCAAGGCCATCCGCAGTGCGCAGCAATCGTTCGGCTGGCCAGCCGATGGTTATCCGACACATGAATTGCTGGAGAACCTACGCAAGCCTGTCGGGCAGTAATCGGGAGGACGCGGAGCGTCCAGAACGGCATGCCCACGCGGAGCGTTGGCACGATAATCAACCGCAAACAAAAAGGGCCAGGTATCGCTACCTGGCCCTTCCTGTTTTTGCGGCGTGCTGTCAGAGCATTGCCTTGGCGATCTTGGCCTGCTCGTCGGCGTGGTACGAAGAGCGTACCAGTGGCCCGGACGCGACGTTCTTGAAGCCCATCTTGTAGCCTTCTTCGGCGAACCAGGCAAAGGTGTCCGGGTGGACAAAGCGCTGCACGGGCAAGTGATTGCGCGAAGGCTGCAGGTATTGACCCAGAGTGAGCATGTCGATGTCGTGCTCACGCATGCGCTGCATGACCTCGATGACCTCTTCGTCAGTCTCGCCCAGCCCCAGCATCAAACCGGACTTGGTCGGTACGTGCGGGACCATCTGCTTGAAGCGCTGCAGCAGGGTCAGCGACCACTGGTAGTCCGAACCCGGACGCGCAGCCTTGTACAGACGCGGCACGGTTTCCAGGTTGTGGTTGAACACATCCGGCGGCTCGGCGGCGGTGATTTCCAACGCAACGTCCATCCGGCCACGGTAATCCGGCACCAGCGTTTCGAGCTGTACGCCCGGCGACAGCAGGCGGATTTCACGGATGCAGTCGGCGAAGTGCTGAGCGCCGCCGTCACGCAAGTCGTCACGGTCCACCGAGGTGATGACCACGTACTTCAGGCGCAGGTCGGCAATCGCGATGGCGAGGCTCTTCGGTTCGTTGACGTCGAGCGGCTTCGGACGGCCGTGGCCCACGTCACAGAACGGGCAGCGACGGGTGCAGATGTCGCCCATGATCATGAACGTTGCAGTGCCACCGGAGAAGCACTCGCCCAGGTTGGGGCAGGACGCCTCTTCACAGACGCTGTGCAGCTTGTGCTTGCGCAGCAATTGCTTGATGCGGTCGACTTCCGGAGAAACCGGGATGCGCACGCGAATCCAGTCGGGCTTCTTCGGCAGATCTACCGTCGGGATGATCTTGACCGGGATGCGCGCAACCTTTTCCGCTCCGCGAAGCTTGACGCCCGCTTCGACTTTCGGACGGGCCACTCGCTCGGAAACATCCAGCGTCGGGATCAGGGTTTGCACGGTGTCAGTCATAATGGTTTATTCCGCCCGTAAGGGTCGCCTGCTCAGCGTAGTCGAGGTGTTTGACGAGCTGCGCACGCAGTCGGGCACTTACCTCGGAAAATTCTATCTGCCCTGCCTGATCGCTCAGTTGGGTCATGGCCAGCCCCGCGTATCCGCAAGGGTTGATGCGGCGGAACGGCTCAAGGTCCATGTCGACGTTCAACGCCAGGCCATGAAACGAACAGCCGTTGCGAATGCGTAGACCGAGTGACGCGACTTTCGCGCCATCAACGTATACGCCAGGGGCATCAGCCTTGGCTGCTGCCTTGACGCCGTAGTCGGCGAGCAAGGCGATGAGGGTGTTCTCGATCCGGGTGACCAGATCACGAACACCGAAACCAAGGCGCCTGACGTCCAGCATCAGATAAGCCACCAGTTGGCCCGGGCCATGATAAGTCACTTGGCCGCCACGATCGACCTGTACGACAGGAATATTACCCGGCAGCAGCAAATGCCCGGGCTTGCCGGACTGTCCCTGGGTGAAAACCGGCGGATGCTGGACCAGCCAGACTTCATCGGCAGCCTCGCGGCCACGCTCGTCGGTAAAGCGCTTCATGGCGTGCCAGGCGGTTTCGTAATCGATCAGGCCCAGATCACGAAAACCCAGCGTACCCGCCATCAGAGCACCATGTGCACGAAACCCGTAGCGCGCAAGGCACTATTGATATCGCGCAACTGGTCTTCGCCGGTAGCAACAATGTGCAATTGCACAGTGGTGTATTTGCCGTTGCTGCTCTGCCGCTCGGCGAGCGTCTTGAGGTCGACCGTGGCGTGCTTCTTAAGCACTTCCATCACGGCCGCCGTAAAGCCCACACTGGTGTCACCGATCACCTTGATCGGATAGTCATTGCAGGGAAATTCGATTTTGTGCGACTTGATGTCGGTATCGGTCATGGCAGTAAAGGTCTCACAAGCCGTGACGACGGACACGCGGCCCGCTCAGATCATGAGCAGGCCGCGAGAAGGTCGGCATTGGTTACTGGATCAGTTGAACAAGCCGTAGAAGAACAGGCGGATGCTATCCCACACGCGGCGGAAAATACCACCTTCCTCAACCGCATCAAGGGCAATCAGATTGGCGGTGTGAACCACCTGATCGTCTTTCTTGACCTCGACCTTGCCGATCACGTCGCCCTTGGCGATTGGCGCAACCAGTTGCGGGTTCATGGTCATGCTGGCAGACAGCTTCTTCATGTCGCCTTTTGGCATGGTCATGCTCAGATCTTCAGCCAGACCGGCCTTGACCTGACGCTCTGTACCTTTCCAGACCGTGGCCTGAGCCAGCTCAGTGCCCTTCTGGTAGAAGTTCTGGGTTTCGAAGAAACGGAAGCCATAGGTCAGCAGCTTCTGGGTTTCAGCTGCACGGGCCTGTTCGCTGTTGGTACCGAACACCACGGCGATCAGACGCATGCCGTCACGCACTGCCGAAGAGACCATGCAATAGCCGGCTTCATCGGTGTGGCCGGTTTTCAGACCGTCAACGGTCTTGTCGCGCCACAGCAGCAGGTTGCGGTTAGGCTGCTTGATGCCGTTCCAGAAGAACTCCTTCTGCGAGTAGATCGCATAGTGAGCCGGGTCTTCGTGGATGATTGCGCGCGCCAGGATCGCCATGTCGTGAGCCGACGAGTAGTGCTCAGGGTTCGGCAGACCGGTCGGGTTCATGAAGTGGCTGTTGGTCATGCCAAGATCGGCAGCAGTCTTGTTCATCATGTCGGCAAAGGCATCTTCGCTGCCGGCAATGTGCTCGGAGATCGCGACGCTGGCGTCGTTGCCCGACTGAATGATGATGCCGTGCAGCAGGTCGCTGACCGTGACCTGGCTGCCGACCTTGATGAACATCCGCGAACCGCCTGTGCGCCAGGCGTTTTCACTGATCGTCACCGGATCGTTTTCGCCGATCTGGCCGCGACGGATTTCCAGGGTCGCGATGTAGGCGGTCATCAGCTTGGTCAGACTGGCAGGAGCCAGACGCTGATCACCGTTGTTCTCGACCAGGACGTTGCCGCTGGTCGCATCCATCAGCACGTAGGCCTTGGCCGCCAGTTGCGGTGCAGCAGGCGTCATCTGCTCTGCCGCCCACACAGTCGGGGTGATAATCAGTGGAACAAGCAGGCACAAACGTTTTGCAAAGGTGGTGATGTTCATCCGTCTCTCGAGAATCCTAATGGGCAAACATGCCCTTGCGGGCAAAACTGAACAGACCGGCGAAGCGAAACGCCTCGGTACGGCTCGTGGCGCCAGGCTGTAACCCTGGCTGACAAAGTCGCCTGTTCGACACACGACCTTGTGGGCAGTTACCTGCAACGCTTGCCCTGAAAGCAAATCTGCGCCGCCTGCGACTGCATACCGTCCCCCATTGTTGCCGGGGAACGATTGTCGAAAAAACTTACTGATCCGATGTCACTACGCTCGGCTGACCCAGATTGGCCGACCTGACGCTGTTTTGCAGCTGCTGGGCTTCACCCTGCGTGTCGATCGGTCCCATCCGCACTCGATAGAGCGTTTGCTGATTGCGCGCTATCGAGCTGACGAACACCGGCGCTCGAACCATCCCGCTCAATTTCGACCTCAGGAGTTCCGCAGCGTCCGGATTGGCGAAGGCTCCCACCTGGAGAAACAGCCCAGCGGCTTGTCCTGAAGCGTTTTTTTTTGCGTCAACCTGCAACGGCACGACAGGTGCGGCGTGCTGCTGAGGGGGTGGCGTGTACTGCTCGACGGTGCCGGTCGAAGTGGACAGCGCAGGCGGCGTCGCCTGGGCAACGACCTGCGGCTGATTGAGCATCAGCGGCGCCGGACGACCACGTTGCGCCCACCATTCCTGCGGGTCGATCCCTTCTACCTTGACGCGTGCAGTGCCGGTTTCGGCGTAGCCGAGCTTTTTGGCGGCCGCATACGAAAGGTCGATGATACGGTCGGAATAGAACGGCCCGCGATCGTTGACGCGCAGGATCACCGTACGATTGTTGTCCAGGTTAGTCACTTTGACATAGCTGGGCAGCGGCAGGGTCTTGTGCGCGGCACTCATGCCGTACAGGTCGTACACCTCGCCATTGGCGGTGTTCTGGCCATGGAACTTGGTGCCGTACCAGGAGGCGGTGCCCGAAGCGACGTAACGCTTGGCATCGCTCATCGGGAAGTAGGTCTTGCCCAGCACGGTGTACGGATTGGCCTTGTAGGCCCCGGTGTGCAGGGTCGGCGTTGCATCAGGGATACGCGAGACATCCACATCCCACCACGGCGCGCCGTCCTTGTGGGCCCGGTTGATATCCAGCCCCGGCATCGAGCGCACGACTGCACCGCCTTTTGGCGACTGCGACGACGTTGTGCGTGACGGAGACGAGCAGCTGGCAACCAGCACTGCCAGGCCGGTCAGCGCCAGAAGCTTGAATGATTGAAGAATTGGCGATGCCCGCATTACTTGACGCCTCGAGCTTGAACCAACGATTCAGACAGCTGATATACGGCCATGGCGTACATCACACTGCGGTTATAACGGGTAATTGCATAAAAATTGTTCAAACCCAGCCAGTATTCAGGACCATTGTCGCCTTCCAGACGAAACGCCGTCACCGGCATATCGTCGCGCAGCGCATCATGACTCGCCCAGCCCAGCTGTCGCAACTCCCCGACCGACATTACCGGATCAAGCGCAGGGCTCAACCCCTCGTCAACCCGGTCGCCACGCGCTGTGGCACGACTGACCACCGGCTGCCCGGCCACCCAGCCATGACGTTTGAAATAGCTGGCGACACTGCCGATTGCATCGTCCGGGTCGGTCCAGATATTGATGTGGCCGTCGCCGTCGAAATCCACTGCATAGGCGCGGAAACTGCTCGGCATGAACTGCGGCAGCCCCATTGCCCCGGCATACGAGCCCTTGAGGGTCAGTGGATCGACCTGCTGCTCGCGAGCCAGCAGCAGAAACTCGCGCAACTCCTTGCGGAAAAACTGGGCGCGTGGCGGGTAATCGAAGCCAAGCGTCGACAGTGCGTCGATGACCCGATAGTTACCGGTATTGCGGCCGAAAAAGGTTTCTACACCAATGATCGACACGATGATCTGCGCCGGCACGCCGTATTCCTGCTCGGCACGCGCCAGGGCCGCCTCATGCTGACGCCAGAAGTCGACACCGCGAGCAATGCGCGTGTCGGTGATGAACATCGGCCGATACTCTTTCCACTGCTTGACCCGTTCGGCCGGGCGGGAAATGGCATCGAGAATGGCCTGCTTGCGCTCGACCTCCCGAAACAGACTCATCAACTGCTCACCGGCAAAACCATGATCGCGGGTCAGTTCACCGACGAATTCCGCCACTTGGGGCGAACCTTCATAGTCGCCCGCCAGTGCCTCTTGCACCGAGCCAAGGATGCCCACCAGACCGACCACCGGAGCATATCGAGCCCAGTTACGCATTGCTTGCATTGAATAGTTCACCTTAATCAAACCTGAGCGATCCATTTACGATGTGTATGGATCGACATCAAAACCCCAAACGCTGACAGTAGGGTCACGAGCGAAGTTCCGCCGTAGCTAATGAAGGGCAACGGCACCCCCACCACTGGCAGCAGGCCACTGACCATACCGATGTTGACGAAAACGTAAACAAAAAACGTCATGGTCAACGCGCCAGCCAGCAGTTTGCCGAATAATGTCTGCGCCTGTGCAGTGATCACAAGCCCGCGACCGATCAGCAGCATATAGATGATCAGCAGCGCACAGATGCCTACCAGGCCGAATTCTTCACCCAATACTGCAATGATGAAGTCGGTATGGCTTTCCGGCAGAAAGTCGAGGTGCGACTGGGTGCCAAGCAGCCAGCCTTTGCCGAACACGCCGCCCGAACCGATGGCAGCCTTTGATTGAATGATGTTCCAGCCGGTCCCCAGCGGATCGCTTTCGGGGTCCAGAAACGTCAGTACGCGCTGCTTCTGGTAGTCATGCATGAAGAAGAACCACATGGCCACCGCCGCCGGTACGGCCGCCGCCAATACGCTGATGATCCAGCGCCAGCGCAAACCGGCCATGAACAGCACAAAGGCACCCGAGGCCAGAATCAGCAGCGACGTCCCCAGGTCAGGCTGGCGAACGATCAGAATGAACGGCACACCGACCAGTGCGAGACTGACCGCCACATGCTTCAAATGCGGGGGCAGCGTGCGCTTGGACAGGTACCAGGCGATGGTCGCCGGCATGATGATCTTGAGAAACTCCGAAGGCTGGAAGCGGATCACCCCGGGAATGTTGATCCAGCGCGTCGCGCCCATGGCGTTGTGGCCCATGACATCCACCACTACCAGCAGCAGGACACCGATGACATACAGTACCGGCACCCAGCGCGCCATGAAGCGCGGCTCCAGCTGGGCGATCACCACCATCGCCACCAGACCGATACCGAACGAACTGGCCTGCTTGATCAGCAGATCCCAGTTCTTGCCGCTGGCCGAATACAGCACGAACAGGCTGCCCGCCGCCAGCGTCAGCAGCAGGATCAGCAATGGACCATCGATATGAATGCGCTGCAGAAAGGTAGCGCGGCGACGCATCACGTCTTCACTGGACAGGATGCGGTCGAAATTACTCTTCACGGGCCGCAGCCTCCAGATTCAGGGAACCGGCGTACTCGGGTTTGAGATGGCCGTTTTCGTCGAGCAACCAGGCGTCCAGGACCTGACGCACGACGGGTGCAGCAACGCCGGAACCGGATTCGCCGTTCTCGACCATCACTGCAACAACGATTTTCGGGTTGTCGGCCGGGGCGAAGCCGACGAACAAGGCGTGGTCGCGATGACGTTCCTGCACCTTGGTGCGGTCGTATTTCTCGCCCTGCTTGATGGCCACCACCTGGGCCGTACCACTCTTGCCGGCGATCCGGTACTGCGCACCGATGGCGGCCTTGCGCGCCGTACCGCGCGCGCCGTGCATCACTTCCTGCATGCCGTGGTTGACGCGCTCCCAGTTGGCCGGATCGCGCAGCACGATGTTCGGCATCGGGTTTTCATCCACAGGCGCCTTGCCTTCAATGGTTCTGGCCAGATGCGGACGGTTCCACACCCCCTTGTTGGCCACCAGCGCGGTCGCCTGGGCCAGTTGCAACGGCGTTGCCTGCATGTAGCCCTGACCGATCCCGAGGATCAGCGTCTCGCCGGGGAACCAAGCCTGACGACGCGTGGCGCGCTTCCATTCACGGGAAGGCATCAGGCCGGGAGATTCTTCGAACATGTCCAGCGAGACCTTCTGCCCGATACCGAACTTGTTCATATAGGCAGCGAGCCGATCAATGCCCACCTTGTGCGCCAGATCGTAGAAGTACGTGTCATTTGAACGCATGATCGCCGTGTCCAGATCAACCCAACCGTCGCCGGTGCGGTTCCAGTTGCGGTACTTGTGATCGTAATTGGGCAGTTGGTAATAGCCTGGATCGAATACCCGCGAGCCAGGCGTCACCGCACCGGTATCCAGCCCGGCAATCGCCACCGCAGGCTTGATGGTCGACCCCGGCGGGTAAAGTCCTCGCAGGATGCGGTTGAACAGCGGCCGGTCGATGGAATCGCGCAGCTCGGCATAGGCCTTGAAGCTGATGCCGGTGACAAACAGGTTCGGATCGAAGCTCGGCGCACTGACCATCGCCAGCACTTCACCGGTAGCCGGATCCAGTGCGACGACCGCGCCACGACGACCGCCCAGCGCGGCTTCGGCAGCCTCCTGAAGGTTGATGTCCAGGCTCAGGACGATGTCCTTGCCGGGGATCGGGTCGGTGCGCTTGAGCACACGCAGTACGCGACCACGGGCGTTGGTCTCGACCTCTTCGTAGCCGACCTGACCATGCAGCTCGGGCTCATAAAAGCGCTCGATACCGGTCTTGCCGATGTGGTGCGTGCCGCTGTAATTGATCGGGTCGAGGCTCTTGAGCTCTTTCTCGTTGATCCGTCCCATGTAGCCGACCGAGTGGGCAAAGTGCGGCCCTTGCGGATAATGCCTGACCAGTTGCGCAACCACTTCGACGCCCGGCAGGCGGAACTGGTTGACGGCGATCAGGGCGATCTGCTCTTCGCTCAGCTCGAACAGGATGGGCACCGGCTCGAACGGCCTACGCCCCTGCTTCATGCGCTTTTCGAAGATGATGCGATCGTCAGGGGTGAGCTGCAGGATCTCGACAATGGTGTCGAGCACGCTGGACCACTCGCCTGCGCGTTCACGGGTCATGCTGAGACTGAAACTGGGCCGGTTATCGGCGACCACAACGCCATTGCGATCGTAGATCAGCCCACGGCTGGGCGGAATCGGCTGAACGTGAACGCGGTTGTTTTCCGAAAGCGTGGAGTGATACTCGTACTGGATGACCTGCAGGTAATACAACCGGGCAATCAGCACGCACACCAGCAACACCACCGCCACGGCACCGAACACGACCCTGCCGCGCACCAGGCGTGCGTCCTTTTCGTGGTCTTTGAGGCGGATCGGTTGAGACATTTAGGCCGTATTCACAGTAAAGACGATGCTACTTGTGATAAGGGTGCCCGGACAGGACCGTCCAGGCGCGATACATCTGCTCGCCGATCAGGATGCGCACCAACGGGTGCGGCAGGGTCAGCGGCGACAGAGACCAGCGTTGTTCACTGCGGGCACAGACTTCAGGTGCCAGCCCCTCGGGGCCGCCGACCATCAGGTTGACCGTGCGTGCATCGAGACGCCAGCGATCGAGTTCGACCGCCAACTGTTCGGTGCTCCACGGTTTGCCATGCACTTCCAGCGTGACAATCCGCTCGCCCGGCTGCACTTTTGCCAGCATCGCCTCGCCTTCCTGACGGATAAAGCGTGCGACGTCGGCGTTTTTGCCTCGGGTATTGAGCGGAATTTCCACCAGTTCCAGCGCAAGCTCGGAGGGCATCCGCTTGGCATACTCGTGCCAACCTTCTTCCACCCACTTGGGCATGCGCGAACCCACAGCGATCAGACGCAGACGCACATCAAAGCCTTATTCGTTGCCTGGTGTGTGGTGCGCAGCGCTGGCAGCACGGCTTTGCTCTGCACCCTGCCACAAGCGCTCAAGGTCGTAGAACTGGCGTGCGGCAGCGGTCATCACGTGGACGATCACATCACCAAGGTCCAGCAGGACCCAGTCGCTGTCACCCTTGCCTTCTTCGCTCAGGGACTTCAGGCCGGCAGCCTTGACCTTGTCACGGACGTTATCGACCAGTGCGTTCAACTGACGGTTGGACGTACCGGTGCAGATCAGCATGTAGTCGGCGATGCTGGTCTTGTCGCGCACGTCGATGGTCAGGATGTCGGCACCCTTGACCTCTTCAAGGGCTGCAATCGCAACATTGATGACTTCTTCACTGCTCATTTTTTGCTTTGTCATATAAAACTCATTCAGCTCGTATGTGTGGGACCGTCCAGACGCTTGTCGATCAAAGCAGTTTCAGGACGACCCATCAGTGTTCGGCGCGCGGTAAAGTCCGCGTGCATCGATATAGGCCAGTACCGCGTCTGGCACCAGAAAACGTACCGACTTACCGCTGGCCAGCAGTTGACGGATCTGGGTGGCAGACACCGATAAAGGCGTCTGCCAGACGAATGTAATCTGTCCACCCGGCCCTTTCAGGGCCTTGGGATCGCTGACTGCGCGGGCCGCCAGCAGATTGCGCATGGCATCCGGCGACTCGCTGTCCGCATCCGGGCGTTGCAGCACCACGATATGGCAGTGCTCCAGCAGTTCTTCCCATCTGTGCCAGGTCGGCAGCCCGCAAAAGGCATCCCAACCGAGCAACAGGAACAACTGGTCCCGAGGCGCCAGTTCGGCGCGCATCGATTCCAGTGTGTCGAGGGTGTACGACGGTTTGTCACGCTTCAGTTCACGGTCATCCACCGTCAGGGGCGAAACACCCGCAACGGCGCTTTGAACCATCGCCAGACGATCCTCTGCGGTGACGCTCGGCATGTCACGATGCGGAGGCCTGGCGCTGGGCGTCAGGCGCAACTCATCGAGTTCCAGCAATTCGGCCACTTCGAGCGCACCGCGCAAATGACCGATATGAACCGGGTCGAACGTGCCCCCAAGCATGCCGATACGTCTGGGCAGCGCGGTCATGGGGCTATTCAAGTCAGGCTTGTCCGCGCAATTGGCCGTCACCGATCACGATGTACTTCTCGCAGGTCAGACCTTCAAGACCGACAGGACCGCGGGCGTGCAGCTTATCAGTAGAAATGCCGATCTCGGCACCCAGGCCGTATTCGAACCCGTCAGCGAAGCAGGTCGGCGCGTTGACCATGACCGAACTGGAATCGACCTCGGCCATGAATCGGCGCACCTGACTCTGGTGGTCCGAGACGATGGCGTCGCTGTGATGCGAGCCGTAGTGGTTGATGTGCTCGATGGCTTCATCCAGACCGGAGACGATGCGAATCGACAGAATCGCCGCCAGGTACTCGGTGTGCCAGTCGTCCTCGGTGGCCGGGATCACGTCGATCAAGTCACGGGTACGCTCGCAACCGCGCAACTCGACGCCCTTCTCGCGAAACTGCGCGGCCATCGACGGCAGAAGGTCGGCGGCAATGGTCTGATCGACCAGCAGGGTTTCCATCGCGCCGCAGATCCCGTAACGGTAGGTCTTGGCGTTGAAGGCGATCTTCTGCGCCTTGGCCAGATCGGCGTGGGCGCTGACATACACATGGCAGATGCCATCCAGATGCTTGATGACCGGCACACGCGCGTCGCGACTGACGCGTTCGATCAAACCCTTGCCGCCGCGCGGTACGATGACGTCCACGTACTCGGGCATGGTGATCAGCGCGCCAACCGCCGCACGGTCGGTGGTTTCGACCACCTGCACGACAGCAGCGGGCAGCCCGGCCTCGGCCAGACCGCGTTCGATGCAGGCCGCGATGGCGCGATTGGAATGAATGGCTTCGGAACCACCGCGAAGGATGGTTGCGTTTCCGGACTTCAGACACAGACTGGCAGCATCGATGGTCACGTTCGGACGTGACTCGTAGATGATTCCGACAACACCCAGCGGCACGCGCATCTTGCCGACCTGAATACCCGAAGGCCGATAGCTCATGTCGCGGATCGCACCGACCGGGTCTGCAAGCGCTGCAACCTGACGCAAGCCGATGATCATGCTGTCGATCCGGGCGGGGGTCAGCGCCAGACGCTCGAGCATGGCCGGTTCGAGCCCGTTCGCCTGACCATTGGCCAGGTCCAGCGCATTGGCGGCAGACAGCTCGGCGCGGGCTTCGTCCAGAGCGGCGGCAGTGGCCTGCAGGGCGCGGTTCTTCTGCGCAGTGCTGGCACGACCGATCACTCGCGAAGCTTCGCGGGCGGCGCGACCCAGGCGGGTCATGTAGTCAAGAACGGACTCAGTCATTGGTCTCAGAGGTCTTGGCAAAGAGGAAAGCGGCTGATTATAGCTGTCGTGCCGTCCGAACGACAGCGCAGACAGGCGGATGGTCAATATCAGTGCGCAGATTTTTCGCCACAGTGACGGGTGTTGCCGGCGGCAATGCGCAGACAGGCATCACGCACGGGCCTAACGACATGTCATGCGTCGGTCACGTTCAGAAACAACAAAGTGCCTAATCCAGACACATTCAGCTGCAATTAAAGTTGCGCTTGTTATCATCGGGCTCTTTCCCAATGTACCCGTCTGATTATGCCCACAGCCCTACCCGACCACTTCTTTCACCGCGATGCCCAGTTGCTGGCGCGCGATCTGCTGGGCAAGGTCATCCGTCACAAGGCAGGCGATCTGTGGCTGGCCGCGCGGATCATCGAAACCGAGGCTTACTACTGCGCCGAAAAGGGCAGTCATGCCTCGCTGGGCTATACCGAGAAACGCAAGGCGCTGTTTCTCGACGGCGGCCACATCTATATGTACTACGCGCGCGGCGGAGATTCGTTGAATTTCAGCGCCGAAGGGCCGGGCAATGCCGTACTGATCAAGTCGGCATTTCCCTGGACCGACGCGACCAGCGACGAAAACGCGTTGGCGCAGATGCAGTTGAACAACCCCGACGCCAGCGGTGCGATGCGCCCGGCGCAACGACTGTGCGCTGGCCAGACGCTGCTGTGCAAGGCGCTCGGCCTGAAAGTCCCAGTGTGGGACGCCAAGCGCTTCGACCCGCAGAGTTTACTGGTCGAGGACGTCGGTCAGACACCCGAACGCGTTATCCAGACCACCCGACTGGGCATTCCTGCCGGTCGCGATGAGCACCTGATGTATCGCTTCGTGGATGCCGGTTACGCCCGTTTCTGTACACGGAACCCCCTCAGACGCGGTCAGGTCGAAGGCCGCGACTACCTATTTCTCGATCAAGGAAACTGACCGATGGGCGATCTGCTCAATGGAATGACCGGCTGGCTGACCGCAAATCCTTCCTGGGTGGCTGTCGCGATCTTTTTGGTGGCCTTCACTGAATGCGTCGCGATCGTCGGGATCGTCGTGCCGGGCACGGTCATCATGTTTGCCATCGCCGCCTTGGCGGGCAGCGGCATACTGCCGTTGAGCGAAGTGCTATTACTGGGTTTTCTCGGCGGGCTGCTGGGTGACGCGGTGTCGTACTTCATAGGCCGGCGCTTTCATCAGAATATCCGTCAGTTGCCCGGCTTGCGCACGCACCCGGAGTGGATGGAAGGTGCGGAAAAATACTTCCACCGTTACGGCATCGCCAGTTTGCTGGTCGGACGTTTCATCGGTCCGTTGCGCCCGATGCTGCCGATGATCGCCGGTATGTGCGACATGCCGCTGCCGCGCTTCGTGGCGGTCAGCGTGCTGGCGGCGGCCGGCTGGTCGATTGCCTACCTGATGCCGGGCTGGGCAGCCGGCGCGGCCATTCGCCTACCACTGCCGGAAGGCTTCTGGCCCGAAGCGGCCGTGGTCGGCGGCAGCCTGGCCGTGCTGTTCGGGCTGAGCATCCAGAGCAGTATTCGCCAGAAACGCTACGCAACCCGACTGATCTCCGCGCTCAGCCTGGTGCTGGTCGCGGCGCTGTTCTTCGGCTTTCCCTTGCTGGCCGACTTCGACAACGGCCTGATGACGCTCATCCAGGAACACCGCAGCGAAGCCACGCAACACATCGTGGTCTTCGTCACCAGCATCGGCGATTTCAGGGCGCAGTTGCTGGCCGCCAGCCTGCTGATCATCGTGCTGGCGGTTGCCAGGCAATGGCGCCACGCAGCCTTTGCCCTGGCCGCCACACTGGGCACCGCGATCGCCAACGGCGTCCTGAAAACGTTTTTCGCCCGCGCTCGCCCGGAGGTGCTGTTAGAGCCGCTGACGACGTACAGCATGCCCAGCGGCCACAGCTCGGCAGCCTTTGCGCTGTTCATGACTCTGGCAGTGCTGGCCGGACGCGGCCAACCCGTGCGCCTGCGCCTGACCTGGATGCTGGTCGCCGGTATTCCGGCCCTGGCAATCGCGCTGTCGAGGGTTTATCTGGGCGTGCATTGGCCCACCGACATTCTCGCCGGCATGCTTCTGGCGTTCTGCGTCTGTGCCGCCAGCCTGGCGTTCATCCAACGCAAGGCCCCCTTGCCGGCCATGTCGGTGCGCGTCTGGTGGCTCGTTGTGCCAGCCATGACCGCACTGCTGGGTATCTTCGCCGTTCGTGCACTGTCGCACGGGGTGCTGCGTTACCAGTATTGATCGACAGCACTGATCGCGCCCGCCCATGACGGGTGCGACACTTCTCAAATCTGGCACCTTGCCAGTGCTCTTTCGGGGCGTTGACTACACTCTCCAGTGACAGATGAGTGTGCAACGGCGTGATCGAAGGAGTGTTGATGTCTCCACTGGATGGTTATACGGCGATGCCCTCCCGGCAGCGCGGCGCAATCGGCCTGATGGCCGCGCTGACCATGGGCCTGGCGTTGCTGTGCACGCTGACCGTTATCGACAGCGGCAGGCTGTATCTGGAAAAGCGCTCGTTGCAGCGGGTTGCGGACATAGCCGCACTGGAAGCGGCGGGCCGTAGAGGAACGTGCAGCGGCACAGCGGCCACGGCGCCCGATTTCGCCAATCAGAGCGCCACTCGCAACGGTTTCACCCCCAATACCGATGGCCGCACCCTGGCGACTCGTTGCGGAACACTCACGGTGGACGTCGCGGGACCGCGCGTATTTGTCGCTGATTCGACGCAGGCGCTGGCTATCCAGGTGGTCGCGGCTCATCCGGTGCCGCGCAGCATTGCAGCCGGTATTGGCGCACTGTTCGAAAAAACGCCCTCCCCACCCAACGTCACGATCAGCGCCACCGCGGTTGCCGCCAGTGCCGCGCCGCTGGCGGCACTGACCATTCGCAGTGCGGCAGTCACCGTGGACAGCACCGGTGCCGCCCTCCTCAACCCGGTGGTCGGCAGCCTGTTGGGGGGCTCGTTGAACCTGAGTGTTGCCAACTGGCAAGGCATCGCCGACACCAACCTGAGCCTGCTGAGCTACCTGAACAGGCTGAAAACCGACCTCAGCCTGACGGCCGTGGGCTACAACGATGTACTCAACACCTCGGTATCGGTCAGTCAGTTGCTGCAGAGCGCAATCAATATCATCAGTCCGAACGCCACGCTGGGCGGTGCCGCCGCCATTCAGGGCCTGCAAGCCTTGAAGCTGGCCGCTGGAACGACCACCGTGCTGCTGGGGGATCTACTGTCAGTGCAGAGCGGCACGGACCTCGCCGCGCTGAATACCAATCTGCGGTTGATGGATCTGGTTCAGGGCCTCGCGCAACTGGCCAACGAAAAGACCGGTGTTCTGACCGCGTCCCAGATCAATGTCGCCGGGCTGGCGCAGGTCACCACACGCATTCAGGTGATCGAGCCGCCTCAGTTGTCGGCCATCGGCGACCCGAGCAAAATCGACCCGCTCAACCCTCGAAACGGTGCAAACCGGATTTACGTGCGCACGGCACAAATGCGCGCGCTGGTGTCGATCAACCTGCCGGTGCTCGGCACGATAACCTCGCTGGCCAATACCGCAGGTTCGGTGATCGGCAGCCTGACGCCGATCCTCAACAGCGCATTGGGCCTGAACATTGCCGGGCTGGGGACCTCGGCCACCTGCGCGCTGGGACTGAACAGTTGCATGGTGACCGACTTCAAGTTTCTGACAGACAGCTCGTCAAACTCGGGCCCGAGAATCGACATGAGCCTGTCAATGGCCAGCGCCGACAGCTACGTCACCGGTTTTACCTGCACCAGCAACGCCAGCAAAACCCTCAACGTCAAGACCGACGCCGCGCTGCTCAATGCCAAGATCGGCTGGATCGACAGTGCATCGGCCTTCCCCGCCAGCACTGATCCGGCGGCAATCACCGCACTGCCTCTGCCTGTCATCGATATCGGCACCAAAACCTGCCAGAAGATCGCCGGGCTGCTGGGCAATTGCACCGCCCGCACGCCTTTCGGGGGTGGCGGCATCGGCCTGACCTTCGACAATGTCAGCCAGTCGGCACTGGGCAGCTCGACGGTGACCAGTACGACGTTCAGCTCGCCCAACCTGCCGGAGATCAACAGCGCCCCGTATTACCTGGCAGGCGTTGCGCACACCAAGCCGAGCACCTTGCTCAACGGCACGGCGTCAAGCGTCAAAGTGAATGTGTATAAACCGGCGACCAGCAATGTGCTGGGCAACGTCATCACCGGCGCGGCCACCACGCTGAGCAGCCTGACCCTGGCGCTGGACGCGATTGTCGATGACACCCTGGCACGCTTGCTGACGTCGGTTGTCGACCCCCTGTTCGAATCGCTGGGCGTGAGCATGGGGGCTACCGACGTCGGCACCAACCTGAGTTGCAACCTGGGTCAGGCGACACTGGTCATTTAGCTGCCGGTCTGATCGGCGTTGAAGATCGGCAGCTCGATCTGGAATCGAGCACCCTCGCCGACGTTGGCGACGCTGAGCTGGCCGCCCATCTGGTCAACGATGCCATAACTGACGGACAAGCCCAGACCGGTGCCGACCCCCACCGGTTTGGTGGTGAAAAACGGCTCGAAAATGCGCTCCAGCAACCGCGGGTCAATGCCCCCGCCATTGTCCTGAACCGCCAGGCGGATGATGTTTTCATCGCGTTCTGCCTCGACGCTGATCCACGGCTGGAAATCGCGGTCCTTTTCCCGACGCGACAACAAGGCATCACGGGCATTGACCATCAGGTTGATCAACACCTGCTCAAGTTGATCGACATGGCCACGAACCTGCACCGCGTCGATCATCGCGCCGACCCGCAACTGCACGGCCTTGCCTTTCATGCCTTCAGCCAGCATCGAGATCGTGCCTTCCACCGCCTGGGCCGGATCGAACAACTGCTCCTCTACCTCAGAGCGGCGACCGAATACCCGCATATGATCGACCACCCGGGCGGCACGCTGCACCTGGGTGTCGATGCGATTGAGTTTTTCGGTGAGGTATTCGATGTCCACATCACCCCGGCCCAGACGCTTGAGAACGTTGACCACGGCCATGCGCATGACGTTGAGCGGCTGATTGATCTCGTGGGCCAGACCGGTGGACATCTCGCCAAGCGTTGCCATCTTCGCGCTCTGATTCAACTGCATGCGCGAGCGACGTACATCAGTGTTGTCACGGCCTACCGCCTGCACTTCGACCAGTTTGCCGTGCTCATCGAATACTCCCCGGTCGGCCCATATCCACCAGGCATACTCGCGTCCCGGCAGCTCGATGCAGATTTCTTCGGTACTCACCGGCGCCTCCGGAGTCAATTGACCGATACGCCGGATGAACGCCTCACGCTGCTCGTCCGACAGCCAGTCGCCCAGGTTGATCCCGGTCAGTTGCTCGGGTGTGCACTCCATATAATTGGCCAGCGGCCGGTTGCCGAAACTCAACACCAGATCCGGCGTGTAGCGGCAGATCATGGCCGGCGAATCCTCGACCAGAATGCGGTAACGCTCCTCGCTGCGTCGTATATGCTCGGCGGCCAGGGTGGCCTCGGTCACGTCCAGCCACAGCCCCACCGCCTCCACCGGCATGCCAAGGTCGTCACGCAGCAATCGCGCCTCGTCCAGCAGCCAGTGGTATTGACCGTTCCGGTTGCGCAATCTGAACCGGCGACTGACGAATCCTTCGCGCAGCAGTTGGCGGTTACGCTCGAACCAGATGTCGTGATCTTCGGGATGGATGTATCCCGCCAGTTGCCCATCGGCGCAATCGGCCAGCGTCCAGCCCAGCAAAGGCGTGAGGCTGTCACTGAAAAAGGTTGGCTCCAGATTGCCGCGATCGTAACGCTGCACGTAAATCACCGCTGGCGAACTGGCAATCAGGTTATCCAGCCGGGCATGGGCGGCAGCGGCCTCGGTTTCCTGATTCTTGATATCGCTGACATCCAGCATGAACCCCAGCACACGCTGAACCTGCCCTCGGATCAACGCCTGCCCCTGAATACGAAACCAGAGGGTTTCCTGGGCGGGATCGCTTTGCGCCAGACGCACACAGAGCAACAGCGGTGTGCCCTTGTCGCGTAACTGCGCGAGGCGACTGGACAGTTCCTGTCGATCGGCGGGATGAATCAGCGCCAGCCAGTCCTGACGCGACAGGCTCTCGACCTGGTCGCCCAGACGCAGACTGCGAGCCAACTGCGGCGCCAGCAAAACCTCGTCACGATCAGGCACCAACTCCCACCATCCGGTGCCCAGCAGGTCCTGAAGCACTGCCAGGCGTTCGACATGGTGACGGTTGGTCTGCTCGGACAGGCGAAAAAGCACCGGCCCGGCCAAGGCCGAGCACAGGTTCAGCCACTCTCGCTCGCCAAGGTCCGGAGCCTGCTGCTGCGCGTTATAAAATCCGAACATCAGCCAGGCCTTGGCAACGTTATCGCGACTGTGGGGGATCAGAAAACCGTCAGCATTGCCGAAAGCACTTTGCAGCGCCCCCTGATCCACAACGCCGTCAAACCTCAGCTGTCGCGTAGCGTCGGCGTTGAATCGATCCAGCGCGGAGCCCAACCGCTGCCCGACCTGCCACAACTCGGGCGCCGTATGGGCGCTGTACTGACAATACACGCGCCAGCCAACACCGCCGACCTCCGGCAACACCAGTGCTACACAGGGGATGCGCCACAGCTGCGCGAGTTCCTCCAGTTGCTCGCTCACCACCGCAGTCAGGCGGTCGACGCTGCACCCTCGCACACGCTCGGCCATTTGCCCGGCGAACCGCAGGCACTGCTGACGGCTGCGTGCGGCACTGGCCTCCTCCATCAGGTCGCTGATATCCAGCAATTGCAAGAGCCAGCCCTTGCCATGCGCCTGCACCCAGCCTCGGGCGTGCAAGGTGTGTGCGTCGGCACTCTTGAAGTCCAGGTCGAGCATGTGCCCCAGCCAGTCACGCGGCACGCCTTCGATGACCAGCGCGCTATTGGGTAACAGCAGACTCATCAATCGCTGGGCAGCCGGCAGTGGCGCAGCCATGTCCAGGCGGGCAAGCAAGTGCGGGCTGATGCTTTGGATGCGGCCCTCGTCATCCAGCAGCAGATAGAGGTCCGCACCGATCGGACCGGGCTCGCTCGATAAGGGCAAGGGCTGCGGCACTTGTGTTGCTTCACCACGGCCCAGCCAACGGCTCAAACGATTCTTTTCAAGGGACAAGTTGCAGACTCGCTTGTGCAGTCAGGTTGCTCGGCAAGCGCGGGACCTCCCCGATACCAGGGAGGGTCAGCAAGGGCAGAACCTGAGCCAGTCGGGCCTTGGGGTACTGGATGGTCACTGTCAGAATGCCTGCGCTGTAAGTCACGCTGGTGTAGCTGACATTGAAGCCCAGCGCTGGAGGTATCCACGACAACTGGTTCATGACCACACTCTGGGCCTGACTCTTCAACACCTCGTTATAGCCAGTAACTGTCGGACTGAGGGCAACACTTCTGCGCACCGCTTCACTGGCGGCGGCATTGAATGACTGGACCATGAGCAACGGCAGGCTATAACTCACCATGCCGTAGAACACGGCAAAGAAGATAACGAACACCGCAGAGAATTCAATAGCAGCAGCCCCGTGTTGACGGCGGGGCAAGGTATGTTGCGGAACTGTTTTCATATCGACGTCTACCCTGACATGTACTGCATCAACACAGCATAGATTCTTTCCCGATAACAGGATGTCTTCGGCGTGATGAAATTATTTTTCCTACTGATATGGTTTGCAATTTGCGCCGAACAGGATGCGCGTTGCAAGCAGATTTCCAACGGGCTGACACTCGGCGCAGCAGCGCTGGCTATTATCTACCTGGCTTTGACCGGTATGACCTGGCTCGGCTCGCCTGCGCTGGAGGCCTTGCTGGCCGTGACCCTGGCATGGGCGCTGACATTGCCAGGCTATGCCCTCGGCAAGTTGGGCGCCGCAGACGTCAAACTGATGACGGCATTGGCGCTGGCCTCAAACAGTGCTTACCTGCTGTGTACGTTTATTGGCGCCGGCCTCACCATGGCAGCCTGGCTTATCGTCGGAAAGAGTAGCTGGCCTCATACGCAGCAATGGGTTGCGCAACGCTACCGGTATATGAACCCCGGCACGCCAGATAAATATCCTTTTTCACCTTTTTTATTCGCAGGTTTACTCCTGAGCACAGCACTGCTCCATTAGTCGAATAACGGCACGGGAATATTTTAATGCTATGTACATAGTCAGGAAGTACGACTACGGTTAAGTCATGGCTATGGCGTACTGTCAGCAATACCCGCACCGATTGAATGACGCCGAATCATGGTTTGCGGAATGGATCGGGGCGCCGTCGAAGGCCCCCCAATAGCATGGAGTCGCCTGTGGATAATTACCCGCTCACGAAAGTTCTGGTGGTCGATGACCAGCCCCTTATCGTTGAGGAGCTCTGCGAGTTTCTGGAGAGCAGCGGCTATGAGTGTGTGCGTTGCTATTCAAGCCTGGAAGCCATCGAGCGTTTCAGCGCCGACAGCACCATCGGCATCGTACTCTGCGATCTGGAAATGCCCGGCATGAACGGGATCGAGATGGTCGAAGCGATGAAGATGACCGGCGGCAAGACGCATCTGTTCGAGGCCATCATGCTGACCGGCGAGGCCGAGAAAAAAGACGTCATCAAGGCGCTTCGGGCCGGCATCGCCGATTACTACCAGAAGCCGGTCGATCTGGAAGAATTGCTCGAAGGTGTGCAGTTGCAGGTCCAGGCGCTGAACGAGCGGCAGAAAAACCGTCAGCAGCTGGGCCTGCTCAACGAAAAGCTTCAGTTTTTGGCCGCGTCCATTGATGATCTTTATCAGAACCTGGACAGCGTCCAGAACAGGCCTCAGCCCGAACGAAAAGCGCGTGACGGTGTGGAGCGTGAGGTGCAGATGCCGGTGGCTCTGGCCAAGCTGTCACCTCGCCAGCTTGACGTAGCGCGCCTGGTCAGCACCGGACTGACCAATTATCAGATCGCCTGCGAACTGGGGATTACTGAAAACACTGTGAAACTCTATGTGTCGCAAGTGCTGCGCCTGACTCACATGCATAACCGCACGCAGCTGGCATTGGCATTTTCACCGGGCAAATCGGCGGAGCGGCAAAGACTGATCGAAAGCCAGGGCTGAATGGAACTCAGGCTTCGATCTCGCTCAGCACGACGTGAAAAGGCACATCGACCAGCACCGAATACACTTGATTGCGGCCTGCGTGCTTGGCGCAGTACAACGCCGCATCGGCCTGGGACGCAAGGCTCAGGCTGTCGTCATTGGCACCGAGCGAAACCACCCCAGCGCTGAAGGTGCAGAACAGGTCGACGGGCTGCGCCGGGTAATGGATCTCGGCAAAGCGCTGGCGGATGTCATCCAGCACCCTATGAGCGCTTTGAATGTCGGTGTCCGGCATGACAATGGCAAATTCCTCACCGCCGTAACGACCGATGAAGTCGGTTTTGCGCAAGCGTTGCTTGAGAAACAGCGCAAGGCTCTTGATGACACGATCCCCCATCGGGTGACCGTGGCTGTCATTGACCCTCTTGAAGTGGTCGATATCAAGCATGGCAAAGCACAGCGGCTTGCCTTCACGTCGCGAACGAAAGCAGCAATCTTCCAGCAGTTGCAAAATGTGCGTGTGATTGTAAAGCCCGGTCAGGCTGTCGCGGACCATGCGCGCCTTGAGATTGCGAGCCCTCGCGGCACGGTTGCGCACAGTGGTGATGAGATGACGGGGTTTGATCGGCTTGGTCAGGAAGTCGTCGCCGCCTTCGCTCATGGCATCGAGCTGCTTGTCCTGATCGTCTTCAGCCGACAGATAAATGATCGGCACACTGACGTAACGGTCGTTATGGCGAATGACCTTGGCCAGCTCCGTGCCGGTACACCCCGGCATGTACATGTCGAGGATGATCAGGTCCGGCTGAAACTCGGCCAGCTCGGACATTGCCTGAATCGGGTCGAGCAACACCCGCGTAACGATTCCGGCAGCATTCAGAACACGCTCGGTGTGCAGCGCCTGCGCGCGGGAATCGTCGATGATCAGCACTTTATAGGGCTCGTATTGAGCCACGCAGGTCAGGACTTCAATTTTTTCCAGCAGACTCGACGCTTCCAGCGCGCCGGTCAGAAACTCCTCGCCACCGGCCCTGACTGCGGCCAGGCGGGTGGGCGTATCGGTTTCATTGAGGCTGAAAAACAACAGCGGAAGTTTCTGCTCCAGCCCTTCCTGAGCCTGGGAGGCCAGTTCGAGCCCCTTGCCGGGCCCGCTGAAATCGACATCCATGACAATCGCCGCCGGATGCCGCTGGGCCATCGCCCGCTGAAACTCGCCGACATTGTGCAGCGACAGCGCCGCCAGCCCGAAAAACTCCAGCTGCTTGGCCAGACGCTCGGCCCGCTCGTGATCATGAAGCACCACATAGACGGGCTTGCGCAACGGTGGCAGCGTCGTTTGCTCAAAACGGTCGCCGTGTCGCAGCCCGGTTCGGGAAAGGCGTTGCATCAGACGATTGAGATCGGTGATGACCCGGCTGTTGAGGCGACCGCGATTGGCTTCCACCGCATCGAGCGCCTGGCTGATCTCCTTCGCCAGCGCGCTGTGTTCGGCCTGCTCGAAGCGTTCGGCAAAGCGCGAAAGACGCAGCGTGGACTCCTTGAGCTCGGCCATATCGCCAATCGACCACTCGGCCTTCTGCAGACGTTGCCACGTCTCCAGAATCTGGCGCGCCTGGTGAATGACCCTCTGGGCAAAGTGGTGCTTCAGGCGGTCTCGGCTAGGGTCTTCGGGGTCGGTCATATTCAGACTACTGTGGTTTTGCTGAGCGATACGGCTGATGGCGCTATGCTAGCACCTCCGTTACAACAGAACAGTGTCGCAAGTCACTTATTTGACAACAGTTTGATGGCGCATAGCCATTATGCAAAATCAATCGGTGCATAGACTGCGCCTATCAACGTTACAGTTCAAATCTCAAGATAATGTCTGCCAGCCGCACCTTGAGGTAAGGTTGCGGTCGAACGCCTCGTGAAGCATTCAACTCAAGATCGAAAGGACCCTACCATGCTGGATTGGAAGAACCGCGCAGGCAGCGCGGGTGCGCGCACCGCAGACACTTCATCGACCAAACGCCGCGGTTACCTGGGTAACCTGTTCTATAGTCGCGCGCTGGGCGCCCTGATCTTGATCTACCTGCTGGTGGCACTGGCAGTCGGCTGGTACTGGAGCAAGGAACCTGCGCTGTTCCCGGTACAGCAAAACGCCCAGGCTGCCGCCGAGCGTGAAGGCAAACAGATGGTCATCGGTTACACGACAGTTGAAACGCTCAAGACCGTGGCGGGCACGTTGCTTAACAAGCCCGGTGGCTACCTGTCCAACGACCGCATGCCACCGGGCCTGTGGCTGGACAACATCCCGAGCTGGGAATACGGCGTGCTGGTTCAGGTGCGTGACCTGAGCCGTGCGCTGCGCAAGGACTTTGCGCGTTCTCAGTCGCAATCGGCTGAAGATGGCGACCTGGCGCGTGCCGAGCCGTTGTTCAACTTCAATAATCGCAGCTGGGTCCTGCCTTCCAGCGAATCGCAGTACGCCGAGGGGATCAACTCCCTGAGCCGCTACCAGGCACGTCTGTCCGATCCGAACCAGAAGGGCGCGCTGTTCTATGCCCGCGCCGACAACCTGAACAACTGGCTCGGCGATGTCGGCACCCGTCTGGGCTCGCTGTCGCAGCGCCTGTCAGCCAGCGTTGGCCGGGTCAAACTCAACAGCACGCTGAAAACCGAAGCTGCTGTTTCGGTCAAGCCCGGTGAAGTACCGCAGGTCGATGAGGAAATCGTCGAAACGCCATGGCTGGAAATCGACAACGTGTTCTACGAAGCACGTGGTCAGGCCTGGGCGCTATCGCACCTGCTGCGCGCCATCGAGGTTGATTTTGCCGACGTACTGGCGAAAAAGAACGCGACGGTCAGCGTGCGCCAGATCATTCGTGAACTGGAGGCCTCGCAAGAGCCAATGTGGAGCCCGATGATTCTCAACGGCAGCCCGTTCGGCGTGTTCGCCAACCACTCGCTGGTCATGGCCAACTACATTTCGCGTGCCAACGCCGCAGTCATTGACCTGCGCCAGCTGCTGAATCAAGGCTGATGTCCATACCTGCCAACGAGGCCGCGCATCGCGCCGCCTCGGATGCCGAGCAGATCGCCTGGGTCGACGAACAGGATCGGCTGCTCGGTTCACTGGTCCGCGCCGACCTGCGTGAACGCGGGCTGATTGGACGCGGCACTTATATCCTGCTGTTCAACAGTCTGGGTGAGCTGTGTGTGCACCGACGCACGCTGAGCAAGGCGATCTATCCCGGCTACTGGGACGTAGCCGCAGGCGGAATGGTCCAGGCGGATGAAAGCTATGCGGAGTCTGCTGCGCGCGAGCTGGAAGAAGAACTGGGGGTCAGTGGCGTGCCGCTGCAGGCCCACGAACAGTTTTTCTTTGATCAGCCGGGCAACCGGCTCTGGTGTGCAGTGTTTTCAGCCGTGTGGGACGGCCCTTTGAAACTGCAACCTGAAGAGGTGCTGGAAGCGCGCTTCATGCCCGTCGTCGAAGTTCTGCAACAGGCTGAGCACAATCCCTGGTGCCCCGACTCCCTGGCGGCGCTGAAACGCTACCTGAAACAGATAGAGAACGAGCAGTAAGCGAGTGTTCAGAAATTGGCGCATTCAGCCCCTTAGCAACCGGCCCGTTTGCCGTTACACTGCGCGACCTTTTCAAACTGAACCGGCCCTGCCGTTTCAGTAGCGCTGCCCCTGCCAGAGTGGGGCTTCGCGGTCGATGGCTCATACGAGCCCGACCCATCTTCAGTCCTCAACAAGAGGATTTTTGCGTGGCTAAAAAAGCCGCTTCTCTCGCTGCCCTCGGTGGCCTGGTATTTTCAACCGACGCAGGGCGCCACTGCCCCGATTGTCGTCAACCCGTTGCCGAGTGCACCTGCAAACAGACGGCCATCCCGGAAGGTGACGGCATTGCCCGTGTACGTCGTGAAAGCAAGGGCCGTGGCGGCAAGACGGTTACCACCATCAGCGGCGTCCCGCTGGCCGAAGAGCCGCTCAAAGAGCTGGCCAAGGCCCTCAAGCAGCGCTGCGGCACAGGCGGATCGCTCAAGGAAGGCGTGATCGAGATTCAAGGCGATCACGTCGAACTGCTGTTGGCCGAGCTGATCAAAAAAGGCTTCAAGGCTAAAAAGTCCGGCGGCTGAACCCGCGAATCAAATCGTCATTTCCACTCATTACAATGCGCGCAGCTGGCTACTGGCTGGCGCTACGACTTCTTTATAGGGGACTTCGATGTCCGTACGACGCACACGCAAAGACGATGGCAGCCAATGGACCGTTGCGGACAGCCGCAGCGTTTATGGCATTCGCCATTGGGGCGCGGGTTATTTTGCAATCAACGAAGCGGGGCGCGTTGAAGTCCGTCCCAACGGGCCGGACAGCTCGCCCATCGACCTTTACGAACAGGTCGACAACCTGCGCAAGAGCGGCCTCTCGCTGCCTTTGCTGGTGCGTTTCCCGGACATCCTGCAAGACCGCGTGCGCCAGCTGACCGGCGCGTTCGACAGCAACATTGCGCGCCTGGAATACCAGAGCAAATACACCGCGCTGTACCCGATCAAGGTCAACCAGCAGGAAGCGGTGGTGGAAAACATCATCGCCACGCAGAACGTCTCCATCGGCCTGGAAGCGGGCTCCAAGCCTGAACTGATGGCTGTGCTGGCACTGGCGCCTAAAGGCGGCACTATCGTCTGCAACGGTTACAAGGACCGTGAGTTCATCCGTCTGGCGCTGATGGGCCAGAAGCTGGGCCACAACGTGTTCATCGTCATCGAGAAAGAATCCGAAGTCGAACTGGTGATCGAAGAAGCCGCCGAGCTGAAGGTCGCCCCCCAGGTCGGCCTGCGTGTGCGTCTGTCTTCCCTGGCATCGAGCAAATGGGCGGATACCGGTGGCGAAAAATCCAAGTTCGGCCTGTCGGCAGCGCAATTGCTGTCGGTGGTCGAGCGTTTCCGCATGGCCGGCCTGGATCAGGGCATCCGCCTGCTGCACTTCCACATGGGCTCGCAGATCGCCAACCTGGCCGACTATCAGCACGGTTTCAAGGAAGCGATCCGTTACTACGGCGAACTGCGCAAGCTCGGCCTGCCGGTGGACTACATCGATGTCGGTGGTGGTCTGGGTGTCGATTACGACGGTACGCACTCGCGCAACGCCAGCTCGATCAACTATGACATGGACGACTACGCAGGCGTCGTGGTCGGCATGCTCAAGGAATTCTGCGACGCGCAAAGCCTGCCGCACCCGCATATTTTCTCGGAAAGCGGCCGCTCGCTGACCGCCCACCACGCCATGCTGGTGGTTCAGGTGACCGACGTCGAAAAACACAACGACGAAGTCCCGGAAATCGCCGACAAGGCCAGCCTGCCGGAAACCGTGCAATGGCTGGTCGACCTGCTGGGTCCGACCGACATCGAGATGGTCACCGAAACCTACTGGCGCGCCACGCACTACATGAGCGACATCGCGGCCCAGTATGCCGACGGCAAGATCAGCCTGTCGGAAAAGGCACTGGGCGAGCAATGCTACTTCGCCGTCTGCCGCCGTCTGTACAACTCGCTGAAAGCCCGTCAACGCTCCCATCGTCAGGTGCTGGACGAGCTCAACGACAAGCTGGCCGACAAGTACATCTGCAACTTCTCGGTGTTCCAGAGCCTGCCGGACACCTGGGCCATTGGCCAGGTACTGCCGATTCTGCCCCTGCACCGCCTGAACGAAGAGCCGGTGCGCCGCGCCGTGCTTCAGGACCTGACCTGCGATTCGGACGGCAAGATCAAGCAGTACGTCGATGAGCAGAGCATCGAGACCAGCATGCCGGTGCATTCGCTGAATGAAGGCGAAGACTATCTGCTGGGTATCTTCCTGGTGGGTGCCTACCAGGAAATTCTCGGCGACATGCACAACCTGTTCGGTGATACCGACTCGGTGAACATCTACCAGAACCCGGACGGCAGCGTTTACCACGCCGGCATCGAAACCCACGACACCATCGAAGACATGCTGCGCTACGTGCACCTGTCGCCGGAAGAACTGATGACCCATTACCGGGACAAGGTCGCCAGCGCCAAGATCACCCCACGCGAGCGCACCTACTTCCTCGATGCCTTGCGCCTGGGGCTGACCCGCTCGTCCTACCTGTCGTCCTGATCCTTGCGCGGAGCCAGATCTGACTGCTTATCATGCCAATGCTCCGCATTGGCATGCAGAGGCGTGCGTAACCATCGCCGCCCATGCTCCGCGCTCATACAGCCCACCCACTCGACGTAATCCCCCACCGACACCTGCTGTAGGCAACGTCCTGTTCTACCTGCAGACCTCTACCCTGCCCGGCTTCTGCGCGAGAATCCGCGGTCGCATTCCCGGTAGAGAAACCCTCCATGCCCGACCCCGCCAGCGCGCCGTTCTTTCATCTGGAGATTGCAAGCCTGCAGCGCCGTTTCACCGTCGTATCGTTCAGC
Organism: Pseudomonas sp. MWU16-30316; assembly: GCF_020515645.1. Classification (NCBI taxonomy): domain Bacteria; kingdom Pseudomonadati; phylum Pseudomonadota; class Gammaproteobacteria; order Pseudomonadales; family Pseudomonadaceae; genus Pseudomonas; species Pseudomonas sp. MWU16-30316. The sequence goes on along the minus strand of NZ_JAIZAZ010000001.1, from coordinate 185,384 downwards.
GCAACCGAAGCGATCAGCCAGCCGTATACCATTGAGCTGGAAATCCTCGGCGACGGTTTCGATCTGGACCTCACCAGGCTGATGTACCAGCCTGCCTGGCTGAGCTGCGGTGGCGAGCAGGGTTTTCCGGGGCAGAGTTTTCAAGGGCAGGGCTTTCACGGTCAGATCCACGGCGCGACACGCAAGCATTACCACCCCGGCCCGGCCTGCTACACGCTGCTGATGGGGCCTCGACTGGCCTGCCTCGGGCTGCGCCACCACTCGCGTATCTTTCAACACATGACTGCCACGCGGATCATTGCCCAGGTGCTGGAAGAACATGGTTTGAGGAACACCTTCCGCTTTGACCTGCAGACAGAATGCATCGAGCGCGAAAGCTGCGTGCAGTACCAGGAATCCGACCTGCAACTGGTCCAGCGGCTGTGTGCAGAAGAAGGCATTCACTACCATTTCGTCCACTCACGTCGCCGCCACCAGTTGGTATTTGGCACCATCCCTTGGGAAGCCGGGTTCACAGCACCTGCCCCGGCACCGCGTCCCGGCATTGCGCCTCTGCAGCGTGGCTGGATCATCGGTCGCGACGGCGAACCGGCAAGGACCGATGCGTCAGGCCGGTTGCACGTGCGCCTCGAATGGGACTGGCAACACCCGGAAGGACCCGATGCTGGCTGCTGGCTGCATCTGGCTGCGGGGCTGGATGTCGAATGTCGGGGTGGGATGTCGGTGATAGTGAGCTTTTGCGCAGACGATAAACGCCCGCCGCAGATCAGTGGCTGCCTGTCAGCGCTGGCAGATGACGGCTGCCACAGGCGTGATCAAGCACCCGCCGATAACGTTGAGATGCACCTTGACTGGCAGGCGATCACCGGGCCAGACCGACGACTGCAACTGGCGAACGGGACCCGCATAGAACTGGCTGAAGGCAGCACACTGATCGTCGACGCCGGGCCGAGCAAGGTACAGATCGACGACAGCGGTCTCACGCTGAGCAGCCCGCGCATCAGCTTCGCCAACAAAGCGGATGGCAAATCGAGTGATCCACACGCCATTGAATGACGTAGCAGCAACTGTGCGGCACTGGGATGAAGCGTGATGGTCTCAGGCATATCCGACTCACCTTCCAGAGCCCCTCCGCCATGATCCGAGTGATTTTCCTGACACTGATGACCGGTGCCGTACTGGCAGCCTTGTCCGGTTGCTCGCCTTTGAAGCTGCTCAATACGTTGAACCCCAGCGGGCCTGTCGATCATGTCTACAACCTGGCGTACGGGCCGGATCCACGCAATACGCTGGATATCTACACGCCCAAGGCGAAACCGGCCAAGGCACCGGTCGTGGTGTTTTTCTATGGTGGCAGCTGGAACAGCGGCTCGAAGGCCGATTATGCGTTCGTCGGCGAAGCGCTGGCTGCGCGAGGCATGGTGGTGGTTATCGCCGACTACAGGCTGTATCCACAGGTACGTTACCCCAGCTTTCTGGAAGACTCGGCCAAGGCGCTGGCCTGGGCGCACAAACATGCGAACACCTACGGTGGCGACCCGAGCCGCCTGTACGTGATGGGCCACAGCGCGGGTGCCTACAACGCCGCAATGCTCGCGCTTGACCCGCGCTGGCTGGCTCGTGAAGGCTTGTCCCCCTCCATCCTCAGCGGCTGGATCGGACTGGCCGGGCCTTACGACTTCCTGCCCATCGAGAACCCGGACGTGAAGCCGGTGTTCTTCTTCCCGAATTCACCGCCAGACTCGCAACCCATCAACCACGTCACGTCCAGCGCGCCACCGGCATTGCTGATGGCCTCGAACACCGACTCGCTGGTCAACCCAAAGCGCAACACCGGCGGCCTGGCCAGGTCGCTGCGTGAAGCCGGCGTGCCGGTGCGAGACTTGTATTTCTCGCGCACCAATCACGGCACGCTGGTCGGCGCATTTGCCAGATTGCTGAGCGGTCTGGCCCCTGTGATCGATGAGGTGGACATGTTCGTCAGCCACACCCCGCAAATGGCGTCGGACAAGAACGGAACCGGGCAGAAGGCTCAGTGAACGAACCAGCCGTCGCTGCGCGTCAGCCGCCAGGCAATGAACCCAAGGCTCAGGCCGCGCAGCAGGGTAAAGGCCAGGAACGTCAGCCATAGGGCGTGGTTGCCGTGGCTGGCAGCCAGATAAGCCAACGGCGCGATGCCCGCTGCGCTGAACAGCATCGCGTTGCGCATTTCCCGCGCACGGGTAGCACCGATGAACAGGCCGTCCAGCAGGTAGCTCCAGACGGCCAGCAACGGCATCAGTGCCAGATACGGCAGATACGTCATCGCGGTGGCGCGTACTTCCGGGATATCGGTCTGCAGGCTGACGAAGCCATGCCCAGCCACCAGAAAGAACAACGCAAACACCATGCTGGAAATCAATGACCAGCCTCCCGCAACCACCAGGGAGCGTCGCAACGTATCCCGGTCCCGCGCGCCGATGGCATGGCCACACAGCGCTTCTACCGCATGCGCCAGCCCATCCAGGGCATGGGCAGTCAACAGCAGGCCGTTGAGCAACAAGGCATTGGCAGCAACCGTCGCATCCCCCAAACGAGCGCCCTGCACGGTGATCAGGAACATCACCGATTGCAGCGCGAGTGTGCGCAAAAAGATGTCCCGGTTGACCGCCAGCAGGGGCCGCCAGTTACTCCATAGCCGCAAGGCCGACCAGACGATCCGGCCCGGCCAGGCGCGCAAGGTGTTACGTGCCAGCAGCAGACCGAGCACCACGCCAGTCCACTCCGCGAGTACCGACGCACGCGCCGAACCGATCACGCCCCAGTCCAGCCCGATGACGAACCACAGATTGAGAACGATGTTGACCGCATTGGTCAGCAACAGAATGGCCAGTGGCGCCCGCGCGTTCTGCGCGCCAAGAAACCAGCCGACCAGCGCATAACTGGCCAGCGCCGCAGGCAGGCCGAACAGTCGGGTGTGGAAGAAATCCAGTGTCATTTGCTGCAAATCGGCAGACGGCTGCATCATCGTCAGCGCCAGATGGCTGAAAGGCAAGGCGATCACACCCAGCAATACCGCCAGCCCGACGGCCAGCAGCAACCCCTGCAACAGAATGCGGCGCAACGCTGCGCTATCACTGCGCCCTGCCGCCTGTGCGGCAAAACCGGTGGTGCCCATGCGCAGAAAGCCCATCGCCCAGGCGAGAAAGGTATACAGCGTAGAGCCCACCGCCACAGCGCCCAGCTGATGGGCGTGCGGCAAATGACCTATCACCGCGCTGTCGACCAGCGCCACCAGCGGCACGGAAATATTCGACAGAATCATCGGCGTCGCAAGCGCCCAGACACGACGATGGGTTGAGCGATGACGCCAGTCAGTGAACAACGTAGACATGAGAGCTCCCGGCAAGGCCGGCATTGTAGCCAGATCAAACGCAGGGTGTACCGGAGAACGACGCTCCTGCCTATGCTCCAGGCTCAGCGTGATACACAGGTCGGCCTTTGATTCCGGCCAAAAGCCTTAGGTGCGAACCGGGCGATGCTTGGCTTATTCGCGAAAGGGCCGGAGATCCCTCTGGAAACTTATGGCTTGAGCGACCGTCTTCGCGAACAAGTTCGCTCCTACAAAAAGCGACAAGTGCCTCAGATGTGCGTCGCACCAACGATCGAAGCACCATACACACATGGCCCGACACAGCGCAGCTCCAGTGGGAGCGAGCTTGCTCGCGAAAGCGTCGCCCGGTTCACCCACGATGGCGACCGGTTAGCCTTTCAACGCGTCAATGAATGATCCAGCTCAGCAACCAGAGGCCCAGCGCCAGCCAGATGATGCCGAGGATGATCGAGGCGCGCATGAAGGCGCGGACCGCCGAGTACAGCAGCATCAGGCCGATGATCAGTGCGACGATGCTGATCAGCGAGGTGTCCATGCCCAGCGTGCGCGACAAGCCATCGACAAAATTTCCCCCAGCATGGGTAAACCCGTTGAATAACCACGCCAGACCGTCGACAAAGAAGCGAATGATCGCGCCGATGGCCTGCCCGAGCCATTCAAAAAAGCCTTCTACCTGCATATGTACGTCCTGATTGGGTCATGAAGAAAATAATCTGTCCGCTTTGGCTGTCGCAATGCGTGTCAGGTTCCGTGGATCATAAAGGCTCTTTGCGTTGAAACCTGAATTTCTTCTGCCCCCGCCGCGAACATTCATTTGGCTGGCGAGCGCAACAGGCCCGCGACAGGGTGTCGAGACGTCTGGACGAGTTTCAGGTGTGGCCGCAGGCAAGCGTGAACGAAGCGCTGGAATGTACGCTAAGGCGACAACCTGCGCCTGCCTGCCAACAGTCCTACGGCGCGGGTTGAATTCAGCGTGGTGGAGTGAACGCAGACGGGTGTGACGCAGAGCGTCACGAAAGGCGTTCCCACGCTGGAGCGTGAGGAACGCTAGCCCTTTAACTATCGTGCCCATGCTTCAGCGTGATCATGCTGCAGGGCGCGATGCCTGTCGTCACTGAACCTGGAAAACCTTCGGCTCGGGAAACAGGTTGTTGAGGGTTTCCAGCAAACGGACGTGATAGATCGGTTTGCGGAACAGGTCGAGCACATGCAGGCGCAGCAAATCGCTGACGTCATCCATGTCGGCATGGCCGGAGGTGACAATAACGGGCAAATGCTGGCGTGAGGTGTGGTCGCGCAGATGGCGAATCAACTGGATGCCGCTTTCCTCGGGCATACGCAGGTCAGTGATTACCAGCGCGATATCCGGATGAATGGTCAACTGGTGCAGGGCCATCTTGACGGAAGACGCCGTGAAACAGCAGAACCCCTCACCTTCGAGCAGTTCTGCCAATTCCTCGTTTGCGTCCTCTTCGTCATCAACCAGAAGCAGCTGTTGGCGGATGGGGTGGACAGCCATGTGGTTATCTCGACAAGAATGAACTCAGGTCACAATAGTAAACTAACTCGCCACCGTTCCACCCAAGGCGAGGATAATTTTGTTGAATTGAGCTTTAACAGCGTCGCCCATCGGCGTCACCATAGCAAACAGCACCAGCGCCACCATGGCTACAATCACTGCGTACTCGATCGCCGATGCCCCCTCCTTGTCCTTCAAAAAAGACTGAATACGAGCGTAGACGCTGACATATAACTGTGTAAGGAACATCTCATTTCTCCTTGCGCCTTCGTGGCGCCAATAAACCTTCGTGCGCGTGTATCCCCTCGCAATATCAGCATTGCCTTCAATCAAAAAACCCACAATCTCAACAAAGCATTAACCGGAAAGTTATAGGGTCGACCATCACCTTGCACAGCGCGCCCAAACGGCTATGTCATTCACGTAAAAGCATTTTTATACCAAAGCAGAATGGCGCTTTGGTTGCCATGAGCTACCTTCACATAACGGACGTTTAACCTCGTCCTCTATTGCCTGATGATGAAGTGCCGCACCGCGTGTGTTGAAGTTGTCCTGCGATGACAAAGGGAAAAGTTGCCATGAGCAGTCGCATTACCCTGGTGCTTGCTGTCCTGTTTTTATTGGGGGCGTTGATTGCCGGGTATCTGGGGATCGCCGTCAGCAAACAGGCTGAGGCACCTGCTGTTGTCATTCCGCCCAACGGGCCTGTCACCACCGTAACAACGATCCAGACGCCTCCGACTCCGCCCGTCGAGGATGCTGTGCGTCACAACGTTGTGGTGCTGGCGCGGGATGTTCCTGCCTACACCGCAATCACGGCCGATGACCTGACCATCGAGCGCCTCAAGGTCGCCCCACCCGGTAGCTTTGAAGCCATCGATAAAATCGTCGGCCGCAGCAGTTGGCGTACGCTGACCGCCGGAACCTGGCTGACCGAAAGCAGCTTCGAGACGGGCGGCACCCTGGCGCGGATGATTCGGCCACACGAGCGGGCCCTGGCGTTGCAAGTCGATGAAGTGACGGGCGCCTCCGGACAACTCAGCCCCGGCGACTACGTGGATGTACTGCTTTACCTGCCTGAGGACGTGAGCAATCCGAATCGGTCGAGCCAGGTCGTGGTGCCTGCCCTGCGGATTCTCGGCGTTGGCGCGCTGCTCGGTCCGGACCGCAACGGCAAGCCGGTGCAGGACCTCAACGCTGACGAACGCCTCAAACAGGAGCAGCAGCGAATCAACGCGCGAACCGTCACGGTCGCGGTGCCGCAGGCCCTGGTGGCGCGCCTGATGCTGGCGTCGCAAACCGGTGTTCTGCGTCTGGCCGTGCGCAGCGCCGACGAGGGCAACCTGCAGGACTACTGGGCCAACGAAGCCGGCGGCCCTGACGCTGCCGAGCGACTCGATTCAGCCAACCGCCAACTGGTCAGCTTCAGACAACTGAGCCTGGGGCCGGCCAGCGCGCCAGCAGCAGGCGCAATCCCGCGTACGTCTCGCGCTGTCGAGGTCATACGCGGTAACCAGATCACGCAACAAACTCCCTGATTGAGCAAGGATTGCATTTGATGAGCTGTTGTTCCGTGCCAGTTATAAAACCCCGGCTGCTGGCGTTAGTCCTTGCAGCACTGTCCGCGCCAGGCGCGTGGGCCGCTTCGGGCAATTGTGCCGGCCTTGCCGCCATGCCGGCGGCCGTGGAAATCGACCAGGGCATTCAACAGGAGGTCCGCTCTGCGGTACCCATCACCCGCATCGCCGTGGGTGATCCGAAAATCGCCGATGTGCACGTCAACGGCACCGACGGTTTTCTGTTGACCGGCGTCGCGCAGGGTACGACCAGCCTGATGGTCTGGACTGCCTGCGCAAGTGCGCCGCGCCAGAGCATGGTCTTCGTCCGTGGCCGGGCGACGACCGCCATGGTCGAGAGTGTCACCGCGCCGTCTGCCGATGCGCAGTTACCCAGCCAGGTGCAGACTGACATCCGCTTTATCGAAGTCAGCCGCACCAAGCTCAAGGAGGCCAGCACCTCGATCTTCGGCAAAGGCTCGAGCAACTTTCTGTTCGGCGCGCCCGGCACGGTGCCGGGCGTCAACGTCACACCTGGCGCTGTGGGCGGCATAACGCCGAGCATTCCGCTGAACAACAGCAATTTCAATATCGTCTGGGGCGGTGGCAGCAGCAAGGTGCTGGGCATGATCAATGCCATGGAAAACAGCGGCTACGCCTACACCCTGGCACGCCCCAGCCTGGTCGCCCTCAACGGGCAAAGCGCGAGCTTTCTGGCCGGCGGCGAATTCCCGGTGCCGGTGCCCAATGGTGAAGGCAACGGTATCTCCATCGAGTACAAGGAGTTCGGCGTGCGCCTGACCCTGACCCCGACAGTCGTGGGCCGGGACCGGATTCTGCTGAAGGTCGCACCGGAAGTCAGCGAGCTGGACTTCTCGGCCGGTATCACCATCGCCGGGACCACTGTGCCGGCACTCAACATCCGCCGTACCGACACCAGCATTGCGCTTGCCGACGGCGAGAGCTTCGTGGTCAGCGGCCTGATCAGTTCCAGCAACAGCGGCTCGGTGGACAAGTTTCCCGGCCTCGGCGACATCCCGATTCTCGGTGCATTTTTCCGCAGCTCGCAGATCCAGCGCGACGAGCGCGAACTGCTGATGATCGTCACTCCGCATCTGGTCCAGCCACTGGCCGCCAACGCCCGCCTGCCGTCACTGCCAGGCGAGGGGCTGCGCACCTATGACCCGAGCTTCCCGCGTCTGTATTTTCTGGAAAACGGCGATTTCGACCGCCGCGACGGATTATCCAAATGAGCCAGAGCCTGAGCCAGACCTTCCTGGCAATCACCCGTAATAATACCGACCTGGAGTGGCTGCAAAGTGCTCTGGGTTCGCTGGGTCAGGTGGTCAGTGCCGGTACGGGCAGCCTCGACGACCTCCTGGCGCTGGTGGACGTGACGTTTGCCAGCGTGGTGTTCGTCGGGCTCGACCGTGAGCATTTGATGACTCAGAGCGCCCTGATCGAAAGTGCGCTGGAAGCCAAGCCGATGCTGGCCATCGTTGCGCTCGGCGATGGCATGGACAACCAGTTGGTGCTTAACGCCATGCGCGCCGGGGCCAGGGACTTCGTTGCCTACGGGTCCCGCTCCAGTGAGGTCGCCGGCCTGGTCAGACGTCTGAGCAAGCGCCTGCCCGCCGTGACGCCCAACCCGAACATGAGCGGCCTGTCGGTGCTGTATGGCGTACAAAGCGACGACGACGGGGCCTTGATCGCGACGCACCTGGCGATGGTCGTGCACAAGACCGGCCAGCGCACACTGCTGCTGGACCTCGGCCTGCCACGCGGCGACAGCCTGTTGATGCTCGGTCTTGAATCGACCTTCAGCTTCGGTGACGCCCTGCGCCACTTGCGCAGGCTCGATGCAACGCTGATCGACAGCGCCTTCACCACCAGCGAAAGCGGCCTGCGCATTCTGGCCTACAGCGAAGCCGACGATCATCTGGAACAGTCCAGCGCCGCCGAGCTTTATATGCTGCTCAGCGCACTGCGCCAGCATTTTCAGCATGTGGTCGTGAACCTGGTGGGGCAGCCGGACAGCGAGGCCTTGCGCTCGCTGGTCAGCCATTGCGATCAGTTGCTGTGGTACACCGACCAGAGCGTGCTGGGCTGTCGACGCAACCTGACGGTGCTCAACAACTGGCGCGAAAAAGGCATGAAAATGCAGCACGCCAGCCTGCTGGTCGATCGCTATCAGCGCTCGGTTGCACCCAATTCCGAAACCGTGAGCAAAACCTTCGGCCTGCCGGTGCTGGCGGTACTGCCGCTTGCCCCGGAGCTGCGCCTCAACGCCAAGAATCAGGGCGTGACGCTGTTCGAACTGGCCTCACGCGACGCTCTGTGCTCCGGGCTGCGGCGGCTTGGCGAGCATTTGGCACGGCATGCCGAGGCACGCGAGAAACCCGATCAGGGCTGGCTCGCTCGACTGTGGGGGAACCGGTAATGGCGGAGAAACTGTTTGGCGTCTCATCGCGCACGCAAGGCAAGCCTGACGACGGGCAAGGCCTGAAACTGGTGCTGCACCGTTACATCATCGATGGCATGGAGGAAAGCGGCAAAAGTCTGCTCGAAGGCTCAAGGCCAGCCCTGGCGCAATTCGTCATCGACAAGGTGGCCGAATACGTCGCACGGCTGCGGCTGGCCATCTCGCGTTACGAAATGGAGCGCCTGGCTGAAGAGCTGGTCGATGAACTGACCGGCTTCGGCCCACTGGAAGTGCTGCTGCGCGACACTTCGGTGACGGAAATTCTGGTCAACGGGCCAGGCAAGGTATTTGTCGAGCGCGATGGCGTGCTGCACCACACCGACCTGCGCTTTATCGATTCGCACCATGTCGAGCGCGTGATGCAGCGCATCCTGGCACCACTCGGGCGCCGCCTGGACGAATCCTCACCGATGGTCGATGCGCGTCTGCCCGATGGCAGCCGGGTCAACGCGATCATTCCGCCCATCGCGCTGGACGGCCCGTGTCTGTCGATCCGGAAGTTTCGCAAGGACATGCTCAAGAGCGCTGACCTGGTGGCCATGCAGACCATCGATCAGTCGATTTTCGAATTCTTCCAGGAGGCCGTCGGCAAACGCTGCAACATTCTGGTCAGCGGCGGCACCGGCACGGGCAAGACCACCATGCTCAATGTGCTGAGCCAGTTGATCGACAGCAATCAGCGCTTGGTCACCATAGAGGACGTCGCCGAGTTGCAGCTCAGTCACCCGCATGTGGTGCGCCTGGAAACCCGCCCGCCCAACGCCGAAGGGCATGGCGAGGTGCGCGCCAGCGACCTGATCCGCAACTCGCTGCGGATGCGCCCGGACCGCATCATCCTCGGCGAGATCCGCGGTGTCGAAGTGCTGGACGTGTTGACGGCGATGAACACCGGCCACGACGGTTCGATGAGTACCGTGCACGCCAACAATGCACAGGATGCCCTGCTGCGCCTGGAAACGCTGGTGGGCCTGACCGGGCGGCTGATCCCGGAAAAGACCCTGCGCCAGATGGTCTGCGCGGCATTGGATGTGATTATCCAACTGACGCGTCTGCCTGACGGGCGCCGCTGTGTCAGTGAAGTGGTGGAAGTGGTCGGCATACGCGATGACATCTATGTCACCAATACCCTGTTCCGCGTTGATCGTCGCACCGGGGTCGGCTTCATGCGCGAAGCGGCCCACGCTGCGGGCGACAAGCTGCGGCCTGGCTACTGACATGACCAGGGAGTCGGCATGAGTGCGTCACTGGTACTGGGCCTGATCTCCGTGATGCTGCTGATGGCGTCCATCCGCATGTTCTATCTGGCGCTCAACCAGGGTGCCAGTGAGCGGGTCAGGCAGCGGCTGATGGCCGGGCAAGTGCAACCCGTGGCCGAAAAGACCGGCTGGAGCTACCTGGATCGGGCCTTTTTGCGCGCCGGGCTGGGACAGCCGACCAAACGCATGGGCCTGGCCTTGTCGCTGTATGCGCTGCTGATACTGATCGGCTACGCAACGGCGGGAGGCGTCGGCGCGATCAGCGTCATGCTGGCGGTGCCTTTGACACTGCGCCTGTTCGTTTCGTGGCGCTATGAGGTGCGCGTGCGCCGCATGATCCAGCAACTGCCGCAATTGCTCGACCATACCGTGCGCAGCCTCAAGTCCGGCAGAACCCTGGCCGACGCGGTACTGCACGGCATCGATGCCACGGACCAGCCGCTCAAGGACGGCATGAGCCGGATCGAGCGTAACGTACAGCTGGGCGTCAGCCTGCCGGATGCGGCGAGGGATTTTGCCGAACTGTATGAGCGCGACGAGTTTCACCTGTTCGCCATCGGCTTGCGGGTCAATCACCGTTATGGCGGCAATGCCAGCGAACTGATGGAAAACCTGATCAAGCTGATTCGCGATCGGGAACAGGCCGGTCGTCAATTGCGCGCCATGACCGGCGAAACCCGCATGACTGCGTTGGTGCTGGCCCTGCTGCCGATCACCATGGCCGGTTACTTTCTGGCGGTGAACCCCAGTTATCTGCTGCATATGTGGGACGACGACAGCGGCAAGATCATGCTGAGCATGGCCTTCGCGCTGCAGGTCACGGGGTGCGTGGTGCTGTGGCGCATGTTGAGGAGCATTTGAGATGGAACTGGTATTCGCTGCCATGATGCTTGCCGCTGCAGCATTTTTGCTATTGTCCGGCGTAGCCCGTCAACGCCGCAATGAACGTCTGGTGGCCAGGCGCTTGAGGGGCCAGGTGATCCGCGAAAGCCGCATCGGCAGCCTGTTGCGCTTGCTCGGCGATACCCGCATAGGCCAACGCAGCATCAGCCTGGATTCGGAAACCCAGATACTGCTCAACCGCATCGGCTGGCGGCGCGCCAGCAAACGTTCGTTGTTCGCGGCCTGCCAGGTCGGCGTTCCGGTCGGCCTGATGGTCATGGTCATCCTCGGCCAACTGCTGTTTTTCAAAGGCGTCCAGCAACCGCTCATCGCGCCGATCTTTGCCTTGGGAGTCGGTTATCTGCTGCCCAAGCGGATTCTGGCGGCCGCGGCTCGGCGCCGTCAGAAACAAGTTGTGGTGGAAATCTCTACCTTTATCCCGCTGCTGCGCATCCTGTTCGAGTCCGGTATGGCGGTCGAGCAGGCCCTTCGGGTGCTCAGCAACGAAGGCAAGGACCTGTTGCCAGTGCTGTCCGAGGAAATCCGCGTAGTGCTGGTGCGCGTCGACTCCGGCCTGGAGCTGGGCGAGGAACTGAGAAAAACCGCTGCCCTGCTGGCTGTCGACGAGTTGAGCGACACCTGCGTGATCCTCAATCAACTGATTCATCAGGGCGGCGGCGCATTGAAGTCTCTGCTCATGCTCAAGCAACTGATCGACGACCGACGCCTGACCCGTCTGCAGGAATACATTTCCAAACTCTCGGCAAAGATGTCGGTGGTCATGATGGTGTTTCTGTTCCCCGCCCTGCTGATTGTTCTGGCCGGGCCAGGCTTCATGGCAATAAGCCGCGCACTGGGCAGTTGACCCGGTGTTACCCGTGGACGAAAGGACGCATTGCAATGAAACCAGTGATCGTACTACTCGGGCTGTTGTTGCTGGGCGGATGCGCCAGTGATGGTCGCCCCCTCTGGACGCAGACCACGGCTCAGCCGGGGCAGTGCCCCAAGCTGACCTCGGATCAGGAGTTTTCCCTGAATCTGGCTCAGAACATGGCCGATGAAGGCCGCCTGCATGCCAGCCTTGCCAATCTGGAAAGCCTGCCCGACAGCCTGGGCGAGGTTCGCCTGCGCAAGGCCCGGGTGTTGCGGCTTTTGGGCAGCAACGAGGCCGAGCCTCTGTACCGCAGCCTGCTGGGCACCTGCCGGGCAGCCGAGGGTGAGCATGGCCTAGGGCAACTGGCCGCAGCGCGTGGTGACAACACGCTGGCACAGCAACACCTGCTGATGGCCAGCAAACTGCAACCGACCGATGAAAAGATCCGTAATGACCTGGGCGTCGTCTACCTCAATCAGTTGAAACTGGAACAGGCACGCTTTCAGTTCCTGACGGCCATGGAGCTCAAACAATCGGACTCGCTGGCGGCGGTGAACCTGGCCACGCTGCTGATCTATCAGAATAACTGGACGCAAGCCGCCGAACTGGCGTCGCGGGCCGGGCTGACGCCTGAGCAGGTGACCGATGCCCAGGCGCGTGCCGAGCAATTGCGGAAGCCCCCTGCCGCTCCTCTAGCATCTGCACGGCCCATTGCGAGCCTGACAGGGCAAAATGATCGTCAGTCCCAGGAGGTACGACCATGAAGCGCATCCTATTCACCGGGTGTGTACTGCTGTTGAGCGCAGGTGATGCCTGGGCAGACAACAATGAAACTGCGGCCTCTGAAACCAGACAGACCGAGACCTGGCTGCAGCTTCAAGCCAGCGGCAAGGCCGCTTCGCCGACGCCGCAGGTCAATACCGCGGCAGAACGTGACCTCAGCCTGCAACGCTGGCTGGACACGTATAAGTACAAGATCCCGGATTTTTACGACCAGGAAGCGGGTGGCAGCTTTTCCTCGGGCAAGAAATAATTCCGGCACGTCGTGGGCCTGCTGACACCCACACTTACAACCTGCCCTCGGCACGCCGCCGGGCACTCCGTTATCATGCGCAGACTTTCGAGATTCGAGACTGCCATGCGCCGTTTGTTATGCCTGCTGTTATTGATCCTGGCCCTACCCGCCTCCGGCGCCGGTCTGCTGGACAGCCGACCTTCATCCACGCTGGGCGGCGGCTCGCTGGATAACAGCAAGGACTTCCTGCCAGTGCGTCAGGCCTTTCAGTTGAGCCTGATCGAAACGACGCAGGAGTCGATCAAGCTGAGGCTGGTCGCCACCGATGGCTACTACCTGTATCGCCACCGCTTTCAGTTCCGCACCGAGCCTGCCGACATCGGCCTTGGCGAAGCGCAACTGCCCAAGGGCGAGCAGAAACACGACGAGTATTTTGGCGATGTCGAGGTCTATCACGGCATTCTCGATATCGACCTGCCACGCAAACCCGGCGAACAGCGCCCCTTCACCCTCGCCGTCACGTACCAGGGCTGCGCCGACAAGGGCTTGTGCTATCCACCTGAAACCGAGCGTTTGAGCATTGGCGACGTAGCCGCCAGCCCGAGCGACCAGGCGTCTGCCAGCGCAGCCACAGCGGCCGCCTGGAGCTGGAAAGAACTGGCGCTGTTTTTTCTCGCAGGCGTAGGCCTGACCTTCACACCGTGTGTACTGCCGATGTTGCCGATTCTGTCCGGCGTGGTGCTGCGCGGCCAGGTTGGCGGGTTGCGCGGGCTGAGCCTGTCTCTGGCTTACGTACTGCCGATGGCGGCGTGCTTTGCCCTGCTGGGCGCGCTGATGGGTGTGTTCGGTGCAGGCCTTAACCTGCAGGCGCGCTTGCAATCGGCCTGGGTACTGGTGCCGTTCTCGGCATTCTTCGTGATCTTCGCCATTGCCATGTTCGGCGCTTTCGAACTGCGCCTGCCGCAGTCCATCAGCTCTCGTCTGGACCGTATCGCCGGCAAGACCCAGGGCGGTTCATTGTGGGGTGCAGCGGTGCTGGGCGTGGTCTCCAGCCTGTTGGTGTCACCTTGCGTATCGGCGCCTCTGGCCGGTGCGCTGTTGTATATCAGCGCCAGCGGCGATGCACTCGGCGGCGCTCTGAAACTGTTCGCGCTGGGCCTGGGCATGGGCGCGCCGCTGTTGCTGATCGCAACCGGTGGTGCCACATGGCTGCCGAAAAGCGGCCCTTGGCTGGTGACGGTTAAAAACGCCATCGGTGTGCTGCTGCTGGGGCTGGCCATCGGTCTGCTGAGCCGCGTACTGCCAGGGCAAGTCACGCTGTTGCTGGTGGGTCTGTTGTCGGCCGGTGTCGCACTGTTTCTCGGCACCCTGGAATTCAATGTCAAAACCACACGGCAGAAACTCGCCCAACTGCTGGGGCTGGCGCTGCTGGTCTATGCGCTGGCGTGCTGGTACGGCGCGCTGTCCGGGCACACCGACCCCATGCGCCCGCTGGGCCGCGAGTACGCCACGGCGAATAACGGAGCGGTAGCTCCGGCCGCCTCACAGTGGCAGACGATCACCACCTCCGCCGAACTGGACCGTGTGATGCACGAAGCCCGGCGCGAGGGCAAACCGCTGGTGCTCGACTGGTATGCCGACTGGTGCATCAGTTGCAAGGTCATCGAACACGAAGTCCTGCCTGACCCGGGTGTGGTCGCCCGCTTGTCGGGTTACAAGCAGGTGCGTTTCGACATGACCGACAGCAACGCAGAGCAACGCGCCCTGCTTGACCGGTACAAGCTGTTTGGCCCGCCAGCGCTGCTTTTCTTCGATAAAAACGGCGAAGAACAGCAAACTGTACGGGTCGTCGGCGAAATCGACGCGGCAGGCCTTATCGAGCGTCTGAACAGCGCCAATGACCAAAACTGATCCCTGAGTCATAAACTTTGCGCGAATATCGCTCATTGTGCTGGCTACTGTTGTTAACTGGACAGTCCACTGCCCTTCCGGCATAGTCGCCGGGCGTAAACCGCTCGCAGACAATAAAAGGAACACGCAATGGCGACTATCCTGGTCCTACACGGGCCCAACCTGAACCTGCTGGGCACTCGGGAACCCGGGGTCTACGGCACTATCACCCTGCCTCAGATCAATCAGGACCTGGAGCAGCGCGCTCGCGATGCCGGTCACCATCTGATGTATCTGCAAAGCAACGCCGAGTACGAACTGATCGACCGCATTCACGCCGCTCGCGGTGAGGGTGTGGATTTTATTTTGATCAATCCGGCTGCTTTTACGCACACCAGCGTTGCAATACGTGACGCGCTGATGGGAGTGAGCATCCCATTCATCGAAGTGCATTTATCGAACGTGCACAAACGCGAACCTTTCCGCCATCACTCCTACTTTTCAGATGTCGCTGTAGGAGTGATCTGCGGCCTTGGCGCCAGCGGTTACCGACTGGCCCTGGAAGCCGCCCTGGAACAACTGGCCGCCAGTGCCAAGCCATGATGAGTCCAGCCTGAAGCTGACCATATGGCTTGAGCCGGCCGACACATTGCCCTTACAGAACCTTGGGAGTTGATTAATGGATATTCGCAAAGTCAAGAAACTGATCGAATTGCTGGAAGAGTCCGGCATCGACGAGCTGGAAATCCGTGAAGGCGAGGAATCCGTACGGATCAGCCGCCACAGCAAGACTCCGGCACAGCCTTACTACGCACCGGCTCCGGTTGCTGCACCTGCAGCCGCTCCGGCTCCGGCAGCAGCACCGGTTGCGGCCGCTGCAGAAGCGCCATCGGCTCCGAAACTGAACGGCTTTGTAGTCAAGTCGCCAATGGTCGGTACGTTCTACCGTACCCCGGCGCCTACTTCGCCTGCATTCGTTGAAGTCGGCCAGACCGTCAAGAAAGGCGACACCATCTGCATCGTCGAAGCGATGAAAATGATGAACCACATCCAGGCAGAAGCCAGCGGTGTGATCGAATCCATCCTGGTAGAAAACGGTCAGCCGGTTGAGTTTGACCAGCCGCTGTTCACAATCGTTTGACCCGGGGAGAGCCTGCGATGTTGGAAAAAGTTCTGATCGCCAACCGCGGCGAAATTGCCTTGCGCATCTTGCGTGCCTGTAAAGAACTGGGCATCAAGACCGTCGCTGTACACTCCACCGCAGATCGCGAGCTGATGCACCTGGGCCTGGCAGACGAAACCGTCTGCATCGGTCCGGCACCGGCCAATCTGTCCTACCTGAACATTCCGGCGATCATTTCGGCTGCCGAAGTGACCGGCGCCACGGCGATCCACCCGGGTTACGGGTTTCTCGCCGAGAACGCCGACTTCGCCGAACAGGTCGAAAAATCGGGCTTCGCTTTTATTGGTCCCAAAGCAGACACCATTCGCCTGATGGGCGACAAGGTTTCCGCCAAGGACGCCATGAAGCTGGCCAACGTGCCGACCGTTCCCGGTTCCGACGGCCCGCTGCCGGAAGACGAGGCCACCGCTCTGCGCATCGGTCGTGAAGTCGGTTACCCGGTGATCATCAAGGCCGCCGGTGGTGGCGGTGGTCGCGGCATGCGTGTGGTTCATCGCGAAGAAGACCTGATCGAAGCCGCTTCCCAGACCCGCGCCGAAGCAGCGGCCTGGTTCAGCAACCCGATGGTCTACCTGGAAAAATACCTGACCAACCCACGTCACGTGGAAGTCCAGGTGATTTCCGACGGCCAGGGCCAGGCCATTCACCTGGGCGATCGCGACTGCTCGCTGCAGCGCCGTCACCAGAAGGTTCTGGAAGAAGCGCCGGCACCGTTCATCGACGAAAAGGCGCGCGAGGATGTCCTGGCCGCCTGCGTCAAGGCGTGTATCGATATCGGCTATCGTGGTGCGGGTACTTTCGAGTTCCTGTACGAAAACGGTCGTTTCTACTTCATCGAAATGAACACCCGTGTTCAGGTGGAGCACCCGGTTTCGGAAATGGTCACCGGCATCGACATCGTCAAGGAGATGCTCAGCATCGCCGCCGGCAACAAACTGTCGTACACCCAGGATGACGTGGTCATCAAGGGTCATGCGCTGGAATGCCGGATCAACGCCGAAGACCCTAAGACCTTCGTGCCAAGCCCTGGTCTGGTCAAGCACTTCCACGCACCGGGCGGCAACGGTGTACGGGTCGATTCGCACCTGTACAGCGGCTACAAGGTACCGTCCAACTATGACTCGCTGATCGGTAAAGTGATCACTTGGGGCGCGACCCGCGAAGAAGCCATGGCACGCATGCGCAATGCCCTGGACGAAATCGTGGTCGACGGGATCAAGACCAACATCCCGCTGCACCGCGACCTGACCCGCGATGAAGGCTTCTGCGAAGGCGGAATCAACATCCACTACCTGGAGCACAAACTGGCCAATCAATAAGCCAGTCTGCTTCACCACGACAAAGCCGCAGTGATGCGGCTTTGTTGTTTGCAGCGCATAGCAGTAAACTTGCCCGCTTCCTGCGGCCGCACCGGCTGTAAAAGCCGCACTTATTTCCAAATCGAAGGTAATCCGCCATGCCTTGGCTGCAAGTCCGTCTCGCCATCAGCCCAGAACAAGCCGAAACCTACGAAGACGCCCTTCTTGAAGTCGGCGCCGTGTCCGTGACCTTCATGGACGCCGAAGACCAGCCGATTTTCGAACCCGAACTCAATACCACGCCGCTGTGGGCGCACACCCACCTGCTCGCACTGTTCGAAGCCGACACCAATGCTGAAATGGCCCTGGCACACCTGAGCCTGCTGACCGGCGAAGAGTTACCCGAGCACAGCGCCGAAGTCATCGAAGATCAGGACTGGGAACGCAGCTGGATGGATAACTTCCAGCCGATGTGTTTCGGCAAGCGCCTGTGGATCGTGCCGAGCTGGCATGCCGCACCACAGCCGGACGCCGTGAACCTGTTGCTCGATCCGGGCCTGGCGTTCGGCACCGGGACCCACCCGACCACCGCGCTGTGCCTCGAGTGGCTGGACGGCCAGGACCTCGAAGGCTGCAACGTGCTGGATTTCGGCTGCGGCTCGGGCATTCTGGCCATCGCCGCACTGCTGCTGGGTGCCGAACAGGCCGTTGGTACCGATATCGACGTGCAGGCACTGGAAGCCTCTCGAGACAATGCCGGACGCAACAATATCGCGGCCGAACGCTTCCCGCTGTACCTGCCCGAGGATCTGCCGCCCCAGCAGGCCGACGTGCTGGTCGCCAACATTCTGGCTGGCCCGCTGGTTTCCCTGGCGCCGCAACTGGCAACCCTGATCAGGACCGGCGGACGCCTGGCACTGTCAGGCATTCTTGCCGAACAGGGTGAGGAAGTCGCGGCAGCCTATGCTGAAAGTTTTGATCTGGACCCGATCGCAAACCGAGATGGCTGGGTACGCATCACGGGTCGCCGCCGTTAATCGCCGCTTCAACCGGACAGCCGCATGACCGACAGTTTCGTCACCCAGTGCCCGCACTGCCAGACCAGTTTCAGAGTCAGTCACGCTCAACTGAGCGTGGCCCGTGGCGTGGTGCGGTGCGGAGCCTGCCTGCAGGTGTTCAACGCAGCGCGGCAGTTGCTCGAGCAGCGCGCCAGCGATGACGCCGAAAAAGAGACCCTGCCCGCCTCGCCGGTGATCGCGGCCCTGCCCGAACCGGAGGCCCTGCCGACGCCGGAGCCGGAGCCGGAAAAGACGCCCGAAGAGGACGATCCCTGGCAGGTCAGCGAGCTGGATCTGGACAATCTCAATCTGGACGAAGAACTGGCCCGCCTCGAACAACGCGAGACCCGCAGGCCTGACACCTTCGCCCGCCCTGTAAGCGATATCGGCAACGACGATGTGAGCCTGACGGCGAAGCGTGACAGTCGGCAGAGCGACGAGGCGGCATGGGTCGATACGCTGCATAACGACGATGTCGAGCAACTGCCCGAGCTGCATGCAGAAGTCATCCCGGACACCGACTCTGTAGACGCTCCGGAGCCGCTGGAGGATGACTCGCGTACCGAGCCGTCGCTGTCACTGGACAAGCATCTGGACGATGACGAGCCCCCGATGCCCGTCATCATCCAGCGCAAAGCTCCGCCTGCCGAAAAAGTCGAGCGCTGGTCTGCGGTGGATGACGATGATGAAGACGACGACCATGAGCCGGAGCCAGAACCGCGGGGCAAGCGCAGTCGCAACGAACCGGCAGTGCGCGACCAGACACTTCTTGACCTGACTGACGACCCTTTGCAACTGGACTGGCAACGGCCCAAACCACGCTGGGGGCGACGCCTGGCCTGGGGTCTGTTGATCGTACTGGCGCTGGCGGGCCTGGCAGGACAATACGTCTGGTACCACTTCGATCAGCTGGCACGCCAGGACCAGTATCGCCCGTGGTTTCAACAGATTTGCCCGCAGGTCGGCTGCAAGGTGCCGAGCAAGGTCGACATTTCCCAGCTCAAGAGCAGCAACCTGGTAGTGCGCAGCCACCCGGAGTTTCAGGGGGCTCTGGTGGTGGACGCGATCATCTACAACCGCGCCTCGTTTTCCCAGCCGTTTCCCCTGCTGGAACTGCGTTTTTCCGATACCGGCGGTCAGTTGATTGCCAGTCGTCGGTTCAAGCCCAGTGAATACCTGAGCGGCGAAATGGCCGGCAAGGAAGAGATGCCACCCCAGACGCCGATCCATATCGCGCTGGATATCCTTGATCCAGGTGCCAAGGCCGTGAACTACAGCCTGAACTTCCGCTCGCCGGAATGACTCGTCCGGCGCGACAGCGTCGGCCGAGACTCCTTTTTTACACGCTACTTTCACCAAAGAACGCTGCATGATCGCAGAAATTCAGCAACAAAATACCCTCTGACCGGACTCATCGAACTCAGGCAAGAGCTGTTCAGATTTTATCCAATTCAGCCTTTATCCAGTCATCGAGAGCGGGTATCATGCCAACCCTTTTTCAAACTCTCGGTTCGATCTGACGGTGGCGCATGCGGCTGGCGGGATGAGCCGTTGCAGACCGGGTGAAACGGTTTTTTACACGGCCTGCGGATGATTTGGCCTCCACAACAGGTAAGGCTATGTCGGCAGTACGCATCGGCCCATATACAGTGCAAAACGGCTTGATCCTCGCCCCGATGGCGGGCGTCACCGACCAGCCTTTCCGTCAGCTGTGCCGAAGACTCGGTGCCGGCCTGGTGGTGTCGGAGATGGTCACCAGTGACATGAGCCTGTGGAACAGCCGCAAATCGCGTCTGCGCATGATCCACGAAGGTGATCCCGAGCCGCGCTCGGTACAGATCGCCGGTGGTGATCCGCAGATGCTGGCGGACGCAGCACGTGCCAATGTCGAACTGGGCGCCCAGATCATCGACATCAACATGGGTTGCCCGGCCAAGAAAGTCTGTAACAAGGCGGCTGGCTCGGCGCTGTTGAAGGATGAGCAACTGGTCAACGACATCCTGCAGGCCGTCGTGGCTGCAGTCGATGTACCGGTCACGCTGAAGATCCGCACCGGATGGGATCGCGACAACCGAAATGGCCTGACAGTGGCGAAAATCGCCGAGCAGGCAGGCATTCAGGCACTGGCAGTGCACGGGCGAACCCGTGCCGACCTGTACACCGGCGAGGCCGAGTACGACACCATTGCCCAGATCAAACAGGCCGTGTCGATACCGGTCTTTGCCAATGGCGACATCGATTCACCGAAAAAGGCCCGGCACGTGCTGAAGGCCACCGGAGCAGACGGATTACTGATTGGCAGGGCCGCACAGGGGCGTCCCTGGATTTTTCGCGAGATAGAACACTTCCTGCGGACCGGAGAGACACTCCCGGCGCCGCAGTCGAGTGAAGTGGAACGCATTCTGCTTGAGCATCTGGCAGCGCTCCACGTTTTCTATGGAGACGTGATGGGCGTGCGCATTGCACGCAAACACGTCAGCTGGTATCTCGCAACCCTGCCGGGCGCCAGAGAGTTTCGCGCCCACTTCAATCGTTTGGAAGATACGGAAGCACAGTGCGCCAACGTCCGGGAGTTCTTCAGCCAAGGCTGCAAGGGCCCGGATAACGAGAATGATAAAGAGGTGGCCGCATGACGATGATGACCGAGACTTTAGTGAGTGGAACAACACCCGTGAGCGACAACGTCAATTTGAAACAGCACCTCAACACGCCGAGCGAAGAGGGTCAGACCCTGCGCGGAAGTGTCGAGAAGGCGCTGCACAATTATTTCGCCCACCTCGAAGGCGCATCCGTCACTGACGTCTACAACCTGGTGTTGTCGGAAGTCGAGGCTCCGCTTCTGGAAAGCGTGATGAACTACGTCAAGGGCAACCAGACGAAGGCCTCCGAGCTGCTGGGACTGAATCGCGGCACGCTGCGCAAGAAACTCAAACAGTACGATCTGCTTTAAAGCATTCAAAACAGAAAAGGCGACCTTGCACCGCGGTCGCTTTTTTTTGCTGACTTCTTTTGCTTTTGATGGAAATCGAGATGACCGACCAGACTACCCGCCTGCCGATCCGCCGCGCCCTGATCAGCGTATCCGACAAGACAGGAATCCTTGAGTTTGCCCGCGAGCTTGAAGCGCTGGGCGTCGAGATTCTTTCCACTGGCGGTACGTTCAAGCTGCTCAAGGACAACGGCGTCGCGGCAGTCGAAGTGGCCGACTACACCGGCTTCGCTGAAATGATGGATGGCCGGGTCAAGACCCTGCACCCCATGATCCATGGCGGGATTCTGGGTCGTCGCGGCATAGACGACGCCATCATGACCGAGCACGGCATCAAGCCGATCGATCTGGTTGCGGTCAATCTGTACCCGTTTGAAGCCACTGTCTCCAAGCCAGGCTGCGACCTGCCGACCGCCATCGAAAACATCGACATTGGCGGCCCGACCATGGTCCGTTCCGCAGCGAAGAACCACAAGGACGTCGCCATCGTGGTCAATGCCAGCGATTACGGCCAGGTTCTGGAAAGCCTCAAGGCCGGTGGCCTGACCTACGCCCAGCGCTTCGACCTGATGCTCAAGGCGTTCGAGCACACCGCCGCCTACGACGGCATGATCGCCAACTACCTGGGCGGCGTCGACCAGACTGCCGAAACCCTGAGCACCGAAGGCCGCAGCCAGTTCCCGCGCACCTTCAATACCCAGTTCGTCAAGGCTCAGGAAATGCGCTACGGCGAGAACCCGCACCAGAGTGCGGCGTTCTACGTCGAAGCCAAACCTGCCGAGGTCGGCATCGCCACCGCCACCCAGCTGCAAGGCAAGGAGCTGTCGTTCAACAACGTGGCCGATACCGATGCCGCACTGGAATGCGTCAAGAGCTTCGTCAAACCGGCCTGCGTGATCGTCAAGCACGCCAACCCGTGCGGTGTCGCGGTCTGCCCGGACGATGAAGGCGGCATTCGCCAGGCTTACGAACTGGCCTATGCCACTGACTCCGAGTCGGCATTTGGCGGCATCATCGCCTTCAACCGCGAGCTGGACGCTGCAACCGCCAAGGCCATCGTCGAGCGCCAGTTCGTCGAAGTGATCATCGCCCCGAGCGTCAGCGCCGAAGCCCGCGCCATCGTCGCGAGCAAAGCCAACGTGCGCCTGCTGACCAGCGGCCAGTGGAGCGAGCGCCTGCCTGCCTGGGACTACAAACGCGTCAATGGCGGCCTGCTGGTACAGAGCCGTGACATCGGCATGATCACCGAGGCCGACCTCAAGGTCGTCACCCAGCGTGCGCCTACAGAACAGGAAATGCATGACCTGATCTTCGCCTGGAAAGTCGCCAAGTACGTCAAGTCCAACGCCATCGTCTACGCCCGCAACCGCCAGACCGTCGGCGTCGGCGCTGGCCAGATGAGCCGTGTGAACTCGGCGCGTATCGCGGCCATCAAGGCTGAGCATGCCGGGCTGCAGGTTCAGGGCGCCGTGATGGCCTCCGATGCCTTCTTCCCGTTCCGTGACGGCATCGATAACGCGGCCAAGGTCGGCATCACCGCTGTCATCCAGCCGGGCGGCTCGATGCGTGACAACGAAGTGATCGCTGCAGCAGACGAAGCCGGCATCGCGATGGTGTTCACCGGTATGCGTCACTTCCGGCACTAATCAGAAAAACGGCCGCACTGGCGCAGGCGTCTGCTGCGTCATTGCGGCCTCGTACGGCGGGTTGGGTCGCCTCAGGCACACCGCGTACTCCAGAATCAGCGTCATCGAGGTTTTTGAAATGAATGTTTTGATCATTGGCAGCGGCGGTCGTGAACACGCCCTGGCATGGAAAGTCGCTCAGGACCCACGCGTGCAGAAGGTGTTTGTCGCACCGGGCAATGCGGGCACGGCGATCGAGGCCAAATGCGAAAACGTGGCCATCGACGTTCTGGCACTGGAGCAACTGGCGGATTTCGCTGAAAAGAACGTTGCGCTGACCATCGTCGGCCCGGAAGTACCGTTGGTTGCAGGCGTCGTCGACCTGTTCCGCAGCCGAGGCCTGGACTGCTTCGGCCCGACCGCTGGCGCTGCCCAGCTTGAAGGCTCCAAGGCGTTCACCAAGGACTTCCTGGCGCGTCACAAGATTCCTACTGCCGACTACCAGAACTTTACCGAGATCGAGCCTGCCCTGGCCTATCTGCGTGAAAAAGGCGCGCCGATTGTCATCAAGGCCGACGGCCTGGCCGCGGGCAAGGGCGTGATCGTCGCCATGACCCTGGCAGAAGCCGAAGACGCCGTACGGGACATGCTGGCTGGCAACGCCTTTGGCGACGCCGGTTCGCGCGTTGTCATCGAAGAGTTTCTCGATGGCGAAGAGGCCAGCTTCATTGTCATGGTCGACGGCAAGAATGTACTGCCCATGGCCACCAGCCAGGACCACAAGCGCGTCGGCGACGGCGACAGCGGGCCGAACACCGGCGGGATGGGTGCCTACTCCCCTGCCCCGGTGGTCACCGCCGAGGTTCATCAACGTGTCATGGACCTGGTTATCTGGCCGACCGTCAGGGGTATGGCCGATGAAGGTAACGTTTACACCGGCTTCCTCTATGCTGGTTTGATGATCGATAAAGCAGGCAACCCGAAAGTCATCGAGTTCAACTGCCGCTTCGGCGACCCGGAGACCCAGCCGGTCATGCTGCGTCTGCAATCGAGCCTGGTACTGCTGGTCGAGGCTGCGCTGGCGCAAGCGCTGGACAAGATCGAAGCACAGTGGGACCCACGCCCCAGCCTGGGTATCGTGCTGGCCGCAGGCGGTTATCCTGGCGACTACGCCAAAGGCGCGGTCATCGAGGGTCTGGACGCAGCGGCACAGCTCGAAGGCAAGATATTCCATGCAGGCACGGCCTTGCAGGATGAGCGTGTCGTGACCAGCGGTGGTCGTGTACTGTGTGCCACAGCGCTGGGTGACAGCGTCGGCAACGCGCAGGAAAATGCCTATGCGCTGGCCGCAAAAGTCGACTGGCAAGGGTGTTTCTACCGCAAGGACATTGGCTACCGTGCCATTGCCCGCGAGCGTGGCGAAGACCAGGAATAATCGATCGGACCAGCCTCTTCAAGCAGAGGCTGGCCGGTTGCTCCGGTATTCGCGGTTTTACCAGGCATTCACTCACGAAGGGATTTCATTGTGCGCTGGCTCAGGATTGCCATAGCCTCAACCGTTGGACTGCTGACCCTGCTGTTCATGCTTTCGGCGCAGGCCGAGCATGGTGCAGGCTGGTCGACGCTGCTCGACGAAAAGGCCCATCTGACGCTGGATGAAATCCGCTCGGCGCGCTATCAGAATCAATTCAGCCCCACCGAGCTGGAACGGGTCGCGGCAGCGGATCGCGGCAGCGCGGTATGGCTGCATTACCGCCTGCAACCGACCCAGCACGAGCAATTGCTGCGTATCTTCGCCCCGGACCTTTCCAGCGCCGACATGTATGTCATGGACGGCGATCGACAGATTGATCATCTACGCACGGGCAACGACGTGCCGATTGAAGATCAGCGACTGCCATCCAACGATTTCCTGCTGCCGGTTCCGCAAAGCTCGGCCTCGCTGGATATCTACCTGAGACTGGTCTCTGCGCAGAAAATGCGCCCCAGCATCACCCTTGAACCGGCCATCGAAAGCGCCGCCAACGAAACCCAGCCATTGCTGTTCGGACTGCTGTTTGGCGCGCTGTCCATGCTGATCGTGCAGAATCTGACGCGTTACGGACACACCCGGTCGCGCAGCAATCTGTGGCTGGCCGCCTGCGAATCGTTACTCGGGCTCAGTGCGCTGTTGCTCCTCAACCTGCTCCGCCCGATCGACCCGTGGAATATCGCGCAAACCCCGAGCGCACACCTGGCGCTGCTGCTGGCCGCTGTCGCAGGCCTGATCTACACCTACTGTTTCTTCGTCCATCGCAATGCCCGCAAACTCGATCGTCTGTTGCTGGGCAACGCGGTGCTCATGGGGATCGGCGCCTTGCTGGTGCTGTTCGACGAAAAGCTGCCGATCAACTTCCTGACGTTCGGCCTGGTCTCGCTGACGACACTGAGCATTCTGGCGGTGTCGATGTGGCACTGGCAGAAGGGCTATCGCTCGGCGCGCCTGTTTGTCCTCGGAATGATCACCTTCAATATCGGCTACATGGTGGTCCTGCCCGGCCTGCTGTGGCTGAGCCTGGTGCCACCGCAATGGCTGCTGCTGGCGCTGCTCAGCGTGTTCTGCATCAGCGGCCTGCTGATGAGCCTGGCCCTCAGCGAACGCCATCGCAGTATCACCGAAGACCGCTTCAGCATCAGCCGCGATCAGGCGGCCAGCACCGCCGAAATCAACGCCAAAGCCGAGTTTCTGGCCAAGATCAGCCACGAGATTCGCACCCCGATGAACGGCGTGCTGGGCATGACCGAGCTGCTGCTCGGCACCCCGCTGTCGGTCAAACAGCGCGACTATGTGCAGACCATTCACAGTGCCGGTAACGAACTGCTGACGCTGATCAACGAGATTCTCGACATCACCAAGCTCGAGTCAGGACAGATCGAACTGGACGACGTGCAGTTCGACATCGGCGCGCTGGTCGAGGACTGCCTGAATATCTTCCGCGCCAAGGCCGAACAGCAACAGGTCGAGCTGATCAGCCAGATCCAGCCTCAGGTGCCACGTGTCATCAATGGTGACCCGACCCGCCTGCGCCAGACACTGCTGAGCCTGCTGGAAAATGCCCTGAAGAAGACCGACGAAGGTGAGATTCTGCTGGCAGTCGCCCTTGAGTCCTCGAAAAGCGGGAATACGCGGCTGCGCATTTCGGTTCAGGACAGCGGCGAAACGCTTTCCGACGAAGAACGTGAAGAACTGCTGCACGCCGAACTGCACAGCCGGAACTTCCTGGCCAGCAGCCGGCTCGGCGGTCATCTGGGACTGGTGATCGCTCGTCAGTTGATCGTACTGATGGATGGCGAATTCGGCATTCAGAACAATGGCGCGCAAGGCAATACGCTGTGGCTGAACCTGCCTCTGGACGCCAAGCTGCTCGAACAGCCGACCATTGATCTGGACAGCCCGCTCAAAGATGCCAGGGTGCTGGTGGTCGATGACAACGACACATGCCGCAAAGTGCTGGTTCAGCAATGCAGTGCCTGGGGCCTGAATGTCAGTGCAGTGGCATCCGGCAAGGAGGCACTGGCCTTGCTCAGGACCAAGGCGCACCTGCGCGACTATTTCGATGTGGTCCTGCTCGATCAGAACATGCCGGGCATGACCGGTATGCAACTGGCCGCCAAGATCAAGGAAGACCCGAGCCTGAATCACGACATACTGTTGATCATGCTGACCGGCATCAGCAATGCACCCAGCAAGATCATCGCGCGCAACTGCGGCATCAAGCGCATTCTGGCCAAACCGGTGGCGGGCTATACGCTCAAGACCACGCTGGCAGATGAACTGACCCAGTTGAACAAGGGTGTCGTGTCGAACAAGCCCGGCCCGGTCGTGACGCCGCCGGTCAGCGTCCCCGGCGACTTCCGTATTCTGGTGGCCGAAGACAACAGCATTTCGACCAAGGTCATCCGCGGCATGCTCGGCAAGCTCAACCTCAACCCCGATACCGCGAGCAATGGCGAAGAAGCGCTGCGAGCCATGAAAGCGCAGCGTTATGATCTGGTGCTGATGGACTGCGAGATGCCGATACTCGACGGCTTCTCGGCCACCGAGCAATTGCGCGCCTGGGAAGTCGGCAATCAGCGTGTACGCACCCCGGTCGTTGCACTGACCGCGCATATTCTCACCGAGCATAAAGACCGCGCACGCCAGGCTGGCATGGACGGCCACATGGCCAAGCCCATCGAACTGTCGCAGTTGCGCGAACTGGTCGAGCACTGGGTGGCGCACCGTGACAAGGCCCGTGGGCTGACGTCGGACGGCGAGCACTATCGGCAAAACTGACGGCGACGGGAAAGGCCTGTGGCCTGATAGACTGCCGATGCCATCCACCTGCTGCTGTGAGTCGAAGCCATGCTTCACGTGTTGTTCAGCGTCTATCTGAAAATGCTGGTGCTTTACAGCCCGTTTTTCGTTCTTTCCTGCTTCATCAGCCTGACGCGTGGTCACTCGCGCAAGGAACAGCGGCGCCTGGCCTGGAAGGTGGCACTGGCGACACTGGTTTCCAGCGTCTTGCTGTATCTGTTCGGGCGCGTGATTTTCGATGTATTCGGCATCACGGTCGATGCATTCAGGATTGGGGCTGGCAGCGTGCTGTTCATCTCGGCACTGGGCATGGCCCAGGGCAAGTCGGCGGTGCAGACCGACAATATCCAACAGGACGTCACCATCGTTCCGCTGACCATCCCGCTGACCGTAGGCCCCGGTACGATCGGTGCGCTGCTGGTCATGGGCGTCAGTCAGCCCCACTGGGACGACAAACTCACCGCCATTCTGAGTATTGCGCTGGCCAGTCTGACCGTTGGCGTCGTGCTTTACCTCTCCAACCGTATCGAACGCATCCTCGGCGATCAGGGTTTGCAGATTGTCAGCCGTTTGATGGGACTGTTCGTCTGTGCACTGGCCGCGCAAATCATTTTCACCGGCATCAGGGGCTACCTGCTGCCCTGACAGGACTCAGATACTTGCAGCCCGCACCATGCCTTGCGCCCTGCCGTCCAGATAACGCATCACCGCGTCACGATGAGCGGCATACACCTTGCTGTCAAAGATGTAACTGCCGCCCTTGAAGTGAAACAGCAGTCTTCGCCTTCCTGGCGCATGGTCGTCCACACTCAGGTGCAGACTGCAAAGCAACAGGAGCATCCGGCCAGGTTCATACTTTTCGCAGGGTACGATCTGAAAACTGCCCAGACGTCCCTGGTCGAAGCCGCGCTGAAAGTACGACTCTGCTGCCTGGCCTACCCCCATTGCAGCAACCGCACGCTGCACCATGTCGCCAAGACGCTTACGATCCGCAGGATGACTGACCTTGAACGTGGCCTGCAATAAATCGTCGACACTGCTCACCACCAGCGAGTCCCCAAGGACCACGCCCTTTTGCTGTATGCCGCGCGCCTTGAGGCGGCTGCGGTAGTAATACATCCAGGTCCCCCACTGGGTTTTGAAATCAAACTGCCTGCCCGCGAACAACTGGGCGTCCAGAAGAACGTTCTGAACATCCGTGCGCTCTTCGTTCGAAAGCCCGGGCAAAAACGCGACCATACTGGCGATAGTGCCCAGATAGGCCGCGTTACCTGTGTCTGCATTCATTTGCGTTACTCCCTTCCATGGGCTTATCCAGGTTGCTAAAGACTGATGATTTCGGCTGCAGCACGATCAGCCAGGGCGTCCTGCACCGTCTGGCGAAAAGGCTCGAAACTCTGGCGACTGAAGCGGAACGCAGTACTGACGGCATGCACCTGCATCTCGCCGCCCAATATCTGCCAGAAATAACGCGCGGGCCGCAGCGCCAGGGTGGTCATCTGCAGGCTGCACAGAAGGATCGACACCTCGTCCTTATTGCGCATTGCACAGGGCATGAGCTGAAAGCTTTCTGAGCGCCCGGACGTAAACCAGCTGCTGAAAAAACTCGTCGCATGATCACTGCTCAATAGCCTGTCGAGCGAACTGCGGTAGAGTTGGCGAAGCTCGCC
This sequence comes from Pseudomonas sp. MWU16-30316, assembly GCF_020515645.1. Lineage (NCBI taxonomy): Bacteria > Pseudomonadati > Pseudomonadota > Gammaproteobacteria > Pseudomonadales > Pseudomonadaceae > Pseudomonas > Pseudomonas sp. MWU16-30316. Next base: position 156,378 of record NZ_JAIZAZ010000001.1, on the reverse strand, counting down.
AGCGTTATCGACCACGGATAGCTGCAGTTTTCCAATGTCACTGAAACTGTGGATTTTCAATCGGGCATCGTTGATCCCGGCGCTCCGCGAACCGCCTGTGGCGGCAATCGAGCGCTGGTAAGCATCCAGCCATGCACGCCAGTTCACTCTGGAAGAATGGCGATCATCTGCGACCAGTCGGGCATGGTGCAGACAATCCATTATGTCCTGGCGCAAATCAGGTTCGACATTGCGGGCGAAGGACAGCACGCTGGCACCCGTCAGTAGAGTTTCATCCGGATCAGACATCGGGACTGCCCCCGAGCGGCATGATCAGGCACGCACGCTTGCTCGACAGCGCGGTGTCGATGCCATCGCGAAACTGCGAATAGACCTGTTCAAACAGTTGCATTGCATGGACAGTCACAGCGATGTTGCCGTAGACACTCTTCGACTCGATGACCTCGAAAAGAAACCCGGATGACAACGGCTGACGTGTGGTGAATTGAAGCTGCACCAGCTTGAGCTTCTGTCGGGTGTCGACGAAAGCCAGTTGCAGAACTACGCTGACCTGCAATTTTCCCGAGTGATTCAAACCGCTCTGTACCGTCTGACTGCGCAACAGATGAAGCGCTTCGCTCGCGACGGACTGGCTGCCTGCCCTGCGCATGAACGCCTCCGCACGCAGGAGCGTCTCGGCTGACACCCACGGTACAAGCGCACGCACCATGCAACTCCACACTGTTTCAGCGGAGTCTTCAGGCAAAGGCTGGCTGATATGTTCGCTGGCGCTCGGCAGCCAGCCGAAACGCTGCGCAGCGGTGAGACGGGTTTCATTCCATTTTTCGGGTTCGGCAAACTTCGAGTGTTGTTTCGATGCGGCCAGCTGCACGTACAGCATCGAGTCCAGCACATCATTTTTCAGGGCGACCCGCTGCGGCTCGGGGAAAAACATCAAACAGCCCGCATTGACGACTACGGCATCCAATTCCTGCTTCATGGGAGAATTCCTTTTATCCCGAAAGCGGAGGCAGTCCGCGCCTCCGCCAACACTCCGATCAGATTTCGTACTCTGCAATCGCATTACTGACATTGTCGCCAAGCCGTTGCTCGATCAGCTTGCGATAGCGCGCATACAGGTCCGTGTTGAGCAACAGGTTGTGCTCGCCCTTCCAGGTCTGGACACTGGTGCCCTGCCATTCCCAGAACAGCACATTGGTGACGTCACTGTCGGCCTGAAAGCTGACTGCCGCCATGGCCAGACTGACGATGCTGTCCCCGGATTCGATACAGGAGGCGATACGGAAGCTACCGCCACGGTGTGCCTTGGTCTGGCTCTCGAACAGGCGCAGGGGTTCTTTCCTGGCCTGCAGCGCGGCGACGGCATCTGCAGCCACTTTGAGCATCAGCAGCGATGCAGGCCCGGGTAACGCGGCAGCTGCAATGGCCGAACCGAGGATCTCCAGACCGACTTCGTCCATGGTGAAACGCTGCTGGGTGGCACGGTAGCGCGCATAGTTCCAATGGGTGGAGAGCCAGCCCACCTTGGAAAGCACTTCGTTGAATTTGTCATACCACTGATCGCCCTGGGTTTCAGAGCTGAACGCCTTGTTGGCCACAAGGGTGGCGAACAGAAAGGAATTCATCACGTCCTGCTTGCTCTGCGCCGACATACCGTTGGGAAATGCCAGCACACTGCCTGCAACCACCGCACCTTCATGGCCGGACTGTGCGTCAGTGACGTCACCTGCCTGAGGCAATCCGGGGATTGCGGGGGCCGCGAATGCGCCCAACGAAGCTGGGCATTCAGCCAGCTCGCAGGCGGCAATGTAATCGAGGTTGTCAGTGCTGTTCATGGTTTTGTCCTGTGTCATTTCATTAGTCCTTTAACTCATGCGTCCTTATGGACTGAATCGAGACTAACGAAATAAATCAGGCGGTTTTTTCGGAGCTTTCCGTTGCCCTCTGGTGGCTTTCGGGCACTTGGCTGCCGAACTCGATACGCAGAGCCAGATTCAACCCGCCATCTGCCTCCCGGCGTACCGCAGGTGAGCGAATATTCCGGGGAGGCTTCTGGAATCGGACTACCGACGACGACGGTTGAAGAGAGCCGATTCGCTCAAGCCTGTGGGCCGAAACAACGGCTCACAGGCTTGAAGTGACATCGCCACTTCAGCGCTTTCCCACGATAAATGGCAGCAGGTATGACACGCGTGTGCGCTCAACCTGTAGGCTTGTTGCCGTACCAACGCGGCGTATAGACCCAGTTGCCGCCTGCGTGGCGCGTAAAGGTGCACGTCAGGGAAGAGCCGATCAACACCATAGTGCGCATGTCCACCTGCTCCGGTGTCAATTCGCCCAGCGTGATAACCCTCAATGTCTGCCCGGGACGGCCGATGTCGCGGCCCAGCGTCACGGGGGTTGCAGGGATGCGATGCTGGCGGACAATCTCCAGCGCACGCCCCAGTTGCCAGGGTCGGGAGCGAGATATCGGGTTGTAGAATGCCAGCGCCAGATCGGCCTGACAGGCGAGGTCCAGACGCTTTTCGATGATGTCCCAAGGCTTGAGGTTGTCGGACAGCGACAGCACGCAGAAATCATGTCCCAGCGGCGCACCAGCCTGAGCGGCGGTTGCCAGAGAAGCCGAGACACCCGGCAGAATCTCCAGCTCGACCGCATGCCAGTGAGGATTATCCGACTCATGCAACGCCTCAAGCACCGCTGAAGCCATGGCGAACACTCCCGGATCACCGGACGACACCACAACCACCGAACGGCCTTGAGCAGCCAGCTCGAAGGCATGCCGGGCACGCTGCATTTCTTCGCGATTGTCAGTGCAGTGCAGTACCTGATCGGCACGAAACGGCCCTGCCATGCGCACGTAGGTTTCATAGCCCAGCACATCATTGGCACGTGCCAGTTCGGCCTTGACCGCAGGCACCATCAGGTCTGCTGCGCCAGGGCCCAGACCAATGACTGCAACGCGGCCACGCCCGCGGCCGATGCTCTGCACCTCCAGCGGTTGCGCCGCGACAGCAATCGCGGTGTGGGCGTCGACGCAGAGCGGTGGCAACAGCTGCGGCACAGCCTTCATGGCCATCTCGCTGGCCGCAGCGGCGCTGACGAATCGCACCGCAACGTCCAGCTCGGCGGCAGCCTTGTGCAGGTGCGGATTGGCCATCTGCTCCTCGGCAGCCAACAGGCACGCCAAGGACTGCCCGGCAATACGTACCTCGCGCAGGGCCGAGCGCACGTGCTCAGCCAGTTCGTCACTGAGGTCAGTCACCGCCACCAGCACGTTACGTGGGTAGATCAGCAATTCATGGGGTGACGGCTCGCGCAGGGTACTGCCAACATGAATGGCCAGCGCGGCCTGTGGGTCTTCGGGCAGTTGCGCCTGGGCCAGCCAAGGGGCTTCGCCCTCGATGCGTACAGGTTCGCCGGACAGCAGGTCGGAAACGAAACGCTTGCCCAGCTCCAGATCGCCCAGCGCATAGCCGCTTGGCGGGTTGAGCAGACAGGTGCCGAAACGCAGCTCGCCGCTGGTGGTGATCGCTGGCGCAACGCCAAGCCCGCTGGCGATGCTGCGCGCCAGGACATTCACCCCGCCAAGGCCGCCAAGCAGCGGCACTACGGCGCTGCCGTCTTCGGCCACGGCGAGCACTGGCGGTTCGGCGCCCTTCTCCAGCAGCACGGCGGCCAGGGTGCGAATAACGATACCAGCTGCGCAAAGGGCGATGATCGGTGTGTTCTGTTGATACAGCTGGCGCAGCGTCGCGCCGAACTCGCTGTAAGTGCGGTCGGCCCCCTGCACGCGCTCGGCCAGGCCATGAATCAGCGCATCGGGAAACAGCTGTTGAATGCGCCGCGCGGTGGCAAGGCTGCCATTGCCTAGAATGACGATGGCCGGGGTCATGGAGGTCATCAGCCTTGCCACCTGTCGCCAGGAACGATAATCAGCGAAAAATACGGCGAAGACATCGGGTCGACCTGGTCCAGCGGGACGATTTTCTGGTTGATCATCGTGGCGCGCTCGACATACAGCGCACGCCCGGCCATCCCCAGCTCGGTCAGCACCTCGCGAACCTTGTGGAAATTGCGCCCCAGTTTCATGATCACCGCCGCGTCGGCGTCGGCCAGCTTGCGTTTCAGGTCGTCGTGGGACAGCACACCGGACAGCACTGACAGGCTCTGGTTGCGATACACCAGCGGCGCGCCCAGCACCGAAGCGCCACCGAGCATCGAGCACACACCCGGGATCACTTCGGCCTCGTAGCGCTCGGCCAGACGATCGTGCAGGTACATGTAGGAGCCATAGAAAAACGGATCGCCTTCGCAGATCACCGCCACGTCACGTCCGGCGTCCAGGTGCGCGGCAATGTGCCGGCTGGATTCGTCGTAGAAGTCGCTGATGAGCTTTTCGTAGGACAGTGTCGGCGGCAATGCCTCAGTGGTCACCGGGTAGACCAGCGGCATCAGGGTCTGAACGTCCTGCAGATGCGCTTCGATGATGCCGAATGCGTTGCCCTTTTTGCCCTTGGCCACGAAATACGCCACCACCGGCGACTCGCGCAGCAGACGCAGGGCTTTGACAGTGATCAGCTCCGGGTCGCCGGGACCTACGCCCAGGCCAATCAATCGACCGCGTGCCTGCATCATTCGATCTCCGTGGCCAGTGCGTTGACTGCGGCCACGGCCATGGCGCTGCCGCCACGGCGGCCCTGCATGATCACGAACGGCACGCCGCGGCTATCGGCGGCAAGCATCGCCTTGGACTCGGCGGCGCCGACAAAGCCGACCGGAAAGCCGAGAATCAGTGCAGGCTTCGGCGCACCGGCATCGAGCATTTCCAACAGATAGAACAGCGCGGTCGGCGCGTTGCCGATGACCACCACGCTGCCTTCCAGGTGCGGACGCCACAGCTCAAGCGCCACCGCAGAACGCGTATTGCCCAGCTCCAGGGCCATTTCCCGCACGCCTTCATCATGCAAGGTGCAGATAATCGGATTATTGGCGGGCAGACGGGTGCGAGTGATGCCTTCGGAGACCATGCGCGCATCGCACAGGATCGGCGCTCCGGCGGCCAGAGCGTTGCGCCCGGCAGTACCGGCACCCGGCGAGAAGCGCAGGTCTTCGATGACTTCGACCATCCCACAGGCATGGATCACGCGCACGGCGAGTTTTTCCAAGTCGGCAGGGATCGTGTCAAGACGCGCTTCGGCGCGAATGATCGAGAAAGAGTTGCGATATATCTCCTGACCATCGCGGATGTAATCAATCATGCATATTGCTCCGTGAGCCGGCGTTCAACTGCGCGCCGACTGCTTCAATAGTAAGGTTGCGCGCGCGCAGCACGCCGAAACCGGCATGCGCTGCATCGCGAAAATAAAGATCGTAACGGCCCGGCGCGACAGCCAGCAAGGTTACTGGCGCTACGTGAGCGGCGGCGCAGGAACGCGTGCAGCCGCTCACGTGCACAGCCTGGCCGGTAGCCAGCCCGGCAGCCAGTTGCAGGGCGTCGGACTTGGTATCGGCCAGCCCCTTGGCGCACCCGGCAGAACCGGTACAGGCGAGCATCTGCGCCAGTGGTTGCTCGGCCGCCCCGACGAATCCCGATGCCTGCAACGCGTCCAGCACCGCCGCGGCGCGCTCGACCGGCACGTTCGGCAACAACAGGCTTTGCCAGGGCGTCAGGCGCAGCGTGCCGTCGCCCTGATCCGCCGCCAGTTGCGCCACGCTGGAAAGCATCGCCGCATCGAGACGCCCCAACGGTACTGCAGCGCCCACCGCCACCTGATTCGGCTGGGCCTGTGGATAAACACCAATGTGGCGAATGCCTTGAATGGCCGGACGCTGCCAATCGGTGATCGCCTTATCGGTCCGCACTGTGCAGCCGGACCGGGTCGACAGCTCGCGCAGCATATCGTCGGTCGAAACCTCGGCCAGCAGGTGTCGCATCCGGGTGTGCTCGGGACGGGCAAGGTCGAGAAACAGCTCCAGCAGTGCGATAACCAGCGTCTTCCCCTCGGCCACAGGGACAGCGGCCAGCGGTCGGTCATGGGCCGGGCAGCCGGCCAGCCCGAACGCCAGCAACACTTCGCCATCGACTTTCAGCGCCGACAGCCACACGTCATGCGGGTGTTCAAGCATGACCAGCGCTTCACCAGCGTCCAGCGACAAGGCAAACTTGGGGGACAGCTCATGAAAACGCGGATGATGTTCCAGCGCGTCGAGAATCTGCGCTGCCAGCGGCCGGGCATCGAAGAGCATCTGCGGGTCCAGGCCGGCCGTCGGGCTGAGCATCAGGTTGCGCACATCGTCGCTGGCCGGGTTGGCGGGGCCGAGCCCTGCCGCCATCAAGGCGCCGATCAACCCATCGTGATTGGCACCAATGCCGCGAATCTGCAAATTGGCGCGGTTGGTGGCTTCGATAACACCCTGTGCATACGTGCTCGCGGCCTCGGCAACGGCCATGGCCTGCGCACGGGTGATCACCCCGCCCGCCAGCTTGATCCGGCAGATCCCGCCGTCCAGTGCCGGGACGATACGCAGCAACCCCGGGCAGGCCGAGGGGCGTAGCGTTGCAGAGGATGTGCGAGCGGACTGCTGCTCGTTCAATGGGTCACCCGATGTGAACTGGCTGGAAACGGACGTTGATTAGAGCACTTGTACCCCGTCGGGCGCGGTATTATGCCTGCTTTGTCCGCAGGCATGAAAAGGCGCTCTGTCGGAAGTTCGGATTGAGGTAGGTACATGTCACCGTGGCTGACAGTCGTGGGAATCGGAGAAGACGGTTACAAAGGGCTCGGCAAGAACGCCAGACACGCTCTGCTGCACGCTGATCAGGTGTTCGGCGGCCCGCGTCAGCTGGCGTTGCTGCCGCCGTGCATTCGCGCCGAGCGACGTGCGTGGCCGAGTCCTTTCTCGTTGAACCCGGTGCTCGAGCAGCGGGGTGCCGAGATCTGCGTGCTGGCCAGTGGCGACCCGATGATGTTCGGCGTCGGCGCCAGTCTTGCACGCGTGGTCAGCATTGACGAAATGCGCATTCTGCCCGCGCCCTCCTCTTACTCTCTGGCCGCCGCCCGCCTCGGCTGGCCGCTGCAGGACGTCGTCACCCTGTCGGTGGTTGCCCGGCCGGTGGCCGCGCTGAACGCACACGTCCACCATGGCATGCGTCTGCTGGTGTTGAGTAACGACGGCAGCAGCCCCGCCCTGATTGCCGGTTTGTTGCGCGAACGCGGCTTTGGTCCAAGCCGCATGACCGTCCTGGAACATCTGGGTGGCGAAGCCGAGCGGCGCGTCGAAGGACTGGCCAGCGAGTGGGGCAACCCCGAGATCGCCGCGCTGAACCTGGTTGCCATCGACTGTCGTGCCGACGCCAGCGCCATCCGTCTGAGCCCCATTTCAGGTTTGCCGGACAGCGCGTTCGAACATGACGGCCAGCTTACCAAGCGCGACGTGCGCGCCATCACCCTCGCCCGCCTTGCACCGCTGCCGGGCGAACTGTTGTGGGATGTCGGCGCGGGTTGCGGCTCCATCGGCATCGAATGGATGCGCGCGCACCCGACCTGCAGGGCGATGGCTATCGAAGCCGATGAAGGCCGCCAGCAACTGATCGAATTCAACCGCGACGCACTCGGCGTGCCCGGCCTGCAATTGGTGCGGGGCAGCGCGCCTCAGGCCCTGAGCAGTCTGGAACGCCCGGATGCGATCTTCATCGGCGGTGGCGTGACGCGTGTCGGCGTGCTGGAAACCTGCTGGGAACAACTGCGTCCGGGCGGCCGACTGGTCGCCAATGCGGTCACCCTGCAAAGCGAAACGGCCTTGATGGCCTGGCGCGAAAGGCATGGCGGCGAGCTGACCCGTATTCACGTCGCCCATGCACAACCCCTTGGCGAATTCGACACGTGGCGTCAGGCGTTGCCGATCACCCTGCTGGACGTAGTCAAACCCTGATGCGCGAAGAAACCGCCGAACAGCCTGCGCCACTGCGCAGTGGCCTGACCACTGGCAGCTGTGCGACCGCAACCAGCCTCGCAGCGGCGCGGCTGTTGCTCTGCGGGCAGATCAGCGATGCGGTGGACATCGTTCTGCCCAAGGGTAAACAGGTACAGATGCGCCTGGAATTCTGCCGGCTTGTGGATGAATTCGCGGAAGCTGCAACGCTCAAGGATGCAGGCGACGATCCGGATGTCACCCACGGCGCCCTGGTATTTGCCCGCGTCAGGTTACAGGCGGCAGCAGGCGTGCGCTTCATGGCGGGTGCAGGCGTCGGCACCGTGACCCGCCCCGGGCTGGTGCTGGCAGTCGGTGAGCCGGCCATCAACCCGGTGCCCCGGCGCATGATGACCGAGCATCTGCTTCGGCTGGCCGAAGAACAAGGCTACAGCGGCGGATTCGAAGTCACGATCGGCGTCGAGGGCGGCGAGGCGCTGGCGCTCAAGACCATGAACCCGCGCCTGGGCATTCTCGGCGGACTGTCGATTCTCGGCACCAGCGGGATTGTCCGGCCGTTCTCCTGCGCGGCCTATATCGCCTCGATCCATCAGGGCATCGACGTCGCCACCACCAACGGCTATCGGCATATCGCCGCCTGCACCGGCAATGCCAGCGAAGACACCATGCGCCGCGTCTATAAAATCCCCGATATCGCCCTGATCGAGATGGGCGACTTTGTCGGTGCGGTGCTCAAGCACTTGCGCAAGGTGCCTGTGGATAAGTTGAGCGTGTGCGGAGGCTTCGGCAAGATCAGCAAGCTGGCCGCCGGCCATATGGACCTGCACAGCCGCCATTCCAGCATCGACCTGCCGCAACTGGCGCACTGGGCTGCGCAGGTCGGCGCGGATGCAGGCCTGCAACAACGGATCCTTGAAGCCAACACCAGTCAGCAAGCGCTGGCGATGAGCGCTGCGGCAGGTGTGCCACTGGGTGACGAAGTGTGTCGCCACGCGCTGAGTTTCGCGCGCAGCATCGTGCCTGCGAGCGTTCAGGTGGAGGTTTTCGCCATTGACCGTCAGGGCGGACTGGTGGGTCAGGCTGGCGTTGATTTACAGAGAGAAGCGACATGAAACGCATCCTGCTGCTGGGCGGCATTACCGAGGCCTTGGCGATTGCGCGGAAGCTCGGGCCTGAGCACATCTACAGCCTCGCGGGCGTGGGCCGGGTGCCGTCTGACCTGGCCTGCCAATTGAAGGTCGGCGGTTATGGCGGCGCCGAGGGGATGGCGCAGTACATGGGCGAACAGGGCGTCGACTTGCTGCTGGACGCCACCCACCCGTACGCCGCACAGATCAGCCACAACGCAGCGCGAGCGGCCAGGCTGGCCGGCATTCCCTGCTGGGCCTTGCGCCGCACCGCGTGGCAGGCAGGTCCAGAGGACGACTGGCGCGAAGTGGCTGACTGGTCAGAACTGGCCAATGCCCTGCTCCCGTTCAAGCGCCCGTTGTTCACGCTGGGTCGCGAGCCCTTGCAGCACCTGAACGAAATCCCGCCGCACCAGTTCTGGACACTCCGGGCACTGGACGACTACCCCGGCAACCAACACTGCGAAGTGATCGGCGCACGCGGCCCGTTCATGCTGGAAGACGAGCGCCAGTTGTTCGAACAACGCCGCATCGACGTACTGATCAGCAAAAACAGCGGCAGCAGCTCCACCGAACCCAAGCTCGACATCGCCCGCGAACGCGGCCTGCCCGTCCTGATCCTCAAACGCCCGCAGTTGCCTGACGCTGATAGGCTGTTCTGGGGTGTGGATGCAGTGCTGGAGGCGTTGGGCCTGGATTGATCAGCCGTCTTTAGTCCTCACTGAATGGACCTGTGGGGAGCTTGCTCACGAAGAGGTCGGGGGAGCCGCTGGAAATCTGTGATCCGTTAATACGCCTTCGCGAGCAAGCTCGCTCCCACAGGATCAGCGATGCTGCAGAACACACCTCGGTCCCGTGGGAGTGAGCTTGCTCACGAAGAGGTCGGGGCAGCCGCTGGAAATCTGTGATCCGTTAATACGCCTTCGCGAGCAAGCTCGCTCCCACTAGATCAGCGATGCTGCAGAACACACCTCGGACCCGTGGGAGTGAGCTTGCTCACGAAGAGGTCGGGGCAGCCGCTGGAAATCTGTTGATCTGTTAATACGCCTTCGCGAGCAAGCTCGCTCCCACTAGATCAGCGATGCTGCAGAACACACCTCGGACCCGTGGGAGTGAGCTTGCTCACGAAGAGGCCGGTGCAGCCGCTGAAAATCTGTTGATCTGTTAATACGCCTTCGCGAGCAAGCTCGCTCCCACTAGATCAGCGATGCTGCAGAACACACCTCGGACCCGTGGGAGTGAGCTTGCTCACGAAGAGGCCGGTGCAGCCGCTGAAAATCTGTTGATCTGTTAACACGCCTTCGCGAGCAAGCTCGCTCCCACAGGATCAGCGATGCTGCAGAACACACCTCGGACCCGTGGGAGTGAGCTTGCTCACGAAGAGGTCGGGGGAGCCGCTGGAAATCTGTGATCCGTTAATACGCCTTCGCGAGCAAGCTCGCCCCCACAGGATCAGCGATGCTGCAGAACACACCTCGGACCCGTGGGAGTGAGCTTGCTCACGAAGAGGTCGGGGGAGCCGCTGGAAATCTGTGATCCGTTACTACGCCTTCGCGAGCAAGCTCGCTCCCACAGGATCAGTGATGCTGCAGAACACACCTCGGACCCGTGGGAGTGAGCTTGCTCACGAAGAGGTCGGGGGAGCCGCTGGAAATCTGTGATCCGTTACTACGCCTTCGCGAGCAAGCTTGCTCCCACAGGATCAGCGATGCTGCAGAACACACCTCGGCCCCGTGGGAGTGAGCTTGCTCACGAAGAGGTCGGGGCAGCCGCTGGAAATCTGTGATCCGTTACTACGCCTTCGCGAGCAAGCTCGCTCCCACAGGATGAGTGATGCTGCAGAACACACCTCGGACCTGTGGGAGTGAGCTTGCTCACGAAGAGGCCGGTTTTTCACAACCAGATTGCGTCCCATAGGGGATAATCGCGCACGCTTTTGACCAGGTTGGCTCGAACCGGATTGGCCACAATATAACGGGCAAAACCCAAAAGGCTTTCTTCAGTGCGGATGCTGACGTCGTGGAATCCGCTTTGCCAAAAAGGTCCACTGCAGCCTCTGGCTCTGTTTATGGCGATCGCGCTTTTCGATTTCACGCGCTGCACAACTCTGGATAATGAATGACTATTCAACTGCAGCAGCCAGTGAATATGGTCGGGCATTACCACCCAGGCTAATGAATCAGCCAGTTGCTGCTCCTGAACGTGTCGAAGTTCATCAACCAGCAGACGGCCCATGCGCCAATCGGAAAAGACAGGATTTCTCTGGAATGTTTTTGCGGTGACCAAATACATTTGGCCTGCACTGGAGCATCGCCCCAAACGCAAACGATGTGACTGTGCCCTTTCATACATCCCGATCCCCTTATGACTGCATGCCGGGGAACGACTTTACGAAACAGGCTCACTCAGCGGCGCTCAAAGGTTTACCCAGGTGTTTCGGATTTCCATTTAAGCTACCTTTCACCCCTTCATCGAATCCTGCGGAGCCCCCCATGCTCAAAAAAGCACTGCTGCTGGCCGCACTGCTGCTGCCAGCCAGCCTCGTCCACGCCCATGAGTACAAGGCAGGGCCGTTGCTGATTGGCCATCCGTGGTCAATGGAGCTACCGCCCAACGCACCGACGGTGGCAGCGTATTTCACTATCGAGAACAAGGGTGACAGCGCCGACCGTTTGATTAGCGTCGACACACCCATCGCCGGGCAGGCGCAGTTGCATGAGCATGTACATGTCGACGGGCTGATGAAGATGCAGCACGTTCAGGCGGTCGACATACCGGCTGGCGCGAAGGTGGCTTTCGCCCCCATGGCCTGGCACGTGATGCTGCTGGACATCAAGGACCGCTCGAAGCTGGTGGTCGGCCAACGCTTCCCGATGACCCTGCATTTTGAAAAGGCGGGGGATGTCGAGGTGCAGGTCGTGGTACAAAAACAGGCTTCGGAACACCAGCACTGAGTAACTCCCAACGAGCAGGGCCGGGAGCTGAATGCCTTCATCGATCCTATCGCGGTGGTATCCCTGACACCCAGGACCGATGCTGGTTGTCCGGGCGCTTGATCGAATAGTGCTTTCGCGCTTTGCCAAAACAGCGACAACAGCTTAGATTGCTCTCTGCGGGGCCTGAAACCATTGAGTGGCGTTGTGATGAATTCCTCCTCATACCCGGTTTCAGGCCCCGTCCTTACCTCAATCTCGCGCGTTTCCGAGACTTCCTACCTATCAGAGAGCCGATGCTGCAGTCCTCTCACTGCGCTGGCCGATACCCGCGTGCCTTTAACCCTGACTATATGAAATGAACCGCCCGGCCAACACCTCGAGCGGATCATCCATCACGCAGACGAATCGGCACCATGACCTTACCGCTCACCGCATCAACCCAGGCTCTAAACGCCTCGCTTGCCAGCGATACCTATCCACCCGACTTCAGCAAGACGACCCAAGAACTGGCCCGTACCCTGCTGCATCCCCTCAAACCCGAGCTGGATGTCGAGACGACCTGGCTGACTTACCGTGACAACGAGGTCGGATTCGACCACGGGAGCAACATACACAGGGTTCCACTGATCCCTGGCCTGATCGAATACTTCACCGGCTATTTGCAATGGATCGACAATGATGTAGTCGCTCTCCACCCGCCTCTCGACACGCCTTCTCCAACGCCTGACACACAGCAGCCTGACGTCAAGCCACCTGCCATTCAGCCGCTGGGGCGGGCAGCGACTGTAACGTTCTTCACCCAGGTCAGCGAGCAACTTGAGCAGTGCTACACACGAAATCTTGCAGACTACTGGAGCACTGCGACGCTTGATGGCGAAACCCGGAGCAGCCAGTTTGTCGCAGAGCAGATCGAGTGCCTGACATCCGAATGTGCGGTGCTGATCGCCCTGGGAAAGATGACGACCGGGCACTACAGCCTGCTTTCGGCCACCCTTGGGCCCTGTGCCACAGATGCGACCGCGGGTCTCGCAGACTTGCAGCCGCACAGTGTTTACAGCCTGTCGGCACAAGACGGCGACGGCCCCTCGCTGTCGCTTTACGGTGCGTTTGCCATTGCCCGGCGTCTTCGTGATGCGCCGGTCCAGCCAGACCTGGAAGAGCAGGAAGAGCTGGAAGATGTACTTCTGTTTACGCCCCATGACGGGCTGGAAGCATTTGCCTCATTGCAACAGTTGAACCACGCGCTTGTTCAGCGAGTGACTGAACCCGAGTACCGAGGACGCTTGGGCGACAGCGTCACCGCCGGGGAGGCAAGCCCCACCAAACCCACCCCTGTCCTGCAATGGCAATACACCCTGATGGACGGCAACTTTCTCAGCCTGCTGCTTGCCCGGCAGGTTGTCGCGCAGCAGTCGGTCTTCGCTCAGGCTGTACAGCTGGCCCGCGCTCAGAAGATGGACGCGGTCTGTTTCGAGCAAACGATAGCGAGTTTGCTGAAACCCAGGATTTACTTCGACAACCACTGGCGACTCGACGGATTCGACAGCGATCTGGTGCAAAGCCGAATGCCCGATTGGTGGAAAACCATGACGCTGACGCAGCGTCAGGCATGGCATCGCCAGGCAAAGCGGTTTGGCGAATTGGTGGTGAACATGCGCAAAGCCAGCAAGGAGCACTTCGGCCAGGCAGAAAATGACAGCCGCACCTACCCGACGCGCTATATCGACAAGCAACTGGCTCAACTGCTGAACCGGCTATCCATCACGGCAACAGCGCAACAGATCAATATTTCACTGACCTACAGGACGGGCATCGAAGTGCTCGATATTCCCGGCGCGCCTGTATTGCCAGAAATCAACACCGAGAACGTTTCACTCAGGCAACTGGCACATACCCAAGCCCTGCACACCAAGGCCAAGGATGCCGTGCTTCTACGCGCTGTCGACGCCGAAGGCGTCTACCTTGCGCACTTGGACAAGCAGGCCGTAACAGAGCTGATTACCACGCTGGAAGATCCCCAATACCTCAGTAATTACCTTGACCTGCACCTGAAAACCTCGGCGTATGCACAGCAGCTCAAGCGGTCAGAAAAAGCCATGTTGCGAGCTCAGATGAAGATGGCGCTGCTGGAGATCGAACAACAGGCTTTTGCACCCACCGGCCGCGAGTGGATCAAGGCTGTGCTGGATTCGCCAGGACTCCAAGGACGTCGAACCATCAACAAGCAAGCCATTGAAGTCCGTTTTTTCAGCGTCAACCAACTCAAGATGACCAACGTGATGCTGATTGCTCCAGCCGGAAAATTCGAGAAGGGGCCACTGGTGCTGTGCACGCTGGATGCTGCCGACGGTGTCGTTTTCCGCTGGTTCAACAGCATGTATCACCTGACCACCAGCTTTCTGGAAGAGGCACCCTTCCAGCAGTATCTGATTCAGCAAATACCGGTTTCCAGGCGTCTTGAGACGCTGCATGCCATGCAGTACGAAAAGGAAGCGAAGCATTGGCGTCCACCCGAAGTATTTACCCAACTGACGCTGCTACCGATCCCGTCAAGGCTGCTGCGCCCCGTCGTGTTTGTCAGCCAGAGCAAAGACATTTACGAGGAAAATCACGAGACCAAGATCAACCTTCTGATCAACGAAGCCAAACGGCAGATGAGTCTGACCACCGGTACAGGGCAATCGGGTCTGGGCTTCGATCTGATCGCGAGCATTGCGATTCTGTTTCTGCCTGGCGCGATCATGATGCCTGTCGCGCTGGGCGCTGGCCTTTACAAAACCTGGAGCGCTTTTTCGAAAATCGATGAAAACGACCTGGAAGGCGCCGCCGAGGAGTTTCTGAGCGCCCTCAGCTATCTTGCCATTGCCTTGGTCGGCCACTTGGCGCTGGCCTTGAAGCCGGCAGGAAGCGCCGCAAAAATGGTGAGACGTCCGCACCTCGTACGCAGAGTCGGTCGTGATGGTCAGGCGCAGATCGGCTACCTCCTTTCGCACTCAAAGGCGCCGCGTTTCGCAGGCTCGAAATTGATCACTGCCATGGACCCCAAAAGCTTCGTCGCCATTGAGGTAGAGGGCCAGACCTGCTTCATAAGCCGGCGGGCTAACGTGTTCGGCCACTCGCGCCTTTATCGGGTAAACCCGATGGATGCCACACAACTGGTGCACGGGCAGGAGTTTGCTCTTCGCAGCACGACCGGCGTCTGGAAAATCGTGGGCAAACAGATCCCGCGCATGAGTCAATCGGCAATCCGCAGTGCCGAGGCGCGGCTGACCAGCCTGACAACTCTCTGGCCGGCGTCTCTGGAGGAAGCAAGTAGCATCGAACGCCTGAAGTTCGAGACCGACTACCTGACGCTGGCCCATACATCCAACGCAGAAAAATTTTCCGAAATAACCACCTACGTGGAAGGCGGTTCAACGGAGATCAACCCGCTGCTGCGAAGCGGCGTACGCAATGCCACCACGCGCAGGTTTCTGCGTCAGTTCCATAAGCTCAAGGCGTGGGACGGCACTGCATTTCGCGCCACCTATGTGTCCAGCGACGGGGTGGCATGCCTTGAGCGCGAAGTGGGTGCAGTGTTTACCGACAATGGCGTGCAGTCTGCATCGATGTCGCGAGCCAACGCCTCCAGATGGAGCCAGGACGGGTTCGTGAGTCGCAACGCCAATGCCGAAAACCACCCGGTGTTCTTCATCTTTGCACCGGCTGTGCCCAAGAAGAACATGTTCACCGGCTTTCTTGGTGATCACGTGGCCATTGCGCCGGGGACATATGTGCAACTGGGTGCGACCAAGCGGGTCAACGGACAGCTGTTTGCCTGGTTCGATGCGCCCGAACAACTGGTTGATCAGACCTACGATCTCTATACCGGAGAACAGGAACTCTGGGTCTGAAACCCGCACGCGGCTGATCCGGGAAGCCGGTCGTTACTGGCCGGCGCTCCTGCAAGCAGCCTTGCACCATTGCAGAGCCCGGAGCGCACGCGGGACAAGGCCGGGTTCCACCTTGGTGCACATCTTCCCCGAACCGCGACACATTCGTTCCATTTTGCGACGTTTCTGCATTGGCCCAGACCTTGCTAAAGCCTGAAAGAGCAAAAAATGCACCGCCGCCAAACCTCAAAACAATGTACTAAGGGAGCCAGTCAATGAAGCGTCGCAGCCTGATCAAAGCCTTTACCCTGTCCGCATCCATCGCCGCCATGGGGCTGACCTGGACCGTTCAGGCAGCCGAGACCATCAAGGTCGGCATTCTGCATTCGTTGTCCGGCACCATGGCCATCTCCGAGACATCGCTCAAGGACATGGCCTTGATGACCATCGACGAGATCAACGCCAAAGGCGGCGTCAACGGCAAGATGCTGGAGCCGGTCGTCGTCGACCCGGCGTCCAACTGGCCGCTGTTCGCGGAAAAAGGCCGTCAGTTGCTGACCCAGGATAAAGTAGCCGTGGTATTCGGCTGCTGGACATCGGTGTCGCGCAAATCGGTGCTGCCGGTCTTCGAAGAACTCAACGGGCTGCTGTTCTACCCGGTGCAGTACGAAGGCGAAGAGATGTCGCCCAATGTTTTCTACACCGGTGCTGCGCCTAACCAGCAGGCCATCCCTGCCGTCGAATATGTCATGAGTGAAGATGGCGGCTCGGCCAAGCGCTTCTTCCTGCTCGGCACCGACTACGTCTACCCGCGCACCACCAACAAGATTCTGCGCGCCTTCCTGCATTCCAAAGGCGTGAAAGATACCGATATCGAAGAGGTCTACACCCCGTTCGGTCACTCCGATTATCAAACCATCGTGGCCAACATCAAGAAGTTCTCCGCCGGTGGCAAGACGGCCGTTATCTCCACCGTCAACGGCGACTCCAACGTGCCGTTTTACAAGGAACTGGCCAACCAGGGCCTGAGCGCTACCGACGTGCCGGTTGTGGCCTTCTCGGTGGGCGAAGAAGAACTGCGCGGCATCGACACCAAGCCACTGGTAGGCCATCTGGCCGCCTGGAACTACTTCCAGTCGGTGGAAAACCCGGTCAACAAGAAGTTCGTGGCTGACTGGAAGGCCTACGCCAAAAAGAAAAACCTGCCAGGCGCTGACAAGGCCGTGACCAACGACCCGATGGAAGCCACGTATGTCGGCATTCACATGTGGGCGCAGGCGGTCGAGAAAGCCAAATCCACCGACGTGGACAAGGTCCGTGAAGCCATGGCCGGACAGACGTTCGCCGCGCCGTCGGGCTTTACTCTGACCATGGACAAGACCAACCATCACTTGCACAAGCCAGTGATGATCGGCGAAATCCAGGACGACGGTCAGTTCAACGTTGTATGGCAGACCAAAGAGCCGATCCGCGCCCAGCCTTGGAGCCCGTACATCCCTGGCAACGACAAGAAGCCGGACGCCCCGGCGAAGAGCAACTGACCCCCTATCAACACAGCCTGATCGTTCCCACGCTCCAGCGTGGGAACGCAGTTCTGGACGCTCCGCGTCCGATCCTGAGCGCGCGGCTCGGTGCATGGTTGACGCAGAGCGTCACGAAAGGCATTCCCACGCAGAGCGTGAGGAACGAGCAGCGTCAGGGCGAACAGCCACGAATGTCTAGTGGAACGCCATAACAGACCAAGGCCATATTGATATGCCTTCTTATTTCTACCGTTTGATCCTCACCATCAGCCTGCTGCTGCCTTTGGCTGCCCAGGCCGGTGATGCCAGTGACTTTGTCGCAGCCAGTTCTTCGCAACAGGCAGAGCTGCTGGAGGCCTGGGCCGCCAAGCCTGTGCCGGAACGCGTCGAGCTGCTTGAAGCCTTGCGCGATGGCCGTGTAGGTGCTGACAGCAGCAAGCGCGCCTGGATCGAAAACAACGATCAATACGTGGCCGTCGATGCACAGGCTCCTGCCGCCGCCGATGCTCCAACGCCTGACGAACCGCGTAAATTGCGCTTGAACAACCGGCTGCGTGGCCTGGTTGAAACGGCGCTGGCCAGCCATCAGTTGCTGGCAGCCGACACACAACTGCGCATGGCCGCGGCCCTGCAATTGCAAAAAAGCGCGCGCCCTGCACAACTCGAGTTGCTGACCGAACGCGTGGCCAGCGAATCCGACTCAAGCGTCAAAAGCGCGCTGACCCTGGCGCTGGCCAACCTGCAAATGGTCGATTCCAGCCCGACAGTACGTCTGGCTGCCGTGCGGCTGCTGGGCGAAACCGGTGATCCGCTGGCGCGTACCCGTCTTGAATCATTGCTGGCACCCGGCGTGGAAACCGACGCTTCGGTACGCGTGGCGGCTGAAACCAGCCTGGCGCAGGTCAAGCGCAAGCTGATGATCGGTGAAATCCTCGGTCAGGCGTTCAGCGGCATGTCGCTGGGCTCGATCCTGTTGCTGGCGGCGCTGGGTCTGGCGATCACCTTCGGCCTGCTGGGTGTGATCAACATGGCCCATGGCGAGATGCTGATGCTGGGAGCCTACTCCACCTACGTTGTGCAACTGATGCTGCAGCGCTATGCACCGGGGGCCATCGAGTACTACCCGCTGATCGCGCTGCCAGTGGCGTTCTTTGTCACCGCCGCGATCGGCATGGCTCTGGAACGTACGGTCATTCGTCACCTGTATGGCCGCCCGCTGGAAACGCTGCTTGCAACTTGGGGCATCAGTCTGATGCTGATTCAGGCCGTGCGTCTTGCCTTCGGCGCGCAGAACGTTGAAGTCGCCAACCCGCAATGGCTGTCGGGTGGCATCCAGGTGCTGCCTAATCTGGTGCTGCCTTACAACCGCATCGTGATCATCGCCTTCGCGCTGTTCGTGGTGGTACTGACCTGGCTGCTGCTGAACAAGACCCGTCTGGGCCTGAACGTGCGCGCCGTCACCCAGAACCGCAACATGGCCGCCTGCTGTGGCGTACCGACCGGGCGCATCGACATGATGGCCTTCGGTCTGGGCTCAGGTATCGCTGGTCTGGGGGGTGTTGCCCTGAGCCAGATCGGCAACGTGGGCCCTGATCTTGGGCAAAGCTACATCATCGATTCGTTCCTGGTGGTCGTGCTCGGTGGCGTCGGGCAACTGGCCGGCAGCGTGATGGCGGCCTTCGGGCTGGGCATCGCCAACAAGATTCTAGAACCGCAAATCGGCGCTGTATTGGGCAAGATCCTGATTCTGGCGCTGATCATTCTGTTTATCCAGAAACGTCCGCAAGGCCTTTTCGCACTGAAAGGACGGGTGATCGACTGATGAGCCAGCCATTGATAGTAACTGCCGCGCAAAAAGTCGGGCCAAGAGGCACGCTGACTGCAGGCTGCGTAATACTGGTGGTGCTGCTGGCACTGCCGCTGCTGTCGTTGCTGCCTGCCGATAACGGCTTTCAGGTCTCGGCCTACACCCTGACCCTGGTGGGCAAGATCCTCTGCTACGCCATTGTCGCGCTGGCGCTGGATCTGGTCTGGGGCTACGCCGGGCTACTGTCGCTGGGTCACGGCCTGTTCTTCGCCCTGGGCGGTTATGCCATGGGCATGTATCTGATGCGCGAGGCCGCAGGCGACGGTTTGCCTGCGTTCATGACCTTCCTGTCGTGGACCGAGCTGCCGTGGTACTGGGCGGGCACCGACCATTTCCTCTGGGCGATGTGCCTGGTGGTATTGGCACCGGGACTGCTGGCGCTGGTATTCGGCTTCTTCGCCTTCCGCTCGCGGATCAAGGGCGTGTACTTTTCGATCATGACCCAGGCGCTGACCTTCGCCGGCATGCTGCTGTTCTTTCGCAACGAGACCGGCTTTGGCGGCAACAACGGCTTCACCAACTTCCGCAGCATTCTGGGCTTCAGCATCAGTTCACAAGGGACCAGAGCCGCGCTGTTTCTGGCCACGGTCGCATTGCTGGTGGCCAGTCTGTACATCGGCTGGCGCTTGGCGCAGAGCAAGTTCGGCCGCGTGCTGACGGCACTGCGCGATGCGGAAAACCGCCTGATGTTCTGCGGTTACGATCCGCGCGGATTCAAACTGTTCGTCTGGGTCCTGAGCGCTGTGCTGTGCGGTCTGGCTGGCGCCTTGTATGTGCCGCAGGTCGGCATTATCAACCCCAGCGAAATGTCGCCGACCAACTCCATTGAAGCCGCTGTCTGGGTTGCCCTGGGTGGCCGCGGCACGCTGATCGGCCCGCTGCTGGGCGCAGGTCTGGTGAACGGCATGAAGAGCTGGTTCACCATGGCCTTCCCGGAATACTGGCTGTTCTTTCTTGGCGCGCTGTTCATCATCGTCACGCTGTATCTGCCCAAGGGCGTGATCGGCATGCTGAAGAAAAGGAGCGAGCAATGAAAACCACTCCGACCCCGTCTTTCATGCTTGAACCGATCCTCGCGCCAAACTCCGATGCCGGCACCAGCCGAGACGCAGTGGGGCTCGGCAAAAGCGCCGGCAAAGGCCTCAACACTCGCCACGGTACGATCCTGACGCTGGAAGACATCAGCGTCAGCTTCGACGGCTTCAAGGCCCTGAACGATCTGAATCTGTACATCGGCGTAGGCGAACTGCGCTGCATCATCGGCCCCAACGGCGCGGGCAAGACCACGCTGATGGACGTCATCACCGGCAAGACCCGGCCCAGCCACGGCAAGGCATGGTTCGGTGAAACGCTGGACCTGACGCAGATGACCGAAGTGCAGATTGCCCAGGCCGGCATCGGCCGCAAGTTCCAGAAACCCACAGTATTCGAGGCCTTGAGCGTGTTCGAAAACCTTGAGCTGGCGCAGAAGACCGACAAATCGGTGTGGGCCAGTTTGCGTGCGCGGTTGAGCGGCGAACAACAGGACCGGATCGGTGAGGTGCTGGAAACGATCCGCCTGACCAGCTCGATGCAGCGCCCTGCAGGCTTGCTGTCCCACGGCCAGAAGCAGTTTCTGGAGATTGGCATGCTGCTGGTGCAGGACCCGCAATTACTCCTGCTCGACGAGCCGGTGGCGGGCATGACCGATGCCGAAACCGAATTTACCGCCGAGCTGTTCAAGAGCCTCGCCGGCAAGCACTCGCTGATGGTGGTTGAGCACGACATGGGTTTCGTCGGCTCGATTGCCGACCATGTCACCGTGCTGCACCAGGGCAGCGTACTGGCTGAAGGCTCGCTGAACGACGTACAGGCCGATGAACGCGTGATCGAAGTGTATTTGGGACGCTGACGCAACGAACCGATCGTTCCGGCGCGCTGCGCGGGAATACCTGTCCAGACGCCCCGCGTCGCAACACTGCGATTACGCTGCAATAGACGAGAACACCCACCATGCTCCAGGTCGAAAAGCTTCATCAGTATTACGGCGGCAGCCACATTCTTCGCGGTCTGTCGTTCGATGTGAAGGTCGGTGAAGTCACCTGCCTGCTGGGCCGCAACGGCGTGGGCAAGACCACGCTCTTGCGCGTGCTGATGGGCCTGCTGCCATCCAAGGAAGGTTCGGTGCAATGGGAAGGCAAGACCATCACCCAGTTCAAGACGCATCAACGGGTACATGCCGGGATCGCTTACGTACCGCAGGGCCGGGAAATATTCGGTCGGCTGACGGTGGAGGAAAATCTGCTCATGGGCCTGTCCCGTTTTCCGGGCTCCGAGGCCAAGGAAGTGCCGGCCTTCATCTACGAGCTGTTCCCGGTGCTGCTGCAAATGAAGCACCGCCGCGGCGGCGATCTGTCCGGTGGTCAGCAGCAGCAACTGGCCATAGGCCGGGCATTGGCGAGCCGTCCACGCCTGCTGATTCTCGACGAGCCCACCGAAGGTATTCAGCCCTCGGTGATCAAGGAAATCGGTGCCGTCATCAAAAAGCTCGCCGAGCGTGGCGACATGGCGATTCTGCTGGTCGAGCAGTTCTACGACTTCGCCGCGGAGCTGGCCGATCAGTACCTGGTGATGTCGCGGGGCGAGATCGTCCAGCAGGGCCGTGGCGAGAACATGGAGACCGACGGCGTTCGTGGTCTGGTCACTATTTGATGCGCCAATCCGTTATCGTGCAGCATTCGACAAGCCAATGAAGACACCATGAACCTGCCTGCCAACACCGCCCTCTTCACCCCCAGCTGGCACGCCGAGCTGGAATTGGGTTACGGCCGTTTCGATGACAGCACACGCCCGACGCAGCGGCGCCACAAAGGACCGCTGCGGGTGCAAAAGCATCTGTACGCCGAAGGCCCGGAGGTGTGCCAGCACATCATCGTTCATCCACCAGGCGGTATCGCCGGGGGTGACCGGCTGGATATCTCGGCCACCGTGGGGGCCAATGCCTGGGCACAGTTGACCAGCCCCGGCGCGGCCAAATGGTATCGCGCCGCCAGCCCGGCCTTTCAGCAACTGGAACTGCACGTCCAGCCTGGAGCGACGCTGGAATGGCTGCCGCAGGAAACCATCGTCTTCAGCAATGCCCAGGCAGAGCTGAGCACTCGGATAGAGCTGCACGGTGATGCGAAGCTGTGTTACTGGGATGTAGTGGCGCTGGGCCGCCCGGCCAGTGGCGAGCGGTTCGAGCACGGGCATTTTCAGTCGCATCTGGATATACGTCGCGACGGCACATTGCTCTGGCATGAGCGACAACGCATTATCGGTGGCGACGGGCTGCTGGACTCGCCCATCGGCCTGGACGGCAGAACGGTGTTCGCCACCCTGCTGATGACCGGCGAAGTAAGCAGCGAGCTGCTCGAGGCCTGCCGTTCGCTGTCGATGCCCAACCCGGTACGCGGCGACCTGACTCAATTGCCCGGTCTGCTGGTCGCTCGCTGTCTGGCAGACGAAGCATTGCACGCGCGGGCCTGGCTGATACAAATCTGGAAATACCTGCGCCCTGCCCTGCTGGGACGCGAGGCGGTAACGCCAAGAATCTGGAACACCTGATTGATGACTGGACGCTCTGCATTCCAGGCTACACCCTCGGCGCTGATGCACTCAGCGTGGTACATAAGTCCTGAAAAGCCCGAAAATCGGGGCTTTTAGCGCTTCTGCCCGCAGGGCGTAGAAGCGAACTTGTTCGCGAAGACCATGTTTTAGGCGCTGCATTTTCGGCGACTACACCGGCCCCTTCGCGAACAAGTTCGCTCCCACGGCCTTCGGCCAGAACCCAAAACAGACTTATACATAACAATGAGGGCTCAAGCCTGGGAACGATCAACCACCGAATTTGAACAAACGGAAGCCCCATGGACCTGACACCACGCGAAAAAGACAAGCTGCTGATCTTCACCGCCGGACTGGTCGCCGAACGGCGCCTGGCACGCGGTGTGAAGCTCAATTACCCGGAAGCCATGGCCTACATCTCTGCGGCACTGCTCGAAGGTGCGCGTGACGGACAGACCGTCGCTGAGCTCATGCACTACGGCACGACCCTGCTGAGCCGCGATCAGGTCATGGAAGGTATCGCGGAAATGATCCCGGAGATTCAGGTGGAAGCCACCTTTCCGGACGGCACCAAACTCGTCACCGTGCATCAGCCGATTGCCTGAAGGAGTGATCATGCAGGACGTGATTCGCGATGCCCTGCCGGACGATCTGCCGGGCATTCTGGAGATCTACAACGACGCAGTGCTCAATACCACGGCTATCTGGAACGAGCAGCCGGTTGATCTGGCCAACCGCCAGGCCTGGTACGCCGCTCGCCAGAGTCAGGGTTATCCGATTCTGGTGACCACCGACACCGCAGGCGAAGTGCTCGGCTATTCGTCGTTTGGCGACTGGCGGCCGTTCGAAGGCTTTCGCCATACGGTCGAGCATTCGGTTTACGTGCGCGCTGACCAGCGTGGCAAACGCTTGGGCCCGCGTCTGATGGCCGCCTTGATCGAGCGCGCCCGTGCCTGTGACAAGCACATGATGGTCGCGGCGATCGAAAGTGGTAACGCTGCGTCCATCGCCCTGCATGATCGCCTGGGTTTCAAGACCACCGGACAAATGCCGCAGGTCGGCACCAAATTCGGCCGCTGGCTGGACCTGACCTTCATGCAGCTCGACCTGTCGCCCGGTGCTCAGCCACCGGCTTCGCAAGCCCCCTCCGCCCTTTAGAGAGCACGCCATGAATCCAGCACAGCTGCGCCGCGTCACCGCCGAAAGCTTCGCGCATTACCGCCAGGGTCTGGCGCAATTGTTGTTCGATACGGTTCATGATGGCGCGTCGGTCGGTTTCATGGCCGACCTCGACATGGCGCAGGCCTACGGCTGGTGCGACGGGCTCAGAGCCGATGTCGCCGCTGGCTCTCTGCTGCTGTGGGTGGTGGTCGAGAACGAGAACGTCCTGGCCAGTGCGCAACTGTCGCTGTGCCAGAAGCCCAACGGCCTGAACCGCGCCGAAGTACAGAAACTGATGGTGCTGCCTGCGGCGCGCGGGCGTGGCCTGGGCAGGCAATTGATGGAGGCCGTTGAACAGGCGGCCGTGAAACACAAACGTGGGCTGTTGCACCTGGACACCGAAGCAGGCTCGGCGGCTGAAGCCTTCTACAGCGCGCTGGCCTACCACCGTGTCGGTGAGCTGCCGGATTATTGCGCCACACCGGACGGGCGCCTGCATCCCACCGCCATTTATTTCAAAACCTTGGGGCAACCGACATGATCCCTGGTCAATACCAGATCCAGCCCGGCGATATCGAACTCAACGCCGGACGCCGCACCCTCAGCCTGACCGTCGCCAACAGCGGCGACCGGCCGATTCAGGTGGGCTCGCATTTCCACTTTTTCGAAACCAACGACGCACTGACCTTCGACCGCGCCGCCAGCCGGGGCATGCGCCTGAACATTCCGGCCGGCACCGCGGTGCGCTTCGAGCCGGGCCAGTCCCGCGAAGTCGAGCTGGTGGACCTGGCCGGCTTGCGCAAGGTTTACGGGTTTGCCGGTCGGGTGATGGGCGATCTGGATTGAAGGCTTTTGGAATACCCTTCCTACGCTCCGCGTTCATCGTTATACACAAGTCTGCTTTTGATTCTGGCCGAAGGCCGTAGGAGCGAACTTGTTCGCGAAGAGGCCGGTACAGCCTCCAGAAACAGGGCGTTCGGACTAACGTCTTCGTGAGCAATGCGGATCGCCGCACCGGTCACACAGGCATCCAATCGGGACGTGTGTATGACGATGGGCACTGGGCACGAGGATCAAAAGCTTTGACGACTAACGACTTGCAGCTCGCCGCTGGTCGCTTTGAAAAACTTACAGTTTGCGGCCTGCAGCTTGCCGCTCTGAATCCGAGGTACGAAAGATGAAGATAAGCCGACAAGCCTACGCAGACATGTTCGGCCCCACCGTCGGCGACAAGGTTCGCCTGGCCGACACCGAGCTGTGGATCGAGGTCGAGAAGGACTTCACCACCTACGGCGAAGAAGTGAAGTTCGGCGGTGGCAAGGTCATTCGTGACGGCATGGGCCAAGGCCAGTTGCTGGCCGCTGACGTAGTCGACACACTGATCACCAATGCCCTGATCATCGATCACTGGGGCATCGTCAAGGCCGACGTCGGCATCAAGAACGGGCGTATCGCGGCCATTGGCAAGGCGGGCAACCCGGACATCCAGCCGGACGTGACCATCGCGGTCGGCGCCGCCACCGAAGTCATTGCCGGCGAAGGCATGATCCTTACCGCGGGTGGCGTCGACACGCACATCCACTTCATCTGCCCGCAGCAGATCGAAGAGGCGCTGATGAGCGGCGTGACGACCATGATCGGCGGCGGCACCGGCCCGGCCACGGGCACCAATGCCACCACTGTCACGCCCGGCCCGTGGCACATGGCGCGCATGCTCCAGGCCTCGGACTCGTTCCCGATGAACATCGGCTTCACCGGCAAGGGCAACGTCAGCCTGCCCGGCCCGCTGATCGAGCAGGTCAAGGCGGGGGCCATCGGTCTGAAGTTGCACGAGGACTGGGGCACCACACCTGCGGCCATCGACAACTGCCTAAGCGTGGCCGACGAATACGACGTGCAGGTCGCGATCCACACCGACACCCTCAACGAGTCAGGTTTTGTCGAGACCACCCTGGCCGCGTTCAAGAACCGCACGATTCACACCTATCACACCGAAGGTGCCGGTGGCGGTCACGCGCCGGACATCATCAAGGCCTGTGGTTCGCCGAACGTGCTGCCGAGCTCGACCAACCCGACGCGTCCGTTCACCCGCAACACCATCGACGAGCACCTGGACATGCTCATGGTCTGCCATCACCTGGACCCGAGCATCGCCGAAGACGTGGCTTTCGCGGAAAGCCGCATCCGCCGCGAGACCATCGCTGCCGAAGATATCCTTCACGACCTGGGCGCCTTTTCGATGCTCAGTTCCGACAGCCAAGCCATGGGTCGGGTTGGCGAAGTGATCATGCGCACCTGGCAAACCGCCGACAAGATGAAGAAACAGCGTGGCCCACTGCCGCAGGATGGTCCGGGCAACGACAACTTCCGCGCCAAGCGTTACATCGCCAAATACACCATCAACCCGGCGATCACTCATGGCATCAGTCATGAAGTAGGCTCTATCGAAGTTGGCAAGTGGGCCGACCTGGTGCTGTGGCGTCCGGCATTCTTCGGCGTCAAACCGACCCTGATCCTCAAGGGTGGTGCCATCGCCGCCAGCTTGATGGGCGACGCCAACGCTTCGATCCCGACCCCGCAACCGGTTCATTACCGCCCGATGTTCGCCAGCTACGGCAGCTCATTGCACGCCACCAGCCTGACATTCATCAGCCAGGCAGCGTTCGATGCCGGTGTACCGGAGTCACTGGGCCTGAAGAAGCAGATCGGTGTCGTCAAAGGCTGCCGCACCGTGCAGAAGAAAGACCTGATCCACAACGATTACCTGCCGGACATCGAAGTCGACCCGCAGACCTATCAGGTCAAGGCCGACGGGGTGTTGCTGTGGTGCGAGCCCGCGGATGTGCTGCCGATGGCGCAGCGGTACTTTCTGTTTTGAACCCAAAAAAGGGCCTCCCCTTCGGACGGCCCTTTGATGTTACCGACTTGGCCTGGTATTCGGTTACCTCGGGTAGAAATTTCGACCAGGACCGGCTTCGCCTTGCTGGCTTCAAGAGCTTCCTGTTGAAAGATCGCATCTGTAACCGTAATGACGCTCATGTCATGGCCCTCCGTTCGTATAGTCCCCGGAGGGAACATAGGACGAAGCGAATAGGACGTCTACTGACAGAAATGACAGCAAACGCCCTGTTTGTCGTGTCATGCAAAGGAGGTAATATGCGCCCATTCTTTCGTCACGCATCTCCAAAGGTAACCGGCCATGCGCCTTTCCGAATTCATCGTTATTCATGTGGATCGCATCGTCGATGAATGGGAAGACTTCGCCAGAACCCTGAAACCGGCGGCAGAAACGATGAGCAAAGCCGAGCTGCGGGATCATGCCAGGTCGATCCTGCTCGCCGCTGCGCGGGACATGAATACCGCGCAGAGCAAAAGCGAGGAGATTGCCAAGGCCAGAGGCGAAGAGTTGAACAAGACGCCAAGCCTGGACGAAGCAGCCAGCAGCCATGGCGAGTTGCGTCATGAGGTCGGCTTTGATCTGGTGCAGATGACGTCGGAATTTCGCCATCTGCGCGCCAGCGTCATCCGCCTTTGGGTAGAAAGCCTGGCAGCGCCGCAACTGGCCGATTTTCAGGACGTGATTCGTTTCAACGAAGCCATCGACGAGGCGCTTGCCGAATCCACCGCTGCCTATGCGGAACGGGTCGGCCGCTCACGGGATATATTTCTTGCCATTCTGGGTCACGATCTGCGCGCGCCGCTGCAGGCCGTCAGCATGTCGACGGAATTGCTGGCACGCAAGATAGCGCTGGACGAAAAGACCCAATCCTATGTTTCGCGTATCCAGACCAGCACCCGCCATATGGGCTCGATGGTCAGCGATCTGCTGGAATTCGTGCGCAGTCGCCTGGGCGCCGGGCTACCGGTTGAACGCAAATACATGGATTTGGCCAGTGCTTGCCGTGAAGCCATCGAGGAAGCCTGCGCCGGGCGACCGGACTCTGTTCCGGTACTGAACATCGAAGGCAACACCAAGGGTCACTGGGACGCCGGACGGATCAGCCAGATGTTACAGAATCTGATCGGCAACGCCCTGCAGCACGGTGCGGCCAGTCACGAGATAACGGTCAGTGTTACGGGTGCCGAGAAAGCGGTGGTATTGGTGGTACACAACGAAGGCAAGCCGATTGCCGAAGACGCTATCGGGACGATCTTCGATCCGCTGGTGCGCAGCACCGAGGAAAACAGCGAAACACGCGGTACATCGACCAGCCTGGGTCTTGGCCTGTTCATCGTCAAGGAAGTGGTCAACGCCCACGGTGGCAGCATCACTGTGACCTCGACCATTGGTGAGGGCACGACCTTCAATGTGGTGCTGCCGAAAAACTGAGCGAGGCTGATTGCCTGCTGATGCGGGTGGCGCATCAGCCCATTCAGAAAAGACAGAATCGCAAGACCGCTACGCTCAACCCTTCCACTGCGCGCGAGGATCGAACGACGAACTGTCTGCCAGTTTCTGCCAGAGCGCCCGGGTAGCCTCGTCGGTGTGCTTGGGCACGACGACTTTCAACTGCGCGTAAAGATCACCGCGTTCGCCACTCTTGTTCATCAAGCCATTACCCTTGATCCGCAGACGCTGACCGTTCTGACTGTCCGGGCGGATGGTCAGGTTGATCCTGCTGGTCAGCGTCGGCACAGCGACCTTGGTACCCAGCACGGCTTCCCAGGGGGCCAGTGGGACGGTGATGACCAGATCATGCCCCTCGACCTCGAACAGCGGGTGCGGGGCCAGGCGAATGATCAGGTACAGGTCGCCATTGGCACCACCGCCCACGCCCGGCGCGCCCTGCCCCTTCAGGCGAATACGCTCGCCATCGACCACGCCCGCGGGAATCTTCACGTTCAGGGTCTTGGTGATATCGCTCATGCGCTGCCCGTTGGGGCTGTGCTGCGGCACCTTGAAGCTGACCTGCTTGGATTCCCCCGACAGGGTCTCTTCGAGGAATACCGCCAGTTCCATCTCCACGTCCTGCCCGGTACGCCCAGGGTTGCGGGTACGCCCGCCCTGCTGTGGCCGGCCACCGAAAATGGAGCTGAAAAACTCCGAGAAGTCTGCCGTTTCCTCGAACCCGCCTGCCCCGGCGCCGGCACGGCTTTGCCAGCCCGGCGGGGTCTGGAACGGGCGGCCCTGACGACCGTATTTGCGCAGCTCGTCATACTCGGCGCGCTTTTCCGGGCTGCTGAGTACCTCATACGCTTCGGAGGCTTCCTTGAACTTGTCTTCGGCGCCTGCCTCCTTGCTGACGTCCGGGTGATACTTGCGCGCGAGTTTGCGATAGGCGGTCTTGATCGCCTTGTCGTCCGCAGTCGGCTCCACGGCAAGTATCTTGTAGTAGTCTTTGAAATCCATGTAACGATCACCCATCCGAATTATCCGGCAAAGCCAGATACGCTGGCGTCACGTGCCCAGCTCCCTCTGTCACGAGGCATCTGGATTACCTAACGTCGAAAAATATACAGATAGACCAGCTGCCTTTGTCGGCAGGTCGATAGCTCGACAACATAATGTCCGACAACAGGGTCTACCGAGAATCCCTTCAAGATTGGGGGTAACGGGCCTCAGTTCAAGCCTTGGTCGCAAATACAGCCAGGTAAATATAAGCGACGTGTCGCGCTACGCAATTTGCCCGCGCTGGCATAAACTGCGCGGCCGTTTTTTGACTGGAACGTAAAAGACATGAATGACCAATCCCCGGCCCGTGCCTGCGGTATCGATTTCGGCACGTCCAACTCCACTGTCGGCTGGCAACGACCCGGCATGGAATCGTTGATCGCGCTGGAGGACGACAAGATTACCCTGCCTTCGGTGGTGTTCTTCAATATGGAAGAACGCCGCCCGGTGTATGGCCGCCTGGCGCTTCACGAGTATCTGGAGGGCTACGAAGGCCGCCTGATGCGCTCGCTCAAGAGCCTGCTGGGCTCGAAGCTGATCAAGCATGACACCAGCGTGCTGGGCACGGCGATGCCGTTCAAGGATTTGCTGGCACTGTTTATCGGCGAGCTGAAAAAGCGCGCGGAGCAAACAGCTGGCCGCGAATTCGAGCAGGTCGTGCTGGGCCGTCCGGTGCATTTTGTCGATGACGACGCTCAGGCCGATCAGGAAGCCGAAGACACGCTGGCTGAAGTGGCGCGCAAGATCGGCTTCAAGGACGTATCTTTCCAGTTCGAGCCCATCGCTGCGGCCTTCGATTATGAGTCCACCATCCAGGACGAAGAGCTGGTGCTGATTGTTGACATCGGCGGCGGTACGTCAGACTTTTCGCTGGTACGTCTGTCGCCCGAGCGACGCCGGCACGATGATCGCCAGCAGGACATCCTTGCCACCGGTGGCATACACATCGGCGGGACCGACTTCGACAAGCAGTTGAGCCTGCAAGGCGTGATGCCGCTGTTCGGTTATGGCAGCCGCATGAAAAGCGGTGCGTACATGCCCACCAGCCACCACATGAACCTGGCGACCTGGCACACCATCAACGCGGTGTACTCGCAAAAATCGCAACTGGCCCTGGGCAGCATGCGCTACGACATCGAAGACACCGGTGGCATCGATCGCCTGTTCAAGCTGATCGAACAACGCGCCGGGCACTGGCTGGCCATGGAAGTGGAAGAAACCAAGATCCAGCTGACCCACGCCGACAGCCGCCATCTGCCTATGGATCGCGTGGAAGCCGGACTGAGCGTGGACCTGAGCCGGGTGATGTTCGAAGCAGCGATCGACGCCCAGCTCGAGCGGGTGCGCAACAGCGTGACGAACTTGCTGAACGATGCGGGCGTGAGTGTCGAACAGGTCAGCACGGTGTTCTTCACCGGCGGTTCAAGCGGCATCCCTGCCCTGCGCAACAGCGTCTCGGACATGCTGCCCAACGCGCGCCACGTTGAAGGCAACATCTTCGGCAGCATCGGTAGCGGCCTGGCCATCGAAGCGAAGAAGCGTTACGGCTAGTCATGCGCCTATCGTGGGAATGCCCTTCGTGATGCTCCGCGTCACAGATCGCTGATCTTGTGGGAGCGAACTTGCTCGCGAAGGCGGATTACCTGACCAATGGGCTTCCAGCGGCTGCACCGGCCTCTTCGTGAGCAAGCTCACTCCTGTAGGGCCGGGGTGTTTTCAAGCCATGTGAATCACTCCCACGGGCGGGCGTGTTTCGAGCCATGTGGATGTTCTGCGGCACTGCAGACGCAGAGCGTCCAGAACTGCATGCCAACGCGGTGAAGTGACAGGCGTTGTTTCGGACGGCTACATGCGCAAGCGCCCTAGACCAACCCTTCCTTCTGCAACTCGCTCTTCAGATACGCATAGTAAATCGGCCCTGCAACCACGCCCGGCAGGCCGAATGCGGCTTCGAACAGCAGCATCGCCAGCAGCAACTCCCACGACTTGGCGTTGATCTGTCCGCCCACGATGCGCGCATTGAGGAAATACTCGACCTTGTGGATCACGATCAGATAGCCCAGCGCAGCCAGCGCGACCCAGATCGAGATGGACATGCCGACGATGAAGATCAACGTGTTGGACATCAGGTTACCCACCACCGGCAACAGGCCGAGCAGGAAGGTCATGATGATCAGGGTCTTGGTCAGCGGCAGGTGAATTCCGCACAGCGGCAATACGATGGCCAGGAACACCGACGTGAACGCCGTGTTGAGCAGGGAAATCTTGATCTGGGCAAAAACAATGTTGCGAAACGCCCGGCTGACCAGGTACAGGCGATCGAACAGAGCAGCCGCCAGCGGCTTGCGCGCATGCACGTCGGAGATACGCTGCAAGGCAATGATCGCGCCCAGTACCATGCCGATCAGCATGGTGACGAACATGTGCGCCGCCCCCTTGCCGATCAACTGCAATTCGCCCACGTGCTTCTGCAGCCATTGCCCGAGCGAAACCTGAAACTCCGCTGCGCTGGCAGGCAGGTAGGCGTCGATGAACGGAGGCAGCTGACCACGAGCGCGGTCGACCAGGGTCATGAACTTGTCGAGCGAGGCGCCCGGATTTTCGGCTTCGTGCAGCACAAAACTGATGGCGCCGGCAAAAATCAGCGTCAGCAGGCTGACCACCAGCGTGCCGAGCAACGCTACGGCCAGCCAGCGAGCACGTTCGCCGGAGATCAGCCGCTGCAGTTTGGGGGTCAACATGTTGACCAGCTCGAAAACCAACAGTCCGGCCAACAGACTGGGCAACAACTTGAATGGCAACACCAATAACAGACCGCCAAATACAAGAATCCAGCTGGCTATTAACACCTGACGCGCAGAAAACGTTGGCATAGACCCTCAACGGGCAACACAAGGAAGGTGGGCAGTCTGCCAGCCTTCTCAGTCCAGAACCAGTGATCAGAAAGCCGGAAAAAACACGCCGCAATCATCTACCCGATGATCGGCTCGAGAACGGCGCGAAAGTGCAGTGTTTACTGCACCCGCGCCTCTTGCCTGCCGCAAAGATGCCGACTGAAAAATTATTTCTTCTTGAGACAATCGCTCATGAAACTCTTGCGCGCGTCTCCCTTGAGCGCCTGAGTGCTGGCAGTCGCGTTGCAGGTTTTCATCTTCTCCTGCTGGGTCGCCGCTGGCGGCGGTGCCGCTTTAAGGCAAGTGCTCATGAACGTCTTGCGCTCATCGCCCTTCAGCGACTTCGCGCTGGCGTCGGCATTGCAGGTGGTCATTTTGTTCTGCTGCGCGGTCGCAGCGAAACCCTGGGCAGATAACATCAAGCCAACGAGCAATACAGGAATACCGAGCTTGTTCATCGATCCACTCTCCAGATCCACTGCACCGGGCGGCACAGACTGAGATTCAGTGTAGTCAGCGTCTGCGCTCTGTGACGGAGCACCCAACATCGCCGCTGGCATTCTCGACAAACAGGCGGATAATTACGCCTCGCTCTAACGATGATCCACTCATGCAATACGCTTTTCCGCTGATTACCATCCTTATCTGGGCGATCAACACAGCCGTCACCAAGGCGTCTGCCGGGGTGATCTTTCCGGCTGAAATTGGCTTTTATCGCTGGGCGCTGGCTGGCTTGCTGTTCACACCGTTCATGCTCGGGCCTGTGTGGGCGAACCGCGCGGCGATCAAACCGGTACTCGGCAAGATTTTCATTCTGGCCGTGCTCGGCACAGCGCTGTATCAAAGCCTGGCGTATTTCGCGGCCAGCCTGACAACCGCCACCAACATGGGGATCATTCAGTCGATGGTGCCGATGATGGCGCTGGGGCTGTCGATAGCCTGCCTCGGCACTCGTCTGACCTCGGGTGCGCTGCTGGGGGCGGTGCTGTCATTCGCGGGAGTGGTGGTCGTGGTCTCGGCGGGCAATCCGGCCGGTCTGATTGAGCAGGGGGTCAATCGGGGCGATGCGATGGTGCTGGTGGCCGCCGCATCGTATGCGGTCTACAGCACGCTGCTGAAGAAGTGGCAGTTGCGTTTGCCGCCCCTGCAGTTGCTTTACGTACAGATCCTGCTGGCGATTATCGTTTTGCTGCCGCCGTTCATGCTGTCGGCGAAAACCGGTCTGAATGCGAACAACATACCGATGGTGCTGTACGCAGCGATTCCAACCTCGATGCTCGCACCCTGGTTGTGGATGACCTCGATCATGCGCCTGGGCCCCAGCCGCACAACACTGTTCTTCAACCTGATGCCCATCGCCACGGCCTTGATTGCCGCGGCGACACTGGGCGAGCAGCTGGCGCTCTATCACCTGTTCGGCGGAGCGCTGACCCTCTGCGGCGTCATCCTCGCGGAACGCTGGACGACGCCGCTGCGATCCAGGGCGGACTAGGCAGTCGCGCTGCCTTCGCTGCCCTCCAGGCTGTGAATCGACACATCGGTGATGCCGGCGGCAAGCGGCAGCCCGGCTTCACCCATTGGCAGCTCGTCCAGTTCTACGTGATGCTTGAGCGCCAGTTCGTGCACCACTTCGATGATGGGCACATCCAGATTCTCGATAATGTCTACGTGGTGCTCGCCGAGCAGGGTGTACTCGATCTCATACAGTTCTTTATCGCTCATCGCATCTTCCTGGCCGTCACTGAGGAGCGGCTGATTAACGAACTACGGTCCGACAACCGATGACCGAGCCCAAGGCCGAGCAAAACGCTCAACCATGCCATCAGATTGACCTCGGCCTTTCGGGAACGTGCGAGGAATATTCAAAGCGCTTTTCATGCCCGATTGTCATGGCGTTCAGGGGGGTCAGCAACGGCCTCAGGGTGGATGCGAGGTACTGCCTCATCGCCATCTTTTTTTCGAACTCTTGAGCCCCTCTTCTGCTCCAAGGCATACCGGGCCAAAACCGGCTCTGACATGTGGAGCAATAACGATGTACAAAAAACTCTTCGCGGCGACCTTTGTATTGGCGACGATGGCTGGCTGCAGCAACACAACCGTGCAGAACCCGGTGGACTACGTCACTTATCGCAACGAGCCGCTGGTCAAGCAGGTCGAGAACGGCATGACGCGCCAGCAGGTCCTGACTATCGGCGGTGAGCCGTCGAGCACTATCGAGCGTAAGGTCAACCCAGGCACTTGCAACAACTACGTCATGAACAAGGACGGCCACAAACAGGTCTACCACGTCAGCTTCAACAGCGACGGCCGTGTGACCAACAAAGGTTTCATGACGTGCGAACAACGCGAGAAGAACGAAAAAGCGATGTAATCAAAACGCAGGCACAAACAAAAAGCCCGAGGCATGGATGCCTCGGGCTTTTTGTTGAATGCGTTTTTAGAAAACCAGCTTGAACAGGGCGATAACCACGACCAGGCCGATCAGAAAGATGATGCCAACGGTGCTTCCCAGGAACTTGAGCATTGTGTATCTCCACGATTTATTTGGGTCTCAAGGTTGGGACCGCGGGGCTCGGCACTCGTTTCTTATATTTTTACATTCAGACACCGCCGTCCGTATCAGTGAAAATCCGATAAAACTTTTTGCCCCCTTCGCTACTCACAATCTTTGCTGATCCTGCCGGGCCACCCACAGAGCGAGACAGCAAAACCTGATGAGTCCTGGAGATAAATGATGAATTCTGCACCGCAATCACAGCTTTCCGATGTAAATACTCTGCGCCAGCGCGCACGCCAGAACGTTGAGGATGGTGCTGTGACTCAAGGCTACAGCGCTGACCGCGAAACGGTCCTGCGCCTGCTCAATGAATCGCTGGCTACCGAGCTGGTCTGTGTGCTGCGCTACAAGCGCCACTACTACATGGCGTCAGGCCTGAAAGCGAGCGTCGCGGCAGCCGAGTTTCTGGAACACGCAGAGCAGGAAGCGCAGCACGCCGACAAACTGGCCGAGCGTATTGTGCAACTGGGCGGCGAGCCGGAGTTCAACCCGGACACCCTGTCGAAGAACTCCCACGCGCAGTACGTGGCGGGTAACACATTGAAGGAAATGGTTTACGAAGATCTGGTTGCCGAGCGCATCGCCGTCGACAGCTATCGCGAAATCATTCAATACCTCGGCGACAGCGATCCGACTACCCGCCGCATCTTCGAAGAGATCCTTGCTCAGGAAGAAGAGCACGCTGATGACATGGCGGATATTCTCGAAGACCTGTAACTCGCGACAGCAAATGAAAAGCCAGGACCTGTGTCCTGGCTTTTTTGTGGGGAAGTATTTTCTCAGGCCAGCGACGTAAACATCGTTCCTTACGCTCCAGCGTGGGAATGCATTTCTGGACGCTCTGGGTCCGGCCAAGTGCGCGCCAACGCGGAGCGCTGGCACGAGAGGTGGAGCGTTACTTCACCGTCTTAGGCGCCTTGCCGGTGCGCATCTGCTCCAGCAGCGGGCCACACTGATTGGGCTCGCTGTCGCCAGTGGCGACCAGCGCCAGCAGACCTGCAGCAGGGCCTACGGTTGCGCCGAGCAGGACCATGCCGGCTCCGCGCAGCAACAGCGGGCCGGACTGCACGCCTGCGTTGGGCTTGGCGAACGGGCCGTTGACATACAACGGCGAGCGCAGCGAGAACACGCGGAAGCCCTTGGACTCAGGGTTGATCTGCAGGTCCAGTTGCTCGGTCTTCAGGTTCGCAGTGCCGTTGATGTAGATGATGGCGTTCTCGGTATCGAAAACAAACAGCCGACTGGTCGCCAGCCCGTCCTTGATGCCGAAGTCCGAGGCCGCGCAATTGATTTTTACGTCCTTGTCGCCGAACAGCTTGCCAACGACGTAGTTGCCCACGTTAAGCCCGGCAATTTCCATCAGGCCACGACTGATCGCACCGTCGTTCACCAGCATCTTCATTTCGCCGTTGGCAGTCCCCAGCAAGGCTGCAACCGAGTTGCCACGGCCACTGATATCGGCATCGCCGTTCAGCTCACCGAAGCTGGTTTTCATCGGTTCGAAGGTCGGGAACAGTTGCTTGAGCTTGAAATTGCGCGCCGACAGCCTGGCCCTGCCCTGCATCGGTTTGTTTTGCCCGTTGAGGCGAATGTCCGCGTCCAGCTTGCCACCTGCCACCCCAAAACGCAGCGGCTCGAGGCTCAACTGACCATCGTTGAGAACCAGATGGGTATAGAGGTCAGTGAATGGCAGGTCCGGGCTCTGCACGATGCGCTTGCCGGTGAACTCCACGTCGGCATCCATTGCCCGCCAGCGATCAGTCTGAAACTCCTCGACGGGCAGTACCTTGCCCGAAGGCTGCTTGCTCTCGCCACCGCGCTTTTTCTGCGCGGCATTGGAGTCCGCACCGATCAGTGGCGCGAGGTCACTGAACAGCAATTGATTGGAGACCAGCACGCCACTCAGCTTGGGCCGGGGCTGACTGGCGACGAAGCCCAGGTCGCCGTGGATATCGCTGTTGCCGATCTTGCCGTTGAAGCCTTCGTAACGGAAGTTGGCGCCGGCCGGGTCGTGCAGTTTGGCGATCAGGCGGCCATCGGTGGAGTACGCCGGAGAATCCGGCAGGGTCACCCCCGTCAGCGGGTACAGATTGCTCAGGCTCGCGCCGGAAAGCTTGAGGCGCAGGTCCAGCGCGCCCAGGTTCTGTGGATCGGTCAGGGTCCCGGCGATCACCGCATGGGTGTCACCGACCTTCACGTCAGCCTGTACCGGAAACGGTTGATTGGCATCCTTGAGCGCGAGCAGGCCGCCGACCTTGCCGGTGCCGCTCAGCTTCTGACCGTGGTACTGGCCGGTGACCGCCAGACCGAATGCGTAATCCTGCGGTACTGCGCCCTTGTCCTGGGCCTTTTTCGCTTCCTTGCTGCCGACGATTTCACTGAACGGGATCGGCTTGCCGAGCAGGTCGATCACCACGTCCAGGTTGGCGTTGAGCTTCTGGTCGTTGAAGCTCACCAGTCCCTTGTCGAACTTGATCGCGCCGATGTCCATCACCCACTTGGAGGGCTCGGCGTTCGGGTCGGATTTGGGCAGATCGAACACCCAGTTGGCACGACCATCGGCCAGACGCTCGAGTTTAGCCTCGGGTCCGGTCAGATCGATACGCGGGATAACCACTTGCTGCGCCAGCAGCGGCAGCAGCGAGAGACGAAATTCGACGTGCTTGAGGGTCACCATCTGCGGGGTCTTCGACCACTCAGGGTTACCCAGACTCAGGTCGTCAGCAACAAAGTGCGGCGACGGCACCCAGGCACGCCAGCCACCGAGTTCGGGCTCACGCGTCCAGCGCACATCCAGATCACCATTGATGGCGAACGGACGATGCAGCGCTTCGCTGACTTTCGCATTGAGGGTGGGTTTGATGCGATTCCAGTCGAAAGTGACGATCACAATGACCAATATAGCCAGCACCACCAACAACGTGGCACCTGTCCAGGCGAAAATCTTGCGGCTGCGCGTCATGCGTCACTCTCCAGAAAACAGCGCCCCGACCCTGGCGCGCTGAATACGACATGAATGTTCGACTGACAAACGCGCCGAGGGTTTGATTTGAATACGAAAATGCATCGAAGGCCAGCACTCATGCACTATTATTGGTCAAGGAGCCTGACTGAAAACCCTTTCGACGCAGGTAAAGCGCATTTGCTAAAGTGCAACCCAGCCTAATCCAAGAATCGTTTGAGCCATGCTGCCCCGCGCCGAACAGAAACAACAGACCCGAAGAGCCCTGCTCGATGCTGCCCACCAATTGATGGAGAGCGGGCGCGGCTTCGGCAGCCTGAGCCTGCGGGAAGTGGCGCGCACGGCAGGCATCGTACCAACCGGGTTCTACCGGCACTTTGAAGACATGGACCAGTTGGGGCTGGCGCTGGTCAGCGAGGTCGGCCAGACCTTTCGCGAGACCATCAGGCTGGTGCGCCACAACGAATTCGCCATGGGGGGGCTGATTCGTGCCTCGGTGAAGATATTCCTCGAACGTGTGGCGGCCAACCGGTCGCAGTTCCTGTTTCTGGCGCGCGAACAATACGGCGGCTCCTTGAAGGTGCGTCAGGCGCTTGGCGCATTGCGCGAAGGCATCAGCGCCGACCTCACAGCCGACCTGGCAAAGATGCCCAAATGGCAGCACCTGAATGCCGATGCCCTGTCGATTATCGCCGACCTGGTGGTCAAAAGCGTGTTCGCGATGCTGCCGGAGCTGATCGACCCGCCGCCCGCCTCGCTCGCCCCGCACCTGACACCTCAGGCGAAGATCACTCAGCAACTGCGCTTCATCTTCATTGGCGCACGGCACTGGCGTGGTCTGGGCAGTCACGATTGAGCGGCGACACGCTCTGCCTGGGGCTGAGATGTGAACCGTCTCACTATTAACTTCACTTCCAGCAATCCAAGGTGCACCAAATTAAAGCGCTATCATGATTACGCACCAAAATAGATCTTTAGTGATCTTGCCGATGCTTGGATCACCTGCCTCTGTCAGCCATTTCCCCGCAAGCTGCACTGTTGGCAAGCCCCTTGCTCTGATTTGAAGCATCGCAATTGGCTGGAAGCTATCTGATGCTGGTGATTCACGACCGAATCGAACCTCAGGCCGAATGGGCCGCCGAGCTGCATTTGAATTTCGAGGCACGCAGCAAAAGTCGACTGCGCTGCTTCAGTGCGGAAAACGAAGACGTTGGCCTCTTTCTGCAACGCGGTCAGTCGCCGCTGCGCGATGGCGAGTTTCTTCAGGCCCAGGACGGCCGCGTGGTGCGTGTCTGCGCACGTCCCGAAAAACTCATGCACGTCACGTGCAGCAGTACTTTCGAACTGACCCGCGCGGCCTATCACCTTGGCAATCGCCACGTGGCCCTGCAAGTCGGCGACGGCTGGCTGCGCCTGCTCGACGATTACGTGCTCAAGGCGATGCTCGACCAACTGGGCGCCACTGTCGAAACCATCGAAGCGCCGTTCCAGCCGGAACATGGCGCCTACGGCGGTGGGCATCATCATTCGCGCGCGGGCGAGGAGGATTTCAACTATCCGCCGCGCATGCACCAGTTCGGCGTGCGCAAGTGAACAGCGCCTGGGCGCTATTGCGCCTGGCCAGTCCGCAGCTGCCTATCGGTGGCTACAGCTATTCGCAAGGGCTGGAAATGGCCGTGGAGCAATCCATTGTGGTGGACCCGCCGACCGCGGGCCGCTGGATCGGCGATCAACTGCTGCTCAATCTCGCGCGCTTCGAGGCCCCGCTGCTGCTGGCTCATTGCGAGGCGGCGGCAGCCGGTGACTGGGGCCAGTTGCTGCAAGTCAGCGAGCAGCATCGCGCCAGCCGCGAGACCCGCGAGCTGCATCTGGAAAGCCGGCAGATGGGCTACTCCCTGCAACAGTTGCTCAATGGCCTGCCTGAACTGGATCGTGAAGCACGCCAGTTTCTGCAGCAGACTGCCGAGCCGCACCTGGCCCTTGGCTGGGCGCTGGCCGCACGCGCCTGGCAGATCAGCCCGCAGGATGCGCTGGCCGCCTGGCTATGGAGCTGGCTTGAAAACCAGCTGGCCGTGCTGATGAAAACCCTGCCGCTGGGCCAGCAAGCCGCCCAGCGCCTGACCAGCGAGCTGTTGCCGTTATTGCAGCAGGCGCAGGTCAGTGCCAGCACACAAGATCCCTGCCATGCCGGCAGCGCAGCCTTTGGCCTGTCCCTGGCGAGCATGGCGCACGAACGTCAATACAGCCGGTTATTCCGGTCCTGATCATTCCTTATGGAGAACTCAATGAACAGCCAACCTCTGCGCGTCGGAATCGGTGGCCCGGTCGGATCCGGCAAGACGGCGCTGACCCTGGCGCTGTGCCTGGCATTGCGCGACCGCTATAACCTGGCCGTGGTGACCAACGATATCTATACCCGCGAAGACGCTGACTTTCTGGTGCGCAACGAGGCACTGGCCCCTGAGCGCATCATCGGCGTTGAAACAGGCGGCTGCCCACACACCGCGATTCGCGAGGACGCTTCGATCAACCTGGAAGCAGTCGACCAGCTCAATCGCCGCTTCGAAGGCCTGGACCTGATCATCGTCGAATCCGGTGGCGATAACCTTTCCGCGACCTTCAGCCCGGAGCTTTCCGACCTGACCATCTACGTGATCGACGTGTCGGCCGGCGACAAGCTGCCGCGCAAGGGCGGTCCGGGCATCTGCAAGTCCGACCTGCTGGTGATCAACAAGATCGACCTCGCCCCTTTGGTAGGCGCGTCACTTGAAATGATGGACAGCGACACGCGCAGGATGCGTGGCGAAAAGCCGTTCGTGTTCAGCAATCAGAAAACCGGCCAAGGTCTGGAACAGATCATTGCCTTCATTGAGCGCCAGGGCCTGCTGACTGCCGCCGCCTGAATTCACAACCAAAAGGAACCCGTCGATGAACTACAAAAAAGCCCTTGGCGCCCTGGCGCTGTTGCTGGTCCCGACTCTGGCGCTGGCTCACCCCGGTCATGGCGATAATGGCCTGATCGCAGGTATCAGCCACCCGATTGGCGGGCTGGATCATTTGCTGGCCATGCTGGCCGTCGGCTTGTGGGCTGCGCAGCAACAAGGTTCGGCACGCTGGGCGCTGCCGTGCACCTTCGTTGGCACCATGCTGATTGGCGGCATGCTGGGCTTTGAAGGTTTGAACCTGCCGGCGCTGGAAAGCGGCATTGCCGCCTCGGTACTGGCTCTGGGCCTGGCCGTGGCATTGGCAGTGCGTCCGCCGCTGGCGCTAGCGGTAGCCGCAACAGCCCTGTTCGCCTTGTTCCACGGCGTAGCGCATGGCCTTGAACTGCCGGAAATGTCCAGCCCATGGGCGTACGCAGCAGGTTTCGTTGCTGCAACTGCGGCCTTGCATGCGCTGGGTTATGCGGTGGTTCGCGTGTTGCCTCAGGCGGCGGCCCCCCTGGTGCGTATCGCCGGTGCAGCCTCTGCGGCAGCGGGTGTCTGGTTACTCGCAGCCTGATGGCGTTTCGCGCTGATCGTGTCCGCTTCAGCCGGGGGGGGGACGATCAGCGCGAAAGCGCGGGAATTCGGTACAGGTAAAGCAGCACTGCGCTGGCAAACGCCAGCAGGCAGACCGGCAAGGGATGCAGACCGAACAGCACCGCGATGGCCGCGATCCAGGCGGGCAAACCGGCGGCCAGGAACGCCAGGCGGCGGATGGCAGCGAGTTTGAGCCATGCTGCCGGCTCCTCGGGTGTATCGAGTGCAGCCTGGGTGACCGCCAACGCGCGCTTGTAGGCGCCGAAGGGTTTCAGGCTGACGAACATCGAGCCTATCCCGGCGATGAACAGCGGGATCGCCAACACCGGAATGAGCGGTTCGCTGGCACCAAAAAATACACAGACCACCAGCAATGGCGCCAGGGTCAGACCCAGTTGACGCCACCATTGCATCTCCAGCTTTTGACGAACCTCGCTGCGTGTCACGCGGGGCCGACCTCGCTTTGATGTTCGTTGCCCATCATGTGCCCCAGCTTGCCCGCCTTGGTCGCCAGATAAAGACGGTTATGCGGGTTTTGTCCGGTGTGCAGAGGCACGCGCTCGGCGACCCTGATGCCCATGTCGGTCAAGGCTTTGACCTTGCGCGGGTTGTTGGTCATCAGCCGCAACGATTGCACGCCCAGATGCTGAAGCATCGGCAGGCAGATCGCGTAGTCACGCTGATCGGCAGCAAAGCCCAGGCGCTCGTTGGCCTCAACCGTATCGGCGCCGCCATCCTGCAGCTCGTAGGCGCGGATCTTGTTCATCAGACCGATACCGCGCCCTTCTTGACGCAGGTACAGCAGTACACCACGCCCTTCGGTGGCGATGGCGCGCAGGGCAGCCTCCAGTTGAGAACCGCAATCGCAACGCTGACTGAACAGGGCATCGCCCGTCAGGCATTCGGAATGTACGCGACCCAGAACCGGCTCACCGTCCGCCACATCGCCCAGACTCAGGACGACATGTTCACGGCCGGTTGCCGACTCGATAAAGCCGTGCATGGCAAACTCTGCAAAGGGAGTGGGCAGTTTGGAAGCGGCGACAAAGACGACGGGCACCGTGTGCTCCTGATCAGTGTGAAGACTGGAAATTCGCAAGATTTGCATTGTAACAGCAGGTTCCTGCGGACGCTCAGGGTGAATTCTCGGGCATTTAGATCATAAAGTTCGATAGATAGAAGCGCTCATCCGCTCACTGCTCAGCGCCAAAATGCTGGTAGCCGTGCGTGTCGGGCGTGACGTCTTGCCCTGTGTCGTCGACAAGCACGACGCCTTGACCCTGCTCTACCCGGCCAATGACATGCACCGGCCAGCCTTCTTTCAGCAACGCCGACAGGTGTTCGGAAGGCAGCGTGAAGGCCAGGATGTAATCGTCGCCACCGCTGAGCGCGGCCTGTCGGGCAGAGGGCAGATCGAACAAGGTCAGCAACTGGTCGGACATCGGCAGCCGGTCACGCTCGATCACCAGACGCACAGCCGAAGCGCGGGCGATGTGTCCGCAGTCGGCCAGCAGCCCGTCGGAGATGTCCAGCGCGGACGTCGCCCTGCCCCGCAAGGCCTGCCCCAGCGCCAGTTGCGGTTGAGGCGACCAGTAGCGGGCCAGCAATGCTTCGGCGATCGAGGGCTCGGCGCTGCGCTGCTTCAAGACCAGCGGCAATGCACCTG
Organism: Pseudomonas sp. MWU16-30316; assembly: GCF_020515645.1. NCBI lineage: Bacteria > Pseudomonadati > Pseudomonadota > Gammaproteobacteria > Pseudomonadales > Pseudomonadaceae > Pseudomonas > Pseudomonas sp. MWU16-30316. Next base: position 113,380 of record NZ_JAIZAZ010000001.1, on the reverse strand, counting down.
CACCATCACCCAACGTGCCGCCGACACACAGCAGGTCACCCGCCTGGGCACCCGCGCGGGTCAGGGCTGATCCGGCCGGCACGGCACCGAACACCGTCAGCGTCAGGCTCAAGGGACCGCGCGTGGTATCACCACCGATCAGACGCAGCGAACAGCCTTGCGCCATCTGGTTCAAGCCGCGAGCGAAGGTCTGCAGCCAGTCGGCATCGACCTGCGGCAGGGTCAGGGCAAGGGTGAACGCGACAGGCCGGGCACCCATGGCCGCCAAGTCACTGGCAGACACCGCCAGCGCACGCTGACCGAGCACAAAGGGGTCGCAGACATCAGGAAAATGTACCCCGGCAACCAGGGTATCGGTCGAGATCGCCAACTGCTCGCCGGGCGCCAACGCCAGCAGCGCGCAGTCGTCGCCGATCCCCAAGGCAACTTCCTCGCCCGCCTGCGCACAGGGCGCGGCGGCGAAGTAATTGCGGATCAGCTCGAACTCTCCCATGAAGGTCAGGCGCGAATCAGCGCTTGTGGGCCTTCACTTCGACTTCACGCAGGCGCGGCGCCAGCTTGTCCAGCACGCCATTGACGAACTTGTGGCCGTCAGTGGAGCCGTAGACTTTCGCCAGCTCGATGCCCTCGTTGATCACTACGCGATAAGGCACGTCGATACGTTTGAGCAGTTCGAACGTCGACAGACGCAATACCGCCAGTTCAATCGGGTCCAGCTCTTCGATGGTCAGATCAAGACAAGGCGAAAGAGCAGCATCGATCTCGGTCTGGTTGGTCGCTACGCCGTGCAGCAGCTCACGGAAGTAGGGGCCGTCAACGTTGCTGAAGTCGTTATCGACCCGAAACTGTGCTTCGATTTCGTTCAGCGCGTGGCCGGCCATGTGCCGTTGGTACAGGGCCTGAGTCGCCATCTGACGCGCTTCGCGACGCTTGGCGCTTTTACCCTTGGCGGCTTCCGGCGATTTGGCGTCGCGCGGGTTGAACTGGTCTGTATCGTCGGAAATCACTTGGCCTCCAGCTGCGACAGCAGACTGACCATTTCGATGGCGGACAGAGCGGCTTCAGCGCCCTTGTTGCCGGCCTTGGTGCCGGAACGCTCGATGGCCTGTTCGATGGAGTCGACGGTCAATACGCCGAAAGCGACCGGCACGCCGAATTCCATGGACACCTGGGACAAGCCCTTGACGCACTCGCCTGCCACGTATTCGAAGTGTGGAGTACCGCCACGGATCACTGCACCCAGTGCGACGATGGCCGCGAACTCGCTGCGTTGGGCAACTTTCTGCACAACCAGTGGAATCTCGAACGCACCCGGCGCACGGATGATGGTGATGTCGCTTTCGCTCACGCCATGGCGTACCAGCGCATCAACGGCACCGCTAACCAGGCTTTCCACGACGAAGCTGTTGAAACGGCCAACTACCAAGGCATAGCGGCCCTGGGGGGCGATGAAGGTACCTTCGATGGTCTTCAAGGTCATTCGGTGAGTCTCGTATTAAAGAGCAAGCCCGCCTTGGGGCGGACTTTGAGGGATATTAGGCCACGAATCATGCCTGTCAGGCCAAGACCTGCGAAAAAACCATCTTTCACACGCCCCGACCTGCCGGTATTTATTCGGAGGGCACGTATTCTACAACTTCCAGATCGAAACCGGATATCGCATTGAACTTCATCGGCGAACTCATCAGGCGCATTTTGCGCACGCCGAGGTCACGAAGGATCTGCGAACCAGCGCCGACCGTGCTGTAAGTGGTCGGTGTCTTGATGGGTTGCTGACCGGCGGTTTCGCGAATATGAGCCAGCAAGACATCGCCATCCAGCGGGTGACCGAGCAGCAGCACCACACCGCTGCCCGCCTCGTTAACCGCGCGCATGGCGGCGCGCAGGCTCCAGCGGCCGGGCTGGCTGACCATCAGCAGGTCACGCAGCGGGTCCATGTTGTGCACGCGAACCAGCGTGGGCTCTTCGGCGCAGATGGTGCCCAGGGTCAGCGCCAGATGCACGTCGCCCTCGACCGAATCGCGGTAGGTCACCAGGTTGAAACTGCCCAGTTCGCTGTCCATCGGCTGCTCAGCAATCCGCTGAACGGTACGTTCGTGGATCATCCGGTAGTGAATAAGGTCGGCGATGGTGCCGATCTTGATGTCATGTTGCAGGGCAAATGCTTCGAGTTCGGCACGTCGCGACATGGTGCCGTCATCGTTCATGACTTCGCAGATCAGGCCCGTCGGCTCGAAACCGGCCATGCGCGCCAGGTCGCAGGCCGCCTCGGTATGACCGGCACGCGCCAGGGTGCCGCCAGCCTGGGCCATGAGCGGGAAAATATGCCCAGGGCTGACGATGTCTTCAGCTTTCGCGTCCTTGGCAGCGGCAGCCTGCACAGTACGTGCGCGGTCGGCTGCCGAGATGCCGGTGGTCACGCCTTCGGCAGCTTCGATGGAAACGGTGAACTTGGTGCCGAAACCCGAACCGTTGCGCGCTGCCATCAGCGGCAGCTTGAGGGTTTCGCAGCGCTCGCGAGTCATCGGCATGCAGATCAGACCACGGGCGAAACGCGCCATGAAGTTGATGTGCTCGGGCTTCACGCATTCGGCGGCCATGATCAGGTCGCCTTCGTTTTCGCGGTCTTCGTCATCCATGAGGATGACCATCTTGCCCTGGCGAATGTCTTCGACCAGTTCTTCGATACTGTTGAGCGCCACGCGGCACCCCCTTCAATCAATTCAGGATTTGAGGTAGCCGTTCTCGGCCAGGAAGCTTTCGGTGATCGTGCCGTGGCCCGGCTCGGCGGCCTTGTCACCCAGCAGCAGGCGCTCCAGATAACGCGCCAGCAGGTCGACCTCCAGGTTGACCTTACGGCCGGGCTGGTAGTCGGCCATGATCGTTTCGCTCCAGGTATGAGGCACGATGGTCAGTTCGAACTCGGCGCCGTTGACCGAATTGACGGTCAGGCTGGTGCCGTCGACCGTAATCGAGCCTTTGTGGGCGATGTATTTGGCCAGTTCGCGTGGCGCACGCACCGTAAACTGAATGGCGCGGGCGTTGTCCGCACGGGCGACGATTTCGCCCACGCCGTCGACATGACCGCTGACCAGATGGCCGCCCAGACGCGTAGTCGGGGTCAGGGCCTTTTCCAGGTTGACCCGGCTGCCGCTCTTGAGGTCGACAAAGGCGGTGACGGTCAGGGTTTCCCGGCTGACATCAGCCCAGAAGCCATCACCGGGCAATTCGACGGCGGTCAGGCATACGCCATTCACGGCAATGCTGTCGCCGAGTTTGACGTCGGTCAGGTCAAGCTTGCCGGTTTCCACATAAACGCGGACGTCGCCGCCTTTCGGAGTCAGGGCGCGGATGCTGCCAATGGATTCGATAATGCCGGTAAACATGGGTCCTCCGGGAGAACAAGGGCTGCGCGCTAGGCGAAAGCCGGGAATTATACGCCGGGTGTGCGCACAGGGAGAGCGATGACTCGCCAGTCATTACCGACAGCACGCATTTCCACAATGTTCAGTTCAAGTGCCTCGCTCATCTGCGCCAGGGGCAGATCGAGCAGCGGGCGGGCCGATGAGCCGAGAAACTTGCCGGCGATGAAGAGCTGAAATTCGTCGACCAGCCCGAGACGCGCAAAAGCCCCCGCCAGTCGCGGACCGGCCTCGACCAATACTTCATTGACGCCACGCGCGGCGAGTTCGCCCATCAACCTGCGCAGGTCCACATGACCGGCGCTGTCGGCCAGAGCGAGCATTTCGTGGCCCTCTTCCTGATAGCGACCTCGCGCCGACGCAGCAGCACACGTCACGACCAGCGCACTGCCTGCCTGGAAGAACGGTGCATCGAGCGGCACACGCAAACGGCCGTCGATCAACACGCGCAACGGCGGGCGTGCAGCGGCCAGTGAGGTCAGTTCGGCATCGAGCCCCAATTCATCAGGGCGTACGGTGAGACGAGCCTTGTCGGCCAGCACCGTATCGGCGCCGCTCAGCACCACACTCGACTGCGCACGCAGACGCTGCACGGCAGAGCGCGCCTCGGGACCGGTGATCCACTGGCTTTCACCGCTGGCCATCGCCGTGCGGCCATCCAGGCTCATGGCCATCTTGACCCGCACGTACGGCAGGCCGGTTTCCATGCGCTTGAGAAAGCCTTTGTTCAGCGCTCGCGCTTCGCTTTCCAGCACACCACATTGAACGCCGATACCGGCATTCATGAGGCGCAACAGGCCACGGCCGGAGACTTCGGGATTGGGGTCCTGCATCGCAGCGACAACCCGCGCCACTCCGGCTTCGATCAGTGCATCGGCACAGGGCGGTGTGCGCCCCTGGTGACTGCACGGTTCGAGGGTGACGTAAGCGGTCGCGCCTCTGGCCAGCTCGCCAGCCTGGCGCAAGGCATGCACTTCGGCATGCGGCTCACCGGCCCGTACATGCCAGCCTTCGCCAACGATCCGGCCTTCACGCACGATCACGCAGCCGACTCGCGGGTTGGGATGTGTGGAGTACAGCCCCTTGCGCGCCAGCTCGAGTGCTCGCGCCATGTAATGAACGTCGAGAGCCGCCTGTTCAGTCAGCAATGCATTTATTCCTTGCCCGGCTCGCGGGCCAGACGATCGATTTCTTCACGGAATTCGTTGAGGTCCTGAAAGCGGCGGTACACGGAAGCGAAGCGGATGTAGGCCACTTCGTCGAGCTTCTGCAGCTCGGTCATGACCAGCTCACCCACCACCAGCGATTTGACTTCGCGTTCGCCGGTCGCGCGCAGCTTGTGTTTGATGTGAACCAGGGCCGCTTCAAGGCGTTCGACACTCACCGGACGCTTTTCGAGCGCGCGCTGCATACCGGCGCGCAGTTTTTCTTCATCGAAAGGCTGGCGGCTGCCGTCCTGCTTGATCAGACGCGGCAAGACCAGTTCGGCAGTTTCGAACGTAGTGAAGCGCTCGCCGCAGGCCAGGCACTCGCGTCGGCGGCGTACTTGCTCGCCTTCGGCGACGAGGCGGGAGTCGATGACTTTGGTGTCATTGGCACCGCAGAAGGGACAGTGCATGGTGGCTGGCAACGAAAGAATGGGGAGCGCCATGTTAGCGCATCCTGCCGGCAAGACAAGGCTGAGGGTTTACGGTATATAGACGCGCATTAAAGCGGTGTGAAATTGTCCGGGCTCGGTAATACTGCACGCTTGGCGTCACCCAGCCTTTCGAATTTTGCCTTGTGGAGCTCTTGATGACGTTACGCCCCGCTTTTCTACTCTGCTTCATCGGCTTGCTGGCCGCGTGCAGCAGCAATGACGCGCCGAAACCCGTTGCGCCGCCACCGGTCGCACCGTCGATCAAGCTGCCCGCCGGTCCAGGGCCGTTACAGCCGTACCAGCGAGAAATCAGCGGGCAGTTGCTGGGCGTACCGGCCGGCGCCGAGGTCGAGCTGGCGATGCTGGTCATCGACGAACGCGGACGTCCGCAGAAGCTGCTGACCAACACCCTGCTCAAGGGTAACGGTCAATCATTGCCGTTCCAGCTGCGCTTCAACCCGGAAGCCTTTCCGGTCGGCGGACGCGTCGAGTTGCGTGGCCGTGCCAGCCAGTCCGGGCAGTTGATTCTGCATCTGCCGTCGATGCGCATTGATCAGCCGGTGACTCAGGCCCTGGGGCAGTTGCAGTTCGTCAAGGCGCCATGATCGCTCCGCAACATCTGCAACACGCGCTGAGCGAACTGCTTGGCGACGCCCGGCTGGCAATTACTTCGCTGCCGGGCACAGATCTGAAGCTGTGGCTGATCGACGATGCCAACATGGACCGCGCCTTCAGCCCGGATGAAACGCGGCGCATTCTGGAAGATCCACCGTACTGGTGCTTTTGCTGGGCCAGCGGCCTGGCTCTGGCACGCTTTCTGGCTGAAAACCCGCACTGGGTGGCCGGCAAGCGGGTACTGGATTTCGGTGCGGGCTCGGGTGTGGCGGGCATTGCCGCGCTCAAGGCAGGGGCGCTTGAGGTAGTGGCCTGTGATCTCGACCCACTGGCGCTCGCTGCCTGCCGGGCCAATGCCGAACTCAATCAGGTGCCATTGAGCTACTCGACGGATTTCTTTGCCGAGGCGGACCGCTTCGATCTGATTCTGGTCGCCGACGTGCTCTACGACCGCGCCAACCTGCCGCTGCTGGATCATTTCCTCTCCCGAGGCCGCGAGGCACTGGTGGCCGATTCCCGCGTGCGCGACTTCAGGCACACTGCCTACCAGCGTCTGACAATGCTGCATGCGCACACCCTGCCGGACCTGGCCGAACCGCACGAGTTTCGCGACGTGAGCCTCTATCACGCGGCGCGGTGAGCGCTCAGCCAGACGGTCTCTGCAGGAGCGAACTTGTTCGCGAAGACGGTCGTTCAAACGATAAATCCCTTGGAGCTCTCCACCCCTTTCACGAACAAGCGAGGCGTCGCCCGGCTCGCTCCCGCGGCCTTCGGCCAGCATCAGGAGCAATGAGTGCGGGAACGATCATGTCCAATAGACGACGCCGCTTTCAGCATTGTCCTGCGGGCTTTATAGTTGGCAGCATTCAGATTCTTCGAGACGTGCAATGAGCCAGGAAACTGCTTACATTTTCGACGCAACCGCCGCGAACTTCGATCAACTGGTGATCGACAAGTCCTTCGACCAGCCCGTGCTCGTCGATTTCTGGGCCGAGTGGTGTGCGCCCTGCAAGGTCTTGATGCCCCTGCTGCAGCAAATCACCGAGAGTTATCAGGGCGAGTTGCTGCTGGCCAAGGTCAATTGCGACATCGAGCAGGACATCGTCGCGCGCTTCGGTATTCGCAGCCTGCCTACCGTGGTGCTGTTCAAGGACGGCCAGCCGGTGGATGGCTTTGCCGGTGCACAGCCCGAGTCGGAAATCCGCAAGATCCTCGAACAACACGTAGTCATGCCGCCACCGCCAGCCGCCGACCCGCTCAAGCAGGCACAGACGCTGTTTGCGGAAAGTCGTTTCGCCGAAGCCGAAGCACAGCTCAAGGTGCTGTTGGGCGAAGACAACACCAATGGCGCCGCGCTGATTCTGTATGCGCGCTGCCTGGCCGAACGGGGCGAACTGAGCGAAGCCAAGGCCGTGCTGGATGCGGTCACCGGTGATGCACACAAGGCAGAACTGGCAGGTGCCAAGGCCCAGCTGACGTTCCTCGCGCAAGCCGCGACCCTGCCGGACGCCGCCGAACTGAAAAGCCGTCTTGCACAAAACCCTCAAGACGATGAAGCGGCACTGCAACTGGCGATTCAGCAGTTGTCGCGTCAACAGTACGAAGCTGCGCTCGAGGGCCTGCTCAAGCTGTTCATCCGCAATCGCAATTACGCCGAGGGCCTGCCGCACAAGACGCTGCTGCAAGTATTCGACCTGCTGGGCAACGACCATCCGCTGGTCACGGCGTACCGTCGCAAGCTGTTTGCCGCGCTGTACTAATGTACAAAGCAACAGGCACCGCTCGGGTGCCTGTTGTTGCCGAGCACAGTCAGGTCATGTCGCTTCGACCCAACTGTACAGCGGCGCATCTCCGCCGCTCTCGACTTTCACGTTCGCCGAGTGGCGCAAGCGCACCAGTAGATGCTTGCCCGCTGCGGTGCTGCCCGCCAACCCTTCCAGTTGCCCCAACAGATCCGGCCCACTCATCTGCCCGGCCTTGTACAGCAATTCCTGAGCGACTTGCCAGAGCCTGTCGTCCTGATTGAGCGGCTTGTTTTCGGCCACGGCGGCGGGTACCTCCGGGGCGGTTGTCTTGAGCTGCGCGCCCAGTTGCGCCCAGTCCCCGTCGTCCAGTTCAAGGGTCAAATCCACCGGCCATTGGCCTACGGTTCCACGAATACGCAACATGATGTGCACCTGCTGACAGTCAGGCGTACATGCTCCCACAGGCTGACGCGCATTCCCATGATCAACCGTAACGCCACGGGTTGAGGACCGGTTCCTTGCCGTTCATGAAATTGCCAAGCGCCCGCACGTCGTAGACGTTTTCCCAGTACTCGATAATTCGGCCATCGCGAAACCGCCACAGGCCGCAAAACGGCATGATGATTTTCCGGCCCCCGCAGCTGGCGCGCATCTCGCCCAGCACCGAGCCGAAGTGATCGTTGGCGACGATGTCGTGGACATCCATGTACAGGGTCTGATGCGTCCGTCTGATCAGATTGATCTGGTGGGAAAGTACTGCCTCCCGGCCGATGGCTATGGACAACCCACCGCCAGCGCCTTGATCCGCCTTGTGCAGCACGATGTCAGCGTCGGCGAATTCGGTGATACGTTCCATATCCTTGTACACAGCACGCAGGACTTCCCTGTTCGAATGGAGCTTGTTCATGAGTATCTTCCCTGATGTCGCACTCGGCCCAGGTCGAGCGCAGGCCCTGGCTGGGATGAAAACCTTCCTGCGCATCCGGCGCAGGTGTAGCGATTTTCATCTTCCAGAGTAGGACTTGATGACGCTAAGTGTGAGACTACTTAGGCATAAGCACCTGACCGGGTATTCCCGATAAGACCGTCAATAGCGCTTTGCTGAAGCCCGGTCTTCCGGCGCCTGGATAAAAACACGTCCACGCAGGTCGCCACTTGTTATAAGATCACATAACAGTTTTTCCGATTATTGTTCTGGAGCCCGCTATGCGCCGTCTGCTACTCGCCCTGCCTTTCGCCCTGTTACCACTCGTTGCTGCGCACGCTGCCGAAGAACACGACCACGATCATGGCGATGAACATGGCAGCCTGGGTGCGCACGAGCACGGCGTAGGACGCCTGGATGTGGTGCTGGAAGGCAAGACGCTGGAGTTCGAATTTGACAGCCCGGCCATGAACATCGTCGGTTTCGAGCACGTTGCGACCTCGGATGAAGACAAGGCCAAAGTCGCCAAGGCCCGCGAGTTGCTGCTCAAGCCCAACGCCTTGTTCAGCATTGCCGATGCCGCCAATTGCTCGGCCACTTCGGTGAAGCTGGAAAGCCCGCTGTTTGGCGACAAGGATGACGATCACGATGAACACGCCAAGGACGGCGAAGCCGATCATCATGAGCACAGCGAAATTCACGGTCACTACAAGTTCGTCTGTGACGCACCGGCCATTCTGAAGAAGCTCGACCTGTCGCAAATCTTCATAACCTTTCCCGACACCAAGAAGCTTCAGGTACAACTGATTTCGCCAGGTGGCCAGTCAGGCGCAGAAGTGATCGCAGCCAACCCGACGCTGAAATTCTGATCGCACCCTGCGGTACAACGACCGGGCCTGGCCCGGTCTTTTAATTTCCAACCGAGCGTGAGTCAGCCCATGACCCAAGCACTGATCGAACTGTCGGACCTGCGCTTCAACTGGCCCGGCCATCCGCAACTGCTGGACATCCCCGAATTCCGTCTGCAAAGCGGCGAAACCCTGTTCCTCAAAGGCCCCAGCGGTAGCGGCAAAACCACATTGTTGGGCCTGCTGGGCGGTGTGCAAAAACCGGTCAGCGGCAGCATTCGCCTGTTGAACCAGGAACTGTCGGCCCTCTCTTCGGCCGCGCGTGATCGCTTTCGCGTCGATCACACTGGCTACATCTTCCAGCAGTTCAATCTGCTGCCGTTTTTATCGGTGCGGGAAAACATCGAACTGCCCTGCCACTTTTCCAGCGTGCGTGCCGAACGTGCCAGACAACGCCACGGCAGCGTCGAGAAAGCCACCACCACCCTGCTCGCCCACCTGGGCCTGAAAGACCCTGCGATGCTGGCACGCCGCGCCGACTCGCTGTCCATCGGCCAACAGCAGCGTGTTGCTGCCGCCCGAGCGCTGATCGGTCAACCGGAGCTGGTGATTGCCGACGAACCTACGTCTGCGCTGGACGCAGACTCGCGCGAGGCGTTCATTCGCCTGTTGTTCGCCGAGTGCCGCGAGGCCGGGGCCAGCCTGCTGTTCGTCAGTCATGACCAGAGCCTGGCACCGCTGTTTGATCGCAATCTGTCGCTGAGCGACCTGAATCGCGCCGCCGTCGCCGTGGAGATTTGAGATGTATCTGTTTCGTCTGGCCATGGCCAGCCTGGCCAATCGCCGTTTCACCGCGTTCCTCACTGCCTTCGCCATTGCACTGTCGGTTTGCCTGTTACTGGCCGTCGAGCGGGTACGCACCGAAGCGCGCTCCAGCTTCGCCAGCACCATCAGCGGCACCGACCTGATCGTCGGTGCGCGCTCCGGCTCGATCAACCTGTTGCTGTACTCGGTGTTCCGCATCGGTAATGCCACCAACAACATTCGCTGGGACAGCTTCGAGCACTTCGCCAACAGCAAGCAGGTCAAGTGGGCGATCCCGGTTTCGCTGGGCGACTCCCATCGTGGCTACCGGGTGATGGGCACCAGTGAAGCGTATTTCGAGCATTATCAGTTCGGTCGCCAACAGCACCTGGAGATGGCCGAAGGACGCGAGTTCAAGACCGATCCCTTTGAAGTGGTGCTGGGTTCGGAGGTCGCCAAGGCGCTGCATTACAAGCTGGGCGACAAGCTGGTCCTGGCGCACGGTGTCGCCGCGATCAGTCTGGTCAAGCATGACGACAAACCGTTCACCGTGGTCGGCATCCTCAAGCCGACCGGTACGCCGGTGGACCGCACGCTGCATATCAGTCTGGGCGGCATGGAGGCCATTCATATCGACTGGCACAACGGCGCCCCGGCACGCGGCAACGAGCGCATCTCAGCCGATCAGGCGCGCAATATGGACCTGACGCCGACTGCGATCACTGCCTTCATGCTGGGCTTGAACAGCAAGATTTCCACCTTCAGCCTGCAACGCGAGATCAACGAATACCGTGGTGAGCCGATGCTGGCGATTCTGCCCGGCGTGGCCCTGCAGGAGCTGTGGAGCCTGATGGGCACGGCGGAAAAGGCGCTGTTCGTGATTTCGCTGTTCGTGGTACTGACCGGGCTGATCGGCATGCTGACCGCAATTCTTACCAGCCTCAATGAACGGCGCCGGGAAATGGCCATCCTGCGCTCGGTCGGCGCGCGTCCCTGGCATATCGCAAGTCTGCTTATACTCGAAGCCTTCGCCCTGGCGCTGGCGGGTGTCATCAGCGGCCTTGCGCTGCTCTATATCGGCATCTTCGTGGCCCGCGACTACGTGCTCGACAACTACGGTCTGTACCTGTCGTCTATGCCACCTGGCCAATATGAATGGACATTGCTCGGTGCCATTCTCGGCTGCGCGCTGTTGATGGGAACCGTGCCAGCCTGGCGAGCCTACAGGCAGTCACTGGCCGATGGACTGTCGATTCGTTTATGAGGACCTTCATGATGCGGCGCATGCTACTCACTCTGCTGTTCTCGGTTACCACTCAAGTGTGGGCCGCCGAGCCGCGTGAGCTGACCTGGAATGACATGATTCCACCCGATGCACCTGTGGTGAAGCCGGTAACGACTCCGCTTCACGATATGTCCAAGCTGTCCGATGCACTGGCCATGGAGGCAGCGCCTGCGGCTCACCAACTGGCGCCGCATGCGCCGGTGGTCAAGGCACTGGACGGCAAACTGGTGCGTTTACCGGGCTACATCGTGCCGCTCGAGGTCAGTGAGGAAGGCCGGGTGACGGAGTTTTTGCTGGTGCCGTATTTCGGCGCCTGCATCCATGTGCCGCCGCCACCGGCGAACCAGATCGTGCATGTCACGAGCGAGCTGGGTGTGAAGGTCGATGAGCTGTATCAGCCGTACTGGATCGAAGGACCGATGCAGGCCAAGTCGTCTTCCAGCGAACTGGCAGAAGCGGGTTATCAGATGCAGGCAGACAAGATTCTTGTCTACGAGTTGCCGGATTCATAAGGATCACGAGGTTCCCAGCGATTTCATTGAGCTGAGTCAAAGTCGCCGCTCGACAGCGCTTTAACATTACGCCCATAAATTTTGACTGATCTCTGGAGCCTCCATGCACAAGCATCTGCTACGCGCGTCCCTTGTCGCGCTTGCCCTCACCGCCCCGGTCGCGGCACACGCCTACGAGCCTGGCGACTTCATCGTTCGCGCCGGTGTCGCGCACGTTCAGCCCAATGAAGACAGCGGCGAAGTGCGCCTCGACGGCACCAAGGTTTCCGGCACCAAAGCGACTGTCGACGGCGAAAACCAGCTGGGCCTGACCTTCGCCTACATGCTGACCCAGCACGTCGGCATCGAGCTGCTGGCCGCCACACCGTTCAGCCACACCGTGTCGGTCAAAGGCCTCGGGCCTGGCCTGGATGGCAAGCTGGCCGATATCAAACAACTGCCGCCGACGCTGTCGTTGCAGTACTACCCGATGGAACCGTCGTCGAAATTCCAGCCGTACGCTGGCGTGGGCATCAACTACACCACGTTCTTCGATACCGACCTGACCGGCAACCGCAAGGATCAGGGCTTCAGCAACCTCAAGCTCAAGGACTCGGTCGGCCTGGCCGCACAGCTGGGCATGGATTACATGATCACCGACAACGTACTGCTCAACGCCTCGGTCTGGTACGTCGACATCGATACCAAAGCAACCGTGGACGGCCCGTCAGCCCTGGCCGTCGGCAAGACCAAGGTCGATGTGGACATCGACCCGTGGGTGTATATGGTGGGTGTGGGTTACAAGTTCTGACCTGAACGTCTTAAGCGCCACAAGCACAAAGGCACCCTTATTGGGTGCCTTTGTTTTTTGCGGGAGCTGCTGACGCTCGTGCCAGTGCACCACGCTTGTCGGTTCTCAACAGTTCGCGGATGAGCAGAGCATCTTTCGATCCGCTCTTCCCCAAGTGGTGAAGCTGTATCAAAGAAACTCAAGCCCTGTTCAAGTTGCCTCTTTGCACCTCGAAAAACTGCCTTGAGGAGGTAAAATGGCCAGACTCTTGAACGTCTTTTCGGGCCGAAGCTTATTATGCCTGCTCGACAGCATCCTCAATTCTGAATACGCCATCACCGACATAGGTGATCGCCAGCGGCTTATCATCGTCAATTCCCTCTGGCAATTTCAGGTCGTAATTAGCCGTCAGGAACTGCTCCGGAATCATCGGCTCAACTATGCCCGAGGAACGAAGAAAGGTGCTGATGCCGTACACCAGCACACCTACGGAAGCGATAGGACCTGGGTAAAGTTGAAGAAACTGAAGAAACGTTAGCCCGGTCAGATAGTCGATACGAACAGTGTCAGGGCCAAATATGATAAAAGCGCCCCCAACTACAAACAGCAGCAACCCAATAAGACTCAAGAGGAGTGACGTCAAAATGACCGGTGCGCTATCGGTTTCCTTTTCAGTAGAAAGATAAGCCAAATATGCTTCAATAAAGCCCGGTACTGCGATCTCTCCCGGCACTTGGTGCACGTTGACCTCGCCGAGATTTTCTACCTCTAGTTCATCTTCGTCTTGCATGCCATGCGTCCTTCATAAGAATGACGATGGATACTAGAAGCCATTGAAATTGCTGAACACCTTAAAATCATCAATTACAAAAAATGCAGAATGCTCCTACATATTCGGAAGCTAAATCCTGCGCAACCAGCCAATAGATCTCACACCAGCGTTGGGCCGCAGGCAATTGGTAGCTGACACCATTTGCCGAAACAGGCAGTAAAACCCGTGCAGACGGTGCATCGGTGTAACCGAGGCCGCATATTCCAAAGCCTCAGTCCATCGCAGTCGTCATAGCCTTCCATGCTCTGGTGCATAAGCACCTTCTTCAGGGCTGATTGAGGCACGGATAACGACAAGCACTTAGCGCGGGACTCACTGTCCCATCAACAACTCAAGCCCACGCACCAGTGGCGTTGGCTCGTCGATGGTGAAGTGCTCCAGCAAGCGCTGGTTGCTCGCGCGGGAATGCTTGATGTCGCCCGAGCGCGGTGCCTGATAGCTGACTTCCGGCTGTTTGCCGACCACTTGCGAGAGTGCCGACAGCAACTCATTGAGCGACGTGGTCTTGTTCAGACCGACGTTGATCGCGCCTTCGATGGCGCTGTCTCGTGACAGAGCCTGCAGCAGCAGCTTGAGCAGATCGCCCACGTAGTAGAAATCCCGCGTCTGCTCACCATCGCCAAACACACTGATCGGCAGGCCTTTGCGGATACGCTCGGCAAAGATGCTGATCACGCCGGAGTACGGCGACGATGGGTCCTGGCGTGGCCCGAAAATGTTGAAGAAGCGGAAGATCACCGGTTCCAGGCCATGCTGGCGACGGTAGAAATCCAGGTAGTGCTCGCTGGCCAGCTTGTCCGAGGCGTAAGGGGTCAGCGGTGCCTTGGTGGTGTCCTCGGTGATCGCTTCGCCCTCACCGTTATTGCCGTACACCGCCGCGCTGGAAGCAAAGATCACCCGTTTGATGCCCGCTTCGCGCATGGCTTCGCAGACATTCAACGTGCCGATGAAGTTGCTCTGGTGGGTGCGCACCGGGTCGTCTACCGACGCCTGCACCGAGGCCACTGCCGCCAGGTGCACGACGGCCTTGCAACCCTGCGCCGCGCGCTTGACCAGGTCGGCATCGGCCACGTCCCCTTCGATCAGTTCGACCTGCGGGTTATCGAGCGGCAAATTGCTGCGCTTGCCTGCCGAGAGGTTGTCGAGGATACGCACGGCCTGCCCACTGGCAAGCAATGCGTCGGTCAGGTGCGAGCCAATAAAACCCGCACCTCCAGTGATCAGAACAGGAGCGTCAGACATGTCGATAATACCGATCCAGCAGGCTTGGCAGACCGGCCCGCCAGGCGCGGGGCTTGATGCCGAAAGTGTGGAGAATTTTCTTGCAGGCCAAGACCGCGTGCTGCGGTTCTTCGCCTGCATCGGGGCGCGCGGCGTGGGCCTGCGCAGTGGGCGATTCGATAGCCAGCGCGTGCAGCAGACGCGCTTCGGTGAGCACTGCCTGCCCCAGCGCCAGCGGCGTGGTCGCCTCGTGTCCGGCGTAGTGGTAGGTGCCCCACAGCGGCGCTTCGCAATCGAGTTGCTTGATGACCGAAATGATCACCCGCGCCGCATCGTCGACCGGCGTCGGGTTGCCGCGACGATCGTCGGCGAGCAGCAGCTCTCCGGGTTCTTTCGCACGCGAGAGAAAGCGGCCCAGCACCCCATCGGTGCTGTCATCCAGCAGCCAGCCGAAACGCACCAGCACATGTTGCGGGCAGGTCGCACGAACACTTTGCTCGATACGCCACAGGGCCTGACCGCGCAGGCCCAGAGGTACAGGCTCGTCTTTTTCGCTGTAGGCCGTCGCGCGGGAACCATCGAACACACGATAGCTGGACGGCTGAACCAGCGTGATGTTGTGGTGCTGACAGAGTTCGGCAAGACGCTCGACAGAGCGCTCCTGATGAGTCAGGCGCGCTTCACTGACGGTCTCCGCCTGAAACCAGTCGAAGTAGTAAGCAAGGTTGATCAGGGCATCGGGACGGGTGTCATCAAGCAGTTGCGTAAGGCTCGCCACGTCCCAGCCGTCTTGCGGTGGACGTGGTGCGAGGAAACCAATGTCTTCCTCGGCACCCAGACGAATCAGCGCCTGCCCGAGGGCATTCCCGCCGCCCAACAGCATAAGGCGCATTCGCATAGAGTCAGCAGGCTCGGTATCAGATAATCAAACGAACAATTGAAAAACGCCTGCAAACATAACACGTTGCCTGCCAACCCCCAACAGTTGCGCAGCCTGGCGGGTTAATGACGCCGCGACAAAGCGTTGCAGCGTCCGCGCATGTCGGTTGAGTTACTGAGCTGCCGGCCCCGGCGTGCTGTTGCCCTTGGACAGACTGAGCGGCGCGGGCGCAGGCGCAGAAGGTGTCGCCATGGCAGGGTCCGAGGGCGCGGGTGGCCCTTCGGCTTCGACACCAGCCTGCGGATTATTGAAGCCCGGCCCCATGACCATCTGTGGATAAGTCTGCGCAAAGCGTACGCTCGGATTCTTGTCCACAAGCCGCTTGAGACGCTCGTTGAACGCACGTCCCACCGCGTACTGACCGCCCGAAGAGGTACGAAATTGCGCGGTCAGCACCACGCCATTGAGGTCCATGCGGTCGACGCCGAAGACCTCCAGCGGTCCCTGCAGGTTGTGCTTGAGCAGGATGTCTTCGCTGATCGACTGGCCGGTCTCGCGGATCAGCGCCAGTGCGTCATCGATGTCCGAGTCATAGGTGAACTGCACCGAGAAGAACGCATAAGCGAATTGCCGCGACTGGTTGGTAACGGCCTTGATCTGCCCGAACGGCACCGAGTGCACGAACCCCTTGCCGTCACGCAGGCGCACGGTGCGAATGGTCAGGCTTTCCACCGACCCGGAATGGCCGGTACTCAGCACCACCCAGTCGCCCACCGAAAAGGTGTCCTCGATGATGATGAACAGGCCGGTGATCACGTCCTGCACCAGTTGCTGCGAACCGAAACCGATGGCCAGACCGACGACCCCGGCACCCGCCAGCAGTGGTGCCACGTTGATGCCCAGGTTGGCCATGGTGGTGATCGCACAGATCACTACCAGAATGATTTTTACCGCATTACGCAGCAGCGGCAGAATGGTTTTGACCCGAGTGCTTGGCTGGCGACCGCTGCGATGATTGACCGGCGGTTTCAGGGCTTCCTGAATGGCGGTGTCGAGCACCACCCACAATAGCCAAGTGACGACGAAGATCAGACCGATGCTGCTCAGTGAATCACTGATCACCCGGCCAAGGGTGTTGCGCTGGGCAAACTCGAACATCGAGAAGCCCCAGATACGGCCCAGGATCTCGATGAACCCGATGGCCAGCGCGATACGCAGCACCGCATACACCAGGCTCAACAGACGCGCCTTGTACACATGCCCGCCGCGACCCAGGGTCTCGGTCGGTTTGAACAGGTGCTGGAACACGGTGCTGAGGAACACCGTGGCAATCAGCAGAATGGTGGTGAACAACGCACAACGCAGCGCTTGCTGACTGTCCTCACCGGCACCGATGAGGTTGATCGCCGAGACCAGAATCATCAGCAGGATCGGCAGGTGCCACAGCTTGGAGAATATCTTCAACGACTGTTGCAGCGCGGGCCGTTGCAGGCGACTGCTCAATGAGCGGTTACGGATCAGGTGGGCCACCGGGCGACGCACCTTGATGATCAGCATGCAGAACACCACCGAGGCGAACAGCCCGGTAAACACCGCAACACTGGTGGTGACGTTACTGCCCAACTGGCGGGCGATCTGCGGACTGGTCAGCGCGTCACTCAGCGCCGCAAGGAAGCCGACCACGAACAGTGGCCTTGGCGCGTAGCGGCGAATCATGCGCACGGCGGCACGCTTGTGGCCGAAATTGAACATCACGATCACGCAGAGCAGCACCGAAGTCGAGACGATGCCGCTGCTGGTTGCATACGCGAAACACAGTGCCAGCGCACGGCCTACCGAAGACGGCATGAAATGGCTGACGTAAAGGGTTAACGGCAGGCAGACGATGGCTGGCAGGGTAAATGGCAACACGTACTTGAGCAGCGCCTGACTGCGTGCGCGCACCCGCATGAACGGTGTGCGGCACAAGCGTACGGCGAGAAAACGACCCAGCGTGGTCAGAACCGCAAACGATGCGATCCATACAAAAGACAGGGCGAGGAAGTCCCCGGCGACGCTCCATGGGGAACGAGTAGTGCGTTTGTTGACCAGCTTTTCCAGCTCGTCGGCGGCACGATCGGCACGCAGTTGCCAAGCGTCGAACAGATTGTCATCCAGATTGAGCTTTTCCTGGACGTCATCGATGCTGGTACTGATGGCACCGAGCAACCCGCCCTGCACCAACAACTCTGGGGCCTCGGCCGCAGGCTCTGCACCATCGGCCGGTTTCGCATCGGCCTTGTCCTTGTCCGCCGCCTTGTCATCCGCTTTCGGGGCGGGTTTGTCAGCAGCCTTGGGGTCGGCTTTGGGATCAGCCTTTTCAGCAGCCTTGTCATCTGCCGGCACCGCCGCGCCCATTGGTAATGCAGGTACATCGGCCGCCTGGAGATTGAAACTGCCTGCGAATAACAGCAGACCCGAAAGGATCAAGATTTTCAGCTGAGACGCCACGCAGTTCTCTCCTTCAATGGGCAAGTCAAACCATGGACAGGGCAAGGCAAGCCTCGACCCCAATGAACTGATTCCCGTATGCGCGGCAAGTTCGGTTTCGGCAGGGAAATACGATGAGGCAATGTTTCAGAAAACCGCGGTTGGGCAGTACGCTCAGTCTTCTCGACTGAACTATGCAAAACCCTCACTGCCGGAATTATCGGGAGCTGCCGAAAGCGTGCACCCGCCTGCGCACCAAAGCGCTCGCCCGATAACCCCGACATCGAGAACCTGACATCGAGAGGAATCTGCATGAGCACGTTCAAGACCAAAGATGGCACCGAGATCTATTACAAGGATTGGGGCACGGGCAAACCGGTCCTGTTCAGCCACGGCTGGCCGCTGGATGCGGACATGTGGGAATACCAGATGGAATACCTGAGCAGCCGGGGCTATCGCACCATCGCCTTCGACCGCCGCGGGTTCGGTCGTTCCAGTCAGCCGTGGACCGGCTATGACTATGACACCTTCGCTGACGACATCGCCGAGCTGATCGAACACCTCGATCTGCGCGACGTGACACTGGTGGGTTTCTCCATGGGCGGCGGTGACGTCACGCGCTATATCGCCAAACATGGCAGTAAGCGGGTGGCCAAACTGGCGTTGCTGGGCTCGGTCACACCGTTCTTCCTCAAGACCGCTGACAACCCGGAAGGCGTCGACCAGTCCGTATTCGATAGCATCATGGCAGGCCTGCTCAAGGACCGCGCCCAGTTCATCAGCGACTTCGCCAGCACGTTCTATGGCATAAACCACGGCCAGAAAGTCTCCGAAGGCGTACAGACGCAAACGCTGAACATCGCCCTGCTCGCCTCCCTCAAGGGCACGCTGGATTGCGTGACAGCGTTCTCCGCAACCGACTTCCGCCCGGACATGGCAAAAATCGATGTGCCGACCCTGGTGATTCATGGTGACGATGATCAGGTGGTGCCGTTCGAAGCCTCGGGCAAACGGGCTGCTGCGATGATCAAGGGTGCCGAACTTAAGGTGTATTCAGGAGCACCGCACGGGTTTGCAGTGACCCATGCAGAGACGCTTAACAAAGACCTGCTGACGTTTTTGCAGGGCTGACAGTTTGCGTGACAGGGAGCCGATTGCCAGCTCCCTGCTGGCAGCGGGTCAGTCGGCCGGAACGGTCAACTGATTCTGCTCGCCCAGCCCCGTGATCCCCAGACGCATGCGTTGCCCTGCACGCAGGAAGACAGGTTGTGGCTTCACGCCCAGTCCCACACCCGGCGGTGTCCCCGTCGAGATGACATCACCTGGTTGCAGGCTCATGCAACGGCTCAGGTAGGCGATCAGCTGCGGCACACTGAAAATCAACGTGCGCGTATTGCCATTCTGATAACGATGGCCATCCACTTCCAGCCACAGGTCGAGCGAGTGAGGATCGGCAATCTCGTCGCGAGTCACCAGCCACGGACCTAAAGGGCCGAAGGTATCGAAGCCTTTGCCCTTGTCCCAGGTCCCGCCGCGCTCAAGCTGCCATTCGCGCTCGGACACATCATTGATCACGCAATACCCGGCTACATGCTCCATGGCATCGGCTTCGTCGATGTAACGTCCGCCCTTGCCGATGATCACGCCCAGCTCGACCTCCCAGTCGGTCTTGAGCGAACCACGGGGGATCTGGACATCATCGTTGGGACCGCAAATAGCACTGGTCCACTTGTTGAAGATTATCGGTTCCTTCGGCACGTCCATCTGCGACTCTGCCGCGTGGTCAGCGTAGTTCAAGCCTATGCAGATGAATTTGCCGACCTGCCCGACACACGCCCCGATGCGTGGTTGGCCCGAAACCAGCGGCAGGCTGGCAGGATCGATTGCCGCCAGGCTCGCCAGACTGGCCGGGCTCAGTGCCTCGCCCGCGATATCCCTGATGTGCGCAGACAGGTCGCGGATCTGGTTGTTGGCATCCAGCAGCCCGGGTTTCTCCAAGCCTTTTTCACCGTAACGTAGCAATTTCATCGAGTTCTCCCGTTTCTGTCCAAGGTGTGAACCGCGGATCAAGAGGGTGACGCCCTGTTGCCCAGCCTGCGCGGCAATACGTTTTCGTGTCAGTACGAACCTGGCAAGTCTGGACAGATAGCATTGCAGCAAATGCCTTGCCTAATGAAATTTACGAACAATTGCGCGACAGGCCGGGTTCACTTTCAACAGCAGAAAACCACGATCACACGGCGGCGGTCATAATTAATACACACAACGAGTATTAATATCAGCTCCAGTTGAAACGAGCCTCTCGCCAACACGACGGGCTTGTATTCTTTCACGGGTGAGCTGAATTCATGTCAACGCTGATACTGTCCCGCCGCTTACCGCCGCGTCAGCTACGCCACTGGCCCCATCAGCCTGTGGGTAACTGCAACGTTGCCCCTTCGTCGCTTGTCGTCCAGCAGCACAGCCACAACGCACCACGTACATGGCCGCACGCCGCATTGGCGATTGCACTGGCGATCGGGTTGCATGCCGCGCTGGCAGCGTGGCTGATGGCCGATCACCCGCAAGCGCCCGAGCCGACCCCGCCGATGCCGATCACCGTGCAGTGGGTACCGCCGCCCGTTGCGCTGCCGGTAGCCCAGCCGACGCCGCCTGAGCCCACCCCTCAGCCAGCACCGGAGCCGCCTGCGCCTGCGCCAGCTCCCAGGCCTGAGCCAGCCCCCACGCCAGCGCCTCCTGAGCCCAAACCTGCCGAGCTACCCAAGCCCAAGGCGCAGCCCAGAACCGCACCAAGCAAACCTGTCGCCAAACCTGCTGCGCCGGCGCCTTCCATCGCGGCACCCACACCGACGCCTGCTGCAGCGCCAGCGCCAAGACCTGCGCCAGCGGCACCACAGACCACCACCGCGCCCATAGGCCGCGCCGGTTACCTGAACAATCCGCCACCGGTCTACCCGCCCGCCGCCGCACGCCGCCATCAGGAAGGCACGACGATGCTGCGTGTGCATGTGCTGCCCAACGGACGTACCGACCAGGTGCAGGTGCTGCAAAGCAGCGGCGTCCCGGCGCTGGACGACGCCGCGCAGGCAGCGGTCCGGCAATGGACCTTTATTCCCGCCAAACGCGGCGACACCCCGGTAGAAGGCTGGGTCAACGTCCCCATGGCTTTCAAACTCGCACCCTGAGGCTCACGTCATGAACACTGCTTACTCCGTACTCATTACCCAATCCTCAATGGCCCTGCTGGTGATTTTCTCGCTGGTGACCTGGGCGCTGCTGCTCGGCAAGACCTTTCAGCACTGGCGACTGACCCGGCAGAACCGACGCTACGCCACGCAGTTCTGGGCCGCCCGCGACCTCAAAAATGCGCTGCACCTGCCAAACAGTGAAGGCAGCCTGGCGCGCCTGACCGATGCCGGCGCGCAGGCCCTCGCCGCGCCCCACGACTCGCCGGACCTGGGCCACAGCTGGAACCGCCAGGACTTGCTCGAGCGCAGCCTGCGCCAACAGATCCACAAGGAACGTCGTCGCTTGGAGAGCGGCATGATCCTGCTGGCATCGATCGGCAGCACCGCGCCCTTCATCGGCCTGTTTGGTACGGTGTTCGGGATCATTCATGCACTCACTGCGATCAGCCAGGCCAGGTCGGCGAGCATTGCGGTGGTCGCCGGGCCCATTGGCGAAGCGCTGGTAGCGACCGGCGTCGGCATCGCCGTCGCGGTGCCTGCGGTGCTGGCCTACAACTTCTTCGGGCGGCGTCTGAAGCTGGTGATCGCGGACCTTGAGGAGTTCGCCGTGGATTTCCTCAACCTCTCGCAACGCAACGCCTTCCGGCTGCAACCCGACCATCGCGACAAGACGGCCCCGAGCCTGAAAGGAGTGAGCTGACATGTCCTTCTCCACGTCCAATGATGACGATGCAATCAGCGACATCAACATCACGCCGTTGGTGGATGTGATGCTGGTGCTGCTGGTGACCTTCATCGTCACCGCACCGCTGCTCAATAACGCAATACCGCTGGACCTGCCGCAGACCGTCACCACCACCTCACTGGATCAGGCCGACCCGGTGGTGCTGAGTGTCGACGCCACTGGCGGCGTGTTCATCGACAGCGAAGCTGTAGCGCTGGAGCAACTTCCGGAGGCGCTGCAAGCCCTGCACAGCAAAAACCCGGACGTCGCCGTCAGCCTGCGCGCCGATCAGGCGACGGGTTACGGCCGCGTGGCGCAGGTACTGGCCGATGTGCAGAAGGCCGGCATCAGTCGCCTGTCGGTGATTACCGAAAGCCCCTGAAACAAAAACCTGTCGTTAACCATATGACCCGCCGCAAGCGCGGCACCCTGACGCCCCCAGGAAAATCTTTCCATGAACAATCGATCGATACCGCGTGCCCCTCGATTCCCGGTAACGCGCCTAGCGCTGCTGGTTTCATTGAACTCACTGTGCCTGATCAGCCCGTTCATTCAGGCCGATGACGAGGTGCCCACCTCGGTAACGGCGCCCGCCAGCGACGACACCGCCGCCATGACGCTGGGCACGGTGTCAGTGATCGGTCAGGGCGAGACTCGCCAGGTGCAGCGCGTGACGCAAAAGGATGTGAAGGCTTACTCGGCAGGCACCAGCCCGATGAAGGTTCTGCAACGCCTGCCTGGGGTCAACTTTCAGTCTGGTGACCCGCTGGGCCGTGAGGAAGGCAGCCAGCGCATCAGCCTGCGTGGCTTCGATATGCACCACCTGGGCTACACGCTGGACGGCGTCACCCTCGGCAACATGAGCTTCGGCAACTTCAACGGCCTGAGCATCACCCGGGCGATCATCGCTGAAAACATCGCCTCCAGCGAAGTGGCACCCGGCATCGGCTCACTGGGCACGGCATCGAACAGCGATCTGGGCGGCACCATCCAGTTCACCAGTTCCAATCCCGATAAAGAGTTCGGCGCGCGCCTGTCGCAAACCCTGGGCAGCTACGACACCTCGCGCACTTTCATGCGGGTCGATACTGGCGAATACAACGGACTTTCAGCGTACGTGTCAGGCGAAAAGTACGATGCCGACGCCTGGAAAGGCCACAGCAACCCGCAAAAGTCCGACGCAGTGAACGCCAAGGTCAACTACAACTTCGGCGACAACCGGGTCAGTTTCTTCCACAGCACCTCGTCACATGACGAAGCCAACCTGCCGAACCTGTCGAAGAGCATCATCCAGCGTCTGGGCTACAACTGGAGCTACTACACGCCGGACTGGACCCGCGCGGTCAATGCGGCCAACGGCATTTATACCGGCGGGGTAACCAGCGCAAACGATGCGACCTACAACGCCAGCAGCCTGCGCGACGACGAACTGGACATCCTCAACGGCAATTTCTCGCTGACCGATGATCTGGTCCTGGACGCGACCGTCTATCACCACCATGACTCGGGTCGGGGCAACTCGTATTACCCGTTCGTCTACACCAGCGGCTCGACGACAGTGCCGAGCAATTCGATTCGCAGCACAAAATACGGCATCGATCGAACCGGCTTCCAGAGCTCGCTGACCTACTATCTAGGCCAGCATGAAATTCAGGGCGGGTTCTGGATTCAGTCCAACAAGAACGACATTTCGCGCTACCTGTTCGATACCACCAATGCGACGCCGCAGAACCACATCGTCAAAACCGATGGCCTGCCCCTGGCGGCCACCGTTCTGGATCAGAGTTACAACGACCTGACCCGGCAGTTCTACCTGCGCGACACCTACACCCTGCTCGATGACCGCCTCAAACTTGAGTTCGGCGCGAAAAATACTGTGACGACCTCAACAGCCGAAGGCAAAGGCGGCGGTTACGCCAGTGGCTCGCTGCAAGCGAGGGACAGGTTTCTGCCGCAAATAGGCGCAACCTACAAACTCGACGAGGACGACGAAGTCTTCACTTCTTACTCGGAAAACATGGCTGCGTTCCCGAGTGGCGGGTACAGCCCGTTCTTCACGACGCAGAGCGCCGTCGATGCGCAGAACGGCTTCAAGGACCTGAAGCCGGAAACCTCGAAAACCGTCGAATTGGGCGTGCGCCGCAGCACCAAACTGTATTCGGCCTCGGCGGCGATCTACAACACCAAATTCGATAACCGCCTGGTCGCCATCACCAACTGCACCGGCATCGTCATCTGCCAGAACGGCGTCGCCAACGTCGGCTCGGTCACCAGTCGAGGACTGGAACTGTCGTTCGGCCTGACGCCCAATGAAAACTGGCGCTGGTCCAACTCCATGTCCTACAACCACAGCACTTACGACGATGACTACGCCAGCGGCGGCAACACCGTTCATGTCAAAGGCAAAACCGTAGTCGATACACCGAAACTGATGTATTCGAGCAACCTGGACTGGACTTGGGAACACTGGAACGCCGGCTTGCAAGGCAGTTACATCAGCAAGCGCTATTACACCTACACCAATGACTCCAGTGTCAGCGGCTACTGGCTGGCAAACGCCAACCTCGGCTATGACTTCGGCAAACTCGGCGCCCTCAAGGACACCACGCTGTCGCTGAACATGGTCAACCTGTTCGACAAACGCTACATCTCCACCCTCAACACCGACGCCAGCGCAGCCACCGACCCGGCGGGCAACCTGCAGATCCTTCAAGTGGGCACACCGCGCAGCGCGTTTGTAACACTGGGCGTGAAGCTCTGATCGTTGCTGACTGAGGACGGGCGAAGGATCGCCCCATCCGCCACTTGCATTGAGTGACGCTGCGCGGTGTGCTCCTGGAGACAGGATCCTGCGGGAACGGGCCTGCTCCTGAAGACAGGCATCTGTGGGAGCGAGCTTGCTAGCGAAGGCAATCTGCCAGTCGCTGCATAATACGTGTCGGTTGCCAGCCCCACGGCGACGAACAGCGCACGGTGCTGCATACTCCCCCGCATCTATAGCGCCTGACTTCCATCTGGACACACCATGACACCCAACGCAGAACTCTATAACCCCTCCACCGAATATGCCGACAAACTGATCTCGCGCATCGGTCAAACCCCTTCGTGGATTGCCAAGCGCATCGGGGTGACCGACAAACGCATTCGCTACATCCTCGATGGGGAACGGACCGTCAAGGGCGAGACCACGCCGATTCAGATGACCTATACCGAGCAGTTTGCGCTGGAGTGCCTTGTGGCAGAGGCTATAGCGCTGAGGATGTAGGCCAGCAGGCTATCAAGCATTGCCCTTGAATCTGAGGTTCCTGATAATCACGCCCCCAAATAACTCAGACAAGGAAATGCAGTGAAAGGAAATCTACTGTTGGTTGCGGTGCTTGCACTGTTGATACAAGGCTGTGGCGTGACCATGACGCGTTACGAGCCCAGCTTCGATAACGTCCAGAAGCTCAAGCAAACGCCTCCCCTTTTACCGATCCGTCAGACTCAGGTCAGCGCTGCGGCAGGTCAGGATTCACTGCAAGTGCGCGGCAATCCTGTCACATCCCCTAGCGGCAGCATCACGCAACACATCCAGGATGCCCTGACGGGTGAACTGGACCGCGCAGGTCTCATCGACCCGCAATCGCCACGCCAGCTAAATGTGCTGGTTACGCAGAATGAACTGACCGCTGGAATGGGTACAGGCACCGGCACAATCGCCGCGCACTTCACCCTGATCAACGGCGCGAAAGTTGAATATGACGCTACCAAGCAGGTCAGCAGCCAATGGAACAGCAGTTTTTTGGGGGCCGTCGCTATCCCCAATGCGGCAAACGCCTACAACCCGTTGGTGCGTGATTTGCTCAAGGCTTTATACAGCGACCCACTGTTTACCCAAGCGCTGAATCACAAATAAAAAAAGAGCCCAAATGGGCTCTTTTTTTCGGGCGGTCAGTTCATTACGCCTGCGGAACAGTAACCTTCAGCATTGAGTACTTCAGACTCTGGCTCTCCACCAACTGCTTGAGCAGTGAATTGACCTGGCGCGTAAACGTATCGTTAACAGCCTTCTGCGGTGTATTGGCCATCATCGGCACAAACCAGATACCTATCCAGGTGTTGATTGCATCATGGTTACCGACTGTTCTCAGCACCTTGCCCTGGGAATCCTGCGCATCCAGGCTCATGCTGTACTGATCGGTGGCCATCGACGGAATAATAGTCAGAGTCAGACCACTGATAAACGCCATCACCAATTGGCCACCGCTTGGCGGATGGTTATACACC
This sequence comes from Pseudomonas sp. MWU16-30316, assembly GCF_020515645.1. NCBI lineage: Bacteria > Pseudomonadati > Pseudomonadota > Gammaproteobacteria > Pseudomonadales > Pseudomonadaceae > Pseudomonas > Pseudomonas sp. MWU16-30316. Next base: position 87,233 of record NZ_JAIZAZ010000001.1, on the reverse strand, counting down.
TTGAGGTGCAGGCTGTAGTCGCCTGGCTGTTTCTTGAACTCATCAAGGGTCACTCGGCCAAACAACCCAGAGTCAGTCAGCGCTTTTTGCAGTTGGGGCTTGAGTGCATCCCGGGCTTGCGGTACTTCTACTGCGCCGGTGGTTCCGGGTGTGCCCTGGTAGAAATCGAACGCAACGAACACGTTGGGTTTATTCGTGTAGCTGGCCATGGAAGGCATGGTGACTGGCGCTACTTCGTCCTTGGTAAAACTGGCGCAGCCGCTCAATACCAGCATTGCCGCAAGGCCCAGTGTCTTCAAGCGTTTCATTTACGATTTTCCTTAGTCAATAACAGAACGTCTGTCCGAATCCATTCAAGAATTGCGGCCTTACCACTGCCTCATACGACAGCGATAGAGGCCACTATTGTGCCATCAACTAAAACTTCGTCAATAATCTTAAGGCTGGCGCAGACCTCCAGGCGAATGATCTGAGAAACCCTTGGCCACAGCCGCAAAGGATTTCATGCTCTGGGTCGTCTCACGATACTTCGTTACCACCGTTCGCCAATGATTGAAATTGGAAGCGGGTTGACCCAACACTCAGCATGCTGTTGGACACGCTTTACGACGGAGGCTTCATTCGAATAGAGGATTCTCACGCGACCCACATCGTGCAAATCCCCCCTGAAGCTGTCGGCTAACAGCTAAAAGTGGGCGCTGCGTACAGCGGCGCGCCATGACCGCTCTCGCAGAGGCTATCACTACTACGCTACGCCACACCGCTTTCAGAAAACCCTATATCCAGACTGCGTGACGATTTGATCATCGCTGCACACTCATCACTGATGACAGGCTTACTGAAAAGATAACCCTGCATTTGATCGCAGCCATACGCCACGAGCAGCTCTAGCTGGTCGACTGTTTCAACGCCTTCTGCAATGACCTTAAGACCCAATTCGTGCGCCAGTACGATTACTGCCCTGGTGATCGCGGCGTCCTCATGATTGCTGGTGATATCCTTTATGAACGCCCTGTCGATTTTGAGGGCATCAAGAGGAAACCGCTTCAGGTAGGCCAAACTGGAATAGCCTGTTCCGAAATCATCGACGGAGAGGCTTATACCATACGATTTTATATCTCGAAGTATCTCAACCGCCGACTCGGGATCGATCATCAGCATCGACTCGGTCAGTTCGAACTCTAAAAGAGCGGGGTTGATACCGTATGCTTCAACGACGTGCTTGACGGTCTCAGCCAGGCCTTTGACTTGAAGCTGCCTGACGGACAGATTGATGGCGATCGGTACCAGCCTTATGTTGTTCTCTTCCCAGCTTTTTAGGGTTTCACAGACTTTCCGTATAACCCAAACGCCGACAGGAATGATCAGGCCAGTGTCCTCAAGAATAGGGATAAAATCGGCCGGAGAAATCATACCTTGCTCCGGGTGATTCCAGCGCAATAAAGCCTCTAGACCACTTATCCTGCCATCGGCGAGGCTGACCTTTGGCTGAAAATGCAGAATAAACTCATCGCGATCAAGCGCACCCCGCAATAGCGTTTCCGTTTGCAAGCGTCTGGTTAAACTTTCGTTCATTCTGGCGTTGTAAAACTTGAAATTGTTACGGCCACTTTTTTTCGCATGGTACATGGCGGTGTCCGCATTCTTCAAGATAACGCCAGTGTCACGCCCGTCAAACGGATAATTAGCGATGCCTACACTCGCTGAAACGAATATATCCTGACCGCCAAGGTTGAACGGTTTGCCCAGCGCATCAACAACGTGGGTCGCCAGCGATTTTATGAGGCTCTCGGAATAGACGTTGTGTGTGACGACAATCGAAAATTCATCGCCTCCCAGCCGCGCAACCACACTGTTCTCATCCATGCAGCCTTTCAAGCGTCGACCCGCCTGGATAAGCAATTGATCGCCTACTGAATGCCCCATGGTGTCATTGACGGCCTTGAACCTGTCCAAATCTATGAATATGACGCTTACTGCATCTGGCGCTGACGTTGTCCGACTAATTATCTCGCGCAGATAATTGCTGAGAAACCAGCGATTAGGCAGATGGGTAAGCGAATCATTTTCGGCCAGGTAGGTGAGCTTTCTCTTTGCGTCATACCTTTCAAGCGCGGCTGCCAAAAGGTTGGCAAGTGTTTGAAGGTAGCTGACATCTTCACGCGTAAAGGTGTAATCCCTGCTGGCATACACACCAAGAACGCCCTTGAAGACCTCCCTGCAAGAGATATCAACCTCCAGGCCACTTCTAATATTGCAAACGTCCACTGTTTCACCAGGAAGCAGCGCGTACCTGCTATCTGGCGCATCAGCATTAATGAAAAACCCGACAGAAGCAGCAGTCCCGCTCGAAAAATCATTGTGATAACCACTGCGGATCTCAACGTCGGTGAAGCCAACCTCCGCGCTGAGGATGACCTCATGATTCACTCGATCAATGACCCGTAAAGCGGCCTTGCTCAAGTTCAATCCTTGCGCCGCAGTCAGTGTTGCCCGTTCACCCAGAACACTGACGTTTTCCTCGGTCAACGCCTGCTGGCCAAACAAGGCGATAAGGTTTTGCCTTCTGGAGTTATCCAGAATCGCCACCTCAAACTCTTTTCGATCGGTGATATCGATATCGATGCAGATATATTTTTCAACGCCGCCCAGGTCATCGAGAATAGGTATGATAGTGCGTCGATGCCATGCAACCTTGCCGCTGCGACCTGAGAGCCTGACCTCACCGTTCCACACCTCATTTTCCGGTGCCCATTGCCACGGTTCAGTGGTTGAAGACATGCCGGTCCAGACCTCATCGATCGTCAACTCTAAAAGCTCGGCTCGCGAGTGCTGTGAGCTTGTTACGAATCGTTCGTTAACGTAGGTGATACGTCCGGAGGCCGACACTTCGCAAACGATGGACACCTCATCCAGGGCATTTTTATGCTGCACCAAGGTATTCATCAACGATTCGATACGCAGACCAAAGTGATTGCGCATACTTGCGGCAGTGCGGTTTACCGCTTTTATAGCCTCCTGTATTTCCATGGGAGCATCAGCGACCAACATCGCTTCTGCTGCCACTGCACCTGAAGCAATTTCCGCCTCATAAGAGTGAAGTTTGCCCAGGTGAGCAAGCGAACGCTTGATCATGAACCCCATCAACATCAAACTTATCAGCAGAAAAAATACCGCAAACAATGTAGCCTGGATCACAAGACTATAGAGTTCGGCAGCAATTCTCTCGGCATTAAAAGACAAACGCATCACGCCATAATCTTTTCCGCCAATAGTGATCGGGCGATTGACATCGAATAATCTTGCAGCGACTTCAGACTCTATCCACGCAGGCGCTCTTCCAACCGGCGCACTGGCTGCCTCAAGGCGAATCACGCCACCCGACAGGTCAATAAACATGGCCGACTTGAACGGCGAGCGAGCCAGGGTTTTTTCGAGGGTTCTTTTGATGGTGTCGTAATCGCCGATGACGACACTTTCCTCAACCGCTTGCGCCGCAACCTCAATGAGCATGTTAGCGGTGTCTTGTATCTCTTCAATATGCTGAAGCAGCTGGTTTTTATAAAACAGTCCCAGCCCTGTCGTCAAAAAAGTCAGTATCAGAATGGATAACATCGCCAGTATTCGCGACGTCAGTGATTTGGGCAGCAGGCTTTTAAAGAAATTCATTAACAGCCTCTCCAGCTAACGTTGAAATTATTTACTTAAGGTTTGCTGGCAAACTGTTATAAAAATCACGATAGGACGCATAATCCGCTTCCGTCGCAGGAATGAAGGTAATCGGTGCCGGTGCATGGACCAGCTCGGTCGCCTCACGAAGAACCCTGCTACCGTCGGGATCGTTTTGCATATTAAAAAATGCGTTGGCGACCGCATCACGTTCTTTTTTAGAAACCCGAGGGGATGCCATGAGGGCCAAATCATTGAACGAGGCTGAACTCCACAGTACGCGGAACGACTTCCCTTCTCTCTCCGTGTAGCCGCTTACCAGCTGTGAATTGGCTCCCATCGCTTGAGCCTTACCACTGAGGAGTTGGCTGAAAGCACCGTCCATGTTCCCTGCAAACACAGTAGACGTGTTGATCCCTTTCTTGACCAATTCCGAGCTTGTGACTTTATAAGCAATGAACGCTTCCGGTCCCGGGTACACGACTTCCTTGCCCTCCAGCTCCGAAAGGCTATGAATTGGCGAGTCGTCAGGCACCACGATTTGCCCCTCAAGCGCAGGCGCGTCACGGCGACCAAACACCTTCCAGCCCATCTTGTCGCGTTCCGGGCTAAACAGATGATTGGTAAAAGCGAAATCAACTTCTTGGGCGAGCACATAACTCGTTGTATCAGAGGACGTTCTCCCTAACTTCAGCGTAAGATTCACGCCGCTTTTTTCGGACACATACTTTATGATTGGATTCCAAAAGCTGGCTGAAAGATTAAGATTGTACTGATTGACGGGCGAAAAGTTGTACACTTTAAGCTCTTCAGAAATCGCCACATTCGACAAGGCAAACGACAGGGCGATCATTATAGCTTTGCAGCTCAGGCGTAACTTCACTTGTCAACTCCGACTGTACAATACGGCTTATTCAACGATGATTAGAGCCAACTTAATTTCAGCAATATCGTATAATCGGCCGAGTTTCTTGAATCTTAAGCACCGATTGCATGAATAAATGTTAATGGCCAGCCAACGCACCTGCCTGCCCCGCCAAATGCGGCTAATGGCCAAAAGCAGTCGTGCATCACAGCACAAACGGCTGACGTCCCCCCACACGGCAAAGAAGAGTAATTGGGATATCTTGTCGGGCTGTCGATCCGCTCACCACTCCAGGGAAGCCAATGCTCATTTCACTCTTGTCCAATGGTCGGCCACAAACGCCAGACCGATTGGAACTGATAGCCCCATGGTGGAGCTTTACGAAAACGGTCCTGGCTACGACAGCCCTCTCGTTGGTACAGGATGGACTGACCGGGTTGGACGACCCTATCCCTGATCAACCTTTCACTTTGCGCCAGCTACTGCGGCATGAAGCAGGCCTGGCTGATTACGGAGAACTTGCGGAGTATCACACCGCCGTTGCTAACGGTGAGCCCGCTTGGCCGGCAGATGAAATGATGCGACGTCTTGACGGTACTCGACTTCGATACAGCCCTGGAAACGGCTGGCGTTACTCGAATGTCGGCTACTTATTCATCGGCAGGCTCATTGAACGGCTGACCGATCTGACGCTTGATGATGCAGTGATTCAACGTGCTCTTGCCCCTCTGGGTATCTCGAACGTTCGCTTTGCTAAAGCGCGAGCCGACCTACAAACGATCCCTCTGGGAAGTACCTCGAATGATGACCCCGCCTGGGTTTACCACGGCTTGTTGATAGGTCCGATTTCTCAAGCAGCGCTATTTCTGGACCGACTTCTCAGTGCAGAGCTCCTCTGCGCAGGCTTGCTTCAGGAAATGCAGACAGCACGAACACTAGGCGGCCCGATTTCAGGGCGCCCATGGATCACGCCGGGCTATGGCCTCGGCTTGATGCAAGGTTCGATTGACGGCGGGCATTCTCTAGCTGGGCACACAGGCTGCGGGCCAGGCAGCGTCATTGCTGTCTATCGCATCGGCGATGGCGACGCATCGGCTTGCTGCGCTGCTTTTGAGGCGGACGCCACTGAAGGTGCCGTTGAAGCCATCGTCGTTGAGCAACTGATGCAAGCTCTAAGACAGAAGGGCTGAGGGCGTCAAAATGCTTTTGGCGTAGATGTCATCATGCGTTGAATGCCCGCTTCGACTCGATACTGACGACAGATCAAACAAAAAACCGCTCTTTCAACGGCACCAACGCCGCCCCCAGAGCCGCCGCATCGCCATTCGTCTCGCTCAGCAATAACTGCGGCCGAGGCGGTGGAGAGTTGTAGCGATGGGTGCCCCAGAAAGTCGTCGCGGCGATCAGGCGTTTTCCCAATTCGGGCGGTAATTGCCCGCCAAACACCACGGCCTGCGGATCGAACAACCCGGCCAGTGCGTTGACCAGACGATCCAGGGTGGGCTTGACGCGTGTCAGCCAGGTATCCACACCGGGCCAGTCGAGGTCGAAGCGCGAGCGCAGGTCTTCGATCGAGTCGACCTGCACGCCGCTCTGATGCAGGTCTTCGAGCAAGTAACGCAGAGCCGGACGGTTTATCGATTCTTCGTCGTTGTAGAGGGTGATCTCGCCTGCGTTGCCGTGGCTGCCGAAGTACGGCTTGCCGTTAATCACGACGCCCGCGCCGAAGCCGAAGTTGAATGACAGGTAGATGAAGTTGCTGGCCCAGGCGCCCACACCGACCAGGCTTTCGCCGATGGCTGCGGTGGTGGCGTTGTTTTCCAGCCAGACCGGCATGCCGAATCGTTCTTCCAGCACCGGTTGCAGGTCCATCAATGACCAGTCGCGCAGCGGTTCAGGCGCATTGATCTGGCGGTTCTCGAGAAAAAAGCCGGCAATCGCGAAGCCCATGCCGACGACCCGTTGCACTTCGATGCCGTTGCGCTGAAGCATGCGTTCGATGGTCTTTTCCAGCGAATCCAGGGTGCTGTTGCGGCTTAACGGCGGCGTGCGTAGGGTGACCTGTTCCAGCACATTGCAGCCCAAATCGGCGACGCAGACCACTGCCGAGTCGGTGTTGATCGATACACCGATGGCATACACCGCTTCGTTGATCAGTTCGATCCGCGGGCTGGGTTGGCCGCGACCGTTTTTGACGCGCTCACCGCTGCGCAGCAGACCACGGCTGATCAGTTCTTCGATAAGCCGGTGCACCGACTGTTGAGCCAGGTCCATCTCGGTCGAAACCGTGGCACGGGTGATCGCGCCTCGACGACGAAGGATGTCCAGCAGCTTGCGTTCATTGAGGCTCAACGGTTGATGCGAATCAAGTGGCGTGTCGAGGTCGAGAGGCATGGAATCTTCAAATCATAGGAGGATTAAAACAGTCGGCGCGTGAAGCAGTGTATCGCCCACCATCCATTGCACACTTCAATCATGAAAATTTAATAAAAGTCGCGCAGGTCACAAATACTACACACAACCTGTATTAAATGGCATTGAGTTCTTGTGAGTGTTCTCATGCCTTCCATCCGTAAGCTATTTTCCACGCTGGCCCTGCTGTCGCTCGCTGCACACACTTTCGCCGCACCGGCCGAGTTCTGGTACAGCCACAGTGGCGCGGCCGGGAGTGCCATCGCGGACTTGTGCAGAAGCTTCAATGCGCAACGCGAGGAAGAAGATCGTCTGCACTGCATTCGCCAGGGCAGCTATGAGCAGACGCTGCAGAAAACCGTCGCCGCTTACCGGGCGGGCATAGGCCCGGCACTGGTGGAGATTTACGACGTCGCCACGCCTGACATGCTCTTGGGCGGTGCCACCCGACCTGTCGAGGCGATCATGGCCGATCATCACAGGGCCTATCCCGACGACACCTTTCTGCCAGCGTTGCGGCGCTATTACGCCGACGATCACGGCACGCTCGCGGCGCAGCCTTTTGCGGCGTCCACAGCCGTGCTCTACACGCATAGAAATGCGCTGGCCGCTGCCGGGATCAGTGCGCCACCCGCCACATGGGAAGCTTTTGCGGATGCCTTGCGAGCCCTTAAGAAAAGCGGCCAGAAATGCCCGGTCGTCAGCGCGTTTGCGCCCTGGATCTGGCTGGAGCAGACCAGCGCAGCGCAAGGCACCGCCGTTGCCGTTCGCTCCGCAGGCAGTGACCGTTATCAATTCGACGAAGGCTCCCATCTGCGTCTCATGAAAGACCTCGCGCAATGGGCCCGTGAAGGTCTGGTGGTCCATGAGGATGCAACCCGCAGCGGACAGCAGGCACTGGCGTTTGCCACCGACGACTGCGCCATGCTGATCGACTCCACCGGGGCGTGGAATGTTGTGCACAGCACGCCCGAATCCGATATTCAGGTCACGGCACTGCCGATTTACGCGGGTACCCAGCGACGCGCCAATGTCCCCGGAGGCTCCTCGCTGTGGGTGATGCGCAGGCATTCCGTGAGGGATTACCGACTGGTGTCGGAATTTCTGGCATTCGTGCTGCAACCGGACAATCAGTTGATGTTCAGCGCACGGACGGGCTACCTGCCTGTTACTCAGGCTGCCGCCGCACGCTTGCAATCCGCAGCCAGCGAGCCATCGGCAATGACGGTCGGACTGGCAGCGCTGACCGATATCGACGGTCAGCCCTCCGCGCCTTTGCGCTGCGGTTTTATCACGCTGATGCGCCTGATCTGGTCGCAGGAAATGGAGAACGCGCTCGCGGGTCGCCAGAGCATCGATCTGGCCCTGCGCCAGACGACGCTGCGGGCCAACCAGCTGCTGGGGCTGTTTCAACAGATGCATCAGGCCCAGGCCAGCAACGACTCAAACGAGGCAACGCCATGAAACCGCGTGCGCATTTCCCACAGCCACGTCTGGCGTTACTGTTCGCCCTGCCGCAACTGCTGGCGCTCGGCCTGTTCTTCTATTGGCCTGCGATCCAGGCCATCTGGTGGTCGTTTCATCTGGTGCCACCTTTCGGCGGTAATGAAATCTTCGTTGGCCTGAGCAACTACTGGCGTGTGCTGAAAGACCCCGGCGTGCTGACGTCGCTGGGCTCGACGCTGGTGTTCAGCTTATCGAGCGTCGTGCTTTCGATCCTCATCGCGCTGGTGCTTGCCCTGTGCCTGGAACTGAAACTGCGCGGCAACGCCGTGTTTCGCAACCTGCTGATCTGGCCCTACGCGGTATCGGGCGCAACCATCGGTATCGTCTTTCATGTGCTGGCCAATCCGGTGATGGGTATTTTCGCCTGGCTCAACGCGATTGCACCCGGCACCTGGGCGCCCTACTCCAGCCCGATACAGAGCATGCTGTTGCTGATCGTGGCGTATGCCTGGTGCCTGGTGCCGTTCAACTTCGTGATGCTGGTCGCCAGCCTGAAATCGGTGCCCGACGACTACCTCGCCGCTGCAGCACTGGATGGCGCAGGTCCATTGCGGCGCATGCTCGACATACAACTGCCCCTGATCGCGCCCTATCTGTTGTTCGTGTTTGTCATCGACCTGCTGGAAAGCCTGTCGAACAGTTTCGGCCTGGTCGACACCCTCACCCAAGGCGGACCTGGCGACACCACCAATGTGCTGGCCTACAAGATTTACACCGACGGGTTCATGGGGTTGGACCTGGCAGGCTCATCGACCCTGTCAGTGCTCATGCTGCTCGCGGTGGTGGCGCTGAGCATCGCTCAATTCAAACTCCTGTCGCGCTTCCAGCGTCGCGGGGTGAAAGCATGATCGAGCATAACCGGCTGTTCAACGCAGGTGCTTACCTGCTGCTGACCCTGGGGCTGGTGTTCGCGCTGGGCCCGCTGTACATGGCGGTCTGCTCGGCGACCGTCAGCAATCCACAACTGTTCGCCCACGGTCTGGCGGTGATTCCCGGCGACCAACTGCTGGAGAATCTCCAGCAGGTCACCCGGCGTCTCAATCTGCTGCGCCTGCTGGGCAACAGCCTGCTGGTCGCCACACTGGTGGTGATCGGCAAGCTGACGCTCTCGGCGCTGACAGCCTTTGCCGTGGTGTACTTCCGCAGCCGCTACAGTTCGGTGATTTTCTTCGCCGTGCTGGGGGCGCTATTGCTGCCGCTGGAAGTACGGATCATCCCCACGTATGCAGTGGCCAGCGATCTGTTCGGCCCCGTGCGCAGCCTGTTGCACTGGCTGGGCATTCAGTGGCTGCCGCTGCCGACCATCAATTTGCTCGACAGCTACCCCGGCCTCGCCCTGCCGCTGATTGCCTCGGCGACCGGCACCTTCCTGTTCCGACAGTTCTACCAGGCGCTGCCTGCTGAGCTGGTCGAAGCCGCACGGATGGACGGTGCCGGGCCCTGGCGCTTCTTCATCGACATCCTGCTGCCATTGTCGAAGACCAACTTTGCAGCGCTCGGCACGCTGGTGTTCATCGGCGCCTGGAAGGATTACCTGTGGCCGCTGGTCGCAACCAATCGCGAGGACATGCGCACGCTGGTGCTGGGCGTCGCCAGTTTCCTGCCGACCGATGCAACTCAGGTCCCCGAGTGGAACCTGCTGATGGCCGCTGCTGTGGTCAGCATGCTGCCGCCCATCCTCGTCATTGCGCTCATGCAGCGATGGTTTGTCAAAGGCCTGATTGGAGTCGGTAAATGAACGCGCTCACCCCTATTACCTGCGCGCCGGATATTGTCCTCAAAGGCCTGCACAAAACCTATGGCACAGACCACATCCTTCACGGGCTCGACCTGGTTTTCAAGGCGGGCGAGCTCAACGTGATCCTTGGCCCGTCCGGGTGTGGCAAGTCCACGCTGCTGCGCATGGTGGCAGGGCTGGAAGAGGTCAGCCAAGGGCAGATTCTCATGGGCGGCCGCGATGTTACGCGCCTGCCGCCCAAGGAACGCGGCTGCGCCATGGTGTTTCAGAACTACGCGCTCTACCCGCACATGAGCGTGGCCGACAACATCGGCTACGCGCTCAAGCTGGCGCGGGTTACACGCAAGGAACGCGAGCAGCGCATCCGCGAGTGCGCCGCCTCACTGGGCCTGGAGGAACTGCTGCAACGCAAGCCTGGAGAACTTTCCGGCGGCCAGCGCCAGCGCGTCGCCATCGGTCGGGCGTTGATCCGCAAACCGCCGGTGCTGCTGTTCGATGAGCCGCTGTGCAATCTGGACAGCGCGCTGCGTCATGAAATGCGTCTGTTGATTCGCAGCCTGCACCGGCAGACCGGCGCGACGATCCTGTATGTCACCCACGATCAGACCGAAGCCATGACCCTCGCCGAGCGCGTGGTGATTCTCGACAAGGGCCGTGTCGAGCAGATCGGCACGCCCGCCGAGATCTACGATCAACCCGCCAGCACATTCGTTGCCAGCTTCATCGGCACGCCGCCCATGAACCTGCTGCCGGTGCATTGCCTCGACGACAGGATTTTGCTCCTCGCCGATGGGCAGCGTTTGCCCATCAGGCTCGGTATTGCCAGCAACCGGACCGGCAAATGGCTGATGGGCCTGCGCCCCGAGACCTTCATGCTCGACCAGGAAGGCGTCACTGCCACAGTCGAGTCATCGGAGAATCTGGGTAGCCACACGCTGCTGTATTGCCAACTGGCTGGAACGCGCTGCGTTGTCAGCCTCGCCGGACGGCAACATCAGATACCCGGCACCCAGGTTCGACTCGCGATCAATTCCACGCCCTTGCTGTTCGATATCGAGACCGGCCAGCGCCAGCTCGTGACCTTCTCCCACACCACCAAGTGACCCGCCATGCTCAAACCTGCTCCCCTCGTCCGCTCGTCCCTGATTGCCCATCGCGGTGCCAAGGCTTACGTGCCGGAAAACACTCTGCTGGCCCTGGAAAAAGCTGCCGAATGCGGCGCCGAGTGGGTCGAGATCGACGTGAAGCTGACCCGTGATGGCCAGCCGGTCGTGATTCATGACGACTTGCTGGACCGCACCACCAACGGCCGTGGCGCCGTCGTGCTGCATGAGCTGCAAGCTATCCGCATGCTGGACGCGGGCAGTTGGTTCGCGCCTGAATTCGCCGGCCTGCAGGTGCCGACCTTCGAAGAGATCGTGGCCTGTGCGCTGCGCCTCAACCTGGGCTTGCAGGTCGAACTCAAGCCGACCATTGGCGACGATGTCGAGACGGCGGAAGTGGTGATGCCGATCCTCAAAAATCTGTGGCCCGCCGACAACGATCGGTTGTTCGTCTCCAGCTTTTCGGTGCGCTCACTAACGGCCGCGCGACGCTTGTGGAACGATGTACCGCTGGCTATCGCCTCCGTGGTGGCGCCTGCCGACCCGGTCGCGCTGTTGGCCGAATATGACTGCCGAATACTTCACGTACTTGACGATATGCTCGATGACCATCACCTTGTTCGCCTGAAAAGCAGCGGCGTCGAATTCGCCGTGGCTACCATCAACAGCCCGAAACGTGCGCACTACCTGCTGGAACATGGCGCACAGTCGATTCTCAGTGATTACCCGGACCTGTTGAACCTGCCGAACGGAGGCTGTCTGCAATGAACAACCGACTCAGCGTCGCCATGCAAGCTGTAGAAAAGGCCACTGGCCTGGCCATGGCGTATTTTAACGACCGCCACACCCTCGACATCACCACCAAAAGTGCGCAAGACCTCGTCTCCCGCGCCGACTTTGAAGTGGAACAACTGCTGCGTGCAGAACTGAGCAAACACTTCCCCGACGATACAATCCTGGGCGAAGAAATGGGCGGCGAATTCATCACCGACGGCTGGGTCATCGACCCCATTGACGGCACCGGCAATTACCTGCGCGGCACCCCATTGTGGGGAATCGCGGTGGCGTACATGTCGGCAGGCGAGCCCGAAATCGGCGTCGTCGCCTACCCGGCACTGGGCTACACCCTGGCAGCCCGCACGGGTGATGGCTTGCTGCGCAACGGCGTCCCTTTTGTCCGCCCTCAACCACCCGAGCACCTGCGCATCGCCGGCGTCGGTGAAAACACCCGCTGGGACGCCGAAGAGATGGGCAAACTGCACCTGAGCCTGCGCCGACAGGGCTGGGGCCTCGCCGGTTATCGCTGCGCCACCATCGGCCTGGCGTTCGCCGCTTTGGGGCAGACAGACGGCTACATGGAGAAATTCACCAGCCTGTGGGACATCGCAGCAGGCGCAGTGATCTGCCGGGAAGCCGGGTTGTTGTGCACGATTGAGGGCGAGCAGAAACAAGGCTCGATGACGGTAATGGTAGGCCGTGAGGAGTTGATGGAGATTTTTGGTGCGTAATGCGCCGGGCTAGTCGACGCAGTTTTCTGACTGCGTTTGTCCGCCTGCTGGCATGCCTGCCCTTCGTCAACAGCAGGCTGCTGGCGGCAGAACCCTTTCCCGCATTGCGCCAGCCTGCAGCCGAGAAAGGTATCCGGTTCGGCTTTGCGGTTGATCCGGCAAAGCTGAATGACGATGCGGCCTATCGGCAGCTGGTCGCCCGTCAGGCCAGCATCGTTGTGCCAGAAAATGCTTTGAAGTGGCAGACCGTCCACCCCGAACCAGAGCGTTACAACTTCTCGCCCGCCGACGCAATCGCGGCGTTTGCGAAAGCGCATGACCAGCGTATGCGCGGCCACACTTTCTGCTGGCATCGCTCTTTACCCGACTGGGTTCACCACACCGTCACCCCGATGAACGCCGAAGCAGTGCTGACGGCGCACATCAGTACCGTCGCCAGCCATTATCGTGGCCTTATCAGCGCATGGGACGTCGTCAACGAAGCCATCCAGCTGGAGGACGGCCAGCCTGACGGGCTGCGCAATTCATTCTGGTATCAGATGCTCGGGCCTCGCTATCTGGACATAGCCTTCAAGGCTGCGCACAAGGCTGACCCGGACGCCCTGCTCTGCTACAACGATTACGGCCTGGAAAAGGATACCCATTACGGCGAAAGCAAACGCACTGCCGTGCTCGCCCTGCTGCGCGAGCTCAAGCAGCGGGGCATTCCCATACACGGCCTTGGCATTCAGTCCCACCTGCGTACAGGCGACACATTTGGTCCGGGCCTGTCTCGCTTTATTCTGGCAGTGCGTGATATGGGGTTGTCGATCCACATCACGGAACTCGACGTCGACGACAGCCACTTGACGGGGTCCATCGCAGATCGTGATGGATCAGTTGCAGCGACTTATAAGCGTTATCTCGACGTGGTGCTTGCCACGCGCTCGGTATCTACCGTTGTTACGTGGGGTGTTTGGGACAGCCCGCATATTGCCGGTGCCACGGCCAGCAACGGGCCGGTGGCACAGCGGGCATTGGCGTTTGGCCCACGAGGTGAGGTGAAGCCGGCGAGCTGGGTGATCGCGCATTGTTTCGAAAACGCGCAAACACAGAAGGATGCGCGGTTTTAGGCGCATAGCAGCCTTCATGGCAGCAGTATCGCCAGAGCGGTTCAGCGCTTTCTGACGCCTGAAAACGACGAAGCCCCCGATAAAAGGGGGCTCCGGTTCTGGACCTGAACAGCAGGTTCCGGCTACATCCTAGAAAGGGGGTGCTGATAAAAGACTGTAATTTATTGAAAAATATGAATTTTATTAGGATTAGCTGGGTTTTAGACTGAATTTTGTAAAGCAAATCGCTTGAAATTCAGCGCTGTAGGCAAGCTGAAGCCCGCGTAAAGCTAGCGGTCTCAGGTTCCGTAAAGATAGAAATTTGAGGCGCCAAGCCAAAAAAACGACCAAAAAAGTGACGGACAAATTTATCTGTAAAGCTTTTCGTAAAGCTAGCATCGCAACCGGTTGGCGCCGAATAACGGGCATTGAGGGCAAATCCAAACGGTGTCATCATCTGGCCATCAATAGGGATAGGGATTTCCACATGACGCCGTTCGGATTAGCCGTCTACCTAGCCAAGGAAGGTGGGCGCCTTCATGAGTGAGCCTACACTTGAGTGCCGTCATACAGGGCAGCAAGTCCCCTACCAAATCCACCAGGGCCTAGCGCCCCGGTACGTGTTTCAACTGAGTGAGCAATGGGACACCGAAAAGCATCGGATTATGGGCCAGCTTATGGCCGACTTTCCTGATGCCGCCGCCGACGCCAACGTACTCTTCGATCAATTGCCCACTTATGGACTTTCTGATTTCCATTGGAGTTGGCTGGACAAGGCTTTCGCGTTCCGGAGCGATGATTACCACTGGTTTTTCCTGAGTGCTCTGGGACGGATTCAAGCGACATGCGTGATCTATCACCCCAAGAAAAGCCGTCTGGATGGCGAACGCATTTTCTACATTGATTACGTTGCCTCGGCGTATTGGAATAGAGATCGACCGAACTATGAAAAACAGTTTGGAAGCGTCAGTCGTATTCTGATTGCTCATGCCTCACATTACGCTATCAACACCTTGGGCTACCGCCCAGGCTTCTGCCTGCATTCGCTGCCGACTGCGGAGGGGTATTATCGTTACCTTGGCATGATTGAGTATGGGGCTGATGCTGAAAAAGAAAATCTTCGGTATTTCGAAGCCCCTCCTGACATAGCTGGGAAGCTTGCAGGGGAGGCTCATCATGTCTGACACTCCAGAGAGTTTCCCAGAGGATTTTGAGGTCTTCCCTTCCTCGCGGGGTGCCGCAGTCGACTTCACAGCCGCTCTCGTAAGCTTGAGAAAAGCGTTGAAGCCAGCGGATGCAAAAACGCACGCCCGACCAGGAGAAGCCTATAACGACTTCCTCATCAGGCTTGCGCTCAATGCAACAAACAACAGCGCAGTGCTCTATCGGAAGAATCACTCGGCTGAAGAGACCAAGATTCAAGCATGGTTATCGTTGGTCAGTGAGAAATCCAAATATGCTGTCTTGAGCCAAGAGTTTCCTAAATTCCAGGGGTTGAGCCGTGAGCAGTTGAGGGAGATTGCACTCCTAAGCTTAGAGCCAAGCCGCACGACGTCACTCATTGAGTTTCTCGCTAGAACCTATGGTGTGCTCTTGGTGGTGGAGCCAGGGTTCAAGTCCATGAAGATGGACGGATGCACCTTCAAACTCTCACAGGGCACTCCCGTCGTAGGCATAGCACTTCGGTACAAACGGTACGATAGCTTTTGGTTCACGCTAATGCATGAACTAGCACATATTTCCTTGCACTACCAACATCTTGACCAGCCTATCTTAGATGACTTTGAAGAAAATAATGAATCTGAAATAGAGATCGAAGCTAATATAATCGCTAAAGATAGTCTGGTCTCGCGAGAGAATTGGCGATTGATTTGGAATGCCCGAACCGACAAGCGTCAGCTTCTTATGTACTGTGAGCGAGCAAGTGTGCACCCTGCTATTGCCGCCGGAATGCTTCGCCATCAAGCCAAAAACTACAAGCTCTATCCTGAACTTGTCCAAGTCATAAATTTGCGTGAGGCTTTCGGATTTGCAGATGATTAAGTACATTCCGTTTTTAAAATTCAAGCAAAATGAAATTCAGGGTGTTGCTCAACTCGATTCAGGCATTAGAAATCAGATAACGCCTCTGTATGATGTGCCTCGCTCTCAAAACGTAATGACCGAGATCGAGATACTAAAGCGAATTAGACTAGCTGCCACCGAGCTAAAAAAATCCAAAGATGCTAACTCTGAGTATTGGTTTTTCGTAGACAATCTTGACATTGACGAAAGCATCAATCTTTCAGGCACTTTCCAGTATCGGTACATTATTAATGCCCTTAGAGACTACAGGCTGATGCCGGTAGTTGCACTAGATAGAAGTGCTGATCACAACGCAGCAGCCTTGGATTTCATTAGAATGAAGCCGGGGTCGCTTGGAGTGCGCTTACAAGAAACGGATATCGAGAGCTACGGTATTACCAAGCCAAGACTTGACCTGCTATGGAATGAGATTCGGGCTGCTCAGCCTGCAGGTGTTGTTCTTCTTATAGATCTCCGAATCGTGAATGATCATGCTGAATCTAAGAAAAAAGTTGAACGCTTTCTGTCCAGGTTCAAGCAGGATTTTCACGTTGATGCAACATCGGTATCGGGGTCTGTAATCCCAGGAAATATCGCAACCTTGATAGGCACGGACGTCCAAAAACATGTGGTGCGAGAGGAATACCGGCTGTGGCGTACGTTAACGAACTCGCCTGATTACCAGCATGTCCTATATGGAGATTACGGCGTGGTAAGCCCTGAGTATTCGGATCTTGATCTAAACCCGGAACTTATGAGTGGTATATCAACGCCAAAAGTCTTTTACACACATAGCGACCAGTTCTATATATCGCGTGGCAGACGATTCAAAACCCATGGTTATCAGCAGTATTTCGCCATTTCCGATGACATTGTTGGGCAGGCTTTTTATCGGGGAGCTGCATATTCATACGGCGATAGCTATATTCATGAACGAAGCTATCTTTCTGCACGTAGGCCGCCTAAGGGTGGGAGCCCAAGCACATGGATAAAATCACTTACTGCCGCTCACATTACGTTCATTGTTAATACCATTTAATGGCCGGCTAACAACAGCGCTCTGAATCCCACTTAGGGCGTCCTCTTTAGTAATCCGCGCACTAATTGCCGTGGCAATGTCTGCCCGTGTGAAGGATTTTTTTAATAAGACTTGAGGGTGTGCGTTAGCAATCGCAGTCAGCTCTGCCTTCCAAAGCATCAACAAAGCCTTTTCCTTGCAAAAGCTAGGGTTTGTGCCTGCCTTCCGGATATAGCTGAGCACGACACGATCCCTTTGCACTTTAGCTAGCACTAGGCCCCAGTGCTCGGGAGCATGTGCAGCAGCCCATTTCAAATGGTTCTCAGTTGTAACCAAAGTAAGTTTAGGAAACGACTGAGAATAGAATTCAGATTGGGCTAGTAATCGCCTGACGTTGTCAGTCTGCCCTTTAATCTCGTAGCAATGCATTTCTCGATAGCACGCAACCACATCAGCAATGGCATTCCCATTGTCGATGGTAAGTTCTTCAAGCACCCGAGCAGGCTTAGGCGTCCGCCTCATCAAGTGGTCAACCAAAGCGTTTCGAATTTCTTTATCTCTGAGCACTCAGAGCTCCAAACGGATGCAAACGCAGGATTTTAGCCGATGAGGCTCATTGTTGGGAGCCTGATAGAGGTGTGTGATGAAGGCTCGACTCCTTAGCGTCTGGGTCATAGGCGTCGGAATCCCCCCTACTGTCCGTGCTAGAGAGCGTTGCCAGTGATAGCCTGTTGGAGCGCCTCGGCTTCAACCAGCACCACCAGAGAACAACATGATCACCATCCAGCGCCTCATAGCTTGGCTGTTCCCCGACCGCCGCTCCGAGCGTGAAAAGGCGCGTGAGCGCGAGTTCATCCTGGCGGCGAACTCCTTGAAGACCCTCTCAGTGACTGACCGGGGTGGCGTGTCTATCGAACCCGAAGAGCTCCGCGACCAGATAATCACCGCACGTGAGCAGTTGAAGCATCTTGTCCACAAGTCAAGAGCGCCTGGCCTGGAATTCACTTCCGTGGCAGATCAGGGAGCGAGTCATATCGTAGAGACTTTAGAAAGATCCCTGGACTGTATCGAGGTCGTGGCTTGGCGCGGGCTTACCAGCGGCGCTGCAGTCCGCTACACGTGCCTCCAGCGCTTGAGTACAGGTCGATTCGCGGTAGCGGCAGTCAGCCTGTTCTCCAAGGATGCGGAGAGTCTTCCGCGCTTGATCGAAAGCGATACACCCAGGCGAGTCGCGTATGCCCTCCAGGGTGGTGAGCTTCATTGGTTCGCGACTGTGAGTGAGGCCATGGATGCCTGGGATGCAGAGCTCTGATGGTAGTAACGGTGTTACTGGCACCACGGGCCCCAAGTCGGTGGGTTTTCAACGATGTCGATTGAGATGCTGAGCTCGCGCTGCATGCGTTCGAAAACCCTGTCGAGCGTTGGATGTGCTTTGGAATCTCTCAGTGTGGTCAGCAGCTGCAGCAGCTCTCGGCCTTGGGCCAGTGGCATCTGAATGTCACAGTAGACAGTGTCGTCGTCCGTCATTCCCATCGAAAGATCCTCGTAGCGTGCTCTCTGCTTCTGGCTTACGCCGCCTGGACGTTGGGGCGTGCCCCTTCGGGGATGGGCTGTCGTGCACCGAGACTGCGTCTCGACCCTCCGGGCTTCCCTCCCGCACGCTGCGCGCTCCGCTTACCCTAGCGGACGAGAGGCATTGATCGCATGGATTCGCGATCAATTCGATGCCAGCGAAAGCGATCCCACAGACCCAAAGCCTGCTTGAGGCTCGAATTATCGCATTGATGCCTTGATACCCAAGATCTGCTTTTTTGGGAAACCCGCCCAAAACGACCATTTTTCTAGGGCATATGCTTACCTCCCACATGACGAGGTACTGAGGATGTTTGATTTTCTGAAAAAAAGACGCGAGGCCGAACAGCAGCGCAAAATCGAACGAGTCTTGGATGCCCAAGAAGCGTTTTTGGCTCTGTACGAGACAGCCACTCCAGTCACGCTGCAGGAGGGACTCAACGCCGTTGCTAAAAGTTTTGAGCAAGGCCGGCGCGATGATCGAGGGTGATTTGAAGTGACACTGTGAGACCAGTTTTGCCATTCACGGGTCGCTCGAGGGGGTAATGAGGAGTAAATTAGGGGGAATTCGTATACCTCTCATTGCCCCCTGAAAACCTCCAAATAATCTGTCTACATATTGATATTAAAAGGGTTTTTCTTTCATCTCAACTATAGGCCTCTCTAGAAGCGACCCTGCGCCTTAAAGTACAAAGGAGCCAACGTAGAGAAGCAGGGTTAGCAACCATGTTGGAATTAGCTAAAGAGATTGTGAGTAGCGGGCCTTCGGGAGTTATCGCGTTGCTGGCATTTGCAGCATTCGGCGTAGCTTGGAAAGCTTTATCAGTGCTGGAATCAGTGAAAAAGAAGGACGAGGAATGAGACCCTGGTCGAAGGTGCCGGCATGGTGGTCTGATGAGATTGCGCTCCTTCGAGGAGGGGCTCATGCAGGTCGGTCTCAGGCGATGCTTCGTGTCGTCTTCGCGCTGGCGACGATGACCCCCACGGCAAAGACATACACGGTCGTCTCCTCTGTCAGCGAGCTGATGGAGCGCACAGGATTAAGTCGCCCAATGGTTCGCCAGGCCTTGGTTGACGTTGAAGCGAGGGGATGGATTCGACATAAGCCTGGCGGAGGCAAGCTCAAGTCCGAGTACACGCTGGTATGCCCACATTTCGAGGCAGAAAAGGACGGCTACTACTACAAAATCCCAAACAACGAGGTTGTTAAGAACCTTCCGAAAATCTCTCGCCGAGGGGAAAAGGCGCTTGCGGCGCTTAAGATCTACGCCGTCCTACTGATCGTCCGACCGAATCAAGCAAGGATCTCGAGCATCAATGTCGAGAACTTGAGAAACAGGGCTGCTGTGCAGTGGACTTCCCTAAGAGACGGCTTATCGATCCTCGCTACGCACGGCATGATCGTTGTCGATAAAGCACCTGGTGATGAAGGTGAGTACGTGAAAAACCAATACGTGATCAAGGGCGACATTGTCAGAGAAATCCCGGCATGATCCATTGCCACGTTCAGCGAGTAAGCCATTCAAAACACTGCAACACAGAAGCCGCCGAATGGTTTCGCTGCTCTGAGGCAAGCAGCGGCATTTTTGGGTACTGGGTCTTGGCAAGCCGAAGCTTTCGGAGCTGCATGGGCTACAAAAAGTAAAAGCTTGGCTAAGCTCCCAAAACAGGTTGTGACGTCCGGTTGGTCAGGAAGACAGCCGTTGCAATACGGGCTTGATAAGAGCAATGGATATGCGCAAAAAATCCCAGTCATGGCTTGTCCCACTCCTCATTCTTTTTGCCGTCCTATGGGCAGTGGGGAAGAAAGACATGTCTCCAGCCCCGGCACAGCCGGCCGCTCTGATCACGCCGAGTACGTTAGCCTCGATTTCTCCGGCCTCATCGTCAGCACCGGCCCCTGCCTCCGCAACTGACCAGTTCGTGAGCGCTGATAATCTGAATGTTCGGGATCAACCAGGCGGTAAGGTCATCTCAAAGCTAAAGCGAGGTGAAAAGGTTCAGATCTTCGAGACCCGGAATGAATGGGCGCGCATCAGCATTGATGGTCAATCTTCGAAATGGCTTTCGTCCAAAAGTCTATGCAGTGGGTCTGGCTGCTACGTTGTTTCGAAGCCCAAACCAGTCACTCAGCCAGCACAGCCTGTTCGTCAACAGATTCCTGCGTACGGCTCTTCCTGTCCTTGCTCATCGGGCAACGTGTGCATCGGGCCTCGCGGTGGTCGGTACTGCATCACATCAGGAGGTAACAAGCGCTACGGTGTTTGAGCGAGTAGCTGATGACATCTTGCGGAGGATTGCAATTTCGCGGGCGCTTTGAAGACGTGAAAACCGGTAGACGAGTCCATCTCGTGACGTTAGGTTTGGCTGCAGATAGCCAAGTGTTGGCTATGAATCCGTAACCACCCTGACACCATAACTCAGGTTGTTCACCCTCATTTTTGACGTTTTCAGCTTAGGGATAGACATGCACACCATAAGGAAAGTGGTAATTCAGAATTTTAAAAAATTCAAATCTCTCACGCTCGATTTCGAAGCTGGGAAGAATGTGTTGATTGGCAACAATGAGGCAGGGAAAAGCAGTATTTTGCTCGCTCTCGACCTCGCGCTCGGCGGGAGTCGCAATCGTATCGAAGCTCTGGGTGCGGAAGCACTGCTTAACAAGGATTCGGTGAACGCCTTCCTTGCGGGGGAGAAGAGCCTGGAGAAACTACCTGAGCTGATCGTCGACGTTTTCCTAGAGGAAGGTGACGATGAAAGCCTCTATGGAACCAACAACGCCCACCAGCGCCAGACTGACGGTGTGCGCATGATCCTTGCGGTGATGACCGAGTATGGCGAAGCGGTGCAAGCCATCTTGGCTGATGATCAACCGAACTTCCCATTCGAATATTACGCAGTGCGGTTTGAGACGTTCGCCGGCAGGCCGTACGCAGCATTCAACCGCCCCATTAAGCACATGATGCTAGACGGTTCACGCATTGATGGCGACCACGCATCTCGTGAATACACCCGAGCCGTGTACGCTTTCAACGCACCCGTAGAAGACCGGTACAAGCTTGAAAACCTGTATCGCCAAGGCAAGCAGGCGTTTACAGGAAAACATCTCGCCGCGCTCAACGCTGACCTACCCGCTTATCAGTTTGACGTGCGGAGTAGCGTCCGGTCGAACCTAGAAACTGACCTAATAATCACGGAAGACAATATTCCGCTTGAGAACCACGGCAAAGGAAGGCAGTGCTTCATCAAGACTGAATTTGCGCTGAGCAAGCACAAGCAAGGCGGCTTGGATGTAATGCTTTTGGAGGAGCCTGAAAACCACCTCAGCCATTCCTCCATGAAAGCACTCGTCGCCAAGCTAGCGGAGAACAAGAGCACACAGCTTTTCATCGCAACTCACAGCAGCCATATCTGCTCAAGGCTTGATCTCCGGCATGCCCTTTTGATCGGCCCGAATGCAGCTGCTGGCTCACTTAAAGCCCTATCACCCGACACCGCAGAATTCTTCATGAAAGCCCCGGACAACAATGTCCTGGAGTTCGCGCTTTCGAAAAAGGTGATATTGGTTGAAGGTGATGCTGAATTCATCCTGGTGGAAGAGTTCTATAAGCAATGTACAAATGGACATCTACCGCATGTCGATGACGTTCACATAATCTCTATTGGCGGCACCAGCTTCAAAAGGTACATGGAGCTCGCCAACCTGCTCGGAATTCGAGTCGCAGCCATACGAGACAATGACAAGGATTATCAGAAAAACTGCGTAGAAAACTACGTCGACTTCGCTTCGGATAACGCCAAAGTTTTTGCCGACAAAGACAATGCCCGTTCAACCTTCGAAATAGGGTTGCACAACGACAACGAGGAAACCTGCAAGACTGTCTTCGGCCCAGGACGAAAAACCCTCTCCCCCTTGGAATACATGCTGGCAAACAAGGCAGAAGCCGCGTTTGAGCTGCTGAAGGGAAAGCCCGGTGAGCTGACCGTTCCGGCCTACATCGCGGAGGCAATCCAATGGATAAACGAGTGATGTTCGCTGTGGCAGGGTCAGGGAAGACCACCTTACTCGTGAAGCGTCTGAGCCTAGAAAAGCGCGCACTGATAATCACCTACACGGAAAACAACTATCGCCATTTGCGCGATAGCATCATCAAACGGTTTGGGCATGTCCCAAAAAACATCAACCTGCTGAGTTATTTCACGTTCCTTTATAGCTTCTGCTATCGCCCTCTGCTGCAGGTGCATATGCAGACGCGGGGAATCAGCTTTCGAGCCCCGCACGCCCGTACGCTAAAGCTCAAGCGGGACAATATGGCGTATTACGCCACGACAAACGGCAGCGTTTACCACAACCGCCTCGCAAAGCTCCTAGAGACCGTTGATGCAATTCCTGACGTGATGGCGCGAATGGAGCGCTTTTACGATGAGTTTTATGTCGACGAAGTTCAAGACCTAGCAGGTCATGATTTCAACCTGCTAATGGCATTAGCGAAAGCCAAGGTTGAAATGCTATTTGTAGGTGACTTCTACCAGCATACGTTCGACACCAGTCGTGATGGAAACGTGAACAGCTCGCTACACGCCGACATTGGGAAATACGAAAAGATTTTTCAAAAGGCGGGTGTGACTGTCGACAAGGAAACACTGAGCCGAAGCTGGAGGTGTGGTGTCACGGTATGTGATTTTATTCGAACACATCTGCAGATTGATATGCAGTCACAGCATACCTACGAAACCGAAATCATTCCTCTGGCCAATCAAGTGGATGCTAACGCCGTACACGCCGATGGCAACGTGGTGAAGCTGTTCTATCAGGAGCATTACAAGTACGGGTGCCTGTCTAACAACTGGGGCGCCAGTAAGGGTTTGGATCACTACAACGATGTGTGCGTTGTGCTGGGTACTACTCACTGGAAGATCTATCAGACGTCCTCGCTCGCCGCGCTCCCCCCACAGACAAAAAACAAGCTTTATGTTGCGTTCTCACGGACTCGCGGAAGGCTGTACCTAGCGCCCGAAAAACTTTTCAAACCCTTTAAAACGGACTAGGTCGTAGCCATGGGTGGTGATGTCTGGCGTAAGACCTTGTCCAGAAAGTATTCTCAGTATGAAGGGGAGCCGCTGGGCATGACACCTAGCGTGATCAGTCGAAAGACTGGCCCTGCTCCATCTCCCCAATCCAGCTGTATGTGCCGTTTAGCCAAACGAAGACGCTGTTGAGCACCTCGCGCAAGTGGCGGATGTTGATATGCGTAACGTCTGGGAGATGGTCTTTACCATTGTTGGTCGTCGCATACCGAAACGCCATCGAGTCTGGGTCGACGTTGTCCAACTGGCGAATGAATTCGTGAACAGCAGTAGCGTTGACGTCAGAGCGCTCTAGCCCCAAGTCCTTGAGCAGATGCCGCAACTCCGACCACAGAGGCATCAACGGATGCTTATCGTAGTTCTTGGGCTCTTTGCCTGTCAGAGCGCGAGCACTCTTTAGCATCAGCTTGAACTGCAGCTCCAAGGAATGGCGGTACAGAAAAAGCAAAGGATAAATGCCGCTGTCCAATGGCACCTGACGATTCGCCATCGCCTCCACAAGACCGTCGGCGGCATCTTTGTATGCAAAAGCATAGAGGTCGGCACGAAAGTGAGACCGGTTCAGCATCGCGTTGTACTGCCAATCCTCACCCTGGATAAACAGCTGCTGGCCGGAGAAGTCTGCCGGCCACTGGATGGCCTCAAGCTCCGGGTCGAGCATCGGTAGCGATTCCTCATCCATATCGTCTCCTCACGTTGGCCAGTCCATGGTGTAGAACTTTACGAGTCTGGGTGGACTACCGGCAACCAGTAAGGGGGTTTCTGGCTTTGGGCTAAGGTGCGAGAAAGCGTGATCCCAAGTTGAGGTCACGGTGCCCTTTTTGCGGGATACTGACATCGAAAAATGGCTCTGATCTATGCTGGGCACGGTTCGGTGTCAAATTGAGCCTCAGAGGGTACGTCATCGCGGTAGCCCAGTCGTCATTGCAAGGAAGCTTGTATGAAATTTTATCGATTTGATCCCCAGAAGCTTGTTATGCCCGTGAAGCACGACGTGCAAGTCGATTCCGATTTGGCCGGCCTAATTCTCCAGGTGCGTCCCAAGGACTGCATCGTGCTGGCCGGTTGGGACGCGAGAGCCCAGGTTGGTAATGTGAGCGCATTTGGAATCGTCATGACGGTTGATCAAGAGTCAGGTCGTGCAAAAATCCTGTGGCGCGAGGCTGATGTCACGCTTCGGCCCAGCTCGAATGGAAGACGTTATTGGGTGCAAGCCAAACACTGGTTTGCTTTTGCTCCTGACGTGGTTAAGCGATACGGTCTTCCTGATCTACACGCCGAATATTTTCCAGACATCGCTGGATTCGACATCCCAGCGCCACCACCGCCCGTGAGAGGCGTGAGTCGCCCCTCCAATTCGCCGACAGGTGGGTACGTCTATGTCATTCGATCTAAGCTGGGTTTCAAGATCGGCAAAACAATTCACCTGAAAGCTCGTACCCGGCTATTCGAGGTCAAGCTCCCCTTTCCAATAAGCCTTGAACATTACGCCTGGTTTGATGATTACAGTCATGCAGAGCGAAGCTTCCACATCACTTATCAAGCGAAGCGTCTTGAGGGTGAGTGGTTCGAGCTCGACGACTCCGATCTTAGGGAAATCAAAACTTTGGGTAAGTCTGTGCCGGTGGCAGGGCTGTAGATGGGCGCTCAAATGGACGTGACGGGTTACTTGCGAATCGAAGAGTCAGTAGGCATTTGCCTTGAGGTACTTACGACTGCACTGGCCGCTATACCAGCGCAGATTATTGAGTGTGCGTCCATTTCTACAGGAGCTTCAGCCGTCGCCATGCTGGATCGCGAAGCCTTCGTCAAAGCCTGTGAAAGCCTCAAACCTGCTGTGGTGTTCATTCATCGCGAGCATAGCCTTTTGGAGGAACAACTCGCCGATCTGGTTTCCGAAATCACCGAAGTCCAGGCTGAAGCGGATAAGCTCCGACAGGAGTTCTTGTTCAGGGAAGCGGAGGTCATGGCTAGGGCTCGAAAATCCTGTCCTGATTACTCTCACCTTCAGTGTTTCTTTACCAGTGGGGCGTTGTTAGTCGCTACGGCCTGTGAGGTAGGTGCCTACCAAGACTTCACAGAGGCACTCGACAGGTTCGAGCAGGTTGCGGATGAGGCTGAGGAAATGGCGTCGTCTCTAAACCAGGCAAGCCTGAATAGTGAGATGAAAAAGGTCGCGGAGACGGTCTCCAAGGATCAAGGTTTCATTTCCCTTCGTGGCAAGCGAAAGCGGGCGATGTATGTCCTCAAGCACTATCGACAGGAAATTCCTGAGTCGCCTTATTTGGAGCGCCCCGACCAGGGATCAGATCTCATTGATCGAAACGTGGTGCTGGTCTCAAGGCAGGCTGCCGACATTCTTGAATTTGGGAGCTGAGTACGTCGTGACAGCATCCACTGGCTTTTCCGTTTACAGTCTTACGTTCATATGAGGCCGCCTCGTTGAATGTATACCGATGGGCGGCGCTGGTCGTTGGGCTCATGATTGAAACTTTAAACGCCCTTAGCGCGACCACAGGATGTTTTCCGGCATGAGCACATACTTTGATCATGTAACCCAGCAGCTTCACAGCAAGATTCAGCAAGCAAAGGTCTACATCACCAAACACAACCCCACGACCGGCGCCTTGGCTGAAGCGGTGCTGCGGGAGTTCCTCCAGGAGCACCTACCTAGCGGCGTAAGCGTTGAGGAGGGCTTCATCATCAGCCCCGATGGTTGGCTGTCAAAGCAGTGCGACATCATCATTTACGATTCGCACCGATTCGCGCCTTTTTACCGAGCGGGCCAGTTGGTCGTCGTCCCCAATGAGGCCGTGCTTGCAGTGATCGAGGTGAAAACCTCAATCAACAAGAAAGGGTTCAACGATGTGATCAGATATTTCCAATCATTCGAGGCTGTCAGCTGGAAAATTCGCACCTACCTTTTCATGTTCAACGCGCCTACATTGGGCAGGATCAACGCGTGGTTCCACTCCTATCCGCATCCTGGGCTTTACAAAGAATTCGACCATGACACTTACCAAGTATTGCCGGATGAAATCATTGGTCTTGACTCCTCGTATCAGTTGAGGAAGAGCTCTGTCATCAGCGACAGTGACGGTATGGGGTACTTGTCGTATTTCTATTCGGATCAGCAAGGAAGTGCGATCAGCGCCTTAGAGTTGTTTTTCCTTTCAGTCTACGGTGTCGTTGAATCCCATCTTCAGGCTCATACCCCAAAGAAGCTGGCCCGGAGAGATCAGTACCATCCACACCGAGCTTCGACCAGCATCTCAGCTATTGACCTTTTCCCAATGTGACCAAGCCGAGCGCACATATCCTCAACCGGAGCCGTGTCGCAGGCGGTAAACATGTGGTTAATCATCTGCACGCCATAGTCGCCCAACCGTGCTTGTTGGCAGTCCCAGCTTCCGGGAAACCTCCATTTGGGTCAGTCCCGCTGCTCTTAGCTCGCGAATCGCCTTGAGTTTTTCTTCCGCCGCAAGCTTCCTGGGTGGGGTGAGCTTTTGAGGTTCCTCAGGTAGCACATCGTCTAAAACACCGAGCTGTTCCAATTCTGTAAGCGACTCATTCAAAGCTGTACGTGCTGTCTTGCCATCATGGGCGGCAGCCACCAGCGTGAGAAACGACAGGGGTGTTAAGCCCAATGCCTGAGCTAAGTCGGCGCTGAGGTCAACGCTTGCTGACGTCGTCGACGCCTCTAAGCGGCTGATGTGGGCTTGATCTGTCTGGGTCTGTAGCTCCGCTTGTGATAAGCCGCGTCTAACTCTCAGCCACTGCAACGTTGCTGCGTATGCCTTGCGCAAAGACATCCAGGCGATCCTCTCCAAAAAGGAGACGGTATGCCGGGTTTGATCGTTCCCACTCAAATGTATATAGTCATGCCCGTGGGAATTATGGGTTTGCCTTGGGGTGTTCAAGCCCCGGTGACTCGCAGTGAATTCCTCCTATCGCCATGAGGATCATCAATTTATGACTAATTCTCCTGAGCCCGAGCTGCTGCAGGAAGGTCAGATTTCGTCCGCAGGCACGACGCTGTCTAAATCTGAGGTAGAGGCATTGGTGGCTGAGCGCTTCGGTCGCAAGCCTTATTGCTTGGTCGAGGATTGGCTCATTTTTCACGTGGACGAGCCTCCTGAGTCGCTTGCCAGGGTGCGAGCCATGGGCCTGCAGACAATGTTCCTTTATTCCCATTGCGTCACCTACGACAGCCAAGGGCGGTTTCCTCCTGGTGGGTGGGTACGGTCGACTCTGTGCAAGTCCTTTGATGGAGTTTGCCTATTCGAGACGCGGAACACCGTTTACGTACTGGTGGGCCAGGGACGCGAGATGAACGCCTCGCTGAAGACAATATTCGGCTTATGTTAATCGCAGGTGCGCCTGGTGGGCCTGCTT
Organism: Pseudomonas sp. MWU16-30316; assembly: GCF_020515645.1. NCBI lineage: Bacteria > Pseudomonadati > Pseudomonadota > Gammaproteobacteria > Pseudomonadales > Pseudomonadaceae > Pseudomonas > Pseudomonas sp. MWU16-30316. Next base: position 59,204 of record NZ_JAIZAZ010000001.1, on the reverse strand, counting down.
CATACGAGAAACAAGATGTTCAGGATTTGCATGCAAGACCAGGCCGGGCCAGCCGGAATGTTTGGCGACGGCCTGGCTCACTTTCACGCTGTGTCACGATCTCTCGCAACGCACTGGTATCACGTCAGTCTCAAGCGCCGGCATGAAGAGCGATTTGTGGCCTTTGAGGAGATGATCAGCGATGAGCCTCGTCTTGTAGAGCTGCTCATTGCTCAGGATGAGAACTTGGTTGTTCAGGAAGTCCAGGTCGTAACTCCTGGGTGGATGAACAAAAGCTCGAGCTGGAGGATGGAGAAGTTGAGCACCCTATCCATGGGCTTCAACCGAGTAGACGTGCCGATCTGCGTCTTGGAAGTTGAAAGCGGTGAGGTGTACTTCAACACGCATCAGCGTGACCTCGATGTTAACTCCCTGACCGAGGTGAAGGAGTTCTACCGGCGCAGTGCTGCGACCACTGATTTGGCTTCAACAGCGGAGGCTATGTAGCCATGGCCGAGATCAACACTGTTGCAGTCGACTTGCACGTGAAGCGCTATTCGGACTTTGACCTCCTTCGTATCGCCAAGGCTGTCAATCAGGATTACGAAGGGTTGATCACTGCTTACCTAGTGAGTGTGCATATCCATGCGTGCAGCGCCGTTGGCGTTGTATTTGGCCACCTCCTCGCATTGACAGATCAGCGGCTTGCGGATGGCCGGCTGATTCGGACATCGGATATTCAGTCTGTTACGAAGGAAGGTAGGTTTTGGGTGATCACCACCGTCAATTCGAAGTACGTCATTGCCACGTTCAGGCGGGAAGTCGGGCGGCATAGCCTGCGTGAGTTCATGCATCTACAAAGCGGTGGCTATCTTCCAACCCCTGACCGCCTCCAGTAGTTGCCAATCGTTGTCCTGGGCCTGCCCCGCTTCTCAGGGACGGCTGCCGTGTCCTAAGCTCAGGAAACGCGAGGCTTTGGCTTTGGCGGCATTCATCCTCAAGCCTTCGGCTGTGCGCTACGCCTGCCATCTTAGCCGCTCAGCTTGGGTAGTGGCTTTAAACCCGGCTGAACCTTGACACTGTGAGTCAGCACGCTGAGTTTCTACCTGCTACTCGCCTACCGAGATCGTGGGAAGATCTTTTCAGCACCCTGTACCTGAACCGCATCGATCTCCTGGGCTTCGTCAAACGTAAAAAGGCAAAGGTGAATCGGGACTGCTAGAACATCTGGATCGATGGCCCTCCGAAGGGTGTCAGCCTGTTGGTCGCTGATGCACAAGATCATGAGGTCGATGTCGGAGGGGGATGGGGAGCATCTAGCAACAGACCCGAACAAATACCACTCACTCCCGTTGCAAATGGAGCCAAGTGTTTCAGCGATTTCACACACAGCAGTGACGACCGCCTCCGGCTTCATTTGCCGAGCCGACGCAAAAGGTCTCCGTACATAAGTGCTTGGGCGCCGAAGGACGCCGCTGCCTGAGATGCAGCACTTGTGATGGAGCCATAGCTTGTCGTCTTGACCGCTACGTCAAATTTTTTATAGCGCGTGAGCGCTCCGCGAACATCTTCAGCGCTCATATTGTAGGCATCTACCATAGCGATAATCAGTGGATCTCCGTTATACCTGTGAGCTTCGAACACCCTATCGTACAGATACTTCACATCCTTGACGTTGGAGTGCTGACTTATTCCATCGTGGAAAAAAACCCACTGTTTTTCGCGGTATAAGTAGGGATACTCTAGTCGTGCTGCTTTTCCTAGGTCACCTAGCGAGCCGAAAGCAGCTGGGGCGTCGTGGATTGCTGTCATGGCATCCCCCCGCCAAAGTGCGCTGGATGGTATGTTCAAAACGAAACCTGGAAGGTCAGCACCTTGAAGGATTGGCGCCAGATGATCAAAAGTGATGACATCTTTTACGCCTATCACTGCAACCTGAAGCGCATCCTTGCCTGGTGCTCGGACTAACAGTCGATCAGCGGCAGGTCGACCGATGAGCTCCAGATCGTCCCCTTCCACAATTTTATTCGCTACCCAATCTGCTGCATTTCCCAAAAGTTAATCCTCCATTATTTTGGCAAAGCCTTCCGGAAAGCGGGCTCCATCTTCCAGAACTCCTTCGATGTGGAATGCCTGTAGATCATCCACGTGTTGCCGGAAAAGCTCGAGATCGTCCCTCTCAGACGCGGTAGCTAAATGTCGGTTGGCATCCAGGATCGCAAGCACTCGGTAGCTGTTCGGGATGATCCGAGTAAGCATCTTCCTTTTCCATTGCTCCGCTGCGCCACTTTCTGGGTTCAGCGCCGCCTCAATGTGAGGGCCGTAGTGTCGAAATATCGCGTGATTTTCAGTCAACAATGGCTCAATCAGGTCATGAACGTCCCTGCGGCTATCAAGCTTAACAGCCCCAAAAAGAGCGGCCAATTTGCGCGCATGTTCCCTTTTCCAACCCAAGATCATCGAATCAGGATAAGCGTCCGGAGCTTTATCAACCTTGGTGTGACAATTTGAGCAGAGCACAATCAGGTTGTCGAAAAGCCCCCTAGCATGCTTGGTTAAAGCAGGATTAGCCCGTGGGCCGTCATCATTAGCGGCATAGACATGGGCCATTTCTGCTATGTGTATGGATTTGCCGGCCTCATCTGAAAACAACAGGTTTGGACAAGCGGGATTTTGGCAGAAGCCCGCTGACGCCGCGAACAGTCGCTTTTGGGTATGAGCGTTCGGGGCAGCTGCACCGCGAGGGCATGCCATATGATTCTCCACGCAACGATAAATCGAAATCCCACGACGCAAGATGGATCCTAGGGACGGGGGATATTGATATCAAAGGGCCGAGTAGCGCGCAATGACATGCTGAAGCCTTAGCACTGATGAAATCTCATGGCAACGACGTGAACATCTTTGCGATGATTCGTGCATCCATAAGCGCATGATGCGGAAGTGGAGCCCCAAGCCGGATGGCTTCTAATGTATTTGCGTCGGTAGGGAAATTACGAACGATTCTGGGCCATCGTCCGTCCTCATAGGCCAGATCGCAAAAAAGCTCCCAATCGTACTGAGGAGCATCAGTGACGATCTCGACCTCATTTTTGAACGACGACAGAAACCTGAGGAGTGACAACCTGGCTTCAACGGTGGGTAGCGAGTAACTCCCACCCCACAGCTGCGGAAGCACGATTTCCTTTACGAAATCACTGCAATCCTCGGCCTGCCACGTATCCTGCAATTCCACGTAGAATTCGCGCCCGTCCTCGGCTACCAATGCGAGCGATATCAGCTTCGCTGCCGCCGAAAGCCGTGTAAATTCGCAATCAAGATAGAGCCTCATGTTACGAAAACTCCGTGATGACTAGGGCCCGCCTGACTATGGCGCATGAGGGGCAACTATGGGAGATGGCCCTTGAGCATTTCGGCTCAGACGGACTGCTCCGGGTTGTTGTAGATATATGGAGCCATGCCGCGCCACCGCCGAGGCCTGTCATTGAGCACCTGACAGGCGACAAGGTAAGCCTAGAAGTCCTGAATATACTGAAAATTGCCCAAGAGCGAGTCGGAGCTTTTGTGCCAGGCCGCCCCCCTGTTTCAGGCATCGTGACGTTGTACGCTCGTCACGCCAGTGACTTCGCGGACGGGCTCATTACGCGGCTGCCGAAGAAGCTGCTTTCGCGAGAATGAAGAGGCTCCTGTCTCGAGATCGACTTGGGCATTTGACTTCACCTACGCTCCAGGCGGCCACTTGCGGTAGCCGTCCCGGCAAACCATTTAGCTTACTGCCCCATTGAGATATTTGTGAGTGCTGATTTGACTGAAGAAGAAATGCGTCGTGCCCTTTTCGGTACGGCTCAGCCCGAACAGCTGTTGTCCGCCGCTCCGGTGCAGGAGCCGGTGCCAGATGTTGTGTTTACGAAGCCGGTAGCAGCTCCCGCAGCCAAGAAAAAAATGGCCAAAGCATTCACGCCTAGGCTCAAGGTCACTCTTCGGGTCGGAAACGAGTTTGGAGGAAAAATGTACGAGCTGATTCATGAGGCCGACACGCTGAGCTCACTACTTGCTGAGCAAGAAGCTGTGAAGTCTGCTCGGAAGAAGTACAGGTATGTGGAGGTAGTCTCGGTCAAGTCGATGTAGATGTCGCACCAATTTGATTGGGAAGAGGTATAGTTTTGCCTAATCACTATCCGTTGCGTGCGGAAAAGTGTAGTGGGCTGGCTGTTTTTTTAATATCGTCAGCCTGCTTGTACTCCCCCTTCTAAACCTCTAGCTATACGCGGCGCAGGATAATCTTTCGGATTATGATGTCGATGCGACAATTCCCGCCGCAATGTCAGAAAGCTCGGTTAAGCGTTCATTTTCAACAGTCAGCGTCTTGTAGTTTTGCCATGGCTCGCTCTCAACCAAATCAGCCAGGATAAAGAGTTTTTCAAGAAAAGTTTCGACAATCAACTTCGTGTCCCTGTATATTTCTACGAAAAGTATCCTTATTTGATCAGGAAGAAAGTTGTGTTTGGCTTTTAGCTCTTTCCTTATTCCTGCCAGGATAACGAGCAGTTCTTCTGCCTTAGCTTTATCGCCGATACCCGAATGATCAATGACAGGGTTTTCGTAGAAGCGGTCGAGTTGTTTGCCAAGGGCCGCCCCAAACGTCTTTTTATACCACTCTATCTCCACAATCGACCCAGCGAGCAACACCCTGATCCTTCTTGAAATGTAATCATCAACCGCTTCAGCTTTGCACAGCCGGCTCGACGCTCTCGGGTAGACGGTTGCATGCCCCGACGCTTGGCCGTTCATACGCTGGATGAAGATCTGTCCGACGCTGAATCCCATTTCCCTGGCCATCAGCCAGTGACCAAGTTCATGATGGATCACCCGGCTATCGTCTACTGCGTGTTTTGTCACTGGCAACGCCATAACTATCTCCAGCTACATCTACGATGGTGGCTGATATTTCTTCTCAGATTGATGACTTGGTCGCCAACTATTCACAAGTAGATAGGCTTTTTATCAACAAAGTTTCTGCTTTAGTCTCAAGCTCTGCGAGGCGCTCGCCGCTTACGGAGAGCCCCCTATTGCTCCAGCGCTCACTAATGGTCAAATTAGCCAGGATGAAGAGCTTTTCCGAGAATGAGTCGAAAATGCGTGTCGACTGCTGATAGATCTCGCCAAAGATTTCTAGTTTTTGCTCTTCAAGGAGCTGGTAATTCCCGCTAGGTTCTCGTTCTATCCCGCAGAGAATGATCAGGAGTTCTTGGATCTTGTCCTTGTCTGTAAGCGTGGCACCATCAATGACTCCATTCTGGTAAATTGATTCGACATGACCATTCTCCATATCGAATCCAAGTAATTTATGGAACCAGTGAACTTCACCGATTACGCCCGCGCTTAGCACCATGATCCGTTTCCTAAGGTGAGCAGCGACGTCGGTAGCGGAATTGAGCTTTCCTGAAGCTTTTGAGCGGTTTTTTGAAAGGCTTGAGGGTAGCCCGAAGCTCATGCCCACAGATATCTGCCCAGTTCCAAACCCCAGCTCCATTGCCATGAGGCGCTGAGCAAGGTCATGCACAATTACGCGATCTTCCTGCTGCTCATTGGTCAGCGTCGGTAGCGGTGGTAGTTCCATTATGCCTCCTAGGCCAGCCATCAGCCTCAGATGAGACTTGGGCTTCTGCTGATCGCTGTGATCTCGTAAGACACCGGTTTGCCGGCTACCGGAAGCTCAACTTCGTCGCCGACTCCTTTGTGGATCAGGATTTTTGCTACCGGGGTGAGGTAGGAGACAACTCCCTCTTCTGGGTTGCTTTCCTCGTATCCAAGGATGGAGATAAGGCGCTCAGCACCCTCCTCATCAACCAGGGTTACCTGCATGCCGACCTGGACTTCATCGAGGAGACCGTTTTTGATTGCCTCGGTATCCTCGATCAGAAGGTGTGTATCCAGAATCTTGGTGATCTCAGCGATCTTGTTCGGCAGCTCGTAGCTGACCTTGGTCTGGAGCTGCATGTACTCTGGGTTTTCACGTAGGTCGTTGTCGCGCTTGACCGATTCGCCCATCTCTTTGGTCGACCGTTGCAGATCTTCACGCAACTGATCACGCTGGGCGGACAGACGCTCAAGCCCCTTACGGGAAAGGTAAAAACGGGTGGACATGGCTCACTGATCCCAGTTCATGTGCTGGATGGCGGCCTCAACCGCCATGTCGATGTTATTGCCTTCATTCATGACTACCCGAAGATCGTCACCAAAGCGCCTAAACTCTGCGTTGAATTTGCCGCGCAGTGTATCGTCATCCAGAAGCTTATCGAGGAGACCTTTACCACGCTCGGTGATACGGTCTTGGCGCAAGCTTTCATCAACCTTGAGCATGAGTGTCAGGTCTGGCTTCCTTATCGAATACAGCTTGTTCGAATACTCCAGTTCAACATCCAGCCCAGCAGCGCGATGGGAGACAACCGTGTCGATGAGGTAACGCACGCAGTAGACGTTACCCTTTTCGAGAAGCTTCTCGATTTGGGTTGAGGCGAACACCACGCTGCTTAGATAGAAGAGGTAATGCGCTGCCTGAGACACCTCGCGAACCTCCGCATCAATCACCTTTCGCATCGCGTCATAGGGCGAATTCGGTGTCTTGAACACTGATGAACCTGGGTCTCGAGCAGACAGGGCTTCTGCCAGCGAAGTGGTGCCGGATCCGTCGAGACCTGTGATAACAATCAGTTTGCCGGTCATGCTTGCTTCCTTGGTAGGTGACCAGGGATCACCGGGAACTGCATCGAGTCCTTGAGGGTGATCCTCTGAGAAGGTTGAGTCCGGATGAAATAGCGCGCTTGGGATTGTCCAGAGCTGGTAGCTGTCATGGCCAAGTCGAGCTTTTCAATCAAGATGGAAGGGTGTTCCTGGTAGGCATTGCGTTCGCCACGAGCATTTTTGGCGATTTCTTGGGGCGTGACCGCCAGGCGCCATGCGATGCCTTCCTCTGCAAGCTCACCTGTGGGCCCAAAGGCGCGTTCGTGCTTCGGGGTGAGGGGCAAGTCAGGCCGAGAGGCAATCGTCTTGTATTCGCTGTATGCGCGCCCAAGGTTGCAGATATGTCCTGTGTCGACGGACTGCTCTTTATCGAAATATGCCGTGCTTGGATAGTCGGCAATCATGAGGACGCGGACGTAGCTCTTCAGTAGATCGACAACTTCGGTGCGGATGTACTTGGCTGCGCCGGCATCGATTCCCTCAAGGTTTGTGGCTTTTGCAAGCAAACCATTGAGCAAAACTTCAACGTCATCCCAAGAGGAGCATTTGCCATTTAGCTTGGCTTCCATCATGGCATTCAGATGATAGCGCTCGCCATCGATCATCCCTGCATTCGGACGAGTACCGACATGAGGGTAGAAAAACTTGGAGAAAACTCCTTTCAGCGTACGCTCGGCATCAACTGCGAAATATTCGCCGTCATCATTGCGCAGGCGATGCAAAAGGCCTTGGTAGAAATCCTGAACCTGAATCGGCAAGGGCAAACCACTGGAGACCGCCTTAGCCAGGTCGCGAACATGACGTTCGAGATATTCAGGCTCGGCCCGAATGACGAAGCACCGGCTGCCAATGACATCCAGATCGTTGCTATGGCTTTTGGCATCAGTGATGTTGGCCACCGACAATGCTCCTGGCTCAGCCTGGATGATGAGGTAGGACTTGCAGTGGATAGTCAGGCGTCCATCAACCTCGTAAACATGTACAGGTGTCGTATCGATCAGAGGCCTGAAGCGGAGCTCTGTACATGCTCCCTTTCGGCCTTTTCGATTGATGAACAGGCTTCTGTAGGTAGTGAGAAGTGCAGCAGTGTCCTGTTCGAATTCATCTCGACTGGCTTCACCGCGACCCTCAGCCGTTAAAGTCCAGCCATAGGTGTATGGAGAGAACGACAGGCGCAGGCCGGCGATCCCATCTAGCAGGCTCTCACTGATGCGCTCGTGCATCTGCTGGATCATGACGTTACGGCGACTGTAACCAACCGTCGCGATGCGAACCTTGACCCCTAGATCCTCGTGCAGCCATTGGATCATGTCGTCCAGGTGTGGGTAGGCAGCCGGGTCATTGTCTAGATAGCAATAGATCACACCAGGTCGATCTTTGCGTTGATCACCCAGTAGGCCGAGCGCCGGCATAACGAAGTCGGCGGAGAAAACGTGGTTGCCGTCAAGCGGGTTTCCCGCGACCAGACCTCTGTTAATGGCATGCTCCAGGCATACGGTTTTCAAAGCCGATATGAGGTTGGCCAGCGCCTGGCGCGGCATGTTCCAGAGCGTTTTGCCGGCGCCCTGGCTGCAGAAACCACAACGGTTCAGGCAGCCAACCTGAGTCTGAAAGTGACGGATGTTGGACAGCGCATCTGCGGGTAGCTTACGAAGCTCCCTGGCAAGATCAACCCGGATACCCAGGTCTTCAACAGAAATATCTGCGATGGAACCCTCGGTTTCGAGTGCCGCAATAGGCAGCAGAACCTGCAGCGGAGTATCTTCCTGAAGACCACGGTTTGTGTGCGTTTGGGCACAAAAATCTACAACAGCGATATCGACCATGGTGCTAGCCATCCTGTATGATCCATCTACTCACTAGGAGGATGTTATAAGCGTGACTAGAATGATGTCAAACTGTCCACCCGATTTTTTCAAAAGCCTGCGCAACGGTCAGGCCATCCAAGCTCGCTTGGAATGGCTTGAAAACCGCATCTTTTGGGTGGGCGAGCTGAATCGTTCAGACCTAGTAGCCCGGTTCGAGATTTCCCCGCAGCAGGCATCTGCTGATATCAAGCTCTACCAAGAACTGGCACCCAAGAATTTGCGGTATGACACGAAGCGTAAGCTTTACGTGGAGGGCGAGGGCTTTGAGGCGCGGTTTCAAAAGAGCCTAGAGCAGTGGCTTGCAGAAAACCAGCAAGAGGATGCCGACCTTCGCTCTATCCAGCTTGAGGCTGTGAAGCCGGTAAAGCGAGGGATGGCCGATCAAGCACTGAAGGCAATAGCTCGCTCATTCCGCTTGCGGCTACCAATCTCTGTCCTCTATCAGTCAATGAAGTCGGACAAGCCTGAGTGGAGGGTGATTTGCCCTCACACCATTGTTGAGACCGAAATTCGCTGGCACATCCGGGCCTTCATGGTTGAGAAGGGTGTGTTTGCTGACCTCCTTCCTGGTCGGATTCTCGATGTGAGCGATGCGAGCAATGCGCCATGGGTTGGAGCAGAAACTGACACCGCCTGGAATACAATGGCCGACATCGTTCTCGTTCCTTCCCAAAGCCTGAGCCAAGAGCAGCGTCAGGTGGTTGAGCGTGACTACCGGATGGAGGGTGGCCAGTACGTCATTCGCACCAGAGAGTGCCTTGTTTATTACCAGCTTTCCTCAATGTACCTGGTGGACGCTGTGCGGGAACACAAGGGCGAGCCACAAGACCGGAATTTCGGCCTTGCGGTGGCAAACTGGAAAGAACTCATGAAGTTCGTTAAGGATTGAAAATGCTGGAAGAGTCAGATCTAGAGCTTGTGGTTAATCGATTGCTGGAAAAGCAGCCAGGCAGCGCCAGTATGTACCTTCGAAAGTCTTCTTCGTCAGTATGGGTTGCTTCGGGGTTGGCGAAAATATCTTCCGTGTACGGCGCATCCTTGATGCAAAAGATCGCGGGGGCACCCAGTCGTTTCATCTCGCCTCTTGAGTACGTGCAGAACCAGAGAATCAAATGCTTGCCGGTCTTGACCACGCTTCGTGGAGAGCATTCGGATGCGATTGAGGTGGCGCAATCCATAGTCGACCGTGAGGTCGAAAGGTCGATTATCATGAGCTGCACACCTTTTGGGCCTGCCGGGAATGTCATGCTCAACAGGCCACAAACAAGCAAATATGTAATGACCGGTGTTGCGTCTGCGCAACTACCTGATCGTGATAAGCGGTTCGTCAACTTCAAGTCGATTCTCACCCTTGCAGGGATTTCCAATAGGCTCGTGTGTGACGCCTTGGATTACCCCGAAGAGATGAAGGTGGACTTCAGGCAGCTCTGCAGTGCTTGGGATAGGGCAGAGCAGGCTTCAGCCAGAATTGCAGAGCAGATCTGCTCTGTTGAGGGATGGCAGCAGAAGCAGCTATTCATCCTCACTGAGGGGGCTTACCCGGAGCTAGGGGTTGCCTGGCAGTCGGTATTGAGTGAAGCCGGTATCACCAACCCGATCTGCTTAGATATCAAGGATTACACACACGGAGATCACCTCGTGGCCAGTCGGACAAAAAATGCGATGTATTTGGTGATTGGCCATAAGGGACTGTCGAGTGTCACAAGGACTTTCATTGAGCGTTTCTCAATAGTGTTCCCCGTAATCTCCCTAGAACTCGAAGGAGAGGGACGCTACCACTTCTGGGAAAACATCTTCGCGGTAGGCGGTTCTGCTTCGGAAATTACTAGAACGCTCGGATACTATAACGAGCGCCCTCCAAAGGATCCAGTCGTGTGGAGCTGGCGAGATTGGGGGCGGATGCGAGAAGACTAGCAAGCCAAGCAACTTAGAGTCTCCCAGAGCGCGTATGTAATCTAGGCGTTGTGAAAGCAGACGATTCATCAGCTGGCAACGATAGCTTGGAACAAGCTTTTCAGGGAGGGCCAGTTACTGATGGCGAGCGAGATTAGAGTTGAAATCACGATACTGAGAATTGCCCACCTTACTGTAGCCTTCACGCCTGACCTGCCTTCTTCCTGAACAGGTCGAATAATATTTTTGTATATATGCTCGTATCCCTCCGATACCACTCTTATGCTGTCGAAGTGACTCTAAATCTCTCGTAAAGGGCCTGCCAAAGACTTGAGCACGTCATTTGATTCGACGTGTTTTTTTACCTCATCAATCTGACGTTTCGTGTCTGCGATTCGGTTGGTCAACGCCCCAGAATTGAAGGTCAGGATTTCGGTTATGCGCTTGTCCAAAGCAACGTACTCTGCCTCAAGCCTCTCAGCTAACCCGGCTACATATCGATGGGTATCATCGTTGATGATGCACAGGATAATCGGCTTGAAGCCATCCTCGCCTATCTCGGAGTAGTCGATTACCCCGGCCTCATCAAGTTTGTAAAGCAGGTAGTCCAGTGCGTTTTCGTTCCATACTAGGCTACTAAGGTTTGCCGTGACGTCGGGATTGTCGAAGTCGACGCTGCCTTTGGCGTCTGCGTAACGGATCAAGCAGAGGAGGATTCTGAGCTCCTGCGGTGGGGTGATTTGATATTCCAACGTAGCTTTCATGCGAGACAGGTCTACTCAGGTATAAAAAATAGGCATAGGTGCACCAATTACTGTGGCGAACACCGTGCATGCCTGCATCCATTTACCCTACTGGCAAGCTTGTTTTCGCTAGCCGCTTATCATTGGAAGGCAAGATGCGCTGCTGCCGTAGATATCGATGCAGTGGCAAGGCGCCATACCATATTTATCGCACACCCCAATGTAAACGCATAGATGGCGATGCGCTGTAGGTGAAGGGATATCCGTTCATCAAGGACATAAAAGGCTGTCATCTGGCGTAGTGGGCGTAGGCGAGTTTGCTTCCGACCCCGCCCTGCAACTTGTGGTCAAAAGCGCAAGCGGAGCGCGTCGGCCCGCGACGGGCCAGAGGTTTGAGGATGGACGCCCATAGGGCCAAAACGTGGCGCAGCCAGGGTTTGGTTCACGACAGCCGTGCCCCGACAGGGGTCAACCACAAACCGAATGCTCGATTAATCGACCTCGTCTTAAGATGCAGGAAGATCGCCGAAGGACTCCCTGAGCAGACTTTCCATCATCACCGAAGCGGAGCCTTGCAGAAAGTGCTCCTGGTTGCTGACATCGAACAGGACTGGATTGACGTGAACAACAACTGCCCCCTGACCCAGAGCACGCAAAGGAAGCTCGGCTGCCGGATAGACAATCCCTGACGTACCAATCGACAGAAACACATCGCACTCTTCAGCCGCTGCGAGACCAGCGCTCCATGCATCCTCGGGAAGCATTTCCCCGAACCAGACCACACCAGGCCGAACATACCCGTTACATGCGGTGCATCGCGGCGGCTCAATCCGACATCCATCTTCAGGGAGGGCGTCAGACGTAAGAGGCAAGGGATACGCTAGGCCACAATCAATGCAGCGGGGTGAGTGCAGGCTGCCATGCAGATGGATCACGTCCCGGCTGCCGGCGCGCTCATGCAGGTCATCCACATTTTGGGTCACTACGGTGAGCCTGGGCACATGCTTGGCAAGCTCAGCGATAGCGAGATGAGCAGCATTTGGCTGCGCCTGTAGAACCTTCAGACGACGCCATTCGTACCATCCCCAGCAAAGTGCTGGGTCGGCTCTGAATGCTTCGCTTGTGGCCAACTGCGCAGGATCGAAGCGCTTCCAGAGTCCCGTCAGGGAATCTCTGAAAGTAGGGATGCCGCTCTCAGCTGATGCACCAGCGCCTGTGAAGACAACAACATGCTTCGCCTCGCGCACTTGCTGAGTCAGGGTACTGGTGCTCATGAGCATTCCTTGAGCTGGATACTGTTGAGGTGCCGACTCTATGGGCATTGGATTGGTGGCAGCTGAGTCGGCCAAAAGCCAAGGAATTCTAGGCCAACTCTCTTTCAGCCATACGATCCAGAAGCGCTTGAGGATGAATGCGGTAAGTGCCTACACCAACCCGCTGCGTGAAGTGGTCATAGGTTGGGCTGCTAACGCCTGTGGTCATCTCGGAATTGGATAGGAAGACGCCCGTGTAGGTTTCAGCAACCTCGTTGAAAAGTTGGATAACAGCTTGCCTCGTGACAATGAGACCTTTGCCAAGGTGACCGTCGATTACAGCATCCAGCACGTTGGTGCGCAGACTCATATCTTGTTCCTTTTTTCAGGGAAAACTTGGCCGGGGGCGCTAGCTATTCTTGCTGGCTAATGGCTATTCTCTCATCATTTCCAGAGCAAGGAACGCGCATTAAGCTCAATCCGCTACACCTCAAGATCGCTGGTTTGCTTGAAGGGAGGCTTTTTCGAATACCAGAATACCAGCGCGTTTAAGCCAGCGGTCACGCTATCCTCAGAGGATCAATGAGCTACCTGTGGATTCGCCCGCTAGAAGCTTTGCGGTAACGAGAAGCGCCAAAAATATCCAAAAAAACAGCCCCTTAGGTATCACTCGCCTCGATCCGAAACAGGTGGTATATCGCCATCAAAACGACCCAATTCAGCGCGTATTTCTCTATCCGTGAGCTGCTTAGCACCAATCGGGACTGGCTTATCAATATCGAACATCTGAACCCCTTCACGGCGGATGTTGTAGGCTATACAAAACCATCTTCTTCTCCACAACTCCTGCTGATGCTCCAATAACGTTATTCTTTCATAAAGTTTTTCTATCAAATCAGAAGAGGCTTGAGTATCTAATGACGACTTGGGATTTTTTCTAGATTCCCGCTCAATAGCCAATCTTGACTTGGCCGATTGAAACTCCTCCTTGATCACAGGGTGCGCCTGAAGAGCCTGCCGGGTAAATTTAGAGTATTGCTCAACATGCTTCCAACTGAGAACCTGTTCCGGAGAGCTATATGAAGCGAGGTAGTCAACAATTCGCTTTATGTCACCCTCTGTTACTCTTCGGTAGGATTTCACATTAGCACTCCAACTAGCTCAAAGATTTTCTACTGGGATATACAGCGGTGTCCGCTCGGGATCCTGCCATTGCTCCCGCTCAACCGTCACACATTGCTCATAAAATCTTTCGCGACACTGTTTATATAACTCATAACCTTTACCGATACCATTCCTCAATCTAGGAAGAACGTGCTCATCAAACCCACCAGTATTTACAAACTCGTAAAGCTGTGTAAGACCAGTGCCGGGTACGAGTTTGTTAGCTCGATCCAACAGATTCGATATCTTCAAACAAAGGTGCTTCTCCCAATTAGGGATTGTTTCAAGCGTAGGATAAATACTAAAACCAACTTCGAGTTGAATTAGGTTATGAGCAGCTTGCTGAATCAACTCCTCAAAAATTTCAGTCGGTTCAGCAGGCTGAACAAGCCAGCCCAACTGGTCACACCCCTCGCCCCCATGACACTCTTGATGGCGGTCACAAGGGCCCGCCCCCCAATTGTGAAAACACATACCAGTTGGGCCCAAATCATGAACAGCTCTGACCTGGGAGGCTACAAAACTCTCGCGCCGGTCTTGCGGGAGACGCATGGTGCGTTCCGCCAGCTTACCCCCTACCTGGCCGAGTAAGATCTGTTCACGGATCTCCAAGGCCCTTTTCTCAGGAGATGTGTGCTGGTAGGCCTTGGTATCTACAGGATTTTTCCGACCGAAAAACGCGCTCTGCATGATTTCAGGTAGCCCACCACGATCCAAAGCATCGTTCATGGTGTGCCGAAAATCATGCGAAGTGAACGACTGGTCGAGCTGCGAAGACGCAAATTTTAGGCAAAGCCTTTCTAGTTGCTGCAAGAACTTATCAAACGATGCCGCACTGCAGGTATCAACAATCCAGCGCACGTAGTGCCCCGAGGATGTTCCCAGCCATTTGAGGATGAGCATATCTTTGATGTAATAAGGTCGACCATCTGCGATGTACAAAGGTCGAGTCATCCGCGCCTTATAATGAGTTCTGCAATAAGCCTCTACATCACTTCGAAGCAAGTAGGCGATTCTGTTGTCCGGGCCAAATACACTTCCTCGTTTGATCCGGTTATGCTTAGTAAACCAGCTGGTACCAAACATAGATTCCGGCATCCCCATCGCGAGCAGCTCAGGAAAAAACAAAAGACGATCCTGCTCGATCTCAGAAAGAAACCTCAGATCAGGTCCATTGGTCAGGCACATTTCCTCGGCACACGCATACTGATCCGCACTCGTCTCTTCAAGCTCAAGCAATGCGGCGTTTAGAAGTGGGACAACCTCAGCCATGACAGGCATCACTTCAAGGACATACTGCTGACTGCCAAGCGCCCCCTTGAGCTTCAGGTACTTGAAATAATAACCAGAAGGCTTTTTTATGAGCTTTTGCTTCGGCAGCAGCATGACTTCGCTCAACCTGCGCCCCAGGCAGACTAGAACTGTGATGATTAAGAGATACACACGATAGTTATGATTATGAGGAACATTTGCAAACAACTCCCCTAACACCTTGAAGGTGGACTCTGCCAAGAGTCTAGATGACCGCTCTTCAACAATTTTGGGGTCATCGAGCATCCGCCCGGACAGCCCTCCCCACGTCTCTGGCCTAGACCGCCCATGAAAAAAATAGCCAGAAAGATCGGCCCTGCATAAGCCATGCTGGCTGCACCGTCGAGCGATTTCGCTGGCAAGGTTCTGCTGCTTGTAAGCTTCTTTTTCAGTGCAATCGCGCGCGATAGCGCGGCATGCCTCGTCCAAAATCGCCGGGGTCACCTGTTCCAAATCGCGCCCTTGTGCTGCGGCCATGATGTAGCCAAACACCTTGACGAAGGTACGATGCGAGGAGATTGATTTGTGCTGTTCGCGTTCTCGTTCGATAAAAAGAGCCCGCGCAGCGTCACCCCATGAGTTAGCCAACGGTATCGAACCCAGCGAAGGGCGGGTAGAAAAATTCAGCGAGACGGATTGGGTATGTTTGCCCGTTAAACTGAAAATTTCAGGGCATAGAGTCCAGCACCTTTCACTCCAATCATGGGTCACGCCCAGGCTCACCAAGCACTCAGCGGCTCGCGCAACAAGCCCACGCAGATTGGCGGTAGGATTTGACCGATCCACGGTCGGCAAGGAGCCACGGCGACGGAGCCTATAACGCTGACGCCGCCTCATGCTGCAGCTCCCTGGCACATTTTCACCACTTGCCCGATAGCGAGAATGACATCTACCCGGTGCACGCCAAGCGTTTGAGATTCGGGGCGTTCGTTGTGCATCCGCACCAAAGACTCGAGCAGGTACTCATGAATCGTCGATTTGTAAGGCCGGAATTTGGGACAGAGATAACAGGAAAATGGCGGAAACTTATGGCAAAGATCATTCAGACCACATGCACCTATTGCGTCTACATCCCCAGGCTGCGAGTGCTCATCTGTAATGATAAGCGCGTCAGTGGCGATGATCGAATCTGAAGGGATGGTTGCGCTGCCACAGTACAAATGGACGAAGCGCGAATATTCCAAAACGGCAGCTTTGTCCAAGGCATAGGTCAGCACATCCATGATGTCGTAATAGACTTGTACATGCTGCTCATCCGAATGGTCGAGCCTGTATGCCAGCTCTCGCCGAGAAACTCCCATTGCTGCGTAGGTTGTTCCTACCGTATAGCGAAATCTCCGGGCTGAGAGGATCATTGGCTGTTTTGTTAAGGGCGAAATCAAGTCCATCCGCTCTACGAAATCTCGCAGTAATTTCCCGAAACCTGCAGAGTACATATGGAACGCTGACTCGTAGTCACCCGTTTGAAGCCGCATATGGTTCGCCGTGTGTAGCCGAAACAAGGGGCGAGCACAGGGGACATCGACATCATTGACCTCTACCAGGCTTTCATATGCTTGGTTGGCCTGGATCAGCTCTTGGACATACTGGAGAGTCTCCCTGTCCAAGGCCTCAACAATGAAGTCTGCCCGAGCTGACCTGAAACCTTTTTTGATACGCGGAAGTTTGATAACCCAAACAGGATCCTCCGGACTATCCAACTCGTCATAGACATCCTCTTCCCTTAGCGCAATGAAGTTGCCAGCATTCCGCCCATATGTGTTAGCCAGCGCCACCGCAGCACGCTGCTGGTAATGCTCGTACTCAGTGCCTGTATCCGTGCGGAGGGCGTTAATGATCAAAGAAACTTCCAGGTGCGGATGCAATGGCCCCTGCTCTGGATCGAGCGAACGCACTGCCTCCCCTTTTGGCCCGCCTGGAATTCTGAGCGAGTCTAGTTCGGAAGCGTAGATTTCACAGAAGCCAAGCTCGGGATAGTGTTCAGCACACCAGAGATACCACCGTATCGGACGGTAGGCATTCCACAACTGGCGTTTGAGCTTCAGTCGGGTAAGCATGCGCTCCATCTGCTCAATCAGGGCAGGCTTGAGAAGAAGTGGGTCGGCACAGACGACCGCCTTGTTGAAAAAATCCCGCTCTTTGAGTTGCAAGTGGACAGCATCCACGCAGCCCACTGCGTGAATCGACGACGTCACTTGTGCGGTATGGATCATATATTTGGCCATCAGCCACTGCAGAATAGGCGATCCAAAGCGTTGGATATTCACCCAGCCCGCCCTTGTCTCGCATGGTAAGAACCACCGTCCATCCCTCAGAACAGCCAACCTCCCTTCCCTAGTGACAAACTCTTTGGGAATCTCTGCCCAGCCGTTATCCGAAACCAGCTGCTCTAATGAGAGGTTTTCACTAAAAAGGGACATCGTGAGAATTCCTCCCGCTGGCAAACTGTGCCTGGAAGCGAGTTACGGGCTCTTTCGTCAGAGCCGCATAGTCGATGTAAACATCTTGGGACTTTGGTGAGCTATCCCCCCGTAGCCACATCAGACACTTGACGATGTGATCCTCATCAGCACCGTGGCTACGCATCTCTTTGGTCACTGAATCAGTGAACGTATAACGCATCGAATGCGGCGTAAGATCCTCGGGTAGCTCCTTCGGAAAACGATTACGAAGTTCTTTGAACAGTTGCCGCACTCGGTCAGCGGACAACGGCGTCCCGTCGTCACTAAGGAAGAGAAAACCACTGTCATTGACGCCACCATGCTTAAGAGACCACTCCCGGTCTTCCGTAATGTAATCATCCAGCAGAATTGCCAGCCGCGAGTTATCAATCGGCAGCAATCGGCCCAGTCTCTTTACACGGGGCGGCCTTCTCCTCGTATCTAAGGGACTCATGTTCCGCTTCCGGACGAGAACGTAGGTAATTGCTCCAAACTTGACGTCATGCGTTCTGAGGCTCAAAAGCTCTCCTATGCGCAAACCTAAGAACAACAAGAGGCAAACAATGATGAAATTTCGAACCCGTCCACGAGCGTCCCTACCGTGCAAAATCTCGCCTTCAGGATCCAACGCGTCCTGAATTAATCGAGCTTGGGCAAGAGTCAAATGCTTATGGAACTTCCGATCTCCCTCGGGGGACTGGTAGGCATCTAAGAATGCTTTGGCCATCTTCTCCCGCATCGCGGTCAACTCAATCCGCAACGCTTCACCTGAAGAAGGAGTAGCGATCAGCTCGTCGATGTACCAAAGAAGATGTTGTGATGTGGTACTAAGACGTTTATTACGGGTATCAGGACTAACGGCAAGTTTGGCGACTTTATTGCTGGTGGGCTGTGGCCGACTCAGTTCTTCAATCAAAGTGGTCAAATCAGCCTCAGTAAATTGTTTTCCAGAGCGAATACGGTCGTAAATATTCATACGACGCTTGCGCGCCCACCGGTGAATGATCAGCACTTCGCCGCTATTGCGCATTAGAGTTTGTAGCGCAAGGTGACGACGACGAAGGAACCACTCACATGCTTCCGGAACGGGAAGTTCATCGTCATCCAGCAACATAGGCAAACGCTCGCCGGACGGAAAAATTACCTGTTCCACTCGCATGACCGTCCCCCCATGTTTACATTTCGGTTTAGCGCGTTTCCTTTTCTTGTCAAAACCGTTTGTCCGGTTTATCTCGCTTTGCTTTACACATGCCAAAAAAAACCTCCAAGATCTTTACAAATCTTGGAGGTCTTCCCATCACAAAAATACTAGATAGTTCAGTCAGTTATGCAAAAGCTCTTTACATAAATGGCTTTTATCCGGGCTAGAACGGAATATCATCATCGAAGCTGTCGAAGTCAGCAGCTGGCTGCGGCGCTTGTTGTTGCGGCGCTGGGCGCGAGTCGCGTTGTGGCGGCTGCTGGTTGTAGTTCTGCTGAGGTGCGGACTGCTGCGGCGCCGATTGTTGTGGGCGCGACTGCTGTGGACGAGGTGCGGACTGGTTGTAGTTGCCGCCGCCCTGACCTTGTTGGGAGTCGCCCTGAGGACGGCCGCCCAGCAGTTGCATGGTGCCCTGCATGTCGACGACGATTTCAGTGGTGTAGCGCTTGATGCCGTCTTTTTCCCACTCGCGGGTCTGCAGCTTGCCTTCGATGTACACCTGCGAACCCTTGCGCAGGTATTCGCCAGCGATTTCGGCGACTTTGCCGAACATCGATACACGGTGCCATTCGGTCTTTTCGACTTTCTGACCGGACTGCTTGTCAGTCCACTGTTCGCTGGTTGCCAGACTCAGGTTGGTCACGGCGTTACCGTTAGGCAAGTAGCGAACTTCGGGATCCTGGCCGCATGTACCGACCAATATGACTTTGTTAACCCCACGGGCCATAACGTTCTCCTAGGCTTCGCACGCTTCTGACGCTGGATTGACCAGCTTTTCGAGAGAGGTACGATCCAATAATTTTGTGTCGAGTTTTATGTAGATGGCTGCCTCTTCCGCAACCACCACTGCATCTGTCACGCCTGCTACGGACATCAAGCGCTCTGCCAGGCCTGCTTCACGCTGCGCCTGCGGCGACAACGGCAGACGTAGGCTGGTCACGTAAGGCGGTTCTCGCATGGTCACTGCGAAGGCGAGCCAGACGGCGGCCATGGCTGCACCACCCAGGAACACCGCATCGAGACCACCGTGCTGGAACAACCAGCCGCCCAGTATCCCACCTGCGGCCGATCCAAGAAACTGGCTGGTGGAATAAACTCCCATTGCCGTGCCTTTTCCGCCGGCCGGTGAAACCTTGCTGATCAACGACGGCAATGACGCTTCCAGCAGGTTGAACGCAGTGAAGAATACCACTGTCCCGATGACCAGTGCCCGCAACGTGTCCCCGTAGGCCCAGAAGAATAGCTCAGCCAGCATCAAAACTGTGACGGCGCCCAGCAGAACGCGCTTCATTTGACGTTTCTTCTCGCCATAGATGATGAACGGGATCATCGCGAAGAAGGAAACCAACAAAGCGGTCAGGTAGACCCACCAGTGTTGTTCCTTGGGCAAACCGGCTTTTTCGACCAGCGCCAGCGGCAAGGCCACGAAGCTGGACATGAGCATCGCATGCAACACGAAGATACCCAAATCCAGGCGCAGCAGGTCCGGATGACGCAACGTCGCCCCCAGCGCCTGTTTGGCGACGCCGGACTCGCGGTGCATTAATGGCCCGCTGGCCTTGGGCACCACGTAGGCGACGATGAGAACACCTATCAAGGCCATGCCGCCAGTGGCCAGGAACAACCCGGAAAGACCGAACATGCCGGTGATGACCGGGCCGACGACCATGGCGATGGCGAACGACAGGCCGATGGTCATGCCGATCATGGCCATGGCCTTGGTGCGGTGCTGTTCGCGGGTCAGGTCGGAGAGCAGCGCCATGACCGCCGCGGAAATAGCGCCCGCCCCCTGCAGGATACGTCCGGCAATGATTCCCCAGATCGAATCCGCGTTCGCCGCCACCACGCTGCCGATCGCAAAGATGATCAGGCCGAAATAAATGACCGGTCGCCGGCCGATACGGTCGGAAATGATCCCGAACGGTATCTGCAACACCGCCTGGGTCAGGCCGTAGGCGCCAATCGCCAGACCGATCAGTGCAGGGCTCGCGCCTGCCAGGTCCATGCCGTAGGTTGCCAGAACCGGCAAAACCATGAACATGCCAAGCATGCGGAACGCGAACACCAGGGCCAGACCGCCTGCTGCGCGGGTCTCGCCGCTACTCATACGCTCGCTGTGGGTATCGTGCATGGAATAACCTCGTGTGAACCGGCGGCGATTCTACCAGTCCCATCGTTGTACAGCACATACGCGACGCTTTGCCGCGTAATGGCTCGGAGCCTTATACTCCGTCGTTTATGCCCGCCAAGCGAGGCCGCAGTGGACAAGATCCTGATACGTGGGGCACGAACCCACAACCTGAAAAATATTGACCTGACACTTCCCCGCGACAAACTGATCGTTATCACCGGGCTCTCCGGCTCAGGCAAGTCTTCGCTGGCTTTCGATACGCTGTACGCCGAAGGGCAACGCCGCTATGTCGAATCGCTGTCGGCCTATGCCCGCCAGTTTCTGTCGATGATGGAAAAACCGGACGTCGACACGATCGAAGGTCTGTCGCCGGCGATTTCCATCGAGCAGAAGTCTACATCGCACAACCCGCGCTCGACCGTGGGTACGATCACCGAAATCTACGACTACCTGCGTCTTTTGTATGCGCGCGTCGGCCAGCCTCGCTGCCCCGACCACGATATCCCGCTCGAAGCCCAGACGGTCAGCCAGATGGTCGACCTGGTGCTGACCCAGCCGGAAGGCAGCAAATTGATGCTGCTTGCGCCGGTTATCCGCGAACGCAAGGGTGAGCATCTTTCGGTTTTTGAAGAGCTGCGCGCGCAGGGCTTTGTCCGGGCGCGAGTCAACGGCAAGCTGTGCGAGCTGGATGAGCTGCCGAAGCTGGACAAGCAAAAGAAGCACTCGATCGACGTGGTCGTTGACCGTTTCAAGGTCCGCGCCGACCTGCAGCAGCGTCTGGCCGAGTCCTTTGAAACAGCCCTGAAGCTGGCCGACGGTATCGCCCTGGTTGCGCCAATGGACGACGAGCCGGGCGAGGAAGTGATCTTCTCCGCCCGCTTCGCCTGCCCTATCTGTGGCCATGCGATCAGCGAACTGGAACCGAAGCTGTTCTCTTTCAACAACCCGGCTGGCGCCTGCCCGACCTGTGACGGCCTGGGCGTGAAGCAGTTCTTCGATATCAAGCGGCTGGTGAATGCCGAACTGACACTTGCCGAAGGCGCGATACGAGGCTGGGACAGGCGTAACGTCTATTACTTCCAGATGCTCGGCTCGCTCTCCAAACACTATGGCTTCAGCCTGGAAATGCCCTTCAAGCAGATCCCGGCCGACATGCAGAAGATTCTGCTCAACGGCAGCGGCTCGCAGAGTGTCGATTTCCGCTACCTGAATGACCGTGGCGATATCGTCAAGCGTGCGCACCCGTTCGAAGGCATCGTGCCGAATCTGGAACGTCGCTATCGGGAAACCGAATCGGCCACAGTCCGCGAAGAGCTCGCCAAGTTCTTGGGCACGCAGCCCTGCCCTGACTGCCGAGGCACTCGTCTGCGTCGTGAAGCGCGCCACGTGTGGGTGGGTGAAAAGACTCTGCCTGCAGTCACCAATCTGCCGATTGGCGACGCGACGCATTACTTCGAAACCCTCAAGCTGACCGGACGGCGTGGCGAGATCGCCGACAAGATTCTCAAGGAAATTCGTGAGCGTCTGCAGTTTCTGGTCAACGTGGGCCTGGACTATCTGACCCTGGATCGTAGCGCGGACACCCTGTCCGGCGGCGAAGCACAGCGTATTCGTTTGGCCAGCCAGATCGGCGCGGGCCTGGTCGGGGTGATGTACATCCTCGATGAGCCGTCCATCGGTCTGCACCAGCGCGACAACGATCGTTTGCTGGGCACGCTCAAGCATCTGCGCGACATCGGTAATACGGTGATTGTGGTCGAGCACGATGAAGATGCGATTCGCCTGGCCGACTACGTGGTCGACATCGGCCCGGGGGCCGGCGTGCATGGTGGTCATATCGTTGCCGAAGGTACGCCGGACGAAGTGATGTCGCATCCCGACTCGCTGACCGGCAAATACCTCTCGGGCCGCGTGAAGATTGCCGTTCCTGCCAAGCGCACCCCGCGTAACAAAAAGCTCTCGCTAACCCTCAAGGGCGCGCGTGGCAACAACCTGCAAAACGTCAATCTCGAAATCCCTATCGGTCTGTTGACCTGCGTGACGGGGGTTTCCGGATCGGGCAAGTCGACGCTGATCAACAACACGCTATTCCCGCTTAGTGCTACAGCACTGAACGGCGCCACCACGCTGGAAGCGGCTACGCACGACAGCATCAATGGTCTGCAGCATCTGGACAAAGTGGTGGACATCGACCAGAGCCCTATCGGTCGTACGCCGCGTTCCAACCCGGCGACCTACACCGGGCTGTTCACGCCGATTCGCGAACTGTTCGCCGGGGTTCCGGAATCACGCTCGCGGGGCTACGGTCCGGGGCGGTTCTCGTTCAACGTCAAGGGCGGCCGCTGCGAGGCGTGCCAGGGCGACGGACTGATCAAGGTCGAGATGCACTTTTTGCCGGACATCTACGTGCCCTGCGATGTGTGCAAGAGCAAGCGTTACAACCGTGAAACGCTTGAGATCAAGTACAAGGGCAAGAACGTCCATGAAGTGCTGGAGATGACCATCGAGGAAGCGCGTGAGTTCTTCGATGCCGTTCCTGCACTGGCGCGCAAGCTGCAAACCCTGATGGATGTCGGACTTTCCTATATCAAGCTGGGGCAATCGGCGACGACCTTGTCAGGCGGTGAGGCGCAACGGGTCAAGCTGTCACGTGAGCTGTCCAAGCGCGACACCGGCAAGACGCTGTACATCCTCGACGAGCCGACCACAGGCCTGCACTTCGCGGATATTCAGCAGTTGCTGGATGTATTGCATCGCTTGCGCGACCACGGCAATACCGTGGTGGTGATCGAACACAACCTGGACGTGATCAAGACGGCCGACTGGCTGGTGGATCTGGGTCCGGAAGGCGGTTCGAGAGGTGGGCAGATCATTGCAACGGGCACACCTGAACAGGTCGCCGAGATGGAACAGTCCTACACTGGTCACTACCTGAAACCTCTGTTGATCAGAGACAAGGCCTGACGCTAGTGATGAAAAACGGGGTCGGCGTCAGTCGAACCCGGATACAAAAAAGCTCCTGTCACGCAAGTGCAGGAGCTTTTTCATGAGCGGCTGAATCAGAACTGCGATTGCAGGTAGTTCTGCAGGCCGATGGACTTGATCAGCCCCATCTGCTGTTCGAGCCAGTAGGTATGGTCTTCTTCCGTATCAGCCAACTGTACGCGCAGGATTTCGCGGGTCACGTAGTCGCTGTGCAGCTCACAGAGCTCGATACCCTTGCACAGGGCAGCACGTACCTTGTATTCGAGACGCAGATCGCTGGCGAGCATCTCAGGCACTGTGGTGCCGACGTCGAGGTCGTCAGGGCGCATGCGCGGCGTGCCTTCGAGCATGAGGATACGACGCATCAGCGCATCAGCGTGTTGCGCCTCTTCTTCCATCTCATGATTGATACGCTCGTAGAGCTTCGAAAAGCCCCAGTCTTCGTACATACGTGAGTGAACGAAATATTGGTCACGAGCTGCCAGTTCGCCCGTGAGCAACGTGTTGAGATAATCGATTACTTCCGGGTGGCCTTGCATCGCACCAGACTCCTGCTTCAAAGGCGCTAGTTTGAACCAAGCGTCGCGCGAGGTCACTTAGAAAAACGCAATAAACCGACGAAAAGTGGCGAAATTACGCCGTTAAGAAGCGAAAAACCGCCCAAATGAGGGCGGTTCTGTTTCTCACTTCGACTCAGCCCAGTTTTATGCTCAATGCGTTTGCGATGCCTTCTCCGTAAGCAGGGTCGGCTTTGTGGAAATGCTGCAACTGACGCTGAACCACGTCACTGGAAACGCCTGCCATTGCCCCGGCAATGTTGCCGATCAACAGCGCTTTCTGATCAGCGCTCATCAGGTTGAACAACTTGCCTGCCTGACTGTAGTAATCACCGTCTACCCGATGATCATGACGATCTGCGGCACCGCTCAGAGACAGCGCAGGCTCTGCGTAGCGCGGATCTTCTTTCGGCGCATCCGAATAGCTGTTCGGTTCATAGTTTGGCGCCGCACCACCATTGGTGCCGAAGGCCATCGCCCCGTCACGTTGATAGCTGTGTACAGGACTCTTGGGGGCATTGATCGGCAACTGCTGGTGATTGGTACCCACGCGGTAGCGATGCGCATCGGCGTAGGCAAATACGCGCCCTTGCAGCATACGGTCTGGCGAAAGGCCAACGCCTGGCACCATGTTGCTCGGGCCGAACGCGGCCTGCTCGACTTCGGCAAAGTAGTTGAAAGGGTTACGGTTCAACTCCAGCTCGCCGACCTCGATCAGCGGGTATTCTTTCTGCGACCAGGTCTTGGTCACGTCGAACGGGTTCTCATGATGATTCGCAGCCTGAGCCTCGGTCATCAACTGAATGCACACCTGCCACTTGGGGAAGTCGCCCTTCTCGATGGCAGTGAACAGATCGCGCTGAGCGTAATCGGGATCAGTACCGGCAATCCGCGCAGCGTCTGCGGGCGCCAGGTTCTTGATCCCTTGGCGGGTCTTGTAATGCCACTTCACCCAATGACGCTCGCCTGCAGCACTAATGAGGCTATAGGTGTGGCTGCCGAAGCCGTGCATGTGACGGTAGCCGTCCGGAATGCCACGATCAGAGAACAGAATGGTGACTTGGTGCAGCGCCTCAGGCGAGTGCGACCAGAAATCCCACATCATCTGAGGACTTTTCAGATTGGTCTGCGGCAGGCGCTTCTGAGTGTGAATGAAGTCAGGGAATTTCAGAGGGTCACGGATAAAGAACACCGGCGTGTTGTTGCCCACGATGTCCCAGTTACCTTCCTCGGTGTAAAACTTGATCGCAAAGCCGCGCGGGTCACGCTCGGTGTCAGCCGAACCACGCTCTCCGCCTACGGTGGAGAAGCGCAGGAAAATCGGTGTCTGCTTGCCCACCGTGTCGAACAGCCTGGCGCTGGTGTACTGGCTGATGTCGCGGGTCACGGTGAACGTGCCATGAGCACCCGATCCCTTGGCATGCACGCGACGCTCCGGGATGTTCTCACGGTTGAAGTGGGCAAGCTTTTCGATCAGATGGAAATCATCAAGCAGTAGAGGACCACGTGGGCCTGCCGAACGGGAGTTCTGATTGTCTGCGACTGGGGCACCGCTGGCGGTCGTAAGGGTCTTCTGGCTCATCTACATCTTCCTCTGGTGTGTATAGCCGGCTGATCGGCTTGGGAGGAAGTATTGCCGAAAGCTATTGAAGCGTCGAATTCATTAAATCATGACTATCGATAGCAATTCTTAATTCCGGAAAACAAAAAACCGGACACTAGGCCCGGTTTCATGTTCAAACTGATGTCTTATTCAGCAGCTTCTACAGAGCCACCGACAGGACGATCAACCAGCTCGACGTACGCCATTGGCGCGTTGTCGCCAGCGCGGAAACCGCACTTGAGGATGCGCAGGTAGCCGCCCTGACGGGTTGCATAGCGCTTGCCCAGATCGTTGAACAGTTTGCCGACGATTTCTTTCGAACGAGTACGGTCGAAAGCCAGACGACGGTTGGCAACGCTGTCTTCCTTGGCCAGGGTGATCAGCGGCTCGGCAACGCGGCGCAGTTCCTTGGCTTTCGGCAGGGTAGTTTTGATCAGCTCGTGCTCGAACAGCGACACCGCCATGTTTTGGAACATGGCTTTGCGGTGAGAGCTGGTACGGCTCAGGTGACGTCCACTTTTACGATGACGCATGGTTCATTCCTTACCAAACTCGCGTTCGGTGATTACGACGATCAGGCCGTAGCCTTGTCGTCCTTCTTAAGACTTGCCGGCGGCCAGTTGTCGAGGCGCATGCCGAGGGAGAGACCACGAGAAGCCAGAACGTCCTTGATCTCGGTCAAGGATTTCTTGCCCAGGTTCGGAGTCTTCAACAGCTCTACTTCGGTGCGCTGAATCAGATCACCGATGTAGTAGATGTTCTCCGCCTTAAGGCAGTTGGCCGAACGCACGGTCAGTTCCAAATCGTCAACCGGACGAAGCAGGATCGGATCGATCTCGTCTTCCTGTTCGATTACCACTGGTTCGCTGTCGCCTTTGAGGTCCACGAACGCAGCCAACTGCTGTTGCAGGATGGTTGCAGCGCGACGGATAGCCTCTTCAGGGTCCAGAGTACCGTTGGTTTCCAGATCAATAACCAGCTTGTCCAGGTTAGTACGCTGCTCGACACGGGCGTTTTCCACCACGTATGCGATACGGCGAACCGGGCTGAACGAAGAGTCAAGCTGCAAGCGACCAATGCTGCGGCTTTCGTCTTCATCGCTTTGACGCGAGTCTGCCGGCTCATAACCACGACCACGAGCTACGGTGAGCTTCATGTTCAAGACGCCGTTAGACGCCAGGTTAGCGATTACGTGATCGGGGTTAACGATCTCGACATCATGATCCAGCTGAATATCGGCAGCGGTAACCACCCCCGAACCCTTCTTCGACAAGGTCAGCGTAACTTCGTCTCGACCGTGCAGCTTGATAGCCAGACCTTTAAGGTTCAACAGGATTTCAATGACGTCTTCCTGTACACCTTCGATGGCGCTGTACTCATGGAGTACACCGTCAATCTCGGCCTCGACTACTGCACAGCCGGGCATGGAGGACAACAAAATGCGGCGAAGCGCGTTGCCCAGGGTATGGCCGAAACCACGCTCGAGAGGCTCGAGAGTGATTTTGGCGCGGGTTGGACTGACAACCTGCACATCAATGTGGCGGGGTGTCAGGAACTCATTTACCGAAATCTGCATGGATGCACCTATTTTCTAGCCCTTACTTGGAGTAGAGCTCGACAATCAGGCTTTCGTTGATGTCGGCGGATAGATCACTGCGAGCTGGAACGTTCTTGAAAACGCCCGATTTCTTCTCAGTGTCTACTTCTACCCATTCTACGCGGCCACGTTGGGCACACAGATCGAGAGCCTGGACAATACGCAGCTGATTCTTAGCTTTTTCGCGGATAGCAACAACGTCGCCAGCACGAACCTGATAAGAAGGAACGTTAACGGTTTTGCCGTTTACGCTGACCGACTTGTGCGAAACCAATTGACGGGATTCGGCACGCGTCGAGCCGAAGCCCATGCGGTATACAACGTTGTCCAGACGGCATTCGAGCAGTTGCAGCAGGTTCTCGCCTGTTGCACCTTTCTTGCCGGCGGCTTCTTTGTAGTAGCCGCTGAACTGACGCTCGAGAACGCCGTAGATACGACGGACTTTTTGCTTTTCACGCAGCTGAGTACCGTAATCGGACTGGCGACCACGACGTTGGCCGTGGATACCTGGAGCTGCTTCGATGTTGCACTTGGATTCGATAGCGCGAACGCCGCTCTTCAGAAAGAGATCGGTGCCTTCACGACGAGCAAGTTTGCATTTTGGACCAATGTAACGAGCCATTTCTTACAGTCTCCTGGATTACACGCGGCGCTTCTTCGGCGGACGGCACCCGTTGTGCGGGATTGGCGTCACGTCGGTGATGCTGGCGATCTTATAGCCACAGCCGTTCAATGCACGGACAGCGGATTCACGACCTGGGCCTGGACCCTTGACATTGACGTCGAGGTTCTTCAGACCGTACTCCAGCGCAGCTTGACCAGCACGTTCAGCAGCTACTTGAGCAGCGAACGGGGTGGACTTGCGCGAACCACGGAAACCCGAACCGCCGGAGGTAGCCCACGAAAGAGCGTTACCTTGACGATCGGTAATGGTGACGATTGTGTTGTTAAACGACGCGTGGATGTGGGCGATGCCATCAACCACTGTCTTTTTAACTTTTTTACGAGGACGAGCAGCAGGTTTTGCCATGACTAAATTCCTGTCGTTGCGCTGGTGCGATTACTTGCGGATCGGCTTACGCGGACCTTTGCGAGTACGCGCGTTGGTCTTGGTACGCTGACCGCGCACTGGAAGACCACGACGATGACGCAGACCGCGGTAGCAGCCCAGGTCCATCAAGCGCTTGATTTTCATGTTGATTTCGCGACGCAGGTCACCTTCAGTGGTGAACTTCGCCACTTCGCCACGCAGCTGTTCAATCTGCTCGTCGCTCAGATCTTTGATTTTCACCGCCGGATTTACGCCGGTGGTTGCACAAATTTTCTGTGCGGTGGTGCGACCAACACCATAGATGTAGGTCAACGAGATAACAGTATGCTTGTTATCTGGAATGTTAACGCCTGCAATACGGGCCATTCAGTGGGACTCCAATTGACAGCTACCTACGCCCCGGAAGCCAAGAAATAGGGCGCGAGATAATATCGCTGTAGTAACAAATAATCAACCCAGCAGCGCACTAGCTGCTGGGCTTAAGCACAAATCACAATCAGCCTTGGCGCTGCTTATGACGTGGTTCCGCGCTGCAAATTACTCGAACCACACCTTCGCGGCGGATAATCTTGCAGTTACGGCACAGCTTTTTCACCGATGCACGAACTTTCATCACCAACTCCTCGAACCTTAGGGGTGCTTCAGCGCAGCATACCGCCGCTGCCACCGTAGCCCTTCAGGTTGGCTTTCTTCATCAGGGATTCATACTGGTGCGAAACGAGGTGAGATTGCACTTGCGACATAAAGTCCATCACAACCACGACCACGATCAGCAACGAGGTCCCGCCAAGGTAGAACGGTACGTTTGCCGCGACCACCAGGAACTGGGGAAGCAGACACACGGCCGTCATATATAGAGCACCGAACATGGTCAAGCGAGTCAAAACGCCATCAATATAGCGTGCCGACTGCTCACCTGGACGAATACCCGGAATAAAGGCACCGGACTTCTTCAGGTTTTCCGCTACATCTTTCGGATTGAACATCAACGCCGTATAGAAGAAGCAGAAGAAAATAATCCCTGCACTAAACAGCAGAATATTCAACGGCTGACCAGGAGCGATCGACTGCGAGATGTCCTGCAACCAGCCCAGACCTTCAGACTGACCGAACCAGGACCCCAACGAAGCCGGGAACAGCAAAATGCTGCTCGCGAAAATGGCCGGTATTACACCAGCCATGTTCACTTTCAGCGGCAAGTGGCTGGTCTGCGCAGCGAAGACCTTGCGG
Source organism: Pseudomonas sp. MWU16-30316 (assembly GCF_020515645.1). NCBI lineage: Bacteria > Pseudomonadati > Pseudomonadota > Gammaproteobacteria > Pseudomonadales > Pseudomonadaceae > Pseudomonas > Pseudomonas sp. MWU16-30316. The sequence goes on along the minus strand of NZ_JAIZAZ010000001.1, from coordinate 29,453 downwards.
CCCTGCTGACGCTTGGCGTAGTGAACAGCGATACGACGCTGACCACGCTCAATGAACACCACAAAACCGATGATCGCTACCGCCAGCAAACCGATTGCAACCAGAGCGAAGATATTGATATCACCCTGACGTGCAGACTCGAAAGACTGCCCTATTGCTCTCGGAAGACCGGCGACGATACCTGCGAAAATCAACATCGAGATACCGTTGCCGACACCGCGCTCGGTGATCTGCTCGCCCAGCCACATCATGAACATCGCACCTGCCACGAAGGTAGTTACGGCCACAAAGTGGAAACCCAGGTCCCCAGAAAACGCGACCCCCTGACTCGCCAGACCAACGGACATGCCGATAGCTTGGACCAGAGCCAGGACAACGGTGCCATAGCGGGTGTACTGGCTTATCTTGCGACGGCCAGCTTCACCTTCCTTCTTCAACTGCTCCAGCTGCGGGCTGACGGCGGTCATCAACTGCATGATGATCGATGCCGAAATGTACGGCATGATCCCCAGTGCAAAGATGCTCATCCGTTCCAGCGCGCCGCCGGAAAACATGTTGAACAAGCTAAGAATGGTCCCCTCATTCTGTCGAAACAGTTCTGCGAGTCGGTCCGGGTTGATACCTGGAACCGGGATGTGTGCGCCTATTCGGTAGACGATAATCGCCAGGAACAGAAAACGCAGACGAGCCCAGAGTTCAGACATACCGCCTTTGCCGAGCGCTGAGAGAGCACCTTGCTTAGCCATTTATTCCTCGAACTTGCCGCCAGCTGCTTCGATAGCCGCACGCGCACCTTTGGTGGCGGCGATACCCTTGATAGTGACAGCGCGAGTAACTTCGCCCGACAGCATGATTTTCACACGCTGAACGTTCTGGTTAATCACGTTGGCATCTTTCAGGGACTGCACAGTTACGATGTCGCCTTCCACTTTAGCCAGCTCGGACAGACGCACTTCTGCGCGGTCCATGGCCTTCAGGGAAACGAAACCGAATTTTGGCAGGCGACGATGCAGCGGCTGTTGGCCGCCCTCAAAGCCCGGAGCAATAGTGCCACCGGAGCGGGAGCTTTGACCTTTGTGGCCACGGCCACCGGTCTTGCCCAAACCACTACCGATACCACGGCCCGGACGATGCTTTTCGCGACGGGAACCCGGCGCTGGACTCAGATCATTGAGTTTCATCGATTAACCCTCGACTCGCAGCATGTAGTAAGCCTTGTTGATCATCCCGCGATTTTCGGGAGTATCCAGGACTTCTACAGTGTGACCGATGCGACGCAGACCCAAACCCTTAATGCACAATCTGTGATTAGGGATGCGGCCGGTCATGCTTTTGATCAGCGTTACTTTAACGGTAGCCATGATCAGATGATCTCCTCAACACGCTTGCCACGCTTGGCAGCGATCGACTCAGGAGACTGCATGCCCTTCAAACCCTTGAACGTAGCGTGAACCACGTTTACCGGGTTAGTCGAACCGTAGCACTTGGCCAATACGTTCTGGACACCAGCAACTTCCAGCACTGCGCGCATTGCGCCGCCAGCGATGATACCGGTACCTTCAGAAGCAGGCTGCATGTACACCTTGGAGGCGCCATGAGCAGACTTCATCGCGTACTGCAGGGTAGTGCCGTTCAGATCAACCTGAATCATGTTGCGACGAGCAGCTTCCATCGCTTTCTGGATTGCAGCAGGCACTTCACGTGACTTGCCACGGCCGAAGCCAACGCGCCCTTTACCATCACCCACTACGGTCAACGCAGTGAAAGTGAAGATACGGCCGCCTTTTACGGTTTTGGCCACGCGGTTAACTTGAACCAGCTTCTCGATGTAGCCTTCGTCGCGTTTTTGGTCGTGATTTGACATAACTTAGAACTCCAGCCCGCCTTCACGAGCAGCATCAGCCAGCGCTTTGACACGGCCGTGGTACTTGAAGCCAGAACGGTCGAAAGCGACTTGCGATACACCCGCGGCTTTCGCGCGCTCGGCGACCAGCTTGCCAACCTTAGTGGCCGCGTCGATGTTGCCAGTGGCGCCATCACGCAGTTCTTTGTCCAAAGTCGAGGCGCTTGCCAGGACTTTGCTGCCGTCGGCCGAGATGACCTGGGCATAAATGTGCTGCGAAGAGCGGTGCACGCAGAGACGCACGACTTCCAGCTCGTGCATTTTCAGGCGTGCTTTGCGAGCGCGACGCAGTCGGGTAACTTTTTTGACGGTCATTTGCTATGCCCTACTTCTTCTTGGCTTCTTTACGGCGGACGACTTCGTCCGCGTAACGCACACCTTTGCCTTTGTAAGGCTCAGGACGGCGGAAGTCGCGGATCTCAGCGGCCACTTGACCAACCAACTGCTTATCGATACCACGAATCAGGATATCGGTCTGGCTGGGGGTCTCAGCGGTGATGCCATTCGGCAATTCATAGTCCACCGGGTGCGAGAAGCCAAGTGCAAGGTTCAGGACCGTGCCTTTTGCTTGCGCCTTGTAACCAACACCGACCAGCTGGAGCTTACGCTCGAAGCCTTGGCTTACGCCCTGGACCATGTTGTTAACCAGTGCACGAGTGGTGCCTGCCATTGCGCGGGTTTGTTGATCGCCATTGCGAGCAGCGAAACGCAGCTCACCAGCTTCTTCAACAATCTCAACGGACGAATGGATGTTCAGTTCCAGAGTGCCCTTGGCACCCTTCACCGAAAGCTGCTGGCCGACGAGTTTGACTTCGACGCCGGATGGCAACTTAACGGGGTTCTTAGCTACGCGTGACATGCTTATCCCCCCTTAGAACACAGTGCAAAGCACTTCGCCACCGACACCGGCAGCGCGCGCAGCACGATCCGTCATCACACCTTTACTGGTGGAGACGATAGACACACCAAGACCGCCACGAACTTTCGGCAGATCATCGGAGGACTTGTACTGACGCAAGCCTGGGCGGCTGACGCGCTTAACCTCTTCAATGACCGGACGGCCTTCGAAGTACTTAAGCTCGATGGACAGCGAGGATTTAACTTCGCTGCTGATCTGATAACCCGCAATGTAGCCTTCGTCCTTCAGGACTTTTGCTACAGCAACCTTCAACGTGGAAGATGGCATGCTTACGACGGGCTTTTCAGCCATCTGGGCATTACGGATACGAGTTAGCATGTCCGCTAACGGGTCCTGCATACTCATGGGCTAGACGCTCCTAAAACAAAATAATTAGCCTTGCGGCTACAGCTTGATCGCCGAGAACTTCCGGGCAAGTAAAAACACGGGCTCAGGCGAGCCGGCAATTCTAGTCCTACGCCGGAAATGAATCAAGCCCCAATAGGGGCTTGATTCAAATTCAGGCTTCATGCCGACCGGTGACTTGCGCAACCGGCTGGCACGAAGCGAGAGGTGCGCCTTACCAGCTGGCTTTGACCAGACCTGGTACGTCGCCACGCATGGCTGCTTCACGCAGTTTGTTACGGCCGAGGCCGAACTTGCGGTAAACGCCGTGTGGACGACCAGTGATGCGGCAACGGTTACGCATGCGCGCAGCGCTTGCGTCACGTGGTTGCTTCTGCAGGGCTACGGTAGCTTCCCAACGCGCTTCTGGACTTGCGTTCAGATCAACGATGATTGCTTTCAGCTCTGCACGCTTCTTGGCGTACTTTGCAACGGTGAGCTGACGCTTCAGCTCACGGTTTTTCATGCTCTTCTTGGCCATTTTCCTACTCCAATCAGTTGCGGAACGGGAATTTGAAAGCACGCAGCAATGCGCGACCTTCATCATCGTTCTTGGCAGTGGTGGTCAGGGTAATGTCCAGACCGCGGAGAGCATCGATCTTGTCGTAGTCGATTTCCGGGAAGATGATCTGCTCTTTTACGCCCATGCTGTAGTTACCACGACCATCGAAGGACTTGGCATTCAGGCCGCGGAAGTCGCGAACCCGAGGCAGGGAGATCGACAGCAGACGATCCAGGAATTCGTACATACGATCGCGGCGCAGAGTCACTTTGACACCGATCGGCCAACCTTCACGGACTTTAAAGCCAGCGATGGATTTCCGAGCGTAAGTCACAACGACTTTTTGACCGGTGATCTTTTCCAGGTCAGCAACAGCGTGCTCGATGACTTTTTTGTCGCCGATCGCTTCGCCCAGACCCATGTTCAGGGTGATTTTGGTAACGCGCGGAACTTCCATCACGTTCGAAAGCTTAAGTTCTTCCTTAAGTTTCGGAGCGATTTCCTTCCGGTAAATCTCTTTTAGTCGTGCCATGGTCTTCTACCTAGCAGTGTTCAAGCATCAACCGCTTTTTGGGTCGACTTGAAGACACGAATTTTCTTGCCGTCTTCAACTTTGAAACCAACGCGGTCAGCCTTGTTGGTTGCGCCGTTGAAAATGGCGACGTTGGAAGCGTGCATTGGCGCTTCTTTCTCGACGATACCGCCCTGTACGCCCGACATCGGGTTTGGCTTGGTATGACGCTTCACCAGGTTGATCCCACCAACGACCAAACGGTCGTCAGCGAGAACCTTGAGCACCTTACCGCGCTTACCTTTGTCTTTGCCGGCGATCACGATGATCTCGTCGTCACGACGAATCTTTTGCATGTCGGATCTCCTTAGAGCACTTCTGGGGCGAGCGAGACGATCTTCATGAACTTCTCAGTACGAAGTTCACGGGTCACTGGCCCAAAGATACGGGTACCGATCGGCTCTTGCTTGTTGTTCAACAGAACAGCAGCGTTGCCATCGAAGCGGATGATGGAGCCGTCTGCACGACGAACACCGTGGCGAGTGCGGACTACAACTGCAGTCATCACTTGGCCTTTTTTCACCTTGCCGCGAGGAATTGCTTCCTTGACGGTTACTTTGATGATGTCACCGATACCAGCGTAACGACGATGGGAGCCACCCAGCACCTTGATGCACATAACGCGGCGTGCGCCGCTGTTATCGGCCACATCGAGCATGGATTGAGTCTGAATCATATAATTTCTCCGACCCCTAGCCCTTAGACTTCCACAGCGCGTTCGAGGATATCAACCAATGCCCAAGACTTGGTCTTGGCTACCGGACGAGTTTCACGAATAGTGACCTTGTCGCCGATATGGCATTGATTGGTTTCGTCGTGCGCGTGCAGCTTAGTCGAACGCTTAACGTATTTACCGTAGATCGGGTGCTTTACGCGACGCTCGATCAGAACGGTGATGGTCTTGTCCATCTTGTCGCTGACAACACGGCCAGTCAGCGTACGGACAGTTTTTTCGGCTTCAGCCATGATTACTTACCTGCCTGCTGGTTGAGCACAGTTTTCACGCGAGCGATGTCACGCTTAACTTGCGAGAGCAGATGAGACTGCCCCAACTGGCCAGTTGCTTTCTGCATACGCAGATTGAACTGGTCGCGCAGCAGGCCGAGCAGTTGCTCGTTCAGCTGCTGTGCTGATTTTTCACGAAGTTCATTCGCTTTCATCACATCACCGTCCGCTTAACAAAGGAGGTGGCGAGCGGCAGCTTTGCAGCAGCCAGGGCGAAAGCCTCACGCGCCAGCTCTTCAGTAACACCCTCGATTTCATACAGGACTTTGCCTGGCTGAATCTGGGCAACCCAGTACTCCACGTTACCCTTACCTTTACCCATCCGAACTTCGAGTGGCTTTTTGGTTACAGGCTTGTCCGGGAACACACGGATCCAGATCTTGCCGCCACGTTTAACGTGACGGGTCAGAGCACGACGCGCTGACTCGATCTGACGAGCGGTGAGACGACCACGAGCAACAGACTTCAGCGCGAACTCGCCGAAGCTGACTTTGCTACCGCGCAGTGCCAGACCACGGTTGTGGCCGGTCATCTGCTTGCGGAACTTCGTACGCTTTGGTTGCAACATTTGGCGTACCCCTTACTTAGCAGCTTTTTTACGAGGCGCTGGTGCTTGTGGTTTCAGTTCTTCTTGGCGACCACCAATTACTTCGCCTTTGAAGATCCAAACCTTTACACCGATCACACCGTAAGTGGTGTGAGCTTCGTAGTTGGCATAGTCGATGTCGGCACGCAGGGTGTGCAGTGGCACACGACCTTCGCGATACCATTCAGTACGTGCGATTTCAGCACCGCCGAGACGACCGCTCACTTGGATTTTGATGCCTTTGGCACCAATGCGCATGGCGTTCTGAACAGCGCGCTTCATAGCGCGACGGAACATTACGCGACGCTCCAGCTGCTGAGCTACGCTCTGCGCAACCAGCATACCGTCGAGCTCCGGCTTACGGATCTCTTCGATATTGATGTGCACAGGCACACCCATTTGCTTGGTCAGGTCCTGACGCAGTTTCTCAACATCTTCACCTTTCTTCCCGATAACGATACCTGGACGAGCGGTGTGGATGGTGATACGTGCTGTCTGAGCCGGACGATGGATATCGATACGGCTGACGGACGCGCTTTTTAATTTGTCTTGGAGGTACTCACGCACTTTCAGATCAGCGAACAAATAGTCCGCATAAGTCCGACCGTCTGCGTACCAGACGGAGGTGTGCTCCTTGACGATTCCCAGGCGAATGCCAATGGGATGTACTTTCTGACCCATCTCTTCGACTCCGTTACTTGTCAGCAACCTTGACAGTGATATGGCAAGACCGCTTGACGATGCGATCAGCACGGCCTTTAGCACGTGGCATGATGCGCTTCAGCGAACGCCCTTCGTTGACGAAAACGGTGGAGACCTTGAGGTCATCAACGTCTGCGCCTTCGTTATGCTCGGCGTTGGCTACAGCCGACTCCAGCACTTTCTTCAGGATCTCGGCGGCTTTCTTACTGCTGAAAGCCAACAGGTTGAGCGCTTCGCCCACCTTCTTCCCGCGGATCTGGTCGGCGACCAAGCGGGCTTTCTGGGCGGAGATTCGAGCGCCCGACAACTTAGCGGCTACTTCCATCGTTCCTTACCCCTTAACGCTTGGCTTTCTTGTCTGCCACGTGCCCACGATATGTGCGGGTACCGGCAAACTCGCCTAGTTTATGGCCGACCATGTCTTCGTTCACGAGAACTGGAACATGCTGGCGACCGTTATGCACTGCAATGGTCAAACCGACCATTTGTGGCAGGATCATCGAACGACGCGACCAGGTCTTAACTGGTTTGCGATCGTTCTTTTCCGCCGCCACTTCGATCTTCTTCAGTAGGTGAAGATCAATAAAAGGACCTTTTTTCAGAGAACGTGGCACTGTCGTATCCCTCTATTTACTTGCGACGACGGACGATCATTTTGTCGGTACGCTTATTACCACGAGTCTTCGCGCCCTTAGTCGGGAAGCCCCACGGCGATACCGGATGACGACCACCAGAGGTACGACCTTCACCACCACCATGTGGGTGGTCAACCGGGTTCATGGCAACACCACGAACGGTTGGGCGAACGCCACGCCAGCGTTTGGCACCCGCTTTACCCAGCGAACGAAGGCTGTGCTCGGAGTTCGAGACTTCACCCAGCGTTGCACGGCACTCAGACAGTACTTTACGCATTTCACCGGAGCGAAGACGCAGGGTAACGTACACACCTTCACGAGCGATCAGCTGTGCCGAGGCACCAGCGGAACGAGCGATCTGTGCGCCTTTACCTGGCTTCAGTTCGATGCCGTGTACGGTGCTACCAACTGGAATGTTGCGCAGTTGAAGAGCGTTGCCCGGCTTGATTGGTGCCAGAGCACCTGCAATCAGCTGGTCGCCAGCACTTACGCCTTTAGGGGCGATGATGTAGCGGCGCTCGCCGTCTGCGTAAAGCAGCAGAGCAATGTGAGCAGTACGGTTTGGATCGTATTCGATACGCTCGACGGTGGCAGCGATGCCATCCTTGTCGTTGCGACGGAAGTCGACCAGACGATAATGCTGCTTATGGCCACCACCGATATGACGGGTAGTAATACGACCATTGTTGTTACGACCACCAGACTTCGATTTTTTCTCGAGCAGCGGTGCGTGAGGAGCGCCTTTATGCAGCTCCTGGTTGACCACCTTGACCACAAAACGGCGGCCAGGGGAAGTCGGTTTGCATTTAACGATTGCCATGATGCACCCCTTCCTTACTCAGCACTGCTGCTGAAATCGAGATCTTGGCCTGGCTGAAGGGAGATAACTGCCTTCTTCCAGTCATTACGCTTGCCCAGACCGCGAGCAGTGCGCTTGCTCTTACCCAGAACATTCAGGGTAGTAACACGCTCTACTTTCACGCTGAACAGGCTTTCGACGGCCTTCTTGATTTCCAGCTTGGTTGCGTCAGTAGCAACCTTGAAAACGAACTGACCTTTTTTGTCTGCAAGAACCGTAGCCTTCTCGGAAACGTGCGGGCCAAGCAGAACTTTAAATACGCGTTCCTGGTTCATCCCAGCAGCTCCTCGAATTTCTTCACGGCCGACACAGTGATCAACACTTTGTCGTATGCGATCAGACTAACTGGATCGGAACCTTGAACGTCACGTACATCAACGTGCGGCAGGTTACGAGCAGCCAGGTACAGATTCTGGTCAACAGCGTCAGACACGATCAGGACGTCAGTCAGGCCCATGCCAGTCAGCTTGTTCAGCAAATCTTTGGTTTTCGGTGCTTCAACAGCGAAGTCCTGAACCACGACCAAACGATCAGTACGAACCAGTTCAGCAAGGATGGAGCGCAGAGCAGCGCGATACATCTTCTTGTTGAGCTTCTGAGTGTGATCCTGAGGACGAGCCGCGAAAGTGGTACCGCCGCCACGCCAGATTGGGCTACGGATAGTACCGGCACGAGCACGGCCAGTACCTTTCTGACGCCAAGGGCGCTTACCGCCACCACGAACGTCGGAACGGGTCTTTTGCTGCTTGCTACCCTGACGACCGCCAGCCATGTAGGCCACGACTGCCTGGTGAACCAGCGTCTCGTTGAATTCGCCGCCAAATGTCAGTTCGGAAACTTCGATTGCCTGAGCGTCATTTACATTTAATTGCATGTCAGCTTCCCCTTAACCGCGAGCCTTGGCTGCCGGACGTACAACCAGGTTGCCGCCAGTAGCGCCAGGAACAGCACCCTTGACCAACAACAGATTGCGTTCAGCGTCCACGCGCACTACTTCCAGGGACTGCACGGTCACGCGCTCAGCGCCCATATGACCGGACATTTTTTTGCCCTTGAATACACGACCAGGAGTCTGGCACTGGCCGATAGAGCCTGGGACGCGGTGGGAGACGGAGTTACCGTGGGTATTGTCTTGACCACGGAAATTCCAACGCTTGATCGTACCCTGGAAGCCTTTACCCTTGGACTGACCGGTTACATCAACCAGTTGACCAGCGGCGAAGATTTCAGCGTTGATCTGATCGCCAGCCTGGTAGTCGCCTTCTTCAAGACGGAATTCCATGACGGTACGACCGGCGGCAACGTTCGCCTTAGCGAAGTGGCCAGCCTGAGCGGCTGTAACACGCGAAGCGCGACGCTCGCCGACAGTGACTTGCACTGCACGATAGCCATCGGTTTCTTCGGTTTTGAACTGAGTGACGCGATTCGGCTCGATCTCAATGACCGTGACCGGAATGGAGACACCTTCTTCGGTGAAAATACGGGTCATACCGCATTTACGACCGACTACACCAATAGTCATGTTGTAAACCTCATGAGTGTACGGGGCTTTCACCCGCTATGGCCGCCCATTTCAGAGCGTTACACGACTAAGACCCAAGTCTTAGCCGAGGCTGATCTGAACTTCCACACCGGCCGCAAGATCAAGCTTCATAAGCGCATCAACGGTTTTTTCCGTTGGCTGAACAATGTCCAGAACACGCTTGTGAGTACGGATCTCATACTGGTCGCGCGCGTCTTTGTTGACGTGCGGAGAAACCAGAACGGTGAACCGCTCTTTACGAGTCGGCAGTGGAATCGGACCACGCACCTGTGCACCAGTACGTTTCGCGGTTTCCACGATTTCCTGGGTTGATTGGTCGATCAGGCGATGGTCAAAAGCCTTCAACCTGATACGGATTTGCTGGTTTTGCATTGGATTCAGACTCCAGATTGCTGTTCCCACCGAGCGCAATACGCCCGTTAAAAGGAGGCGCAATTCTATAGACGACCTCACTAGGTGTCAACCCAATAAAAAAGCCCCCGCGTTGCGGGGGCTCTTTTTGGGAATCAACGCTTACGCGATGATTTTGGCCACGACGCCAGCGCCGACGGTACGACCGCCTTCACGGATTGCGAAACGCAGACCATCTTCCATTGCGATTGGCTTGATCAGAGTAACGGAAACTTTAACGTTATCACCTGGCATAACCATTTCTACGCCTTCCGGCAGTTCGCAGCTACCAGTTACGTCGGTAGTACGGAAGTAGAACTGTGGACGGTAGCCTTTGAAGAACGGAGTGTGACGACCGCCTTCTTCTTTGCTCAGAACGTAGATTTCAGCTTCGAACTGAGTGTGCGGCTTGACGGTGCCTGGCTTGACCAGAACCTGGCCACGCTCAACGTCGTCACGCTTGGTACCACGCAGCAGAACGCCGCAGTTCTCGCCAGCACGACCTTCGTCGAGCAGCTTACGGAACATTTCAACACCGGTGCAGGTGGTGACGGTAGTGTCACGCAGACCAACGATTTCCAGTGGATCCTGAACCTTGACGATACCGCGCTCAATACGACCAGTCACAACAGTACCGCGACCGGAGATCGAGAACACGTCTTCGATTGGCATCAGGAACGGCTTGTCGGTCAGACGAACTGGTTCTGGAATGTAGGAGTCCAGTGTTTCAACCAGTTTACGAACGGCAGTGGTGCCCATTTCGTTGTCGTCTTTACCTTCCAGAGCCATACGAGCAGAACCGATGATGATCGGAGTGTCGTCGCCTGGGAAGTCGTAAGTGCTCAGCAGATCGCGCACTTCCATCTCAACCAGTTCCAGCAGCTCAGCGTCGTCTACCAGGTCAGCCTTGTTCAGGAAAACCACGATGTACGGAACGCCAACCTGACGGGACAGCAGGATGTGCTCACGGGTTTGTGGCATCGGACCATCAGCGGCCGAACAAACCAGAATCGCGCCGTCCATCTGGGCAGCACCGGTGATCATGTTCTTCACGTAGTCAGCGTGACCTGGGCAGTCAACGTGAGCGTAGTGACGGATCAACGATTTGTATTCAACGTGCGCGGTATTAATGGTAATACCACGAGCTTTCTCTTCCGGTGCGCTGTCGATCTTGTCGAATTCAACAGCAGCCGAACCGAAAACTTCGGAGCAGACGCGAGTCAGAGCAGCGGTCAGCGTGGTTTTACCGTGGTCAACGTGACCAATGGTGCCAACGTTGACGTGCGGGAGGGAACGATCAAATTTTTCTTTAGCCACGACAAATAACTCCTAGCCTAAAGGCGCTGAATCAGCCTTGTTTTTTGGTTACAGTTTCGACGATGTGCGACGGAGCTGTATTGTATTTTTTGAATTCCATAGAGTAGCTTGCGCGACCCTGAGACATGGAGCGAACGTCGGTCGCATAACCGAACATCTCACCCAACGGAACCTCGGCACGAATTACCTTGCCGGAAACCGTATCTTCCATACCCAGAATCATGCCGCGACGGCGGTTAAGGTCGCCCATCACGTCACCCATATAGTCTTCAGGCGTAACAACCTCTACCGCCATGATCGGCTCAAGCAACTCACCACCGCCCTTCTGGGCCAGTTGCTTGGTCGCCATGGAGGCAGCCACCTTAAACGCCATCTCGTTCGAGTCGACGTCATGGTAGGAACCATCAAACACGGTAGCCTTCAGGCCGATCAGCGGATAGCCGGCAACAACGCCGTTCTTCATCTGCTCTTCGATACCCTTCTGGATAGCCGGGATGTATTCCTTGGGAACAACACCACCTACCACTTCGTTTACGAATTGCAGACCTTCCTGACCTTCGTCAGCAGGTGCAAAACGGATCCAGCAGTGACCGAACTGGCCACGACCGCCGGATTGACGAACGAACTTGCCTTCGATTTCACAATTCTTCGTGATGCGCTCACGATAGGAAACCTGAGGCTTGCCGATGTTGGCTTCGACGTTGAACTCACGGCGCATCCGGTCAACCAGGATGTCCAGGTGCAGCTCGCCCATGCCAGAGATGATCGTTTGACCAGTCTCTTCATCAGTCTTGACGCGGAAAGACGGGTCTTCCTGAGCAAGTTTGCCCAGTGCGATACCCATTTTTTCCTGGTCATCCTTGGTTTTAGGCTCAACGGCAACCGAAATAACCGGCTCCGGGAAGTCCATGCGAACCAGGATGATTGGCTTGTCAGCGTTGCACAAGGTCTCACCAGTGGTGACGTCCTTCATGCCGATCAAGGCCGCGATGTCACCAGCGCGTACTTCCTTGATCTCTTCGCGGGCGTTTGCGTGCATCTGCACCATACGACCCACACGCTCTTTCTTGCCCTTGACCGAGTTGATCACGCCGTCGCCGGATGCCAACACGCCCGAGTAAACGCGGACGAAAGTCAAGGTACCCACGAATGGGTCGGTAGCGATCTTGAACGCCAGAGCCGAGAACGGCTCGTTGTCGTCTGCATGACGCTCCATCAGGACTTCTTCGTTATCAGGATCGGAACCCTTGATAGCTGGAATGTCGGTCGGAGCCGGCAGGTAGTCGATCACGGCGTCGAGAACCAGGGGAACGCCCTTGTTCTTGAAGGAAGAACCGCAAACAGCAAGAACGATCTCGCCAGCGATAGTACGCTGACGCAGAGCGGCCTTGATTTCCTCGTTGGAGAGTTCTTCACCTTCGAGGTACTTGTTCATCAGCTCTTCGCTGGCTTCGGCCGCAGCCTCGACCATGTTGCTGCGCCATTCGTCAGCCAGTTCCTGCAGTTCAGCAGGGATAGGCTCACGACGCGGAACCATACCCTTGTCGGCATCGTTCCAGTAAACAGCTTCCATGGACATCAGATCGATCTGACCCTGGAAGTTGTCTTCGGCGCCAATGGCCAGCTGGATCGGCACCGGGGTGTGACCCAGGCGCTGCTTGATCTGAGCGATTACGCGCAGAAAGTTCGCACCTGCACGGTCCATCTTGTTCACGTAAACGATACGTGGAACACCGTACTTGTTGGCTTGACGCCATACGGTTTCGGACTGCGGCTCTACGCCGGAAGTACCACAGAACACAACGACCGCGCCGTCGAGTACACGCAGGGAACGCTCAACTTCAATGGTGAAGTCAACGTGGCCCGGGGTGTCAATGACGTTGAAACGGTATTGATCTTTGTGTTGCTTCTCGGAACCCTGCCAGAAGGCAGTAATAGCAGCAGAAGTAATGGTAATACCACGCTCCTGCTCCTGAACCATCCAGTCCGTGGTCGCGGCGCCGTCATGCACCTCGCCCATTTTGTGGCTTTTGCCGGTGTAAAAAAGGACGCGCTCGGTGGTGGTGGTTTTACCAGCATCCACGTGAGCAACGATACCAATGTTACGGTAGCGGCCAATCGGAGTAGTACGAGCCATAAAGCCCTCGCAAAATTAGTGACGCTGAAATTAGAAGCGGTAGTGCGAGAAAGCCTTGTTGGCCTCAGCCATACGGTGCACGTCTTCACGCTTCTTGACCGCAGCACCTTTACCTTCGGCGGCGTCCAGCAGTTCGCCAGCCAAACGCAGCGCCATTGACTTCTCACCGCGCTTGCGCGCGAAGTCTACCAGCCAACGCATTGCCAGAGCATTACGACGGGACGGACGAACTTCGACAGGAACCTGGTAAGTAGCACCGCCTACACGGCGCGACTTTACTTCGACCAGCGGAGCGATGGCGTCGAGAGCTTTCTCGAAGATTTCCAGGGGGTCGCTGTTCTTACGTTCTTTAACCTTTTCCAGCGCGCCATAAACGATACGCTCGGCAACGGCTTTCTTGCCGCTTTCCATTACGTGGTTCATGAACTTGGCCAGAATCTGGCTGCCGTATTTTGGATCGTCAAGCACTTCGCGCTTGGCTGCTACGCGTCTTCTTGGCATGGATAAGCCCTCAAACGGTCTTCAGGTTAGCTCGGGACCACCATCCTGCGAGGGATGCGCCCGACCTTACTCTTATCGACTCAGAAAAATAGAAATCTGCAATTTCAAACAGAAGCCAAAAACTACTTAGGCTTCTTGGTACCGTATTTCGAGCGACCCTGGTTACGACCTTTAACGCCGGAAGTATCCAAAGAACCACGAACGGTGTGATAACGAACACCTGGCAAGTCTTTTACACGACCGCCACGGATCAGTACCACGCTGTGCTCTTGCAGGTTGTGACCTTCACCACCGATGTACGAGGAAACCTCGAAACCGTTGGTCAGGCGCACACGGCAGACTTTACGCAATGCCGAGTTAGGTTTTTTCGGCGTGGTGGTATACACACGAGTGCACACACCGCGACGTTGCGGGCAGTTCTGCAGCGCAGGTACGTCGGATTTCTCGACGATACGCTTACGCGGCTGACGTACCAGCTGGTTGATAGTTGCCATCTACTAGCTCCACTGTTGTCTTGCGACGCTATTGTCTTACAAGAAAAGCAAATGACAGGGCACAGGCCCCGCCAAATTTAGGGGTACAAGAGTCTAAAGAGGATCCCGCCCCCAGTCAAGACAAAGCCCCGACGTCCTCACCGGGCGAGGCAGCACGAAAGGTGCTGTCTGCCAGGTGAAAAATGCCGAGGCTCTGGTCTCAATTACCGCTGGAGTTCAACGCTTCCGTCAGAGCTGCTTCTACTTCGCTCGCGCTGACACGGGTCGGTTTGTCCATTTCACGACGACGCTTGCGCTCGCTGTGATAAGCCAGACCAGTACCGGCCGGGATCAGACGACCCACGACCACGTTTTCCTTCAGGCCGCGCAGGTAATCGCGCTTGCCGGTCACAGCCGCTTCGGTCAGTACGCGGGTTGTCTCCTGGAAGGAGGCCGCGGAGATGAACGACTCGGTGGACAGCGATGCCTTGGTGATACCCAGCAACACGCGAGTGAACTTGGAAACAAACTTGTCTTCCGTGCTCAAACGCTCGTTTTCTACCAGTACGTGAGTCAATTCCATCTGGTCGCCCTTGATGAAACTGGAATCGCCAGACTCGGCAATTTCAACCTTGCGCAGCATCTGACGCAGAATCGTCTCGATGTGCTTGTCGTTGATCTTCACGCCTTGCAGACGGTATACGTCCTGAATCTCGTTGACGATGTACTTGGCCAGCGCACTCACACCCAGCAGACGCAGGATGTCGTGTGGATCGCTCGGGCCGTCGGAGATAACTTCGCCGCGGTTCACTTGCTCGCCTTCGAAGACGTTCAGGTGACGCCACTTCGGAATCAGTTCCTCGTACGGATCGCTACCGTCGTTCGGGGTAATGACCAGACGGCGCTTGCCCTTGGTCTCTTTACCGAATGCGATGGTACCGCTGACTTCTGCAAGGATCGACGCCTCTTTCGGACGACGCGCTTCGAACAGGTCGGCAACACGCGGCAGACCACCGGTGATGTCACGAGTCTTCGAAGTTTCCTGCGGAATACGAGCGATAACATCACCGATCGCGATCTGCGCACCGTCAGCAACACCAACAAGGGCGTTGGCCGGCAGGAAGTACTGGGCCGGTACGTCAGTACCAGGCAGCAACAGATCCTTGCCATCCAGACCGACCATCTTCACAGCAGGACGGATGTCCTTGCCGGCAGCCGGGCGGTCTTTGGCGTCGAGCACTTCAATGTTGGTCATACCGGTCAATTCGTCTGTCTGACGCTTGATCGTGATGCCTTCTTCCATGCCTACGTAGGTAACAGTACCTTTCATCTCGGTGACGATTGGGTGAGTGTGCGGATCCCACTTGGCCACGATAGAGCCAGCGTCGACCTTGTCGCCTTCCTTCACCGAAATCACTGCACCGTATGGCAGCTTGTAACGCTCACGCTCGCGACCGAAGTCATCTGCGATTGCCAGCTCACCGGAGCGGGATACCGCAACCAGGTGACCGTCAACACGCTCGACGTGCTTCAGGTTGTGCAGACGGACAGTACCGCCATTCTTCACCTGAACGCTGTCGGCTGCCGAGGTCCGGCTTGCCGCACCACCGATGTGGAACGTACGCATTGTCAGCTGGGTACCCGGCTCACCGATCGACTGTGCAGCGATTACGCCGACAGCTTCACCGATGTTGACCTGATGACCGCGTGCCAGGTCGCGACCGTAGCACTTGGCGCAGATGCCGTAGCGGGTTTCGCAGCTGATTGGCGAACGAACGATGACTTCGTCGATGCTGTTCAGCTCGATGAACTCGACCCACTTCTCGTCTACCAGCGTGCCAGCAGGCACGATGACATCTTCTGTGCCCGGCTTGAATACGTCACGGGCGATGACTCGACCCAGTACGCGCTCACCCAGCGGCTCCACAACGTCACCGCCTTCAATGTGCGGTGTCATCAGCAGACCGTGCTCGGTACCGCAGTCAACCTCGGTAACCACCAGATCCTGAGCGACGTCTACCAGACGGCGTGTCAGATAACCGGAGTTAGCGGTTTTCAGTGCGGTATCCGCAAGACCCTTACGAGCACCGTGAGTAGAGATGAAGTACTGAAGTACGCTCAAACCTTCACGGAAGTTCGCAGTGATCGGCGTTTCAATGATGGAGCCGTCAGGCTTGGCCATCAGACCACGCATACCGGCCAGCTGACGGATCTGGGCAGCAGAACCACGCGCCCCGGAGTCAGCCATCATGTACATCGAGTTGAAGGATTCCTGATCAACTTCGACGCCGTGACGGTCGATAACACGCTCTTTGGACAGGTTCGACATCATCGCTTTCGAGACTTCGTCGTTCGCCTTGGACCAAAGGTCGATTACCTTGTTGTACTTCTCGCCCTGGGTTACCAGGCCGGAGGCGTACTGACTTTCGATCTCTTTAACTTCTTCGGTAGCCGCGTCGATGATGCGAGCTTTTTCATCAGGGATAACGAAGTCGTTAACGCCGATGGAAACACCCGAAATGGTCGAGTAGGCAAAACCGGTGTACATCAACTGGTCAGCGAAGATAACGGTCTCTTTCAGGCCAACCACGCGATAGCACTGGTTGATCAGCTTGGAGATCGCCTTCTTCTTCATCGGCTGGTTGACAACGTCGTAGGACAGGCCGGCCGGAACCACCTGGAACAGCAGCGCACGGCCGACAGTGGTGTCGACGATACGGGTGTTCTTGACGCTGCCACCATCACGGTCGTTGACCGTTTCGTGGATACGAACCTTGACCTTGGCGTGCAGAGCCGCTTCGCCGGCGCGGAATACGCGGTCGACTTCCTGCAGATCCGCAAATACACGACCTTCGCCCTTGGCGTTAATCGCTTCGCGGGTCATGTAGTACAGACCCAGTACAACGTCCTGCGAAGGAACGATGATTGGCTCACCGTTGGCTGGCGACAGAATGTTGTTGGTCGACATCATCAGTGCACGGGCTTCGAGCTGAGCTTCCAGCGTCAGAGGCACGTGAACGGCCATCTGGTCACCGTCGAAGTCGGCGTTGTACGCAGCACAGACCAGCGGGTGCAGCTGAATAGCCTTACCTTCGATCAGTACCGGTTCAAACGCCTGGATGCCCAGACGGTGAAGCGTTGGCGCACGGTTCAGAAGCACCGGGTGTTCGCGAATCACTTCAGCGAGAACGTCCCAGACCTCTGGCAGCTCGCGCTCGACCATCTTCTTGGCAGCTTTGATGGTCGTGGCCAGGCCACGCATTTCCAGCTTGCCGAAAATGAACGGCTTGAACAGCTCGAGAGCCATCTTCTTCGGCAGACCGCACTGATGCAGACGCAGGGTCGGACCTACGGTAATTACCGAACGACCCGAGTAGTCAACACGCTTACCGAGCAAGTTCTGACGGAAACGACCCTGTTTACCCTTGATCATGTCAGCCAGGGATTTCAGAGGACGCTTGTTGGAACCTGTGATCGCACGACCGCGACGGCCGTTGTCGAGCAGTGCATCGACCGCTTCCTGCAGCATGCGCTTTTCGTTGCGCACGATGATATCGGGAGCGGACAGATCCAGCAGGCGCTTCAGACGGTTGTTACGGTTGATCACTCGACGATACAGGTCGTTGAGGTCGGACGTCGCGAAACGGCCACCGTCAAGCGGAACCAGAGGACGCAGATCTGGCGGCAGAACCGGCAGAACGGTCAGCACCATCCACTCAGGGAGGTTGCCGGAACCCTGGAAGGCTTCCATCAATTTCAGACGCTTGGACAGCTTCTTGATTTTGGTTTCGGAATTGGTTTGCGGAATTTCTTCGCGCAGGCGGCCAATTTCGTGCTCCAGGTCAATAGCGTGCAGCAGCTCGCGGACAGCCTCGGCACCCATGCGGGCATCGAAGTCGTCACCGAACTCTTCAAGCGCTTCGAAGTACTGCTCGTCGTTCAGCAGCTGACCTTTTTCAAGGGTAGTCATGCCTGGATCGATAACGACATAGCTCTCGAAGTAGAGAACACGTTCGATATCACGCAGGGTCATGTCCATCAGCAAACCGATACGGGACGGCAGCGATTTCAGGAACCAGATGTGAGCAACCGGCGAAGCCAGCTCGATGTGAGCCATGCGCTCGCGACGAACCTTGGCCAGTGCTACTTCAACACCGCATTTTTCGCAGATGACACCACGGTGCTTCAGGCGCTTGTACTTACCGCACAGGCACTCGTAATCTTTTACCGGGCCAAAGATCTTGGCGCAGAACAGACCGTCACGCTCAGGCTTGAACGTACGGTAGTTGATGGTTTCCGGCTTTTTAACTTCACCGAACGACCAAGAGCGGATCATCTCAGGCGATGCAAGTCCGATACGGATTGCGTCGAACTCTTCGACTTGACCCTGGTTTTTCAGCAAATTCAGTAGGTCTTTCAAGGCTTTTCCTCCTGGCGGAGCAGGGAGCAGGCAATACCGCCCTGCCCCCGATTCGCGTCACGTGTTATTCGGTTTCCAGATCGATATCGATACCGAGCGAACGGATTTCTTTGATCAACACGTTGAAAGACTCGGGCATGCCCGGCTCCATACGGTGATCGCCGTCCACGATGTTTTTGTACATCTTGGTACGACCGTTCACATCGTCCGACTTCACTGTGAGCATTTCCTGCAGAGTGTACGCCGCGCCGTATGCTTCCAGCGCCCACACTTCCATCTCCCCGAAACGCTGACCACCGAACTGTGCCTTACCACCCAGCGGCTGCTGGGTAACCAGGCTGTACGAACCAGTGGAACGCGCGTGCATCTTGTCGTCCACCAAGTGGTTCAGCTTCAGCATGTACATGTAGCCAACCGTTACAGCACGTTCAAACTTGTTGCCGGTACGACCGTCGAACAGCTGCATCTGGCCGCTTTCCGGCATATCTGCCAGCTTGAGCATTGCCTTGATTTCGCTTTCCTTGGCACCGTCGAAAACCGGGGTAGCCATCGGTACGCCGTTACGCAGGTTCTTCGCGAGGTCCAGAATCTCGTTGTCGGAGAGGTCTTCCAGAGACTCCTGACGACCGCCGATTTCGTTATAGATCTCGTTGAGGAACTTGCGCAGCTCAGCAACCTTACGCTGCTCTTCGAGCATGCGGTTGATCTTCTCGCCCAGACCTTTGGCCGCGAGGCCCAGGTGGGTTTCGAGAATCTGACCAACGTTCATACGCGAAGGTACGCCCAGCGGGTTGAGGACGATATCGACCGGCGTGCCATTGGCATCGTGCGGCATGTCTTCAACCGGCATGATCACAGAGACCACACCCTTGTTACCGTGACGACCGGCCATCTTGTCGCCCGGCTGGATGCGGCGACGGATTGCCAGGTAGACCTTGACGATTTTCAGAACGCCTGGAGCCAGGTCATCGCCCTGCTGCAGTTTGCGTTTCTTGTCTTCGAACTTGTCATCCAGAAGACGACGACGATCAACGATGTAAGCCTGAGCCTTTTCGAGCTGCTCGTTGAGAGCATCTTCAGCCATGCGCAGCTTGAACCACTGACCATGCTCAAGACCGTCGAGCACTTCGTTAGTGATCTCCTGGCCCTTTTTGAGGCCAGCGCCGCCTTCTGCTACACGACCCACCAGCGCAGAGCGCAGACGTTCGAAAGTAGCGCCTTCGACAATACGGAACTCTTCGTTAAGATCCTTGCGGATCTCGTCGAGTTGCGACTTCTCGATGGACAGGGCACGCGCATCACGCTCGACACCATCACGGGTGAAGACCTGAACGTCAATGACAGTACCTTTGGTACCGGTTGGTACACGCAGGGAGGTGTCTTTAACGTCGCTGGCTTTCTCACCGAAGATCGCGCGCAACAGTTTTTCTTCCGGAGTCAGCTGAGTCTCGCCTTTCGGAGTGACCTTACCGACCAGGATGTCGCCGGCGCCGACTTCGGCACCTACATAAACGATACCCGCTTCGTCCAGCTTGTTCAGAGCAGCTTCACCCACGTTAGGGATGTCAGCTGTGATTTCCTCTGGCCCAAGCTTGGTGTCACGTGCCACACAGGTCAGTTCCTGAATGTGGATCGTGGTGAAGCGGTCTTCCTGAACAACACGCTCAGAAAGACAGATGGAGTCTTCGAAGTTGAAACCGTTCCAGGCCATGAACGCGATGCGCATGTTCTGACCCAGCGCCAGTTCACCCATATCGGTGGACGGGCCGTCGGCCATGATGTCGCTACGCTGAACACGGTCACCCTTGCTGACCAGCGGACGCTGGTTGATGCAGGTGTTCTGGTTCGAACGGGTGTATTTGGTCAGGTTGTAGATGTCTACACCCGCCTCACCTGTTTCAACTTCATCATCAGCAACGCGGACAACGATACGGCTGGCGTCAACCGAGTCGATCACACCACCACGACGAGCCACGACGCAAACGCCGGAGTCGCGAGCAACGTTGCGCTCCATGCCAGTACCTACCAGCGGCTTGTCGGCACGCAGAGTAGGAACAGCCTGACGCTGCATGTTCGAACCCATCAACGCACGGTTGGCGTCATCGTGCTCGAGGAACGGAATCAGCGATGCAGCTACCGAGACAACCTGCTTGGGCGAAACGTCCATGAGGGTGACATCGGCTGGCGCCTTGACGGTGAATTCGTTCAAGTGACGCACAGCAACCAGCTCGTCGATCAGCTCTTGCTTGTCGTTCATTGCGGCCGAAGCCTGAGCAATGACGTGGTCCGCTTCTTCGATCGCCGAAAGGAAGACGATCTCTTCGGTGACCAGACCTTCCTTGACCACACGGTACGGACTCTCGAGGAAGCCGTACTGGTTGGTGCGGGCATAGGCCGCCAGGGAGTTGATCAGACCGATGTTCGGACCTTCAGGCGTCTCGATCGGGCACACACGGCCGTAGTGAGTCGGGTGAACGTCTCGAACTTCAAAGCCGGCGCGCTCACGCGTCAGACCGCCAGGGCCGAGCGCGGAAACACGACGCTTGTGCGTGATCTCGGACAGCGGGTTGTTCTGGTCCATGAACTGGGACAGCTGGCTGGAACCGAAGAACTCTTTGACCGCCGCCGCAACAGGTTTGGCGTTGATCAGGTCCTGAGGCATCAGGCCTTCGCTTTCTGCCATGGACAGACGTTCTTTGACAGCGCGCTCGACACGGACCAGACCTACACGGAACTGGTTCTCGGCCATCTCGCCAACGCAACGAACGCGACGGTTACCGAGGTGGTCGATGTCATCGACGATGCCTTTGCCGTTACGGATATCAACGAGGGTCTTGAGGACCGCTACGATGTCTTCCTTGCACAGCACGCCCGAGCCTTCGATTTCAGTACGACCGATACGACGGTTGAACTTCATCCGGCCTACAGCAGACAGGTCGTAACGCTCAGGACTGAAGAACAGGTTGTTGAACAGTGTCTCAGCGGCATCCTTGGTTGGCGGCTCGCCAGGACGCATCATTCGATAGATCTCGACCAGCGCTTCCAGTTGGTTGCTGGTGGAGTCGATCTTCAGTGTGTCGGAGACGAACGGACCGCAGTCGATGTCGTTGGTGTACAACGTTTCGATGCGAACAACCTGAGCCTTGGCGATCTTGGCCAGGATTTCAGTGTTCAGTTCGGTGTTGCACTCGGCAATGATCTCACCGGTTGCCGGATGCACGATGACCTTGGCTGTAGTGCGACCCAGGACGTAGTCCAGAGGCACTTCCAGCTCTTTGATCCCGGCCTTTTCCAGCTGGTTGATGTGACGGGCAGTGATACGACGACCCTGCTCGACAATGACCTTGCCCTTGTCGTCCAGGATATCCAGAACGGCAATTTCACCACGCAGGCGCTGAGGCACCAGTTCCAGGCTCAGGTTTTCGCCGCGCACATGGAATACGTTGGTGGTGTAGAAAGCATCAAGCACTTGCTCGGTGGTGTAACCCAGAGCGCGCAGAAGTACGGACGCAGGCAGCTTGCGACGACGGTCGATACGGACGAATACGCAGTCTTTCGGATCGAACTCGAAGTCCAGCCACGAACCGCGGTAAGGAATGATACGAGCGGAGTACAGCAGCTTGCCGGAGCTGTGCGTCTTGCCACGGTCGTGGTCGAAGAATACGCCAGGCGAACGGTGAAGCTGAGACACGATAACGCGCTCGGTGCCATTGATTACAAAGGTACCGTTCTCAGTCATCAGGGGGATTTCACCCATGTAGACTTCTTGCTCTTTGATGTCCTTGATCGCTTTGTTCGACGATTCTTTGTCGAAAATGATCAGACGGACCTTGACTCGCAGAGGTACTGCGTAAGTCACACCGCGCAGCACGCATTCCTTGACATCAAATGCCGGTTCGCCCAAGCGATAACCTACATACTCCAGCGCAGCATTGCCGGAGTAGCTGATGATCGGGAAAACGGATTTGAAGGCTGCATGCAGACCGACGTCGCGGAACTGATCTTTGGTCGCTCCCGCCTGCAGGAATTCGCGATACGAATCCAGCTGGATGGCCAAGAGATACGGCACATCCATTACGTCCGGCAACTTGCTAAAGTCCTTGCGGATACGTTTTTTCTCAGTATATGAGTAAGCCATCAGCGTTCCCCAGCTTGGTCACCTGCTTGTTTGGCTCCCTCCCGACGGAAGCAGCCAGAAAATCTTGCAAACCCCTTGGTTTGCGCCACCGCCATCGGTGGATGCCACTCGTTACAGACGTTGACAGCGCCAATCGTCTATAACGGAAAAAGGCCGGTGGCAAAAGCCACCAGCCATCAGCCTTTCGCTAAACGCGTGGGCTGGACACTCAAAATCGATGCTTATTTCAGCTCGACTTTAGCGCCTGCTTCTTCCAGGGTAGCTTTTGCTTTGTCAGCTGCGTCTTTCGACACTGCTTCCAGAACCTGGGCAGGAGCGCCGTCAACTACAGCCTTGGCTTCTTTCAGGCCCAGACCGGTCAGTTCACGAACTGCCTTGATCACGTTTACTTTCTTCTCGCCAGCTTCCAGCAGCATGACGTTGAATTCAGTTTGTTCTTCAACAACAGCAGCTGCAGCAGCAGGACCAGCAGAGCCAGCAGCAGCAGTAACGCCGAACTTCTCTTCGAAAGCCTTGATCAGCTCTACAACCTGCAGAACGGACATTTCAGCTACGGCGTTAAGGATATCGTCTTGAGAGATGGACATGACTCAATTTCCTGAATTGGGGGACGGCCTACGCGACCATCAAAATAAACAAAAATACGCGAAAAGATCTGACTCAGCCTTAGGCTGCAGCTGCTTCTTTTTGGTCGCGAACAGCCGCCAGAGTACGAGCCAACTTGCTGGTAGCGCCTTGAATCACGCTCATCAGCTGAGAAATTGCTTCGTCACGGGTCGGCAGGCTTGCCAGTACATCGATCTGATTAGCTGCGAGGAACTTGCCCTCGAACGCAGCTGCCTTGATCTCGAACTTGTCCTGACCTTTAGCGAATTCCTTGAACAAACGGGCAGCAGCGCCAGGATGTTCATTGGAGAACGCGATCAAGGTCGGGCCAGTGAACACGTCGTTGAGGACACTGAATTCAGTGTCAGCAACAGCGCGCTTGAGCAGGGTGTTACGTACAACACGTACGTAAACGCCAGCTTCACGAGCCTCTTTACGGAGTCCGGTCATTGCGCCAACCGTCACGCCACGGGCATCAGCCACGACAGCGGAC
Source organism: Pseudomonas sp. MWU16-30316 (assembly GCF_020515645.1). Classification (NCBI taxonomy): domain Bacteria; kingdom Pseudomonadati; phylum Pseudomonadota; class Gammaproteobacteria; order Pseudomonadales; family Pseudomonadaceae; genus Pseudomonas; species Pseudomonas sp. MWU16-30316. Next base: position 5,369 of record NZ_JAIZAZ010000001.1, on the reverse strand, counting down.
AGACCAGCTTTGGCAGCCTCGTTGACTTCAGCGACGATGGCCTTCTTGTCTTCGAGTTTAATTGCCACGGGTTTAACTCCTGCTTGTTACCGTTTCATCCGACCGAAGCCAGATGTCGTTTTGGTGTCTGATTCGGTAAGGAACCGGGAGCACCATCTGCGTAGGCTTGTGGTTTAAGACTTGCGTCGCCTACGGTCTTGGATAGCCCCCGCCAGGCAGGGACCCCAATCTTTCAAATGGTACGGCATCAATCACCGTACCATTTTGTCTTACGCTTCCAACGAACCCTGGTCGATGACCAGGCCTGGGCCCATAGTGGTGCTCAGGGTGATGCGCTTGACGTAAATACCTTTCGAAGAAGCAGGCTTGATACGCTTCAGATCAGCGATCAGGGCTTCAACGTTTTCCTTCAGCTTGACAGCGTCGAAACCGACCTTGCCAACGGAAGTGTGGATGATGCCGTTTTTGTCGGTACGATAACGAACCTGACCAGCCTTGGCGTTCTTGACGGCGTTAGCAACGTCAGGAGTAACAGTGCCGACTTTCGGGTTTGGCATCAGACCGCGAGGACCGAGAACCTGACCCAGCTGACCCACAACGCGCATTGCGTCAGGGGAAGCGATAACGACGTCATAGTTCAGATCGCCAGCTTTCATTTCAGCGGCCAGATCGTCCATACCAACGCGGTCAGCACCGGCAGCCAGAGCAGCTTCAGCAGCAGGACCCTGGGTGAAAACTGCAACGCGTACAGTCTTACCGGTACCGTGTGGCAGTACAGTAGCGCTACGTACAACCTGGTCGGATTTACGAGGATCAACACCCAGGTTAACAGCAACGTCTACAGACTCACTGAACTTGACAGTCGACAGCTCGGTCAGCAGAGCAGCAGCGTCTACGAAGTTGTAGGATTTACCAGCTTCGATCTTGCTGGCGATTGCCTTTTGACGCTTGGTCAGCTTAGCCATTACACACCCTCCACGTTAAGGCCCATGCTACGAGCGGAACCGGCGATGGTACGCACGGCCGCTTCCATGTCAGCTGCAGTCAGATCCGCATTTTTTGCTTTAGCGATATCTTCCAGCTGAGCACGAGTCACGGTGCCAACTTTAACGGTGTTCGGGCGAGCCGAGCCGCTGGTCAAGCCTGCAGCTTTCTTCAGCAGAACCGATGCAGGGGTACTTTTTGTTTCGAAAGTGAAGCTACGGTCGCTGTATACAGTGATGATCACTGGTGTCGGCAAGCCTGGCTCAATACCCTGAGTACGGGCGTTGAACGCTTTGCAGAATTCCATGATGTTCACACCGTGCTGACCCAGAGCAGGACCAACTGGCGGGCTTGGGTTAGCCTGAGCGGCTTTCACTTGCAGCTTGATGTATGCGGTTATCTTCTTGGCCATGAGGCACTCCAATTACGGGTTCAAGCGCCAACAAAGGCTCCCCGGTTACTTACGCGTATATCCCAGTGACGAAAAAACCCCACAGCCTTGGGCTGCGGGGTATGGGATTCCAGCTCAGTTATGCCTTTTCGACCTGACTGAACTCCAGCTCTACCGGAGTAGAGCGTCCGAAAATGAGCACCGCCACTTGAATCCGGCTCTTTTCGTAGTTAACTTCTTCGACCGTGCCATTGAAATCAGCGAACGGACCGTCGGTGACACGAACGACTTCACCTGGCTCGAACAGCGTCTTCGGCTTCGGCTTGTCGCTACCATCAGCGACACGACGCAGAATCGCTTCTGCCTCTTTATCAGTGATGGGAGCAGGCTTGTCAGCGGTACCGCCGATGAAGCCCATGACACGCGGGGTGTCCTTGACCAAGTGCCAAGTACCCTCATTCATGTCCATCTGAACAAGCACATAACCTGGGAAGAACTTGCGTTCGCTTTTGCGCTTCTGGCCATTACGCATTTCGACCACTTCTTCAGTGGGAACCAGAATTTCGCCGAAGCCATCTTCCATGCCTGCCAGCTTCACACGCTCGATCAACGAGCGCATGACATGCTTCTCGTAACCCGAGTAAGCATGCACTACGTACCAACGCTTAGCCACGGGACACCCTTAGCCAACTATCAAGGAAACAAGCCAGCCGAGCAGGGAATCGAGCCCCCACAACAGCAACGCCATAACCAGCACAACAGCCACAACGATCAACGTGGTTTGAGTGGTTTCTTGGCGAGTAGGCCATACGACTTTACGGATCTCGGCACGGGCCTCTTTCGCCAAAACGAAGAAAGCCTTACCCTTGCCTGTCTGCAGCGCTACAAATGCAGCGGCTGCGGCAATCACAAGGAGAGCGAGAACGCGATACAGGATCGGCTCAGCAGAATAATACTGATTACCGACAACACCCACGACAACCAAAACGACTACCAGGAGCCACTTCAGCATATCAAAGCGAGAGTCTGATGCTTCAGCCTTGGGATTCATCTACGGAGATCCTGTGAAAAGAAAGCCAGATTACATCTAGGGAATCTGGCAGGTCAGGAGGGAATCGAACCCCCAACCTACGGTTTTGGAGACCGTCGCTCTGCCAATTGAGCTACTGACCTAAAAGCAAAATCAGGCCGACCATTATGCGGACCTGACAAGAGTTTTTCAACACCTTATTCGGAGAGCACCAAACAGGCGACGCCCTCCGAATAAGCTTTAGACGGCGCACGCAGCGCGGAACCGCCTAAAACAAAGGCAGATATTTTCATATCTGCCTTTATCAATGGAGCTCTTGAGCGGATTTGAACCGCTGACCTCACCCTTACCAAGGGTGTGCTCTACCAACTGAGCTACAAGAGCAAAACACTATGCATGAACCACAAGCCTGGAGCGGGTAGCGGGAATCGAACCCGCATCATCAGCTTGGAAGGCTGAGGTTCTACCACTAAACTATACCCGCACAACTTGCAGCTCGCGCTAAATCTGGTGGAGGGGGAAGGATTCGAACCTTCGAAGTCGTAGACGTCAGATTTACAGTCTGATCCCTTTGGCCGCTCGGGAACCCCTCCTAAGCGAGGCAGCATTCTCAACTCATGCTACCCTTCTGTCAACCTTTTTCTCAGTAAAAACCTGAGGTTACATGCGTTGACTACTACCACTTCGTTCGTGAGACTTTCACCTCACTGCGAAGCGGGCGCCATTCTATGTAAACTAATCAGCAGTTGCAATGCCCTCGCACGACATTATTTGATTTTTTAATTGCGGGAAATCCTGACTCAGCTGGCTGATCAAGCCTGCTTCGACAAGGCGTCGACTTTCCGGCGCAATTTTCAGCCAGTAGGCGGTCGACCCGCTCGTTTGCACTGACTGATATTGAGACTGGATATCCAGGCTGTTCAATCGCTGCTCTACCAGGCGCGCGTCCTCTTGCCTGGCAAAGCCACCAACGTACAGGCATTTAGTGTCAGGATCGTGGGACGCCCGGCCAGCATCCGATTCGCTGAGCAGACGGATATCCTGCTGAGAAGCACGGTGCAACGACAAGGGCATGACCTCCTTGGCCCTGAGCGGAGCCTCCTGCTGATGCCAGATGTAATAAAAGGCATTAAGCATCAACAGCAGAAGAAATAACCAACGCATAAAGACCTCAACGCAAAGGGCAGGCGAGAGCCAGCCCCACGAAGACCAGATCAGGAACAATTCGGGCTCCTGGCAGCACATCCGCAACCAGAGCAGCGTCACCGCCCGTCACAAAAATAGCAAAGTCGTCCCCCCAATACCCACGAGCTATCTCGACCTGAGTCACTGCAAACCCCCGAAGCATCAGCGAGCAGCCGCGCTCTACCGCTTCTGCGGTCGCCCGCCCGGGAACTAGACGAACCAACGCCCTTTCCGCCTCTGTGTCGTCATACCTGATGCGACGAGTATGGGTGCGCAACTGATTGCGCATCAAGGGCATCCCAGGACAGATGAAGCCACCAAGATGCGCGCCGCCGGCGTCGACGAAATCAGATGTCACGGCAGTGCCCAGATCAATCACCAGGCATGCACGTTTGACAAGATGGTACGCACCTACAAAAGCCAGCCAGCGATCCAGGCCGAGACGTTCGAAATCGTCATAGCCATTGATCACCCCTCCCAGCTCGCGGGCAGGCACTGCGCAGACGGGGGCAACCGAGAACGCATCAGCCAGGACAGCAACCAGACGCGCCGTTTCTTCGGCGCTGCGGACACTTACCAGACGGCAGTCGCTGAACGTTGTGTCAGGTAGATTACGCAGGTGCTCCAACAAGGCTGCGTCAGAGTCCACAACACCGCCGCTGACCACTGCTGCATCGCTTTTAGCGGTAATGCGCCACTTGATGAAGCTGTTGCCGCAATCGAGCTCAAGAATCATCTCGCAACCTCAGGCTCAGCTCACCACCACTAAAGCTTTTTTCCACACCATTGACCTCCAACCGCAGCGCTCCAAGTGAGTCGACCCCCAACACTACTCCCTCCACGACCTCCACCCCCGAGAGCAGCTTGACCGCAGCCCCCTGCCACAAGTGCCCACGCTCCCACTCCTTATGAAATGCTGCAAAGCCCTCCGTGCGATGAACCGCCATAAGAGCCTCAAGCTGGGTGCTTATACGAGCGGCGACCTGATTGCGATCAACCAGGCCGCCTGTCTCAAGCCTCATCGACGTCCATAGCTGATCCACCTCGCTGGAGGAACGCATGTTTACGTTCACCCCTATCCCGATGATCACATGACAAACGTCCGCCGGATCGCCAATCAGCTCGAGCAAAATACCGGCGATCTTCTGCCTGCCAACAAGCACGTCGTTTGGCCACTTGAGGCCTGCGCCCTGGACGCCCATATCACGCAGGACATTCATCACCGCGAGCCCCACCAACAAGCTGAGGCCTTCCAGCTGACGCATCCCGCCATCGATGCGCAGGACCAGGCTGTAATACAGGTTTTCAGCAAAGGGACTTACCCACTTTCGACCACGTCGCCCTCTTCCGGAAGTCTGCTGCTCGGCCACCACCAGTACAGGCAGAGGAACGCCTTGAGCGATCAGGCGTGCGGCCTCAGCGTTGGTCGAGTCGATGGAATCGTAAGTGCGAACAGACCAGTTGGCAGGAAAGCCTGACTGTTCGATACCGCCAGGACTTAGAAGAGAAATAGGCGTCGCGAGTCTATAACCACGACCACGCACCTTGTGGACATCTATGCCCAGATCCGCTTCAAGCTGCTGGAGCTGCTTCCAGACAGCACTGCGACTTATGCCGAGGGCATCGCCCAATACCTGTCCGGAATGAAACGCACCATCGGCAAGAAGCTTTAACAAGGTCAGCATTTGGAATCGCCTGGCAATAAGGCACGCATCATAGCCACGCTGAGGCATGATGCATAGAAACGAAAACGTGTTTTCACGCTGGTTTTTGCAGGCA